>NZ_BAABYQ010000001.1:0-45000 GCF_042846925.1 Dialister sp. i34-0019-2H8
AGTCCGATCGGAGACAACGCCTTATTCACAATTATTCACAAAGTCATTCACATAGTCACAGCCACGGCGGCTGCCCTATGTATGGCAAGCGAGGTACCCTATGGACTTCTTTCAATTATGGGATCAGATCCTGGACTATATCGACCAGTATGACCACCCGTACTATGACATGTTTTCCAACGAAGTCTTTCCTATCTCCATGACAGAAAACACACTGACGATTTCGCCCAAAAACAAGAGGCGGAAACCATGGATCGAAAATGTATATAAAGGAAAGCTGGAAAAAATTATTTTCGACATCACGGGGAAGCAGCTTTCCATCGAGATCTCCGATATCATGAACCAGCCCGCGGAGCCCGCGCCGATGCCGCCGGTTCCGGAAGCCGGCGCCTCCAAAAAGCAGGCAGCGAGCGAGGCACCCTTCCCGATGGCCCATGAGACAGCCGATGCCCCCTATGAAAATACGCCTGCGCCTCTCCCGGAACCTGATATCGATGATCCCTTTCCGAAGGAAGCCATGCCGCCGGATTTTTCCAAGCTGAAGCCTATGACGGCCGATGAGGTACCGCTCCCTGACATCCGGGAGCTCGGAGAGACCTCCCTCTTCGATGCGCCTGTGCGCAGCGAGCCGAAGAAGAGAAATGCCTTCCTGCCGAATCCGGTCAATGAAGAATACACCTTCTCCACCTTCGTCCATGGCAACTGCAACGAGATCGCCTTTCAGGCCGCTTATGCGGTCGCCAAGACGGCCGACCATCCGGATCAGGCCGACCAGAAAATGAACCCTCTTTTCATCTACGGACCCTCCGGCCTTGGCAAGACGCATCTGCTCCACGCCATCTGCAACTACATCCACGAAAACAAGCCGGAGCTTTCCGTCCTCTTCGTCTCGAGCGAGACTTTCACCAATGAGCTGATCGATGCCATCCAGAATCACACCATGCCGAAATTCCGTGCCAAGTATAGAAATCTGGACTTTCTCCTGATCGACGACGTGCAGTTCTTCGGCTCCAAGGATGCGACGAAGATGGAGATCTTCAATACATTCAATGACCTCTTCGATAAGAAGAAGCATATCATCATGACGAGCGACCGCACACCGCAGGATATCGACAAGCTCGAAGACCGCCTGCAGACGCGCTTCTCGAGCGGGCTCGTCGCCCCGATCTCTCCGCCGGACTATGAGATCTGCTGTATCATCCTTCAGCAGAGAGCAGAAAAGCTCAATATCACACTCCCGAAAGACGTGGTCGACTATATCGCAAGTCATATCAATACCAATGTCCGTGAGCTGGAGGGGGCTTTCAATAAGCTCGTCACCTTCTCGCAGATCAAGAAACAAACGATCACGCTCGCCTTCACCAAGGATGCGCTGAAAGACCAGATCCCCCTCGACAACCGACAAGAGCTTACCGTCGACTTCATCATCGATACCGTCTGCCAGTACTACGGCGTCAAGAAGGATAAGCTCCTCGGCCGCGGCCGTCCGCAGAAGATCGTCATCCCGCGCCAGATCGCCATGTACCTGTGCCGCAATGAGCTGAACGAGTCCTACCCGACGCTGCGTGACTATTTCCATAGAAAAGACCACTCGACAGTCCTCTATGCCTGCGAACGCGTGGAAAAAGACATCGAGCGTGACCCGCAGACCCGCGCTTCTATCGAAGCGATCCGAAAGCTCTTAAAGCAGCGGGGATAAGGGACCCCATGGGCGGATAAGGTAAAGTATCCCTTTCTCCCATGCCACTCACTCACTGTGAACAACCCCATTTCCCATCATCCAATATCCTGCTGAAAAACTGTGAAAAACGTCAGGTTCGTAAAAAACTGTGAAAACCGTGAATTCCCAAAAAAGTTATTCAATCCTTTTTAACAAACCGCGAGATCCGAGAAAATCTCACTTTTCACAGAGTTATTCACTTATTCACACCGCCCTACTACGGCGACTACTATCTTTTATCTATCATCGTTATTTTTTAGAGGTGCTGCCATGAGAGTCATTTTCGACAAAACGGAATTGTCTGATGCGATCGACCGCGTACAGCGGGCTGCACAGGCAAAAATTACATCCAATACCAATAACGGATACTTTATTGCTGCAGAAAACGGAAAAGTCGAGCTGCAGGCCAATGATTACACCATCGGGATCAAAACAAGCTGCCCGGCCATGATCGAGGAAGAAGGCATTATCGTGATCGCTGCCAGCCAGCTGCAAAGCACGATCCGCATGATGCCGGCAGGGGATATTGTTATGGAAAAGAAAAAAGAGGAAAATATGGTCTCCTTTACCTGCGGCTCTTATTTTGCCCGCTTTCCGACCCGCGACATCAATGATTTCCCGGAAGTCAAAGAAATGGAGCATACCAATCATGCGACAGTCTCTTGCCAAGACTTCAAAGAAATGACTGGTCAGGTCTCCTTTGCCACGGCTTCCGACAAACAGAAACCGCTTTTCACCGGTGTGCTCTTTGAGGTCGATCAGTACCGCTTCATCATGGCAGCGACCAATACGCACCGCCTAGCTGCCAAAGAGATCACACTGCCGGAGGAAGCAAGCGCCCAAGGACGCTTCGTCGTTTCCGGCAGCATCCTTTCGGATGTGGTCCGCCTGCTGCCGGACGAAGAGGACAGCACCGTCGAGATCTCCTGGTCTAAAAACCATGTCGCCTTCACCTTTGGCAGCACGTACTTCATTACCAGCCTTCTCAACGGTGAATATCCGGATTACCACCGCGTCATCCCGACCCATCATGATGCACTCGTGACAGTCAATGTTCACGATTTTCAGGAAGCCGTCCGTTTCGTCAGCCCGATCTCCAGCGGTGTGGACTACCATACCATCAATTTCATCTTCCATGAGGATGCGGTGGAGATTTACGAAGAGGATCCTGCGATCGGCCGCAGCAGCACATCGATCCCCATCAAGCTCGAAGGCGAGCCGATCAAGATCACCTACAACTGCAACTATATCGAAGATATCCTGAAGCATTCTGAGGGCGAGACAGTCATCCTGCATCTGCAGAAAAACGGCCCGCTTCTGGTAGAGCAGGAAGAAGATAAAGCCTACCAGTATGTCGTGACACCGATGAGGGGGAGACATTGATGGAGATCATAGCCGTCTACGGAGACTACATCCAGCTTGACCAGCTTTTGAAAAAGATCGATGCGATCAGCTCCGGCGGAGAGACCGGCGCTTACCTTGCCCGGCATCAGGTGAAGCTGAATGGCAATCCTGTCCATGAAAAACGCAAGAAGATCCGTCCCGGAGATGTCCTTGCCATCGATGGCAGGGAGTATCAGATGAAGGCCGAATAGGGAAAAGGAAAAGGAAAAGGAGCTGTGAAGAAATGAGGATTCATTTCTTCACAGCTCCTTTTTACTTTGCTTTCATTTGGTTCAGGGTTCAAGGTTCAGGGCTCTCGTGGCGGCTTCGTCGCAATTATATGTGGGGCGATGCCCGATCAAGAATTATTCTCGCCCCTTCCTCTGGAAGGGGCAGACGAGCGAAGCGAGGCGGGGTTGGCATCCCCGCGTGTGAAAATATCGCTTCACGCAGCCAACCTCCGCCCCTTCGGGGCACCTCCTTCCAAAGGAAGGAGGGAGAAAAGCGGAGTGCGTTGACTGGTAACTAGGACTCAGGGCTCTCGTGGCGGCTTCGCCGCCTTTTTTTTAGAAGATGGTATTCTCGTATCGTAGCATTCCCCTCTAGGGGAAGGTACCCGCAGGGGCGGATAGGGTGACTATGGCATGAAAGACAGCTGGGATAAGGTTTCCCGGCTACTCCTATGAGAGCTGCAAGTCCCCGTGGCAGATGGAACGCGAAAATGAGATGATCGTTACTTCACATCGCCTTTTTTCGTGGGGAAAATGGGGTATAATAGGAGAAAGAAATGAAACCACTGCGAGTCAGGAACTACGAAAGGATCTCCCATGTACTGCGAAAAGCTTCGTCTGATCCATATCAGAAATCTGGATGATAAAACCATAGAGCCCGGAAAGGGACTGACCTTCATCGCCGGTCCCAATGGCTGCGGCAAGACGAATCTCATCGAGGCCATCTATTACAGCTCCGTGGGGAAGTCCTTTCGCACGGCGAATGATAATGACATGATCCGGCTCGGCGCGGAGGAGGGCTCGATCCTCTTGACCTACCGCGTGCATCAGACCTCGCATGTGCTGAAGATCCGCATGGTGCGCGGGAAGGGAAAGAAATTCTATCTGAATGATACGCCGATCCGCCGCAAGGAGCTTCTAGGGCTCTTCCGGACGGTCCTCTTCACACCGGATGAGCTGCAGCTCATCAAAGGCGCGCCGCTCATCCGCCGCCGTTTTCTGGATATGGAGATCTCACAGGTTTCTCCCCGCTACTATGAGACGCTCCTCTCCTACAACAGGGCCGTGCAGCAGCGCAATGCGGCTTTCCGTCAGGCGCAGCTCTCCGGACGCAAAGCAGAAGTGGATCTGTGGGATATGCAGATCGCCAAGGGGGCAGCCTACCTCGTGAAAAAACGTCTGGAAACGGTCGCGAAGATGGACCGTAAGGTCCCTTTGCTGGAGCGGTATCTGACGGGAGAGAAGGAGACGCTTTCCATTCGCTATGTGCAGCAGGGGGAAGAAGAGGCGCACACCGAGGTGGAGTGGTACCTGACGATGCTTTCCCAGCATCGTGAGATGGATGCCCGTCTGGCGCATACCTCTGTCGGCCCGCATCGGGATGACCTCCGGTTTCTTCTGAACGGGCTCGACATCGCCGCCTATGGCTCGCAGGGACAGCAGCGGACAGCGATCCTTTCGATGAAGCTCTCGGAAATGGAATTCATCAAAGAGGAAACGGGCTCCTATCCCGTACTGCTCTTAGACGACATCGGAAGCGAGCTCGATGCCGCGCGCAGGGAGGCTTTGATGGCGTATCTGGAAAAAGAGAAGATCCAGACACTCATGACAGGGACCGATTCCGCACTCGTCGGCATGGGGACTGTGATAGAAATGGAAAATAAATAAAAAAAGGTCGGTGTGAAATAACGATCATCTCATTTTCGCGTTCCATCTGCCGCGGGGGACTTGCAGCTCTCATAGGAGTAGCCGGGAAACCTTATCCCAGCTGTCTTTCATACCATAGTCACCCTATCCGCCCCTGCGGGGCACCTTCCCCTAGAGGGGAAGGCTGCGATACGAGAATACCATCTTCTAAAAAAAGGCGGCGAAGCCGCCACCTGAACCCTGAACCTTGAACCAAATGAAAGCAAAATAAAAAGGGGCTGTGAAGAAATGAGGATTCATTTCTTCACAGCTCCTTTTTTTTATTGGCGGAAATAGGCGCAGCAGGGAAGGGTATGGCGGCTTGGAAACGGCCGATCATATCCCTTTCTCACCATGACTTTTTGGGGAGCTTTTTCAGCGCTTCCTCCGCCTCCTGATCCGTCATGGACTCGATGGGGCGATGGGTCAGGAGAGCGAGGAGGCGGCGCTTCTCATCCGGGCGGGCAAATTGATGAAAAATGCGCTCCTTATATCCGTGGATCAGCTGATTCACGCAGGACTCATAGAGCGGATAGGTACAGGGGAAGCGGCTCGTGACCTCCTGAAAGGTGAAATGCGGATTCCTTCGAAGCAGCTCGATGATGCGGGCGCGCTTTTCCTGACGGTTTTTGCGTTCGCAGCTGCTGCAGAGCGAGGTATCCGGCGGCGTGAGTGCGCCGCAGCGCGGGCATGGGTGGTAGCCGGCGGCGAGCTCGCCTTTTCGGATCTGAAGGACAGCCTTCATCATATCGGAGAAGGGAGCCTGCAGAGCTTCCTTTTCTATATGCGTACTGACCCAGTGCCGGATCCAGTCGGTCTCCTTGTCTGTCAGCGGCTGGTCATACATTCGCTGCTCCTTTTCGATCGCGCGATTGATGGGATCTAAGGTCGTGAAGGTCTGGTATTTCTTCTTTCGCGGACCGGCGATGAAGCAGATATCTGTGAATCGCTTTCCGAATTCATCCTCCGACAGGCGCGAAAGGATATCGTTCTTGATGACATAGAGCTGCTGGAGAAAGACGGAATTCGTGACAGTCACGAAGAGCACGTCATTCTTATAGCTTGAGACATAGGACTCCTTCGCCATCACCTGGCCCACCAGCTTTTCCCAGCGCTTCTGGAAGAGGAAGAATTGGAATCCTTCGTGACCGAAGAGCCGATGGTTCAGGTCGGAGGAGGAAAATACGCTGGAAATATTCTCCATCCGGCGAAACCGTTTTCCTGTGGGTTTCTTATCTTCGTCCATAAAGGCCTCCGTTGAAATGTGAAATACGAAATGAAAAAATGCTGGTGCAGCGCATAAGAATGATAAGCGCGGCGAAGTTATACATATAAGGGGGCTATATGAATTGTGCGCCCCTTTCGTCCCATCTGAACCTGACAGGCTCATTTCATAGTAGGGCGCTACTGCGCTGGGGAAAATCGTAAGCCTAATCCCTAATCCCTAATCCCTAGTCACTGTTCACCAGCTACTTATTACTTCCATTATACTATACCTGCCTTCTTCCGGCTTTGTGAATAAATTTTCTATAACTGTCTCTATTGCTTTTTTATTAAATGCATATGGGGAAAATGCACTATAATAAAAGCAAATGCGAAAGAAATGGGCTTGATTTTCCGCGGATATATGGCCCGTCAGACAGAAAGGAAGGATCTGTATGCCGGAAAGTAAGAATGGAAAGATCGATATCGATCGGTATCGCGTCAAAGAAGGAGAAAAGATCTCACTGAAGGATTTCCCGACAGCCTGCGATGTGAAGATCGAGAAAGCAGAAGTGAAGGAAAGATATTTTCCGGAAACCATCGAAAAATTGAAGGTGCTTCAGGAAAAGCTCTATGCCCAGAATACCTACGGTCTCATCATCGTCCTGCAGGCGATGGATGCGGCCGGCAAGGACGGTACGGTGAACCATGTCTTTGCGAGCCTCAATCCGGGCGGCGTGAAGGTCGTCTCCTTCAAGCAGCCGACGAGTGAGGAGAAGGATCATGATTACATGTGGCGCATCAATAAAGCCCTGCCGGAGCGCGGAAATATCGGCATTTTCAACCGTTCGCAGTATGAAGACGTCATCGTGACGCGCATTCATGATCTGATCCATCAGGGGCAGCTTCCGAGAAATCTCATTCACAAGGACATCTGGGAAGAGCGTTATGAGCAGATCACAAACTGGGAAAAATATCTGGCAGCCAACGGCTTCCCCATGTTCAAGATCTTTCTGCATGTATCCAAAGAGGAGCAGCAGAAGCGCCTCATGGACCGCATCTTCAACCAGCAGAAAAACTGGAAATTCTCCATGGCAGATATGCGTGAGCGCCAGTACTGGGACCAGTATCAGGAAATTTACGGAGAAATGATCTCCAAAACATCGAAAGACTATGCGCCGTGGTATATCGTTCCGGCGGATAACAAGTGGTACACCCGATACGTCGTCTCGCAGATCACACTGCAGGCACTGAAGAAGATCGATCCCCAGTTCCCGCCGCTAGCTCCGGACATCGCCGAGCAGCTCGAAAAATTCAAAAAGCTCATCTCCTCTGTGGATGTGAAGTCGCTCGAAGAAATCCAGCAGGCGATCAAGAAGTAAGGCGGCAGAGCTTAGGTCCTCTTGCGCCGCCATTTCGGGCGTCAGCGGGAGATCCTTTCCGCTTGCGGATGGGAGCGAGGCTCCGTTTCCTGTTTCACGTGAAACAAATACACTTATAACAACAATCATTATCAAAAGGAGAGAACGACCATGGAAAAAGAAATGCCTGAGATCAAGATCGACATTGACCGCTATCGTGCCAAGGAAGGCGATAAGATCAACCTCAAAAAGATCGCCACGGCCTGCGATATCGACATCGACAAGGAAGCCGTCAAGACGGCTGCTTTTCCGGAAGCATTGGAAGAGATCAATCTCTTGCAGGCAAAGCTCTATGCACAGAGTACCTATGGGTTCATCATCGTCCTGCAGGCGATGGATGCGGCAGGCAAGGACGGGACGATCAAGCATGTCTTCTCACATTTGGATCCGAATGGCGTCCATGTCGTTTCCTTCAAGCAGCCGAACAGTGAAGAAAAGGACCACGACTACATGTGGCGTATCAATCGCGCGCTGCCGCGCCGCGGGGATATCGGCATCTTCAACCGTTCCCACTATGAGGATGTCATCGTGACCCGCGTGCATGACCTCATCAAAGAGGACAAGCTGCCGCAGAATCTGGTCAATAAAAATATCTGGGATACCCGCTACCGGCAGATCAAGGACTGGGAGCGCTATCTGGGGGAGAATGGCTTCCATGTCATCAAGATCTTTCTCCATGTCTCCAAGGATGAGCAGCGCAACCGTCTGGCCGAGCGCATCCTGAACAAGAAGAAAAATTGGAAATTCTCTATGGCAGATATCAATGAACGCCGCTACTGGGACCGCTATCAGGAGCTTTACAGCGAAATGATCACAGCGACCAGCACAAAGGCTGCGCCGTGGTACATCGTTCCGGCGGATAATAAATGGTATACCCGCTTTGTCGTCTCGCAGATCGTCATCAGGGCGCTGCGCGATATTGCGCCGGAATTTCCGGAAATGTCGAAGGAGATCAAGAACCAGCTCGACGAATTCCGCCGTCTCATCGAAAGCGGCAATGTCGGCATGATCGAAGAAATGCAGGATATGATGAAAGGCGGAAACTAGGGATAGGTGACTAGGGACTAGTAGCTAGGGATTAGGTTTGCGATACGAGAAAACCGCTGGTTTCAAACCTCCGCGGCGCTTCTACATTCTTATGCTCCATTTCTCATTTCTTATTCAAGCGAGGTTTTCGCACGCAATTAAGGGACAGCACGCCCCACGGGTTAAGTTTGAAAGCAGGGATGTGTAGCTAGGGATGAGTGGCTAGGGATGAGGAATTGGGGATTAGGAATTGGGGATTAGGAATTGGGGATTAGGAATTGGGGATTAGGAATGGTGGTGCGGCGCATAAAAATCAGAAGCGCCGCGGAGTTTTGATAGCGCTTCGCGCGCATCGTCATTTCGAGCGTAGCCCTCAATCTTTATTGCAGAACGTTCATCGCCTGATGTGAGACAGCACCAGGACATCGTTTTCCCTCGGCGCATACACGCTAATTCCCGCAGTGCAGTAAAGATCCCTCGGCTACGCTCGGGATGACGATACCGGCGAATCCCAGTCACCAGTCACTCCTAATCCCTAATTCCTCATTCCTAATTTCTCATTCAAGCAGAGCTTTCAAACGTAATCATGGGACAGCACGCTCCGAGGGCCGCCCGGTACTGGCGAGTCCTTCGCCTTTACATGGAATGATATAATAAGATATATATGACCAATATCCTATGACACTTTCCCTGATTTTTTCTACGAGGTGAAGATCATGAAAAAGACAATCGCTATGATGCTGGCGCTGGCTGCGATCTCTACGACCGCATTTGCATCCCCGCAGACGACCTTCCGTCCGGGTGAATTTGAGATCAATGCAGGCATGTGGGACTCGGCGGCTCGCACCGCCGGCTACAAGTCGGATGGAGAATGGAATTTTCTGGGCGGCGTGAGCTATGGGATCACCGATAAATGGGCAGCGCAGTACCAGTACACCGGCCTTCACACCGATCATACGAATGGAAATATGAATGAACTCAATGCCGTGTACTCCCTGCATCCGCAGGTCGCTGCCTTTGCGGGTTGGAACCGCATCGCTATGAAGGACTATCCGTCGGGGATGCTTGATAATGGCAAAGCCACCAACAACATTTTCCAGCTGGGCGTCGTAGCCCGTCAGCCTGTGACGGACGTCGTCGATGTCTATGCCAAAGGGGCTCTCGGTACGGAAGAGACCTCCATGTGGGAGGCCGGCGTGAACATGGCTGTCGACAGTGATGTGGATCTGACGGCTGGCTATCGCTATATGAATACCCGCGGAAACAGTGACCGCAATGTCTCTTATAAGGGATTCCTGGCAGGCGTTTCGTATCGCTTCGGCGGACATGACCCGGTCATGTCCTATGAGGAAGAGCCTTCGAAGAATTATGATTTCGAAGAAGATGAGCCTAGCGATGTGAGCGTGGTGAGGACAGAGGCTCCGGAAGAAGCGCTTCCGGCAGAAACACCGGCTAAGGCAGCGGAAAATGATTACTATCTGAATAGCGTCCTCTTTGAAAGTGACTCGGCGGATATTCAGAATGCCCAGAAGGTGAATCTGGATGCCTTTGTGAAACAGGCCAAGGAAACCGGCCATGTCTTCAAGCTCGTCGGCCGTGCGGATCCGACCGGCAGTGCAGAGTACAACAAAGAGCTCGCTGCCCAGCGCGTGAAGAGCGTCAAGGAATACGCTGTCTCTCAGGGCGTCGATGCGACAAAGCTGGTCGAAATGGTGAAAGGGGCAGACAGTGACAGCAAGGATCACGCTGCCGCTCGCCGCGTCGATATTTTTGAACATAAATAATGTGAGACATATAAAAAAGGAGCTGTGAAGAAATGAATCCTCATTTCTTCACAGCCCCTTTTTACTTTGCTTTCATTTGGTTCAGGGTTCAAGGTTTAGGGCTCTCGTGGCGGCTTCGCCGCCTTTTTTTGGGAAGATGGTATTCTCGTATCGCAGCCTTCCCCTCTAGGTAATGCTATTAAGTTAAGAAAATCGTTAGCTACGTAACGTCTTGCTTCCCCCTTCGGGGGAAGTGCCGAAGGCAATAGGGGCGTGCTAACGGTATAGCGTGCTATGTTGAATAGTCCAATGCTATCGATATTCCAACACTTTCATGCAATACCGCTCTGGATTTTCGCGTCGCTTCACTCCTAAAAATCCAGTTCGCTTGCACAAGCCCTTCAGGCAGCTCCCCCGATGGGGAGCCAAGAACGTTCTGCCGCTTAGCTTAATAGCCTTCCCCTCGAGGGGAAGGTGCCCCGAAGGGGCGGATAGGGCACTGGCGGTATGAAAGAGAGTGGGGAAAGCGGATAAGTGCGTCGTTTATGAAAGCAACCGAGCGCCTCATATATACTTGCGGAGAAGCCGCCACCTTCATTCCTTATTCGAGCAAAGCTTTTATCCCCAATGAAGGGGCGGCATGCCCATAGGGATGCCCCTGAACCTATGACTCCCTCATTCCCAATTCCATGGCCAGCTCCGTTGCATTCTCTACGATGCGTGTCGCGCCATGGCGGGCGAGGAAGCTTTTATTTCTAAATCCCCATGTGACGGAAATGCAGGCAAGGCCGGCGTTTTTTGCTGTCTCTATGTCTACTTCCGAGTCACCGATATAGACAGCCTGTTCTTTCGGAATGGAAAGGTCATGAAGAATGCGATCAAGCATGTCGGGCGCAGGCTTTCTGTGGATGGCAGGGGAATTGCCCATGATGGCGTCGAAAAGACCGGGGAAATGCATCGCGGCGAGCTTCGCTACATCCGCTTCGTCTTTGTTCGAGGCGACGGCGGTACGGATCCCTCTTTTCCGAAGCGCGGAAAGGAGAGCGGGGATGCCGTCGTAGGGGGTGGTGTGAAGGTGGCAGTGTGCGCTGTAGTAGGGCACGAAGATCGACTGCAGGCGGGCGGTGTCCTGCGCTGTAAGACCGTAGGAGGAAAGCGGCGTAGGATTTTCTACGTATTCCAAGTCTTCACCGGCGCATCCGGCGGCCATGGCGAGTGCTTTCTGCATGTCGGCTTCGATGCCGCAGCCGTAGCAGAGCTTCACGAGCTCTGCGGGAAATTCATGGGGCTTTCCCAGCTGGGAAAGTGCGTAATTGGTACAGATCGTAAGATCGGTGATGGTATCGAGGATCGTGCCATCCATATCGAAGAGAACTGCCTGGTACATGATGGGCTCCTTTTTTCGTGGTAGTGACTGGAAATTAGTAGCTAGGGATTAGGGACGCACAGTGACTGGTGACTTGAATTCTACTTTCGGGCATCGCCTCATATATTTTCGGCGAAGCCGTCACCTTCATTTCTCATTTCTAATTCCTTATTCGAGCAGAGCTTTCATCCGTAATCAATGGACATCACGCCCTATGGGCTAGCCCTGAACCCTTTTCCCTATTCTAGAATCCCCCTTTCCATTCTGCTATAATGGGCTTTACGAAATAAAGAATAAGAAGGAAAGAAGGAATCGATATGCATTTGACCATGATGCACATGGGGATCATCATCGCGACGCTCGTATGTGTGATCGGGATCGGGATCTATAGCTCGCGGTCGGTGAGATCGGCGGCTGGATACAGCGTCGGCGGCCGGTCAGCGGGAGCGCCGCTTGTCGCAGGAAGTATCGCAGGGACGGTAGTCGGCGGGGGCGCTACAGTGGGGACGGCGCAACTGGCGTATCATTTTGGCCTTTCCGCGTGGTGGTTCACACTGGGGAGCGGTATCGCCTTCATCATCATGGGGCTTTTTTATGCAAAGAAAATGCGCGGCACGGGGCTTGAGACGATCCCGCAGTTTCTGGCGATGCACTACGGGAAGAAGGCGGAGGAGCTTTCTTCGGTGATTTCCTCCATCGGTATCCTTTTTTCTGCGGTGGCGAGCTGTCTGCCGGGGATAGAGATCGTAGCAGAGGTCTTTCACGTCGATGCGTATACCGCTTCTGCGCTTCTGATCCTTTTGGTCGCTGCCTATACATTCTTTGGCGGGATGAAATCAGCGGGGATCGGCGGTATGCTGAAAATGGGGATCATCTGGGTGGCTCTCTTCATTGCAGGATGGGAAGCCTTTCAGACGGTCCATGAGACTGCTGCGTGGAGTCAGTTTCCCGCTGCTCAATTTTCCCTCTTCGGGCGCGGCGCAGAGCCTGCGCTGGCGAATCTTTTTTCCGTCCTCGTGGGGGTACTCTGTACGCAGACATATATCCAGTGCATTTTCTCTGCGGATACGCCGTCCACTGCATCGGCAGGCTGCTTTTTAGCGGCAGCCATCGTCATTCCCGTTGGTCTGCCTTCTGTCGCGGTCGGCCTCTATATGCAGACTTTGTATCCGGATATACAGCCGATCATGGTGCTTCCGACCTACCTCATCAATGAGGTACATCCGCTCCTCGGAGGTCTGGCCATGGGCGGCATCATCCTGTCGCTGATCGGCGGGATCGGCGGGCTCACGCTCGGCATCGGTACGATGATCACACGCGATATGATCGTGCCGCTCTGTCGCATGACCGATGACCGGAAGATGCTGACGGTGAATAAGCTGACCGTGCTTTTCGTCATGCTTCTGGCCTGCTTCATCGCCATCCTGAATCGCGGGAGTGAGGTGCTTTTTTGGACGTACATTTCCATGGCGCTTCGCGGCGGCGGGATCTTCCTGCCCCTGACGCTCGCTGTTTTCTGGCCGGGGCATGTGAAGAGAGGCTGGGCCGTCCTTTCCATGCTCGGAAGTACAGCGGCCGCACTCCTCACGGCGACGGTGGTAAAGCTCACGATCGACCCGCTCTTTGTCGGGCTGATCGTGAGCGCCCTCTTGCTCCTGCCGGGGATCCGGATGAAGAAGTAAAATGAGGAAGAGGCGCTGTGGAAGGTTTTTGAAGCACTCTTCGAAAGCCGGCTGTATCTCTTGCGTCTTCATCGAATAAGCCATAAAAAAAGAGCTCCCGCGGGAGCTCTTTTTTTATGGCTTATTCGACATCTACGGTGTCTGGTCTGCCTGCGTCATCAAGACCCAGGTAAGCCACTTCTCTGACATGACCATCATAGGTCAGAGTGATGTGGTAATGGAAGGTCTGTCCATCGAATACTTCATCACCGAGCATAATAGCGGTGGTGTAGCTGTCCGGACGGTAGTCTCTGACGGTATCGCCGACGACCGGGAACTGCAGGAATACGTATTCCTCACCCTGGTAGCTTACGCCGCCATAAACACGTTTCAGATCAGCGACGAGATATTTGTCGACGCCATTGACGATGATGCTCTTTTCAGTTACTTCTGCCATGTTTATCACCTCACGACCAATTTATAGCAAGGAAATTGCTATTTCTTCCTATAATATAACACTTTTTCATAATAAACAGAAGAGGAAAAATTTCTAGGGAAACACTGATTAAATCGTTGTCAGATTTTACTCTTGAATTTTTATGCATGGCAAGGAATAACCTGACGCGAATAGCGGGCTATTTAAGGAAGGTTATGACGAAGCTATGTATAAAAATTCTTGTAAAATCTGACTCTGCGATTCAATCAGCGCTTCCCCAGAGCCGTAGGCAGGCCGGAAATGAAGGAGCAAAGGCGGCGCTTTTCCCCAGTGATCGGAGCAGCGGTCTTTTCCTATCCCTTTTGGCAGAACACGAGAGGCTGGTCACGCCCATGCCATGATTTTCTTGACATTCCATGCCTGCTCTGTTACCATTTATAGAAATATTTCAATTCATTGAAGAAAATGTATTCTATGAATCTTGACTGACTGATGGAGCATTTATGGAACAGATCTACATTGATACGGCGAAAATTTTGAAAGCCATCTCCGATCCGAAACGGTTGAAGATCGTCGACATGCTATCCTGCCATGCCCAGTGTGCCAATAAGCTGCAGGAAGCCTTCGCCATCACCCAGCCGACGCTTTCGCATGATATGAAGGTGCTGGTCGAGTCCGGTCTGGTCCTTGATCGTCGTGATGGGAAGCATATTTTTTATACGCTGAATCCGGATGCGTTAGGTGAACTGCACACCATCATGGGGACGATCTTCAAAAAGAAAAAACGCTGCTTTGCAGATCAATAAAACGAAGCCGAGAGGCTTCGCTTTTTTGATGAAAAAAGCCTTGGGAGGGGGATCGGGAGAGTCCGGCGGTCGGGCGATCTTTTTTTTCATGTAAGGGATGGTCTCAGAACGCAGAAATGGGAGATCTGTATTTCCGTGAGCCATGAAAACCGCGCGAAGCGCTCACCGGCATATCCGCTTCCGCGGGGGCCTTCGGAAGCAGGAGAGCTTCATTTTTTCTCCCATAACCCCATACAATCATGGTATAATAAAGTGACTATCGATGAAAGGAAGAAAGCTATGGGCGTGATCATCAGCATTATCAATCAGAAGGGCGGCGTGGGGAAGACGACCACGGCGGTGAACCTGGCGGCCTACCTGGCAGACCGCGGGAAAAAGACGCTTCTTATCGACGAAGACGCGCAGGGAAATTCCACCAGCGGACTCTCTAAGGATGTGGAGCTCAAAAAGAATCTGTATGATGTGCTGCTCGATGATGCGGACGCAGAAGAGGCCATCGTCAAGACAGCGGTGAAGAAGCTCTCTCTTCTTCCTTCCTCCATCGATCTTGCGGGGGCGGATATCGAGCTGTCGGCCATGGACGGACGGGAGCACATCCTGAAGAAAAAGATCGAAGCGCTGAAGGATGCCTATGATTTCATCCTGATCGACTGCCCGCCATCGCTGGGGCTGATGACGCTCAATGCGCTTGTCGCATCCGATTCGATCCTGATCCCGATCCAGGCGGAATTCTATGCACTGGAAGGGCTTTCGCAGCTGGTGAAGACGGTGCAGATCGTCAGCCGCAAGCTGAATCCGTCGCTCCGTATCCTGGGGATCCTCCTCACGATGTTCGACGGACGGACGAATCTGTCGCTGCAGGTGGCGGAGGAAGTCAAGACGTATTTCGGTTCTAAGGTCTTCAAGACAGTGATTCCAAGGACCGTGAAATTATCGGAGGCTCCGAGTTTCGGTGAGCCGATCCTGACCTATGCGCCCAAGTCCAAGGGAGCAGAGGCGTATAAGAAGCTGTGCCGGGAGGTATTGAAACGTGGTTAAGCGAAAATTGGGACGGGGGCTCGGCTCTCTTCTGGAAAATGCACTGGATGAGACGGGCAAGGTCATTGAGCTGGATATTTCCAAGATCCATCCCAATCCCTGGCAGCCGCGCCGCCAGTTTGATTTTAAGTCGCTGGAAGATCTGGCGGCTTCCATCAAGGGAAAAGGACTGATCCAGCCGATCACGGTGCGCTACCGTGACAAGGACGGCGACTTTGAGTATGAGCTCGTCACCGGCGAGCGCCGTCTGCGGGCGGCGGATCTCGCAGGGCTCAAGACGGTGCCGGCGATCGTTTCTGCCTATGATGACAGATCCATGGCAGAGGTGGCGCTGATCGAGAATCTGCAGCGCGAAGACCTGAACCCGATCGAAGAGTGTGAAGCCTATCAGCAGCTGATCAATCAGTATGGGCTGACGCAGGAGCAGATGGCGGCCAAGGTCGGCAAAAGCCGCCCCTACATCGCCAATATGCTCCGTCTCGCGGATTTCCCCGATGAAGTGAAAAAGCTCATGGTCGAAGGCAAGCTCACGACCGGCCAGGCGCGCCCGCTCCTCGGACTTTCGTCCGGCGAAGAGCAGGTCCAGCTTGCGAAACAGATCGTAGACGAAGGTCTCTCGGCCCGCCACGTCGAAGACCTGACCCGTGAAAAGAAGAAAAAGAAAAAAGAAATCGCCGATCCGCAGACGCACGCCTTCCTTCGCTCCATCGAAGAAAAACTAGGCATGTCCGTCGGCAGCCGCGTGGCGATCAAGCTCGGGCGCGGGAAAAATGCCCATAGCGGCACGATCTCCATCACCTTCAAAAATGATGAAGAATTTGAGCGAATCACGGAATTTTTAAATGGGAAAAGGTAGGATGTAGTGACTAGTGACTAAGAGACATCAGACTCTCTCGTATCGTCATTTCGAGCGAAGCGGGAAATCTTTTCCGTTTGCGGTCAAACGAATCATGTCAGAAAAGTTCAAACGGGAAACCTGTTTCCTAAGAAACCTTCGGACATCGCCTTATATATAATTGCGGCGAAGCCGCCACTACAACCCTGAACCCTGAAGTTTGAAAGCAGGGATGAGTAGCTAGGGATTAGTGGCTAGGGATTAGGAGTCTCAAGTGACTAGTGACTTAAATTCCATTTTCGGGCATCGCCCCGTTTCGTCATCCTGAGCGGCGAGAAACGTCGTATGTGAGATAACGAATGCCAGAACAGCTGCGACCTGAGTCGAAGGATCTCGGCGAAGCCGCCACCACCATTCCTAATTCCTAATTCCTCATTCGAGCAGAGCTTTCATCCACAATCAAGGGACGCCCCGTCCCATGGGCTAACCCTGAACCCTGAACCTTTAACCTACAACCCTATCCCCAGGAGATATACACAAATCATGCAGAGTGCAAATATGATCTTTTATGTCATCGGTGCGATCGTCATCGTGCTTTTCATCCTTCTTCTCGTGAACATGTTGCTCATGAGAAATAAGCTGAACCGTCTGGCCAAGAAGTACAAATATTTCATGAATGGCGAAGACGGCGGCTCGCTCGAGCTGCGCCTCTCGACCGAAGTGAGAGAGCTTCGGGAAATGGTGAGTTCCTCCGAAAATATGCTGCATCAGCAGGAGCTTCTCGCGACCATGCAGCTGTCCTCCTTCCAAAAGGTGGGACTTGTGCGCTACGATGCCTTCGATGACACCGGCGACAAGCTCTCCTTCTCGCTGACCGTGCTCGACGGCAAGAACAACGGCTTCATCCTGTCCTCGCTGGCGGGGCACGACACCTCCCGCATCTATGCGAAGCAGATCGTGAATGGCCAGTGCAAGGAGGCTCTCTCTTCTGAAGAAGCGGAAAGCATCAATATGGCTCTGGATACCCTGATGCCGGATATGGCTTCAGAAGCGCAGGAGCTTGTGAATGAGACGCGCGGCGAAGCCCTGTCCAAGTCCCAGCCGGATAACCATCGCATTGATACGGCCGGGAAATAAAGGCTCGCGCTCGGTGACGGGAGACCTGTCATCCGAGAGGATGACCTGAAATAAGGAAGCAACTATGAAACGAAATGAAAATACAGACACTGGCGAAGTGAGCTTTCATTTCAACAGTGACGAATGGAAAAAACTGAAGATCGCAGGCATCGCAGCGGGCCTCCTTCTGGCAGCGAGCCTCGGGACGGCGGTGTACTCTGCCGTGTCTATGGAGAGCCTCTCCCGGCAGAACCAGCTCTATCAGAACCAGCTCAAAATGGCAGAGGAGAAGATGAAGTCGCTGGAGGACAAGACAGCGACGATAGAAAAGCTCTCCGATCAGCTGCAGGACATGGTGAAGGCCAATAGCAATGGCGCCGCGCAGAATATGACGGGCGGCATCGGCGGTGCCTCCACCGTACCGGATAAGGCGAAAACGGCAGCCGTAAAAGAGCAGGGGGCAAGTACCTCCTATGCGACGCCGGGCAGTCTTTTGCGATCGATGCGTCAGCTCGATGCGCGTCTCGATGCGCAGATCAAGACCATGATCGTCCTGCGTGAGCAGGTGATGAACCAGACCTACGGGATGCAGACCACGCTGCTTTCCGCCTCGTCTGCGACGCCGGACATCTGGCCGGTCAAAGGGCAGGTCTCCAGCAGTTACGGCTTCCGCGCAAGTCCTGGGGGCATCGGCTCCACCTACCACGAAGGCCTCGATATTGCTGCCGATTATGGCGCGCCTGTCTCAGCGACGGCCTCTGGTACAGTCACTCGCGCAGGCTGGGTGGACGGCTATGGCTATCTCGTCGAGGTGAAGCACGACGGCGATATCACGACCCGCTATGGACATAATTCTGCGATCCTCGTCACGGAAGGACAGCAGGTCGAGCAGGGCACTATCCTTGCTCTTGTCGGGAGTACGGGAAACAGTACCGGCCCGCACTGCCACTATGAAGTCCGTATCCATGGCGATGCGGTCGATCCGACGTACTTCCTCCCCGGAAATGATTGATCACGAGCAGGCGCAAGCCTGCTTTTTTGATAGAGGGATTAGTGACTAGGGATTAGGGATTAGAAATTTGGCTTCTCTGATCGCCCTCCTTCGAAAAAAAGTGCCCCGAAGGGGCAGAGACTGCTTTTCCTGTAGCGGTAAGCATGCCATCTGCGCTCATGGATAAACAAAGATGGGAAATCCACTATCCAGTAGACTTTCGGGCATCGCCCCATTTATACTCTGCGGCACTCCTGATTATTATGCGCCGCACAACCCCTTTTGAACCTCTTGAACCCATAGAACCCGCTGAACCTCTTTTGTGCGAAATCAAAGGGCAGCACGCCCCAGGGGATAACCCTTAAAATAAGAAAACAACCATGAAACATATCTTACTCTCCGCGCTGCTTCTTGCGGCGCTCCCTACGGCAGCCATGGCCGAGACAGACCTTGGCTCCGTTTTGATGGAAAATGCCATCTCTTATGAAAATGAGGATGCCCGGAAGGCAGAAGATCCGCTTCTGCTTCTTTCCTGGCCGGAAAATGCGGAGTCCGTCCGCTACGAAGTGGAGATCTTCAAAGGACTGCCGGAGCATCTGGATCGGAATACGCCTCTGGAAGAAACGGTCTATCACGACCGCCGCATTTATATGAACCGCATCCTTGTCCGTATCCCGCCTGTCATGGACGGTACGCCGCTCTACTGGCGCGTGCGTCCGATCAATGCCGACTGGGAGGGACTAGCTCCCTTCTCAGCGCCGATGGAAGTCAGGAGCACGATGCGCCTCATTTCCAGAAATGCTCCCTATCCGAAGGCGGTAGGACGGGGGAATGGCGCCTTTCTTCTCTATCCCGTCTACTCTTATACAGGAAATCCGGGAGCCTCATCCTATGAAGTCGAAGTGACGAAGGAATATCCGGAGAATATCGATGACGCGCGTCCCTCCAGATACCGCGTCTGGAGCGAGGTGACGACACTTTCCAATGTCTATGATGAGCAGCCAAGACTTGGGACATACTACTGGCGTGTCCGCGGGATAGGGAGCGACGGAGAACCGGTCGGTGTCTGGAGCCTGCCGGAAAAGATACGAAATCAGGCGGCGGTGCATTTTGATATCGGGATCTTCGGTGACAGCATCACACAGGGCGGGGGACACCTCTACCACAGTCCATCCGATCTTGCCTACAGCTATGTGTCGTATCTGGACTTTCCTGCCGTGAATCTGGGGAGGAGCGGCGACACGACGGAGATGATGGAGAAACGCTTTGACCGAGACGTGCTGCCGTTTCACGTGAAACAGCTTCTGATCATGGGCGGCATCAATGACCTGCGTATGGGAGCCGATCCGGAAAAGGTCATCAAGCATCTGAAGCGGATACAGGAAAAATGCCGCGCCCATGGCATCACGCCGATCCTGATGACGATCCTTCCCATCAATCCAGAAAATATAGAGAAATACTATAGAGAAAAGACGAATGAAAACTGGCGGGAGGCGGTAGACACGGTGAATGCTTTCATCCGAAGCGAAGAGCATATCGATACCGCGGCGCCCTTTGCTGCCTTTCCTGTCATGCCGACAGAGCTTGCGATGGACGGACTGCATGGCGACTGGAATGCCAAGCAGATGATCGCAGGGGAGATCAATCGGGAGATGGAAAGGCTTGTCAGACGGTAGAGAAAAAAATTTCTACTTATCCACAAAATGTGAACAACCTGTGAACAGTTGTGAAAAGAAAAGTGAATACATGTGAACAAAGCCCGATAGTATCGGGCTGTTTTTTATGTGGATAAGTGAATGAAGTTATTCAATTATTCACATAAAATGGTTCGGGATACGGGCCTTTGGGGGTTCTGGTCTCATCATCATTTACTCCTGCTCCCTGGACACTCATCCCTGTTTTCAAGGTTCAGGGTTAGCTCCTTGGGCGGCTCCGTCCACTGATTATGAATGAAAGCTTTGCGCGAATGAGAAATTAGGAATGGTGGTGCGGCGCCAGATCCTTCGACTCAGTTCTCACTGTTCCGCCTTTACATGATCGAACATCCGACATTTCACTCCGCTCAGGATGACGATGCCGGAGAAATCCCAGTCACCAGTCACTCCTAATCCCCAATCCCTAATCCCTAGCTACTCGTCCCTGTTTTCAAGGTTCAGGGTTCGGGGGGTAGTAGCGGCTTCGCCGCAAATCATATATGGTGCGATGCCCGAAGGTGGTATTCAAGTCACCAGCCACTAGCTACTAGTCACCAGTCACCAGTCAGTCGAGGCTCCTAATCCCTAGCCCCTAATCCCTCATCCCTTGACAAAGCTCTCTGGACGCGCTATAAAGATGTTGAAAATAGTTTTCAATAAGGAGGGCCTATGACAGATACATTTTTGGGATTATTGATCCCATTTCTGGGAACGTCGCTTGGCGCAGCGTGTGTCTTTTTCATGCAGGGCGAGATGAACCGCGGTGTAGAGAGAGGTCTCACGGGATTTGCCTCCGGGGTCATGGTGGCGGCTTCGATCTGGAGTCTTTTGATCCCTGCGCTGGATGAGTGCGAAGCGATGGGCCGCTGGGCGTTTCTGCCGCCGGTCATCGGCTTTGGGATCGGGATGGCGTTTTTGCTGCTGCTTGACCATGCGATCCCGCATCTGCACATGAATGCCAAGGAAGCAGAAGGGCCGAAGAGTCATCTGGCGCGGACGACGATGCTGGTGCTCGCGGTGACACTGCACAACATTCCGGAAGGGATGGCTGTCGGCGTGGTCTATGCGGGATTCTTATCCGGGCATGAGAGCATCACGGCAGCGTCGGCTATGGCGCTTTCTCTGGGGATCGCGATTCAAAATTTTCCGGAAGGCGCGATCATTTCCATGCCGCTCCATTCCGCAGGGATGGGGCGCTGGCGCTCCTTCGCCGGCGGGGTGCTCTCCGGCATAGTGGAGCCTATCGGCGCTGTAGCCACCATTCTTCTGACAGCGATGGTGGTGCCGATGATGCCCTATCTCCTTTCTTTTGCGGCCGGGGCGATGATGTATGTCGTGGTGGAGGAGCTGATCCCTGAAATGTCAGCAGGTGAACACTCGGATGTAGGGGTCATCTCTTTTGCCATTGGATTCATGATAATGATGGCTCTGGATGTCGCATTGGGATGAGAGTGTGTTTAGCAGATAAGGAAATAAGAGATACACGGCTGCCCCTGTCACTTATGACAGGGGCAGCCGTCTTTTTTTGTGATAAAATGATAAGAATCACAGGTGTGCTTCTTTACGAAAATGATTACATTTTGTATAATTTTATAGAAATTTAATCGGTTTAATCGGTATTTTCGGTCTATTATGTGTAAGGGGAAGATCTCATGCATCAGGCGTACAAAAAGGCGGCCGTTCTGGCGATCATTACTTTGTTGGGATGGGGCGGTATACATTCCTATTATCGCTATACCCAGGACATGATCTATCAGGAAAGTACCGACAGTCTGCGTGCGACCTATACCCAAGTGGGAACTTCGTTTCGTCTGTTCACACAGCGCAATTGGAATATTCTCTCGGTCTATGAAAAAAATATCCAGCTGTTGCCTGCGGAATACAGGACGAATGAGCAATGGAAGGTGCTTCTCGGGGAGCGAAGCCAGTGGATGTACAGAGATTTCTATCTTTTCGATCAGGCAGGCAATTATGTGACGGATCGTGGCCTCAGGGGGCAGACGGACAGCTTCCAAGCGGCCGTCAAAAATGTTTACGAGGCAGGGAAGCCGATCATCTCGAGCTATGTGTCGACGAGTGGCGTGCGTCGGGTCGTCTTTGCCGTGCCTTTCAAAGAACCTGTAACGATTGATGGGACCGATTACATGGGGATAGCCGTTACCTATGACAATCAATTGGTGGAGCGTCTCATCACGGGCAATATTTACGATGGAGAAAGTGACTGCTATGTCGTCGATGCGGCGGGCAATGTGGTGCTGTCCCTGGCACCGAAGAGTGAGATCCCGGAGCATGTGGATAATATCCTCTCCTATTTCAAGGTGCATGATGCAGCGGAAGAGAAGGGGAGCCTGAAATGGATGGCGCAAGGCATTCGTGAGGAGCAGGGAGGAAGTCTTCTGCTCTCTCTGGCGGGAAGGAAGTACTATACCGTCTATCGCCCGCTCGGTATCGGTCATCTGTCATTGGTGGGGATCGTCCGTGACCGCGTGGTGGATGAAGGGCTTGTGCGCGTGCGGAATGCGACGATCGTTGCACTGGCGGCTGTCTTTTCCCTGCTGGCTTTTTTCATGATCGGTGTGACCATCAAGGAGGCCAGACATAGACTGCATGAGAAAGAGCAGGAAAAGAAGATACTCACCAGCCAGAAAGAGATGATGCGAGAGCTCTTTGGCGGGATGGGGCGCGTGGCGGATCGCTTCGTCGTGGCCGATCTGAAGACGGATCAGTATCATTATGTGGAGAATCTGCTGAAGAAATCTCTGTATCCGGAGACGGGTCCTCTTTCAAAGCTCGTGGAAGAAGTCTCCCGGACATATGTCGCGACGGGGGACGCGGAGCATATGAAGCTCAGCCAGCTGCTGTCCAAAGAATATCTCGTCAGCGTTTTGAGAGAAAAGGATGATCTCATGCGCTTTGAGTACTGTGGCCGCCAGAAACAGGTCTTCCGACTTATGACGGTGGTGCCGATCTCTTGGGACAAAAAGGGCATGCTGGAAAAAGTGATGTGCATCAGTCAGGATATCGGGGAGAAGCATGAACTGGAAAACTTAGCAAATACCGATGGGCTGACCGGACTTTTCAATGAGCGCTATTTCACGATGATGCTGCAGGACAAAGAGAAAAAGAAGCTGCCTTTCGTGCTGGTGTATCTGGATCTGGATCAGTTCAAGCCCATCAATGATACCTACGGACACGCGATGGGGGATAAGCTCTTGCAGGAAACGGCGAAGCGCCTCTTGCTGTGCATTCGTAAAAATGACTATGTATTCCGCATCGGCGGCGATGAATTCACGATCCTCTTCAGCATGGATTTCGATGAGCATATGATAGGAGAGATCAAGAAACGGCTGAAGGAGATGCTGGAGAAGCCCTTCCAGATTGATGATCACACACTGCACGTGGGATGCAGCATAGGCTTTGCCGCGTATCCGAAGGAGTCTGTCGACACCACATATATCCGCATCCTGGCCGATCGGCGCATGTACGAGGAGAAGGAAAGAGATCACAAGGAAAGATGATGAAGCAGAGCGTTCCTTGATTGCGTTTGAAAGCCTCGAGTGAATGAGAAATTAGAAATTAGAAATGAGAAATGGTGGTGCGGCGCATACAATTAGGAAGCGCCGCGGAGTATAAATAATGGCGATGCCATGGACGGGCATTCCGGTCACCAGTCCCTAGTCACTAGTCACTTGAGACTCCTAATCCCTAGTCACTAATCCCTAGCTACCAGTCATCAGCCACTCCTAGCCTCCCAAAACTATACCCATAGTCAATTATAAAAAAATAATAAAAACGAAAATTTCCTCTTGCAAAATGAAAGCAAGGGCCTTATAATGCAAACATCAAATTCATATTGGTGGATGAAACATGTGGGAGAAAGCCGTAAGGCTTACCGAAGGAGTAACACTCTCAGGTATCTCGAAAGAGGTAGTACCGCATGTGGACACACTCTGGAGAGTCTCATAATAAGAGCGCCGAAGGTGTAAGGGTCGCAAGATCCCAATCTCTCAGGCAAAAGGACAGAGAAAAAACGTCACACTTCCTGTGATCGTTCAGGTAGACAATGCCGGCTTCCAGAGTTATTTTTTATTGGAAAAGCCGGCTTTTTTATTTATCTTACTTTCCTGGAGGGAGACAAAGAAATGGATTTGAATCTTGAATTGCTGAATGCGATCGATAGTTTTGTATGGGGACCGCCGCTCTTGGTACTGCTGGTAGGGACGGGTATCCTCCTGACGCTTCGTCTGAAGTTCCTGCAGATCTTCCGGCTGCCGAAGGCACTGGGACTGATCTTCAAAGCACAGAATAAGGGAAACGGGGATATCGACTCCTTCAAAGCTCTCTGCACAGCACTTTCTGCTACGGTAGGCACAGGGAATATCGTAGGTGTCGCGACCGCGATCGCTGCCGGCGGCCCGGGCGCTATTTTCTGGATGTGGATGGCCGCATTCTTCGGAATGGCCACCAAGTATGCCGAAGGTCTTCTGGCGGTGAAATATCGTGAAGTGGACTCCAAAGGCGAGATCGCCGGCGGCCCGATGTTCTACATCAAGAATGGTATGGGTCCCAAGTTCAAATGGCTGGGATCGCTCTTTGCCATCTTTGGCATATTGGTCGCTTACTTCGGTATCGGTACTTTCGCTCAGGTGAATTCCATCGTCGATATCACCAAAATGACGATCGGTCTCGATCCTATGTGGACCGCTCTCATCCTGACCATTCTGGTCGCAGCCATCACCTTGGGCGGGCTGCAGTCTATCGCATCGGCCGCTGCGAAGATCGTTCCGGCTATGGCAGTGATTTACTTTATTTCTACGATCGGTGTACTTGTGTATTTCGCAGACAAGGTGCCTGCAGCCATTCAGACCATCGTGTACAGTGCCTTCTCCGGAAGCGCAGCAGCCGGCGGTTTCCTGGGTGCGACAGTGATGCTCGCGATGAGAAATGGTATCGCCAGAGGCGTATTCTCCAATGAATCCGGCCTCGGCTCTGCTCCTATCGTAGCTGCTGCCGCTAAGACCAAATGGCCTGCAGAACAGGGTCTGATCTCTATGACCGGTACCTTCATCGATACCATCATCATCTGCACGCTGACCGGTCTTTCCATCGTCGTTTCCGGCGAATGGATGAATGGTCTCAACGGTGCAGCACTCACGAATGCAGCTTTCAAAGATGCATTCCCCGTATTCGGCGGCTATATGCTGATGATCGGGCTGATCCTCTTCGCTTTCACCACCATCCTCGGATGGAACTACTATGGGGAACGCTGCATGATCTATCTCTGCGGCACGAAGGGCGTCCTTCCCTATCGCATCATCTTCATCATCCTCGTCGCAAGCGGCGCATTCCTGAAACTTGAAGCCATCTGGGTCCTGGCGGATATCGTCAATGGTCTCATGGCTATTCCAAACCTGATCGCCCTTCTGGCTCTCTCCGGCGTCGTCGTAAGAGAGACAGCTAAATATTTCGACCATCTCAAAACTGGTAAAGCATACGAAGAATACGAAGATTTAGATCCCAGCAAGGTCACAACGTCCAAGGCTCAAGACAGTCTCGCGGACTAGCATCAGGTCCTGATATAACATATTATTTCCTCCCTGAAGGTTTTCCCATTTTCCTTCCCGGCGGCATAATATGACACCCCATCCGGCAAAGGGCACTCCTTCGGATAAGCCCTCCTAAACTGATCCAAGGAGTCTGCCGGGCGGCGGGGAAGATTCCCAGAAAGTCTTCCCCGCCGCGGAGGCCCTACCTCTTTATAAATGGCGAAATGCATATCTTGAGCAAGGAAGCCCGCTAAGGAGATCGGATCTCCTGCGGGCTTTTGTGTTTTAGTTAGAAATGAGAAATGAGAAATGAGAAATGGTGGTAGCGGCGCAAAAAAGATGGAAGCGCCGCAGGTTTTAGAGAGAAGGGATTAGGGATTAGAAAGGGGACTGGCGGTTTCCCCGGGCTGTCATCCCGAGCGAAGTCGAGGGATCTCCATGGCAGAATGGAATCAGCTCTTATAAGCCTCTATGGAAACGATGACTCGATGCATCGCTTTAAGGCTTTCAAGCAAGCGACGTTTGACGGTTTGCAAGAAAGATTTCTCGGCTGCGCTCGAAATGACGATACGGGGGATGCCTTTTCTAAAAAAGCGGAGAAGCCGCCACCACAAGTTTGAAAGAGACTATTTTTATTCCCTGCTTACGAAGTCTCATAGGGGAAACAGGTTCTGAAGGTTCAAAAGGTTCACAGGTTTCCCATCTTTCGTGAATACCGCATATTTTAAAACTCCGCGGCGCTTAGATTCTTCGACTCAGTTCTCATGCTTTAGATAAGCCATTCTCTCATATACGACGTTTTTCTCCGCTCAGGATGACGAAATGCGCCGCACCGACCCCTTTGAACCCGTAGAACCCACTGAACCTCTTTTGCACGTAATCAAAGGGCGGTATGCCCCACGGGCTAACCCTAATCCCTAGCCACTGTATTTTTTCTCGAAGGAGTGCGAAAGCATCTCCTGTATCCATATCGTTGCCCCCCCTCACTTCCCTAGGAAGTGGGACATCCCCCTATCCTGTTCCTCTGAATTCCAACAGGATAGGGGATTTTTTATTGATTGATGGTAACAAGCACCAACCAATAAAAAATCGGGAACCGCGTGCAATGTATTAACGTAGAATAAATAATAAATTGATATTTCTTTGAATTTTCAAGAAAATGTGATACACTGCTAATGTCAAGTGTCCTTTGCGGAAGGGAAAACGGAAAGGACCTCGTCGGTCTATTTTTTTATTGTCAGGAAATGAGGAAATCCTATGAACAAGACCAAAACCGCACAAAGAAAAGCGCTGCTGGCAGCCATCACCGTTTTTGTCATGGGGGGGGTAACGGCACAGGCCGAAGAGCTGCCCGTCTACTCCTTTGATGAAGTCGTCGTCACCGCGACGCGTACGGAAAACGATGTAAAGAAAGTCCCAGCCTCGACGCAGGTCATCACACAGGAGGATATCAAACGGGGCGGAGCAACGAGCGTACGGAATGCTCTCTCTATGTATGCAAATATTTTCCAGAAATCCAAAGTCCGTGGCGGCGGGCATGATATCATCATCCGCGGGATGGAAACGAAGCACTCCCTCGTCATGGTAAATGGGCGTCGTATTTCCAATGAAGCTGATGCCAGCGGACTGGGCAATGCGATGTCGCTTGATCGCATCAATATCAACGATGTGGAAAAAATTGAAATCGTTCGCGGTCCTTCGTCTGCTCTGTATGGCTCGGAAGCCATGGGCGGTGTTTTGAATATTATCACGAAACCGTCAAAAGAGCAGACCCTTTTGACCGGCCTTGAACACACCTCCGAAGACACGAGCCACTGGTGGCATGCTGACACTGGGCGCATCGGAAATTTCTCCATGACTTTGGATGCCCGCTTTAATAAAATCAACCGCAGCATGCTCGATACGGCGACGGAGTCCGACCCCTACGGGACGGCGCAGACCTACAACGCATCTCTCAATTACTATGTGAATGACCATAGCTATGTCAATGCGTACATGGATTACTATAGTCAGCACTTGAAAACCGATATGGGGGAGGCCGTACTTAAAGATTTCCCTGTTAAGATGGGACCTATGACATTAAAGGGACAGGCAAAGATCGATGGCGTCGGCACCAAAGACTATAAGCAGAAAAATTATGGCATCAGCTGGAATGGGAAGACGGATAAAAACGACTGGCAAATCCAGGCGTACATGAGTAAATTCAATTGGGACACGACAAAGAGTCAGAAGGTACTTCAGGCTATTCCGGATCCATCTGATAGGATGTCCATGATGGCTTATAAGGGATTTGTAACAAGCCACTATGGGACTTACGATTTCAATCATGATGAGCACAATATGTGGGCCATCGAAGGGAGAGATAGCCTCCGTGTCAATGATCATCACCGCGTGACCTTTGGTGCGGAGTATGTGAAAGAAAAAGTCGCCGGCACGGGTCTTGGCAGCAATGGGGATGGTGTGCATAATATCACAGAGAATGGCACGACCAAGTCCTCTTCTGAAAAGACGCTAAGCTCCTACGCCGCCTACTTGCAGGATGAAATCGAGTACGGGAAATGGTTCATTGTACCGGCCATCCGCTACGACCATCATAGTGCGTATGGCAGTCACACCTCTCCGAAAATTGGCGTGACGTACAATGCGACGGACCATTTCCGCATCAAAGCCAATTACGGTGACGGCTTCAAGGCCCCGTCCGTGTCGCAGCTTTACTATGATCTTGCCATGCAAATGGGACCCGGGAATTGGGTCCATCTTACAGGAAATCCAAACTTGAAGCCGGAGAAATCGAAGAGCTGGGACTTGGGCGTCGAAGCGGAATTTGGGAAAGGCTACGGCTCTTTGACCTATTTCGATAATGATGTCGACAATTTGATTGCAAGTATCCCCAAAGGGAAAGACAGCAATGGACACAATCTCTATCGCTATGAAAATGTCAATAAAGCGCGCATCAAGGGATTGGAAAATACCTTGGGGTATCGCTTCAATGATACCCTCGAATTCAAAGTGACCTCGACACTTCTCGACGCAAAAGACACGAGCGCTGGGAAAGATCTGACACAGCGCGCAAGACTGTCACAGATTTATCAGCTGATTTATGATGATCACAAAGACACCGGATGGAGCGCGGTGCTGTGGAATCAGCTCGACTATAAATTCGTCACCGGAAAGGCATGGGAGGGCGGCGAAAGCGTCAAGAAATCCTACAGTTTGACGAATTTCTCACTGACTCGCAAGGTGAATAAAGACACCCGCTTCTATGGCAGCGTACAAAACATCTTTGATAAGAAAGATGTGGACTGCGACTTGGACGGCCGCTTCTGGTCCATCGGCTGGGAGCACAAATTCTAAGAGGGCAAAGAAATGAAACCATTTCTGATTGGTCTTTTGGCAGGACTTTGCCTCCTTTCGGCGGGCTGTGGCAAGGAAGCCACGCCGCCCCCGCCTGCGGCGTTTTACTCGCTTCATGACACGACGGGAAAGGAAATCGTCCTCACGAAGAAGCCGGAAAAAATTGTGCTGCTCTCCCCGGCGTTTCTCAATATCATGCACGCCGCGGGCGGAGATTTCGTGGCCTATGGCAGCTCGCCCTCGCTGGACGCGCCGGACTACGCGAAGGGAAAAGTGAATCTCGGCTACTCCTATCAGATCAATATGGAGAAACTCATTGGAGAAAAGCCGGATCTTGTCATTGGCCTTAAAGGCTTGCACAATCCGCTGGCATCGTCACTAGAAGCGAATCACATTCTTCTTGTGCTGCTATCGATTTCGACGAAAGACGAAGTGGCGCAAGCGATAGAAATCATGGGGGATGTCTCCGGACACACAGAAGAAGGTGCGAAGGCCTCGAAAGAGTTCCAAAAGGAAATCGACGCACTGTCCCAAAAAGTGCCGGACAAGGGCATGACCTGCGCCGTCATCTTTGGTGCGGCGCACGCCGTGATGTTTGCGAAAGAAGGAACGATTGCGACAGAGACCGCAAAAATTCTCCATTTCCAAAATGTCTTTGCCAAAGAAGGCGCCTCCGAGATGCACATGATGCCCTTCAGCATGGAAGACCTTATGAAGAAGGACCCGGATATCCTCTTCTTGACCACCATGGTCACACCAGGGCAGGAGAAAAAAGTCTTTGAAGAATCCCTTCTAAACCAGCCCGCCTGGCAGGAGCTGCGGGCCGTCAAAGAAGGCCGTGTCTACTTTCTCCCGCAAAACCTCTTCCTCTCAAGCCCCGGCATCGACTACCCCAAAGCCATCCGCTGCATGGCCGGTCAGGTGTATCCGGAGATGAGGTTCTAAGGGTAATGCTGTTAAGTTAAGGAAATTGTTAGCGCCGTAATGACTTGCTTCCCCCTTCGGGGGAAGTGCCGAAGGCAATAGGGGCATGCTAGCGGTATAGCGTACTATGTTGAATAGTCCGATGCTATCGATATTCCAACACTTTCATGCAATACCACTACGTAGCCCCCTCATCTCACTTCGTTCGAAATGGCGTCTCACTGGATTTTCGCGTCGCTTCACTCCTAAAAATCCAGTTCGCTTGCACAACCCCTTCGGGGAGCTCCCCCGATGGGGAGCCAAGAACGTTCTTCCGCTTAACTTAATAGCATTAGTTCTAAGGGGGCTGGTGCTGGTTGGTGGTTGTCAGGGGTTCTGAAGGGATTTAAGGTTAGCCGATACCGCTTGAGAACCAAGAATCAAGTACCGCCAACCACCAACCGCCAACCATTCTGAGAGTGTGGAGTAACTATGAGTGATTACGAAAAAAATATCGAAAGACTCTACCAAGAGCCGATCTTTGCAAAGGGCGGCGGCGTGTGCCGTTCGCCTTGGGACATTGACTGGCAGGACGAGCCATTTTCTCCGCGGGACGAAACGCTGATTTCTCCCATCAAACTGCCGGGCATCATGAAAGACATCTGGGAAAAGGGCGAGCCGACGAAGACCTCGGCTGTCTACATCCACGTGCCCTTCTGCCGCCTGTCCTGCACCTATTGCGCTTTTTACAAAAAGCAGGCGGACGAAGCGGCGCAGCATGCGTATGCGAATCTTCTTGTAAAGGAAATACAATCGCTGCAAAATCGCCCGTACCTTACCAGGTCAAAGATTTCCTCTATTTTCTTTGGCGGAGGCACGCCGGGCATTTTATCTGCTGCGGATATTTCCTCTATCATGGAGGCCATTCACGAGGTGCTGCCTTTAACAAAGGACGCAGAAATCACGATGGAGTCGAGCCTTTCTGACATGACGGAAGAAAAAATGGATGCCGCGATTTCCTGCGGAGTGAACCGCTTCAGTTTCGGCGTGCAGTCCTTTGATACGAAGATTCGAAATGCTGTCGGCCGGCCGCTCCCGCGAGAAGAGGTGTTAAAGAAACTTTCGGCGTTTGCAAAAAAAGACGCCCTGATGATTCTTGACTTGATTTACGGCCTTCCCGGCGAGACGGAAGAGACGATGCGGTCGGACATCCGCGATGCCAAGGCATGCAGTATGGCGGGGCTTGACCTCTATCAGCTCCACATCCTGCCCAATTCCCCTTTAGGAAAGCAATTCAAAAAATGGGGGAAGAGCTTAGACATCGCTGTACTGCAAAGTCTATTCCGCACCGCTGAGGATGAACTCGGAAGGAGCGGTGCTGCCAATATTTCCTGCACCCACTGGAAATGGCATCCGGCGGAACGAAGCTTGTACAATACCCTCTCTTCTAGCGGGGGCGATATCCTGCCCCTCGGCATGGCCTGCGGCGGGCAAATCGGCGGCGTGGGGCTCATGAAGCCGATGGCGGATGCGATGTATAGCGCCGCGGTCCGCATGGGAAAATTTCTCCCGATGGGTGCAAGGCAAAGCAGCCGTTACCGCGCGTTCTATAAAGCGATAGAAGGTGCGGGCGACCGGGGGGTCATCGAGCCGGCAAGACTTGCGAAAGAGACCGTCCTTCCGGCGGACCTTCTCTTGACGCCGCTTCTCGATATATGGAAATCCTGGGGCCTCGTCACGGAAGCGGGCGGTGTCTATCGCTACACGAGTAGTGGCCGCTACTGGTACCGTGTGATGATCCGTCGCATGATGCACGCCGCGGACTACATGCTTTTTGGCAAACCCGACACAAAGAAAAAAGCCCATTGGGGCGGCATGATGAATATGAGGTGAATGATGAAATTTTTGATTGTATACTCGAGCCGCACAGGAAATACCCGCCAAGTGGCCGAAGCCCTGTATGCGGCAGCACCGGATGGAAGCACGATTTCTAAAGTAGAAACGGCACCCGCGGCGGACGGCTATGACGTGATTTTCGTAGGCTACTGGATGGACCGGGGGACGGCGGATGAAAAGAGCAAGGAATACCTGCGCACGCTTACGAAGAAGAAAGTCGTCCTCTTTGAAACCATGGGCGCAAGTCCCGCCTCCGAGCACGCCTATACCGGCTTTGCGAATGCGGCGACCTGCCTCTCTGAAGGAAATACCATCATGGGCGTCCTTGCCATCCAAGGGGCCGTCGACCCCGCCCTCATCGCCATGATGCGCAAGATGCCCGTCGGCAGCGCTCACAACACCGGTGAAATGGAAAAGACCACAGAAGAAGCCGCCAAACACCCGGACGCCGCGGATTTGGAAAAAGCCAAGGCGTACATGGAAGCCTTCACGGCGAAATACGAGAAGTACTACGGGAAGAAATAGGATGCTGAGGGGGCTCACGGGACCGATGACGCAAGTGGTATCCTCTTCCTCTAGCCGTCACTTTGGCGTGTAGATCCTCCCCAAGTCGTCTTCTCTTTCTCCGCAGCCTGTGGCTGTGGGGAAGGAGGAGACGACTTTTAACTTGCTATCTGGGAAGTGGTCGGCGATCTTCCCCTTGCCCCCAAGGGGAATGCCTTTGAAGCAGCCGTCGGAAGAGACCGGTGACGCGGATGCATTCAACGAGGAGAAGAAACGCAAAGAGAAAGACGAGAATTTTTTTCATGGGAAGCCGCCTTTGAAAATAAAAATGTCTGGAATCTTCTTCTCTATTCAATGAAATGTATGGGAAATGGGTAAGAAATTTCGCTTTCTCATTCTCATTTAGCGCGTATACGAAACGAGAGTGACCGCTAACTCTTCGTGGTGATAATAATTTCTTATGAATTTGTAAATTGATTTCTATAACGAAATAGATGTACAAAAGCTATTGAAATTTATTTAATTATAAGTAGCTACAAAAAACACATAAATTATATATATATCGTAAATATGCAGAAAATCTTCGCCAAAAGAGCAAGAGGGAAACTTTAGTATAGCAAAAGGTTTACAATATGAAAAATGGGCAAAATTCGCATGTTGCATTTTGATTTTCATCGTGTATAATCTAGGTAAATCACTTGAGGCTTCGGAATTCAGAATCTGGAAAGCCCAAGTGAAAAATGTATGTTGCCGCATACCATATAGGTGGATGATGTACACTGAAAAATGAAGGTCTTTATGATCTTCTGCCGAAGGAGTAACACTATCAGGCGTTCAGTAAGAACACGAAACTGTGTACGGACACGACTCTGGAGAAGCTCGCTGAAAAGATGCGAGGGCCGAAGGTGTTAAAGGATTTCACCCGTAGAAATCCTGAATCTCTCAGGCAAAAGGACAGGGCTGGCACTTGGGTAACTCCCTTGTTTTCATGAACCATGAATTCGCCAGCTTCAGTCTTCTTCGAACATAAGACTGAGTGCGGCGATTTTTTGTTTCTTATCATAATAAGAACAGTTACGGGAACAAGGGGGATTTTACAATGGATATGGTGCAAATCAATCAACTTGTCGGTGAGCTTGACAGCTTCGTATGGGGGCCTGTCATGCTGTGTCTTCTGGTCGGTACGGGTGTCTACATGACACTGAAGCTGCGTTTCCTGACCTGGAGAAATCTGCCATACGCATTAAAAATGATCTTTTCGAAGAAGTCTCGCACGACCCAGGTCGGAAGCGGTGACGTTTCTCCTTTCTCTGCGCTGATGACTGCGCTTGCTGCGACCATCGGTACCGGTAATATCGTCGGTGTCGCGACGGCAATGTTCGCCGGCGGCCCGGGCGCTCTGGTCTGGATGTGGATCTCCGCATGCTTCGGCCTTACGACCAAGTTCTCTGAATGTATGCTCGGCTTCAAGTTCCGTGAAGTGAATGCCAAGGGTGAAATGAAGGGCGGCCCGATGTTCACCATGAAGAACGGCTTCAAAAACAAAAAAGCCGGCCTCTTCCTGGGTACTGCTTTCGCTCTCTTCGCTGTCCTTGCTTCCTTCGGTATCGGCAACATGACGCAGGCGAATTCGATCTCCACCGCGATCAACACCACCTTCGGCGTATCGAATGAGATCGTGGGCGCAGTCCTGACTGTCATGACCCTCGCTGTCATCGTCGGCGGTATCACTTCGATCTCCAAGGTCTCTTCCGTCGTCGTTCCCGGCATGGCCGTTTTCTACATCCTGGCTGGCCTCTCCTGCATCATTCTTAACATCGAAAACATTCCGCATGGCCTTTACCTCATCGTGATGATGGCTTTCGATCCTACGGCTGTCGAAGGCGGCGTCGTTGGTACCATCACCGTTTCCGTCATGAATGCGATGCGTTATGGCGTAGCGCGCGGCTGCTTCTCCAATGAAGCCGGCCTTGGCTCGGCAGCGATTTCCGCCGCAGCTTCTACCACGGATCACCCGGCAAGACAGGGCTACATCTCCATGACCGGTACCTTCATCGATACCATCGTAGTCTGCACCATCACCGGCCTTACCATCGCCTCCTCCGGCGTGCTCGGCATGGTCGGCGCGGATGGCAAGCCGCTCACCGGCGTAGCACTCACCATGGCAGCATTCTCTTCCAATATCGGCGTCATTGGTTCTTATATCGTTTCCATCGGTATCATCCTCTTTGCTTACTCCACCATCCTCGGTTGGGAATACAATGGTGAAAAGGCTTGGGAATATCTCTTTGGTACCCATAAGTACAACATCATTTACCGCGTTGTCTTCTCTCTGGTAGTTTATGTCGGTGCGACCCAGACCCTCGATCTGGTTTGGAACCTCTCCGATATCGCGAATGCCCTCATGGCGATCCCGAACCTGATCTCCATCCTCGTCCTCGCTCCGGTCATCAAGGAAGAAGTCTTCTCCTTCCAGGCTGTGATCGAAAAGGAAAAGGCAGCGGCTCGCAAGGAAGCTCTTGCGGAAGCAGAAGAAGCACAGAAGATCTGATGCCTATATATAAGGTATAAAATAAATATAGTGAAATCCCTTAGGAATGAGCGAGCAGCTGCCGTCAGGCGGCTGCTCCTTTTTGATGGAGCCCTTCCCAAGGAGCGGAGCAGGCAGCGGATGAAGAGCTTTGTATAAAAGAAAGCGTGAGCTCGGGAAGCGGCTTCTCGGTGCTTCTCTGGCAAGGGGGAGGGAGGCATGCCGGTCCCGGTCACTCTCCCCTTGAGGCGAGACAAGCGTACACACCAACTATTGCGAGCGTATACATCAATAAACAAATGATTATAAAAATTGAAAAATATAGAAAAACGGCAAAATTTATATAATATAAAACATAAGAGAATGAAATCATATAATTTATTAAACATCGGATTACGAATTACATGAAAATATATGGATGATTTCACAAATCTATTGGTCATTCAGCATGGATGCGCCTATAATGTAGTCATTGATTTTAATAGGTCAGGGCAATGGCGTCCATGGGACAGCCGCTCTGGTGCAGGAGGGAAGAAATGAATCTATCTATTCAAATTTTCCTGTCATTGGTCTTATCTGTGGTGGTAGGACTGATGCTGGGAGAGGGTGCGGCGGCTCCGGTCAAGATGTGGATCGCGCCGATCGGCACCATGTTTATCAATCTCATCAAAATGATGATCGTTCCGGTGGTCTTCTGTTCTCTCATCGTGGGCATGACATCCATGGGGGATATGAAGAAGCTGGGGCGCATCGGGGTGAAGACACTCGTCATTTACATGGTGACGACAGCGATCGCGATCGTGATCGGCTTTGCCGTCGCTATGGCGATCGAGCCGGGCATCGGCATGGCTCTGCCGACGGCAGAAGCACCGAAGGTGAAGGAAGCGCCGTCGATCATGCAGGTCTTTGTCGCAATGATCCCGTCGAATCCGATCGCTTCCATGGCGAAGGCGGACATCCTTCCGATCATTATCTTTGCGCTCTTCATCGGGGCGGGTATCATTTCCGTCGGCGGAAAGCGTGCGGAGATCCTGATCTCCTTCTTCGATGCGATGGCTGAGGTATGCTACAAGATCATCGCCATGATCATGCGTCTTGCACCGATCGGCGTCTTCTGCCTGCTGCTTCCGGTCGTCGTCATGAATGGCCCGAAGGTGCTGCTTCCGCTCTTATCGGTCATCCTCTGTATGGCGATCGGCTGCTGCATCCATGCCATCGGTGTATACTCGACGCTTGCCGGTGTCTCTGCACACATGAGTCCGCTCACATTCTTCCGCGGCATGTCGGAAGCTATGGCGATCGGCTTCACCACCTGCTCTTCTGCCGGTACGCTTCCTGTCAATATGAAAAATATCCAGACGAAGCTGGGGGTCAGGAGAGATATCGCTTCTTTCGTCCTTCCGCTGGGCGCGACCATCAATATGGACGGGACGGCTCTTTACATGGGCGTTTGTTCCCTTTTCATCGCGAATGTCTTCGGTATCCCGCTGACCTTTGATCAGATGTTGATGATCGTCCTGACCGGGACACTGGCTTCCATCGGTACCGCAGGCGTACCGGGCGCCGGCCTCATCATGCTGGCGATGGTCCTGCAGTCTGTCGGTCTGCCGCTCGAAGGGCTGGCACTGGTAGCCGGTATCGATCGTGTGCTCGACATGTTCCGTACCTGCCTCAATATCACCGGCGACGCAGCAGTCGCTGTGGCTGTCAATGCGACAGAGAAGGATGCGGAAATGGAATAAGAGGATTTAGGGCTATCCCGTAGGGTGTGCCACCTTTGGTTCCGTTTGAAAGCCTTTCTTGAATGAGAAATTAGAAATGAGAAATGGTGGTGCGGCGCATAAAAACAGAAGCGCCGCGGAGTATAAATAAGGCGATGCTCGAAGATGGCATTTAAGTCGCCAGCCACCAGTCACTAGCCACCAGTCACTAGTCACCCAAACACACATAACAACTCTATACTGACTTGGATGATCCATGGGGAAAAAGACCGAGGGCAATGCCCGAGGCTGCCGAAGGAGTAACACTATCAGGCGTTCAGTGAACACGAAACTCCATGGGGACAGATCTCTGGAGATCTCTTCAATGAGAGCCGAAGGGGCATAGGCGGAAACGCTGTAATCTCTCAGGCCAAAGGACAGAGCCGATTTCATGAGGAAAGCTCATGAAGCCGGTTCTGTTTTTATTTTATACAGAACCGGCTTTTTAGGGAAACACTGATTAAATCGTTGCCAGATTTCATTCTTGAATTTTTATAAAATGCAAGGAATGATTCGACGCGAATAGCGCGCTATTTAAGGAGAATAATGACGAAGCAGTGTATAAAAATTCTTATGAAATCTGACTCTGCGATTTAATCAGCGTTTCCTTAGGTTCACAGGCGACCCTTGGGGCGCTCACTCTTTTCAGAGAAAGGGAAAATAGGAGGAAACATGATGACAGATATTTTGAACCAGATCGACGGGCTCGTGTGGGGGCCATGGCTTCTGGTGCTTCTCGTTGGCACCGGGGTACTGCTGACCTGCCGGCTCTCGCTCCTGCAGGTATTGAAACTGCCGCGCGCACTGAAGCTGATCTTCTTTGCAAGAAACAAGGGCGATGGCGATATCGACAGCTTCAAGGCGCTCTGCACGGCGCTCGCTGCGACGGTCGGTACGGGAAACATCGTCGGCGTAGCGACGGCGATCAAGCTCGGCGGCCCGGGCGCGCTCTTCTGGATGTGGCTTGCCGCTTTTTTCGGCATGGCGACCAAGTATGCGGAAGGCTGCCTCGCGGTCAAGTACAGAGGGGTGGATGACCAGGGCAATATTGCCGGCGGCCCGATGTACTATATCGAAATGGGTCTTGGCAAGAAATGGAAGCCTCTCGCTGTCGCTTTTGCCATCTTCGGCATCATGACGGCCATGCTCGGCAGTGGTACGACCACGCAGATGAATGCGATCACGGCTTCCGTGCAGGCTGGATTCGGGGTTTCCACATACATCACCTGCGCCGTCATCACGGTCCTTGTCGCGATCATCACTTTTGGCGGCTTGAAATCGATCTCCAAGACAGCCTCCAAGATCGTTCCGGCGATGGCAGTCGTTTATTTCATCGTCACTGTGATCTTCCTCGGCCTCAATGCGGGTGAACTGCCGCATGCGATCGCTCTCGTCATCGACGGAGCCTTCAATGGTACCGCAGCGGCTGGCGGCTTCGCAGGCGCCGGCGTCATGCTCGTCCTTCGAAGCGGTATTGCCCGCGGCCTGTACTCGAATGAGTCCGGTCTCGGCTCTGCGCCGATCGTAGCGGCGGCAGCAAAGACCAAGTGGCCGGCCGAGCAGGGACTGATCTCCATGACAGGCACCTTCATCGATACCATCATCATCTGCACCATGACCGGCCTCACCATCATCGTGTCCGGCCAGTGGCTGGGAGAGCTCAATGGCGCCGAGCTCACGCAGGCGGCTTTTGCGACGACCTACGGCGTCTTTGCTCCCTTCCTTCTGACGATCTCCTTAACGCTCTTTGCTTTCACCACCATCATCGGCTGGAACTACTATGGGGAACGCTGCTGGGAATACCTCTTCGGCACAAAGACCATCCCTGTGTACCGCGTGTGCTACATCGCCGTGCTGGCTTCCGCAGTCTTCCTGAAGCTGGAAGCCATCTGGGCGCTGGCTGATATCGTAAACGGCCTCATGGCCATTCCAAACCTCATCGCCCTTCTCGGGCTTTCGGGCGTCATCGTTTCTGAGACGAAGAAATACTTCGGACATCTTGAGATCCGCGATGCCAGACTCGCGGCGTATAAGGAACGCCGCATCGGGAAAAAGGCAGAAGTATAATGGGGAAAAGATCCCGTCGGAGTCACTCCGGCGGGATTTTGTATTGGTGGTTCAAGGGTTCAGGGTTCAAGGTTCAGGGCTAGCCTGTGGGGCGTGCTGCCCCTTGACTGGAGATGAAAGCTTTGCTTGAATGAGAAATTAGAAATGAGAAATGCGAAATGGCGGTGCGGCGCATCAGAATATAGAAGCGCCGCAGAGTATAAATAATGGCGATGCCCGAAGGTCTGCGGATAAGCAGGTTTCTCGTTTTGGATTCCCTGATATCGACCGCCTGACTGCGAATGACAAAGATTTCTCGCTTCGTTCGGAATGACGATGCTAGGATACCGCATCACCCACCATCTTAGGGCATTGCCCTATTTATACTTGCGGCGAAGCCGCCACCACAACCCTGAACCCTGAACCCTCCCTCCTTGACCGCCGCCCAAAACTACGCTACAATAAGTAGTCATGGAAATTCGTAGAAGCTCTTAGAAAAGGCGGCTTTCTATGATATAATAAATAGGATTATAAATAGAACAAGGGGGGCGGTCAGTCTTGGAAAAAAAGGTCATCATCAATGTCACTTCTCTGCAGCGGAATGAGGCGGGAAAGGATGAGAAAATCACCCTGGAAACGCCGGGCATCTATGGCGAGAAGGACGGCATGAAGTACGTTTCCTATGAGGAGACCAAGCTGGCCGGCATGGAAGGGACGACGACCACGCTGGAGATCCACAAAGACCACGTGCGCCTCATCCGAGACGGCAGCTTCCTGCAGGAGCAGGTCTACCGCATCGGAGAGAAGAACCACTCCCTGTACGAGACCCCGATGGGCACGATGGATATCTACGTCGTGACGCGCGAGATCGAAGACTCGATCGAGGCGGGAAAGGGACGTATGCGCCTTTCCTATGATGTGGAGCTGAAAGGCCTGTTTAACCATTTGAATGAAATTATTGTAGAAGTTCGGGAGGATCCGGAGGATTCATGGAAGTCAGAGAAGAACTGAAAGAAATCATTGAGAAAGCGAAAGAGGCAGCCATCGCTGCCGGTGAACTGCCGGAGGGCGATTACGCGGCTGTACAGCGTCTGGAAGTGCCGAAATCCAAGGAATTTGGTGATTATTCCACCAATGCGGCTATGCAGTGGGCGAGAACAGCTCACAAAGCACCGCGCATGATCGCAGAATCCATCGTGAAGCATCTGGACACACCGCTGGTCACTCGGACGGAGATCGCGGGTGCCGGCTTCATCAATTTCTACCTTGCCGCAGATACGGTGTACAGCGAGCTGAAGCAGATCCTGAAGGCTGGCCCTTCCTACGGGGATCTGCCGAAAAATAAAAAAGACCGCATCCTTGTCGAGTATGTCTCGGCAAATCCGACCGGCCTTCTCCACATCGGACACGCCAGAGGTGCTGCCTATGGCTCAGCGATGGTGAATCTGCTGCGCGCGGCCGGCTATGATGTACTGTCGGAATACTATGTGAATGATGCCGGCAACCAGATCGATCATCTGGCGGAATCCATCAATGCACGCTATCTTCAGCTCTGCGGTCTGGATGCCGAGATCCCGGAAGACGGCTACCATGGACAGGATATCATCGATACAGCGAAAAATATCCTTGCCAAGGATGGCAAGAAGTACCTCGATATGGATGAGAAAGAACGTCTGGAGATCTTCAAAGAGCTCGGCCTTCAGGAAAAGCTCGCAGACCTCAAGAAGGATCTGCAGGAATTCCACGTCGACTTCGACAATTGGTTCTCCGAAAGATCTCTCTATCCGGATCAGGTGAATGAAGCGCTCAAAGTCCTGAAGGACGAAGACAATATGTACGAGAAGGACGGCGCTCTCTGGCTCCGCACCACAAAGAACGGCGATGACAAGGACCGCGTGGTCATCCGCACGAATGGCGTGCCGACTTATTTCTGCTCCGATATCGCCTATGTAGGAAATAAGATCCGCCGCGGCTACAACAAGCTCATCGATATCTGGGGAGCGGATCACCATGGCTACATCATCCGTCTGAAGACAGCCATGAAATTTTTGGGCTACAACCCGGATGATTTCGAGATCATGCTGCTCCAGATGGTGACACTTCTCCGCGACGGACAGCCGGTCAAAATGTCCAAGCGTACCGGACAGGCCGTATCGCTGCGCGAGCTGATGGAAGAAGTCGGCACCGATGCAGCGCGCTATTTCTTCTGCGCCCGCACACTGGACTCCCAGATGGACTTCGATATCGACCTGGCAAAGAAACAGTCCAGCGATAACCCGGTCTATTACATCCAGTATGCGAATGCCCGCATTCACAGCCTCTTCCGTCAGGCGAAGGAAGCCAAGGTCACCTGGGATCCCCAGTTCACTGGCGTCGATTTCACCTACCTCAAAGAAGAATGTGAAATGGATCTGATCAAAAAGATGGAAAACTACCACCAGCTCATCGATGGAGCCGCGAAAGAAAGAGCTCCGCAGCGTATCGCCAAATATGCGTACGAGCTGGCAGCCCTCTTCCATCATTTCTATAGAGAATGCCGTATCCTTGGTGTAGATAGCGAAGTCACGCAGGCGCGCCTCGGTCTCATCACCGCCGTCCAGTACGTCCTGGTCCACGCCCTCACCATCTTAGGCATTACCGCTCCGGAAAAAATGTAAGGAAAGGATAGGCTTCACAGGTTCAAATGCTTCGCGGCGTCATAGGATGCGCCGCGCTGCACCTGCTGAACCTATCACAGCTCATTTTCTGGTCACCAGCGACCAGTCACTCTTCCCATCCACCCTATCTCAAAGGAGGTCCCATGACAAAATACATCTTCGTAACAGGCGGCGTCGTTTCATCCCTGGGCAAAGGCATCACCGCTGCATCCCTGGGCAGACTGCTGAAGAACAGAGGCTACAAAGTCACCATTCAGAAATTCGACCCTTACATCAATATCGACCCGGGCACCATGAGCCCGTACCAGCACGGCGAGGTCTTCGTCACCGATGACGGCGCGGAAACCGATCTGGATCTCGGTCATTACGAAAGATTCATCGATGAAAATCTGTCCAAGGCATCCAATGTCACCACAGGCAAGGTCTATCAGGCTGTCATCAACAAAGAAAGAAAGGGCGAATACCTAGGCTCCACCATTCAGGTCATCCCGCATATCACGAACGAGATCAAAGACCGCGTGCTCCGTGTCGGCAGAAATGACAATGCAGACATCGTTATCACGGAGATCGGCGGCACCGTCGGTGATATCGAGTCCCTGCCATTCCTCGAAGCCATCCGTCAGGTTAAGAAAGACGTACCGAATCGAAATGACGTCATCTATATTCACGTCACACTCGTACCATACATCGAAGCCGCTGACGAACTCAAGACAAAGCCGACCCAGCACTCCGTCAAGGAGCTGCGCTCCATCGGCATCCAGCCGGACGTTATCGTCTGCCGTACCGTGAAGGCGCTCTCTCCGGATATGAAGAGAAAGATCGGCATGTTCTGCGATGTAGAACCCGAAGCCGTCATCAATAACCTCACTGCCAAGAGCATCTATGAAGTACCGCTTCTCCTGCAGGAAGAAGGCCTCGATCACATCGTCCTCCAGAAGCTTGGTATGGAAGACACCAAGTGCGACATGGAAGACTGGAAAGCGATGGTGGACCGCATTGTTTCCTCTGACAAAGAACTCAACATCGCTCTCGTTGGGAAATATGTCGAACTCCATGACGCCTACCTCTCCGTCGTCGAATCTCTGTCTCACGCCGGCTACGCCTTCGGCAACAAGGTCAAGGTCCACTGGATCAATTCCGAAGTCCTCGAAGAAGAGAAACCGGATCTTCGCGAAGTCTTCCAGGGCATCGACGGCATCGTCGTCCCCGGCGGCTTCGGCTACCGCGGCGTCGAAGGCAAGATCGACACCATCAAATATGCGCGAGTCAATAAGATCCCGTTCCTCGGCCTCTGCCTCGGTATGCAGTGCGCTGTCATTGAATTTGCCAGAAATGTATGCGGCATGACCGGTGCAAACTCCTCCGAATTCATCCCGGACACCCAGTACCCTGTCATCGACCTCATGCCAGACCAGGAAGACGTCACCGAAAAAGGCGGCACCATGCGCCTTGGCATCTATCCGTGCAAGCTCAAGGAAGGCAGCAAAGCCAGAGAACTCTACGGCGGTCAGGAGATCGTCTACGAACGTCATCGCCATAGATACGAAGTCTCCAATGCCCTTCGTCCGGAGCTTGAAAAAGCAGGCCTCATCATCTGCGGCACCAGCCCGGACGGACGCCTCGTCGAAACGATCGAGCTCAAGGATCATCCGTACTTCGAAGCCACCCAGGCTCATCCGGAATTCAAGAGCCGCCCGAACCGTCCGCACCCGCTCTTCCGCGGCCTCATCGAAGCAGCCATCAAGCATAGAGATGAAAAATAAACGGACAGCGGCATAAAAAAAGCGAACCTCGAAAGGGGTTCGCTTTTTTGTTGGCGGGTTTGGGGTTCGGGTGGCGGCTTCGAAGCATGTTAGATGACGGTATTCCCGTATCGTCAGCCTTCCCCTCAAGGGGAAGGTGCCTCGAAGGGGCGGATAGGGCACTAGCGGTATGAAAGAGAGCGGGAAGGAGCGTCTCAAGTGCGTCGCTTACGAAAGCACCCTATCCACCGCTGACGCGGTCCCCCTTCCCCTAGAGGGGTAATGCTATTAAGTTAAGGAAATCGTTAGCTGCGTAACGTCTTGCGTCCCCCTTCGGGGGAAGTGCCGAAGGCAATGGGGGCATGCTAGCGGTATAGCGTGCTATGTTGAATAGTCCGTCGATTTTTATAAACGGCGATGCCCGAAGGCTGGAGGATAAAAGTCAGGTGTCTGATGTCTCTCAGTCTTCCAGTCTAATCCCCAATCCCTAATCCCTAGTACTTATCCCTACGGGTTCCGGTGGCGGCTTCGCCGCATTTTAGATGACGGTATTCTCGTATCGTCAGCCTTCCCCTCGAGGGGAAGGTGCCCCGAAGGGGCGGATAGGGCACAGGCGGTATGAAAGAGCCTGGGGAAAAGCGTCTCAAGTGCGGCGCTTTGCGCCGATTTTTGTAAATGGTGATGCCCCAAAGTGGTATTCAAGCCTTACACCTCTTTGCACGGATTTTCAAAAACCATCATAAAAGCCATGGACATGCCCGCCCATGGCTTTTTGCTATTTCATCTTCTGATAATGATCGTTTTCTCCGCCCCAGTAGAGTGTCTTTTTATCGACAACGGTCATGTCGTACACGACGCCTTCGTGATCGTCAGAGACGGCTTCGAAGCGGCCTTCGCCTTTCGCGCGCAGGGTGCCGCTGTCCACTTCTTTGAATTTGCCTTTCTTCCCTGGCCGTTCGCGCAGGTGCCAGCCGCCTTCGTCATCGATATCCAGCACACTCTTGGGATTTTTCTCTCCATCCATCGCCCAAGTGCCTTCCAGCGGCTGGAAATCAAAGCTCTCTTCCTCCGCGCCTTCTATCGCTCTCGTGAAGATACCGAAGGCGTCCATACGGAGGACATCGCTGTTCTCGCTGTCGATCCAAGTGCGGTGCGCCATGCCGTCGTGTTCATTGTAGAAATAGTCTGCTCCATATTTCTTGACAGGCTGCAGGTAGCCGCTGGCATAGATGTCTCCTTTGGCATCATAGAGTGCGACGCGCACTTCTTCTGTCTCACCGCTCTTCTCGATCTCAAGACGGTTCTCTTCTTCGCCCTGCCAGCTTCCCAGATAGCGGCTGCTCTCTTCGGAAATCTTCGACTCTTTTACCATACCTTCAAACGAATCGGGCGGCGGCTTCGGCGGATCGTTTCCGCAGGCAGAGAGGCCCATGCACAGGACGAGCGACAGAATGAGGGCCATCGGTTTCTTTGCGTACTTCATCTTCCTTCCTCCTTTATCATGAATTCGGAGCGCCTTGCTCTTTGTCTTCATTATATAGGAAATCGAGCCGGGCGGGCAAGAATGAGAGCGCGGTTAAACGGACAGCATGGGCAGCTCTCAAAACGGGACCTCCACCATTCAGTAGGTTAAATAGGTTCAGAAGGTTCTAAGGGTTCAGAGGGGTCAATGGGGGTGGTGCGGCGC
>NZ_BAABYQ010000001.1:50000-580000 GCF_042846925.1 Dialister sp. i34-0019-2H8
AATCGAACGTGGAGATAGCTGGTTCTCCCCGAAATAGCTTTAGGGCTAGCCTCGAGGTAGAGATTGCAGGCGGTAGAGCACTGATCAGGAGAGGGGCCTACCCGGCTACCAAACCCAGTCAAACTACGAATGGCTGCAATTATACTCGGGAGTCAGACTACGACTTATAAGGGCCGTGGTCAAAAGGGAAACAGCCCAGATCATCAGCTAAGGTCCCAAATGCCGTGCTAAGTGGCGAAGGATGTGGCGTTTCATAAACAACCAGGATGTTGGCTCAGAAGCAGCCACCATTTAAAGAGTGCGTAATAGCTCACTGGTCGAGAGACGCTGCGCCGAAAATGTCCGGGGCTCAAGCACGGAACCGAAGCTATGGCATTGACTATGTCAATGGGTAGGGGAGCGTTCTTAACAGGAAGAAGCATGACCGGAAGGACATGTGGACCGTTAAGAAGTGAGAATGCCGGTATGAGTATCGAAAAGAAAGGTGAGAATCCTTTCCACCGAAAGCCCGAGGGTTCCTGAGCAACGATCGTCGTCTCAGGGTAAGTCGGGACCTAAGCCGAGGCGGAGACGCATAGGCGATGGACAACAGGTTGAAATTCCTGTACCGGATACAATCGTTTGAGCGATGGAGCGACGCAGAAAGGCATATGATCGCGCGACTGGAAGAGCGCGTCCAAGTGCGTATGTTGAATCGGAGGCAAATCCCTGATTCTAAAAGCAGAGACACGATGGGGAGTTATACGAAAGTATGACGAACTCATAGATCCTACACTGCCAAGAAAAACTTCTAGTGAGAAAGTATCCGCCCGTACCGTAAACCGACACAGGTAGGCGGGGAGAGAATCCTAAGGTGCGCGGGAAAACCCTCGTTAAGGAACTCGGCAAATTGCATCCGTAACTTAGGGAGAAGGATGACCTTAAGTAAGCGAAAGGGAGAAACCCCTGGAACAGAACAAGGTGGCAGAAAAGAGGCCCAAGCAACTGTTTACCAAAAACACAGGTGCCTGCGAAAGCGAAAGCTGAAGTATAGGTGCTGACGCCTGCCCGGTGCTGGAAGGTTAAGGAGAGATGTCAGAGCAATCGAAGCATTGAACTGAAGCCCCAGTGAACGGCGGCCGTAACTATAACGGTCCTAAGGTAGCGAAATTCCTTGTCGGGTAAGTTCCGACCCGCATGAAAGGCGTAATGATTTGGGCACTGTCTCAACGAGGGGCCCGGTGAAATTGAAATACCTGTGAAGATGCAGGTTACCCGCGACTGGACAGAAAGACCCCATGGAGCTTCACTGCAGCTTGAGATTGAATCTCGGTGATGCATGCACAGGATAGGTGGGAGACTTTGAAGTATGGGCTTTGGCTTATACTGAGTCGATGTTGGGATACCACCCTTGTATTGCTGAGATTCTAACACGGAGGCTAACAACCTCGTGGACCATCTCAGGTAGGCGGTTTGACTGGGGCGGTCGCCTCCGAAAGAGTAACGGAGGCGCCCAAAGGTTCCCTCAGGTCGGACAGAAACCGACCGAAGAGTGCAAAGGCAGAAGGGAGCTTGACTGCGAGACAGACAAGTCGAGCAGAGACGAAAGTCGGGCTTAGTGATCCGGTGGTACTGTGTGGAAAGGCCATCGCTCAACGGATAAAAGCTACCCTGGGGATAACAGGCTAATCTCTCCCAAGAGTTCATATCGACGGGGAGGTTTGGCACCTCGATGTCGGCTCATCACATCCTGGAGCTGGAGTAGGTTCCAAGGGTTGGGCTGTTCGCCCATTAAAGTGGTACGCGAGCTGGGTTCAAAACGTCGTGAGACAGTTTGGTTCATATCCATCGCGGGCGCAAGAAGTTTGAGGGAGGCTGCTCCTAGTACGAGAGGACCGGAGTGGACGGATCAACGGTGTACCAGTTGTCACGCCAGTGGCACGGCTGGAAAGCCGCATCCGGAAAGGATAAACGCTGAAAGCATCTAAGCGTGAAGCCCGTCCCGAGATGAGACTTCTCATCAGCAATGAGTAAGACCCCTTAAAGACGATGAGGTTGATAGGCTGTGAGTGGAAGGCCCGTAAGGGTTGGAGCGACGCAGTACTAATAGGTCGAGGTCTTAACTTGAATTTCACAAGCGCGACCAAGTGGCGGAAGCCCTTCGGAAAACTTTTCTTCTATATAGTTTTGAGAGAACAGACACTCTCAACGATTCAGTGGCGATAGCTGTGAGGATACACCCGTACCCATGCCGAACACGGTAGTTAAGCTCACAAACGCCGAAAGTACTTGGCTGGAAGCGGCCCGGGAGGATAGGAAGCTGCTGATTAACTAAAAGGACCAATCATGTAAATGGTTGGTCCTTTTTGCTTTGCCTTGAAGTCTCGGTTGGCTGGAATCGCCGGCGGTATGAAAGACTATGAGGGGCGATCTTCTCCCGCATGTCATTTCGAGCGCAAGCGAGAAATCTTTTCCGTTTGCGGTCAATCGGTGTATGCGTGTGAACGGAAACGGGAAGCCTGATACTCCATGAATGTGGGATACGGTGCTTCATGCAAACGGATGAGCAAAGGGAACAACAAAGCCGCAGCAATAAAGATCCCTCGGCTGCGCTCGGGATGACGGTGCTTGGGGAGCGGATGGTCTCACGGGGCGGCGGCATCGCTGCCTTTTTAGAAGAGGGTATTCTCGTATCGACGACCTAATCCCTAGCCACCAATCCCTAGCTATCAGTCGCCAGTCACGCCAATGACAGGATGCGATATTTCCAACATTGTTGGATGGGTGTTTTCTATTTATGCTATAATGAGGAAAAATCCTTGATGGTAAGAAGGAGGCGGTCGCATGGAGGAGCTGCGCGGTGGAGCGGATGTGGTGCTGAAGAAGATCATGCGACAGGCGGCTGCTGAGAGGGCGAGTGATGTCCATATCGAGCCGGGGGCTTCCTTTGTGCGGGTACGGTTTCGGAAGGACGGGCTGCTTTCGGATCGCTTTTGTCTCTCTTCCTCCATGGCGCCGAATCTTTCGGTGCGCGTGAAGGTCCTTGGGCGGCTGGATGTGGGGGAGAGCCGTTTGCCGCAGGATGGGAGCTGGGCGGAGGAGATCGATGGGGTGCCGTATGATTTCCGCATTTCTGTCCTGCCTTCGATGTATGGGGAGACGATCGTCATCCGTATTCTGTCGGGGCGGGTGAATTTTATCGAGAAGAATGAGCTGGGAATGCGAAGGGAGCAGGAGTCGCTGTTTCGGCGGGCGCTTTCCAAGGGGCAGGGACTGATCCTCACGACGGGGCCGACGGGCAGCGGAAAGACGTCGACGTTGTATGCGGCGCTGAAGCTCTTGAATCAGGAGACGGTGAGTATCATTTCTATCGAGGATCCGGTGGAGTACCGGCTGCCGGGCGTGACGCAGATCCAGGTGAATGAGCGTTCGGGGCTTTCCTTTGCGCGAGGGCTGCGTTCGCTCGTGCGGCAGGATCCGGATATCGTGATGATCGGGGAGATCCGTGACAGAGAAACGGCAGAGATCGCGATCCATGCCTCGCTCACGGGGCATCTGGTGCTGTCGACGCTCCACACGATGAGCGCGGCCGCTGCGCCGCTTCGTCTGATGGATATGGGCATCCCGCCCTATCTTCTTTCCGCGTCGCTGTCGCTGGTGATGGCGCAGCGGCTGGTACCGAGGCTTTGTCCTTCCTGCAAAAGGGAGGTGGTCTTGACGGAGGATCTCCTGACGGCCCACGCTCTGCCGCGCTCCCTTGCCGGGCATGCGGCTTACGAGCGGGCTGGCTGTGAGGCCTGCCGTCATCGCGGCTTTTCCGGGCGGACGGGGGTCTTTGAGATGATCGCCATCGGAGACAGCGAGAGACGCATCCTGCATCATGATTTCTCGCAGGAGAAGCTGCAGCAGGCGATGCGGAAAGCGGGACAGAAAACGATGGGCGAGTCGGCGCTTCTTCTGATGGAAGAGGGGGAGATCTCGCCGGAGTCGGCGGCGGTCATTCTGGCCGGGGAGGCATGAGATGGATATAGAGAAACTGCTGGCAGCGAATCCTGCCATGACGGATATTCACTTGACCGAGGGGCTGCCTCTTATGATCCGTGTCTATGGGGCGCTGAAGAAGATGAAGGAGATCGCGGAGCCTCAGCTCTTTGCAGAACTCATCTCTTCCTATGTGCCTCCCGATAGGCAGGCGGCGTATCAGCGGACAGGAAGCGCGGACAGTGCGTTTTCTTTGGGAAATGTCCGCTGCCGTCTGCATCTGTATCGCAGCGGCGGTCTGGCATCGGCGGCGATCCGCATCCTGCCGGAGCTTTCTTTGCTTGGCGCGGATCCCGACAGGACGTGGCTGGAGAAGGTATCGCAGCTTTCGCACGGGCTTGTCCTCATCACGGGTTCTTCGGGAAGCGGCAAGAGTACGACGATGGCGCGCATTCTTTCGCTGATCAGCCAGAAGAGAGCCTGTCATGTGGTGACGCTGGAGGATCCGGTGGAGTACGTGATCCCTATGGAGAAGGCGCTCATCCATCAGCGGGAGATCGGGCGTGATGTGGCGGATTTTCCGCAGGGCATCCGTGATGCGCTGAGAGAGGATCCCGATGTCATCGCGCTGGGAGAGATGCGAGACAGCGAGACGATCTCTGCGGCGCTGACGGCGGCGGAGACGGGGCATCTGGTGCTGGGGACGCTGCACACGACGCGCGCGAAGGATGTGCCTGCCCGCATCATTCATGCGTTTCCCGGCGATCGGCAGGAGGAGATCCGGGGGCTTCTCGCGGCGAATCTCGTGACGGTCTCTTCTCAGATGCTTTATCGCAGCGGCAAGGAGACATGGCTCCTGCGTGAGATCCTGACGAATGTCTCTGCCGTCGCGCATCTGATCCGCGAGGGCAAGGAGGAGCAGATCCCGTCGTATATGGAAATGGGACTTTCGCAGATGCGGACGATGAAGCAGGCGATGTATGCCATGAAGGGGATCAGTGAACGGGAAAGGGAACGGCTTTTGAAGAGTTTGGAATAAATTGTGCGTCTCTTCCACCCCTTTTGAACCTTCTGAACTTGTTTACCAAGTCATCAGTCACTCATTTCCCACAGCAAAGGACCATTCATGAAACAATTTCACTATAAGGCTTATGACGAAGAGGGCGGGATCCACGAAGGAAGCCTTGCGGCAAGGACGAAGCGGGAAGCAGCGGCAGCCCTCTTCTCTGAAGGGCTGTCGGTCATCCGCCTTTTTGAGGAGAAAGAGGCGCATCGTTTTTTCCGTGCGCGGCCTTTTGCAAGCCGCCGCGCGCTGTCCCTTCTGGCTTCGTCCTGGGCAGCACTCCTTTCCGCTGGGCTGACGGTGACAGAGTCGCTCTCGCTCCTCGCGTCGAAAGAAAGACCGCAGGAGAGGAGACTCCTCCTCTCTGCGAGAGAGCGGATCGCGAGCGGGCATTCTCTGTCGGAGAGCTTTGCGGCGGGCGGCTGGTGTCCGTCTTTTTTTATTTCTCTGCTGGAAGTGGGAGAAATGACGGGGACACTGCCGTCGGCCCTTACACACATCGCGCTGTACTATGAGAAGGAGGATCTGTTCCGGCGGCGCCTCTCGCGTTCGCTGGCGTATCCGCTCTTTGTGCTTGCCTTCGCGTTGGTGCTTCTTCTGGTGATCCTGCTCTTCATCCTGCCGTCCTTTGCGATGCTTTTCGAGACGCTGGGGATCACACTGCCGCTTCTCGCTTCGGCGGGGCTCGCGCTGGGGCTTTTCCTTCGGCACTGGGGGATGCTTCTTGGCCTTATACTCTTCGCTGTCCTGATCGTCGGAGCGCTGTACCTTCGGACGCGCGCGGGCCGGCGGCGAAAGGAAGTGTGGCTCTACCGCTCTGTCTTTTATCGCCGTCTGCTGCTCATCCGATTCACTCTTTCGCTGTCCTCTTTCCTCGAAAGCGGAAAGCCGCTCTCGGAAGCGCTCGCCGCCAGCATGAAGGTACTGGGCAATCACGTGGCAGAAGAAAAGGTGCGCGGTATGGAGAGGAAGCTGATGCAGGGGGAGAATTTTGCGAGCGTATGGGAGGAAAGCGGGTTCTGTTTCCCGCTCCTCTTTGAGCTTTGTCAGGTGGGACTTTCGAGCGGGGAGCTGCCGCGATTTCTGGATCAGGCAGCAAGGCTCATGACGGCGGAAACGGAGGAGAAGCTCCGTCATTTCCGTCATATCGCGGAGCCTGCCATGCTGCTCTTCGTGGGCGGCCTCACGGCGCTTGTCCTCTTTTCGGTCATGCTGCCCGTTTTCCGGATGGCGGGAAGTCATTTGGGGTAGGGAAATGCGGATCGCCTCTCTGCGATCGATTCCGTGTTTCCACAGATCAAGGAGGATCAACATGTCCATAGCAGTCATTTTCGACATGGACGGCACGCTTTTTGATACGGAGGCCGTCTTTCAGAAGTATTGGAATGCCATAGCAAAAGAACGGGGCATCGTACTGCCGGATGCTTTCAAGTATGAGATCTGCGGCACCTCGGGCGAGGTGATGAACCGCATCATCGAGAAGCATTATCGGGTGAAGGATGGCACGGAGATCCAGCGGGAGTGCAAGCAGCGCGTGGCAAAGGAGCTTTCGCGCGGCGTGCCCCTGAAGCCCGGCTGCCGGGAGATCCTTGCCTCGCTTCACGCGCGCGGCATCCCCATGGCGATCGGGAGCAGCGGACCGCGGGCGCAGATCGAGAGCAATCTGTCTGTCAGCGGCCTTACGTCCTATTTCTCAGCCATTGCGAGCGGAGATGAAGTCCTTCACGGGAAGCCGGCGCCGGATATTTTTCTGCTGGCTGCGAAAAGACTGGGCGTCCCTCCGGCGGATTGCTGCGTCTTCGAGGACAGTCCGAATGGCATCCGTGCGGCACACGCAGCCGGCATGAAGCCGATCCTCATCCCCGACCTCATGCCCGTCACGGAGGAGATCGCATCGCTCACGGTCGGCGTGTACAAGGTGCTGACAGATGCTTTGGAAGAATTGGTGGCTGGTGACTAGTGGCTAGGGATTAGATGCTTCAAGTAACTAGGAGACTAGGAGACTAAGAGACGTCAGACTTTAGACGTCAGACATCTAAAGTCTAAAGTCTCCCAGTCTCTACGTCTCAGGTGGGCATCACCACTATGCCATGACCCGCAGTTTATGTTATGATTAAAAACGGAAAAGATTTCTATCATAGGAGGACGCATGAAAATATATCAAACGATGGGACTGGGATTGGCGCTCCTGCTTTCCCTTTCCGTGACCGGCTGCGGGGTGAAGCAGGTAGCGATGAGCGGTCAGGGAGAGAGCTACACCGTGGTCGATGCGACGGGGCAGGAAGTGAAGATCCCCGGCAAGCCGAAGCGGATCTTGGGAAATTCGGCATCGATCGATACGATGCTTCTGGGTGTCGTGACTGCGGATCATCTGGTGGGAGCGACGGAGGCGGATCGTGATCCGGCGATTTCCTATGTCGCAGAGGATACGAAGGATATCCCGATGACCATTCCTCTCGCGGGACTGTCGATGGAGCTTGTGACGCAGGCGCGGCCGGATCTGGTGGTGGCTTCGACATACACGAAAGGCGAGGAGCTCACGATGTATCGCAATCTGGGCATCCCTGTCGTGGTGATCGACGGGCCTCGCTCGATCCAGCAGGTGAAGGATGATGTGCGGATCATTGCGGCGGCGGTCGGGGAGAAGGAGCGCGGCGAGAATGTGATCCGCGAGATGGATCGCCAGCTGAAAGAGGTGGATGATACGCTGGGAGCGCGTACGGACAAGAAGCCGGTGGTGTACCTGGTCTCGCAGATGACACGCTATGGAGGACCCGGCTCGATGTTCCACGAGCTTTTGACGCGGGCGCGTCTGGAGAATGCGATCGAGAAGGCAGGCGGCGCGAATGGGCAGGCCATTTCGCCCGAGCTCATCGTCAAGGCGGATCCGGATATGCTCTTCGTCTCGACCGACCGTTCCTCGGATACGACGGGGGCGGGGAAATATCGGGACGATTTTCTGGCAAATCCGGCAATCGCTCAGATGCGCGCGGCCCGGCACATCGCTCCTATCGATGACCGCTATATTTACGCCGCCTCGCAGAACTGCGTCTACGCGGTGAAGGCGATGGCGAATGCGGGCTACGGAGATCTCTTCGATCTGTCGGATGAAAAGCAGATACGCGGGTACTAAGGAAACTTCGGAGTGAGAAATGCAGGTGGCGGCTGCGCCGCCATCTTATAGGAGAAAATCAGCGTTGACGGAGTGAGTGAATCGTGCTAAGATACGAATAGGCAAATGTGAATATACCCATGTGGTGCCAAAAGAAAGAACCCCTATGAGATCTCATACATCTCATAGGGGTTCTTTCTTGACGTAGGCTTATCAAGCACTGCTAGCAATTTCCGTCAAGCCATTTGCAAATGTAGTAGGCTACGATACTTGCTGCGACAGAAATCAAAAATGTGAATATACTTTCCATACAGGTGCCTCCCTCCCGTCACGATTCTCCGGGGAGTTGCAGTGTGACGCAATTAGTATAGCAGAAATGACAGGCAGCAGCCAGTGAAAGGTGATATTCCCATCCCCATCAAAAAAAAGGCGATGTGAAATAACGATCATCTCATTTTCGCGTTCCATCTTCCGCGGGGGACTTGCAGCTCTCAAAGGAGTGACCGGTATTTCGTTTTCCACCGCTCAGGATGATGATGCATGGGATTGGAATGGCAGCGAAGAGCGTTGACGAAGCCGGGAAATCGTGCTAAGATACGGATAGGCAAAGGTAATGATGCCATAGGCATAAAAGAACGAACCCCCAAAAGATGTGCGAGATCTTTTGGGGGTTCTTCTTGTTCAAAGCACAAGTGAGCTTAGGCTTATCAAGCACTGCTAGGTTTTCCTGTCAAGCCATTTGCAAAGATAATGCGCGATCATGCTTGCTGCGACAGAACCACAAAAGGTAATGATGAAATCCATAAGGCACCTCCTTCTTGTCACGATTCTCGTGCGAGGAGTTGCAGTGTGACGCATTCAGTATAGCAGAAATAGCGGACAGCAACCAGTGGAAGAGGATATGCCCATTCCCACCCAATAAAAAAACACGCCCTGCGGCGTGTTTTTTTATTTCCGATAGCTCATACGCTTTCTTGCAATCTTCTCAGCTTCACGTTCGGCCTCGCCCTGATTCGGGTGGGCTTCCTCGTCCATTTCATACTGCCACATGCGCGTGGGGACCATTTCGCCCTTGGGGCTGCTGGTGTAGCGCATGGACTTCGGCATGGTCTTTACGGTGGAGAGCGGGCTTGTGAAGCCGCGGCCGATGACATCGGTGGTATTCATGATGAAGAGAAAGGCGTGCGGGTCGATTTCTTCGATGTAGTGACGGAGCTTCGTGATCTGTGTCAGATCGACGATGGCAAAGATGATGCGCTTATCCATGCCGGAGAAGGCGCCCTGCCCGTAGAGGAGGGTCGCACCGTGGTGAATGTTGCGGAGGATGGCGTCTGCGATCTCAAGAGGCTTGTCAGAAACGATGAAGGCGGCTTTCCGCTGGGCGAAGCCGATGACGAGACGGCTTGACAGATTCGCATTGATGTACATCGCGATCAGGGTGCAGATGGCGAGCTCCAAGGCAAAGATCCAGGCACTGGCCATGACGATCAGGAAGTTCAGCGCAAAGACGACGTAGCCGATCTCCAGATTGTAGTATTTCTTCAGGATCGCGCCGATGACATCGAGGCCGCCGGTGTTGCTGTTGTAGCGGTAGAGGAGCCCCATGCCAAGGCCGAGGATGACGCCGCCTGCGATGGCAGAGACGAGCGGCTGTTTCACGGAGGACATGGCGGCAAGCGGTGCGGTGAGGTCGATGAAAACGGAGCAGAGCACGGTGCCTATGATGGTGATCAGGGTATAGAATTTCCCCATGAACTTCAGGGCAAGAAGAAGGATCGGGATGTTCAGGATAAGATTTGCGATACCGATGGGAAAGCCCGTCAGGTAGTTCAGGATCATCGCGATGCCGGTGAGCCCGCCTGCGAGAAAGTGATGGGGGACATAGAAGGCATTGATGCCGACGGAGTAAAGAAATGTCCCGACCACGGTGATGGCCAGGATGAAAAACAGCCGCTGCCAGAAAGTGGGGCTTCTGTAGTCAGCCCCCAACGGGGTGTTCATGAGTGGGTCCTTTCTTTGAAAAATGGAAGCACCAAGGGTGCTGTGAAAATATTTACATCATATTATATCACGGAGAGCAAGGAAACATGAGGCATGGCGCATAGAGCAGAAACGCTGCGGAGCATCCATCGGGCGATGTCCGAATGTCTCTTAGTCACCAGCCACCAGTCCCTAGTCCCTCATCCCCCCAAAAAACTTTTCTCAAAATTTTCTGACCCTGTCACTTGTGACAGGGTCAGAAGGAAGGATCTCCTGTATAATAGATACAGAATAGGCATCATGTACCCTTTTTTAGAAAAAGCAGACGGTCTTCTGCGTGTCCCTTTTTTTCCGATGGAGGATCTTGCCATGAAACGTACTATACAATCACTATCTCTTAGTCTTTTGACAGCCCTTCTTTTTTCAGGCAGCGTGAGTGCTGCGCTCGATCCGACGGATCCGGCGGTGCAGAAGGTGATGGATCAGGCGTCGCGCATGAGCGAGACGAACCAGCAGGTGGCGTCGTATTATCAGAAGAGCCGCTACCGCACGCTGGATGTCGTGCATTCTTCGGAGGCGAAGGCCGAAGAGGGCGGGCTGGTCTTTGAAGTGAAGGAGATCCGTGTGACGCCGTCGAAATTTCTTTCCGCAGAGGAGATCCGGAGGGCCATCCATTTCAAAGGCGCAGGGCCTGCCACCGTGAAGGAGCTGACGGACATGGTGGCCCGCCTGAATGCGCTGTATCAGGAGAAGCATATCGTGACGGCGCAGGCCGTGCTGCCGCCGCAGAAGGTACAGGACGGCGTGGTCTACATCCGTCTCATTGAAGGGAAATTCGGAAAGACGGTCGTCACGGGAAATCAGCGGATCTCCGAGAAGTCGCTTCTCTCGCGCATCCATGGAAAGACGGGCGAGCTGGTGGACGTGGACCGGCTCGAGGATGAGCTCCGCGTATATAATTCGACGAATACCTATCAGGTGCAGGCAGAGCTGGTGCCGGGAGAGGAGGAAGGGACCTCCGACCTCCACCTGCTGCTCGGGGAGAAGGAGAATCCGCTGACATCCTTTATTTTCACGGACAATGCGGGTCAGAAAGAGAGCGGCCGCTATCGCATCGGTGCGTATACGGAGTACCGCGGGATCGGCGGGCATGATGCGAGCCTCGCGGTGAGCCCGGTGTGGACGGAAGGCATCTGGGGCGGCTCGGTGATGTACGATACGCCATGGGGGCATCACGGGACGCGGGCGCAGATTTCCTACAGCAGAAATCTGGTGGATATCATCGACGGCGCCTTCAAGGATTATGACATGAAGGCCAATTCGAATGACGCGGCGATCTCCATCACGCACCCCGTGAATATCACGCCGCTTTCCCGTGTGGATGTCTTTCTGGAAGGCCATCGGAAATGGTCGGATACCACGTACTCCGGGATGGAGCTCTCGAATAGCGAAACGCGCACGGTGAAGGCCGGACTGTCAGCGCGGAGCTTCGATGAGAACGGACTGTGGTTCTTCATGACCAGCGTCACCGGCTATGAGAGCGATGACCGCGTGAATGATAAGGATAACAACGGCTCATACTATAGCGCCTACCTCATGCGCCGGCAGAATCTCAAAAATGACCAGTACATGCTCTACCGCCTCTACGGCCAGTACACCGCCTTTACCTCGCTGCCTTCGACGGAGCAGTTCACGCTGGGCGGTATGGGGAGCGTCCGCGGATACAAGGAAAGTATCCTTTCGGGCGATAAAGGATGGTTCGCCGGTATGGAGTACGGCTTCCCCATCAGCAGTGACCATCAGACTTGGCGAGGCTTCGTCTTCCTCGACCACGGCGTCGCATATAACAATTTCAGCGTCAAAACAACGAAGGACTACCTCACGAGCGCAGGCTTCGGTCTGGAGTGCAGCAAGGGCGGCTGGTATGGCAAGGCCGTTCTCGGCATCCCGCTCAAGGATTCCGGCAATATCGGAGATGCATCGCCCAGAGTCCATTTCTACCTGCAGAGGAATGTGTGAGGGAAGTGACTAGTGACTAGTGGCTAGTGACTGGTGACTTGAATACTGCTTTCGGGCATCGCCCCATACATATTCGCGGCGAAGCCGCCACCACAACCCCGAACCCCGAACCCCGAACCCTGAACCCTTCAACCCTTCAACCGATCTTCATGATCTTCTCACCCAAAGGAGGACCGTCTTATGAATAAAATATATAAAGTCATATGGAATGCCACGCGCGGCTGCTATGTGGTCGCTTCGGAGCTTGTCAAGACCCATCAGGGGAAGAAGAGTACGCGCCGGGGGGGGGAACATCCTTTCCCGCGCAGGGACGACACTGCTCCTTGCCATCGCAGGCTGGGGCGCGGCTTGCAATTTCATCTATGCGGACGTGACGGTGGCGGATCAGAAGCACTATGGCAATACGGTCAAAGTGACGGATATCGCAAACAGCGGCAAACAGTATGACATCACGAATCAGCAGGTGAAGGACGGCAATGCGCTGAACAAGTTCAATGATTTCGGCATCAAGCAGCACGATGTGGCGAATCTCCATATGGAAAAGGCGAATCATCAGATCAATGTCGTCAAGAACAAGATCGACATAGACGGTGTCGTGAATGCGATCAAGGATAACAAGATCGGCGGGGACGTGTATTTCTTCTCGAATGCAGGTATCGCGGTCGGCTCGCATGGTGTCTTCAATGTGGGCCGCCTGACGCTCGGGACGAATACAGCGGTGGGTGATGCGCTCTATAACGGCTACTACGTTATGCCTCCTCAGCCGGGGCCGGTTCAGGTCAATTTTGACCGGGACAAGGACTTTTATCAGAAATCGCCGGCGGAGCGGGCGCGCCTTTTGAATGACGGCTCTCTGTGGGGCGGGAACACGGCAGGCGATGCAGGGATCTCTTTCGCGGGCAAAATCAACGCAAAGGACAGCGTGGTCATCGCTTCGGCAAAGAGTACGATCTCGCAGACGGACGGCATGATCCAGACGGGGGCTGCATTTCATGACTACACCGCGGGTCAGAGTGCGGATACATACAGAAATTCTCTCGTAAATACGGCGGGCATCGTGGATGCGACGACGGCGGTAGCGACGATGGACGGCATCGCGCTGATCGCAAAGAAGAATATCACGCTGGCGGGCGAGGTCGCGTCTCATGGGCGGAGTGTCACCGTAGAGACGGGGGATAATCTCGTCGTCACCGGCACGGAAGCGAAGGCGAGCCGCATCACCTCGGGCGGCGGGGCGATCGCGCTGACGGCGTCTTCGCAGGATGCGAAGCTGCAGGCGGATCCCGGTAAGGAGCCAGGTGATGGCATGATTTCCATCAAGGATGCGTACATCGACTCGTCGTCGGAAAAGAAGGACAGCGGCAAGATCGACATCACGGCGGTCAGAAATGTCATGGGCGTCTCCCGCATCGATGTGGATGATGCGACGATCACGGCAGAAGGAAAGAACGGTCATAAGGCGGGGGATGTCTCCATCCATGCGACGGCGGCGACGAAGCTCTATGCCTGGGACATCGGCGACGGCGCGTATGCATTGGTGAAGATGGGACAGAAGAGCCGCGGTCGAAATACGATCAAGGGGGATAATGTAGACATTTCCGCTCGTGCCACGACATCGGGCGTCATCGGTGATGACAATGAGCTCTCTGATGCGGAGATCAAGGCGGGTATCGAGCGGGAAAAAGATCACAATGCCGTCTTGGGCCTCATCGAAGAGTACGGCGGCAATTTCCGCACGTTCGGCTCGGCGACGAAGACGTATGCCGAGGCGAATGTGGACATCGACAAGACGGATATCAAGGCTCTTGGAGATGGCACGGGCGCCGAGGGGCATGGCGATGTGAAGATCACGTCAGACGCAAAGTCGGATATCGCGCCGTTCAATGTGAATCTTGTTGGCATCGGGTTTAACGTGGGCATCGGTGACGTGAAGTCGTACGTCGATGTGGATGACAGCACGATCACTTCCGCGAAGGATACGACGCTCTCCGCGGAAGGCACGAATGCGGTCAAGATGAGCCTGATAGATTTCAGCGCAGTGCCGATGGGCGGGCTGTCGCTGGACTTCTCTTGGGCGCAGCTTACGAGCGACATCGCGGCGAAGGTAGGAAAGAAGGCGACGCTGACAAGCCAGGGCGATGTGGATATCAGCGCGAAATCGATCCGCTCGCTGGGCTCTGGCGCGTCTAACTGCGGACAAACGCTGGGGCTCGCGGTCGGTCTCGGGATCTCTGATACGAAAGCGAGCGCGGATATGGCGGGCAAGGTCTACGCGAAGGGCGATGTGTCGGTCAAAGCGGAGAATACGCTCTCTGAAAACGGCGGCGTCTATGCGGCGGATACGGTGACGGCATCGAGCATCGGCGGGGATACGGCGCTCAAGCCGACGACAGATCCGATCAAGGCAGGCGTGGGAAAATTTTTCTCGAAATTGAAAAAAGCATTTACCGAAGAAGATAAGACAGGCCAGGCGGCAAAGGACCTTGACCTCGATAAAGCGGACAAGCCGGCGAAGCAGAAGAAACCATGGAACAAGATGGGAGCGAATGCGTCGACAGCGCTTCTTTTCAGTGACAATGACGCGACGGCGTCTGTGACGGGGAAGGTGCGCGGCATCGATGCGAGCGGGAATGCAAGTGACGCGGCGGGCGCAAAGTCGCTCACGGTCGATGCGCTGACGCTCTCTCGCAGCCATGCGGTCGTTGGTTCGTACCAGAATGATACAACGTCCAAGGATGAGACCACGAAGAAGGACAATACCATCACGGCGGCGATCTCTTATCTGGAACAAAGAAATCACGCGACCGCTTTCATCAGTGGCGACACGAAGACCAGCGGAGATACGACCGTCCATGCGAAGACGGTCATCCCCTGGCAGACGAGCTGGCAGAGCAGCGATCCCGTGGATCAGCTTTTGAATGTCTTCTTTAACTCGATCGATACGAATCCCGTCCTTCCCGATCTGGTGGACAGCTGGACGCAGGCGGCGGGAAATGGCGACAACGTGAATGGTGCGGCGTCCGTCTCCATCGTGAACTATGACAACAACGCCAAAGCGTATATTGGCAAGAAAGATGACACGCAGACGACGACGCCTGCAGTCGATGCCGCTGGAAACGTGAATGTCACGGGCGAGACGGACATCACGACAGTGAATCTGACAGGTACGATCCAGTCGTATCTGAGCGCGGCTCCGCTGAATCTCTGGAAAACGGCTTATAAAGATAAAGACAAAAAGTTGGCCTTCCAGGATATTTTCAATAGAAATGGCTGGACGATGGAAGGCGCATCCAAGGCAGGTGTCGGCGGCGCGGCGCTCTCCGTGCATCAGAAGAATAACGCAGAGGCCTATATCGATGACGGTGCGGTGGTCACGGCGAAGGGATCGGCAGATGTCAATGCGAAGGCACGCGCGCTCAATATCGCGATGGCCGCGGCAGGCGGCCCGGCGAAGTCCGTCGCGGTCGATGCAACGGTGGGCGTGAACCGTTTCGATAATACGACGAAGGCGCGCATCGGAGAGGCGACGGTCACGGCGAAGGATGTCTCTGTCACTGCGGAAGACCTCTCGAAGACCATTCAGGCGGCGGGCGCGATCGGCGTCAGCGGCGGCACAGGGATCGGTGCGTCCATCGCGTACAACCACATCAACCGTGATACGGAAGCCGCGATCTCGGGGAATGTCACGGCGGATGACAATGTCAATGTCTCCGCGAAGAACACCGGCGAGATCATCGCAGCCTCTGTCGCGGGTGCGGTCGCTTACGACAATAAGAGACCGAATGTGAAGAACAAGGCCGGCAGTACCGGCTTCCATGCGGTCGAAGACGGCGATGAAGACGGCATCGAGCTGGAAGATTTTGTCAATGATATGGATGATGCCGATGAAAATACACCGCTCCTCTCTCAGGAAACGGATCGTCATATAGGGGGGGTAGCAAGTAAGGACGGCGCGATGAAGGACAATGTAGCGGAGGCCAAGGGCGGTTTGGCAGCCGCAGCGAATGTGTCTGTGAACCGCATCACCGATACCGCGAAGGCGACCGTGGCGAAACAAGACGGTGGGACTGCGCCCTCTGTCACGGCCGATGCGCTCCGTGTGAATGGTCTGAATGACAGTGCGATCCGCGCGACGTCGGCGGCCATCGGAGCCAATCTTCACGCCAATGCCGGAACGGCGCTTGCGGGAAGCTTCATGTACAACTCCATCACGGCGGACAACGAAGCCTATGTGGATGGGGCGACGCTTACCCTCAGCGGCAATGAAGGAAAAGACAAGGACGGGAAGGACATCGATGAATCCCTCACCGTCCGTGCGGAGAATGATGCGACGATCCTGAACATCGCGGCGAGCGGCAGCGGTGCGACGAAGGGCTTCTCCGGTGCAGGGCAGATCAGCCTGAACTGGGTGGATGACAAGACGGATGCACATGTGAAGGACAGTACGGTGAAGGCGAAGGAAGCCACCACCATCGAAGCGAAGGACAAGGGAAAAATCGACTCGTACACGGGCGCGGTTTCTGTGTCTACGCACTCTTCCGCGGTCGGTGCGGCCATCGGTGCGAACCTCATCGAAGGCGATACGAAGGCATATCTGGAAAACAGTGAAGTGGCTGGGACAGCGGAAGGAGAAAAGGCGGGCAAGCTCGCCGTCACTTCGGATGAAGCGAGCCAGATTACATCTATCATCGCGTCCGGCGCACTGGCGGATAAGGCGGCGACCGCCTTCTCTGCGAGCGGAAACTGGATCCATACGACGACGGATGCCCATGTGGATAGCGGCAAAGCGATGAAGACAGGGGCCATTACGATCGATGCCGGAAATCACAGCAATGCGACGCTTGGTGTCGGTACGGGCGCGATCTCGAATACGGCCGTCGGCGCGTCGGTCGCAGTCATGGTGAATGACTCGGACGTCAAGGCGTCGCTCTCCGGCGATGCAAAGAAAGAAAAGACCATCGAGGCAGACGGCATCTCTGTCAAGGCGGACAATGCATACAATGGGTCGGCGAAGGACAGCGATAGTGACAGCACAGCGAAGACCGTCGCCGTGGGCTTTGCGGCAGGCGCGGCGAAATTTGCCGGTTCCGGCTCGGTCACGGTGAATGTCATTTCCCAGAAGGCCGATGCATCGATCGGCAAGGGAAACTATCAGGCAGGAAATCAGGGCGTTGACGTAGAAGCGAAGAATACAGCGCGCCTCTTCGGCTTGGCCGGCGGCCTGGGGATCAACCTGGGCGGCACGGGCATCGGCGCGGCGGCTGACGTGCAGACGTACAAGGGGCATACCTATGCGTCCATCGAAGACGGTGCGAAGCTCTCGAAGGCATCTTCTGTCCGCGTGAATGCCGAGTCGGAAGAGGACCTGACATCCGTTGCGGCGACGATCGCGACGGGGGATACATTTGCCGGCGCCGGGGCAGCCGGACTCCATGTGATTTCGACTGATACGAAAGCGTATATCGGAAATCAAGAGGACAAAGATGTCACGGACGCGGGCAAGGCAGAGCTCATAGAGGCGGGCGCTGTCTCCGTGACCGCGAAAGATACGACGAAGCTCACGACCTCCGGCGGCAGCGGGGCTGTGAGCGGGACGGCAGCCGGGGGCCTCTCCGCGGCGGTCGAAGTGGTGCAGAAGAAGGCTTCTGCCTATGTAGGAAATCACGCGAGCATTGGCGGGGAAAGCCTCACTGTACAGGCGGAGAATACCAGCGACTCGAAGACAGCGGCGGCAGGTCTTGGCGTTGGCGGTACGGCGGGTGTCGCAGGCGCGGCTTCTGAGACTTTTGTCACGCATACGACAGACGCTCATGTAGGCAGGGCGGCGAATGTCACCACCTCGGGTGATGCGGACGTGAAGGCGGTCTCTTCCTTCAAGCAGGGCGCCGGTGCCGGCGGCGTCGGCGGCAGTGGTACGGTTGGTATTGGGCTAGCGAATGCGACCGTATCCCTCAGCGCAGACACGAAGGCGCATGTCGATACCGGCGCGAAGGTCACGGGGAAGAATGTCCGCGTCGCAGCAGATCATACGACAGACATCACCTATGCGACCATCGCGGGCGGTATCGCGGGCACCGCAGCCATCAATGGCGCGGTCGGCGTGAATGTGCTGGATACGAAGACCAAAGCGTATACGGAAGACAAGACCGAGCTCACTGCCACAGGCACGGCCGATACGGACGGGATCGCCATCACAGCGTCGGATGCGACGAAACTTCATGGCGGCAACGGCGGCGCATCCGTCGGTTTCGCGGGCGGAGGCGCAGGGCTGGCCCTCTCCGTGATGAATCTCACGAAAGACACAGAAGCCTATGCAGGCAAGGCGGCCAAGCTGGATGCCAAAGGCCAGATTTCTTTGGATGCCCAAAGCAGCGAGGACATTTTCAATCTGTCGCTGCAGGCTGCAGGCGGCTCCTATGCCGGCCTCGCGGGCGCGACGAATGTGATGAACCTCACCGCGATCACGAAGGCATACACGGATACGGGCGTGGAGATCAACCAGAAGGCCGGCTACGGCAAGGATGACTCGAAGGATGTCTCGCTCACGGCGACGCATGAAGTCAAGGAAATGAAGAACACCGTCACCGCGGCGTCCGGCTCCGGCGGTGCGTCGGTCGGCGCAGCCGTCGATGTGGGAAATATCAAGACGCAGACGAATGCCTTCCTCGGCGATGGAAACAAGGTCGCATCGGGCGGTAGCGTGACCGTCGAAGCGAAAGACAATATGCATGACATCATGTCGAATGCGATCTCGGCCGCCATCGGTTTTGTGGGACTTTCGGGCAGTATCTCTGTCTATAACGTCGGCAGCACGATGTCTCCGGAAGACCAGAAGACGCTCTCGGGCCAGACGAGTGAGAATGGCGAGACCGTCGGCTTCGACAGCTGGGTGAATGAGGAACTCGCGAAGATCAACGAAGGCACGGGCAAAGCGGTCGGTGCCTATGACACGGCATCGCTGGATGAAGTGAAATCGAGCCTTGGCAAAACCTTTGCATCCGAGGCGCCGAGCAGCGCGGGCGAGAAAGGCACGCTCGCAAAGATCGGAAACGGCACCGCCATCGATGCGGCGGGCGATGTCAAAGTCCATGCGGATGACACGCTCTCCATGCAGAACATCATGGGCAGTCTCTCGGGCAGCGCGGCGGCAAGTGCCGGTGCGTCCGTCAGCGTACTGAATACGGATACGCAGACGAAAGCGCTCGTGGACAAGGCAGCGAAGGTGACGGCAGGAAAGGATCTTGCCATTTCTGCAAAGGCCGCGCACAATTTTAAGGAATATATCACGGGGGCTTCCGTCTCCGGCGGCGTAGCTGGGCAGGGAACGGTCGGGACATGGACGGACAAGAGTGCCGTCTCGGCGCTTCTTGGCGATACGAATGCCGTCCACGCGAAGAATATCTCCATCACTTCAGACAATGACCGCACGCTTGATGCGTATGTGGCAGGGGCTTCGGTGGCACTTTGCGCACTGAATGGCGCTGTCGTCACGGCGAATGTCACCGGCTCTTCGGAGGCGGGCATCGGAGACGATGAAGGTAAGTACGCGGGCGAAGTGAAGGCGGATGAGGCTCTCACTGTTTCTTCGAATGCCAAGACAACGATGGATGCGAAGGCATTCGGCGCGGCGGCAGGCATTTTCGGCGGCACGGGAACGGGCGCAGACCTTTCGTCCGCTGTCGATGTCACAACGAAAGTCGGGAAGAAGGCGAAGCTCTCCGGGAAAACGATCTCCCTCACGGCGGAAAATACGCCGAAGATGTCCGCACTCGCGACTTCGGCGGGCGTCGGCATCGGCGGCGTGGGGGCGACCGTGGCAGTGATCGACTCCAAAGACACCTCGCGTGTCACCATCGCTGACGGGGCATCGCTCACGGCCGTAGACAAGCTCATCGCCCGTGCGGCGATGTCTATGCCGACGGATGATTACAATGCCTATGCGCATGCTATCGCCGGAAGCGGCGGCGTCATCGCCGGATCCGTGGCGGTCGTGGGGATCGGCATGAAGAATACCACCGAGACCGCGATCGGGAAGGATGTCAAGATCAAGGCAGGCCGCGCGGAGATCACCGCAGATCATAAAGACAGAGGAAACTATGAGATCGAGTCTATCGCGGCCGGCGGATACAGCGGCACCGGGGCGGATACGAGGTACACCGTGGACTCCACTTCGAAGGTCACCGTCGGTGACGGTACGACCGTGACGACGGATCGGGAGACGGCCATCCGCGCGGACAATGTGAGTGAAAAGGCGTGGAAAGACGGCTCGGAAAAGGAGAATGCCACTTCTGGTGGTGCGGCGCTCGACTCCGGGAATGGCGTCGTGAGTGTGACGAAGATCACCCACACCACGGAAGCGAATCTCGGGAAAGTCACCCTGCAGGCGAGCGCTTCTGACCTTACGGCGGAAGAAAAGGCCGCGGGGAAGACCCTGCATGACAAGAAAGCCATCACCATCGACGCCGCGAGCCGCGTCAAAGCGCATGATAACAATGCGTTGTCGACCGGTGCTGCCGTCGGTGCGGCGCATGTGAAGGAAACGCTCGATGTCAAGGCGACTACGAGCGCGACTGTCTCAGGCGGCGCAAGCCTCAAGGCCGGCGAGACAGAGAAGGCGAATGCGAAAGACAAGGCTTGGGAAGGGAAAGCGGAAACCGCCTCGTATGATGGCTCGTACAAGGGCGGTACGATCGCCATCGGCACAAGAAATGATGCGGATCTCTACAGCACGACGCTAGTCGATGTCTTCGGCTTGGCGGGCTATGCGGGCTCGGAAAATGACGTCACCTACACGGGCAAGACGAAGACCACATTCGGCGCGGCCGCGGAAACGGCGAAGGGGGATATTTCCCTTGCGGCAGGTCGTGACAGCGCAGGCGAGACAGGCACGATCAGCGTCAGTGCGCACAGCGACATCCTGAATGCGACGGCGATCCCGATCTCCATCCAGAAGGATCCCTATGCGAAAGCGGACAGCCAGGCGAGCCTCACCGTCACGAATGGCGCGGATATGAAGAGCGACCGGGACATCCTCCTCAAGGCGAAGGCGGGCGCGGTATCCGCCTTTGGCAATGGCGAGGTGAAGGACTGGGTGAATGCCATCGAGGATGCTTTCGGCTCGGACGGCAGCCAGATCGGGAAGAAGGAGATCGCAAAGTCCGCCGATGTCACCATGAATGGCAAGGCGGAGACGGGCATCCATCGCAAGAAATCCATGACCATCGGGGGGACGAATAAGGATGGGACATGGACGACCAAGGTCACGAGCGATGGCGACCTCTCCTACACCTATGGCGGCTCGAAGCCGGCCGGCTCGGAGCTCTATGACCAGCTCCACGAGCTGCAGGGAAAGCTCATCGACTATGCGGCTGACCCCTCGGCGAAAGCCGCATATGAAGCGGAGATCACATTCCTTGAACAGAAGATGGCGGCAGAGGGCCTCGGGTATTTCGATAAGAGCGGCCGCTTCGTAGAGACGCCGCCCTCAAGCACCTCAGAGCTGGACAGTGCGAAGGCAATGCGGGATCAGGCGAATGCGCTCCTGCCTGAGATCAAGGATGCCTATGAGGAAAAAATCAAAGAGACGCAGGATCAGATCGATGGGCTGGATGCCATCGCAAAGAGCAAGAACTCGTATGACAGTGCGGCCGCATCGGCAGTCGATGCTGAGAGTGCGCTCACTGCCGCCAAGAGCGCAGAAGAAACGGCAAAGACAACGCTGGAGAGTAGCCGGTCTGCGGTCGAAACATTGGCGACAGATGCCGGACAGCCGCTGGAAGAATACGTGGCGGCGAATCCGAACGAGGAGAGGGTCGTAGCATATACGGGAGCGAAGAAGGCATACGATGAGGCACAGGCTGCGACGAAGGTGGCTGATTTGGATAAGACCGCTGCCGATACCGCGAAGTCCGATGCAGAAACGGCATACACCAGTGCGGTCAGCAGCTACAACACCGCCTACAGCGATAGCATCCCGACCGACCCCAAGCAGTACGACGAGATGGACATCAGCAAAAAGCAGACTGCATTGACGAATCAGAAAACGCAGCAGGAGAAAGCGAAGGACGTCCGCGTCGGTAACTACAACAAGATCAACACCCAGATCGAGCTGACGGAGGAGTTCTTCGCCCAGAAAGGCACCGAGAAGGGCGGCAAGTTCTTCGATGCGAATGGCAATGAAGTCGAAGGCGGCAAGGTCAAGAAGGACGGCAAGGAGTACTACCTCCTCCACAGCCTGACCTACCCGCAGATGACGCATGATTTCCTCGTGGGTGATGTTACCTCGCAGCTCGGGGATATCGTCTTCGAAGGGGATAATGTCTCCGGCGCGGGCACGCTCAAGGCGGGCGGCGATGCGGAAGTGAAGATCACGAATGATTCGCCGAATAATCTGGTGATGGGGGATATCCACGTCGTCGGTAGCCAGGGCACGGCAGGCGCCGGTCAGGGCGGTACGATTTATTTCAACAGCACCGAGATCAAGGGGGACAGCGCGGAGGCGGTCCAGAAGGCGATCCAGAAGGAGAACAAGGACAAGACGAGATCCGTTTCCTTTGCCGCCGAGACGCGCTACCAGACCGGCGGGCCTTCTGTCACTATCGAGAACAATTTCCGCCCGCAGGCGTATGTGGACAGCGACAATGCGCCCTACTACGCCGCACCGAATGTCGATCTCAAGGGCTATATCTACAATCCGCGCGGCACGGTCACCGTCACGAGTGCGAATGGCGACGTGTACAATAAGGGCACGATTTACGCGGGCAGCGTGAATATGACCGCAACGAACGGAGATTTCATCCAGACCTATGATGCGAGCAGCGCGGGGACGCGGTCCGGCATTTCCAGCGTCGGCGGGAATCCGCTCGATGACACGGGCAATTTGCACAATGTCGATAAAGACGGCAAGGCGAATGACAAGCTCGGCAGCGGCATCCTGGCGAATGGCAATGTCTTCATTTCCGCGCGCTATGTGAACATCAATTCCAAGATCCAGAGCGGCGTCCCGGATCACGCGATCACCATCCCGAAGGAGTACAAGCTCTTCTATATGGACGGCAGCACGAAGGTCGATGTGACGGACGCAGGGCAGGCACCGTCTGGTGCGAAGATCCTCGCCTCTGACAAGGATGGAAAGGAGATCGAGGGCGTGTCCTATGACAGGACGAATGACCGCTTCGTCATCAGTGATGTCGAAGTCCACGGCGGGCATGTCTCCATCGTCGGGACCATCCTCAATACGACCAATGACACAAACAAAGCCCGCATCGAAGCCCTCGACGGCTACGGCACGATCCAGGTGAAGAATGACTCGGACAAGAACATCGAGCTCAAGACCCTCTCCACGGGCGGCGGGATCGAAGGCAAGATCGAGATCACGGATCTGGATCGCTTGAGCGGGAAAGTCACGAGAAAGACCACCTACACCCGAAAGAATGGGGTGATCCAGCAGAGCGTCCAGAGCTATGCGAATGGAAATCCGACAGGGGATCCGGCGATTTTCACCTTCACGAATGCCAAAGACGCGAAATACCATACGACGAAGGGCTCGTACTACACCGTGCAGACGGGACAGGACAGCAGTACCACGACCACGTATGAGCTGCATGACACCCGCCTCGACTGGTGGGGAATCGATGACAAGGCTCCGACGAGCGCAGAAATGCTGGCGCAGGGCGGCACCGTGACCGACTTCTGGAAGGGAGATGAACGCACGCTGGAGGGCGGTGCCTTCGTCTCCGACTACAACACGGTCGATGGGACGACGGCGAGCGGCAACTATGTGACGACGGACAAGCAGTTCACGTCAGCAGAGCCGACCTCTACATTCACGAAAAAAGAGGAACGCCTCTGGTATACGCTGGGACTTGCGAAGAAATTCGATTACAAACTGGTCGAGACCACGTATGATACGAAGGTGACCCAGTATTCCCTCAAATCGGACTACGATGTGGGCATCGGCTTTGGCGGCTTGGAAAATGGCGGCACGCTCACGGTCGATGGCGGCAGCCATGACGTCCTCATCAATGGCACGCTCTCCAATGGCCGCGGCGCTTCGACACTCTCGGGCGGCAGCCTTACGCAGGGCGACCTCGGCTATGTCGATACCGGAAGCCTTCATATGACTGCGACTGGCAGCATCGGCAGCGCGGGGCAGGCGATCAAGACCAGCGCAGACACCGTCTCCGGCAGCGCAGGCGGCGACTTCGCCGTCAATGTCAAAGGGAATGTCACCCTGGGGGCGGTATCGGCGGGCAAGATCGCTGATATCACCGCCGAGGACGGCATCACGCAGGCAGCGGGAGAGGCGCTCTCGGCAAGCCGCGTGAACCTTGATGCAGGCAGCGGCGCCATCCGCGGCGCCTCCGGCGCACTCTCGATCCAGACGAAGCAGGGGAGCGGCGAGGCCTATGGTCTCAAAGCGGTAGCGGATGGAAATATCGCGATCACGAATACCGGCGGCGATCTCTATCTCGACAGCGTCACCTCGAAGCGTGGCGATGTCATTCTGACGACAGACGGCAGCTTCATCGACAACAATTTCACCGATGTGGCGAATGAAAATGCGAAGGCAAAGCTCGACGCCTGGTCGAAGGCGCGGGTCCTGGAAGGCAGCGAGGCGACGATCTCGAAACAGAAATCCCTCCTCATCGCCAAAGTACAGGGCAAGTACAATGAGTATCAGACCCTTTCTGCTTACGTGAAGGACGGGACGTACACTTTGGACGACACCGCGAAGGCGGCACTTGCGAACAATGGCGTCACTGACATCGATGCGTATATAGCTGAGAAACAGGCGCGCTACGATGAGCTCGCTCAGACCGTCGGCACTTGGAAGAAAACGGACGTCGAAGCGTATGTGAAGGTGATCGAGGAAAGCACGGACAAGACGCTCTACGGCAATGCCGCGCTCACCGCGAAAGATCTGACATCGGATGATTACCTCACCGCAGAAGAAAAGAAAGAAGTCCTCGTCGGCTCGGCAAAAGCCGCACAAGATCTCCTCGTCACCTTCTCCGGCGGCAGCATCAAAGAGGGCATCACCGATACCCAGACCACGCAGAAGGAAACCGCGCATGTCACGGGACAGAATGTCACACTGACAGCACTTGGCGGTAAAACGGAAAATGGCAAGTACGTGAGCGGCATCGGACGCAAGGAAAGCGGACAGGTGATCGACCTCTCGACGAAAGAGAAGATCGAGAGCCTGACGGCAGACCAGCTGATCGCCCTTGCGTCCGCAGAGCGCGGGGATTTCAAAGTAGATGGCAAGACCGTCACTGTCAGCTCCATCCGCTCCATTGAGACGAATGCGGACGGGAAACTCACCGCGAAAGCAGAGAATGGCGCCGTCTACCTCACCAGCGATACCGGCGTGAAAGAAGGCAGCGAGCTCCTCTCCGGCGGCGAGCTCCGCATGAAGGGGACGGGCGACCTCAAAAATGTCACCGTGGGTGCGAAAGACCAGATCGTTCTTGAATCCGGCGAAGGAAAGATCTCCGGTGTCACCATCCAAAGAGGCGGCACCCTCACCGCCCGCGCAAAGAAAGGCGTCTCTCTTTCGAAAGACGGCGACCTCGTCATCAACACCGTCTACGCCTCCGATGGGGACGTGGCGCTCGACCTCAAGGGCCACAGCCTCCTCGCCGAAGACGGCCATGATGCAGATAAAAAAACGGGCACCACCTACACGAATGTTGAAGGTGAGAATATTTCCATCGAAAACGTGGCAAATGTCAAAGGCGAGGGCGAAGGACAGTCCCTCGGCATGAAAGTGACCGGCAAAAAAGCCGAAGATGGCAGTATGGTGCCGGGCAGCATCCGTTTCCAAGCGGCAGGCGACGCCGACATCACCCTCTTCGGAGAAGCGGCATCGGATGCGACTTCCATCGAGGCAGAAAATACCGCCATCACCAACCACGGCAAGATCTCGGATGGCAGCTACAAGGCAAGAAAAGCCCTCCGCGTCTACCATGCGAAGGACGGCACGATATCCGGCGGCACCTTCACAGGCGCAGATACCACCCTGACAAATCAGGCAGATCTCAGCGGTGCGAAGGTAGAGGGGACAAAGACACTCACCGTCACGAATACCGCATCCATTCAGAATGCGACGCTCACAGGCGGCGCTGCTACAGTCGATAACCACGGCGAAGACAGTGTCATGAAAGATGTCACGCTGACCGGCAGTGCGATCACCCTCACGAATGAAGGAACCGTCGAGAATGGCAGCTATACCGCAGAGACGGGAGCAATGACCGTTAAAAACAACGGCAAGCTGTCTTCCGGCACGTACACTGCGAAGGGGACGATGGACATCACGAATGAAGGAACCGTCGAAAACGGCAGCTATACCGCAGAGACTGGTGCGATGACCGTCAAAAACAGCGGCAAGCTGTCTGCGGGGGCATACACCGCAAAAGCAGGGACGATGGGCATCACGAACCGCAAGACCATCGAGAACGCTACTTTCACCGCAGGCGGTGCGCTCACGTATGACGGAAACGCTGATTCGACAGTGACTGAAACGACGATGACCGGCGCGTCGGTGGACATCACCAACGTGGGCACGCTCACCAATGGCAGCTATACCGCAGAGACGGGAGCAATGACCGTTAAAAACAACGGTAAGCTGTCTTCCGGCACGTACACCGCGAAGGAGACGATGGGCATCACGAATCAGGGCACGATCGAAAATGGCGAGTATACCGCCCGCGGCGACCTCACCTATACCGATACCGCAGAAGCCTCTCTCAAAGATGGCACCTTGATCTCGAAAGAAGGAAAGGCAAAGATCACCGCACATGGCGTGTTCCAGAGCAAGAAACTCAGCGCGAAGGATAACGCGACCGTCGAGGCAGATTACGATGTCACGCTCAACGAAGCAGAAGCAGGCACGCTTGCTGTTTCGTCGGGAGGCAGTGTAAATGCGGGCACGCTCACGGCTACGACAGGCGATGCGGAAGTCAAAGCGAAGACGGATGTGAAGATCGGCACGCTGAAGGCAGAAACCGGCAGCACAACGATCGAAGCGACCGACGGCAAACTTGACGTGACGACGCTGAATGCGAAGAGCCTGACCGCGAAAGCGGGTACAACGCTTAGTGCGAAAACGTTGGATGTGAAGGAACACGCAGAACTCACCAGCGGTAGCGATATGGTTCTTACGGAAGCCCATGCGAATGCCTTGACCGCGAACGCGGGCGGGAAGCTGACGGCGACAACGCTTGGCGTGACTGGCGCAGCTGGTCTGACAAGCGGCGGTGCGATGGAAGTGACCGAAGCGAATGTGGGAAGTGTGATGGCAAATGCCGGAAGCACGCTCCATGTCAAGAAACTCACTTCGACTGGCGAAGCGACGCTGACGAGCAAGGACGAAGCGAAGTTGGATGACGTGACTGGGGGAACGCTTGCCGCAGAATCAACAGCGGGCAGCGTAAACGCGGGCACGCTCACGGCTAAGACTGGCAACGCGTCTGTCACCGCGAAGACGGATGTGAAGATCGACGCGCTGAAGGCGGAAGCCGGCGGCGCGACGATCGAAGCGACCGAAGGCAAACTTGACGTGACGACACTGAATGCGAAGAGCGTGAGTACGAAAGCGGGTACAACGCTTAGTGCGAAAACGCTGGATGTGAAGGAACACGCAGAACTCTCAAGCGGCGGCGCCATGACGCTGGAAAGTGCGAGTGCGGATACTCTGACCGCGAACGCAGGCACGACGCTCAATGCGACGAAGATTCATACGGCGAGCGATGCGGGTCTTGTGAGCGGCAGTGATATGGTTCTCCATGAGGCAGAGGCAGGCGGCAAGCTTATGGCGAGCGCAGGCGGCAGCATTTCTGTGAAGGAGACGGATGCGAAGATTTCCGGAAGCACCATCGAGATGACGGCGAAGGAAGACATCCGCATCACGGATCGTTCGCCGGTCGGAAAACTGGATGGCGTGGATACGAGCGTGCCGGCAGGGTCGACCACCGGCAGCGGCGCGGCAGGCAGTCTTGTCACGGGCGAGGCGAAGCCGCATGATTTCGATGCGAGTGGAAAGGGCAGTGCGCTGCTCTCGTCTGCGGGCGGAAAGGTCACACTCTCTGCGAAGAAGGTGGAGATCGACACGCTGGCAAATGGCAAAGGCGACGCGGCAGACCTCACGATCTCTGCGGACAACATCGGTATCGATGATCTGGCAGGGACGGGCGCGCAGCATGTCACCATCCACGGCAAGGATGGACAGAGTCAGGCGCACTACGCAGGTATTCACTCCACAGCGGAAGGCGGCACTCTTGTGAAGGACAGCGCAGTCGAGCACCTGCATCTCACAGGCAGGGAGCCTCTCGGTCTTTCGAATACCGCGATCGGCGGAGACAGCCTCCTCGCGACGGATAAGATCCGTGTGACGATCCAGAAGAATCCGGGCAGCAGCCAGGCGGAGCATTTCGGAAATCTTTCGCTCAGCGGCTATGATATTGCGACCGACCATGTCATGACGAGCGTCAAAGACGGCCTCACCGTGAACGGCGAGCGTTTCCCAGTGACGGCGGAAAACGTCATGAATGCGAGCCTCTATGAGGACCGCACGCTTGGCCGTGACGGACGGGAGAAGGAAGAAGAAACGGAGAAGGAAAGTCCGTCTCTTGCCTTCGGCGCACCGAATGACAAGGAAGCGTATGAAGTCGTGAAATAGGTTTTGAAGTAGCAAGAACGCCTCGTCGAAAGACGAGGCGTTCTTGTCGTATCGTCATTTCGAGCGAAGTCGAGAAATCTTCTTTGCAGACCGAGGTGCGACGCTTCGCGTCGATTTTTATAAAGGCGATGCCCGAAAGTGGTATTCAAGTCATGGGTTACCAGTCATAACAATGATACGAGTAGGCCCTTGGAGACGGAAGTCCCGCAGAGGGACTTCCGAGTTTGGCCTAATCCAAAGAGGCGCCTAGCCTGCCCATTAAGGCGCCTTCCTGTGAGGCCAAACGGCCCGCGCCGAAGGCGCAGGATAGAGTGCCTCGAAGAGGCACAACTCTACACAGCGGTATGAAAAACGATATGAGACGATCCGTCTTTCTTGCGTGTCATGAGGGCCGAAGTGGAGGGATCTTTCTTGCAGACCGGTAAAACGTGGGTGAGGGAAAGGCGAAAAAGGAAGCACCAAGGCGTCGTTTGAGTGAGGGCGCATGCGTGCATATGGCGGCCGTGCAAGAAAGATCCCTCGGCTGCGCTCGGGATGACGAAACGGGGGAAAGGTATTTTCAACACAACAAAAAAGGCTATCGCCTGATGAGCGATAGCCTTTTTACAGGAATCTTTATTAGTCTTTATAAGGAACGATGGAAGCGCAGTGTGCCATGACGGTGATGGTGTAGTCTTTCTTGCCTTCGTCTTCCATTTTCTTCTTGGCGATTTCCCATGCTTCCTCGACGGTAGCGACCGGGATCTGGTTGGTCTTCCGGATGGCTTCAAAGTTCTCCGGCTTGGTGACCAGGATGATGGTGTACTGGTGGGTCATGCAGAAGAGGTTGAATGCGACGAAGAACGGGATGGTGAAGTGTTCACGGAGAGCCTTTTCCATATCGGCTTCGGTGGCATACTTGAAGCTGTCGAGATAAGCGGCCGGTTCATAGATGTCGGAGGCTTCCATGATGGCGATGATGACGCCGCCTTTCTTGGTGACGACATCGGATGGATCGTAGCACTTGCTGCCCTGATAGAGGGAAACGTCTTTCGGATAGCCGCCGGCGCAGGCAAAGACGATGTCGGCTTTATCGGTGTAGGGGACTTTCTGGGTCTTGTAGACGAGCTTGGTGCCTTCGAGCCATGCTTCGTAGGGGTCACCGCCGACCATGCGGCAGATCTGGCCTTCGGAATTGATGACGGAGTGAACGAGGAAGGCTGGTTTTACCATGTCGGAGGCTTCCTGCATGTCGTCAGATACCGGGTTGTCATCGAGAAGGGTGGAGCGGGTCTTCGGATTGATGCCGGAACCAAATTTTTCACCGAGAGCGTGGCAGTGGTTGATCTGGATGGTCTCATCTCCGGCAACGCCCGGGAGGATCAGCTTGCGGCCGCCGCCGTAGCCTGCGAAGAGGTGCGGGGTGATGCCGTCGACGACGATGATCTTATCTGCTTCGACGGCGTGCTTATTCAGCCAGACCGGAGTGCCTCTCTTGGTATCGCCGACATGGACGAGCTCGTCCATCTGCTTGCAGCGGTGCTGGTAGAGCTTCACGCGATGGGTCAGCTCTTCACCGACGACAGCGATGTCTTCTTCCGGAGTCTGTTCACGGTGGGTGCCCTGCGCGAAGAGGATGCAGATGTCATCATCCGGGATGCCGCCGCGGTTCAGTTCATTTACGATGTGGATGACGTACTGATCGGAATGGTTCCAGATGCGGGTGACGTCAGCGCAGACGATGCAGACCTTGTCGCCTTTGGAAACGATTTCGGTGAGCGGCTTGCTGCCGATCGGGTGACGCATACATTCCAGGGTAGCGGCTTTAACGTCGCAGGCCGGAGTCGGGGCGCCTTCGAGGACGTCGAGGATGTGTTCTTCCGGCAGGGAAACTTTCTGGGTGGTCTTGCCAAAGCCGAATTCAAATTCTTTTAATGCCATAGGGTTCCTCCTTATCACGAATCAGATGAGATTGTTTTTCTATTATAACACGATATTTATGTTTATTTCATCTCTAAAAAAGAGAAATGAAAATGGGTTCAAGATTAGCAGATTAACCCATGGGGCGTCCTTTGATTGTGGATGAAAGCATTGCTCGAATGAGGAATGAGGAATGAAGGTAGCGGCTTCGCCGCGAATATATATGGGGCGATGCCCGAAAGTAGTGGGGATAGCGATACGGGGAAACGCATTTTCAACATACGGGGGAGCCAACCCCGTCTCGCTACGCTCGACAGCCCCTTCCAGAGGAAGGGGCGAGAATGTGGGGCGTTTTGAGTGTATCTATCCCTCCTTCCTTTGGAAGGAGGTGCCCGTAGGGCGGAGGTTGGGCGATGCAGAGCGGAATGAAAAAGGAGTGTCTCAAGTCGACGATTTACGAAAGCACCCTATCCACCGCTGACGCGGTTCCCCTTCCCCAAAGGGGAAGGCTAAGAGGTGCGACGCTTCGCGTCGATTTTTATAAAAGGTGATGCCCGAAAGTGGTATTCAAGTCACTAGTCACTAGCCACTAATCCCCAGTCACTAGTTGCTTACATCACTTATCGTAAATGACGAGTCCCATGAAGACGAGGTCTTCGTCACCGATGTTCTCGATGCCGTGGCGGTTGCCGTTTTTGCAGAAGGCGGCATCGCCCGGTTTCATTTCATAGGTGGTGTCGTTGTCGGTGTAGAGGCCTTTGCCTGAGAGGATGTAGTAGATCTCACCGTCGCCCTTGTGCTGGTGGATGCCCATGGAGCAGCCCTTCTCAAGGGTGGCTTTCACATAGAGGCGGCACTTGTCTTTCAAAATGTCCGGCCCTGCGATGGGTTCGAGAATGAGGTGGCCTTTGCCGCCGTTGGCGTGTTCGATGATTTTCTTTTCCGGTTTTTCGATCATGATAGCTGCTCCTTTGGTAATGATTGTTGGTTGAAAGTTGTTGGTTCGGGGAAAGCTCGTGGGTGTGTCGTCCTTGGCGTAGCGTCATTTCGAGCGAAGTCGAGAAATCTTCTTTGCAGACCGATGGGCGAGGTATGAAAAAACAGAAACAGGCACCGCCAAGGTGTCGTTTCCGTACAGGGGGATGTGTGGTGCATACCGCAGTGCAATAAGGATCCCTCGGCTCCGCTCGGGATGACGATGCGAGGGAAAGGGATAGTCTCGCAGGAGGTATTTGAGTTTCCAGTCCCCCAGTCCCTAGTCCCCAGTCACTAAACTCCACACTTCCTGTATATTTGATACGGGATGAATTGCGATCCCCGCGGTCCCCTCGTCGATGTCGCTCTTGTTTTTCTCAGGGAGGATCATGGCCTTCATGCCGGCTTGGCGGGCGCCGAAGGCTTTCTCGTGGATGCCGCCGACAGGCTTCACCTCGCCGGAGAGCGCGATCTCGCCGGTGATGGCGATGTCCTGACGGAGAGGCTTCTTTTCAATGGCTGAGAGGATAGCGCAGGTGATGGCGCAGCCGGCGGATGGGCCGTCGATATTTCCTCCGCCGATGACATTGATGTGGAGGTCGTAGTCGGAAAGACGCTTGTCGGTCAGCTGGCGGACGACGGCGGCCGAGGCGCTGACGGAGTCCTTCGCCATGGAGCCGGCGGTGTCATTGAAGCGCAGGCTTCCCTTGCCGGGCGCAGCGGCGGGAAAGGCGGCGGCTTCGATCTCTATTGTGCTGCCCCAAGAGCCGATGACGCCTAGGCCATAGATGTGTCCGATCTTCGGCGTGTCCGATGCCTCTTGCTGAAGGCAGGGGCTGAGGCGGCTCGCTTGCGCGGTGCGCTCCATGATGGCTTTGGTGATGGTGATGCGCTCTGCTTTGCCGGATTCGTAAATGGCAAGGCCGTAGGCATCGGCGAGAAGGTTCACGGCCTTGCGGCCTTCCATAGTGTAGCGGCTGATGAGCTCGGGGACGCCGGCTTCGAGGTGAGCGCCGAGCCTTTCGGCGGCGCGCTTGACGATGGCGATGATGTGCGCGGGCTCTAAGGGCGCGAAGAAGATCTCGCCGCAACGTGAGCGGATGGCGGGGTTGATCTCCTCGGGCGCTCTTGTCGTGGCACCGATCAGGATGAAATCGGCGGGCGCGCCTTTTTCGAAGAGCTGCTTGATGTAGGCGGGGATCTGCGGGTCTTCTTCGTCGTAGTAGGCGGAGTCGAAGCGGACGCGCTTGTCTTCAAGTACCTTCAGCAGCTTGTTTAGGAGGATGGGGTCCAGTTCACCGATCTCATCAATGAAGAGGATGCCACCATGGGCGTCCGTGACGAGGCCGGGCTTCGGCTCGGGGATGCCTTCGTCGGCGAGCTCCTGCCGCGCGCCCTGATACAGCGGGTCATGCACGGAGCCGATCAAGGGGTTCGTCATGTCGCGGCTGTCCCAGCGCAGTGTCGTGCCGTCACACTCGATAAAGGGAGCGTCTTTTCGAAAGACGGTGTACGGCTTTTTCTTTGCCTCTTCGAGTACAAGGCGCGCTGCGGTGGTCTTGCCGACGCCGGGCGGGCCGTACAGCAGAAGGTGCTGCGGATAGGGCGAGGAGATGCGGGAGGCGAGTGCTTCCACGGCCTGATCCTGTCCGATGATCTCAGAAAGCGACTGCGGGCGGACGACCTGAAGGATCGTCGCAGTGAGGCTGACTTTTTCCATCGCGCGTAGCTTTTCCAGCTTGCGCTTGCTCTCGGCGGTCTCTGCGCTGCCTGTCTCCTCTTCGATGATTTCGCGGCGGACCTCTTCGATGTACTCCTTGTGCCGCTCTTCAAGGCGGTCTTCGATCTTTTTCTCGAGCGAGCGCTCGACGGCCTGACGGGAGAGGATATCTGCGACCTTGTCCTCCAGCTTGTCCAGGATGGCGGGGATCTCTTCATCTGCCGGCTGGCGATGGTAGTCGCGGCTTTCCAGAATGAGGCGTTCCATGCCGATGAGACGGCTCTTGGGATTTTCGTCATGAATATATTTCACGGCATTGAATCGGCTCGCCTGTACGATCAGCTGTTCGGGCCCCATCGCGGCGGCATAGATGCTGTAGATCGCATTCAGCTGGCGGTTCAGCTCCTCGTCCGAGAGGCTCTCCTCTCCGCCGATCTGGTTTTTGATGCGGTTCAAAAGGTCTGTCACGTCTTCCATCGCGATCACTCCTTTCTTTTGTACTTATGATACCACAAATGAGGGGAGAGGGTTCAAGGGGCAGGGCTGACGAAACGAGAGAGCTGCCCCTTTTCTCCTTTCTTCCTTTTTCTGATATAATAAAGGCAAAAGATCGCTACGAAAGGAGCCCTCATGACACAGCTGGAACGATTGAAGGACGAACTCATCACACTCACCGTCCGCCGCGGCTATCCTGCCGAACTTGGCGCATTGATGGCAGCCGAGCTGGGTACGGAGAAGACCATCACGCGCATGATCGCCTACCTCACCCACGTTGCCCCGGAGCGCGCAGAGGATATGGTGGATGAAATGCTTGCGATCCGCAGTGACCGCGATTTCTGGGCGGATAAGAAGAGATCAGAGTATTATCAGAAGCAGTACAATCAGATGCTCTGAGAGGAGAAGAACCGGTAGCGGGAGGGATGTGCATCGCCCGATGCAGCAGGCAGAAAAGATGCTCGGGACATCCCTGGCTCCCTTTTAGGGGCTGTGAAATAACGATCATCTCATTTTCGCTTTCAATCTGCCGCGGGGACTTGCAGCTCTCATAGGAGTGACCGAGAAACCGTATCCCAGCTGTCTTTCATGCCATAGTCACCCTATCCGCCCCTTTCGGGCACCTTCCCCTAGAGGGGAAGGCTGCGATACGAGAATACCATCTTCTAAAAAAAGGCGGCGAAGCCGCCACGAGAGCCCTGAACCAAATGAAAGCAAAATAAAAAGGGGCTGTGAAGAAATGAGGATTCATTTCTTCGCAGCCCCCTTTTTTATTTTTGAAGAAACGACAATATTTCCATCCCCGAAACACACTATATAGACAGAAGGGCAAGTGAGCCGGCCGGCGACCTTCGAAATGTTCATTCTTACAGAAAGGAAGAAATGCTATGAAAAAACTGAATCTCGTTTTCAACACCTCCGGCAAAGCCATGACGGTCTCTCTCACAGATCCCAAGGAGGGCCTTACGCTGGAGGAATGCAGAACAGCGGCGGAAAAGCTGCAGGTCGTCCTCTCCCCGTCCTCCGGGGAGACCGTGACCGGATTTGAAAAAGCCACTGTTGTCACCACCACCACCGAAGAAGTGAAATAAAGGAAACGGGGGAGCGAGTTCAGGGTTAGCCCCTCGGGGCGTGCTGCCCTTTGATTGGGGATGAAAGCCTCGCGCACTCTCTAGTTAGGAGTTAGGAGTTAGGAGTTAGGAGTGGTGGTGCGGCGCATAAAAATATGAAAGCGCCGCGAGTATATATGGGGCGATGCCCGAAGGTAGTATTCAAGTCACTAGTCACTAGTCACTCGGCACCCCTGATCCCTAGCCACTAATCCCTGGCTACTCATCCCTGCTTTCAAACTTCTCGCGGTAACGCCCGAACCCATCAGCCTTCCCTACTGTATGGCATGTAACTATTTGAAAAAGGAAGAAAGGAAACCATCTCTATGACTGCAAAAGCAAAAATGACCGATCTCGTACTTCAGGTCCGTGTCGAAAACGGAACCAAAGCTGACGGCAAGGCGGCCGTGAAAAATATCAATTTCAACCAGCTGAAGCTGGATGCCACGGATCAGCAGCTCTTGGATGCCGGTCATGCGGCAGCGGGACTGCAGTCCCACGCCCTTCAGGGCCTGCGCCGCGTCGTCACCAGTGAACTTGCCGATGAATAAGCGGCCGGTATAAGAGAAAGAGTCGTGAGAGATCACGGCTCTTTTTTGCGTGGGATCAAAGGGGCTGAGGCAGTGCTTGGCAGATCGGCGAAGCTGGCTGAGGCGTGCTGTTTTTATGCTATAATATAAATAAATGATTGTACCCAAAGAAGGAGGATCCATCATGATCCATATCAGTTCGAAGACGGCTGCGATCCTTGCGGCTTTTACGGCAGTCAGTGCACCGCTCATGCTGGCGGGCTGCGGACAGGAGGCGCCGAAGGGGGAGGCGCTGACGGATGAGAATGGCCGCACGTACCATCTTATCAAGAATGAGGATGGCACAGAGACAGCGAAGTATGATAATGGGGACGAGGTCACATTCCGCCGTGACGAGAATGATAATTTGAACTACGTTTCCGGGATGTCATCACTCCTTCCGATGATGCTGATGAGCTACTTCCTCTTTCATGGCATCGGCGGCTATCAGGGGCATTATGACAGGAATACGGGCAATGTATTAAATGACAAGCGTCCGGCGTACACGCAGACCCAGCAGCCGGGAACGGCCGCCGGGACGGCGGCAGGGACGGCGGTGAAGCAGGGGCAGCCGTCTTCGGGCAAGACCTCTGTCAGTGCGCCGGCCGGCGGCAAGACCGGCTTTGGCGGTGCGGGCGTGAGAAGCGGAGGTGCCTCCTGATGGAAAAAACGTACATGGATGACATTGATCGGACGATATTTCCCTATGTCGAGTATCCGGGCTATCCCTTCCGCTATCCGACGCATTTGCCGCTCGTGATCGAGAAGAAACAGGCGGATCTCCTCCGGCGGGTGAGCGCGGCGCTCTATGCGATCTTCGCAAAGGCTGTCCGGCGTTTTCAGTCGCAGAGCGATGAATTTTTCGATGAGATGGAGATCCCGAAGAAGATGCGAAGGTACCTTCACGAAGGCAATGCGATGAAGGATCTTCCGAGCTGGCTCTCGCGCTTTGACTACGTGATGGATCAGTCGGGTCGGATCCAGATGGTGGAGATCAATGCGGACACGCCATGTGCGGAGATCGAAGCCTACTATGCGAATGGTGTCGCGGCGCGGTATTTCTTCAAAGAGGATCCGAATGAAGGCGAGTGGGATCGTTTGCGGAGCTGGATGAAGGATATTTTCCTTCGCTGCTCAGGCGGAAAGAGCCGCGAGGAGCTGCTCGCGCATCCGGTGCTGTTTTCGTGCTTCGATGACTACGTGGAGGACCTCGGGACGACACGCTTCCTCATGCAGGCGATGCAGGATGCGATCGATCCCTCGCTCCGAGACACCATCGTCTTCGTGTCCTTCTATCATCTGGCGGTGATGGAGGACGGAAGCCTCGCGCTTCCTGACGGGAGGACCGTCTCCTTCCTCTATCGCATGCATCCGATGGAGATCCTCATCGAAGAGACGGCGGATCAGGATGCGTCCTCTCTGGGAGAGCTTTTGATGGATGGGTACAAGGCGGGAAAATTCCATATGATGAATCCACCGGAGTCGCTCATCATGCAGTCGAAGGGTTTTCAGGCGCTCATCTATGCGCTGATGGAAAAGAGCCCCGCCTTCTTCACGGAGAAGGAGAAGGAGATCATCCGCACCTACCTTCCGGAGAGCTATTTCCAGCGTGATTTCAAGCTCGGAGATATGCCCGAGGATTCTCTTTGGATCAGAAAGCCCATCTGGGGCCGTGAAGGGCGCGGGATCGAGATCATCAATGGCCGCGGGGAGCGGATCTACCGGAAGAAAATCGACAGCGATGACTATGTGGTGGCACGGGACAGTGATTCGAATCTCGTCCAGCGCTGCGTCCCGCAGCAGAAGATCATCACGAAGACGGATGTCGGCATCATGGAAGGCTATGTGACCCTCTCCTGCTTCATGCTGGGCGATACGCCCTCTGCGCTCTATGCCCGTTTCAGCGATGAACGCATCGCAGGAAATGAAGCGTACTGGATACCAGTGTTGTATTAAGGAAACGCTGATTCAATCGCAGGATCAGCGTTTGCAAGAATTTTTATGCATAGCTTCGCGTCGATTTTTATAAAGGGCGATGTCCGAAAGTGGTGGGGATAGCGATACGGGGGAAACGCATTTCCAACATACGGGGGGAGCCAACCCCGTCTCGCTACGCTCGACAGCCCCTTCCAGAGGAAGGGGCGAGAATGTGGGGCGTTTCGAGTGTATCGATCCCTCCTTCCTTTGGAAGGAGGTGCCCGCAGGGCGGAGGTTAGGGGCGCAGAGCGGAGTAAAAAAGGAGCGTCTCAAGTCGACGATTTACGAAAGCACCCTATCCACCGCTGACGCGGTCCCCCTTCCCCGATGGGGAAGGCTTAGGCGGAGCGACGCTTCACGTCGATTTTTATAAAGGGCGATGTCCGAAAGTGGTGGGGATAGCGATACGGGGGAAACGCATTTCCAACATACGGGGGGAGCCAACCCCGTCTCGCTACGCCGGGCAGCCCCCTTCCAGAGGAAGGGGCGAGAATGTGGGGCGTTTCAAGTGTATCTATCCCTCCTTCCTTTATCCCCCGTCAATTCCACGTAAAATTTGCCGATTGCCATTGATTCTCATTGACAGGGGAAGATTTTCTGACTATATTTAGTAAGGATAGCCCACAGCAGACCGTGGGCAGCAAGGATCGGTCACCGGATGCTTCCGGAGAGAGGGGGGTCGCCATGATACAGGCATACAAACACAATGAAAATCATGTTCTGTCCGCCGTTCCGCTGGAACAGCTGGAAAAAGGGTCCTGGATCAATGCCGCGGCACCGACATTGGAGGAACTGGTCAGGATCAATGAACTGACGGGCATTCCCGTTGATTCCCTCCAGACCGCCCTCGATAGAGAAGAACGTTCTCATGTCGAGCTTGAAGACGACTATATCTTCGTCGTCGTGAATACCCCGGTCGTCCTTGAGACGGATGCGTATGATGCACTGCCGCTTGGCATCTTCATCACGCGCCAGTACTTCATCACGGTCTGTCTGGAGCCGAATACAGTCATTCAGAAATTCCTGAATAACTCATTCACTTCTTTCCAGACGTACAAGAAGACGCGCTTCCTTTTCCAGATCCTTTCGCAAGCCTCCTCTTCCTTCCTGTATTTCCTGCAGCAGATCTACAAGCAGACCGATGTCATCGAGACGCAGGTCAGAAAGTCCTTGCAGAACAAGGAGCTCTTCCGTATGCTCGAGCTGCAGAAATCTCTGACGTACTTCAACTTCGCCCTGCATGCGAATGAAAACGTGATGGAGCGTCTGATGCGGCTTCGAAACAGTCCGCTGCACTCGCTCCTCAAAATGTATGAAGAGGATGAGGACCTGCTGGAAGATGTCATCATCGAAAATAAGCAGGCGCTCGAAATGGCGGAGATCTATACCAACATTCTGATGAGCATGATGGACTCTTTCTCCTCCATCATCTCGAACCGTCTTTCGCAGATCATGAAATTCCTGACGTCTGTCACCATTATCCTGGCGATCCCGACCTTGATCTACAGCCTCTGGGGCATCAATGTCCCTGTCCCCTTCGAGGAGTCGCCCTTCGGCTTTGTCGGCGTCATCCTGATCGGTATCCTTTTGACCCTTGTCGTCACCTTCATTCTGTGGCGCAAGGATATGCTCTGAATCTGAAATACATGAAACCCTCGGAGTGAGCGCTTCGAGGGCTTTTCTTGCGTGAGAATGGTATAATCGGATAATATGTTGGTGACTGGTGACTGGTGACTGGTGACTGGTGACTCTCTCGTATCGTCATTTCGAGCGAAGTCGAGAAATCTTTGTCATCCGCAGTCAGGCGGTCGATGGCAGGAGCCCCCAAACGGGAAGCCTGCCAGCAAGAGACCTTGAGGCATCGTTACTATTTATACTGCGGCGAAGCCGCCACCACAACCCTGAACCCTGAACTCATATTTATAAAGGACTTTTATGCCAAACTATCAACTTCTTGTCAATGCCGACGACTTTGGCCGGCATGTTCTTATCGATCAGGCCGTCAAGCGCTGCGTGGAGGACGGTTGTCTGCGCTCTGCGACGCTCATGCCGGGCGGCAAGGCCTTTGATGATGCCGTCGAGGTGGCCAGATGTCACCCTGAGCTGGGCGTCGGCATCCATCTGACGCTCGTGAATGGATTTCCTGTATGCGAAGCGAAGGATATTCCCTCGCTCGTGACCAAAGAGGGTGTCTTTTTTGATAACCACGTCGAATTTGTGAAGCATTTTCTCAAGGGGCAGATCGCCATGGAGGATGTACGGCGTGAGCTCATGGCGCAGGCGGCGAAAATGGAAAGGACCGGCCTTCCCTTGACGCATGTCGACAGTCACCAGCACATGCACATGCTGCCGGGGGTGATCGATATCTCGCTCGATGTCGCCGCGTCGCTGCATCTTGACGCCGTGCGTATCTCCCGGACGCCGCTCTTCACGGCCTTTGCCGGTATGGGGCAGCTCATCGGCCGCCTCGGGCTCTTCACGCTATCGGAGCTCTCCCTCTGGAAGGCGAAGCGCCGTCATTTCCGCGTGCCGGATCATTTCGAGGGCATCGTGGCAGGCGAAGCGGTGCATGAAGGGCATTTCCTGCATATCCTGAAGGATCTGCGCCCCGGCACGACGGAGGTCATGATGCATCCCGGCACGGATAATGAAAAGCTCATTCCCGCCTGCGACTGGGAGCATGACTTCGAAGCGGAGATGCAGGCGATCGTCTCGCCGAAGGTGAGACGGATGATCGCGGATAAAGCCGTGAAGGTCGTGAATTACAGGGATCTGAAATAGTTGGTGACTAGTGACTGGTGACTGGTAGCTAGTGGCTAGGGATTAGGGACTCTCTCGTATCGTCATTTCGTGCGACAGCGAGATCGTTTTCCTTTGCACTGTTTTCCCATCGGAGGGAACCATTGAATACTCGGATCAAAGGCATCCTGCAGTGCGCGCTCGGCGCACTTTGCTGGGGGGCGAGCGGGATCGCGGGGCAGTACCTGCTCGTGAACCGCGACATCTCCCCGGAGTGGCTGACCTTCTGCCGGCTGCTGTCGGCCGGTGTGCTGCTCCTTTTTATTTTTTCATTGACGGGACAAACGGGCATCTGGTCGATCTGGCAAAATAAAAAAGACCGGATACGGATCCTGGTCTTTGGCATGCTGGGAATGATCTGGACGCAGTACGGATATTTTGCGGCCATCAAGTACAGCAATGCGCCGACGGCCACGGTCCTGGAGTATCTGATGCCGATCCTCATCATCTTCTGGTACTGCCTTTCGGAGCGGCGGCTGCCGCACCTGGTGGAAATTTTCTGCACGGTCTTTGCCTTCGTGGGGACCGTGCTCATCGCGACACATGGAAATTTTGGCAGTCTCGCGCTGTCTGAAAAGGCTCTCTTCTGGGGACTTCTGGCCGCCGCGGCATGCGCGCTCTATACGGTAGAGCCGGTCGGCATGATCAAGAGGTACGGCGCGCCCATCGTCGTGGGCTGGGGCATGGTCATCGCAGGGCTTTCCTTCCTGCCCTTCATGGGGCTCTTCCCCTTCACCGGTGCGGTGGATCTTTCTGTCGGTCTGGCCTTCCTTTTCGTGGTCATCGTGGGTACGATCTGTTCCTTCGTCCTCTATCTCGGAAGCACGAAGTATATTTCACCGGCAGACGCCAGCATCATCGCAGCCCTGGAACCGCTCTCATCCATCCTTCTCGCCTTTGCCGTCTTCGGGCAGGACTTCGGATCCTTTGAGCTTCTCGGGATGGCACTCATCATCGCTGCCGTCGGCGTGGTCAGTGTGCATCAGTGACTTGCATGCTGCTTTCGGGTATCGTCCTTTATGAAAATTGATGCGGAGCGTCGCACCTCTTAGCCTTCCCCATTGGGGAAGGGGGACCGCGGAGCGGTGGATAGGGTACTCTCGTTAACAGTGATTTGTGCAAAAACGTTTTTCCATCTGCATCATCCTCTTTCATGCCGCTCTGCGCCCCCAACCTCCGCCCTGCGGGCACCTCCTTCCAAAGGAAGGAGGGATCGATACACTCGAAACGCCCCACATTCTCGCCCCTTCCTCTGGAAGGGGCTGCCTGGCGTAGCGAGACGGGGTTGGCTCCCCCCGTATGTTGGAAATGCGTTTCCTCCGTATCGCTATCCCCACCACTTTCGGACATCGCCCTTTATAAAAATCAACGCGGAGCGGCGTTCGGGTGCTCTCATAAACGACGTACTTGAGACGCTCCTTCCCACTCTCTTTTATACCGCCAGTGCCCTATCCGCCCCTGCGGGGCACCTTCCCCTCGAGGGGAAGGCTGCGATACGGGAATACCATCTTCTAAAAAAGGCGGCGAAGCCGCCACCTCACCCTTGAACCTTAAACCCTGAACCAAATGAAAGCAAAGTAAAAAGAGGCTGTGAAGAAATGAGGATTCATTTCTTCACAGCCCCTTTTTTTACTTCAGCATAGTCTTCCATTCTTCGGGGTAATCGCCGCGGTATTCGACGACTTCCTCGAGCGGCTTTCTGGGCATCGGCTTGACTTCCTTGTCGGTGTAGCCGAAAGCGATGGCAGCGACCATCTCCCCTTCTTCGCCGAGCCACTCCTTCAGCTCATCGTAAGCGAAGAAGACATTGCAGGTCCAGAGACTGCCGATGTCATGCGCCGTCGCTTCGAGGCACATGTTCTGGATCGCTGCGCTGATGGACTGGATGTCAGCGAGCTCCATCATGTACTGGTCGCTGGGGTAGGACTTGCGGTAGTCATTGCCCTTGGTATTGATGACAAAGACGATGACCGGCGCCTGTTCGAGCACGCGCGCGGTGTAGATGGCAGACGGGATGAATTTCTCATAGCCCTTGCTGAAAATGGCCGTCTCGTCGCCCTTGCGGTTTCTCATGATGCCTTCCTTCAGGCGTTTGACCATGGCTTTGCGTTCCTGTCCGCGGATGACGATGAATTTCCACGGCTGGGCATTCTTTTCGGATGGCGCCCAAAGTCCGGCAGTCAGGATCTCATCCAGATCTTCCTGCGGGATCGGCTTCTGCAGGAAATGACGGATGCTTCTTCTTTTGACGATTTCTTCTATCACTCTGTGGTTCTCCTCTATCTATGATAAAACAACATAGAATTTATTATATGTAATTCGCAGAAAGAAATCAAGAAGGAAATAGACCGGAAGTCGAGAAAGGGGGGATCAGGTTGAGCAAGTTCAGGGTTCAAGGTTCAGGGTTGTAGTGGCGGCTTTGCCGCAGTATAAATAATGGCGATGCCCGAAGCGCTCTTGGGGAGCGGGTTTCCCGTTTGTGTTTCCTGTCATCGACCGCCTGACCGCGAATGAAAAAGATTTCTCGCTGGCGCTCGAAATGACGATACAAGAGAGCCCCCGGTTACTAGTCACTCCTAATCCCTAATCCCTAGCCACTAGCTACCAGTCACCAGTCACAAGTCACTCCCTCATCCCCAGTCATCAGTCACTGATACTGCCCGATCGCCTGCTGCATTTTTTCGGCGCTTCCCATGAGGCGATCGGCTTTGTCCATGAGCGCATCCATGCGGGGGTCTTTGCGTTCGGTGACGGTCGTGCCGCTTGCAAGGACGCCGGCAGACAGATCTCCGCCCGAGATCTTGACATAGGTGTCACCGATGAGTCCGGAAGTTGTGATGGAGAATGCCGCATCCTTGGGGATCGCCGCTTTCCGATCGATCTCAAGGTGAAGGACGGCCTTGCCTTCTTCGATGGTGATGGATCTCAGCTGCCCGACTCGGACACCGGCATGAAGCACGGGAGCTCCCGGCGTGATGCCCTGCGCATCATCAAAGACAGCATAGACGGGAAAGGTGGTCGGGAAAAGGCGCTCCATCGGATGCAGAAGGAGGGCAGCGATGCCGATCGCAAGGAAGAGGAGGAGGGCGGTCATGCCGATCTTGGTTTCTTTGGTCATGATGGGGATCCTTTTTTCGAAATAGTAAGGCTGGCGAGGGTCAGACCTTGGGGCGTGCTGTCCCTTGATTACGTTTGAAAGCCTCGATTGAATGAGAAATTAGAAATGAGAAATGCGAAATGGTGGTGCGGCGCATAAAAACAGGGAAGCGCCGCGGAGGTTTGAAACTAGCGGTTTTCTCGTATCGCAAACCTAATCCCTAGTTCCTAATCCCTAGCTACTAATTCTTAGTCACTAATCACTCGAGGCTCCTAATCCCTAGCTACCAGTCACTAGTCACTCCTGATCCCTAATCCCTAGCCACTTATCACTATAGTTTCAGCGGGTTCAATGGGTTCAGGTAGCGGCTTCGCCGCGTACATATGGGGCGATGCCCGAAAGTCTCTTGGGGAGCGGGTTTCCCGTTTGGGTTTCCTGTCATCGACTACCTGAACGCGAATGAAAAAGATTTCTCGCTGGCGCTCGAAATGACGATACGAGAGAGTCCCTAATCCCTAATCCCTAGCCACTAGCTACCAGTCACTAGTCCCCAGTCCCCAGTCACTTTTCTTCATTATACCCTCTTTCTTCTTCTTATGCTAAAATAGGATGGAATGGCAAAAGAATTTTTGCCATTTGGTATAATCGTTTCGGCCCGGGACAGTGTCTGTTCACGGGTCAGGTGAATTCTATATCGCGGGCGATATAGAAAGCGCAGCATAGAAATTGAATGAGAAATAAGAAATGCGAGAGGAAGGAGCGGCGCAAAGGAATGGATAAAGCGCCGTTTTTGCGAAAACGGGCAAGTGACCGGGTGTCTCAGCCGCTCCTCATTCGCAGGCTCTCTCAGCCTTCTATGCGGCCAACGAAAGAAGGATGCATATGGCAAACATGTACATGAATGATTCGTATTCAGCGGTCCGTCAGGCGGATGGCAAGGTGCTCGGGCGGGTGCGCGCTGTGGTGAAGAGCGCGACGCCGCAGGCGGGGGTGAAGGATTTCCGTTTCTTCGTGGATCCTGTCTCGCCGGTACCGAGAGGTTTCGAGGATGGAGAGAAATTCGGCTTCACGGGCTTCATGAGCCGTATCGGATTCGGATACAATTCATTTGCCGATGAGGAGTCGGCACTGGCGAATCTGGAGTCCGTTTTCGGGGATTGCTTCGTGTCGTTTACACCGTCACTCCGCAATAACAGGTACTTTGTGCTGGATGATATAGTGAAGGAGCAGGGGACGCCCTTCATGGAGGAGGACCGGAATTATTATCCGGTGCCGGCTTTCGGCACGGAGGAGGCGCCGGTCTTTGATGGGGATATCAATAAGTTCTGTCATCATCTGCTGACGGATCGGCCGCTGCCGGGGCTGTCGAAGCGTTACTGGAATAATGATGTGTCGCCTCGTCTCATTGTGGCGGCGACGCGCAATTATGAGAATAAGATCGGGCCGTGGGTGGTCTTTGCGCCGCTGTATGATGAGGCCTTCGATCCCCGTGTGATCGGGGAGGGCGGAGCGTATTTCCGTGTGAAGAACCGCGGCCAGCTGGGGTATGCGGTGGTGGACGGACAGAATTCGGAGCTTTCCTCGCACATTCTTCGCTGCGCGGAGAGCCCGCTCTGGTTCGTACCGGAGGTATTTCTGGCGGATCTTAGGCTGAATCTGAAGCCGGTGCCGCGGGATGCAGACCTCTTGAAGGACTGCGGGGTCTCGGTGAATCCCTTCGCGGATGAGGCGGAGGAGGAAGAGCCTGTCCATGAGACGCGTGAGCAGATGACGCAGAGGGCGCTCGATGATCTGGTGCAGAGCCTTGGCATCGGTGCTTCGGGCGAAGAGGCGTATGCGCCGAGAAGAAACCGGCGGGATCCCCGTCCTTTCCACGAGGCAGAGGCTGTGGAGAAGGCGCCGGTCTCTGCGGAGATCCATCAGGAGCCGGCAGCGCCGGCGAAAGAGCTGCCGAAGCCGTTCACGGAGGGAGATCTCCTCGCCCGCCTGAAGGAGGCGGCGGAAAATGACGGCCTCCTCTATGCAGAGAAGGATCTATTCCATTTCCATATCTCCATGAAGTCGTCCCGCCTGGTCATCCTCGCCGGGAAAAGCGGGATCGGCAAGTCCGGGTTGGTGCGTCTCTATGGGCGTGCGCTGGGACTTCCCGAGTCGCAGGTGCGTTTCCTGCCGGTCCGTCCGTCATGGATGGATGACGGGGATGTCCTGGGCTATGTGGATATGAAGAATATGGTGTACCGCAGTGCGGATACGGGGCTCGCCGAGCTTCTGATCGATGCGGCGGCGCATCCGGAGAAGCAGTACATCGTCTGCTTCGATGAGATGAATCTGGCGCGTGTGGAGCATTATTTCGCACAGTTCATTTCCGTGCTGGAGAAAGAGGATCATCCGATGATCCGTCTGTACAATCCATCGCTCGCCCCGCGCCTCTACAACAGTGAGAAGTATCCGCCGGAGATCCCGGTGGGGAGGAATGTGCTCTTCACAGGGACGGTGAATGTGGATGAGTCCACCTGCCATTTCTCGGATAAGATCCTCGATCGCGCGAATGTGATCACGCTCAGCCAGTGCCATTTCCGTGACCTGCTGAAGCTTTCGCCGCAAGAGAGAAAGGTGTACAAGGAGATCACGGCCGAGGAGTATGATGATTTCCGTGTGAAGGAGGGCATGGGCCTCAATGATAAGGAGCTCGAGCTGCTGGATGCGCTGAATGATGCCTTCACGAAGAGCGGTATGCCATATGGCATCGGCTTCCGCGTGGCGCAGCAGATGGGACGCTATCTGGAGAATATTCCCGAGGAGGCGGGGATCAGCCGCGGAGAAGGGCTCGATGCCCAGCTCGTGCAGCGCGTCTTCACGAAGCTTCGCGGCTCTGCCGATCAGCTGTCCGCCCTTCTTTCTCTCTCAGATAAAAATACGGCGGAGGGGCTGCTGCCGGCTATCCTTGTACGCTTCAAGGCGCTCTCGGATTTTCAGGAATCACAGACCGTGCTGAAACGGAAAGCCGGGGAGCTGAAGCTCTATGACTACACCATGTAAGCTGCCCTTTAGCGTGGCACTCGGCAAGCGGGAGGCGATGCGCTCCTTCACCCGCTTTACCACGCACCCGGAGGAGCTCAAGGAAGCGCCGCCTGCGTGGCGCTTCACGGAGAATCAGGATCTCTACCTGCGCTTTGAAGCGCCGATGGATTTCCGCTTCACCATGGACGGGCTCGACATCGTGACGCTTCCCGGCGAGGACCGCTATGACGGAGAGACCTGGGTGCGCCCGCGGCGCGCTTGGGATACGCTCCTCTTCAAGGGAGAGGATTTTCCCTTAGTCCCAGGCTACTATGTCCTGACCGTCACCGGGCGCGGCGAGACATGGTACAGCCTTCTGGAGATCACGCCCCGCTACATGGGCAAGCAGAGCTGGCAGGATATGGGCGAGGAGCTCTTGGAGGAGATCAAGCATCTGTCCTTCGATTTCATGAAAAAGAGCATCCACATGTCGCGCACGCTGGATATCAATCCAGACCTCCTGCTGCGCTTCTATACCATCAGCGACAATTCCCGCATGGTGCTTCATGTGCTCGGCGAGCTTGCCCGCACGGCGAATGGCCGCCTCGTGCGCCGGAAGAAGCCGGCCCGCACCGCCGGCGTCTCTCCGGCGGCATCGCACATCCCGCCCCAGTCCCTGCGCCCTTCGGCCGGGCAGCATCTGCTCTATACGGAGATCACCTACGACGTCGCGGAGAACCGTTTCGCCAAAGCCATCCTGCTTCGCCTCGCGAAGAATCTGCGGGATTTCGTCAGTGAGGTCGATGGATTCATCGCGCGCCTCGATGCCAGATGTCAGGCGCTCCTGCCGTACACGCAGAATCAGGAGTACAGAAGAGGCGAGGCGGCGCTCGTCAAATTCCGCGACTATCGGAAACAGGCGCTCGCCATCCTTCGAGACATCGAGCGCGTCACCCGCGCGGCATGGTTCGAAGAAGCCGGCAGCCGGATGCCGCCCCTCATCCCGATGACCGTTCTCTGTGATCCGCGCTACTCGCTCCTCTACCACCTCCATCGGCATCTGGAGACGCCTGCCGACAGCTACTCTGTCGCTGATTTTTACCAGTTCCAGTGGAAACGGACGGATAAGCTCTACGAGCTATGGGGATTTCTCCAATTCATCAAAGCGCTCTCCTCGCTGGGCTGGGAGATGGAGGAGGGCATGTCCGTCATCAGGGAGGACGGCCGTTACCGTCTCTCCTCGCTGGAGTCCGGTGCCGTCATCAGCATGAAGAAGGGCGAAGAGGAGATCCGCCTCACCTACGATGGCATCATCCCCGCTGCGTCTGCCGATACAGACCGCATGACTGCGCCGCTTTATACCAATAATGCCCACCGCCAGCCCGATCTTCGCATGGACTGCTATAGAGGGGAGATGTACTGCGGCTCTCTGGTCGTCGACTTCAAGTACCGTGACATGCTCTTCCTATGGAACGATGAAAACCGCGGCGAGGGCCTGCGCCGTCAGTTCAACGGCTACCGTGATATGAATACAAAATTCTACCGCGACATGGATGAGGCGCAGTCCCTCCGCGACAGCCGTCCTGTCAAGGAGGTCTGGGCAGTCTTTCCAAGGGAGGTCCCCGGCAGCAGCGATGAGGACTACAGCCTGAGATTCATCCCGCTCTCACCGGGCAGCGAAAGCCGTCTTCCCCAGCTTCTGGAGGACTATCTGAGATCATTGGGGCTGGGCGGCGACTAGTGGCTGGTGACTAGGGACTAAGAGACCAGCTGCTAGGAGACATCAGACGTTCTCGTATCGTCATTTCGAGCGAAGCGAGAAATCTTTCTTGCAGTCCGATAAACGACGCACCTCTCCGCATTTCCCCGCTCTCTTTCATACCGCCAGTGCCCTATCCGCCGCTGACGCGGTCCCCCCTTCCCCAATGGGCAATGCTATTAAGTTAAGAAAATCGTTAGCTACGTAACGTCTTGCTTCCCCCTTCGGGGGAAGTGCCGAAGGCAATAGGGGCATGCTAGCGGTATAGCGTGCTATGTTGAATAGTCCGACGCTATTGATATTCCAACACTTTCATGCAATACCGCTACGTAGCCCCCTCAGCCTTTTGGGCAGCTCCCCCGATGGGGAGCCAAGAACGTTCTGCCGCTTAACTTAACAGCATTACCCCAATGGGGAAGGCAAATCGGTGGCGGTTTCGCCGAGATCCTTCGACTCAGGTCGCAGATGTTCTGGCATTCGTTATCTCACATACGACGTTTCTCGCCGCTCAGGATGACGAAACGGGGCGATGCCTGAAGGCTGACGATACGGGAATACCGTCATCTAAAATGCGGCGAAGCCGCCACCTGAACCCTGAACCCTGAACCTTTTTTCCTTAGGAGCATCTATGACCATTTACGGACCCCATAAAGCCTCTCTCAAAGCTGTCATGGACAGCTTTGAGAAGGGCATCCGCGCCTACAGCGAGAAAGAAAAAGAGAAGACGGGAGAGATGCTTTACGAGCATCTCTCGTATCGCCTGAAAGCAGAAGACAGCATGAAGGAGAAGCTCACGCGGAAAGGATTTCCCCTCACCGCCGAATCTGCCTTCTATGCCGTGAAGGACGCTATCGGATTCCGCATGGTGTGCCGTTTCGTGGATGACATTTATGAAAACGTCTCCCGCTTGAAGGCTCTTCCCGGCGTCGTTGTCGTAAAGGAAAAGGACTATATCAAAAACGTCAAGCCCAATGGCTACCGCAGCTACCATATGATCCTGGATGTCACCGCTCCCTATGAGGATGCGAGAGGCAGAGATCCGGGGCATTTCTTCATCGAGATCCAGCTGCGCACCATCGCGATGGACTCCTGGGCGGCGCTCGAGCATGAAATGAAGTACAAGCACGAGGTGAAAAATGCCGCGCTCATCAGTCGGGAGCTCAAGCGCTGCGCCGATGAGCTTGCTTCCTGTGACCTCTCCATGCAGACGATCCGGAATCTGATAAGGAAGACGTGACTGGTAGCTGGTGGCTGGTGACTAGTCCCTGGTCCCTAGTCCCTAGTCACCAGTCCCTAGTCACTTCTATCTCCTAATCCCCACCCTCTTATATTTTCTACTGAGGTCAAATCTATGAAGATCCTGCTTGCTGAAGATGAAAAAGCATTATCCGATGCCGAAGTCGCGGTGCTTCGTCACTTCGGCTATGAGGTCGATGCGGCTTATGACGGGCTCTCTGCCTGGCAGATGGCGGAGCGCGAAGCGTATGACTGCATCGTCCTTGATATTATGATGCCGAAAATGGATGGCATCGAAGTCCTCGCCAAGCTCCGCGGGAGCGGCAGCACGGTGCCGATCATCATGCTCACCGCAAAGACGGAGGTCGATGACCGCATCGCAGGTCTTGATGCGGGGGCAGATGATTACCTGACGAAGCCCTTTGCGATGGGCGAATTTCTGGCGCGCATCCGCTCGATGACACGCCGCGCGAATGCCTTCACACCTGCCGTCCTTTCGGCAGGCGGCGTCACGCTCAATGTCGAAGAGCAGGAGCTCTCGGCGGAGAGCGCGATCCGTCTCGGCAGCAAGGAGACGAAGCTCATGAAGTATTTCATGATGAATGCCGGCAAAGCACTCACACAGGAGGAGATCCTGCGCTACGTGTGGAGCGATGAGCCTGACGTACCGGCAGATATCGTGTGGATGTATATTTCCTTCCTGAAAGAAAAGCTCGCCGCCGTCCGAGGCAAGGCAGTGATCGAAGGGGAGAAGGAAGGGCCTTTCGTGCTGCGCGCAATGGGTGACTAAGGATGGGGACTAGTGGCTGGTAGCTAGGGATTAGGAGTCTCGAGTGACTGGGTGACTGGTGACTAAGAGACTAGGAGACTAAGAGACATCAGATTCCCGTATCGTCATCGAAAGCGCAGCCGAGGGATCTTTCTTGCACTGCGGTCAGTATCACATAGGCATTGACAGGGAAACGACGCCTTGGTGCTGCGTATTTCTGCTTTCATACATGTATCGTTTATCGGTCTGCAAGAAAGATTTCTCGCTTACGCTCGAAATGACGATACGGGAAAAGGGTGTTCCCAAAAGTTTGAAAGCAGGGATGAGGGATTAGGAGTGCCTGGTGACTAGTGACTGGGAGACTAGGAGACTAAGAGACATCAGATTCTCGTATCGTCATCCCGAGCGCAGCCGAGGGATCTTTCTTGCACTGCGGTCAGTATCACATAGGCATTGACAGGGAAACGACGCCTTGGTGCTGCGTATTTCTGCTTTCACACATGCATCGTTTATCGGCCTGTAAGAAAGATTTCTCGCTTACGCTCGAAATGACGATACGGGAAAAGGGTATTCCCAAAAGTTTGAAAGCAGGGATTAGTAGCTGGGGATTAGTAGCTAGGGATTAGGTTTGCGATACGAGAAAACCACTAGGGAAACACTGATTAAATCTGACTCTACGATTTAATCAGCGTTTCCCTAGTTTCAAACCTCCGCGGCGCTTCCCTGTTTTTATGCGCCGCACCACCATTTCGCATTTCTCATTTCTAATTTCTCATTCAATCGAGGATTTCAAACGTAATCAAAGGGCGCCCCGCCCTACGAGCTAACCCGGAACCTTTTTTGTTATCCAATGTGCCAAGGAACCTCATTTATGGATATGATCAAGAAACTGCACCGACAATTCATACTTCTGGCCACGCTGGCGGTGTTCATCATCATAGCGGTCGCGCTCTCTGTCATCAATGGGATGATGTACCTCATTGTACGGGGGGACATTCATGATGTGCTTGAGACCATCGCAGACAATGGCGGCGTCATCACCACGCGGCGCATAAGCGGGGAAGGCTGGCTTCCGGATGGCAGCTGGGTCGAGGATACGCCGGAATTCACGTACCAGACCCGTTATTTTTCCGTACTGCTGGACAGTGATGGCACGGCCAAGGTGACGAATATCAATCACATCGCTGCCTTTTCGGCGGAAAGTGCGGTAGAGGCAGCGGTGGCTGCGGTGAAGACCGGGGAGAGCGAAGGCTATTTCCAAAAGCAGAAGGGGACCTATGCATACCATGTGAGCCGTACCACGGATGGCGATCTGCTGGTCGTCATTCTGGATTGCACGCGGGATTTGTCGGCGGTGAAGGCCTTCCTGAAATATTCTTCTCTCTTCGGGCTGCTCTGCCTTCTGCTTTTCGTCGGTATCGTGACGGTGCTTTCGGGGATCGCGATCGGTCCCTTCGTCAGAAATATGGAGAACCAGAAGCGATTCATTACGAATGCCAGCCATGAGCTGAAGACGCCGATCGCGATCATTTCCGCGAATGCGGAGGCGATGGAGCTGATCAACGGCAAGAACGAGTGGACGGGCAATATCATTGCGCAGGTGAAGCGCCTCTCGCTCCTCATCAATGACCTTGTGCTGCTCTCCAAGATCGGGGAGACGTCGGCCAAGGATCTGACGCTTGTCGATACGGATCTTTCGGAGGCGGTGAAGGGGAGCGCGGGCAGCTTCCGCCAGATGATCGAGGACGCGGGAAAGACACTCTCTGTGGAAGTAGAGAGCGGCATCCATGCGAAGGTCGAGCCGCGGCTCTTCTCGGAGATCGTGAGCATCCTTCTGGACAATGCGGTCAAGTACTGTGATGAGAAGGGGACGATCACCGCCCGCCTTGAGAAACATAAAAAGGGCGTGATCCTCTCTGTCTCCAATCCGTATCAGGAGGGAGCGTCAGAGGACTATGAGCGCTTCTTTGAGCGATTCTATCGCGGAGACACCTCGCACAACAGCAAAAGGTCCGGCTATGGCATTGGCCTTGCCATGGCGCGTGACATGGCAAGGCTCATGAAGGGAAGCCTTGCTGTGTCATACAAGGATGGGGTCATCACCTTTAGCCTGAGCTTGTAGAGGGCTAGTCCGTGGATCGGGCTGTTCCCTTGATTGCGGGCGAAAGCTTCGCTTGAATGAGAAATTAGAAATGAGAAATGCGAAATGGTGGTGCGGCGCATAAAAACAGGGAAGCGCCGCGGAGTATAAATAGGGCGATGCCATGAGCTGGCATTTTAGTCACCAGTCACTGGCTACTCATCGCTACATGTTCTATGAGTTCAACGGGTTCTGAAGGTTCGAAAGGTTCAGGTGGCGGCTTCGCCGCAGTATAAAGAAAGGCGATGCCCGAGGGTGGCATTTCAGTCACCAGTCACTAGTCACTCCAATCCCAAATCCCTAGCTACTAATTCCTAGTCACAATCACTAAAAAAACCTCGCCATATGGCGAGGCCTTTTTTATTTTTTCAGTGCTTCGACATCCGCGATGGCTTTTCTCAAAAGCTCTGCGGTGACAGGATAGGGGACCTTGTTGAGGTCCGGCTTTGTGAGCGCATTGGCGATGAGCTCTTCCGGATCGGTGAGGCCGATGTCGGAAAGAGAATGCGGGAGGTGCGTGCGTTCGCAGAAGGCGTAGAGCTTGTCTCTTTCTTCGAGCTGTCCGTCCAAGGTGAGGAGGACGAGGGTGCCATAGCAGACGACCGCGCCGTGGAGGTGCGCTCCTTCATGGGCTGTGCCAGTGTGAGAATTGTAGAGGGCGTGTGCGACGCTGGAGTTGTAGTCTTCCGGTTCCAGATTCGAAATGATGCCGGTGGAGCAGATGATATTCTGGGCTACGTATTCAAGGGCTTCGCTGGCTGTCTTTTTATCGGCGGATCGCAGTGCGGCTTCGCCGTATTCGAGAAGGCCCTGCGAGCAGGTGCCGGCCAGCGTGACGCCGAGATTTCTGCCATAGGGGAGGACATCGCCTCTGGCAGAGAATTCGACCTCGTACTGCTTGGAGAGCGCGTCGCCGATGCCGGCCCAGAGATATTCTCTTGGCGCGTTGGCAATGACGCCGGTATGGATGAAGGTGTGGTAGGACGGGCGATCGACGTAGTAGACCTGACGGAAGGTGTGGTCTTTGTAGTAGTACGCGCCGACACCGGTGACAGGAGCGCAGTTCGATGCGAGGGTCGGGAAGGTGAAATAGGGCTTGCCTGCTTCAGCAGCTGCTTTCTTCGCCGTGTCGATGGCGCGGCCGCCGCCCATGGCAAAGACCATGTCCGCTTTCTGAAAGGCTTCATTTTCTTTCAGCGCTTCGGCGTTTTCGAATGTCGCATCGCCGCCGTAGTAGAGGGAGTCGAGGATCTCCATCTTGCCTTCCAGCGCTTTGCGGAGGAGCGGCTCAGCAGCGGCTCTGGACTTGTGCCCGCCGATGAGGACGGCGGTCTTGCCGAAGTGATGGCAGACATCGTAGACGCTGTCATAGGCGTCGGTACCGATGGTATAGCTGGGGAGGAACTGATTTGTCATAGGTGTGGCCTTCTTTCGTAAATGATGTGTGGAAATGGATGATTTCTATTGTAGTAGATTTTGGGGAATGGTTCAATGGGGTTCAGGGTTCAACGGGGACGGTGCCCCGTCTCCTAGTCACTAGTCACCAGTCACCAGTCACTAGTCTGCCGCAAGTTTGCGGACGTTGACGGCTTCGGTTCCTTCTTCGCTGAATCTCGGGTTCAGGTAGTTGACGCAGGCCCAGGCGAGGACAGCACCGGAGATGGTGAACCAGGCGGAGAAGATCGCGCCCGGTACGACGGCTGCCGGCATGGAAGCGAAGTGGACCTTGGCAAGACCGGTGGCGAGGCCGGAATTCTGCATGCCGACTTCGACGGAGAGGGTGACGGCTTTCTTCCAGGAGAGGCCGCAGAGCTTGGCTACGCCAAGACCTAAGACATAGCCGAGCGTATTGAAGAGGACGACGACTGCAAGGATGACGCCGAGGTTATCCATGATGGCTTTGTGGGAGGCACCGACGACGCCGGCGATGATGAGGCAGATGGTGACAGAGGAGACCGCGGGGGTGTAGTCTGTCGCGACAGCGGCTGCTTTCGGGAGGAAGTATTTCAGTGCAAGGCCGAGGCATACGGGGAGGATGACGATCTGCAGGATGGAGAGGAACATGCCGACCGGATCGAAGGCGATCTCCTTACCGATGAGGAAGAAGGTCAGCGCCGGGGTGAGGACCGGGGAAAGCAGGGTGGAGACGGAGGTCATGGTGACGGAGTAGGCGAGGTCGCCCTTGCTCATGTAGGTGATGACGTTGCTCGTCGTGCCGCCGGGGCAGGCGCCGAGGAGGACGAGGCCGGCGGTGAGGCCCGGCTCGAGGGCAAAGAGCGTGCCAAGGGCGAAGGCGAGGAATGGCATGATGGTGTACTGCGCGAGCGCGCCGAGGAAGATGTCGCGCGGACGGCGGAAGATGACGAGGAAGTCCTTGAGGTCAAGCGTGGTGCCCATGCCGAACATGATGACGCCGAGCAGTACGGAGAGGACGGAGACGCCCTGGACCTTGCCTAAGATCCAGAGCCAGCTCGTCGGGGTGACAAGACCGAGGACAAGAAAGACGACGGCCATGACGCCGAAATATTTCGCAAGCATTTGACAACATTTTTTCATGGTAGAGCTCCTTGGGGAAAATGAATACAGGGTTCAGATCGAATGAGGATGGGGGGCTGTGCCGCCGGTCTTCGGAGGCATAGTCTTTCAGGCGGAATGTTCAATATCACTTTCCAAAATAATCCCTTCTTTCTGCAAAACTCGCGGTAGAGCAGGGATTGGAAATAAAAAAATCCGTCCCTCGACTGAGGGACGGATACTGGTTCCGCGTTACCACCCTGATTCCTGAAGGATATGACGATCCCAGGCGCTCTACAACGTACAAACATACGCGTTTCCTGTAACGTGGAAATGACGTCGGCGCTTAATAGGTTTCAGCACCGCACCTCAGGGATGATTTTCGTATGTCCTGTCCTGCCGGATCGCACCATACTCCGGCTCTCTGAGAAGATCTTGGAAATACTACTCTTTCCCTTCAAAGGGTTTTCTTCGTGTGAAGATGAGTTGATTATACAGAACGGGATATGCAGCTGTCAAGCGTTTGCAAAATACGGAAAATGGGACGCTTTCATGGGCAAGGATGAGATTTTTAGATAGCAGAGGCATTGGCCGGCTGCGCGGATGCCGCATGCATCAGCGGGAGCTTCCCGTTATCCCTCGCATCTGACCTTTTGCACATGACATGCATGATCTGCTTTTCTCTTGTAGTATAATGGGAAGAAACATTGTCAAAGGAGATACATTCATGGATGCGATATGGCAAGGCCTTTCCGGCATTTTTGAAGTCGCCCTCATAGCGGGGCTGGGCTTTTTTCTGGCGAAGAAGGGATGGTTCTGGGAGAATGCGGCAAAGGATCTGACGAAGCTCACGATGACTGTCGCGCTGCCGCCGCTCATGATCCACTCGCTGTATGCCAATTTCACGCATGATGCACTGCTGGAAGCGGCGCCGGATCTGGTGCTGCCCTTTGTTTCTATCTTCGCCGCTTACCTCGCGGGGCATGTGCTCGCCTCTCTGCTTCACGTCTCCAAGGGCCGCCGCGGCATTTTTATCTGTACCTGCTGCATCGCGAATGCCATCTTCATCGGCGTGCCGGTGAATGTGGCGCTCTTCGGTGAGGCGAGCGTGCCGTCGTGTATGCTTTACTATCTGGCGAATACGACGATGTTCTGGGCGCTCGGGGCGTACCTCATCATACGGGATGCCGGCGGGGAACACCGTTTTACGCTGAAAGAGATGCTCTTGAAGCTCCGCACTCCGCCGCTCATGGGATTCGCAGCGGGCGTCATCCTGCTCCTTGTGAATGTCCCCATCCCGCACTTTGCGATGGCAGCGATGAAGTATGTGGGCGGCATGGCGACGCCGATGGCGCTCATGGTCATCGGTATCCAGATGAGCCGGATCCCGCTTTCCTCCATCCATTTCGATAAGGATCTGGTGGGGGCGATGGCAGGCCGTTTCCTTCTGGCACCGCTCTGTCTCTTCCTGCTTCTCCCCGTCATTCCTGTTTCCGAGATGTCATCCAAGGTCTTTCTCATGCAGGCGGGGATGCCGGCGATGACGAATATGACGATCCTCGCGACCGCAGTCGGGGCGGATGCGGAGTACTCGACGACGGTCAACTGCGTCTCGCTTGTCCTCGGTGTATTCTTTGTGCCGTTTTATATGTATATGCTCTCGTGAGGAGGGCTGCGCCAATTAGAAATTAGAAATGAGAAATTAGAAATTAGAAATGGTGGTGGCAGCTTCGCTGCATTTTAGATGATGGTATTCCCGTATCGTCAGCCTTCCCCTCGAGGGGAAGGTGCCCCGAAGGGGCGGATAGGGCACAGGCGGCATGAAAAAGAGTGGGAAGGAGCGTCTCAAGTCGACGATTTACGAAAGCACCCGAGCGCCGCTCCGCGGTCCCCCTTCCCCGATGGGGAAGGCTAAGAGGTGCGACGCTTCGCGTCGATTTTTTATAAAGGGCGATGCCCGAAAGTGGTATTTAAGTCCCTAGCTACTCATCCCTGCTTTGAAACGTCAGGGGTTGTGGTGGCGGCTACGCCGCATTTTAGATGACGATACGAGGGAACCTGCTATCAAGAGCCCTTCGGGCATCGCCCTATTTATACTCCGCGGCGCTGCTGATTTTTATGCGCCGCACTACCATTTCTCATTTCTAATTTCTAATTTCTCATTCAAGCGAGGGTTTCAAACGTAATCAAAGGGCGACCCGCCCCACGGGCTAACCCTGCCCCCTATATTTTTCCCAAGGAGCCTTCTATGAGATCTAGTGAATGGTCGATCTCCTTTCTCCGTCAGCTCTTCTCGCTGACGAGCCGCTACTGGAGATCCGAAGAAAAGAAGAGTGCCTATGCCTATCTTTTTGGCATCGTGACCCTTACGATCGCAGCGGTCTACATGACCCTGCTCTTGAACGACTGGTTCAATGAGTTTTACAGCGCGCTGCAGAATTACGATGCGGATGCGGTCTATCACGGGCTCATCCGCTTCACCGGGCTCGCCTTTGCACACATCGCCTTTGCGGTCTATGCGTACTACCTGCAGCAGCAGCTTGCGCTCCGGTGGCGGCGCTGGCTGACGGAGGAATACCTTGCCCGATGGACGGAGCGGGAGATGTACTACCGCATGGACATGTTCTCCAAGGAAGCGGACAATCCGGATCAGCGTATCTCCGAGGATATCAATCTGTTCACGGCGCGTACGCTTTCCTTCATGGCGGGGCTTCTGAAGGCCATCACCACCATCGTCTGTTTCATTTTCGTCCTGTGGCAGCTCTCAGAGCCGCTGCCTTTCACCGTGGGCGGCGAGACGTACCATATCTACGGCTATCTCGTGTGGGCAGCACTCATCTACTCCCTCATCGGCACATGGATCACGCACCGGGTCGGGCATCGGCTCGTGGGGCTGAATTTCGTGCAGCAGAAGCTGGAAGCAGACTTCCGCTATGCCATGGTGCGCCTTCGGGAGACGGCGGAAAGCGTCGCCTTCTATGACGGTGCGGCGCGCGAGCGGGGGATCCTTTCCACTCGTTTCGGAAAGCTGATCGAGAATACGATCTACATCATCAAGAAGCAGAAGCAGCTTTCCTGGCTCACCAATTCCTATGGGCAGATCGCGATCATTTTCCCCTTCGTCGTCGCGGCGCCCCGCTATCTTTCGAAGCATATTTCCTTAGGCGGCCTTATGCAGGTGGCGAACTGCTTCGGCAAGGTGCAGGAATCGATGTCCTACTTCGTCGACGTGTACAGCTCGCTGGCGGAGTGGCAGTCCTGCGTGGACAGGCTGCTCACCTTCGATGCACACATGGCGGCCATTCGGGAAGAGACAGAGTGCGCGGGAGAGGCAAAGCGGCGAGAGGGGAAGGAGCTCCGTCTCTCGGATGTGGAGATCGCTGTCCCCGGAGGAAGGGTGCTCTGCCGTCATCTGGATGCGGTCATTCATGCGGGGGAGAAGGTCATCATCAAGGGGCCCTCCGGCTCTGGGAAATCGACGCTCCTTCGTGTGCTCGCCGGTTTCTGGCCCTATGCGAAGGGCGAGATGATCCTGCCTCTCAAAAAGGAGACCATGTTCATCCCGCAGAAGCCCTACATGCCGATGGGAACGCTCGCCGAAGCCGCTTCGTATCCGGATATCGGGCTTTCGCGGAAGGAGTGGGAAGCGCTCTTTGTGTTCTCCGGACTTTCCCACCTGATCCCGCTGCTGGACAGCGAAGGCGACTGGAGCCATATCCTCTCTCTGGGTGAGCAGCAGAAGCTCGCTTTTGCGCGCGTTTTCGCGAAGCGTCCCCGCTGGGTCTTCCTCGATGAAGCGACATCCGCGATGGACGAGGAGACCGAGAGCCGCCTCTACGGGCATCTCGCCGCCCTCCCCGGCATCACCGTCGTCAGCGTGGGTCATCGCTCCACGCTGGACAAGTGGCATGGGAGGGTGTGGCCGCTCAAGACAGAAAAGCACTGAGCGTCGGGGCGGCGGGCAGGGGAGCTATTGTAAACTGCGCGTTATTGTTAATCTTGACAAACGCCGGTCAACCTCTTTACACTATGATATATGCGCCGAAGCGAAGGCCTCGGCTTTTTTTTGGGCCAGATAGTCAACTTGAAGAAACGGGAATGTTTACAAATAGCGAGGGCCAGTCGAATTCTTTCTCAAAGGAGTGACACCATTGTTGTACAGTGTAAAGATGCGTTCGAGCCTGGGCGGCTCACATGGCGTGGGGGGACGTCATATTTCCGGAGCCGAAAGGATCGTGCCCGAGGATGGACTCGAGGAGCAGGTGATCGCCATGCTGCGCCGTGCGAGGACGCACGAGCGCGGGCGCGCCGATTTCATTCAGGTGAAGGTGGGGGAGATCAAAGAGAAGGACATCATGACCTGCCCCCTGATCCCGGTGTACCAGATGGATACCAGAACGAAGAGCGAGGGGCGCAAGGCTGCGAAGAAGGAGCTACTCCGCATCGGCGTCAGCAAGGCCGCGGTAGAAAGCGCCTTCCGCGAGCTGGAGTCTTTGACTGACAGCATGCGCGGAGCGATCGTGATGGATGCGGTGACGGGCGAGCGTCTCGATGACCGCGCCGAGCGAGGTGTGCGCTGCAGCAACATGGACTGCGAGGATACGGCGCTCTATGAAGCGCGCATGGCAGAAAAAGGGCTCGGCGGAGATCATCCGCGCGAAGCCCTCGTCCTCGCCTCGAAGGTGGCCTATGGCCCCGGCACGGTCGCCGAGCTCTGCTGGTCGGATGATCCGGACTATGTGACAGGCTATGTGGGCTCCAAAAAATTCGGCTATGGACGTATCACTGTCATGAAGGACATGGGGGATCCCGTAGGCGGCCGCGTCTTTTTCGTCGAGCACGGCACCGATGTGGCACGGTATGACGACTATATGCAGAATCAGGTCGTGCTTGTGAGGATGGGAGAGTAGGGAGCGGTGTCTAAGAGACCAAGAGACTAAGAGACTGGGAGACATCAGACTTGCGTATCGTCATTTCGAGCGTAAGCGAGAAATCTTCCTTGCAGACCGATAAACGAAGGATGTGTGAAAGTAGAAATACGTAGCACCAAGGCGTCGTTTCCGTACAGTGCCTATGTGATACTGTCGCAGTGCAAGAAAGACCATCGGCTGCGCTCGGGATGACGACGGCGCGAAGCGCTATCAAAATTTCGCGGCGTTTCCATATGATTATGCGCCGTACCACCATTTCGCATTCCTAATTTCTAATTTCTCATGCAAGAGCGACTTTCATCCACGATCAAGGGGCAGTACGTCTCATAGGCGTAATGCTATTAAGTTAAGGAAATCGTTAGCTACGTAACGTCTTGCTTCCCCCTTCGGGGGAAGTGCCGAAGGCAATAGGGGCATGCTAACGGTATAGCGTGCTATGTTGAATAGTCCGATGTTATCGATATTCCAACACTTTCATGCAATACCGCTACGTAGCCCCCTCAGCCCTTCGAGCAGCTCCCCCGATGGGGAGCCAAGAACGTTCTGCCGCTTAACTTAATAGCATTACTCATAGGTGGGCGCTGCACCCATTTTCCTAAGCGAGGTATACCCATGAAACTGCAAGACATTCCATCAGCACTGTCCGCCATTGCGGACGAAGGCCGTTTCCGGAGGGTCGAAGACCTGCGAATGGTGACGGCATCCCGCGGAATAAGGCGGGACGGGAAGGAATACATCGTATTCAACTCCAATGACTACCTGGGCATGACCCATGAAGGCGAAGTCATGGCTGCCGCGCGGCGCGCGGTGATCTATGGCACCGGCTCGGGCGGTGCGCGGCTGACTTCGGGGGCTGTTTTCGAGCTGTCCGAGCTGGAGAAGGCGCTCGCAGCCTTCAAGCATGCAGAAGATGCGGTGATCTTCAATACAGGCTATATGACGAACCTCGGCGTCCTTTATGCGCTCGCCGGCAAGGGCGACGTGATCTTTTCCGATGCGCTGAATCATGCGAGCATCGTGGATGGCTGCCGGATTTCCAAAGCAAGGGTCGTCGTCTATGCGCACTCCGATATGGAGGATCTGGCAAGGCTTCTGGCCGAGACGCCCTGCGAAGGACAGCGCTTCATCGTGACCGATGGCGTTTTTTCCATGGACGGCGACATCTGCCCGCTGCCTCCCCTTCTTTCTTTGAAAAAGAAATACGAGGCCTGTCTCATCGTCGATGATGCACACGGCGTGGGCGTCATCGGCGACACCGGACGCGGCACGGCAGAGTACTATCACGAGAGCGGCATCGACATCCAGGTGGGGACGCTCTCCAAGTCGCTCGGCGCCGAGGGCGGATACGCGGCGGCTTCGAAGGAGATCACGGACTATCTCAGAAATGTCTCCCGCCCCTTCATCTTCTCCACCTCGATCTCTGCGGTGACAGGGGCGAGTGCGCTGGCGGCGCTTCGACTTCTGGAGGAAAATCCTTCTCTCTACATGAGGCGGCTCCGCTTCAATACCGCTTACATGAAGGCGAAGCTCTCAGAGGCAGGCATTCCCGTCCTTCCGGGGGATACCTCCATCCTTCCGATCATCATCGGTGATGAGAAGCAGACGCTCGCTTATGCCAAGGCCTGCCGCGAAGACGGCATCCTTCTCTCTGCCATCCGTCCGCCGACGGTACCTGCCGGTACGAGCCGCATCCGCCTGACCGTCACCGCCGCGCACACGAAAGATGAACTCGGCCGCGCAGCGGAAGTGATGAAGAGGCATTGGAGGTAGAAAGGGTTCAGGGTTCAGGGTTCGGGGCTAGCCCCGGGGCGTGCCGCCCCTTGATTGGGGATGAAAGCTTTGCTCTCTAGTTAGAAGTGAGGAGTTAGGAGTTAGGAGTGGTGGTGCGGCGCATAAAAATCAGAAGCGCCGCAAAGTATAAATAGGGCGATGCCCGAAAGTGGTATGTAAGTCACTAGTCACTCGAGGCTCCTAATCCCTAGCCACTAATCCCTAGCTACTAACCATCCCTGCTTTCAAACTTAGCCCCAGAGGCTCACCTTGAACCCGCTGTCCCCGTCCACCCATTTTCAAAAAGGAGAAAAGCATGCAAAAGGAAAAGGCCATCTGTGCCACCGGAGAAAGAAAACTCATCATTGACTGCTGCGAGACGGCGCTCCTCGCAGTCTTGATCGCCGTATCCGGCACCTTCCGCATACCGGGCATCGTGCCGGGGACGGAGTTCCAACTCTCTGCGCCGATCGCCGTCGCGATCTGCGGTGTCTTCGGCTTCAAGAAATATATCACGGCGGGGATCCTCGCTTCGCTCATCGGGCTCTCGCTCGGAACGGCGACGCTCCTCAATGTGGCGATCCAGATGTCCTTCCGTTTGGGCGTCGGTGCGATTTGGCTTCTGATCGGGTCTGGCAAACTCTTCTACATCATCTCCGGCCCCATCGGTACAGCGCTCGCGCGCGTGGTGATGTACTTCCTCCTTGGAAAAGGCCTGACACTCATGCTCATCGCCGCAGCGCCCGGTATGGCTTTCACTGCCGCGACTGCGTGGATCTTCGCGAAGGTATTCAAGCGCTGTCGGATCAGCGGTGAATGAGAGCAGAGATCAGTGACTGGTGACTAGCAGCTGGTGACTAGGGATCAAGGAAACTTCCGAATCAAGTGAGGAGTGAAGGTACGGCGCATCCAATGAGGAAGCGCCGTGGAGTTTTGATACCGCTTCGCGCCGTCGTCATTTCGAGCGTAGCCGAGAAATCTCTATTGCAGAGCACTCATTGCCTGATGTGAGGCAGCACCAAGACATCGTTTCCCCTCAGTGCATACACGCTGCTTTCCGCAGTGCAGTAGAGATCCCTCGGCTGCGCTCGGGATGACGAGGCCGGAGAATCCCAGTCCTCCGTCCCTAGTCCCTATATTCCCCTTATAAATTTCCTTGACAAGCCCGTTCTTATAGAGTATTCTTTTGGTCGTAGAGAAAGGGCGGAGCAGTATCCCTGTGAGCTGTATCCGAAAAAGCCCTGACGCCGCACAACAATGATCGCTTGGATTGTCACTGACCGAGACGAATGCACAAGAGCTGCATCCTTTTGGGATGCCTTTTTTATGGCTGCACGCAAAGAACCGCATTCCTTTTGGAGTGCGGCTTTTCTTTAGTGAGGAGTGAGGAGTGAGGAGTGATGGAAGGGGCGCAGCCTATTTATAAAGCGCCCCAATACCCCTCTTTTATTCTTGCTGCGCTTTTATATGTAGATGCGCCGCACCTTCACTCCTCACTTAGGGAAACGCTGATTAAATCACAGAATCAGATTTCATATGGATTTTTATCCATAGCGTCGTCGACATCCTTCTTAAATAGCTCGCTATTCGCGCCCTCTGTCTCCTCGCTCTGTATAAAAATCCAAGAATGAAATCCGATAACGATTTAATCAGTGTTTCCCTAGACTATTTTTATGAAAATCAGTGACACTTTCCGGAAAGGATTTCCCTCATCTATGTCTTACCTTGAAAGCGCTGCACCGGTGAAGAGCCGGGCAACAGCCAGCGGACTCAAAACGAGCCGCCTCACCTTCTGTGAAGCGGCGATGATGATCGTCGGATCCACCATCGGATCCGGTGTCTTAGGACTTGCGTATGCTTCGCGGAGGGCAGGCTGGCCGGTGCTCGTCATCTGGCTTGCCGTGGCGGCTTTGATCTCTGCGGTTTCCATGCTCTATGTCGCCGAGGCATCGCTTAGGACACGCCTGCCCCTGCAGCTCTCGGGCCTTGCCGAGAAATATATCGGCAAAGCCGGATCATGGCTCCTATTCTTCGCGGTGGGGGCGACGAGCTTCTGCAGCCTCATCGCCTATACGAATGGCTGCGGGAAGATCCTTGCAGACCTTCTGGGGATCTCCTTCGAGGCGGGGAGCCTGCTCTTCATCCTGCCCGCCGTCGGCGTCATCTGGTTCGGCCTCAAGGCGACGGGCGTTGCGGAGAAATTCATCAGCAGCGGCATGATCGCGATGCTCCTCGTGCTGGCCGGCGCCTCCTTCCTCTCTTCACGTGTGCCGGTGGGGGATATCCTCTACACGGACTGGACGTATGCGATGCCGATCTTCAATATCACGGTATTCTGCTATGCGGTGCAGTACATGGTGCCGGAAGTCGCGCGCGGCTTTTCGCACCAGCCAGGGAAGCTGGTACCCTCGATCCTCGCAGGCTTTGCGATCTCCTTCGTGATCCTTGCGATCGTCCCGCTCTCCGTCTTTCTGATGCTGCCGCTTTCGGAAATCACGGAGGTTGCATCCCTCTCCTGGGGGCGGGCGCTCTCACATCCGATCTTCTACCTGCTGGTGAATGTATTCGCCTTCTGTGCGATGCTGACATCCTTCTGGGTCATTTCAGAAAGCTTCCTGACGAATATGGTCGACCAGTTCAAGCTGAAGGATGAATTCCACGTCCCGACCCGGATCGCGATGCTCGCCTTCATCGTCCTCCCGCCATTCCTGCTCGCCTTCTTCGGCGCCGTGAGCTTCGTGAATGCCATTTTCTTTGCAGGAACGTTCGGTGGCATCATCATGTCCATCCTTCCCGTCTTCATGCTGCGGGGAGCCAGAAGGTCGGGAGATATGGATCCCGTCTGGACCTGCGGCTGGATCGCAGATCGTCCGATTCAGATCCTCCTCATCGTCATTTTCTCCGCGGCCGGTCTTTACGCACTGGCCAGCATGGCCGGGATGCTTCCGGCGGGATGGTGAGCCGATCAGACATGAGAAAAAAGGGGCTGTGAAGAAATGAATCCTCATTTCTTCACAGCCCCGTGGCGGCTTCGCCGCCTTTTTTAGAAGATGGTATTCTCGTATCGCAGCCTTCCCCCTCTAGGGGAAGGTGCCCGAAAGGGGCGGATAGGGTGACTATGGCATGAAAGACAGCTGGGATAAGATTTCCCGGTCACTCTTATGAGAGCTGCAAGTCCCCGCGGCAGATTGAACGCGAAAATGAGATGATCGTTATTTCACATCGCCTTTTCTATTTACTATTTGCGGCAAGCCGCTGCGTTCCCCGTTGAAGTTTGAAAGCAGGGGTTGGGGATTAGTGGCTAGGGATTAGGAGCAGCGAGTGATTTGTGACTTGAATGGTACTTTCGGGCTTCGACATTATTTATACTCCGCGGCGCTTCTATATTTTTATGCGCCGCACCAGCACTCCTCACTCCTCACTCCTCACTCGAGAGCAGAGCTTCCATTCAGGGTCAAAGGGCGATCCCTCTATCACATCACTTGGGCTGCCGCAAGCCCGATCTCCAGCGCAGCGTTTCTACCGCGGTAGCCCCAGCCGCGCGGATCATGGGAGAGAGAGGAAAGCGTATCTGCGGTGAAGAGGATCTGCGCGAATTCCTTCCCGCGGAAGCGGGCGCACGCAGCGAGCGCTGCAGCTTCCATATCGACGACATTACAGCCTGCCCTGCGGCGGGCTTTTATTTTTTCCTTCGTCTCGCGAAAGAAGCCGTCGCTTGTCCATGTGACAGCAGGCGTGAAGGGGATGCCCTTCTCTTTCATCCATGCCTCGATGCGAAGGCGCGGGGCTTCATCGAAGGAAATCCAGTCTCCCGCCTCCTGATAGTGGAAGGATGTCCCTTCCTCGCGGAAGGCTTTTTCTACGGGGAGAAAGGCATTCTCCGGAAGGTCGGTGAGCGCGCCGCAGCAGCCGATGGCGAGGATCTTTTCTGCGCCGTAGGCATAGAGACGCTCCTCCATCAGAACGGCCGCAGGCGCACCGACGGGGGCCTGCATGAGTGCGATGGGGCCGTCTGGCGTCTGGAGCTCATAGATGGGGAAGCTTTTCGTGATCGAGGCGAAGCGTCCGAGGGGCGTTCCGCCTTTTTCTCTGGCAAAGCGCTCGATGCGCGTTTCGCTCAGGAAGGCGAAGAGGCAGCGGGCGGGCAGATGAAGGGAAAGCTGTTCGAAGTCCGGAGCGATGAGCCCGGGCGCGGGATCGAATGGAGTCATGAGGGAGGCCTTTCTGAGGATGACTGGTGACTAGGGACTAGGGATTAGTGATTAGAGATTAGGAAATGAGAAGTCAGCGCCTCGATCTGATCTCTCCAATTATCCGTATCGTACTCGATCTGCTCTGACCAGCGGGAGACGGCGCGGAAGGGATCGCCGGTGCGCATGGCCTCGAGGTAGATGAAGAGCGTACTTTCCGCGGCAAACCGGGCGAGTACGGAGACGGGAACGGCAGGCTGATCCCAGTCCTCGGGGCTCGCAAGGTCCAGCTGGCGATAGATGATGTACTGGTAGATGGCATCCCAGAATCCTGCGGGGACTTTGGGCGGGTGCGCCTTGGCCTCGTTCACTAAGTCTTCGGCGCATGCCTGCATCCAGGAGAGGTCCTTCGTCCATGCGGCATCGATGGGCTCCGTGTCTGCCATCGCATCCAGCATGGCGGACACGGCTTTGGGGGAAAGGTCGAGGGTGAAATGGCATTCTTCCTCGGAGAGGGGAAGAAACAGTTCATCCATGAGCTGGGAAAATGTCACGGTCATGAGTTTCTGTTCGGCTGCTTCCGGATCCAGAAGCTCGAATGTGAGGGGCAGGTGCTCGGCGATCTCTTCCACCGTGCGCTCGCAGCAGAGCCCCGTGCCGGATAGCTCGGCGCCGCATGGGTATTTGTAAAAACGCGGGTGCTCGCGGCAGATGTCGCAGAGCGCATCCTCGCCGAGCTCCAGTACCAGACGGCAGAGCCCGTCTTTGTTCAGGAAATGGCAGTAGCCATTCTCGTTCAGCTTGAAACAGGTGGAACCATCCTCCGACGTTCCCATCCATTGCCGGAGCTCCTGACACAGCGGGTTCTTGAGTGTTTGGTAATAGTCCTTCGTGTCTTCGTCGATGTCGATCTCCCACGTCTGGCAGCAGGTGTGCCGGCAGGCGCCCGCCTTGCAGCGGAAATCAGGGAAGAATGTGGGGAAAATGGTCAGGGACATGGGGATGCCTTCTTTCAAAAAAATAAGGAATGAGTGGCTAGGGATTAGGGATTAGGGATTGGGGATTAGGAGTGACTAGTGACTGGGGTTCTTCGGTATCGTCATCCCGAGCGCAGCCGAGGGATCTCTACTGCCCTGAAGGAATCAGCGTGTATGAGCTGAGGGAAAACGATGTCTTGGTGCTGCCTCACATCAGGCGATGAGTGTTCTGCAATATAGATTTCTCGGTTACGCTCGAAATGACGACAGCGCGAAGCGCTATCAAAACTCCGCGGCGCCTCATTATTTTTTGCGCTGCACCAACCACTTTGAACCTATAGAACCCGCTGAACCTCTTTCATTCACAATCAAGGGATGGCGCGTCCTCGCGGCTAAGTTTGAAAGCAGGGATGAGTAACTAGGGATTAGGGATTGGAGTGACTGGTGACTAGTGACTGGTGACTGAAATGCCATCTTCGGGCATCGCTCTATTTATATTCCGCGGCGCTTCCATATTTTATGCGCCGCACCACCATTCCTAATTCCTCATTCGAGCAAAGCTTTCATTCAGAATCAGTGGACGGCACGCCCCACGGGCTAACCCTGAACCCGCCAACCATCAACCTGAACCCTAAATCAACTTTCCTTCCAGATGATCCATCTCGTGCTGGATGACTTCTGCGACGAAGCCTTTGAATCTCTTTTTCTTCATGCGGAAAAGCTGGTCGAGGTACTTGATCTCGATCTCCTCATAGCGCGTGGTCTTTCGCTCGCCGGAAAGGGAGAGGCAGCCCTCCTCGGCTTCGTAGGGGCGGGCAGCGGAAAGGCGCTCGGGATTGTACATGATGACGATATCCTTCCCCTGACGGAAGGCGATGATGGCTTTGGCAAAGCCGATCATGTTCGCGGCGAGCCCCGCGCAGGTGTCTCTATGGGCGGTGAGGGTGTCTTTCAGGTCTTCGGCGATGGCCTTGTCCTCGAAAGTGGCGGGCGCAGCCTTCTGCTGAAGAAATATGATGTCTTTCACAATGTCTCGTTTCATGGGATGTCCTTTCTGCGGGAGGGGGAACGTGGTAAAATGGGGAAAAGGGGCCACTGGCCTGTTTTGAGAGTCCTTTTGAACCGGCAGGACCCATGGAATCTGCTTTTTTCTATTATACGAAAGAAGGAATCATTATGGCAAAGGTTATTGTAATTTCCGGTCATCCGCATTTGGAACGCTCGATCATGAACAAGACCATTCTGGAAGAGCTGAAAAAGGCTGCCGAAGGCGGTGCATCGATCGCGATCGATGATATCGCAGAGAAGGGCTGCTGCCATTTGGATGTGGCAGCGGAGCAGGCTCTCCTGAAAGAGGCCGATACCATTGTATTCCAGTTCCCTGTCTACTGGTTCAATGCACCGGCCATGTTGAAGCACTGGTACGAAGAAGTCTTCATCCCGGGCTTTGCACATGGCGAAGGGGCGAGCGGGCTTAAGGGCAAGAAGCTCATCATCTCTGCGACGGCCGGCGCTCCGGACGGTGCATACAGCACTGCCGGCATGGGTCATACGCTCGATGAATTCTTCGATAACTTCTATGTCATGGCGGCTATGACCGGTATGGAAATGGCCAAGCCGATCCTGACCTATGGCGCAATGTTCATCCCAGGCGTTTCCACCGAGGCCGACAAAGAGAAGCTCGTATCGCTCGCAAAGGAGCATGCGAAGAAGCTGCTTTGCGAGATCGGTGACTAGTGACTAGGATCGCCTTGCTTTCCGCTCTTACACGGATCTTAGACCCCAAAGGGGCTGTGAAGAAATGAATCCTCATTTCTTCACAGCCCCTTTGTTTTATTCCTGTTGCTCTTCTTTTCTTTTTCGGGCATGTGCATAAATGATCAGGTTGCTTTGCAGTGTTTTTACCGTTGCACTAATTTTGGCAGCACGTTCTTTGCTTATCAGCTCATTTTTGGCAAGTTCTTCCCGGATGGTGTTTTCGATCCAGTCTGAAGGGAGCTTTTCAAACCAGTGATTGGTGAAATCGGTTAGTTTGACCTGTTTTTCCTGTTTTTCTGAAAATGGATAAGCTGGCTGTTTGAATGGACTGATCAGTTCTACGGGTGAATCAAACCAGAGTGAATTGCCGTTATCAAAAATGGGGGCTACGCCTTGAAATTCCAGGGTATTGACATTGCGGATAAATCCAAAATTTCCGAAATGCCGGTCTGTATTATTGATGAGATAATCAAATTGCAGCATGGCATCTATATCCTGTTTGACATGGGGAATGCCTAGTTTCTCTCCGCATGCGATGAAATGCCGGTATGCTCCATCCTGCCTTTTAAAAGGAAGTACCTGTAAAATTTCATAAGCTGGAATGTATTCTGTATCCGGGGTAATAAAGGTTGGACAAATGGAGTAGATATTCTTCTCTATTTTTTTTACTTCATAAGTCACATGAGGTAATTCTGCTTTTTGAAGAATTTTACTTGCGATGATTTCATTGGTAATTTGCTGATAGTACGGCTTTTTACCTGCTTTGGCAAGATAGCGTATGTCATTCTGAATAAACCAGTATTTAGGCAGGTTCCCATTGGAGCTGTAGTCAGGGGAAAATCCTGTGGGTGGTTCCCATGAGGTGATTTCATTTCGGAAACTCATGCCGAGCGGATGTCCTGAAAAGTCATTTTCAAAGAAATTGACATCTTCCCACTGCATGAGGCTACCGTATGGCTTAAACCAGTATTGATCGTTTAGGTTGAGTCCCAAACTTTTTAGAGACAATGAATTGATTCGTATGTCTGTGTTTTTAAATACGCTTCCCGCAAGTGCTCTTGTTTTCGGAATGTTTCTATAATTGATCCATTCCTGGAAAGCCTTTTTCTCTTTCATCCTTTTGTCCCGATATTGAACGGATAATGGAATTCTTCGAGAATCGTGTACTTGCAGGATCTCTTCTACATCTCCATAGTAGGGATCCATTTCTACGTCCATCACTTTGTTGTTTTTTTGCATGAAAGTATATTTCATAGATGGTATCCTCTTTGATCTAAATACAATCTTTCTTTGTCTAGTATATGGAATGTCTTTTGGCGTTGCAAGCCTATGACATGGAATACTAGATGCAAAAAGGGGCTGTAAAATAATAGCTCCATGAACACGAAAAAGGACTTTCGATTTTTGCGAATCAAAAGTCCTTTTTGTCTGAAGTCTCCGAGTCTAAAGGCTCCAAGTCTAAAGATCCTAGTCCCCAGTCCCCATCACAGCGAGAATCCGTCTGTGGCATCGCCCGGTTTATCGAGACGGCGGGCGACGTCTTCGTAGCATTCACCCAGATGGAAGACGAGGACATTCAGCGTGTCGCGGACGGTCTCGGGGTCGAAGTGTTCGTTCGTGGAGGTCACGCAGACATCGAGGAAGACGTTGTCATCGCTGCCGATCGTGTATTTCACGATGGCATGCTCCCCATTCAGCTTGTTCAGGAAAGGGACGAAGGTCTTTCTGGCAGGGCCCTTCGGCGCAGTGCCGAGGTGGACGCGGATCATGGTGTACATGCTGTTGTCCGTGATGACGGCGCAGACCAGGCGGTGCTTGCCCGCAGGCAGTGCGGTCATGAAGACGACGGTGTCGTAGGAGTCATGTGCATCCTGACGGCGGAAGAAATTCAGCCCTTCCTTCTTGAGGTAGGACTCAAATGCATCTGCCTTGAGATTTTTATTGAAATTGCCTTTTGTCGGGAATGGGATCGTATTGTCAGCCATGAGAGAGCCTTTCTGCACCATGTGCGGAGAAAATTTTAATGTGACTTTATTATAGCGGTTCGAGGGGCAGGGGGCAAGGCTTTGGGGCTTTCCGTGGGGCGGATAGGGCGGCTGTGATAGGAAAGATGAATGACCGAGAGAGCCCTCCGGTCTCCGGTCACGCTGCGCCCCGATAAATCTTCTTGACAATCGGAAGGGCGCTGGCTATACTTGGTATAACTTCGAACGAAAGGAAGAACCACCATGAGACAGATCTCTGACACCATGAGAACTGCATATGCGTATGACTTTACCGTCAGCTATTATTATGGCTGCGGCTATTTGGTGTACACAAATTCTCATGAGCGGATCACCCCTTCCAGATAAGCAGGATAGGAATCGAGGACAGGCCCACGAGAGCCTGTCCTTTTTTGTTAGGGGAATGGTTCAGGGTTAGCCCGTGGGGCGTGTCGCCCTTTGATTGTGAATGAAACTTTGTCTGAATGAGGAATTAGGAATGAGGAATTAGGAATGAGGAATTAGGAATGAGGAATTAGGAATGAGGAATTAGGAATGAGGAATTAGGAATGAGGAATTAGGAATGGTGGTGCGGCGCATAAAAATCAGAAGCGCCGCGGAGTATAAATAGTGGCGATGCCCGAAGGCGGTATTCAAGTCACCAGTCACTTGCGACACCTAATCCCTAGCTACTCATCCCCGCTTTCAAACGTAGTTTGTGGGCTTCCCCTGAATCCATAAATCCATTTCTTTCGAAGAACGTATACCGTAGAATAGAAGCATTGCCTGAAGGCAAAGAGGAGGAATTCGTATGATTATCGTTATGAAACAAAATGCACCGCTGACAGAGATCGAAAGACTTGAGGATGAGCTTCGGGAGAAGGGCTTCCAGGTCGACAGAAGCCGCGGCTCGAGCAAGGTCGTACTGGGACTTGTCGGAGATACGACGAGCCTCGATGAGCGCGATTTCCTGAGCAATGAATGGGTCGACAAGGTCATGCGTGTGCAGGAACCATACAAGCGGGCGAGCCGTGCCTTCCATCCGCAGGACTCGGTCGTCGATGTCGCCGGCGTGAAGGTCGGCGGGAAGAAGCTCGTCGTCATGGCAGGGCCGTGCTCCATCGAGACACCGGCGCAGATCGGTACCATTGCATCGGCGGTGAAGGCATCCGGCGCATCGATGCTGCGCGGCGGCGCGTTCAAGCCGAGAACGTCCCCCTACTCTTTTCAGGGGCTTGGCGAGAAGGGGCTCGATATGCTGATCTCCGCGGCCAGAGAAGAGAAGCTCCCCGTCGTGACGGAGCTCATGAGCGCAGACAAGATCGGCATGTTCTTGGAGAAGAAGGTCGACCTCATCCAGATCGGCGCGAGAAATATGCAGAACTTCGATCTTCTGAAAGCGGTCGGCCGTCTCCATGTGCCGGTGCTTCTGAAGCGCGGGATGTCTGCGACGATCGAGGAATGGCTGATGAGTGCGGAATACATCATGTCGGAGGGAAATCACAATGTCATCCTCTGCGAGCGCGGCATCCGTACCTTTGAGAAGGCGACGAGAAATACGCTCGACCTTTCGGCAGTGGCAGCGGTGAAGCGCATGAGCCACCTGCCGATCATCGTCGATCCGAGCCACGCGACCGGCCGCCGCTGGATGGTAGAGTCCATGGCCATGGCAGCGATCGCTGCCGGTGCAGATGGCATCATGTGCGAGGTACATAATGATCCCGAGCATGCATGGTGCGATGGCGCAGAGTCCATCACGCCGGAGACCTTCGAGCATATGATGGGGGATCTTCGAAAGCTCGCCCCGATCGTGGGAAGGGAAATATAGGGGACTAGTGACTGGTGACTGGGAGATGGCAGACTCTCGTATCGTCATTTCGAGCGTAAGCGAGAAATCTTTGTCATTCGCGGTCAGAAGTACGATGTCAGAAAATCCCAAACGGGAAACCTGTTATTCGCAGACCTTCGGGCATCGCCCCATATATACTCGCGGCGAAGCCGCCACCTTCCCCCTTTGAACCTGATGAACCCTTTTGAACCTGCTCCCCCTCTTTCACAAACAATCAAGGGACAGCACGCCCTATGGGCTAACCCTTGAACCCTCTCCCTCTCATATATTACAATGACCATAGCAACACGATTTCAACAGAAAAGAGCACATACATGGACAGCAATCACGACTTTAGCCACTTTACGATCGCCGTTATCGGCCTTGGACTGATGGGCGGCTCCTTTGCCAAACGTTTCAAGGCCATCGGCAGCCGTGTCATCGGGATCAACCGCACGGCAAGTGTCGCGCAGGAAGCACTTCGGATGGGGATCGTGGATTCGATCTCCGAAGAGGATCTGAAAGACGCAGACATCGTCATTTTCTGCACACCGGAAAAGGGGACGATGGCATTCATTGAAAAGAAGATCGGACTTTTGAAGAAGGATGCCGTGCTGACAGACATCGCCGGCGTGAAGAATGATTTCGCCGAAAAAATTCAGGCAAAGCTCCCAGAGGGGATGGATTTCATCAGCGGACATCCGATGTGCGGGCATGAAGGGGCGGGACTCTCGCAGTCGGACGCAGAGATTTTCCTCGGTGCGAACTACGTCATCATCCCACAGGCGGGAAACAGCGCCTCGCACATCACGCTCATCGAGGAGATGGCGCGCGCGCTCGGCTGCCGGCATGTGCCGAAGGTGACAGCCGATGCGCATGACCGTGCGATCGCTTACACGAGCGACCTCACGCATGTCATCGCGACGGCGCTCATCCAAAGCAAGTCCTATAATAAAGAGACGAAGTATTTCATGGGCGGCTCTTTCCGTGATGAGACGCGCGTGGCGGATATCAACGGTCGTCTGTGGACATCGCTTTTCCTGTCGAACCGCGAGAAGCTGCTGGATGAGATCGACCGCTTCAGCGAGAAGCTGCAGGTGCTCAGGGATGCGATCGAGAGAGAGGACAGCGAGGAAATGGAGGCTTTTCTGAATGAGGCAGGCAGACGAAGGAGGGAACTCATGCATGAAGACAGTGAAGGTTGATCTGGGAAGTGATTCGTATCGGATCGAGATCGGGCGCGGTCTCCTTTCGAGCGTCGGTGAAAAGCTGAGGCAGTTGACGAAGGCGGAGAAGATCGCCGTCGTGACGGATGATCATGTGCGCCGCATCTATGGAGAAAGGATCAGAGAGATCCTAAAGGGCGCCGGCTTTGACGTGAAGGTGATCGCCATACCGGCAGGGGAAGCCAGCAAGAATCTTCGTGTCTTCGGTGACGTGCTGGAGGCGCTTGCCGGCTTTGATATGTCAAGAAGCGATGCGCTCGTGACACTCTCCGGCGGCGTTCCGGGGGATCTCGGGGGATTTGCCGCTGCCTCCTACATGAGAGGCATTGATTTCTTCCAGATCCCGACCACCATTCTGGCGCAGATCGACAGCTCTGTCGGCGGCAAGGTCGCTGTCGACCTTCGAAGCGGGAAGAATCTGGCGGGCGCTTTTTATCAGCCCAAGGGCGTATTCATCGATCCGGACCTGCTCTCCACCCTGCCGACCCGCTACGCACATGATGGTCTGGCCGAAGCGGTGAAGTACGGATGCATCGGTGACCGTGAGCTTTTCGAGCTCTTCGAGTCCATCGAGACAAAGGAGGATCTGGAGAAGAATATCGAGGAGATCATCCTGCGGAGCGTCCTGCAAAAGACGAAATTCGTAGAAGAAGACCAGTACGACAATGGCAGCCGGCAGATGCTGAATTTCGGCCATACCATCGGTCATGCCATCGAGCGTTACTTCCATTACAGCACCTACACCCACGGCGAAGGCGTCGCGATCGGCATGAGTCTCCTTTCCGCGCAGAGTGAGAAGCTCGGCTATACGGAGAGCGGATGCACCGACCGCCTGCGTGCTGTCCTGAAGAAGCTCTCGCTTCCGACCGCCATCGGCGTCCCGGCGGAGGAGCTCATCCTGCATGCACTGCACGATAAGAAGCGCCGCGGCAAGGAGATCACCTTAGTCGTTATGAAAGAAATCGGTCGGGCAGAGCTTGTGAAAGTCCCGACAGAAGCGCTCGCTGACTGGATCGTGACGGAATAGAAGAAGGGGTTTAGGGTTCAGGTTGATGGGTTCAGGGCTCTCGTGGCGGCTTCGCTGCAAATATAAATTCTGCGCTTTGTGCCGCACCACTTAGCCTTCCCCTCGAGGGGAAGGCTGACGATACGAGGGAAACCTGCGATCAAGAGACCTTCGGGCATCGCCATTATTTATGCGCCACACCATCCCTGTTGAATCCTCAGAACCTATAGAACCTGCTGAACCTCTTTCACTCGCGATCAAGGGGCGAGTCGCCCCAGGGCTAACCCTGAAGTTTGAAAGCAGGGATGGTTAGTAGCTAGGGATTAGGAGCCTCGAGTGACTAGTGACTTGAATACCACTTTCGGGCATCGCCCTATTTATACTTTGCGGCGCTTCTGATTTTTATGCGCCGGACCACCACTCCTAACTCCTAACTCCTAACTTCTAACTGGAGAGCAAAGCTTTCATCCCCAATCAAGGGGCGGCACGCCCCGGGGCTAGCCCCGAACCCTGAACCCCGAACCCTTTTCCCCAAGGAGTACCACTATGCATATCACCATCACACCCGCGCCGCTTTCCGGCGTGCTCCGCGTGCCGTCCTCAAAAAGCATGACGCATCGCGAGCTGATCGCCGCTGCGCTTGCCAAGGGGGAAACGACGCTCTCCGGCGTGACCCCGTCACAGGACATCGAAGCCACCGTCCGCATCCTTTCGCTGATGGGCGCGCATTTTACAGAAGAGGCTACCGAAGACGGCCTCACCTTCCATATTTCCGGCGGCCTTTCCCCGCAGGAAGGACGGCTCGAAGCTGATGCCGGAGAGTCCGGCTCGACACTGCGTTTCCTCATCCCGCTCGGTCTTATTTCAGGGAATGCCATCCGCTATGTGGGGCATGGCCGCCTCTCGGAGCGCCCGCTGACACCGTACTACGGGATCTTTGATGAGAAGGGAATTTCCTTCGACAACCGGGACGGTCTTCCTCTCACGGTCAAAGGGCAGCTTCCCGGCGGGCGCTATGCGCTTCCCGGAGATGTCAGCTCGCAGTTCTTCACCGGCCTCCTCTTTGCACTGCCGCTTGCCGGGGATGACTCCGTACTTATCAGCACGACCACGCTGGAGTCGAAGAGCTATGTCGATATGACGCTGGATACGCTTGCCCGTCATGGCATCACCATCCATGAGAAAAGCCCCGAGCTTTACGAGATCCCGGGCGGGCAGTCCTACAAGGCGGGCGCATTTGCCGTGGAAGGGGACTACTCGCAGGCCGCCTTCTGGCTAGTCAGCGGTCTCACGGGAGCAGGCATCACGCTGCAGGGACTTTTCCTTGACTCAAAGCAGGGGGACAAAGCGATCCTTACCATCCTTAGCAAGATGGGCGGAGACATCTGCGAAGAGAACGGCATGATCTCTGCTAAGCCATCGAAGACACGGGGGACCGTGATCGATGCCGAAGACTGCCCTGACCTCGTGCCCGCGCTCGCCGCCCTTGCCGCTGTCAGCGAAGGCACGACCGAGATCATTCATGCCTCTCGCGTGCGCCTGAAAGAATGTGACCGTCTCCATGCCATGGCTGTCGAGCTCACGAAGCTCGGCGCGGACATCGAAGAAAAGCCCGACGGCCTCTTGATCCGCGGCCAAGACCACCTCACAGGCGGCGCCGTCTCCTCATGGAACGACCACCGCATCGCTATGGCCCTCGCCGCCGTCTCTGCGAAATGCAGTGCGCCTCTGACCGTCGAAGGTGCTGAAAGCGTCCGGAAATCGTACCCGACATTCTGGGAGGATTTCAAGCGGGTCGGGGGACGGCTTGTGACTGGTGATTCGTGACTGGAAGACTTCAGACTCCCGTATCGTCATTTCGTGCGAAGCGAGAAATCTTTCTTGCAGATCGGTAAGCAGTAAGTACGAGATAGCAGAACAACGTAGCACCAAAACTTCGTTTATTGAATGGCGCATACATGCTGGTCTCCGTACTGCAATAGAGATTTCTCGGCTACGCTCGAAATGACGATACGAGAACATCATAGTCTAAAAATTGCGGCGAAGCCGCCACCACAACCCCGAACCCCGAACCCCGAACCCCGAACCCTGAACCCTGAACCTTGAACCTTGAACCCATCAAAGGACATATTCTATGAGCAATACATTCGGACAAAAACTGAAAGTCACCATTTTCGGTGAATCCCATGGCACTGCCATCGGCTGCATCATCGACGGACTTCCTGCAGGGATCTCCATCGACTGGGACGCCGTGCGCCGGGATATGGCGCGCCGCGCTCCGGGCAGCAGCGCATTGGCGACCCCGCGCAGGGAGAAGGACGCTTTTGAGATCCTCTCCGGCTATTTCAATGACCGCACGACCGGGACACCGCTCGCGATGGAGATCAGAAATGGCGATCAGCATTCGAAGGACTATGGCATTCTGAAAGACTGTATGCGCCCCGGACATGCCGACTACACCGGACATGTGAAGTATGGCGGATACAATGACTACCGCGGCGGCGGCCATTTCTCCGGCCGCATCACCGCGCCCCTGACCTTTGCGGGCTCCATTGCCCGGCAGGTACTCTCTGCCAAAGGCATCCATATCGGCGCGCATGTCACCCGTATCGCGGGGATCGAGGACCGCCGCTTCGATCCTTTGGGAGAGAGCGAGGCGACCTTCGCTTCTCTTCGTGAAGAGACGCTCCCCGTCCTCACCAAGGACATCGGTGAGAAGATGGAAGCCGCCATCCTCGCCGCCAAGGCGGAGGGGGACTCCGTCGGCGGCATCGTCGAATGTATGGTGACCGGCCTTCCCGTAGGGCTTGGCGATCCCTTCTTTGATTCGCTGGAGAGCGAGCTGTCCCACATGATGTTCTCCATCCCCGCCGTGAAGGGCATCGAATTTGGAGACGGCTTCGGCCTTGCGGCGATGAAAGGCTCGGCGGCGAATGATGGCATGCACTGGGCGGAGGGGAAGGTGGAAACAAAGACCAACCACAATGGCGGTATCTTGGGCGGTATCTCCGGCGGCAATCCCGTGATCTTCCGCCTCGCCATCAAGCCGACCGCCTCGATCGGAAAACCTCAGCTCACCGTGAACCTCGCCGAGAGGAAGGACACCCTCCTCACCATCGGCGGCCGTCACGACCCCTGCATCATCCCTCGCGCGATCCCTGTCATCGAGACCGCCGCGGCACTTGTCATCCTGGATGAGATATTGGTGACTGGTGACTAGTGACTGGGGAACAACAGTCCCTCTCGCGTCGTCATTTCGAGCGAAGCGAGAAATCTTTCTTGCAGACCGATAAACGATGCATGTGCGAAAGCAGAAATACGTATACCAAGGCATCGTTTCCCTGCCAGTTCTTATGTGATACTGACCGCAGTGCCAGGAAAGACCCTCGGCTACGCTTCCGATGACAACGGCGCGTAAATTCCGCAGCACTTTTAATTTTTATGCGCCGCACCACCATTTCTCATTCAAGCGAAGCTTTCACCCGCAATCAAAGAGCACCACGCCCCACGGGCTAACCCTGAAGACAGCACCTTTTTTTCGGAGACATCCTATGACACATACACTCAAAGTCGGCTGCTATGGCGCGAAAGGCTCTTACACCTACGAGGCCATGGAGCAGCAATTCGGCAGCAAAGAACGGGAAGAATCCTATTTCCCTTTATTTGAAGACGTCGTGAAAGCCGTGAAAGACGGCACCATCGACTACGGGGTCCTCCCCATCGAGAATTCCTCGACCGGCGGCATCACCGAAGTCTACGACCTCATCCAGAAATACGACTGTGCCGTCGTCGGAGAGCAGATGGTGAAGATCGAGCACAACCTTCTTGGCATTCCCGGCGCGACCTTGGACGACATCGACACCGTCTATTCCCATCCGCAGGGCTTCCGTCAGTGCCGTCCCTTCTTCAATGAGCACAGAGACTGGACGCTCGAGCCGTATTTCTCCACGTCTCGGAGTGCAGAGCGCGTCGCCGAAGACGGCAGGAAGAACCAGGCCGCAGTCGCCAGCCGCACCGCAGCCCGCCTCTACGGGCTCTCCGTCCTTGCGGAAAATATTTATTTCAATCAGAGCAACTACACCCGCTTCTTCATCATCGCCCCGAAGATGGAGATCACCGAAGATGCGGACAAGATCACCCTCGTCATCTCCGTCAAGCATGAGCCGGGCGCGCTCTACCACGTCCTGGGCTACTTCTTCTACGGCGGCATGAATATGACGCACCTCGAGTCCCGTCCCATGGAAGGCCATCCCTTCGAGTACTTCTTCCACATCGACGTCAAAGGCCGCATCCACGACCCATCCAACGCACAGACACTCCACGGGCTCGCTTCTATGTGCACGTACTTCAAGATCCTGGGAAATTATCCGTCGTGTAAGAGATAGTGGCTGGGAGACGTCATCTCCACCTCGTATTGTCATTTCGCGCGAAGCGAGAAATCTTTGTCATTCGCGGGCAGGCGGCCGATGGGGAAGCCTCAAACAGGAAACCCGATGCCTCGCAGATCTTCGGGCCTCGTCCCTTTTCGTCATCCTGAGCGGAGTCAAATGTCGTTTGTTAGAAAAGTCGTGTGCGGAATGTGGAGCACTGAGCCGAAGGATCTCGGCGAAGCCGCCGCCTTCCCATTGAACCTGTTGCCCCCGTAGAACCTGCTAACCCCAAGGAGATTTTTATGAAACTCGGACTGATCGGAGAAGTGCTCGAACACAGCCTTTCTCCTGTAATTCACGAAAAACTATTTCACAAGCTGTCCATCCCCGGGCGCTACGACCTCATCGAGATCCCCAAGGACCACTTCGCTGAAATACTGCGGGATACCCTCACCGCCTCAGACGGGCTGAATGTGACCATCCCCTACAAGCTCGATGTCATCCCCTTTCTGGATGACATTTCCCCGGAAGCAAAGACCATCGGCGCGGTGAATACCATCGCCAGGACAGACGGAAAGCTCGTGGGATACAACACCGACTACTTCGGCTTCCAAAGAACGCTCCGAAAGATCGATGCCAAGGTCAATGGAAAGACCGCCGTCGTCCTCGGTCACGGCGGTGCGTCGCGCGCCATCATCCAGTGCCTTTATGATGAAGGCGCAGCAGAGATCCGCGTCATCTCCCGCCATCCGGAGAAGGTGGACTCCGATCTCCGCTCCTTTGCAGAAGAGCGCCGCGTCCGTCTCATGGACTACGCCGCTTTTGAAAGAGAGGCAGAAGGCGCACTTCTCGTGAACGCCACCCCGGTCGGCATGTATCCCAAGGTCGGCGTTTCACCGATCTCCGAAGAGGCCGCCCGGCATTTCTCCAAGGTCATCGACATCATCTACAACCCGAAGGAGACCCGCCTCCTCCATGACGCTTCGCATGCGGACAAGGCCAATGGCATGTACATGCTCGTCATACAGGCCATCGCGGCGGAAGAGATCTGGCTGGAAAGAGAGATCCCCGATCGCATCGCAGAAGAGATCGCAGAAGAAATGAGTGACTAGTGACTGGGAGACTGGGTGGCATTCTTTCTCATTTGTCTTTCATGCCGCCTGTGTCCTATCCGCCCCTTCGGGGCACCTTCCTCTCGAGGGGAAGGCTGACGATACGAGAATACCATCATCTAACATGGCGGCGAAGCCGCCACTACAAGTTTGAAGGCAGGAATGAGTGACTAGGGATTGGTAGCTAGGGATTAGGTTTGCGATACGAGAAAACCGCTGGTTTCAAACCTCCGCGGCGCTTCTATATTTTTATGCGCCGCACCAGCCCCTTTGAACCTCTTGAACCTATAGAGCCCGCTGAACCTCTTTCATTCGCAATCAAAGGGGCAGCACGCCCCGAGAGGCTAATCCTTAGCCCATTTTCCCAAAGGAGCATTCATGAAAAATATCATCCTGATCGGCATGCCCGGCTGCGGGAAATCCACACTGGGGCGCGCACTGGCCGGAGCCCTGCACCGCTCCTTCGTGGATGCCGACACCTATTTGGAAGAAAAAGAAGGAAAGAGCATCCCCGAGCTCTTCGCCGTGAGCGAAGACTGCTTCCGTGATGCCGAAGAACGCACCATCGAAGCCCTCGCAAAAAGGGAAAGCCTCGTCATTGCGACCGGCGGCGGCGTCGTGAAGCGCGCTGTCAATATCGAGCGACTGAAAAAGACCGGCACCATTTACTTCATCGACCGCCGCCCCGAAGACATCGCAGGCGATGTAGGGGTCAGCACCCGCCCCCTTCTTGCCGAAGGCAGTGCGAAAGTCTACACGCTTTACCATGAGCGCATCACTCTCTATCGCAAGGCGGCAGACGAGATCGTGGTGAATGAGGGTTCGCTGGAAAGCGTGCTCGAAAAATTGACGAAACTGGCGATCAGGGGACAGGGAATCATCTGACGCGGATAACGGGCTTGTAAGAAGAAAGATGACGAAGCGGTGCATGAAAATACAGGCAAGATAGGTTCCTGCGATGAAATATGTCTTTCCCCAAGCACGTATTGATATAGCATAGACCCGTTTTCCCGTTCCCGTGCGATCACCGATAAACAAAGAATCTTAGGCAGAGGAGGGCTCCTTTTTATGGGGCTTTTTTTCTTTGTGAGGCGGGATAGAGGGTCTCGCTTTCTTTCGGTGCATGGATCGAGCTTTTAGCCATGGCGGCGCGTTCCTCATTAGTGGCATGAGGGGCGGCGTTTGTGGACAGACCTTTTATCCTCGAGGCTGTCTGCGATGGATGTCAAAGATCCATTGCCCGAAAGGGCGATGGGGGAGAGCCTCCCCTCTGCCCTCTTGCATTCTTCTCCTGTTTCGAGTACGATAAAGAGTAAGAATCGTCGAAAAAATCGGCGGGTGCTGCCCGTGAGACAGGCCGCCTCCCGATTTCGTAACGAACAAAGGAGACAACTATGCTGAGCGATATATGGGTATATACGAGGACCGCGAAGCTCATGATCGGCCTCCTGCTCCTGGCCGCACTGCTGCTTGCCACGCAGAATTGGCCGCTGGGGCTGCTCTTCTTTATCATCGTGGCCGGGGTCATCGTCTACGTGAAGCGCTCCGACTACGGACAGGAGAAGAAGCTCCTGCGCTATCTGGATGACCTGTCCTCGGGCGTTTCGGCCGGTACGGTGTATGCGGTGAAGAACCTCCCTGTCGGCATCGCGATGATGGATGAGAAGAAAGAGCTGGTCTGGGCGAACAATGTCTTCCGTGGCTGGCTCGGCGAGGGAGCTGAGGTCGGAGTCCGTTTTCAGGATCTCATCACCGGGCAGAAGATCTCCAAGATCTGGGGCAAGACCGGGTGGTTCGAGTGCCATGCGGGCGAGTCCTTCTTCCGTGTTTTCTACAAATTTCTGGACACCGGAGAGAAGAACGATACGCACTTCATGGTATTCTACTTCATGGACCGCACGGATGTCGAAAAAGCGGTGAAGGCGTGCGATGAAGCGCGGCCGGTCTTCTGCCTCATCCGTATCGACAATGTGCCGGAGGTCACCGCGGACCTCACCGATGTCGAGCGCTCGGCCCTGCTCTCGGATGTCACGGAGAAGGTTCTCTCCTCCTTCAATGCGAAAGAGGGCTTCATCAAGCAGTACTCGACGAATGATTTCGTGGCGTGCATTTCACACAAGGCACTTGCGGAAATGATGGAGAGTAATTTCGAGATCCTCGATGCAGTCCGCGCGATCCATACGGTGAACCGCATCCCGGTCACGCTCTCCATCGGCATCGTCCAGAGCAGCGATTCCTTCATGAAACAGTTCGAAGAGGCGCAGGTCTCCCTTGACCTCGCCCTTGGACGCGGCGGGGATCAGGCCATCGTCCGCCTCGGGAAGGAAGTGAAGGCCTTCGGCGGGAAATCGCCGACGTCCGTCTCCTCCACCCGTGTGCGCGTCCGCGTCGTCGCACAGGCGCTGAAGGAGATCATCGAAGACGCAGATATGGTGCTCGTCATGGGGCATAATCATGAAGACTTCGATGCCTTGGGATCGGCGGTCGGCGTTGCCCACCTCGCGCGCGCCTCCCATGTCGAGGCGCATGTCGTCCTCTCGAAGGAGCGTGACACCTGCCGCAAGATGGTCGATGCCATCCAGAAGAGCGGTGCCGCCGAAGGGCTCCTCATCGATGAGAGCGAGGCAAAGGGACTCATGACGGATAAGACCGTCGTTATCATCACCGACACGCACATCCCCGAGCTCGTCGCAGCCCCGGAAGTCCTCAAAAAAGCCGTGAAAAAGGTCGTCATCGATCATCACCGCCGTGCGGCCTCCATCATTAGGCAGCCGCTCTTGACATACATGGAGCCATCCGCCTCATCGGCGTCCGAGCTTGTGACCGAGCTCGTCCAGTACTACGGCGGGGATGAAGAAATGAATGAGATCGAGGCGTCCTGCCTCTATGCAGGCATCGTCGTCGATACGAAGAACTTCGCCGTCCAGACCAGCGTCCGTACCTTCGACGCGGCGAGCTTCCTGCGCCGCTGCGGGGCAGATACGAAGCTCGTCCACAGGCTCTTTGCGGAGGACATCCACTTCATCAAGACCAAGGCAGAGATCCTGGCCCATATGAAGCTCATCGATAACTATATCGCGATCGCCGAGTGCCCGGAGGGGACAGAAGACTCTCAGGTACTCGCCGGACAGATCGCAGACTACCTTGTGACCGTGAAGGAGATCCGGACCAGTTTCCTTTTCTATCACACAGACAATGGACTCTGTCTCTCTGCCCGCTCCGACGGCTCGATCAATGTACAGGTCGTCATGGAAGCCTTGGGCGGCGGCGGTCATCTCACCGTGGCAGGCTGCCAGCTGGGCAAAGATGGAAATAAAGAAGCAGCGGAAAAGGTCATCCTGACCCAAGTCCGTAAACAAGTAGAGGAGGAAAAAGAATGAAAGTCGTATTACTGCAAGACGTAAAGAAAATGGGAAAAAAGGGCGACGTCATCGAAGTCGCTGATGCGTATGGCCGCAACGTGCTCATCCGCAAGGGCCTCGGCGTAGAAGGCACCAAGGCAAACCTCAATACCGCCTCCCAGCGTCAGGAGGCGAAAGAATTCAAGAGCAAGGTCGCAGCAGACGAAGCCGTCATCATGGCCTCCCAGCTCAAGGCCGTCAAAGTCGTCATCAAAGTCCAGAGCGGGGAAGACGGCCGCATCTTCGGCTCCGTCACCGGCAAGGACATCAGCGAAGCTCTTGAGAAGCAGTACAAATTCAAGCTCGAAAAGAAAAATATCCGCCTCAAAGCGCCGATCAAGACCGTCGGTGAATATGACGTAGAGGTCTGGGTCCACCAGCAGGTCACCAGCACCGTCCACGTCTCCGTCATCACAGAATAAGAATGACAAGAATTCCCCGAGATTTATTCCCGGGGAATTTTTCTTTGTATGCGATCAGTGACTGGCGACTAGAGAGCGCTATGCTTCTCTCCCGTAAATGCTTTTTTGATGGAGGAAAACCCAAGAGTGTATAACATCTTTTCCAACTATGAGATCGCTGCCTGCGCTATTTTCCGTGTATTCTCATCGAAGGGAACCTTCAAATGTGATAAAATAAAGCCAATAGAGAGTCCCTTAGAATGATAGGGCAGCTCGGTTATATGATGGAATTTGAGGAACTTATGGATAAGAAGGAACTTTATAGCTTTGTCGCCACGCGCACATCCCAGTGCCGGATCCTTGTCGCAGGTGACGTGATGCTCGATAAATACTACTACAGCGAAGTGACCCGCATTTCACCGGAAGCCCCCGTGCCGATCGCGCACGTGCGATCGGAAATGGAAACGCTGGGAGGCGCAGCAAACGTGGCGCACAATCTGACGCGCCTTGCCTGTCAGGTCAGCATTGCAGGCTTTGTGGGAAAGGACTATCACGGAAAGAGCCTGCTTGAAAAACTGCGCGCCAGAGGAATTGACGGAGCCGGCCTTATTCCGACCGATCGTCCGACCACGACGAAGCTGCGCGTGATCGGCGGTCATCAGCAGATGCTGCGTCTCGACTTTGAAGAGTCCGCCGCTGTGACGGGAAAAGAGGCGGAGCATTTCCTTGCCGGCATCTACAAGAAGCTGGATGAGGGGCTGGACTGTCTCATCATTTCCGACTACGGCAAAGGGGCATGCACCGAAGAAAACTGCCAGAAAATCATCGCCGCCTGTAAAGCGCACCACGTGCCGGTCATCGTGGATCCGAAAGGGACGAACTGGATGAAGTACGCCGGCGCTGACTACATCACGCCGAACCTCAAGGAGATCAATGCGGTGCTCCCCGATCCCATCCGCAATGAAGATCAGCCTGTCGAACAAGCAGCTCGCGACGTGATGAAAAGATTCCATCTCGGCAGCATCATCGTCACCCGCTCCGAAGCCGGTCTCTCCTTCATCCGGGAGGAGGAGATCGAGCACATTCCGACCAAAGCGCAGGAAGTCTTCGATGTCTCCGGCGCAGGGGATACCGTCATCGCCGTCTTCGCTATGGGCATCGCCGGCGGTATCGCACCTGTGGCCAGTGCTTACCTTGCAAATCTCGCTGCCGGTGTCGTAGTCGCCAAGCTCGGCACCTATGCCGTCAGCCGCGAAGAGCTTCTGAAAGCACTTGAAAAAGAAAAATAGAGGCAATGGGTTCCATGGACTTAGGGAAACGCTGATTCCATCGCAGGATCAGATTTTATATGGATTTTTATACATAGCGTTGTCGACGTTCTCCTTAAATAGCTCGCTGTTCGCATCGAATGTCTCCTCGCTCTGTATAAAAATCCACTGATGAAATCCAATAACGATTTCATCAGTGTTTCCTTAAACGATCTACTCTTATGGCAAAAGGACGCGGAATACATCCGCGTCCTTTTTAGTGGAATTTTCATCGAAGCAGCTGCTGAAATGTGATAAAATAAACATATATTTTATCATTCCGATCCGCCAAAGCGCCCAAGATACGGCGAGCTGAGCCGGATCCAAGGACATCTATCATGCCAAAGACGTATAAAAATATCCTGATCATAAAAATGAGCTCCTTGGGGGACATCATCCACGCGCTCCCCTCCCTCTACGCCCTGCGCAAGGCCTATCCCGATGCCAAGATCACATGGGCCGTACATCCTGCCTTTGCGGGGATCCTTCCCGGCAAGCCGTGGATCGATGAAGTCTACCTCGTCGACCGGAAACGCATCAATCAGCTCTCCTACTGGAGAGAGATCCGCAAAGACCTGCATGCGCATCACTTCGACCTCGTCATCGACCTGCAGATGATTGCCAAGAGCGGGCTCATCTCCTTCCTCTCCGGCGGCAAGAAAAAGATCGGCTATCATGATGCACGTGAAGGCAGCTTCCTTTTCAGCAAACCGATCTCCGGCTCCCATAAGCACGGACACATCATCGAGCAGCTCTTAGACGTCATGCGCTATCTGGGCTGCCCCGCAGACAAGATCGAATTTACCCTCCCTGACCTGACAAAAGAAATGGAAACTGTCACCATGCTTCTCCGGACAAACGGCGTCAAAGGCCGTTACGTTCTTCTCGTCCCAGGCACCCGAGGTGACTATAAGAAATGGCCCATCGAGTACTGGGGCGAGCTTGCAAGGAAACTCGCCGAAGACAAGATCACCACCGTCATTGCGGGCTCCAAGGGCGAAATGCCCATGGGCGAAGCCATCCGGAAGCTCTCTCCTTCCCCGTATACCGTGAACCTTATGGGACAGACGAACCTCTTAGAACTCGCCGCTCTTGAAAAAATGGCGGCACTTCACATTTCCAGCGACACCGGCCCCCTCCACATCGCAAACGCCGTCCACACTCCCATCATTGCCCTCTTCGGGCCGACACTTCCGGACAGAAGCGGCCCCTATGGGAATGACAACAGCCACGTCCTTTTGGCAGAGCATCCGGGGACAAAAGAATGTAAGATGGCAAGCCTCCCGATGGAGAAGGTGTATCAGCTGGTGCGGGATATGATGAGCGGGTAGTGCGCTTATTTTCGGATCGTATGGCTCATGTACGTGCGGTGTAATCCATGGGTGGCGCCTGATCCTATGATGCCTGTTTATTTCAGGGAAAGCACGGATTAGATCATCGCTCGCAAGATCCCATGCTTTTCTGGCCTCCAGATGAGCTACGGCTCTATCAGCCAACTACATATGTGTATGGGATCAAAGAGAAAGAAGAGCATGACCGGTGACAGCCATGCTCTTCTTTTTGCATGTTTCACGGAAAATGCCTGTTATCAGAGTATGATATAATGATAGAAAAAACTCTAGGGATGCTGGCAGGTCGCTCTGCTGATTTTTGCCGGCATCCGGGCTAAAAATGTATCATGCAGGGAGAGAGATCCATGAAAGTCATGCTGGCAGATTTTCATAAATTCATTGGCTACAGCGGCGGCATCGAGAACGTCTTTGCTAAAATGGCGAGCGCCCTTTCTGAAAGAGGTTACGACGTCATCGCCGTCTTTGCAGATGAGAAGACAGAGGGAGAGCCCTTCTTCGCCGTGCCCAAGAGCGTGAAGCTCCTGAACCTCTACCACTTGCCGGGAGAGAAAGCGGTGAAACCGAGCGGACTTACGAAAGCGCTCCGCGAAGTCATCCGCCCCTTCTCCAGAGCGGCAGCCCGAGATCAGAATTACCGCCTGCTCTATCAGGCGAAAGCACAGCTGTCACGGCTTCTCGAAAAAGAAAAGCCGGACGTGATCGTCTCCTTCCGTGAACCCACCGGACGGTTGCTTTTGGATGGCGTGGGGACGAAGATCCCCGTGATCTCCATGCTGCACAATGATCCGGATGAGATCTTCCGCGGCTCGCCGGCGGAGGAAAGAAAGGCTTTAGAAAAAAGCGCTGCCATTCAGGTGCTGCTCCCTTCTTTTATTTCCAAAGCGAAAAAATATCTGCACTACGACCACTTCATCGCGATACCGAATGCGGTGAACGCGCCGCACGTCACGGCAGATCATCTCGCAAAGAAGGACAAGTACACCATCACCTGCGTCGGCCGCCTCACCGGCCGTACCAAGCGTCAGCATCTCCTGATCGAAGCCTTCGCCAAGCTCGCTCAAGGCCATCCGGACTGGCAGGTGCAGCTGTGGGGAGACACCTACGATAAGCCCTATGTGGCTTCGCTCAAATCAAAAATAAAGAAGTACGGTCTGGAAAAGCAGGTATTCCTCTGCGGGACGACAAAGGATATGGATGCTGTCTGGAAAGAGACAGACATCTTTGCATTCCCCAGCCATCACGAAGGGTTTGGATTGGCCTTAGTAGAAGCAATGTGCTGCGGCATTCCGGCGGTCGGCTATCGAAGCTGTCCGGCGGTGAATGAGATCATTGTATCGGGGGAGAATGGTATCCTTTGCGAAGACGGGGTAGACCCTTTGTCGCAGGCGCTGGGTCGCTTGATGGATGATCGAATGCTTCGTCGGACCTATGGAGAAGCAGCGAGAAGCATGGCGGAGAAGTATCATGCGGAGAAGGTTTGGGAGCAGTGGGAAGGATTATTGCGTAGATCGTTGGGCATCAGGTATAGCAAAGGAGGCGTTTCATGAATATTTTAATTGCCCATTTTTGCACTCACTGGGTGCAGTGCAGCGGTGGCGTAGAGAAAGTCGTTTGTAAGTTTGCCAATGAAATGCTTAAAAGGGGTCATGAAGTAACCGTATTATATATTGACCAAAAAGAAGGGGCTCCATTTTTTCCTTTGGATCATCGCGTAAAAACAATTAATATCCTTTATGAAAATGGCCAAAAAGCTATTTCTGAAAAACTACCGGTTAGATTGCGCGCATGCCGAGAGTTTTGGAGATTGTTCAGCTTGAAAAAGGCACGAGCAATCAATGCGGAATATAAAGGGAAACTGTATGGACGGCAAATCCAAAAAATGATATTACAACAGAAGCCAGATGTGGTTGTAGCGTGTTCAGAACAGTCTATCAAGTATGTAATTGATGATGCAAAATGTAAAGTTCCAGTAATTGGGATGATTCATTCCGGATGCCACGAAACGATTCCGGAATTATCTGGAGCAGAACTTTTTGCGATGGGGAAATGTAAGGTGATCCAGGTGCTATTGCCTTCCTATATTGATACATGCAAGAAATATATCAGAGGGGGGGCTCGTTTTGTTGCTATTGGAAATGTGGTAGAACCAACTACTAGACTCGCAAAACATAATGAAAAGAAAGAAACACATAAGATCGTGTGCGTGGGGGTGTTTAGTGAACGAAAGAATCAGCAGTTATTGGCAGATGCGTTTACATTGATTGCATCTAAATATCCAAGTTGGAGCGTTGAATTTTGGGGCAATTACCATTCTTCTAAAGGAATGCAGATAAAAAAACATATTGAAAAGGGGGAAAATACCCAATTAAAAATCATGGGAACAACCACAAATATTGAAGAGGTGTATGCTTCTGCGGATGTTTTTTGCATGCCGAGCCATCTGGAAGGATTTCCATTGGCTTTGACGGAAGCCATGGCAGCTGGACTACCCGCAGTCGGACTAAAATCTTGTCATGCGGTGGCAGAGCTTATAGAAAATGAGAAGAGTGGACTTCTGGTGGATAACAGAAAAGAAGCACTGTCTGCTGCCTTGGAAAGATTAATGAATGATTCAACCTTGCGCAAACGAATGGGGAAAGAAGCACGTCATGCTATGAAAGCCTATGCGCCAGATGTGATTTGGGGGAAATGGGAAGACTTGCTTCAGGCTGCAACTGGGGATTTAGCAGAATATAACAAAAATGAAAGGAATAATTTGGTATGAAAATAGTTATGGCCTACTTTGAAAATGTGGCTGATTGCACAGGAGGGCTAGAACGTATTTTATGCGATTTTTCTAATGCAATGGTGGAGAGAGGGCATAGTGTGTCTATTGTGACGAATGATGAGCATGATGGAAGCCCATATTATCCGTTGAATTCTTCTGTTTCTGTTATTAATTTGAAGGCAGTGCTGGGGGGCGAAAGGCGGCTCTCTTATCAAGCGAAGATCATTCGGGAGGTGTTTCGATTTTTTGGAAAGAAATATGTAAGAGTTTGGAAAGAACAATATCGAAATGGATATATAAAAAAGATATTACCGGAAATTATTAGAAACATCTCGCCGGATATTATTGTTTCCTATAATAACGAAACTACTGGGCAACTATATCGGGCAGGCTTGAATATACCTTATGTTACTATGTTTCATAGTACGCCGGATTTTTTGTGTAAAAATATGACTAAGGCAGAGAAAGCGGGGCTGGAAGCAAGTCGAGTTGTTCAGGTACTTACGCCTTTGGCTGTCGAAGAAGCAAAAAAATATTTTAAAAATGACAATATTATTTGTATTCCAAATGAAGTTCACCAATATCGGTACGATGTAAGACGAAAGCGAGAAAAACATATTATAATAAATGTGGCACGCTTAAATAAGTTAGCCAAGAGACAACATTTGTTAGTCGAGGCGTTTGGAAAGGTAGCTGTAGATTATCCTGATTGGGAGTTGCAACTTTGGGGAGATGGAGATGCGAAATATATAAACCTGATAAAGAAGTTTATTGAGAAACACAAGTTAGAAGAGCAGGTTCATTTAATGGGGAAAACCAAGGAAGTTTGCAAAGTTTATAAAAATGCAGATTTATTTGTGTTTCCAAGTGCTTTTGAAGGATTTGGGTTGTCATTGGTCGAGGCTATGTCAGCAGGGTTGCCCTGTATTGGATATAGATCCACTTGTGGAGTAAATGAAATTATTAAAAACGGAAAGAATGGGCTTTTAGTAGATGATGGAGTAGATGCGCTTACAAACGGTCTTAAGATCTTGATGAATGATCAAAGAAAAAGAATCGTTATGGGAGAGTATGCTCAGTCATATGCCAAACTATATTCACCAGAACGAGTATGGGAGCAGTGGGAGAAAATTTTGGAGGGCAGTCGAAATGAATAAAATGCTGCTGAATAACTTAATCGTTGCAATGTTTTTGGGATTGGCAATTACGGTTCCTATGAAAAGTTATTTTACTGCCATGATGGTATTATTCGTTATTTTTTGCATTCTCAATTATGACCATATACGTTGGGAAGACGTAAAAGAGAAAATGAGAAAGACAAATAAAGACATATGGGGGGGCATTGTATCTTTTTTTGCATGTCTTTTTTTAAGCGCGCTTCTTACGTTGGATAAAGACGATATTGGTTTGACTTTTTCATTTTTTAAATCTGCAATGTCGATGGCTATGATCTATTATATGGTGATGAGATTTGGTTCTGCGCAGGGGTGTTATTGGGGAATTTGTGGGGCATCGTTGATTGTCTTTTTATATGCTTTTTTTCAATATATTCAGAATCCCAATGCACGAATTGATAGCTTTTACGGAAATCCCAATAGCTTTGCGATTATGTTACTTTCGCTTATTCCATGCTTGTATTATATTGCAAGAAATACCAGAGGTGCATTTCGTCTTTTATCTGTGGGGGAATGCGCAGCAGCTTTTCTTTTCTTGGTCATGACTGGCTCGAGGGGTTCATTGTTAGGGATAACAATAGGAATGCTAATTTCAGGGGGCGTGATATTATGTCATATGAAGGAGAAAATAACTGCAAAGCGATTAAAATTATGTGCAGTGGCTTTTTTAGTGATTGCTTTTCTTGGGGGAGGTGTTTTATATACAATACAGTCTTCTCGTACAGGAAATGCAGCTATGGGGGGAGAGAGAATTCAAATGTGGGAAGCGAGTGTGGAGATGTTCAGGGATCATCCACTCTATGGCGTGGGTGCTACTAAATGGAACAAAGAGTATGCGGAGACTTATCATCGGCCCGGCGTTATAGAAATACATATTGCATTTCCCCACAATATGTTTATGTATTTTGGTGCATGCTTTGGAATGATTGGGCTGATTGGGTATTTGTCATATTTAATACTTACGGTGAAAGGGCTATACCGAAGTGCGAAAAGTTTTTCAAACAATGAGGTAACATTTTCATTGCTGTTACTTTTTGTGTCATTTATGGTAGAAAGTTGTTTTGATAATACCTTAAATTATAAAATGGTGGCTACACTGTATTTTACTTGCTTTGGCTATTTATTGTCTCAGTATGTATCAAGTCCAAAAGTGGTGAGTGGAGATCTCTAAAAATGGGAATGCTGAAAGGCATTAATGAAAATATTTTGATAAGCTTACAACATAAAAATATCGTCATCATCTACATGCTCTACTTCGGAGACATGGTCTCTCTTTCTCCTTTTCTGGAGATCCTTCGCCGCGAAGCTGTTGGCTCTAAGATCACGCTTGTCATCGATGCCAGATTCCAAGAGGCTGTCCGATATAATCCATGCATCGATACGATCATTCCGGTGGACCGCAAAAAGATGGGTGTCTCCGCTACGTGGAAGCTGGGGAAAGAAATCGGGAAGACGCATCCGGACATTCTCATGGTACTTCATGGGACGACGCGTACTTTCCTCATGGCGAAGGCGATGAAGGCGAAGGTGTGGGTCGGGGAGACAGGAAATCCACTGGGGCGGTTTTTTATCGATGATGAAATACTGGTGGAGCGGCGTGACTGTCATGCGGCAGAAAAGTATGTCAAGGTGCTGGAGCACTTGGGTGTGTCAAACTTGGTCCACCATGGGATGCAGATGTATACCTGCCCTGCATGGGAAGAGGGGGCAAAGGCTTTTTTTGCCGCAGAGGGGGTAAAGCCGGGGGATAGACTGGCGGGATTTTCTGTGGGGAGCTCGACAGCGGAGAAGAATTGGTCTGCAGAGAAATATGGAGAAGTGGCGGACCACTTCGCTCGCCTTGGCTATCGCCCTGTCTTCTTTGGCGTCCCTGGCGAGATGCCGCTCATAGAGAAGGCTTTAGCACATATGAAACGCAGAGATGAGGCCATCGTGGCGGCTGGGAAGCTCTCTATGGGGGAATTCATCGCGGCGGCGTCATGGTGCGCAGTCGCTTTTACGAATGACAGCGGACCGATGTACGTGTTCGATAGCCGCAAGGTGCCGGTGATCGCGATGTTTGGGCCGAGCAATGCGAAGCTCCATCATCCGCTGGGGGAGAAGTCCTGTGCACTGGCGACGACGGATATGCCGCGCACGCAGGATCATGTGAATCATACGATCCGTGACAGGTCTTATACGCCGATAGATGCCATTTCTGCAGGCGATGCTATCCGTGCCGGCGAGTGGGCGCTGGGAATGATAAGTGATGAACGGTATGAGGGGCATCTTGCGTTTGTTGAGGGAAATCGGCATAGCGGATGATGCCGGCGAAGGATAGTCAAATGGCATAGTAAAACGCCCGAGGGGATAGGACGGGTATCCCTTCGGGCGTTTATTGTGGGTATCAGTATATGGTCTTGCCTTTCCAATGAGGTAAGGAGTATGTTTTACAGTTTAGCCCCAAGGTACTTCAGGTACCACATCAGCATTTCGCCGTAGTTTCCATACATACGGGCGCTGCGGGCAGCCTGATGGAGGTTTTTTGTCCCTTTTGGGGGAACGAGGGGGACATCCTTCCAGGGCGTTTTTCTTTGAATGGCAGCGTATTCTTTGACGACGTCCCAGTTCTGTACCCAGTCGTGCCACGGTTTGGCATGGCCGGCGAAGTGAATGATGACTTTATCTTTGTAGTCTTCATTGACGGGCTGCTTGGCAAACAGGGAGTGGCGATCCAGATTGTAGAGGTAGTTGTATTTCTTGTCGATATAAAGGCTTTTACCGTCAAGCATTTCATTATGGATGTCCTGATCATGGTGAGAGAGGCGGTTTCCTACACGCTTGACGTTTTCTTCCGCACGGCGGACGATGTCGTCGAAGAGGTTTTCTTTCATCCAGAGACGTGTATTGATGAGCATCATGCCGGCATTGAAATAACGGGTGGTGTGCATGCGCTTTGCATTGGCTTGTTCTCCGCGATCAGATACGACGGCGACAGCATTTCCTTGAAAATCCAGTTCGGACAGATACTTCAGGGAACCGCGGCAGAGCATATCCCCATCCAGGTACAGGACGCGGTCAGCAACTGGTGCGATGGTCGGTGCGACGAGAAAGCGGTAGAAGAAAGCAGCTACCCCATCAGAGAGAAGGAGTGGCTTGAAGCAGCTGTCGTCGATCAGGTGAACTTCTAGAGGGCTGTCCATGGAAGCCGCGGCCTTTTGAAGATTCGCCTTTTCTTCTTCAGGAAGATGATTGACAAAGAAATGGTAGCAGATGGGGAGGTCTTTATTGTGCTCATGCACAGTGAGAGCTACAATCCCCATGTGTGGGATATAGTCGGGTGTGCCTGTAAGAGCGATGTGGAAAGCATCTTTTGCGGTCGGCTTTCCGAAGTGCAGCGTTTGTGTTATGGCGTTGTCAAGTATATTTGACATATAAAAACTTCATCCTTTCATAGTTTCAACATATCATTTATACTAGTATAAATGATGTAAAACATACTAGCAAGGAGGCCTTGAATGAAACGGAATATTCAGCTCAGTAAAAAGACAATTCTCGTGACTGGTGCAGCTGGTTTTATTGGAGCAAATCTGGTAAGACAGTTACTTTCGATGGATTTACAGGGGACGGTCATCGGTATCGATAATATGAATGACTATTACGATGTTTCTTTAAAAGAGTATCGCCTGCAGGAATTGGAGAAGGTCGCTGCGCTATCGTCCAGTCAGTGGGTATTCATCCATGGGAATATTGCGGATAAGGCGCTGCTTGGAGAAGTCTTTGCTAGGTACAAACCATCGATCGTGGTGAATCTGGCGGCGCAGGCAGGGGTGCGGTATTCGATCACGAATCCAGATGTCTATATCGAGTCGAATCTGCTTGGATTTTATAACATCTTGGAGGCATGCCGCCATTCGTATGATGATGGCGCACCGGGTGTGGAGCATCTGGTCTATGCGTCCTCGTCTTCTGTCTATGGTGGGAATACGAAGGTGCCTTTCAGCACGGATGACAAGGTGGATCACCCGGTGTCTCTCTATGCGGCGACGAAGAAGTCGAATGAGCTTCTGGCTCATTGCTATGCGAAGTTGTACAACATTCCCTGCACGGGGCTGCGCTTCTTTACGGTTTACGGCCCTGCTGGCCGTCCGGATATGGCGTACTTCGGATTTACGAATCAACTTCTGGCAGGAAAGACGATCCAGATCTTCAATCATGGGCATTGTGAGAGAGACTTCACGTATGTGGATGATATTGTCGAAGGTGTTGTCCGTGTGATGAAGGGAGCTCCTGAAAAAAAGAACGGGGCAGACGGGCTCCCGATCCCGCCGTATGCAGTGTATAATATTGGCGGCGGTCATCCGGTGAATCTCTTGGATTTCGTGGATATCCTGCAGCAGGAGCTGGTGCGTGCCGGTGTGCTTCCGATAGACTATGATTTTGAGGCGCATAAGAAATTGGTTCCTATGCAGCCGGGAGATGTGCCCGTGACGTATGCGGATACGGAGGCACTCTCAAGGGATTTCGGCTATTGCCCGATGACTTCGCTCAGAGATGGTCTTAGAAAGTTTGCTGAGTGGTATAAGGCATACTATGTCAAATAAGGAATCATTAGCTTTATATAGGAGATCGAGATCAATGAATATTGCAGTAGCTGGTACAGGGTATGTGGGTCTGTCTCTGGCGACGCTTCTTGCGCAGCACAATCATGTGATGGCAGTGGATATCATCCCAGAAAAGGTGGACATGGTGAATCATAGAAAGTCGCCGATCCAGGATGACTATATCGAGAAGTACTTGGCAGAGAAGGCTCTGGATCTGACGGCGACGATGGATGCGGAAGCGGCGTACAAGGACGCGGACTTCGTCATTATTGCGACGCCGACCAATTATGATTCGAGAAAGAATTTCTTTGACACCAGCTCTGTCGAAGCGGTCATTCAGCTGGTGATGCAGTACAATCCGGATGCCATCATGGTCATCAAGTCGACGATTCCCGTCGGCTATACGAAGAGCGTCCGTGAGAAGTTTGGTACGAAGAATATCATCTTTAGCCCGGAATTTCTGCGTGAAAGCAAGGCGCTCTATGATAACCTTTATCCGAGCCGCATCATCGTCGGAACAGACCCGACGGATGAGAAGCTGGTGAAGGCAGCACATACCTTCGCAGGACTCCTTCAGGAAGGAGCGATCAAGCAGGACATCCCGACACGGTTCATGGGATTTACGGAAGCGGAAGCGGTGAAGCTTTTCGCAAATACGTATCTGGCAATGCGTGTATCGTATTTCAATGAGCTTGATACCTATGCGGAGACGAAAGGCCTTAGTACGGCGGAGATCATCGATGGCATCTGTCTGGATCCACGAATCGGTGAATTCTATAACAATCCGTCTTTTGGTTATGGCGGCTATTGTCTCCCCAAAGATACAAAGCAGCTTTTGGCAAATTATGAGAATGTGCCGGAGAATCTGATCGAGGCGATCGTGAAGTCGAATCGGACGAGAAAGGATTATATCGCTGATAAGGTGTTGGAAATCGCGGGTTACTACCACGACAACAGTGAGTATGATCCGCGTAGGGAAGAGTCAATGACGATCGGCGTATATCGTCTGACGATGAAGTCAAATTCGGATAATTTCCGCCAGAGCAGCATCCAAGGCGTCATGAAACGCATCAAGGCGAAGGGTGCGCAGGTCATCATCTATGAACCGACGCTAGAGGATGGTACGACGTTCTTTGGCAGTCTTGTGGTGAATGACCTGGCAAGGTTCAAAGAGCAGAGCCATGGCATCATTGCGAATCGCTATGATCACTCGCTCGATGATGTAAGAAGCAAGGTCTATACGAGAGATTTATTTGAACGGGATTGAAACGAGTGTTCAAAATGATTAGTCTAAAAGGTGAAGGCCTTTCCTTGAGGGATATTTTGAAGAAAATAGTCATTCCTTCCGTGTGCTTCCCATGGGGGATAGCCGCATTTCTTATGTTTATTCTTCATTTCGGGGGAGACTTCCCTGATATCTACAGCTACGCACAGCCGCGTCTGGGCGCGGCTTTTGCGGTCATGCTCATCGTTTCCTTTGGGCTTTTTTCCGTTTTCAGTAAAGACTATCTGAAGCGGCTCCTGCCGTGGGCGGTGATCCTGCCGCTTCTTTGGGCGGGTACTTTTACTTGGGCGTATGGATTTGCTTCGCTGCCGGAGAAAAAACATTTGGGAGATTACTACGTGCTGGGGGCGTTGCTCTTTTCTCTGCCTTATGTGTATACGATCGGGCTTACGAAATGCGGCGGCTGTGTACGCGCGGCTTTGCAGGTCATGTACGGCGCTTTCAATTTTTTCATGCTGCTATTTCCGCTGATTTATATCAGTTATTATTGGCGATTCGGCGGAGAAATGGATCTCTTTGCTTTGATGGCTGTCCGCGCTACGCATTGGGAAGAGGTGAAGGAGTTCCTCAGCACCATGGGATCTCCTTTGTCGCTTGGATTGGCTATTGGTGTGCTCCTGCTGCTCCTGCTGGCAGCTTATGTGCTGACGCAACAGATGGGACGATGTGCGGAGAGCGGTGAGGCTTTATTGCGAGGCAATGGGAAGAAGGTCAAGGTCGGCCTGATCGTGATCTCCATCCTTTTCTTTGGCGGCTTTATCCGACAAATCATCCATGTATTCCCGATCAATTTATATCGTACAATGAACAGCAAGGGGAGCGAGTTTCAGCTTTTGCAGAATTTTAATACCAATCTGGATAAAAATACAGTCGGGTTGAAGCTTATAGATCCTGCGGATGGGCTGGATGAGGGGACACATATCGTCATCATCGGGGAGAGTGCAAATAGGGATCATTTGAAGGCATTCACGCCGAGCTATCCAGAAGACACGACACCTTGGCTTTCTTCTAAGGTCAATGATCCCGATTTTTCGTTGAACTACATGGCGTATTCGAATTTTCCGAATACCCTCATGTCGCTTTCGTATGCGATGACGAGTGCGAACCAGTATGGAGATATGGATCTGTCTCATGCGGTCAGTATGGTGGATGCGGCCCGGGCTGCAGGGTATCGCACGGACTGGATCTCTTTCCAGAATAGAAGCTCGCTCTCGAGCGCGGGCGTGACGCTGATCGCAGAGCGTAGTGATGCGTCCTTTTGGGAGAAAAATTATGATGAATATGCCGTCGATGTCATGAAGAAGCTGCCGCCGGCGAAGCGGCGTGTGCTTTTCATTAACATCATGGGCAGCCACTATACGTATCTGGCGCGCGTGCCGGCGGATCAGAGGGGTGCGCTGGGGATCTCTGAAAATGATCCCTACTATGGCTATGATCTGACGGTCGCGTATACTGATCGGGTCATCCGGGATATTTTCGAGTATGCCAAGGCACATATGAACTTAAAGTCGCTTGTCTATTTCTCTGACCATGGGGAGAATATGGAACATTTCCACTCCACTTCTCCATTTTTCTATGATATGGTACATATTCCATTTTTCGTCTATTTGTCGCCGGACTACCAGGCAGCGCATCCGTCTCTGATGCCGGCGCTGAAGAGTCATGAGAAACGGCCTTTCACCAATGATCTGGCTTTCGATACGGTCACGGGTCTGTGGCAGGCAAAGACGAATTTCTATCACGCTGCTTATGATATTTCTTCTCCGAACTATGCGATCACGATGGAGGATGCGAAGACGTTTGGTGGAAAGCGGATGGTGAAGGATGATCCGGCGCTGGCGAAATAGCGGATGCCTGAGGATCCATAGATGACACGATCCGACAATAAAAAATCCTCCCTCGGTGTGAAACCGAGGGAGGATTTTTTATTGCCATTTATTTCACTTCCTGGATGATGGTCAAGATCATCGGGCGGCGCTTGGTGCGGTCGAAGAAGTATTTGCCGAGGGCGTCTCTCACCTGGGTCTTGATGGCGTTCCATTCGGAGACGTTGCCGGCTTCGCAGCGGTCAAGGACGGACTCGATGCGTTCTCTGGCTTCGGTCAGGAGGGCTTCGCTGTCTCTCACGTAGACGAAGCCGCGGGAGACGATGTCGGGGCCGGCTAAGACTTGGTTGCTGCCTTTTTCGAGGGCGATGACGACGATGACGACGCCGTCCTGGGCGAGCTGCTGGCGGTCGCGGATGACGATGTTTCCTACGTCGCCTACGCCGAGGCCGTCGACGAAGACGGGGCCGGCCTGGACGCGCTGCGGATTGATCTTGCCGCCGCGGCTGGTGAATTCGAAGAGGGTGCCGTTTTCGCCGATCAGGATGTTTTTCTTTTCGACGCCGAGGCTTTCTGCGAGTTCTGCGTGGCTGACGAGCATGCGGTGTTCGCCGTGGACGGGGATGAAGTATTTCGGCTTGACGAGGGAGAGCATGGTCTTCAGGTCTTCCTGAGAGCCGTGGCCGGATACGTGGACGCGGGTGGTGGTGCTGGTGACGACGTGGGCGCCGAGGCGCATCAGGCTGTCGATGGTGCGGCCGACGCTGGTCTCATTGCCCGGGATCGGGGAGGCGGAGATGATGACGGTGTCGCCTGCGTGGATCTGGACCTGGCGGTGGGAGCCGTCGGCCATGCGGGAGAGGCCGGCCATCGGTTCGCCTTGGCTGCCAGTGGTCAGGATGCAGAGGCGGTCGTCTCTGTAGTGGCCAAGCTCTTCCGGCTCGATGAAGGTGCCTTCCGGGGCTTTGAGGTAGCCGAGCTCTTGGGCGATGCCGACGACGTTCACCATGGAGCGGCCGAAGACGCAGACTTTTCTTTTGTTAGCGACTGCTGCGTCGACGGCCATCTGGATGCGGGAGACGTTCGATGCGAAGGTGGCAAGGATGATGCGGCCTTTGGCATCGGCGTAAGCGCTCATGAGGGACTTGGATACGATGGCTTCGGAAGGGGTGTAGCCGGGATTCTGTGCGTTCGTGGAGTCGGCGAGGAGGCAGAGGACGCCTCTGTGGCCGAGCTCGGCGAGCTTGTACATGTCGGTGAGTTCGCCGTCGACCGGAGAGTGGTCGAATTTGAAGTCGCCGGTATGGACGATGGTGCCGACCGGGGTGCGCAGGTAGATGCCGCAGGAGTCCGGTATGGAGTGGCAGACGTGGAAGAAGCCGAATTTGAAAAGGCCTGTTTTGAATTCGTCACCGGGTTTGACGGTGTGCAGGTCGTAGTTTGTGATGTGTGCTTCTTTGAGTTTGCCTTCGATGAGGCCGCAGGTGAGGCGTGTGGCGTAGACCGGGGCGTTCACTTCGCGAAGCAGGTAGGAAAGGGACCCGATGTGATCTTCGTGTCCGTGGGTGATGAGGATGGCTTTGATCTCGTCTTTGTGTTCGATGAGGTAGGAAAAGTCAGGGATGACGATGTCGATCCCGAGCATGTCTTCTTCTGGGAATGCCATGCCTGCATCGATTACGATAATTTCGTCGCCGTAACGGAATACAGTCATGTTCTTCCCGATTTCTCCAAGGCCTCCTAATGGAATGATCTGTAATCTTGCTTTTGCCAAAATGGATAGAACCTCCTATTCAGTTGTCGGAGCCGGCAGTCGCCGGCTCTTAAAAAAATATTTTTGCATTGTATGTCAAAAATAAAAGCCGTTCATAGTCGCTTTTCCTATTATATCACATGGGGGAAGGAAATAGGGGATGCGAATGGAGAAAATAGTAAGGAGGAGAGAAGCATGATCGGCGGGCTTGGGGCTTTGCGCGATAAAAAGCAGCGATGCGCTTGGCGAGGAGGAAGCCTTTTCCTATTCTTTCTTCAAGTATGATAGAATATGGGTATAAAAAGGCGATATACATTTATATTCTGGAAGGAGTAGTTATGAATCAGTTCAAAGCGGGCGACACGAATGCGGTTGTCCTGGCAGGGATGTGTACGGCGCTGGCCGTGGTGCTTTCTATGGTGGGCTTCTATGTGCCGGGGATCTCTCTTCTGGCGCTGCTTTCGCTGCCGCTGCCGATCGCGTACATGGGGATCCGCGAGGGTGTGAAGTGGGCAGTGATCGCGACGTCGGGGATCATGATCCTGGACTCGGCGTTCTTCGGGATCACGACGGCGTTCTTTCTGGTGGTGATGTTCGGCTTCGCAGGGATCGCGATGGCGTACTGCTATCAGAAGCGCGCATCGGCGCTCCACACCTTTGGGACGATCGTGGTCGTGATGTTTTTCGCGATGCTTTTGAATCTTCTGGGTACGGTGGTCATGATGGGGATGCCCTGGGATCAGGTGTATGGAAGTACGCTGGATCAGATGCAGGGGATGGCGAAGGAAATGTCAGGTCTCATGGCGTCCGGGGATCAGCTGGATCAGGTGAATCAGCAGACGGAGGAAATGATCAAAACGATCCGAAAGATGATCCCGGCGGCGATGGTGATGGCACCGATGGTGCTCGCCTGGGCGGTGATGCAAATCGAGAAGGTGGTTTTCCGCCGTCTGGGGCTGACGGATTTTCCTCAGTTTCCTCCGCTGGAGCGCTGGCATTTCCCTCGCTGGGTACTGCTGCTCCTTCTTCTGTCTGTAGGGACGCAGTACATGCCGCTCACCGAGCAGGTGAAGGATCTTGCGTATAATGTGGGCGCGGTGTGCTACTTCGTGCTGTGGATCCAGGGGATCGCGACGCTCTGGTGGCTGCCGCATATCTATCCGGTGGTGAAGCGGCTGCGTCTGCTCATTGTCATCATTTCGATCTGGATCCCTCTCCTGCAGCTCTTCACGGTGTATCTCGGCGTGGCGGATATGGCGCTGAATTACAGGAAGAAGAGAGGGTATGAGTGAAATGAGGGCTCAGGGTTATCCCGTGGAGAGGCTCGCCCTTTGATTCCATTTGAAAATTTCGCTTGAATTAGAAATTAGAAATGAGAAATGCGAAATGGTGGTGCGGCTTCGCCGAGATCGATGACGAGGTCGCAGCTGTTCTGGCATTCGTTATCTCACATACGACGTTTCTCGCCGCTCAGGATAACGAAACGGGGCGATGCCCGAAGGTATGCGGAGAGCAGGTTTCCCGTTTCGAGCTTTACAAACATCGACCGCAGGGCCGCGAATGACAAAGATTTCTTGCTTGCGCTCGAAATGACGACACGAGAGAGCCCCGATGGCTCCTAGTCTTTTGGTCTTCTAGTCTCCTAATCCCTAGCTGCTAGTCACAAGTCACTAAACATCGAAAGGAGCTCCCTATGCGAATGTTCGACCTTCTGACGAGCGGTGTGATCTTTGCGGGGCGGCGGGGATGGGGCGTCGTGGCGGCGCTGGGACTTGCCTTTGGCGTGACACTTGCGCTGGGAGGCTCGTGGGCGAGATGGGTCTATCTGCTTTTCCTGCTCTTTCCGGCGCTGGAGGATGCGCGGACGGGGTATGTGTCGGATGGCTGGCCGCTCGTTCTTTCGGTGTGCGGCGCTTTACTGATGCTCTCCCGGGGGGCGTTTCTCCTCTGTCTTTTGACGGGCGTAGGAATGGGGGCGCTCTATGGACTGCTGTATCTGATCTCTAAGCGATCTCTTGGGCTTGCGGATGTGTTTCTGGCCGCGGCCTCTTCGCTTTGGCTGCTGCCGATGTATGGTCTTCTTTCTCTATGGCTGACATCGCTGGCGGCCCTTTTATGGTGTGCGTTTTTGCTTCTGCGGGGACGGCTGGGGCGAAGGACGGAGATCCGCTTCGTGCCCTTCCTGGCGATCGGAGGTGCTTTGGCGTATGGGGTGCAGGAAACGGTGGGAATGGCTTTCCTTCTCGCATCGCTCGGGCTTTCTTCTCTTTGAGCTGCTGCTCGTCCTTTTCCTCTTTGCGCTCGCCTCTGCGGCAGCGGTGCCGATGCTCTGGGACTGGCAGGAGGAGAGGGAGCTCGATCTTGCATCGGAGGAGGTGGCTTCGGCGATCCGTGAGGCACAGATGATGGTGAAAAGCGGTCATGAGGATATAACCATGGCGGCGATGTCGGTCACCTTCTACTGCGACGAGGAGGCGGGGCGTGTGTCGTACCTCACCAAGCGCGGGGTGAAATTCATCCAGCCGCGGGGGACGCTGTCTGCCAATATCCGTGCAGGGGGAAGGCTCTATGTCGTCTTCCGCAAGGATGGCTTCGCGGGCTCGGAAGGAAATGGGAAGTATACCATGCGGCTCCGGACGAAGGATGGAAAGCATGAGAAGGAGATTACAGTCGCTATGTATACGGGGCGTGTCAGGGTGACGAGGATCAAATGAGGAATGAGGAATGCGGAATGAAGGTGGCGGCTTCGCCGCAATTTTTAGGGAAACACTGATTAAATCGCTGTCCGAACAAACGTAGAATGACGCCCTATCCCCCCAGCATCGCTTCGCTCGCCGGCCCCTTCCTAAGGAAGGGGCTCTTTTGCGTATCGGGGGGAGGTTTCTCGTTTAGAAAGTTCCTCATACCATTCGATTGTCCGCAAACAAAAAAGATTCCTCGACTTCGCTCGGAATGACGATACGGGAGTACCGCTTGGTTTAAAACTTGCGGCGCCTTATAAATATGATGCGCCGCACCACAACCCTGAACCCATCAACCTGAACCCGCCCCCTCTCCTGTCCACCACACATGTTCTCTTGAACCTACTTTCTTGAACCCGTATAATGAAACCATGATTTCATATAAAGGAGGAAGCGTTGTGGCAGAGAACGAGAACAAGCCGAAGGGAAATTGGAAGAAAGAGGGCTGGGGGAAGAAGCCGGACACGGATACGATGATCGTGACGCGCATTCCGCCGCAGAATATAGACGCAGAAAAGTCCGTCCTGGGGGCGATGCTGCTCGACAAGGACGCGATCATGACGGCCGAGGACAAGCTGACGGCCGCGGATTTCTACCGCGAAGCGAATGCGATCGTATTTCAGGCGATCCTGAATCTGGCGCACAAGGGCGAGCCGGCGGATATCCTGACGGTGACGGAAGAGCTGAAGCGCATGGGGCGTCTGGATGATGTGGGGGGCGTCCTCTATGTCAATGATCTGCCGGCGAATGTGGCTACCACGAAGATGGTAGACCGCCACGCTGACATCGTCGCAAACAAGGCGAAGCTCCGGCGGCTGATCGATGCAGCCGGCGTCATCACGGATGAGGCGTACTCGGAGCGTGATGATGTCGAGGATATCACGGACAATGCGGAGAAAACGATCCTTGCCGTGACGCGGGATGATCGCCGCTCGGATTTCACCTCGATCGGCGAGGCGGTGCAGAATGAGCTGCAGGAGATCACGCGGAAATTCAAAAACAAGGAGTCCATCACCGGGCTTCCGAGCGGATTCCCTTCCCTTGATGCGCTGACGAGCGGCTTCCAGAAGGGCGACTTCATCATCGTGGCGGCGCGCCCATCCATGGGTAAGACGGCTTTTGTGCTGAATATCGCGAAGAACATGAGCATTTCCTCGGCGCACAAGCACGTCGCCTTCTTCTCGCTGGAAATGTCACGCGAGCAGCTCGTGCAAAGACTGCTCTGCTCGACCGCGCTCGTCGACAGCGCGAAGCTCCGCACCGGGCGGATCTCCACGCAGAAGGAGTGGGACCAGCTCGCCTCTGCGGCCAGCGTCCTTATGGATGCGCCGCTCTTCATCGATGATACGCCGGGCGTCTCCGTTTCGGAGATCCGCTCCAAGTGCCGCCGCCTCAAGGCGGAGCAGGGGCTCGACATCATCATGATCGACTATCTTCAGCTCATGCAGGCGAAGAATACGCTCCGAAACGGAGATAACCGCCAGCAGGAGATCTCCGAGATCTCCCGATCGCTGAAGAGTCTGGCGCGTGAGCTGAATGTCCCGGTCATCGCTCTTTCGCAGCTGTCCCGAAGCGTCGAGGCCCGTCAGGACCATCGACCGCTCCTTTCTGACCTGCGAGAATCCGGCTCTCTGGAGCAGGATGCGGACATGGTGTCCTTCCTCTTCCGTCCCGCGTACTACGACCGCGACATGGAGGATGACAATCCGCAGAAAAATGAGACGGAGATCATCCTCGCCAAGAACCGCAACGGCCCCGTCGATACGGTGAAGCTCCTCTTCGCCGGCCAGTTCACGCTCTTCTATGAACTCACCAATCAGGAACCGCCGCCGGATATGATGTGAGCAGGGGATCAGGGTCAGGGTTAGCCAGTGGGGCGTGCCGCCCTTTGATTATGTTTGAAAGCTTCGTTTGAATGAGAAATTAGAAATGAGAAATGCGAAATGGTGGTGCGGCGCCAGATCCTTCGACTCAGTTCTCACTGTTCCGCCTTTACATGATCGAACATCCGGCATTTCACTCCGCTCAGGATGACGAAATGCGCCGCGGAGTATAAATCATGATGATGTCCGAAGGTTGTATTTAGTCACTAGTCACCAGTCACTCCTAATCCCTAATCCCCAATCCCTAATCCCTGGCTCTTTTCCTAAGGAGGCAAAATGAAAACACATCGCGGCTTCCTCATGGTCTGGGCACTCGCAGGGATCACGGTCATCCTGATCCTTGCCGGCAGCGTCGCGCTGACGCTTTCGCAGGCGATGCGCCGGGAGGTCAGGATGGAGATCGCGACCGATGAAGCGCTCATTGTACAGGAAGCGCTGGAGCAGGGGAAAGCGGCGGTGCGCTTTGGTACGCCGCTTTCCATCTCAAAAGGAGACGTGGTAAGGAATGGGAGAACGTACCGCGTAGATTTCCATCAGGAAGAGACCGCAGTAGAGGGAGCCGCCGTCATCCGCCTTTCCTGTGAAGTCACGCATGAAAGCGGGGAGACCTACCGAGCCGAGACGCTGGTGGATCGGTGATTGATAGTTGGGGACTAGTGACTAGTAGCTAGTGACTGGGGATTGGGTTTCAAAGAACTCCTCCCAGCTGAGCAGCCCCTTGAAGAAGGGGCGCGTCGAAGGCGGAGGATAGAGTGCCTCGCAGAGGCACCATTCATCATAGCCGCATCCCTTCCTCTGCGTCAGACGTTTTACTTGCTATCCCCTATATCCGCTGACCGTTCTGCGGAATTCTGCCCCTTCGGGGCAGTCCATCCCGGCCTTTGGCCGCCCCCTTCTCCAAGGGGGAACGCATGAAAGAGTATCCCTATTCCTCTTTCATCCCCTCGCGAGGTAACGATACGAGGACACCGCTTTCTCATGGCCTGCGGGCAAATCTTGAACCCTCTGCTAAACATGTTATAATAAAGAGAAATCAATGCAAAGGTGGGGTTTCTTTGTTGAAAAAAATACTCATGACCATGGCGCTCTGCGCCGCCAGTGCCATGCCTTTTGTTTCCGATGCGAAGGACAATGCGGGCGCCCAGCTCCTTGCTCAGGCGGAAGCGACGCAGGGAAAAGCGGAAGACACGCTGAAGAGACCGGCTTTCGAGGACAAGCGGATCGAGATCAATCTGGCGAGCCGCCTTCTCACCCTGTATCAGGGGGACGTCGGCATCCGCATGTATCCTGTCGCACCGGGCAAGCCGGATTCTCCGACACCGACCGGGCGGCGCAAGGTGGTCGATATGGAGATCAATCCGACCTGGGTCGATCCGGATGATCCGAAGACCGAGGTGCCGTCGGGGCCGGACTGTCCGCTCGGCTACCGCTGGATCGGGATCGGCGGTAATTATGGGATCCATGGGACGAATGTGCCGTCCTCCATCGGCGGCTACGCCTCCCACGGCTGTGTCCGCATGTACGAGAAGGATGTCGAAGACCTCTTCGATCACATCGTGAAGGGGATCCCTGTCGACATCAAGTATGAACGTGTCGTGGCAGAGATGGATCCGGACAAAACCGTCGTTTACTACGTATACCCTGACGGCTATGGGCGAGAGCCGCTCGAGATCTCTGATGTCAGAAAGAAACTGGCGGAGCTGGGGGCGGGCGGTCTTGCTGATGATGCGAGCATCCAGCAGGCGATCGACAGTTCGGACGGACAGCCTCGCTATGTGGCAAAGGTCTATGACCTGTATCTCAAAGGAAAGTTGCTCGATGTCCACGCCTATGGCAAGGACGGACACGTGTATCTTCCCGTGATGGCCATCGCGAAGGCCGCCGGCATCCGCACGGAGTGGTCGCCGAACTGGAAGCGCTTCACCACCACCTTCGGAAAGGCACCCGGCCTCAAGAGAGGGAAATATATCTATATCGATGCGAGTGATGCGCCGGCGCTTTTTCGCCTCACGGGGCATCTGGATGAGAAGCATAATTTCATACTGGAATGAGAAGATCCGCTCTGGAAGGGGCGGATTTTTTGTGCTGGGGATTGGTGACTAGTGACTAGGGATTAGGGATTAGAAATCTCAAGTGACTAGTGACTGGTGACTAGGGACTGGTGACTAGTGGCTAGGAGACTAGGAGGCATTAGACTCTCTCGTATCGTCATTTCGAGCGAAGCGAGAAATCTTTGTCATTCGCGACCCCGCGGTCGATGTTTGGAGAACTCAAAACGGGAAACCTGCACTCTCCAAGACCTTCGGGCATCGCCCCATAAATGTTCGCGGCGAAGCCGCCACCACAACCTTGAACCTTGAACCTTGAACCCTGAACCCACAACCCTGAACCCTTGAGCCCTGAACCATTAAACCCTGTTTCTGTTTCTCATTCCCAACCTGTGTTATAATATAGATACTTGTATGCCCATTGCGTTTTTTGATGAAATAGGAAGAACGCGATTTACATTTTCGATCACAGGAGCGATCTATGAAGAATTCAGATATTCGCAGGGAGCAGCCGAAGAAGCGATCCACTTTCAAGAAAGTGCTGGTCTTTCTCTTCGTGATCTGCTTCATCGCAGCTGCGGGCGCGGCGGCCGGATTTTTTGTGTCTGTCTCGAGCCATCTGCCGGACGTGGCAGGAAACATTACGCCGAATGCGTCCTCGCGCATCTATGATGACAAGGGACGGCTCATCACGACCGTCCATGCGGAAGAGAACCGCATCCCGGTGCCGATCTCTCAGGTGCCGCAGAATCTGCAGAATGCATTCGTCGCGGCCGAGGATGTGCGTTTCTATGAGCATCATGGCGTCGATCCGCGCGGCATCCTGCGTGCGGTCTTTGCGAATCTGACGAGCGGCAATGCGACAGGGCAGGGCGGTTCGACCATCACCCAGCAGCTCGCGCGCAATGCCTTCCTCACGCAGGAGCAGACGCTGAAAAGAAAGCTGCTCGAAGTGGTGCTGGCTTTTGAGATCGAAAGCAAGTACACCAAGAAGCAGATCCTGGAAATGTACATGAACCAGATCTATTTCGGTCAGGGCTGCTATGGCATCCAGACCGCGGCGCATGTGTATTTCGGGAAGGATGTGAAGGATCTCTCGCTCTCGCAGTGTGCGATGCTGGCAGGCCTTCCGAACAGTCCGAACTATTACTCGCCTTTCCGCAGTTTGGAAGCAGCAAAGTACCGTCAGGGCATCGTACTCGATCAGATGGCGAAGTACGGCTACATTTCCGCAGCGGACGCACAGGCGGCGAAAGCGGCCGATGTGCATCTGGCCAAGCAGAACAAAGGAAAATCCGGTGCGGGGACCGCGCAGTATTTCATCAACTATGTCATCCAGTCCATCAGCGATAAGTATGACTCGGATGCGATCTACAAAGAAGGACTGCAGGTCTACACCACGCTGAATCTCGACATGCAGAAGGAAGCAGAGAAGGCACTCGCTGCCGAGCTGCCGAAAGGGAATAAGAACAGCAAGGGTCTCACCCAGCCACAGGGAGCGCTCGTCACCATCGAGACAGGTACGGGCCATGTCAAAGCCATGGTCGGCGGACGCGGTGAAGACCAGTTCAACCGCGCGACACAGATGGTCCGTCAGCCGGGCTCGGCCTTCAAGCCGTTCGTGTATCTGACGGCGTTTGAAAACAAGTACAGCCCTTACGATACCATCAGCAATGAGAAAAAGACCTATGCGGGCGGCTGGACGCCGAAGAATTACGGCGGCACCTCGGGCGGCAAGGTGACGCTCGAAGAAGCGCTCGTACATTCCATGAATATCCCGACCATTGACCTCGCAGACAAGGTCGGCATGTCGAAGATCCTCGCTACTGCGGAGGCCTGCGGCATTTCTACCCTCGTAAAGGACGGCAAGGCGAATGATAACAACCTCGCGGCCTCCATCGGCGGCTTGACCAATGGCGTCTCCCTGATCGATATGGCGAAGGCGTATAGCGTCTTTGCGAATGGCGGCAAGCTCGTCGAACCGACGGCGATCCTGAAGGTCGTCGATCGCAATGGCAATGTGCTCGAGGACCATTCGCAGGCCGCTCCCGGCAAGCAGGTCGTGAGTGAAAATGCGGTATATCGTCTGACCAGCATTCTGGAAGAGGTCGTTTCCAGAGGCACCGGCGGCAACGCCTCTATCGGACGCACCGCAGCCGGCAAGACCGGGACCACTGATGATGAGCACGATGCCTGGTTCGTCGGCTACACGCCGGAGCTCGTCACCGCGGTCTGGATCGGCGACGATACCTCGACCAATGCTGGCTACACCGGTGGTACGATCCCGGCAGCCATCTGGCGCGATTTCATGAGCGTGGCTCTTGGTCAGTACAAGTCGAAGTCTTTCGAGATTCCGGATTCTGTACGTGCTGAAATGGCAAAAGCCCGTGAGGCACAGGCGAAGAAGGAAGCCGAAGACAAAGCCAAGGCAGAAAAAGAGAAGAAGGATAAGGAAAAGAAATCCGCCGGCAGCAAGCTCCTCGACCGCATCACCGGAAAAACACCGGCGAAGCCGCAGGAGGGAACGGATAAGCCGACGAATTGAGAGTTCACGGTTCCATAAAAATCCCGCTATCTTGAAAGATAGCGGGATTTTTACGTGGAGGATCATGGATGCCATGTCGGGGGCTGGAGACTAGGGAAACACTGATTCAATCGTTGTCAGATTTTACTCTTGAAATTTTATGCATAGCGAGGAATAGACTGACGCGAATAGCGAGCTATTTAAGGAAGGTTATGACGAAGCCATGTATAAAAATTCTTGTAAAATCTGACTCTGCGATTTAATCAGCGTTTCCCTCGGACTCACGCTTTCTCCACATGTGCCGCGCCCTTTTCCGCTTTCATCATCCTCTTTCATACCGCCAGTGCCCTATCCGCCCCTTCGGGGCACTTTCCCCTAGAGAAGAAGGCTGCGATACGAGGATATCATCCTCTAAAAAGGCGGCGAAGCCGCCTCCATCCCATGGGCTGCCTCTTGCATCGAAAAAGGAGCTGTGAAATAATAGCTCCATGAACACAAAAAAGGACTTTCGATTTTTGCGAATCAAAAGTCCTTTTTTGTGTTAGAATTTAACTGCAATGAAAAACCTAACTGTGTATTATAGTACTCCCAAACAGGGAATTTTACCAGCATTTTTTTCTGAGTGCCTAGATATCACAGATCCGGTTTTCACGTTTGACAGATTTATGGAGGAAATCGATTTACGCAAATATCTGAGCAAACTCCCTGCTCATAAGTTGGGAAGAATCAGATATAATCCCGTCAATATGTTGAAAACGGTTCTGTTCGGGTTTATGGATGAAGGATGCATCTCTCTCAGAAAGCTGGAAGACAATTGCAAAGTCAATATCCGCTATAAATACCTTATGGACGGTAAACGCCCGTCCTATCGGACTTTCGGATATTTCATCAATACTGTCCTGATGAATCAAGCTGAATCGCTCTTTTATGAAATCACCCAGGAAATCATCACCAAAGAACATGTGGACCTGGACCACCTTTATATCGATGGCTCCAAATTCGAAGCCAATGCCAACAAGTACTCCTGGGTCTGGAAAAAAGGTACGGAGAAGTCGAGATTCCGTCTGTATACCAAAATTTCAGCACTCCTGGAAGAAATCAATGGAATGTTGGGCTGTAGTGGTCTGAAAGTCGAGATCAATTCAGAATATGCTCCTGAATATCTGGAGCTCATCCTGAGCAAACTTCATGAAATCTGGAGCCTGGACGAGGAAAAATTTGTCCATGGCAAAGGGCACCATAAGAGTCCGGAACAGCGGAATTACGAAAAGCTAAAAATGTATCTGCATAAAATCAAGGAATATGGGGAAAAGTTGAGTATCTGTGGAGAGAATCGTAACAGCTATTCTAAAACGGATCATTCAGCTACGTTCATGCGGATCAAGAGAGACTACATGGGGAACGACCAGCTGCTGCCGGCATATAACGTCCAAGTTGGCATAGCCGATGAATACATAGCAGTCCTTGACGTAAACCAGTACAGGTCAGATATGGACTGCTTCGTTCCCCTTCTGGAAAAGTTTTATGAGCACCATGAGATATATCCAAAATATCCAGTAGCTGACGCAGGGTATGGTTCATTTAATAACTATCTGTACTGCAGCAAACATGGGATGGAAGCCTGTATGAAATTTCCCATGTTCTTCAAAGAAACGACGAACAAGAAGTATCGCGAGGACCCATTCCGTGCAGTCAATTTCAAGACGACGGTGGATGGAGCGCTGCTCTGTCCCAATGGAAAGAAGTTCAAATTCGTCTACAGGAAAAACATTCGAGGCAACCAATATGGCCGTCAGGAAGAAATCTATGAATGTGAGGACTGCAGTGGCTGTCCTTATGCAGAACGTTGCAAGAAAACACCTCATAACAGACGGATCAGCCTGAATCGTGAACTTACAAAGGTCCATGTTGAAGTCATTGGACGATTGACAGATACCCGTGGATTTCTGCTAAGGAGGAACCGTGCGATCCAGGCAGAAGGTACTTTCGGAGTGATGAAGAACGACCGGGAATATGACCGGATTGTCCGAAGAGGTATGGATTCAGTGAAAATGGAAGTGTTTTTGGTTTCTATTGGCTTCAACCTGTACAAATACCATAGGAAGCAACAGGCACATATGGATATGGCAGCTTAATTTTAAAAAGCCAATTTTTGGGGGGAAAGGGGGAAGTATGCCCTTTTCCTCTTGTTTTTTACTACCAGGAGTGAAAAGGACACAAAAGAAGGAGCTATGAAGAAATGAATCTTCATTTCTTCACAGCTCCTTTTTTATTCTTTCACCAGTACCTTTTCGATCGCACCGATGTACATGGTGTGGAAATTTCCTGCTTCCTTTCCATCGTACCAGCGCTTTTCCATAGACGGATCGAGGAAGGTTTTGTCGTCGAGCTTTGTCTGAAGCATTTTCCGGCACACGAGGATCACATCTGCTTCCGCTACGCCGCAGGTGCCGTCCACGGGATAGGGATGGAGACCGCATGCTTCCCACTTGTCACCATCGTGACCCGAGTGGGAGCCCATGTATCCCAGCTCTTTCTTATAGCTTTCCGGAAGTGCCGAGATAGTGAAGGTCTCCTTCGCATCGATGAATTCCTTCGTGCAGCGGTTCTGCCGGATATAGATGGTCGCTGCGTCCTTGCCCCACCATACGCCAAGGCCGCCCCAGCTGACGGTCATGGTATTCGATGCCTTTTCATCCCCTGCCGTCACCAGGAACCAGCCCTTGCCGATCTGTGTGAATGGATTCCAAGTCAGTTCTTCTGCTTTGATTTCTTTAAAAGCCATGATATCGCTCCTTTTGTAAATGGTTTTAGCTGGTTTTATTATAGCACAGATGGTCATAGCCGCGGAGAAGGTGCGAGGCATGTCCGCTGCCAGGGCCTTCCGTGGGGAGGGGATCACGCATGTCCATGACATAAGAAAGGCGGCACGGCCTTCCAGCCCCCATCCAATGGCAGCAGTCCGGTGGCTTACGGCCATTTTTCTTTTATGCTATAATACGGACATTAAGGGGGAGCGTTATGGAGGAGACAAAGAGGAAGTACTGGGAAAAGGAAGCGATACGCATCAGTGAGATGATGCATCGCGGATTCTATGAAAAGACGATCCATCCCAAGGATCTGGATGGCTATCTGTCACAGGAAAGCTTCAGCTGGATCGGCGCCGTAGAGGGCGAGAACTATCTGAGCAAGAAAGACGCCATCACTGCTTTCTCTCGCCAGCGCGATCTGCAGGAGGTCCCGCTGATCGGTGTGGGAAAAGGCCGCTACCGCGTGTAGTGGGTGAGCGACACTGTCCTTCTGGTCCTTTCCATCATTCCTCTTTCGACGAAGAAGGAAACAGGGCTTCTTCTCTCGGAGAACCAGCGCAGCACCATGATCTTTCATATCGAGGAGGATGCACTTCGCATCGTGCATATCCATGTATCAAATCCGTGGAGCATGATGCCTGACAAGAAACAGTTTCCCCGCTCGCAAGGCCGCTCAAACTATGAGTATGTCCAGCAGGTGCTCTCCGAACGGACGCTTTCCCGCTATCCCGACCTTTCGCCCCGGCAGAAGCTCATCTTAGAGCTTCTCTCTCAAGGAAAAACATATAAGGCCATTGCCGAAGCGCTCTCCATCTCGCCCCGCACCGTCCGCTACCATGTGAATGAGCTGCTCACAAAGTTCAAGGTGCGTACAAGAGCGGAGCTGCTCACAGCGGTGCAGAAGTGAGCAGGCGGGCCTCACGGGAAAGACGCTTCGCCCTGAAATGACATGGAGAGAGTCTCTCCATTCACTAAAGGAAACGCTGATTAAATAGCAGAGTCAGATTTTACAAGAATTTTTATACATAGCTTCGTCATAACCTTCCTTAAATAGCACGCTATTCGCGTCAGATTATTCCTTGCTATGCATAAAAATTTAAGAGTAAAATCTGACAACGATTTAATCAGTGTTTCCTAAAAAAGGCGATGTGAAATAACGATCATCTCATTTTCGCGTTCCATCTGCCGTGGGGGACTTGCAGCTCTCATAGGAGTGACCGGGAAACCTTATCCCAGCTGTCTTTCATGCCATAGTCACCCTATCCGCCCCTTTCGGGCACCTTCCCCTAGAGGGGAAGGCTGCGATACGAGAATACTATCTTCTAAAAAAGGCGGCGAAGCCGCCACGAGAGCCCTGAACCCTGAACCAAATGAAAGCAAAGTAAAAAGGGGCTGTGAAGAAATGGGGATTCATTTCTTCACAGCCCCTTTTTTTATGGATTATATTTCTGATATACATAGAAGAGCTTGTCGGACATGAAGGAGATGACATTCTGTCCCTCCAGGATATCGGCCCAATAGTCAGGCATGAAGGCGGTGCCGAAGCGGGCGCCTTCGATGGCTCCTGTCACGGCGGCCGTGGTATTGCTCTTGCCGCCATGGTTGGCAGCGGTGATGAGTGCATCGAGCGGATCATCAAGCGCGAGGACGGAGTAGATGGCGATGGCGAGGGCTTCATCGGCATTTGCGCCGCTTCCCAGGGAGGCGATGCTGTCGATGTGGTCCCATGTGCCGCTCTTTCCGGCGGGGCGGGCATTCGCCTGCTCGACCGCGGCGGTGAGGAGACCGATGATGCCTGTCGTCTTGTGCTGCTTCGAGAGGAGGACGGTCACACGCTCCAGAGACTTCGGCAGCGTCAGGCCATAGGTGAGACAGGAAATGAGCGCGGCCAGAGCGCCGGCGCTGTAGTAGGCTGTCGGATTTGAATGAGAGAGCGCAGCGAGCTTCACCGCAGTGTCGAAGGCGAGCTTCTCATCACCGGCAAAAAGGAGACCCACAGGGACGGCTCTCATGAGAGCGGCGCTGCCCTTGCTGTCATTCACCTTGAGCTTCGTCGAGCCGCGGCCGTCTTTTGAGAAGGCGGAGAGCAGCCCTTCCTCCGGATTGCGGCGGGCGTGCATGAATTTTTCTCGGACGAGGCAGAATTCTCTTTCATGCGGCTGGCGGCGCATCCATGTCTTCTGTCCGCGGCGCGGTTCTTCGCCCGTCTGGCTGTAAAACCAGCGCATGTATCCGCGGTACACCCCTTCCAAGATATCCAGCTTCTTGGCATCTGCCCATAAGATCCCATCGATCGTTGCCAGTACCATCTGGGTGTTGTCTGACACAGGCGCTAGTTTTCCATTCTTCGCGTCCCGCACCAGCGTGCGCAGCCCGAAAGGCCCGAAGCGGCGCTGGATACGACTGACGGAAAAACTTTGCAGCGGATAACCTAACGCATCACCGCAGGCTCCTCCGAGAAGCGCTCCGCGAAATTGATCTATCCCTGCCATGGTATCCTCCTTTTCTTGAAATACAGCTTTCCCCTGTGGGTGATCCTTGATCGGCGAAGAGAAGCGTCCCGGGCAGGGGATCTCTTCTGCTTCATCACATCATCCTTGGATAAGCGGCCGGTACCCCGGTCCGCCTTACAGGGAAAGAAAAGTTTCTGACAATCGCTTGCAGAAACCTCTACTTGTGCGGAAATCAGACGCTGATACCCGTACTGTATCATATTAATTCTATTATAGCATAAGGACGAAGGGTTGGAAATGGGGAACGGAATGCACTTCCAGCTCCTTTCTTTCTTGTCCCCTTGCAGGCTGTGGTAAAATAGAAACAGATTATTTAATTTTTTGAATATAAGAGTGCCATGACCGGCGACCGGTCACAGATCGCCTCACAAGGAGCATAGACATTACCATGGAATTCAAACCCTTTCGCATAGAAGACAAAGCACGGATCGACAGCTACTTTGCCGTGCATCATTACGAGCAGATCGACTGCACCTTCAATACACTTTTCCTGTGGCAGGATGCGTATCAGACGTCCTGGGCGGAGCAGGACGGCATACTTTTCGTCCGCGCAGGGACAGGGAAGGATACCTTCTTCATGCCGCCGTTTGCCAAGGAGGAGGAAAATTTCGTACACGGGCTTGCCCTTATCCATGAGGAGTACGACAGGCTGGGACTGCCTTTCCGCTTGAAGTCCGCTTCTTCCTGGGTGACAGAGCAGATCGAACGTCTCGTGCCGGGCAAATATGATTTCATCGAAGACCGGGACAACGAAGAGTACATCTACAGGACGGAGGATATGATCCGTTTGCCGGGCAAGAAGCTCCGCATGAAGAAGAACCATCTGAACGGATTCCTTCGCCAGTACGCAGACTATCAGTACGAGGCTATCACAAAGGAGAATCTGGAGGATGCAAAGGCGGGGATCCACGACTGGTTCCTCCGTCACGGAGACATCGAGGAAGAGGAGCAGGCGATCAAGCGCTGCTTTGACAACTGGGATGCGCTCGGCGTGAAGGGTGCGGTCATTCGCATCTACGGCAAGGTCGAGGCCTTCACGAATGGCGATAGCATCAATGAAAAAATGGCGCATATCATTTTCGAAAAAGCAAATCCGGAGATCCGCGGTCTCTATCAGGCGATCAACCGTGATTTCCTCATGCATGAATTTGCGGAGACCGAATTCGTGAACCGCGAAGAGGACCTCGGTCTCCCGGGCCTTCGCGAAGCCAAGATGGGCTATCATCCCGATCATCTGACGAAGAAATATGATGTGGTGCTGAAACAGTGACTGGTAGCTGGTGGCTAGTGACTGGTGACTAGTGACTAGTGACTTAAATACTACTTTCGGGCATCGCCAACTTTATACTGCGGCGAAGCCGCCACCACAACCCTGAACCCTGAACCCCTTCCCCTTTTTATTTTCCCACAATGAGGTAGACAAAATGAAAATTCGAAAAGCCTCTCCGGCGGATGAGCGCGCCGTGAGATCACTCTGGAGCTACTGCTTCGAGCCGGCGACCGATCCGTTCTTCATCTGGTACTTCCAGCGGCTGGTTCATATGGAGGAGGTCCTCGTGGGGGAAGAGGGCGGTAGCATCGCCTGTGACCTGCACCTGCGTCCCTATGAGATCTCCGTCCGGGGCCATTCCTATCAGACGGACTACATCGTCGGCGTCGCGACACATCCGGCGGCGCGCGGACGGGGGCTCGCCAAGGAGCTCCTGCGCGGCAGCTTCCATGCAGCACAGCGGGAAGGGAGAGCCTTCCAGATCCTCATGCCGTCAGCGGCATCCTTCTACCTGCCGCTCGGCTTCGGCTTCTACTGCCACCAGTGGGCGCGGTCGGCTGCGCCGGAGAAGCTGGCCCTCTTGGGGAAACGGGCAGCGCGCGCGAAGTCGATCTCCTCTGCGGATGAATGGCAGGAGCTTGCCTCCGTGTATGATGCCTATACCGGAAACAGAAATGGCTATGCGCTCCGCGACGAGGCCTCCTGGCGGCGGCACATCGAGGCCGCCCTGCTCGAGGGCTATGGCGCGCTGGTCTATGACGGAGATGGGCCCTGCGGCTATCTCTTCTACACCATCTCTGACCGGAAGCTCGCCGTTTCCGAGATGGCCTTCTCTTCGGAAGCGGGGCGGCGCGGTCTGTATGCCTTCCTTGCCGGCCATCAGGGCTCGGTCAGGGAATGTCTTTGGTACGAACCGCTCGATGACACCTCCTATCGTACATGGCCGGATGGTGCGGAGCACTGCTATATCGAGAACCGCACCTTCCCCTTCATGCTCGGACGCATCGTCGACCCGGTGGCGGCGTTCGACGGTCTTTCCTGCGACAGGCGCCTTAGCGGTGAATTGGCCTTCCAGCTGACAGACGCTTTTCTTCCGGAGAACAGCGGCATCTACGTCCTCCGCGCAGAGGACGGACGCATCCGTGCGCTGAAGGAGGATGTTTTCTACTCTCTCAAGTGCCACATCGAGGACATCTCCGGCCTGCCCTTGGGAGAACACATCCCTGAGCCTTCCTTCACCCTCTCCGCCTCCGCACTCGCCGAATGGTTCTTCGGCGCGGCGGATCTCTCCGAGCTTCTTGCACTGGACCTGATCCGCTGGCTTGACGGCGCAGACAGAGATCAGATCCAGCGCCTTGCAGATGCCATGCTGCCGAAGCAGAAGAACTGGATCAATGAGTGGTACTAAGGAAACGCTGATTCAATCGCAGAATTCGATTTCACATGTATTTTCATACAACGCTTCGTCATAACCCTCCTTAAATAGCTCGCTATTCGCGTCGGATGATTCCTTGCGCTGCATGAAAACACAAGAGTAAAATCGAACAACGATTTAATCAGTGTTTCCTTAAAAAATGAGTGACTGGCGGCGGGTGACTAGAAGACTGGAAGACTTACGTATCGTCATTGAAAGCGTTGCCGAGAAATCTTTCTTGCAGACCGCTAAACGAAGAATGTTTGAAAGCAGAAATACGTAGCACCAAGGCGTCGTTTTCCTGCCGGTGTTTATGTGATACTGACCGCAGTGGATCCCTCGGCTGCGCTCGGGATGACGATACGGGAAAGGGATACCCCAAAAAAGTTTGAGAGCAGGGATGAGTAGCTAGGGATTGGGTGTCGCAAGTGACTGGTGACTAGTGACTGGCATGCCAGCTCATGGCATCGCCATTATTTATGCTTCGCGGCGCATTTCGTCATCCTGAGCGGAGTGAAATGTCGGATGTTCGATCATGTAAAGGCAAAGCAGTGAGAACTGAGTCGAAGGATCTGGTGCCGCACCACCCTCGTTGAATCCTCTGAACCTGTTGAACTCGCCGAACCTCTTTCGCATGCAATCAAAGGGCGGCACGCCCCACGGGCTGACACTCCCCCCATTTCTCAAAGGAACGATGTATGTCTGAAACAAAACGTGCTTACTTCACCTACATGGTCCGCTGTGCGGACGGGACGCTTTATACGGGCTTCACGGTGGACGATGTCCATCGCCGCATCGCGATGCACAATGCGGGGAAAGGCGCCAAATATACGAAAAGCCGCCGCCCGGTGGAGCTTGTGTGGTATCATGAATGGGAGAGCGAGCACGAGGCAAGAAGTGCCGAGTATCATACGAAGAAGCTCTCGCGCAGAGAGAAAGAAGAGCTGGTCAAAGAGTTTGGGGACTAGCATTTCCTCACCCCTCTTGTTCATTTTCTGAAAGGAGCCGCTATTGACACCTACAAATCCTTCTGTAAGGAAAACAAAATATATGACGGAGGCCGCAGCAGCGGCAGCGATCGCAGCCATTCTGGTGCTCTTGAAGCTTGTCATGCCCTTTCTGGTCGCGGTCACGATGATGGCATCCGCCGTGCCGATCGCGGTCATTGCCGGATTGCACGGTATGCGCTGGGGCATCGGTACGGCGGTCGCAGAGATCCTGCTCGTGAACATGATCGGCGGGCCGGAGATCGGCCTCACGACAGCCTTTTATGCGGCAGCACTGGGGCTTGCACTGGGCTACAGCTTCATCCACGGACTGTCCTTTGTGAAGTCCGTGCATGTGGTCGCGCTGGCCTTTCTGGTGGAAATGACATACAAGGTGACATTCTCCATCTATATCCTCGGTATCGCAGACGCACTGGCGGCGAGCATCGAACGTCTGGCTTCTGTCATCCGCTGGATCTGGCAGCCGCTCGCGCGTCTCTTCTCGATGGACCCCAGTCCGGAGAAAGCAGCCTATACCACGGGCGGCATGGTCTTCTTCGCCATCCTCTTTATCATCGAGGCCTATATCTATGCGTACTGGAATGTGGAGATCGGGCGCAACATACTGAAACGATTGAAGGCAGGAATGCGTGAGAATTAAGGAAACGCTGATTCAATCGCAGAGTCAGATTTCATATGGATTTTTATACATAGCTTCGTCATCATTTTCCTTACATAGCTCGCTATTTGCGTCAGATGATTCCTTGCTCTGTATAAAAATCCAAGAATAAAATCTGACAACGATTGAATCAGTGTTTCCTTACGCCGGAGGAGGGGCTTGATAGGTCTTTTCTATGACCTCTTGACAATGTCCATCCCTCTGCCCTATAATAATCCCCATAAAGACATGCGAGGATCAGGAGTAAGCTGGACTTGGATATCAAAGAGAGCCGGACAAGGTGGGAACCGGTATGGAAAAGCAGCGTGTCACCTGAGAGCACTTCGTTGAAATCAGTAAGCGAAGCGTTGGTCCGCGTTAAGGATAAGCCTAAGTATAATGCAAGGTGGTACCGCGTATGACGCCCTTGTCCGTAAGGACAGGGGCTTTTCTTTTTGCGATACCTGCATGATGGACGGCAAAGTGAGAAACAGGAGTGGTACCGCGCTGATGCGCCTCCCTGACCGAAGGGTCGGGGAGGCTTTTTTAGATGCGGAATGAGACGTGAAAAAATCGGAGCGAGAGCCGGCCCCTGTTTCCCTGCCGACAATTCATTTACGATCATCGATCATCCCAAGGAGGAAGCCATTATGAAAATCATGAAAACTGCCACTGAAAAACGTATCGCTTTCCGTGAAAACCTGAAATCCGGACACATTATGATCGCCCCGGGCGTCGGTGATGCGCTGGGCGCCAAGATCGCAGAGATGGCGGGCATCCCGGCCCTTGCCATGGGCGGATACTCCGTCTCCGCGTCCCGTCTCGGACAGCCGGATGTCGGCCTTCTTTCCTGCACGGAAATGGCAGAGCAGCTGACCGGCATCTGCCATGCGGTCAATATCCCGATCATCGCTGACGGGGATACCGGCTACGGCAATGCGCTCAATATTATCCGCACAGAGCAGATGTTCGAACAGGCAGGCGCTGCCTGCATCTTCTTCGAAGACCAGGCATGGCCGAAACGCTGCGGCCACATGGAAGGCAAGCAGGTCATCGCTGCGGAAGAACACGCACAGAAGATCCGCGCCGCCGTCGATGCCCGCTTCGATAAGGAGACGATGATCATGTCCCGTACGGACAGCCGCGCTGTCTACGGCATCGATGATGCCATCGAAAGAAGCAAGCGCTATGCGGATGCGGGCGCGGAGATCTGCTTCGCTGATGGCATCGGCAGCTGCGAAGAGCTGGAAAAATTTGCCAGAGGTCTTGAAGGAAGCGGTGCATACCTCGTAGCAAATATGATCGAAGGCGGCAAGACACCGCTCATCCCGGCCAAAGAGCTTGAGGAAATGGGATACTCCGTCGTTTTCTGGGCTTGCAGTGCAGTCTATGCGATCTCCAAGACCCTGTATGATCTCTTCACCGACCTGAAAGAAAAAGGAACGACCGAAGATCACCTGAAGAATATGATCGAATTCGGACACTTCAACAGCATCATCGGCCTCGATACATACAAAGAACTCGAACGTAAATACAAAGTCGACAGAGACGACTGAGAAGGCCCCGAGTGAAGTCACTCGCCTCTGGTTCAGGGGTGCGGTGGCGGCATCGACGAGATCGATGGCTCAGGTCGCAACTGTTCTGGCATTCGTTATCTCACATACGACGTTTCTCGCCGCTCAGGATGACGAAACAGGGCGATGCCCGATTAAGAATCATTCTCGCCCCTTCCTCTGAAAGGGGCAGACGAGCGAAGCGAGGCGGGGGTGGCATCCCCGCATGTGAAAATACCGCTTCACGCGGCCAACCTCCGCCCCTTCGGGGTACCTCCTTCCAAAGGAAGGAGGGAGAAAAGTGGAGTGCGTTGACTGGTAACTAGGGCTCAAGGCTAAGGTGGCAGCTTTGCCGCATTTCAGATGACGGTATCCTCGTATCGTCAGCCTTCCCCTCAAGGGGAAGGTGCCCCGAAGGGGCGGATAGGGCACTAGCGGTATGAAAGAGAGTGGGAAAGAGCGTCTCAAGTACGTCGTTTATGAGAGCACCCGAGCGCCGCTCCGCGTCAATTTATATAAAGGGTGATGCCTGATTAAGAATCATTCTCGCCCCTTCCTTTGGAAGGGGCAGACGAGCGAAGCGAGGCGGGGTTGGTATCCCCGCGTGTGAAAATACCGCTTCGAGAGCCAACCTCCGCCCCTACGGGGCACCTCCTTCCAAAGGAAGGAGGGAGAAAAGTGGAGTGTGTTGACTGGTAACTAGGGCTCAGGGGTGCGATGGCGGCATCGCCGCGATCCTTCGGCTCAGTCCCCTGCTTTCTGCGTACGGCTTTTCTAACAAATGACAGTTCACTCCGCTCAGGATGACGAAAAGAGGCGATGTCCGAAGGTCTTATGAACTGACGCGGCCCTCGTATCGTCAGCCTTCCCCTCAAGGGGAAGGTGCCCCGAAGGGGCGGATAGGGGGCTTTGGTATGAAAGATGAATGACCGGACGCCTAACAGTCACTATTCCCTAATCCGTATTTTCTTTTCCCTCTTCCCAAAAATTTAATTATGACCTATAATATCTATAATGAATCGTTAGGCATAAAAATTTAGGGGATGAGGGATTTTTATTTCCTCTCTTCCGGAAAGAGGGATGGATATGACATCAGGGAAGGAAGACTACTTAAAGGCCATTTACATCATCAGCGAGAGCCATGAACTGGTGACGAATAAGGAGCTCTCCGAGATGCTTCATGTATCGCCGCCGTCTGTCAGCGAAATGATCGCAAAGCTGCAGAAGCAGGGCTACGTGGATTACACCGCCTACAAAGGCAGCCGGATGACGAAGAAGGGACGCAGGGAAGCCGGACGTCTTATGCGGTATCATGCGCTGTGGGAGGTCTTTCTGGTGAAGTGTCTGCATTTCTCATGGAGCGGAGCCCATGAGCTGGCAGAAGGCCTCGAGCATCAGACAAATGAGGAGCTCTGCAGCAAGCTCGATGCATATCTGGGAAATCCGGAGTACTGCCCGCACGGTGATCCGATCCCTCGTGTGGATGGCAGCAGGAGCGGCATCACGAGCCGCGTCCTTGTCGAGCTGGAGGAGGGCGAGAAGACCCATGTGCGCCGCGTCATGGAGGACTACAGCCTGATGGACTATATCCAGAGCAAGGGGATCGAGATCGATATGCCCGTCACCGTGCTGGAAAAGGAGCCTTACGAAGGACCGATCCTTCTGGAAACGCCGAAGGGAAATACGTCTCTCAGCTATAAAGCGGCACAGCAGATCTTTGTCGATGATGAGGAAGAGGACGAATAAGAATCAGAAAACCGCACCCCGGGATGAGCAGGGTGCGGTTTTTTTATGAAGGAGATGCCTGCCTGTCCGTGATCGGATCTCATTCCCAGATAGGAGGCGATGACAGAAAAGAGGCGGGCGGACGGATGCGTCTAGCCCGCCTCTTTTGCGTTATTTGACGAACCGCATGGCCTCAGCCATGCGCTCGGGGAGGGACTGACCGAAGAGCCGCTCCATGGCTTCGCGGCGGACGAGCCAGATGCGGCCTGATTTTCTGCGGTCGCCTTCGTGCATGCGGGCGGCGGCGTGGCCGGCACCGCCCGCCGCGCTTCTGACGACGCCGCTGTCGCGGTTCCAGATGTGGGCGGCTTCGACCGTGGAGAAGACGAGGAGAAGGGGATCGATGGCATAGGCTGGCATTTCCTTTCCTTCGTAGACGCGAAGAGCGGCATTTCTCGTGAGGAGCCATGTATTTCCGGAGCGGCGTGTCTCAGCGAGGGAAAAGACGGCGCTTTCACCGGCGTGTTCACAGTCCCACTGGATGCGCTTGGCATCGACATGGTAGAGCTTCGCCGCTTCCTGCGGGGTCAGGACCTCTTCGAGCGGATCAAAGGAGAGCGAGAAGGGCTCCATCTTTCCGAGGTCAGCCTCATAGAGCTCGGCAGGGAAGACAGTGATGCCATCCTTTCCTGCCGCCAGCGCAGTCCCGGCAGGGAGGCGACGGCCGGAAAGAAAGGCACGGTAGACGGAGATGCTCTGCATCTGGGAAGAGATGCCGGAGCGGATCCAGCTGACCGGCCCGAAGGAGACGGGGACGCCGCGCCCTTCAGGGAGAGGCGGAAGAGAATCCATCAGAAAAAGATGGGGGCCTGACACAAGGAAGCAGCCCTCCGTAGGAAGGCTGCCGGTCAGAAAAGCGGCGTAGCACGCTTCAGAAGCGGCTGCGGAAAGAGCAGATATATAAATGCGTGGCATGGATGGGATACCTCGGGGAATGGGAGTTAGGGTTCAGGGTTCAAGAAAATGAGGAATGAGGAATGAAGGTGGCGGCTTCGCCGCATTTTAGAAGATGGTATTCTCGTATCGTCAGCCTTCCCCTCGAGGGGAAGGTGCCCCGAAGGGGCGGATAGGGCACTAGCGGTATGAAAGAGAGCGGGAAAGAGCGTCTCAAGCAGGCGATTTATGAAAGCACCCTATCCACCGCTCCGCGTCAATTTATATAAATAGCGATGCCCGATTAAGAATCATTCTCGCCCCTTCCTCTGGAAAGGGCAGACGAGCGGAGCGAGGCGGGGTTGGCATCCCCGCGTGTGAAAAAAACGCATCGAGAGCCAACCTCCGCCCCTTCGGGGCACCTCCTTCCAAAGGAAGGAGGGAGAAAAGAGGAGTGTGTTGACTGGTAACTAGGGCTCAAGGCTGAGGTGGCGGTTTCGCCGCATTTTAGATGACGGTATCCTCGTATCGCCAGCCTTCCCTTCTAGGGGAAGGTGGCCCGAAGGGGCGGATAGGGTGACTATGATAGGAAGGATCGAGGGCCGGATGCCTATCCGTCACTTCAATCTTCCTGCATCGACTTCGCCCTTGATATAGCGGTGGACTTGGTCCATCGGGGTGTCGGGGAGGATGGGGGCGCGCTCGGTGGAGCCTCGTCCATGGTTTTTTATTTTACCATCAAAATCATATTCTGTCATGGAAAGGGTCTGCACCTTTTTATTCGGCACGTCCATGCGGACATGATAGATGACCTGAGAGAAGTCCTGGTCCTTCCACGGGTAGGCGATGCGGAGGAAGAAGGTGGCGTAGCCATTCTTATAGCGGAGCGTCTGCTTCTCGATGTCATAGGTGCTGCCGTGGAATTTCACGCCGCTTTCTTTGAAGAGAGGAAGCCATTGGGGATTCGTGAAATGGGGGATCGGCTGCTCGATGAAGTGGGTATACACACTCTTTCCGAAGGAATTGGGCAGGAGCGGGCTCCAGCTGTCGTCAGAAAAGCGGGTGCTTTCCTGGATGCTCCCGTCAGCAGCAAGGGTCTTCACCGCCGCAATGTGGTAGGTGCGGCGGTCCTTGTCAAATTCCATGGTGGAAATGATAGATGTGCCGTCAAGGGAGAGCTTCAGGTCCATCGATGCGCGGACGCCGCTGTCGAAGTAGGAGTCGGTGTCGACTTCGGCACTTTCGCTCGCAGGGAGCGGGACCCAGTTTGCGGCAGAGACAGGAGAGAATGCGCCTGCCATGAGGAGAAGGGCGGTGATAAATGGTTTCATAATGGATGCTCCTAAAAGGGTTCAGGTGGATGGGCATAGGGAAAATGAGGAATGATCAGCCGACCGCTTCCGGTCATGCCGCCTCACTTCAATCCCTTCACCACGCGCAGATCCTGCAGGGTGAGGAAGGGGCGGTAGGGCTGGCGGAGGTAGAGCGCCATGGTGTAGACGAGAGCGGTGATGTGGGGGCAGTCCACGTGCATCATGTCCGAGAGGTCGAGAAGGCTGGTAAGGCCGCAGGGAAGGTCTTCGGTGATGTAGCGGCTCGTCAGAGTCGTCGGGCCTTTGACGGCCAGGTACGATGGGTTTTCCGTGAGCGCTTCATAGAGCGTTTCGGCGCGGGTACCCCTGAAGGAGTTCAGCGTGGCAAGAAGGGGCGCGAGCTCCAGGCCGAGGGCTTTTCCGATGGCGAGGCGCTCCTTGTCGCACTCTTCCATGAAGGCGGCCGTGCGCTTCGTGAGGGGGGCTCCGAAGAAATCAAAGTCCTCCCCGTTTTCGATGCGGGAAAGATTGAAGAGGCACTGCGTTACGTGAATGATGGGATTCGTCGCGGAGAGCGAGGTCGCGGCCGGCGAAGAGACGCGTGTCACCTTCGGCGCGAGCTTGTGCAGAAGCTCACTCAGCAGGGTTTCATCCCCGATGGCGGAGTAGGCGATCTCGTCTTTCATGGCTTTGAAATGAAGCGAGGTGTGGTCGGAGGAGAGCGCAGCGATGAAAGGCATATTTGCCGTCTCACCGATGGTGATCGGCACGGCTCCCTGCGCTTTCTGGAAGGCACGGTAGGCCTTCACCGCGCCCCAGCAGCCGTTCAGGAAGAGCAGGCACTGCCCCTTTTTCATGTAGGGCATCACTTCCTCGGTGACAGCCTCATGATCGCCCGCACGGGTGAAGACAAGAAGGACGTCGGCCTCGCAGGCTTCTTCGAGCGAGCGTGCCATGGGCAGGTAGAGGGAGGTATTCACCTTGCCGCTGACATTGAGCGGATGCGTCTCCCAGAGCTTTCTCTTCTCTTCGTTTCTGACGTAGATCGTGAAGGGGACGGAGATGAGATGCAGATAGGCGGCGGCAGCGAGTCCTGTCGCTCCCGCACCGATGATGGAAATTTTCATAAGAGATCCTCGATTCGATGAGTTCGATATATTTATATATTATATATATATCAAGGCCATGGTTCAAGGGTGCGGGGGCGGCGATGGCAGGCAGCGGATCCATATCAGAAACATCCATTCTCTTATGCCCCTTCTGCCGCTATGCTATAGTATACACAAATCATCATTTTGCGAGGAAGAGAGAGTACAGCGATGGCCATCCTTCTCTCTTTCTTCTTCAACTGGTGGGGAAACGGATGCGTGCCAAAGGATTTTAATCAAAAACACGCCGGATGTCGTGAGACGTCCGGCGTGTTTTGTTGTGAAAGGGGGACAGGGTTGTGGGTTCAGGGTTGTGGTGGCGGCTTCGCCGCATGTTAGATGACGGTATCCTCGTATCGTCAGCCTTCCCCAATGGGGAAGGTGCCCCGAAGGGGCGGATAGGGCACTAGCGGTATGAAAGAGAGCGGGGGAAAAGCGTCTCAAGTCGACGATTTATGAAAGCACCCTATCCACCGCTCCGCGTCAATTTATATAAAGAGCGAAGCCCGATTAAGAATCATTCTCGCCCCTTCCTCTGGAAGGGGCAGACGAGCGAAGCGAGGCGGGGTTGGCATCTCCGCGTGTGAAAATACCGCATCGAGAGCCAACCTCCGCCCCTTCGGGGCACCTCCTTCCAAAGGAAGGAGGGAGAAAAGAGGAGTGTGTTGACTGGAAACTAGGGCTCAAGGCTGAGGTGGCGGCTTCGCCGCATACTAGATGACGGTATTCTCGTATCGTCCGCCTTCCCCTCGAGGGGAAGGTACCCCGAAGGGGCGGATAGGGTACTGGCGGTATGAAAGGCAGAAGGACGAAGATGTCACCTGGTATCCTGATCCCCGTCCTTATTTCACATACTTGGCAAGCTCTTCGACCGTCACTTCCTTCAGGAAGCCCTGACCGATCTCCTTCATGAGGGCGAGCTGGAGTTTCCCTTCCTTGACATGCTTGCTTTTTGCCATATCCGCAGCGAGGATCTCGGGAGCGATGTGTGTCTCCGTGGGGAGGGCGAGGGATTTCAAGACGTACTCGAGACGGCTCGTGGCGCCGCGGGTGGTGAGCCCGAGAAGCTCGGCGCGCTTGGTGACGAGGTACATGCCGATCGCTGTCGCTTCGCCGTGGGTGATCGTTTTGTCATCGTAGCGGCAGCAGCGCTCGATGGCTCCGCCGATGGTGTGTCCGAAGTCGAGCAGGCGGCGTTCCTTCTTGCCGGTGGGGTCGATCTCTACATAGTGCGCCTTGATGGTGCAGCAGCGGCGGATGATCTCCGGCAGCACGCGCAGGAGCTCTATGTCGGAATTGGCTTTTTCGAAAAGTTCGAAGAGCTCCTTGTCACAGACGCAGCCGAGCTTCACGGCCTCGCCCATGCCATTGTGCAGGTATTTTCTCGGCAGCGTCTTGGCCATGCCGGGGTCGATATAGACGGCGCGCGGCTGATAGAAGGCGCCGACGAGATTCTTGCCCGCCGTGATGTCGAGCGTGATCTTGCCGCCGATGGCGCTGCCGATCTGCGAGAGCACGGATGTCGGGAACTGGATGTATGCGATGCCGCGGTGGTAGGTGGCTGCGACGAAGCCGGTGATGTCACCGACGACGCGTCCGCCGAGTGCGATGAGTACGCCGTCGGAGGGCAGGCCGAAGTCGACGAGCGCGCCGTAGACGCGGTTCACGATGGAGAGGCTTCTTGATTTCTCACTCGAGGGGACGACGATCATCTGGGTGCGGATGCCAGCGGATTCGAGGGATTTCACAAGATCCATGCCGTAGAGGCGATCGATCCCATCCTCTGTGATGATGGCCGCATCATGCGCGCCCGTGAGGGAAGAGACCGCATCTCCTGCGTGGCGGATGAGCCCGCTGTCGATCACGATGTCGTAGGAATCCTTACCGAGGTTGATATGTATTTTTTCCATAAAGAAGCCTCCTTTTGAGAAATAAGAGTTTCATTAAATATATTATAACGTAAGGACGAAGGTGGGGGAAGGGGGAGCCTTGGGGAAGCAGATCCCATCACGGCGGCGGATCTCCTGCATATTTCTATACATAGCCAAGCCTCTCGCCATGGCAAGGCTTTCCGGCGTGCTCCGGCGGTGGGTGAAATGAAAAATGATGGTGCGGCTTCGCGCCAATAGAAAAGCCAGAACACACTGGATGCGTGTTCTGGCTTTTTTGCTGCTCGGAGTGACTGGGGTTCAGGGGTGAGGGTTCAAGGTTCAGGGTTCAAGGTTCAGGGTAAGGTGGCGGCTTCGCCGCATTTTAGATGACGGTATCCTCGTATCGTCAGCCTTCCCCCATGGGGAAGGCTTAGGCAGAGCGACGCTCCGCGTCAATTTATATAAAGAGCGAAGCCCGATTAAGAATCATTCTCGCCCCTTCCTCTGGAAGGGGCAGACGAGCGAAGCGAGGCGGGGTTGGCATCCCCGCGTGCGAAAATCCCGCTTCGAGAGCCAACCTTCGCCCCTTCGGGGCCCCTCCTTCCAAAGTAAGGAGGGAGAAAAGCGGAGTGCGTTTATAAAATGCGGCGAAGCCACCACCATTTCGCATTTCTCATTCGGGCCGAGCTTTCGTCCACGATCAAGGGCTCACACTATTTCTTTTGATTCTTCGCTCTGGCAACAAGGATCGGATCGCCGCCGAGGCCCCAGTTTTCCAGAGGCACTTCATCGATGGTGACGACAGTCGAAGCCGGATTTTTGTGCAGGACATTGGCCAGAAGATCCGTGACACCACGGATGAGCGCAGCTTTCTGCTCGGGGGTCACATGGCCTTCTCGGGTGATTTTGATATTGACGTATGGCATAGCGGACTCCTTTGACTGGTAACAAGGGCTCAGGGCTCTCGTGGCGGCTTCGCCGCATTTTAGATGACGGTATCCTCGTATCGTCAGCCTTCCCCTCGAGGGGAAGGTGCCCCGAAGGGGCGGATAGGGCACTAGCGGCATGAAAGAGAGCAGGAAAGAGCGTCTCAAGTACGGCGTTTATGAGAGCAGAGCACCCTATCCACCGCTGACGCGGTCCCCCTTCCCCAATGGGGAAGGCTAAGAGGTGCGACGCTCCGCGTCAATTTATATAAAGAGCGAAGCCCGATCAAGAATCATTCTCGCCACTTCCTCTGGAAGGGGCAGACGAGCGAAGCGAGGCGGGGTTGGCATCCCCGCGTGTGGAAATACCGCTTCGAGAGCCAACCTCCGCCCCTTCGGGGCACCTCCTTCCAAAGGACGGAGGGAGTGTGCCGCCTTCCCGCATCGTCATTTCGAGCGAAAGCGAGAAATCTTTTTCGTTTGCGGTCAAGAAAGGATGTGAGGAGAGGGATCACGGGAAACACCGTACTCCCAACGACTTCATCCCGCTTCGAGAGCCAACCTCCGCCCTTCGGGGCACCTCCTTCCAAAGGAAGGAGGGAGAAAAGTGGAATGAGGAATGAATGCGGCGAAGCCGCCACCTTCATTCCTCATTCCTGATTTTCTTGAATCCCTTCACCTTATTTCAGCAGATTTCCATCCTCGAAGTAATTGATCCGCATCGCGCGGCGGACTTCGGCGAGGGTCTTGGCTGCGGTATTTTCCGCTTTTTCGCAGCCAGCCTTCAGGATATCCTGGACATCTTCCAGATGGGCTTCCCAATATTCACGGCGTTCGCGGATGGGGCGGAGAGTCTCCTGCATGACGTTATTGAGGAAGCGCTTTACCTTCACGTCGCCGAGGCCGCCTCTCGTGTAGTGATCCTTCATTTCCTGAAGGCAGCTGTACTCGGGGCAGAAGGCTGCGAAGTGTTCATCGCTGCTGAATGCATCGAGGTAGGTGAAGACGGGATTTCCTTCCACGTGCCCCGGGTCGTCGCGGCGCAGGTGGGTCGGGTCGGTGAACATGGACATGATCTTCGTCTCGATATCCTTCGGCGAATCAGCAAGGTAGATGCAGTTGCCGATGGACTTGCTCATCTTCGCTTTGCCGTCGGTGCCGGGCAGGCGCAGGCAGGCTTTGTTTGTGGAAAGGACGATGTCTGGTTCGACAAGGACTTCGCCGTAGATGTCATTGAATTTGCGGACGATCTCGCGTGTCTGCTCGAGCATCGGCTCCTGGTCTTCGCCGGTCGGGACATGGGTGGCCTTGAAGGCCGTGATGTCGCTCGCCTGGCTGACAGGGTAGCAGAGGAAGCCGGCCGGGATGCTGGCTTCGAAATTCTTCTGCTGGATCTCCGCTTTGACAGTCGGATTTCTCTGAAGACGAGAAACAGTGACGAGATTCATGTAGTACATGGTGAGCTCGGTGAGCTCAGGCACCATGGACTGGATGAAGATGCAGGACTTCGCCGGATCGATGCCGACAGCGAGGTAGTCAAGAGCGACCTCGCGCACATTTCTTCTGACCTTCTCCGGATTGTCCGCATTGTCCGTGAGCGCCTGCGCGTCAGCGATCATGATGTAGATGTCGTCGAATTTACCGGAGTTCTGCAGCTCGACACGCTCACGCAGGGAGCCGACGTAGTGGCCGACATGAAGGCGGCCGGTCGGGCGGTCGCCGGTAAGAATGATTTTTCTCATATGATTTCTCCTATCATAAATGGAAGATGTATAGTTATCCTTTTCATTATACTCCATATGAGAGGAAATCGGTAGGCGTGGGAGAAAGCGGCCTTTCCTATCGCTCCGGCATGACCTCGCTCAATCGCTGCCTTTTGCGAGAAGAGGTTCGTCAGAAAGATATACCACACTTTCGCCATCGAGGGGCATATCGTAATTGACGATGCCGCGAGAAGCCAGACGGCCGCGCATCGTATACCGAGTGAGGGCTGCGTGTGCCACGTTATCCATATGCGTGATATAAAGCTGGGCATGAGGAGCGGCAAGCGACACATTCCAGACATCTTCATCATTCATGATGAGACGGCCATTCTCAAGAGTCTCGGCCGAACAGGCATTGAGGGCGATCACTTCCGGCTGGTATTTCTTAATGGTCGCAGCAACTTCCTCATACCAGATGGTATCGCCGGCCAGATAGAATGTTTTTTCCTCTTTGGCTTCAAAGAGGACGCCCATGGCGTTTCCGCAGGGGATATACGTGCCATGGAGAGCCGGGACCTGACGAATGGTGGCATCTCCTATCTGAATTCCTTCCTTAGGAAGGATGGTGATATCCTGAAATCCGGATCTTTTCAGCACAGCCGCATCCGCCTCGTTTTGGCAGAAAATGGGGACTCTCTTATCCAGCGGGGCGCCGACTGTACCGTCTGTGACGGACATGTCGATGTGATCGGGATGGAGATGCGTAACGATGATATAGTCGACATCCTGCAAGACCTCGCTGACAGAGACGGGAAGGTCATAGAATGGCATCGGCAGGTGCTCCTTCATCGGGTCGGGAATATGGTAGGGGCGGCCGGGAACGTCGACGAAGCTGAAGGCATGCCGGGGGGCAAGCCATGGATCGATGAGAAATGTTTTGCCGGCGTATACCAGGCGATTGGTTGCACTGCGGATCTGTGTGATTTTCATAGAATGTGAATCCTCCTTTTCTAGGCGTTATTATACGTGAGGCATGTCGCCGGAAAAAGAAAAAAATGAGATGATTGAAGCAACCATATGGTTGCACTATAATGAAAACAGGAGGTGCTCTATGAATCAAAAACAGCTGCAATACTTCGTGACCGTCTATCAGACACAGAATATAAAAACAGCGGCAGACACCCTCTATGTCTCGCGGCAAGGCGTCAGCAAGGTGATCCGCCTGCTTGAGGAAGAGCTTGGTCAGCCGCTCTTTATCCGCAGCATAAGAGGAGTCATTCCAACGGACTATGCAACGACTCTCTTGCCGCATGCCAAAAGCCTTCTGGAGGAATACGATGCCATCCGCAGCCTCCGCACGCTTGCAGCTAAGTCCCAGAGCGTAGTCACCATTTATGCGCTCGATCATGTACTCGCCTATCTCGGAGCCTCCCTGATCGAAGACTTCCACGAGGCCTATCCTTCTATCATTTTAAGTGTAGTAGATACGACAGATGCCCATGCGATAGCTGCATTGGCATCGCAGCAGTGCAGCTTTGCCATCACGGCGGGACCACTGGATGAGACGCGCTTCGAAGGAGACCCTCTTTTTTTCAGCCATTACAGTGTACGGATGCACAGATCGCATCCGCTGGCGAAGCTCCCTGCCTTGACCTATGACGATCTGGACGGGCAGACCATCATCAGCAAAGGCCGTGCCTACGATTGCTTCCGTCACCATATCGACAAGTACTTCCTCGCGCCCGGAAGGAAGATCCACATTCTTGCGGAAACAGCGGATGAAAGTATCATCCGCACACTTCTCCTTCACAACAAAGCCATCAACATTGGCTATGACTATGCCGATCCCCTGTACCCGCATCCCGACATCGTGAGCCGGACACTGAAGGAAGAAATCAGCGGGCAGATGATCTACCTTGTAAGCAATCCGCAGGTCCGCAAGACAAAGGCAGCCTGTCTTTTCCGTGATTATCTGATGGAATGGATGAAGAAAAAAGCGGCCAGAGGGTAGTGCCATGGACAGGCAACGGATGGAACGGGAAAGGATCTCCCCAAAGTCCAGTCCAAAGAGCGGAAGGGAAGAGGGATCGCTGTCAAAAAAACTCCTTACTGGGTGTCCAGTAAGGAGAGTACATATCCTGTCAAAACGGAAACATGTCCGCTACTGATGAAATCGCACATTCACAGCTGCAACCAGGTGCAATCTGTGGTAAAATTGACATCCATATCAAGGTCTTGACCATCGAAGTCTATGGGAACAAGTCGGTATAAGGTCTTTTCCACCTATATCATGCAAGGTGCTTTTATATGGCAGCTGCCCGCCACTCTCGATAGTGGCGGGCAGTGAATAACGCTCAACTTCTGTACAGTGATCTTCTGATAGAACTTTCTTTCGCTGGCACGGATCTCACGGATGCGCTCTAACTGCTCGTCGAAATACTTCTCTGTCAGATACGTTCCTCGTTTGAGACATTCATCATCCATCACCCAGCCTTTGAGGGTGTAGTCCTTGGCGATCTGGTTTACCCATTTACGAAACTGTACGGCACGCTCAGAATTGACTTTAAAGCCTACGGCAATGATCATCTCCAAGGAATAGTGATTTGTATTGTAACTTTTTCCATCAGGAGCAGTTATTCGAAATTTTCGAATAACTGGCTCTTCCTGTAGCTCACTATCCTCGAATATCTTTTTTATAGGATAATTGATTGTATTGGTACCAACATCATACAATGTGGCCATCATCTTCTGCGTCAGCCATATATTCTCATCCTCATAGCGCATCTCAATGCTGTCCGGCTGATCGCCGATAGAGGCAACATAGGTCAGGTATTCCGCAGCACTGGAACGGGTGGTCATTTCTTTCTTTTTCAAATAGGAGACCTCCTTCCAAGCAGAATCTCGTCCTTGATAAACATTCTCATTATAAAAAGATTTCCCATTCATTTTTGGCCAGAATAACTAAAGTATGGGTCTGTCAAATAATCATTTCTGAACTGTTCAAATATCTTTTCAAACACATTAATATCCTGATATTCAGAATTGATGATCTGTAAACCTTGATGGTTGCCAGCACTCGAAAAAACAGAACCAGCATATAGCTTTACCAAGCTATCTTGTGGATGCAACTCATTCAACAGGATAATTAATTCTTGAGCCCACATCTTATGGCTATCACTATTGGTCGGATGAGTCGATTTCGACAGTAAATCTGCAAATCTAAGTGCATCCTTCAGATTATATCCTTTTTACCCAGCTTGAATATGAAAGAGTTTTTTCATTTCTTTCGGATTGAACATATTGTTACGAATATTCAAATGAAAAAGGCGCATCTCTCCTGGCATTATCCACGATACTGGGCATGATGGTGTTACTTCACGAAATACCGCGTCAACTTCGTTATTTTTTTGCTCCGTAAGGTGTAGGTGACTCAGCCACCATACTTGCGGTAGATTTAACTTGTGGGCATTCAACAATCTTTGAAACACTCTTAGGATCATAAGTCATATTAAATACCATATCTGAGAGCCATTTCTTAAAGGACGGATTGTCCTGAAATTGTTTGAATAGCTCCATATTGTCTGCCATGATCGAGAAAATAACCTGCTGCAAAGCTCGTTCACTTTCGGTACGAGCTTCCTGTTCATCTGAGTTCTTCATGGCATTCTGATACTTTTTATCTTTCGATACCATCTCAGGAATGGCCAGAATCTGACGTTGAATATTGTCGGCATCGTTCCAGTTGATGTTCCCGAACATATCATTGAAGTCCATGATAATCTTGGAAAGCAAATCCATTTCCGGTTCAACAATATGGCTAACCTTGCCAGCAGGTACCGGTGCAATTTCAGCATCAGTATCTTCCAGCTTAATAGCAATAGCATCCTGCGCTTCATTCCTGTAGCTGCTCAGATCTATCGTCTGAAGGATGCCTTCCGAAAGGTCATCGTCACGTGGTGACGGAAGTTTCGGTATCAGCAAGTTCAGGAAGATTGACAGCTTCTCCCAGTCAACATTTCCATAAGGTAGGATTGCGCCAAGGAAACCATAAGTACGTACAAAGGACTTAGCGGCGCTCTTGAATTTAATTTGATCGTCCAACTCCAGTTGCTTATAAGTAGCAGTGCAGGCATCCAAAATCGGATCGAGCCTATCGCGCTCCGCACCACTTAGGAAAAGATCTACCAGCTTTTCAACATCACTGCCGTCATACACCTGATATTCCTCCATAATGGTAATCAGGTCATACAGCTTGTTGGGATCAGTCTCTCCAGAGAGAATCGTCGTCCTGTAAAACTTCTGGAAGGCTTCTTCAATTGTGGATGTCTTATTTGCAAAGTCCAGAACGTAAACTTCATCCTTGCCGGGATACGCTCTGTTCAAGCGGGACAGTGTCTGCACCGCAGCAATATTATAGAGTGGCTTATCCACATACATTGTCTGCAGGAGCGGCTCGTCAAAGCCGGTCTGAAACATATCAGCAACAATCAAAATCCGATACGGATCTTTCTTGAACTCCTTAGGAATCTTGGCATCTGGGAAGCCGTTCATGGCTGCCGACGTCAATGCCGGTTCCTGTCCGCTATATTTATGCTCGCCGGAAAAGGCCACAATAGTCTTATATGGACTGTGTCTGTCAGCGAGACACTTGTTAAGTGCATAGTAGTATTCGATACACCGCGGAATGCTGGCTGTAACCACCATCGCACGTGCTTTGCCGCCCAGCTTCTTCTTGGCAACAACCTGCTCATGAAAGTGCTCTACCATCATGACGGCCTTCTTTGCAATGACGTCAGGATTACCCTCGACGAAAGCACGCAGCTTCTTCTGTGCACGCTTCTTGTCAAACATTGGATCATCCTCGACCATCTTCATGATCTTGTACCAACTATCAATGGTCGTATAGTTTCGGAGTACGTCAAGAATAAAGCCTTCCTGAATAGCCTGCTTCATGGTGTAGATATGGAATGGGCGATGCTTGATTTCACCATTCTCTTCATAGGCGACACCGAACATTTCCTCAGTTTTGTTCTTTGGAGTAGCCGTGAAGGCAAAGTAGCTTGCAGAGGAGACAAGCTTACGTCCCTCCATCATGGCATTGATCTTGTCCTCGTTGTCCGCATTGTCATCTGTGGCAAGACCGGAAAGCGCCAGATTCATATTTGCGGAATTACGCCCACTCTGGCCGGAGTGCGCCTCATCAATGATGATGGCAAATTTGTTATTCTTATGTTCCTGCCCAATATCAGAGATGATGTATGGAAACTTTTCAATCGTAGATATAATGATGCGCTTGCCGTCCTGTATGGCCTTGCGCAAATCACCAGAATGCTCTGCCCACGTTACGGTGTTCTTGACCTGCATGAACTGCTTGATCGTATTGCGGATCTGCTTATCCAAAATACGGCGGTCAGTGACTACCAGAACGGAGTCAATCATTGGATGTCCGTCTTTTTCAAGGCCGATCAGCTGATGTGCGAGCCATGCGATAGAATTTGATTTTCCGCTACCTGCACTATGCTGGATCAGGTATCGTTTGCCGACACCATTTTCCTGCACATCCGCCAGTAGCTTCTCCACACAGTCGAGCTGATGATAACGCGGCCAGATCTGTTTGATGGACTTCTTCTTAGTATCCTCGTCCACCTCTTCGATGACCTGCGCGTAATTTTCTATAATGCGAGACAGTTTTCTCTTGGTAAGGATATCCTTCCAAAGGTAGTCTGTCATAAGGCCATCCGGATTCGGCGGATTTCCTGCGCCATCGTTGTAGCCTTTATTGAACGGTAGGAACCAGCTATCCTTACCCGCGAGTTTTGTGCAGAACTGGATCGTCGCATCATCCACAGCAAAATGAACCATGCACCGCTTGAAGGAGAATAAAATATCGTGAAAATCCCGGTCTTCCTTATACTGGCGCACAGCGTTCTCTGTGTTCTGTTTTGTGAGCTGGTTTTTCAGCTCCATCGTGATAACCGGGAGGCCATTGATAAACAGACAAACATCCAGAGCTAGCTTTCCGGCATCCTGTGAATAACGTAGCTGGCGTGTCACATAAGATGGAAGCTCAGAATAATCACCGAAATCCTGTGAATAACGTAGCTGGCGTGTCACGCTGAAGATGTTCTTCTCATACATAATTCTGGCCTGCTCGTTATTTTCGGTCGGTGTCAGGTAGAACATGATGAGGTCTGCCGGATATACCTTCACGCCATTGCGAAGCACATCAATAATGCCTCGCTTGGCTATCTCTCCCGACAGACGGTTCAGGAACTGTCGCTTCTTTATATCTGAAGTAAAGACGCCCAACTTGCTCATTTCCTTGGGCTGCGTATCCAGCAGAAAACGGAATAGTCGAGTCTCATCTATGGCATGCTCTTTATTATAATCGGCGTTAGAGCCTTCCTCATAGCCGTTGTGCTCGACAAGCCATTTTACGATAAGCGTCTCAAGTCCGCTTTCTCTTGTATTTGTGAAGCCAGCCATGTTCATTCTCCCTTCGCTTTTTTCTTTGCCGTCTTTTCGACCTCTTTGATCGTTTGCAGATACGCCTCCTCAACTGGAGAGAGATTTTGCATCAGAAAACGCTGATACTCCTGGTTTGCTTTTTCCATTGCCTGTTTATGGCTGACCTTACCCGCACCGACCAGAAGCTGTTCCCCCGTGGAGGAAAGCACCCGATCCAGATGCTCCACATAGTCGCTCATATGCATGGGGCGGTGGCGCATCGCCTGTACTTCTGCAAAATCGAAATATCCCGAAACGATGCCGTTCAATATATGCAATTCTTCTTCGGTCAGGTAGTTCTTGGCAATGCCGATGTCTTTTGCTGTCGGGAAATCGCCGGAGAAGGCGGTCAGCCCCATAAACGGCTTATCTGCGTCAGCCCGCTCGTAAATAACCTCCGCCGCCGTGTGACCGTGTGCGGCATAGTGCAGCTTGTTTTGCACCATTTTGAAAAATGCCACGGATTCCGAGCTTCTCGGATCATAGTCCACGCTGGTGGCATACAGGTCAAGCACCTGCCGATACATAACCTTTTCAGAGGAACGGATATCCCGGATACGGGCGAGAAGCTCTTTCCAGTAGTTTCCGCCGCCGAGTTTTTTTAGGCGTTCATCATCCATAGTGAAGCCCTTGACCATGTATTCCTTCAACAGCTCCGTTGCCCAGCGGCGGAAGTGAGTGGCAATCATGGATTTCACGCGATAGCCAAGGGAGATGATCATATCGAGATTGTAGTACGGAATCTCTCTGGTGACCTGTCTGCTGCCCTCGGTGCGAACCTGTCGGAATTTCCGACAGGTTGAAGCCTCGTCCAATTCGCCCTCTTCATAGATGTGCCGGATATGCTCCACGATGTTGGTGCGGGAGGATTGAAACAGATCAGCCATCTGCTGCTGCGTCAGCCATACGGTTTCATCCACAAAGCGGACATCTATTTTTGTATCGCCATCTTTGGTCTGATAGATAACGATATCGCCTTGGTTTTCTTCAAGAGCGAGGTCTTTTGTATCAGCCATGCTCAATCCTCCTGTTCCTCAGTTTCTTCTTCGCAGCCCTCGCTGTCTCCGTCAATGGTTTCTTCCACAAATTCATATTCGGGGATTTCAATGCCGCGGACATCAATTTTGCCGGTGACGGTGTCTGCGATAATCTTTGCTTTATATTCCTCTAATACCTCAACTTCCGCAGTTAGCTTTTCAATGGCGTTATTGTACGTTGGTAATGTATTTTTTATATGTTCCACGATGGCATTTTGCTCGTCAGAGGGCGGAATGATAAAAGGGATTTCCTTCATCTTATCCATTTGCAAGTCCCACTGTCCCACACGAATACCATCGGACGCCTGGGCAAAGAAATTCACATATACTTTGCTACGGATGGCATAGTGAAAGTATTCCAGATTCTCAAAAGCCATATCAAAGATGAAGTAGGCGGGGCTGACAATTCCCGTATAGTCTGAAATTCCATAGGAACCTTGCCATGCTTTCATTTTGTTCATGGCGAATTGGCCTTTTTTCACAACTTTGTATCCGCTCAAATCGTCTGGAATATAATTGTGATTGGATTCTGTATCTTCGATATCTCGAAGGATAACCCCATGTTCACGGACAACGGACAGCAGTGGAAGCTCAGGATGATTTTTCTCACTGACAGGGTGAAGTATTTGTCGCAATTTCATAATCCGCCAATGAGCCGGAATGTTTCCGAGCCACTTAACGCCACTGTACTTCATCGGTGCGTCTGCTGACAGCCCATGCGTGATGGCATGGCTTATCAGAGACCTTTTCAAAGCATCAATATCTTTGATTTCCTTTTTCTTTATGTTAATTAGCCTATTGATACTCGAAACTTTCCAGTCCAGAAAGCGCACGATCTGATCCTGCTCGTCACGGAAAGGAATTAGGACTTTCGTTCGTTTTAGTGCAGGCCAATATATATTTCTTTGAATAGAACCCACGCTTTTGGAATTAATCAGGTATTGTTCAACCATAATGCGAGATCGGAAAAGATAATTTGCATACCTGCTATCAAGATAATCATTCATCGACAGAACTACATACGCAGGGCTGACAATTCCTGTATCGAATGATATTCCGACCGATCCACGCCATGCCTGCTGATTGTTGAGAACAAAATCTCCGAAGTCAACACGCTGATACTTAGATAGATCTTTACTTGTTACATTCGTCCGTTTTTCTGCCTTCGCTGAAAACGGAACTACGCCAACATCTAAATATACAGAAAGCAATGGCAAGTCTACGCAATTGCAAATAGATTTTTCCTTAGCAACTGCATACATCGGAAGAACGCACCAATGGCTCGGAAATTCTTTGTTCCACAAAGAAGGGCAGATAGTGTATGATTCATATTTCTTCACTGCACTCCCTCCATAACTTCAGCCAGTAACCCATCGGCCTCTGTTTCTAATTCTTTCAGGTTTTGCAGAATATCACTCAATTTGCGAAGCTCCACTGGCTTATAGAAGTATTTCGTAAAGCTGATCTCATAGCCGATTTGCGTTTTCTTCTCGTTCACCCAAGCATCCGGCGCATAGGTCAGAACCTCGTTCTTAATAAATGCATCAATGCCGCCCTCATAGGTGAAGGGAATGTTCTCCGTGTCGCGCAGGTCAACATCCGGCTCACCGTCAATCGGCTTTGTGGTCGGGTCTTTCTCTGTGATAAAAGGGCGCAACTTTTTCAATGCAGCGGCTTTCAGCCCAGTGGCTTTGGCAAATGCCGTCCAGTCGTCCAGCGGCGCAGTTTCGGCAGCTTTTGCAATAGCAGAAGTCACAGTTTCATATTCATCTGCCTTTTTGAACAGGTCGGCAGGAATCGTGCGGTCGGGATATATGCGAAGACGGAGTGGGCGTTCCACCGTCACATTCCAATAGGCAAATTCATCATTATTGAAAATCATGCTGACATCGCTTTCTTCCATATCGAGGAAGATGCGAACGATCTCCTTGCGGATTTCTTCGGTAAATTCACAGTTTTTCTTGCCCATATTCTTGCGGAGGGGTTCTTTCATTGCCGTAGCGTCAATAAGTTGGATTTTGCCTTTGCGCCGTTTCTCTTTCTTGTTGGAAAGCACCCAGATGAATGTGCCGATGCCTGTATTGTAGAACATATTTTCCGGAACGGCTATAATGGCTTCTACTAGGTCATTCTCAATCATATAACGGCGGGCATTACTTTCGCCGCTGCCTGCGTCGCCGGTGAAAATGGACGAGCCGTTATGTACTTCTGCAATGCGGCTACCCAGCGGCGTGCCCGTTTTCATCTTCGACACATTGTTCAGCAGGAACAGGAGCTGTCCGTCACTGGTGCGTGGGAGCATTGTCATAGTATCTCCGCTTTTCAGATATGTATTGAAACGCGTGTCGAGAATATCCTTTTTGCCACCCATTTTCTCTGCATCGGTCTTCCAACTCTTTCCATAAGGCGGATTCGAGAGCATAAAGTCAAACTGACGTGCTGCATGCTGATCACCAGAAAGTGTAGAGCCATACATGATATGCTCAGCCTCTTCGCCATCACCTTTCAGCAGCATATCCGCAGTACAGATAGCATAGGTTTCTGGATTGATTTCCTGCCCAAATAGATGAATGGCGACTTCCTTGCCACGCCTCTTGGCCAGCGTCAAAAGTCTGTCCTGAGCAACAGTGAGCATACCTCCCGTACCGCAAGCTCCGTCATAGCAGGAATACGATGCGTCCTTGATTTTGTCGGCAATCGGCATAAACACTAGGTCAGCCATGAGTTCTACCACATCACGAGGCGTCCAGTGTTCACCTGCCTCCTCGTTATTTTCTTCATTAAACTTACGAATCAGTTCTTCAAAAATAGTCCCCATTCCATGATTATCCAACGCAGGCAACTTGATGGTAGTCATTGTATCGTCCGTATAGACTGGCTTTGGACTCAAGTTGATGGTCGGGGAAACAAATTTTTCGATGACAGCACCAAGAATATCTGCATCAATCATCGTATCAATCTGATTACGGAATTTGAATTTGTCTAATATTTCTTGAACATTAGGAGAATAACCATCCAAATAAGCCTCAAAGTCGGCCTTCAGCGTCTGCTTCTTGGCACGGCTTGTTAAATCTCTAAGCAAAAACGGCGATGAATTACAGAATGCCTGTCCTGCAGCATTGCAGAGTGCAGGCCACTGGTTTGTGATACCAGCCTTATCCATAGTATCTTTCATTTTAAGAACGTCTGCCTTTGTATCTTCTAGCATTGCATCCAAACGACGAATAACTGTCATCGGGAGAATGACGTCACGATACTTACCACGTACATATACATCCCTTAAACAATCATCTGCAATTCCCCAAATAAAACTCACTATGGAGTTTTGAATTTGATTATCCATATCAATTTACCTTCAACCTTTCATCTGTTTGTTTTGTGTCTTTATCCATTCTAAATGACTAGGTGTCCATTAATCCAGTCTCCATTAACCTTCTGTACCAGAATTGTCATCAGCAGCTCCTTCGGAGAGAATCCAATCATCCACTTCGGATAATTTAAATTTCCTGAGGCGGCTCACTTTATAGGCAGGCGTATTTCTTTTTGGAATCCATTGTAAAATCGTCTCTCTTCCAGATCCAAGATACTCCTGCACTTCATTTTTCAATCACATCTAATCCATTGCCTGCATCCACCAAAAAATGGTCGGGCAGCCGGATTGTTTGTCATCCATTTTTATTATACAAAATTCATTCCAAAATGCTTAACATCTAACCAACCGTCTCAAATTGCGACATCTAATCCGAGGTCACAACCAGACACATATTTTGCAGCAGATATGTTTCCCTATAAGAAAACCGGGCTTTCTATAAGGCTTCTCTGATGATGATGACCTCATAAAAGCCCGGACATACACCGACTTTCGGTACTTATTTTTCTTTTCTTGTCAGCAGAGCCACGGTCTCCACGTGCATGGTCTGCGGGAACATGTCGACAGGGGTGACTTCCTTCACTTTGTAGCCAAGTCCGGCGAGGATCTTCGCATCGCGGGCGAAGGTCGCCACGTTGCAGGAGACGTAGACGATGCGTGAGGGCTGCATGCCGGCCGCAGCGGATAGGACGGTCTCGCTGCAGCCGGCGCGTACGGGGTCCATGACGATGACGTCGGGGCGAAGGCCTTCTTGGTAGAGCTTTGGCATGAATTCTCCGGCATCCGCAGCGTAGAATTCGGCGTTTTCTATGTGGTTGAAGGCGGCGTTTTTCTTCGCGTCTTCGATGGCTTCTTTCACGATCTCGATGCCGATGACGCGTCCGGCTTTTTGGGCGAGGCAGAGGGAGATGGTACCTGTCCCGCAGTAGGCATCGATCACGGTCTCTCCGCCGTGGAGGTCGGCATAGGCGAGGGCTTTCTCATAGAGGAGCTCGGCCTGCGGTTTGTGTACCTGAAAGAAGGAGAAGGGGGAGACTTCGAAGGCGAGGCCGCAAAGGGAGGAGGTCAGGGTCTTTTTGCCCCAGAGGTGATGGATCTCTTTTCCGAGGATGGCATTGCCTTTGTGGCTTTGGACATTGTGATAGATGGAGACGACTTCGGGGAGGAGTTTTCTCATTTCGGAGACCCAGAGGTCGGCGAGCGGGAGCTTTTCCGAAGCGGTCACGATGACGGCCATGACTTCGCCGTGATCGCCGACGCGTCCCATGATGTGGCGGACGCTGCCGCGGCCTGTTTTTTCGTTGTAGCCGGTGAGCTGATGGCGTGTCATGAAGCCTTGTGCAAAGCGCAGCAGACGGTTGTTTTCTTCTTCCTGAATGGCGCAGCTCGCGATCGGGATGACCTGATGACTGCCCTGCCGGTAGTAGCCAAGGACGGGGCCGCTCGTCACCTGAGTGACGGGGACGGCCATTTTATTGCGGTAGTTCCATGGGCGGGAGGCGCCGGCGATGGGACGGACAAGGCTCTCTTCGCAGCCGCCGATGCGCACCATCACGTCTTTCACGCGCCGCTCTTTCACGGCAAGCTGGCCTTCATAGGTGAGGTGGGAGATCTGACAGCCGCCGCAGGCGTGGCAGACCGGGCAGGCGGGCGTGGTGCGATGCGCGGAGGGGATCTCGATGGAGATGAGCCGCCCTGTGGCGTAGGATTTTTTCGCGGTCACGATCATCGCCTGTATGGTCTCGCCGGGGAGAGCGCCGGGGACGAAGACAGTGAAGTCATCGACAGCTCCGATGCCTTCGCCGTGGATGCCAAGATCGCGGATGGTGAGGGTGTATGTTTCGTTTGGTTTGACGGGAATGTTTTTCTTAGACATAGAATGCTCCGAGGGGGTTGAGGGGTGAGGGTTAGCCCGTGGGGCGGGGCGCCCACTGATTGTGGATGAAAGCTTTGCTCGCCAGTGAGGAGTGAGGAGTGAGGAGTGAGGAGTGCTGGTGCGGCGCATAAAAATATGGAAGCACCGCAGAGTATAGATAGTGGCGATGCCCGAAAGTGGCATTTAGTCACCAGTCACCAGCCACCAGTCACCAGTCACGAGTCACTAGCCACTAGTCACCAGTTTTTGATCACGTCGTCGGGGATCTCAAAGTGCTGGTAGTCTTTGCGGTCTTCCCAGCTGCCGCCCCATTCGAATCCATATCGGGTAAAGAGGCGAAAGGCGAGGTCGTCCTCATCGATTTTCATGGGGAAGTCACGGCTTCGGTCTACATAGGGGGCGCCGGCAGCGGGCTCGATCAGGAGGCGGCCGTCTACGTATTTCACGTAGGGGTTATAGAGTGGATTGATGTCGATGGCAACGCCCATGCCGTGTTTGGAGACTTTCGTGGTATGGGAGATGAAGCGGAAGTTGAAGGAGGAGCTGTTGTTGTCGGTCATGGAGCGTTCATCGTCGGCATCGTAGTGATCGATAAGGCGGATCTTCTCGATGGGATATTTGGCGGCATAGAGCTCTTGGAAGATGGAGAGGACGGTTTCTGCAATGCGGCGGTTGACCACCATTTCGCCGCATTGCGTTTTCCCTTGGAGATCCACATAGCGGAGGCGAAGGTAGGAGAGCTCCTCTCTGGGGATGGGGCAGTCCGTCTTGAATGACTTGCCCTTCATGATTTCAAAAATGGAGTCAGGGATCGGGGCACAGGAAAAACCTTCGATACATGTAGTCATGGTGAGATGACCTCCTTTTCCGGGGGCAACATAAGAAATGCGATGATGGTGCGGTGCAAGACCATAGGAAAACGCCGTGAGCTTTGCATGGATACATCTGTATCATACATCGCAAAGCCTCGCGGCGCTATAGCATTTGTGATAAAAGGGTGGTCGTTTTCTTCCAGATGGCGAGTCCGTTGCCCCATACGGTAAGCGCGAAGACAAATCAGCGGCGGCATCGCCGCAGTGTCAAGGGGGCAATGCTCGAAGGTTGGCAGGCAGCAGAGTCAGCCCGTGGGCGTGCCGCCCCTTGATGGTGGATGAAAGCTCTGCTCGAATGAGAAATTAGAAATGATAAATGAAGGTGGCGGCTTCGCCGCGAGTATATGGGGCGATGCCCGAAGGCGGTATTCAAGTCCCCAGTCCCCAGTCCCTAGTCCCTAGTCACTAGTCACTTCTCCACGTACGGCCCGAGGAGATTTTCGATGTTGAGCTTCAGGTAGTTTTCGGAGTCTTTGGCGAGGTTGAAGGAGGCATTCAGCATGCACCAGACGGTGATGACGCCGATGAAGTAGCTGACCAAGATGCGGCAGAGGATGGTCTTGGGGACATCACTGCGGAGCTCCCCTTTGCCTTCGCCCTGATGGATGGAGAGGATCTTCTCGAGGGCGAGATAGAGGTCGTAGAGGGCTTCTGTATTCTGCTCGGGGTGTGCGTGCTTGTTTTCCACGCTGTCACGGAGCCATTGACGGACGATACGGACGCCGCTCCACATGCAGTCCTTGTAGATCTCGCCAAAATAGAAGCAGCAGCGCTCGATCACATCGCCGTCATGGGCGATGGCGCGCTCGATGGTCGCCATGGCTGTTTTGCGGGAGAGCTCGCGGACAACGTCTTCCTTGCATTCGAAGTAGTGATAGAAGGTGCCTTTGGCCACGCCGGAGTCCTTCGTGATGTCTTCCACGGATACATTGTCGAAGCCATGTGCGCTGATCAGGCGCTGGGCAGAATCCAGAAGCTTTGCTTTTGTCCGTTCCGCTTTCTTTGTGAGTGCCATGAATCCTCCTGTAAGGAAATACTGATTTTGTGTGCAAGCCAACATTTTCTTCATTTATTTTATAGATTACATATGATTTATAGTATACAGGAAATCGAAAGGGTTCGCAATGACCAGTGGTCGAAAGGGGCGGCGGACACTCTTTCGCCTCATAGCCTTCCGCCGTTCCCTCCGGTCTTGTCGTATTTGACACGCACTCTTCTTTTGCGTAAAATAGGACAAGGGATACGTAAAATGTATCTGGCCCCCATGCGGGGCTTTTTTTATGCCTGCATGAGAGTGACTGGCAGATGGGTGAGCTGTGACCGGAGCCGTATTCATAGGTGGCGTTGTTTGGCGCTGCACGACCCTGTCACCTGCCGCATCTGTCACTAGCCATGAACGCAAGCATCCATGGGTGCATTACGAGAAACGGGGGTTTCTTATGCCAAACGATTTCGATCTCATTATCATCGGTGCCGGTCCGGCGGGGATATTCACGGCGCTCGAGCTGGCCGATACCGGGATGTCCATCCTGATCCTGGAGAAGGGGCTGGATATTCGTGAGCGCATCGCGCTCAATAAGAATAGGCAGGCGAAGGCGGCCGACCGCTATGCGAATATCGTATCCGGCTGGGGCGGCGCGGGGGCCTTCTCTGACGGGAAGCTGACGCTCACGACGGACTATGGCGGAAATCTGGATGACTATATGAATAAGGGCGAGCTCGCCCGGCTGATCTCCTATGTGGACGGCGTGTACTGCCGCTACGGCGGGGCTGATCGCAAGGTCTACGGGGATGAGTACAAGGAGGAGCTGCATGAATTGAAGCGGCGGGCGGCAGCCGCCGACTTGTCCTTCATCCCAGCGCGCATCCGCCATCTGGGGACGGATGTGAATGGAGAGATCCTCTCCCGCATGCGTGACAGTCTGCCGGCCAATGTGACGGTGAAGTCAAAGTGTCCGGTGGATACGATCCTTGTGAGCGATGGCGTGGTGCAGGGCGTCATTGCGGGCGGCGAGACGTACCGCTGCAAGTACCTCGTGGCCGCACCGGGGCGTGACGGCGCGGAGTGGTTCACCGGAGAAGCGAAGCGGATCGGTCTTCCGACCGAGTCGAATGCAGTCGACATCGGCGTCCGCGTGGAGTCGCCGGCCGAAGTCTTCGAGCCGATCACGAACATCTGCTATGAGTCAAAGCTGGTGTATTTCTCCAGATCCTTCGACGACCGTGTACGCACGTTCTGCATGAATCCGTATGGTTTCGTCGTGACGGAGAACAACAACGGACTTATGACGGTGAATGGGCATTCGTATGCACACAAAAAAAGTGAGAATACCAATTTCGCCATTCTGGTGTCGAAGCAGTTCACCGAGCCCTTTCATGAACCGATCGAGTACGGGAAATACATAGCGACACTGGCAAACATGCTGGGCGGCGGACCCATCGTGCAGCGCCTGGGCGACCTGCGTGACGGCCGTCGTTCGACGGCAGAGCGCATACGAAGAGGGCTGATCCATCCCACCATGCCCTCGGCAACGCCGGGAGATCTATCTTTGGTCTTGCCATATCGCTTCTTAAAGGATATTATGGAGATGTTTGAAGCGCTGGATGAAGCATGCCCGGGAGCGAACTCGCGCCACACCCTTCTCTATGGCGTGGAAGTGAAGTTCTACTCCTCCCGCATCGCACTGTCTTCCCAGCTGGAAACGAAGATTCCCAATTTCTTCGCTATTGGTGATGGAGCCGGCATCACCAGGGGCCTGGTACAGGCCTCCGCCGCCGGTGTAGTCGTCGGGCGCGAGATCGCGGCCCGCATTGGTCAACCGAAGGGAGAACTCTGATGATACCGAGGTACACACGTCCAGTCATGGAAAAGATCTGGAATGAAAGAAATGAATGGCAGACAATGCTTGATGTAGAGATCGCAGCCTGCGAAGCAAATGCAGAGCTGGGCCGCATTCCGAAGGAAGCGGTCGAAGTGATCAAAGCGAAGGCAGACTTTGATGTCGACCGCATCCATGAGATCGATCGTGAGATCAATCACGACATCATTGCTTTCCTCACGAATGTCGGGGAATATGTAGGCGATGATGCCAAGTACATCCACATGGGCCTTACCTCCACCGACGTGAAGGATACCGGCCTCAATGTACAGATCAAACAGGCCTCTGCTGTCCTTCTGGAAGATCTGGAAAAGCTGGCAGAAGTCCTGAAGAGAAGAGCTGTCGAATTCAAGTATACCCCGACCATCGGCCGCACCCACGGTGTCCATGCAGAACCGACCACCTTCGGTCTGAAGCTGCTCCTTTGGTACTCCGAGACGCTCAGAAACATTGACCGCATGAAGAGAGCCGCAGAAGAAATGGCTGTCGGCAAGCTGTCCGGCGCGGTAGGCACCTATGCAGACATCGATCCATACGTCGAAGAATATGTCTGCAAGAAGATGGGCCTTGCCAAAGAAGTCGTAGCGACTCAGGTCGTACAGCGTGACCACCACGCCGAATACATCACGACCTTAGGCGTCATCGCCGGCACCCTTGCCCAAATGGCTCTGGAAGTCCGCCACCTGCAGAGAACCGAAGTGAGAGAAGCGGAAGAATATTTCAGCCCGAAGCAGAAGGGCTCCTCTGCGATGCCGCATAAGAGAAATCCGGTCAAGTCCGAAAGGATCTGCGGCATGGCACGCCTCATCCAGGGCTACAGCCTCCCTGCCTTCGAAGACATCCCGCTCTGGCACGAAAGAGATATTTCCCACTCCTCCGTCGAACGCGTCATGTTCCCGGATGCGACCATCGCTCTGGACTACATCCTCGCACAGACCACCGACCTCATCGACAAGCTCCTCGTCTATCCGGACAAGATGCTCGCTGATCTGAACCTCACCGGCGGCCTCATTTACAGCCCGCGCGTCCTCCTCGCTCTCGTAGCGAAAGGCGCTTACCGCGACACCGCATATCGCTGGGTACAGAGAAATGCGATGAAACGCTGGCTTCAGGGCGAAGATTTCTACGAAAATCTTTGCAAGGATGAAGATGTCAGAAAGTATCTGAACGAAGAAGAGATCAAAGCCTGCTTCGACTACAAGCCGATGCTCGTCCATGTCGATGAGATCTTCGCTCGTTTCGGACTGTAATTCCCTTCACGCAAAAAGCCTCGACCCGTAAGGGCGAGGCTTTTTGCGTGAAGGGAAATGGAGAAGTTCATAGCCGCGCGGCTATGAACGGACATCATTTTATGGTATGATACGGGCGGTGCCATCGTAAACGATAGGCGGTTAAGGAAACACTGATTCAATCGTTGTCAGATTTCATTCTTGGATTTTTATATAGAGCGAGGAATCATTTGACGCGAATAGCGAGCTATTTAAGGAAGATGATGACGAAGCTATGTATAAAATCCATATGAAATCCGACTCTGCGATTGAATCAGCGTTTCCTTAAATAAAGACCCCGAAAGGGGTGGGTCAGATGACGAAATACGATTTTTTTACAGTTGTTTTTCTGATGACGGTGTGCATTGCCGCATTGCTGAAATAGCCAATAGAAAAACCGCCTTAGCCCTGGAAAGTTAAGCGGTTTTTCTACACTTGATAATCATATGGAGCCATAACCGTTTATCGGATGGCACCGTTTCTATCTGTATTGTAAGATATCCAGCGAAAGAATGCAAGGTAGACATATGGACTTCTTTTACTTGATCGGCGGCGCGGCTGTGCTGCTCATGACATTTCTGCTGCATCGCTTTGGAAATGCATGGATTGACCGTCTCTATGCGTCGCACCGGGACATCCTGACCTTTCCTTTGGCGGTCAAAGAACGGGGACGCTTGCGGCGTTTTCTTCTCCCGCTCGCTTTCCTTCTCTGCGGCGCGCGCGCGGTCTACATCGCATCTAGCCCTGTCGAGCTTTTCTTTCTGCTCTTCGCCTCCGCGTTCCTTCTGCTCATGACGGCGACTGACTTTGAGCAGTACTGCCTTTTTGATGCGATGATGCTTCCCTTCGCGGCGGGCGGGCTTCTCCTCTCGCTCCTCCAACTTCCCCGCCTGAGCGATCATCTCCTTGCAGCCGCTATTGGCGGCGCGGCCTTCCTCGTGCTTGCCATCCTCTCGCGCGGGGCTTTGGGCGGGGGCGATGTGAAGCTCATCGCCTCGCTTGGTCTCTGGCTGGGGACAGATGCTCTCCTCTTCGTCACGATGGCCGGTATCATCCTTGGCGGTCTCGCCGCCCTTCTCCTGATGCTCCTTCGGCTCAAGAAGCGCAAGAGCGCCTTCGCCTATGGCCCGTACTTTGCGCTCACTGCGCTTACCCTCTTCCTGATGCGGAGCGTGTGACCGGGGACTTTTCTCGTCCTCTATCGCATCGACGCATACCTGTTATGCGTACCTATTCCAAAACAGCATACAAAGAAAAATCGTTTGACAGACGGCGCGTTGCCGTGTATGATTAGTGCAACTCAATACCCCATGCGATGACTGGGATCAAGTGATATGATGTTCTTTTCAGAGAGCCGATGGTTGGTGAAAATCGGCAGGAAGCATATGACGAACTCTCCCAAGAGCTCCGGATCGAAGCAGTGATGCCGTAGAGAAGGCGGAAGTCCCCGTTACGGATGAACCATGAAAGTATAATGCAGGGTGGTACCGCGAAACCTCGCCCCTGTCTCGGAAGAGACAGGGGCTTTTATATTATACGAAGTGGAAGAGAGATAAGCACAGAGTGGTACAGCGCAGACGCGCCTCTGTCCGAGGGATCGGACGGAGGCGCTTTTTCTTTCATGGTGAGTGATAAATCAGGGTGGCACCGCGGAAAACCGCCCCTGGGAGAGGAAAGCCTCTTTCAGGGGCGGTTTTTATGATCCATGTAAACTAGGAGGAAACACAGATGATGCATATGAGAAAAGTAATGAAGACGATCGGTATTTGTTCCATGGCTGCCATCATGATGGCAGGGCTCTCCGGCTGCGGCGGCAAGACGGGCGGCGCGGTGTCTTCCGGCGCGAAGAATGCGGCGAAGATCGGCTTCACGGCAGCGCTGACGGGCGGTGCGGCCGCATATGGCAAGTCGGAGGAGGAGGGCGTACGCCTCGCTGTCGAGGAGATCAATAAGAAGGGCGATTTCCCGATCGATCTCTTGGTGGAGGATACGAAGGCTGTCCCGGCGGACTCGATGAATGCGACGAAGAAGCTGATCCAGGAGAAGGTATCGATGATCATCGGGCCAATGACATCCAATGAGGCGAAGGCGGCAGGCCCCGTCATCCAGAATGCAAAGGTGCCGTCGCTGGAGATCTCCGTCACGGCGGAAAACATCACGGATATCGGAGACTGCATTTTCAGAAATTCCGTGCCGGAGTCGAAGAATATCCCGCAGACGGTGAAGAAGACGCACAAGCTCTTAGGCTACAAGACCGCAGCGATCCTCTATGCCCATGACAATGAGCAGCATGTGACCGCGCAGAAATATTTCCAGAAGACGATGGAAGAGGAAGGCGTGCAGGTCATCGATGTCGAGACCTTCGGCAGCAAGGACAGCGAGTATTCCGCGCAGCTGACGAATATCCAGCACAAGGCCCCGGATGTCATCGTCGTATGCAGTTACTATCAGGAAGGCTCCCGCATCCTGAAGAAGATGAGAGAGATGGGGATGGATCAGCCGGTCTTAGGGGACAATGGCTTCGTTTCGCCGGAGCTGGGCAAGATGGCAGGCGCGGCTGCGGACAATGTCTATGTATCGTCCATGTGGTCGGCGGATCGCAAGGATGAAAAGGTGCAGAAATTCGTGGAAAGCTACACGAAGGCCTATGGCCGTGCGCCAGATCAGTTTGCCGCCAGTGCGTATGACGGCGTCTACATGGCGATGGATGCGATGCAGCGTGCGGGTACGACCACCGATCACAAGAAGATCCGCGATGCGCTGGCGCAGATGAAGGACTTCAAGGGTGTCTGCGGCACATTCAGCTTCGACGAAAAGCGCGATCCGGTCGTCGATCTGATCCTGATGAAGATGCAGGATGGGAAATTCGGCGTCGTGGATGTGAAGTAAAAGGGTTGATGGGTTCAGGGCTAGCCTGTGGGGCGTGCTGCCCCTTGACTGGGGATGAAAGCTTTGCTTGAATGAGAAATTAGAAATGCGAAATGGCGGTGCGGCGCATCAGAATATAGAAGCGCCGCGGAGTATAAATAATGGCGATGCCCGAAGGTCTGCGGATAAGCAGGTTTTCTCGTTTGGGATTCCCTGATATCGACCGCCTGACCGCAAATGACAAAGATTTTTCGCTTACGCTCGAAATGACGATACGAGAGAGTCACAAGTCACTAGTTACTTGAGACCTCTAAACCCTGAACCTCATCGGGTGTCATACAATGGTAAAACGGGCGGCAGAAACGATTTCGTTTCTGCCGCCCGTCTTTTGCGTGGGGGATGGCGCGAAGCGCCGCACCGTCCTCGTTGAACCTAATCCCTAATCCCTAATCCCTAGCTACTAGTCACTAGTCACTCATTACTTCAGATCCTTAAAATGGAACTGTTTCTTCCCCGATGCGTAGTCGCCTACGATCTGGCCGTGGCCGAAGAGCTTGTACTTGTAGGAGATGAGGCCTTCGAGGCCGACAGGGCCTCTGGCGTGGATCTTGGAGGTGGAGATGCCGACTTCTGCGCCGAAGCCGTAGCGGAAGCCGTCAGCGAAGCGGGTGGAGGCATTCTGATAGACGCCTGCGGAGTCGACGAGTGCCATGAAGCGTTTGGCAGCCGCTTCATTTTTCGTCATGATGCAGTCGGTGTGATGGCTGCCGAAGGTATTGATGTGGGAGATCGCTTCGTCGAGGTCGCCGATGAGCTTGATGGCAAGGGTGAGGGAGAGGTATTCCTTGTGGAAGCTTTCGCTCTCAGGAATGACATCGACAGGGATGATGTCATTCACCTCTTTCGTGCCGCGGATCGTGACGCCGGCATCGGTGAGGGCGCGGGCGAGCTTCGGCAGGAAATCCTTCGCTATGCTCCGATGGACAAGGATGGTCTCGACTGCATTGCAGGCAGCGGGATACTGCACCTTGGCATCTACGATGGCGGGGATGGCGATCTCTTCCTCATAGTCCTTGTCGACGTAGATATGGCACACGCCGTCCGCATGGCCGAGGACAGGGATCGCGGTGTGAGACATGATGTACTGCACGAATGCATTCGAGCCGCGCGGGATGAGGAGGTCGACGGATTCGTGACATTCGAGAAGCTCGTCGATCTCATTGTGCTGCTCGGCCTGGAGCAGTGCATTCTCCGGAAGACCGGCAGCGATGGCGGCCTTCTGGATCAGACGGAAGAGGACGCGGTTTGTGTAGGTCGTTTCTTTGCCGCCCTTCAGGATGGCACAGTTGCCGCTCTTCAGGCAGAGGGAGGAGATCTGTACCAGCGCATCGGGGCGGGCTTCGAAGATGACGCCGATGACGCCGATGGGGCAGGTCACACGGTAGAGAGAGAGCCCTTCGTCGAGCTCGCGGGCGAGCGTCACGCGATCGATCGGATCCGGCAGAGCGATGAGGCCGGTGAGCTCTGCTTCTACGTCAGCGAGCTTTCCTTCATCGAATTTGAGGCGCTTCTTGACGGCAGGGGCGATGCCGCTTTCTTCTGCCAGCGCGAGGTCTTTGTGATTGGCGGCAAAGATCTCTTCCTTGCTTGCAAGGAGCGATTCGCGGATGAGGGCGAGTGCGTGATTCCTTTTTTCGAGCGAAGCCGCAGCCAGAATGGGAGAGGCGAGCTTCATTTTGCGGGTTTCTTCTTTGATGTTCATGGGAGGGTCCTTTCGGGTGGGGTGACTGGGGATCAGGATTGGGGGGCGGTGCGCCGTATCCAGAGAAGCGCCGCATTTGTACCGCATCCCCTGTGGGGGCCTGTCCATACTCACAGGGTCGTATTTTTTATGTACTCGATATATTCATTGTACTGCTTGGCGGTTTCGTAGTCGTGGAGGGGGAAGCATTCACTCGCCCAGCGCAGGAAGAGCCACAGACAGCCGAAGAAAACGAGAAATTGCAGCATACGGTGAATGACGGAGTAGGACTTTCTGTTCTTCGGGATCCACTTCGGAGAGAGACAGTAGGCGCTGCGGTAGATCCATTTTGCGTAGAGCGCCGCGAAGGCGAGCGCCAGCGTGAGAAAGAAGAGGAGCAGCATCGGCGAGATGTGCGACAGCACGATGCGTTCGAACCAGCGGCTGGTATTCGTCAGGGCGAAAAACATTTCCTTCGATGTCATCATGATCCCCATGAATTCGTAATGCGTGAGGAAGATGAAGGCATTGAAGGTGAAGAAGCAGACGAGCGCAAGACAGATCAGCGTCGCGAGCCGTTTGCCGACATAGACGCGGCTGATCACATTCATCACGAAGAAGAGGAGGAGCAGGATCGCCATCGCGGTCAGAAAGTAGGGCGAGAGGTGGTTGAAGGAGGCGTCCGTCATGCCGTTCACTGCGTGCGTCAGCACGTAGGGGAAGATCAGGATCCATGAGAAGAAGGGGATGTATCCGATCCGCCAGAAGGGATGCAGAAGGCTGCGCCTCGTGACGAGCTCGGTCAGGAAGAAGAGCAGGCCGCATTCGGCAAAGTTGCGAAGGCAGCGGTACCACTCCGTGAGTCCCGTGATGCCGAGCGCGGCATAGTATAGATAAACAGGGAGGAGAAGGGCAAGGGTGAGCAGCAGGTAGAGCGTGATCTCTTTCGCGGAGATCGCCGCCCACCAGAGTGAGAGCTTCTCATGCTCCTGCGCGAGGAAATTTTTCATAGAGATCTCCTTATCAGGAATGAGTTACTTCTATTAGTATAGAGTCCTTACGAGATTTCAGCAAGAGAAATCAGGCTGGAGGGTTCAGGGTGAGTTCGTGGGGCGGGGCGTCCTTTGCTTACGTTTGAAAGCCTCGATTGAATGAGAAATGAGAAATTAGAAATGCGAAATGGTGGTGCGGTGCATAAAAATATGGAAGCGCCGCGGAGTATAAAATAATGGCGATGCCCGAAGGTCTCCCGGCTGGCAGGTTTCTTGTTTTGAACTTTCCAAACATTGTCCGCCTGACCGCGAATGACAAAGATTTCTCGCTTGCGCTCGAAATGACGATACGGGAGTCTGATGTCTCCTAGTCTCTTAGTCACAAGTCACTTGAGATTTCTAATCCCCAATCCCCAATCCCCAATCCCTAGCCACTCATTCCTAATCGCCAGTCACTGCTTCCGAAATTCTCAAGAAGATGCGAAAAATCTTGAACAGTTCTTGAAAAAAGTATATAATTAACTAGTTATCATGAATACATATATAACGGCATCGCGGGGACGGGGCTTTGCATCGGGGGCATTCCGGCCGCTTCCTGCCGTGATCTTTCTTTCTCATGAAAGGTACTCATCGTGAATAGAAAACAGCACACCATCCAGAAATCCGTCACCTACAAAGGCAATGGCCTGCACTCCGGGCTGCCTGTGACCATGACCATGCATCCGGCCAAAGCAGGGACGGGCATCCTCTTCCGGAGAGTCGATCTTGCGGGCGCACCGACAGTCGCTGCGAAGAGCCAGAATATCACCAATACCATGCGCGCGACTACGCTCGAGGACGGCGCGGCGAAGGTCTTCACCGTCGAGCATGTCCTCTCCGCACTCTTTGCGCTCCACATCGACAACTGCCTGATCGAGATGGACTCTGCCGAGCCGCCGGTCGGAGACGGCTCGTCCAAGACCTTTGTCGACATGGTGCTCGAAGGCGGCATCGAAGAGCAGGAAGAGACCATCCCGGTCCTCACGCTCGATCACAGCGTCGCTGTCTATGAGGGCGATAAGAAATTCATTGCGGCACTCCCCTATGATGGTCTTCGTGTGACCTTCACATCCATGAATCCGCACCCGCTCCTCGGCTGCCAGACGCTGGATGTGATCCTTGATGAAGAGAGCTACCGCAAGGAGATCTCTCCTGCCCGCACCATCGGCTTCACATGGGAGCTTGAAGCCATGAGAAAGATGGGGCTTGGCAAAGGCGGCACGCTGGAAAATGCGGTCGTCTATTCCGAAGACAAATGTCTCTCGAAGCTCCGCTTTCAGGATGAACTGGTCCGTCACAAGATCTTAGATATTCTGGGCGACATTTCCCTCGTAGGGCCGCTGCAGGCGCACATCATCGCCGTTCTCGGCAGCCACAAGCTGAATGCCGAGCTGTCCGAAAAGCTGCAGGCTCTGAAGAAATAATAATGAATCCCATCTTCTATCCTTGGAGGAAACCTTTGCCTGCGAGCGATAGTCATCATCGATAAGAACCCCGTCATTTTCAAGGAGGAAACACTTATGGAACTCAACGTAGAAGAAATCATGGAAATCCTGCCGCATCGCTATCCGATGCTTCTGGTCGACAAGATCACCGAGCTGGTCCCGATGGACTATGCGGTCGGCGTAAAATCCGTCACCATGAATGAACCATTTTTCCAGGGACATTTCCCGGGACATCCCGTCATGCCGGGCGCTCTCATCTGTGAAGCCATGGCGCAGGTCGGTGGCGTAGCGCTCCAGTATCCGGAAGAAAACAGAGGCCTTATCCCGCTGTTCACCGGTATGGATCATGTCCGTTTCCGCTCTCCGGTCCTCCCCGGCGACCAGATGGTCACCAAGGCTGTCATCAAGAAGATCATCGGCCGCATGGGCAAGGTCCACTGCGAATGCTCGGTCGAGGGCGTGCATAAGGCAGAAGCGGACTTCCTCTTCTATCTTCTCGACCCGAATGAAGGCCCGGAAGATAAGAAATAAAAGGGCAGAAGGGACCTCCGGCATCATGCCGGCTGCCGTTTGAAGTTTTTTCAAAAATTGAAAATGGTTAAAAATCAGCGAAATAGAGAGAAAATAATAATAAACGGCGACAGAACGCCGGATTTCGCTTGAGATGGAAGTATAATTCGACTGCTTGCGAACGGATTATGTATTATGAAAACTTAAATTCGCCTTCGGGCGATCAAAAGATCAGTGCAAGCTGTCATAAAGGGGAAAGAACAATGGAACTCAAAGTCTTGAAAAATGAGGCACCGGATATCCATCCGTCGGCCGTGATTCATCCGAGCGCGATCATTCACAAGAATGTCGTCATCGGTGCTTATGCCTATATCGGAGAAAACTGCGAGATCGGCGAAGGCACCATCATCGGGCCGCACGCTGTCATCGCGAAGAATGTCCGCATGGGCAAAGAGAATCACATTTATCCGCATGCGGTCATTGGAGAAGACCCGCAGGATCTGAAATTCGCAGACGAATACAGCACCGTCGTCATCGGCGATCACAATCTTCTCCGTGAATACGTCACCATTCACAGAGCGACCGGGGAAAACTGCGAGACACGCATCGGCTCTTACAATATGCTGCAGGCCTATACCCACGTCGCACATAACTGCTGCTTCGGCGACCACATCGTCATGTCCTCCTTCTCGGGCGCGGCAGGCCATGTCACTGTCGAAGACCATGCCGTCATCGGCGGCATGAGCGGCCTTCACCAGTTCGTCAAGATCGGCGCCTGTGCTATGGTCGGCGGCATGTCCAAGATCGTGCAGGATGTCTGCCCTTATGTCATCGCAGATGGCAATCCGGCCCGCGTCGTAGGGCTGAACAGTGTCGGACTTTCCAGAAATGGCATCACGCCGGAAGGCAAGAGCCTCCTCAAGAAGGCCTATCGCATCATTTTCCGCTCCGGTATGAAGCTCTCTGAAGCCATCGAAGAAATGGAACAGGACTTCCCGTCCACACCGGAGGTGGAGCATCTTCTCCGCTTCCTGCGCAACTGTGAACGCGGCCTCTGCCGTACCAGAGAAAGAGACAGATAAAAAAGCCATCAAAAAGCACCCGCAGCGTACCCCTTCGCTGCGGGTGTTTTGATTTGTCGTGCTAAGACCATCTCATTTTCCTGAAAAACGTCGGGGAAAAGTGAGGAGTGAGGAGTGAGGAGTGGAGGAAGGGGCGCGCAATTCATAAAGCGCCCCAATACCCCTTTATATGAAATTCCGCGGCGCTTCCTTATTGTTATGCGCCGCACCACCATTTCGCATTTCTCATTTCTAATTTCTCATTCGCGCAAGACTTTCAAACGCAATCAGGGGGGGCGGCACGCCCCACGTAATGCTATTAAGTTAAGCGGCAGATCATTCTTGGCTCCCCATCGGGGGAGCTGCCCGGAGGGCTGAGGGGGCTACGTAGCGGTATTGCCTGAAAATGTTGGAATATCGATAGCATCGGACTATTCAACATGGAGCGTTATACCGTTAGCATGCCCCTATTGCCTTCGGCACTTCCCCCGAAGGGGGAAGCAAGTCGTTACGGCGCTAACATTTTCCTTAACTTAATAGCATTACCGCCCCACGAACTCACCCTGAACCTGCTTTCAGATCTTACCGATCGCGATCGATACGACACCTTCGGAGTAGGGCGCGATGTCGTAGGGCTGATAAATGGCATAGACCACACGGTTCTTGCCGACGTAGAAATTGGTCGGAAGCTCCGTCACGGCATGATCGTCGAAGAGACGAATGTTCTTCTTCTTCGCAGTCACCTCGATGCACTGGTTCACATCATAGACCGTGAGATCAGGAAGGATATCCTTCAGGGAGAGGAGATCGCCGGCGCTGTTCCATGTGAGCCCCTTGGCGTGTGTTTCGCCATGCGCGGCACCGGCGCGGAGCATCTGAGAGATGAGGACGATGCTCGTGATGCCCTGCGTGTTATTGATGTAGTTGCCGATCATCCCTTCATGCCAGGTCATCCAGCCAAGCGTCTTGCCGTATTCATTCTCCGTGCGGAGGGACGCCGTGAAGTCAGCCTTTTCGCGGCCGATGACGGCATTCACCTTGCCGGCGTACTCCGCATTGTTGGCCTGCGAGAGGAGATAGGGTGTCTTCATCACCGCATGGTCCGTGTCGAAGGCATCCGTGCGGAAAGCGCCCGAGCGTTCCTGAGCTGTCGTCCCCAGTCCCGGCCAGAGCGAAGCCTCCGCAGAAGGCATCGCCAAAAGAAGCGCACCGGTGAGCGCGAAGATGGAGAGATACTTTGTGAGTTTCATGGGAAAGCCCCCTTTCTTTTCTTCATTATAGCATAAAAAAGGTTCAGGGTTAGCCCCGGGGACGTGCTGTCCCTTGATCGCGTGCGAAAGCTCTGCTCGAATGAGGAATGAGGAGTGAGGAATTAGGAGTGAAGGTGGCGGCTTCGCCGCGAAGTATATATGGGGCGATGCCCGAAAGTGGTATTCAAGTCACTTGAGATTTCTAATCCCTAATCCCTAGCTACTCATCGCGGCTTTCAAATGGAATCAAAGGGCAGCACGCCCCACGGGTGAACCCCGAACTCTTTTTTATGCTACAATAAAATAAACACACCATCATTTTTCCAAGGAGGCCTACTATGAATCCACGGGAACGGATCGAAGAGAGAGAATACGATGCCCTGTCGCCGCGCGCCTTTCATGTGAAGGAGGCGAAGCGGGCGCATGCGGAGGCGAAGGATCCGCTCCGGACGGACTTTGCGCGGGATCGTGACCGCATCCTCCACAGCAATTCCTTCCGGCGGATGAAGCACAAGACGCAGGTCTACATCGCGCCGCAGGGCGATCATTATCGGACGCGGATGACGCACACCCTCGAGGTCGCACAGATCGGGCGGACGATGGCGCGCGCGCTGTCCCTGAATGAAGACCTCGTGGAGGCGATCGCACTCGGACATGACCTTGGGCACACGCCCTTTGGCCACGTCGGGGAACAGGCGCTCAAGGAGATCTATGGCCATTTCGAGCATAATGAGCAGAGCGTCCGCATCGCAGAGAGGCTCGAACGGGACGGTGCGGGGCTGAATCTGACGCTCCCTGTGCTCGACGGCATGCTGAACCACTGCGGACCGCTCAAGGCGCACACGCTCGAAGGCAGTCTGATCAAGTATGCCGATCGCATCGCCTACCTCTGCCACGACTATGAGGATGCGGAGTCCATGGGGCTCATCACCGCGACGGATGTGCCCGAGGAGATCCGCCGCCGCATCGGGACGACGCACTCCTCCATGATCACTGCGATGGTGACTGACGTCGTGGAGCATTCGATGCAGGATGAGACGGACGGCATCCATATGTGTGAGGAGGGCGACAGGATCCTTTTGGATTTCAGGCGATTCATGTTCCGCGCCGTCTATATGTCGGATAACCTCATCCCCGATCGCGATCGCGGAAGCCATGTGGTGAAGATGCTCTTTTCCTATTACACGGAGAGGGACAGGTCGGGGGCCTGCTACGACCGTCTTCCGGAGAAGCAGCTCCGACTTGCCGGGGGTGACATTCCCCGTGCGGCTGTCGACTACATCTCGGGGCTGACTGATAATTTCGCCATCAATCTTTATGAAGACATCTTCGTGCCGAGGTATTGGACATTTAAAAAGGAGTAGCCCTGGGGCGTGCTGCCCCTTGATTGTGGATGAAAGCTTTGCTCGAATGAGAAATTAGAAATGAGAAATTAGAAATGTTGGTGCGGCGCATAATAATGAGAAAGCGCCGCAAACATAAAAGTCGGTTTTTGTGCAATAAGACGTATGATATACTATACACGTCACACTGCAACTCCCCATGCATAGTCTTGTGACTGAAGGGAGGTGCTTTTGCGAATGCTGGAATCATTTTTTCTCTCGGTCGCAGCAAGTGTAGTCGCGTACTACATTTGCAAATGGCTTGACCGGTAAAGGGGCAGTGAGTGATAAGCCGAAGCTTATTCTTGTGCTTTGAACAAGAAGAGCCCCCTTGAGATGGTCGAGATCTCAAGGGGGCTCATTCTTTTGTGCTTTTACGGATGCTGGAATCCATTTCGCATCCTCATTGTAGCACGATCACATGGGGCGGTCAAGAACTTCTGGGCGCGCATGACTATAGCTTTCGCAGGGTTCGCTTCCGATAACGACGGCGCGAAGCGTCATCAAAACTCCGCGGCACCTCATTATTTTTTGCGCCGCACCACCCCCCGTTGAACCCTCTGAACCTGTTGAACCCGCTCCCCCCTCTTTCGCACGCAATTAAAGGGCGGCACGCCCAAGGAACTAACCCCGAAGTTTGAAAGCAGGGATGAGTAGCTAGGGATTAGGGATTGGGGATTAGGAGTGACTGGGATTGTCCGGCATCGTCATCCTGAGCGCAGCCGAGGAATCTTTACTGCACTGCGGGAATCAGCGTGTATGCGCCGAGGGAAAACGATGTCCTGGTACTGCCTCACATGCGGCAATGAGCGTTCTGCAATAAAGATCGAGGGCTACGCTCGAAATGACGATGCGCGCGAAGCGCTATCAAAACTCCGCGGCGCTTCTGATTTTTATGCGCCGCACCAGCACTCCTAACTCCTAACTCCTAACTCCTAACTCCTAACTGGTGAGTAGAGCTTTCACATGCAATCAAAGGGCGGCAGGCCCATGGGCTAACCCTGAACCCCAAACCTTGAACCTCAAATCCAACCGTCCCTTGTTTGACAGTCCGCTTCATTTGCGATAAAATGTTTTCTATACATTTAAATCTATCGATGACAGGCGGCGGACAGAAACGGCGCACGTGGACTGGAAGAAGAGGGGGTTTGTTATGGATTTTCAGCCAAGTTATAAAGAGTTTGCATTGATTTTCAAAGCGCTTTCCGATGAGACGCGACTGCGGGTGATCGACATGCTGTCATGCCGGGAGATGTCTGCCTGCGACATTCTTTCGAATTTCACGCTGTCGCAGTCGACGCTGTCTTATCACATGAAGATCCTGATCGAGTCCGGCGTGGTGAATGCGCGTCGCGAGGGTCTGTGGACGAAGTACAGGATCAATGATGAGACCTTTACGAAGCTGATGGATTTCCTGCCCGAGCTGTACAAGCTGAAGGACAAGTGCATCTGCAAGCAGATCAAGTACTGCAAGGCGGAAGCACCGGAAGCACCGGAGGAAGGAAAGGACGTATTTGGCAACTAAGAAAAGCCGCCTTGATGATCTCAAGGCGGCTTTTTTACGTGCTGTGAGGTGGCTGGGGATGAGTGACTAGGGACTAGTATTGCGTATTTCGATGAAGAGGACTTTCAATCGACATACAAATGCAGTCAGAATTAACGTCGGAGCGACTTGCTTTCCCCTTCGGGCAGCTCCCCCGATGGGGAGCCGAGAACGTTCTGCCGCTTAACTTAATAGCATTACCCTAGCGGGGAAGGCTGCGATACGAGAATACCATCCTCTAAAAAAGGCGGTGAAGCCGCCACTTCACCCCTGAACCCTGAACCCTGAACCCTGAACCCTGAACCCTCAACCTTGAACCTTGAACCCTGAACCTTTATCCGTCCATCTTTTTCCCTCGCGGCATTTATTTCATGCTATAATAGAGACACATCGTTCAATAGTGTTTTCCCAGGAGGTAGAAAAGAAGATGGACGACGGCCACATATGGCTTGAACTGATCATTATTATCCTGCTTGTTTTAGGCAATGCGGTATGTTCTCTGGCGGAGATCGCCATCGTCGGAGCGCGGAAGACGAAGCTGCAGGAGCTCATCGACGAGGGCAATAAGAGCGCGGTGTATGCGCTGCGCCTTGCCGAGGAGAAGGAAGAGCTTTTTGCGACCATTCAGGTGGGCATCACCACCATCAGCATCATCACGGGTATGTTTTCAGGAGCGTCGCTGGCGGGGCCTTTGGCGAGTGAGATGGAGAAGATCTCCCTGCTCGCTCCGTATGCGCGCGAGATCAGCATGGTGACGGTGATGGTGCTCGTCACTTATTTCTCGCTCATCATCGGCGAGCTGGTACCGAAGTGGATCGCCATCGCGGTGCCGGAGAAGGCGGCGTGCGTCATCGCGCGTCCGATGATTATCATGGCGACGGCATGCCGGCCGCTGGTGTGGTTCTCCACATGGTCGACGAAGATCGTGGTGGGCTTCCTCGGTGTGAAGATGGGCGGCGAGCAGCCGGTGTCGGAGGAGGAGATCAAGGTCCTTCTTCAGCAGGGCGCGCGCCTCGGTACCTTCGATAAGGAAGAGCCTGAGATCATTGATAATGTTTTTGAGCTGAATGACCGCACGGCGTCGGACTGCATGACGGCGCGTCCGCAGCTTGACTGGCTGGATCTGGAGGATGAAGAGAAGAAGATCTGGGCGGATATGATGGAGACATCCCATTTCCGCCTGCCGGTCGGCAAGGGCTCGCTGGATGACTTCAAGGGGCTTGCGGATGTGTCGGAGATCCTGATCGATCAGCACAAGCATCCGGGCAAGCCTTTGAAAGCATCGATCATGGATACGATCCATCAGCCGCTTTTCATCCCGGAGACGCTCATCCTGACGAAGCTCCTGCAGCTCTTCCGCACGCGCGGGGTGCATGAGGCGATCGTCATCGATGAGTACGGGACGCTGTCCGGCCTTGTGACGCTGCATGATGTACTGGAGGAGATCGTAGGGGATATGCCCGGAGACAAGGAGGATATTCTGGAGGAGCAGAATAAATTCATCCGTCGCGGCGAACATGCCTGGCTGGTGGAGGGGCTGTGCTCCATTGATGATTTCCGTGAGCATTTCCATATCGAGGGAGAACTGCCCGGAGAGAAAGAGGCCTACTACAAGACGCTCGGCGGTTTCCTCACTTACCTTCTGGGCTACATCCCGAAGGAAACGGAGAAGGTCACATATGGGCGTTTTACCTTTGAGATCGTAGACTGCGACAACAGGCGCATCGACAAGGTATTGGTGACGGAAGGCACGGCTTCCGCAAAGGAGTAACAAATGGAGACGAAGAACTGGAAGGAAACGCTCTCGGCTATGAGCCGGCGGATCGATGAAGACCGCGCATTCCTGCAGAGCTACATGCTGGATCCGAGCTTGGATAACCGTCCGGCGGAGGAAGAGCGTCTGAAGGATATCATCGCTCTTGCCGATGAGATGGAGGAGATCCTGACCGACCTGATCGAGAAGGGCGGCGAAGCGGCTGTCTCTCTGGATACGGATGGGAGCGATATCAATATCGAGTACAAGACCCATACGCTGGGACGGCCCGATGGCGAAGATAATATCGACGGCGACTGGGAGCTCTCCGAAGAGGAGATGTATCCGGCCGGCGAGGAGCTGACGCTTCCAGAGGAGGAGAGGCTCATCTCCGCCAAGATTAAGAAGTGCAAGAAGCACAAAAAAGGCAAGAAGGATAAGAAAAAGAAGAAAAATAAAAAGTAAGGGCAAAGGGGACTTGGATGGGGACAAGTCCCCTTTTGTGGTTTAGGGGGAGGGTTAGCCCGTGGGCGGGGCGCCCTTTCGGGGATGAAGACTTTGGTTGAATGAGAAATTAGAAATGCGAAATGCGAAATGGTGGTGCGGCGCCAGATCCTTCGACTCAGTTCTTACTGTTCCGCCTTTACATGATCGAACATCCGACATTTCACTCCGCTCAGGATGACGAAATGCGCCGCGGAGTATAAAGGGGCGATGCCCGAAAGTCGTATTCAAGTCACCAGTCACTCGCGGTTCCTAATCCCTAATCCCTAGCTACTAATCCCCAGTCACTAGTCACCAGTCCCCAGTCACCCAAAGGAGGTCCACTATGAGAAACTATCACTATGCCAAGGCAGGCGAGGTCATGTATCACACGGGTCTTACGAAGGAACAGCTGGCGGGCGCGCGCTACGCTGTCGTGCCCGGAGATCCGGGGCGGGTGCCGGGGCTGGCGAAGGCGCTGGATCCGTCTGCCGTTTTTCTCACCTCGCATCGCGACTATACGAGCTGGCTGGCCCGCGTCTCCGGTGAGCCGGTGCTTGTCATGTCGACGGGGATGGGCGGGCCGTGCATGAGCTTTGCTGTGGAAGAGCTGGCGCGTCTCGGGGTCACGACCTTTCTCCGCGCGGGGACGACGGGCTCCATTCAGGAAGAACTTGAGCTCGGCGATCTGGTGATCGATCGGGCTTCGGTGCGTCGCGACGGCGCGTCGAAGGCCTATGCACCCGCGGAGTATCCGGCTGTGGCGGATATGACGGTGACACTGGCGCTCATGAAAGCGGCGGAAAGCCTCAAGGTGCCGTATCAGGTCGGCATCTCCGTCTCGACGGATTCCTTCTGGCCGGGGCAGGAGCGCTATGACAGCTTCTCTGGCTATGTCAGGACCTCGTATCAGGGGCTTCTCTCTGATTTTCAGGCGATGGGATGTACGAATTTTGAGATGGAAAATGCGACGCTCTTCACGCTGGCGAGCGTCATGGGCCTTCGTGCCGGCTCCGTCTGCGGTGTCGTGGCGAAACGGACGGAGAGTGAGTCCATCGCAGCGCAAGAGGTGTATGTGCTTGCAGAGGAGCGCTTCCAAAAGACAGTGAAACGGGCGCTTGAGATGCTGATCGGGCATTTCATGGTGACGCTGTAAAAAAGAGCATCCGCATAGCGGGTGCTCTTTTTGGGTGCATAAGTTTATGCTTCCGAAAGGTTGAATGCAGAAAATAAGATCTGCGCTTTATGTTTGTCCTCATAGGCTAAAAGGGGCTGAAGGTTCGAAAGGCTCACGGGTTTCTCACCTTTCGAGAATACCGCATATTTCAAAACTTTGTGGTACTTCTGGTTTTTATGCGCCGCACCCATATGCCTCACTTCTCACTCGAAAGCAGAGCTTTCATTGGCGATCAAAGAGCGGTACGCCCAAGGGGCTGACCCCAAATTCCCTAGCCACTTCCTTCTGTGTTCGTTATAATAGGATAAAAGTGAGCAGTGACTGTCCTCCAGTCACTGCCATGATTTGTGGGATTACCATTCCGAAGGAGTACCAACCTATGTACGAAGAGACCACCATCGCGGCGATCGCGACCAGCCCGGGCGAGGGCGGGATCGGCATCATCCGCATTTCCGGCATGCAGGCGGCGGATGTCGCAGACCGCGTATTTCATACGAAGAAGATCAAGAGTTTTCATGAAGCGGAGCCGTACCGCATGTATTTCGGCCGTGTCATGGAAGGGGATCGGCAGGTGGACGAGGGGCTCGCCGTCTACATGAGATCGCCGCATTCCTATACGGGCGAGGATGTCGTGGAGATCCAGATCCACGGCTCGATGGAGGCGCTCCGCCAGACGCTCTCGCTCGTTCTGGAAAAGGGGGCCGTCCCCGCGCACCGCGGTGAATTCACGAAGCGGGCCTTCCTGAATGGCCGCCTCGACTTGTCGCAGGCGGAAGCCGTGATGGATATCATCGAGGCGAAGGGGGCAGCGGCGCTCTCGCAGGCAGAAAGCCATCTCTCGGGCGCGCTTTCCTCCTTCGTGCGTGCTTCGCGCGACCAACTGAAGGATCTGATCGCCAAGCTCGAAGTCACCATCGACTATCCGGAGGAAGACCTGGAGGATCTCACGAATGAGGAGATCGAAGAGGGGCTTTCTGCCATCGATTCATCGCTTCGGAGGCTGCTCTCTCGCTCTGAAGAGGGGCGCATCATCCGCGATGGCCTGCGCACGGCGATCGTGGGCCGCCCGAATGCAGGGAAATCGAGCCTTTTGAATGCACTTTTGCAGGAGGAGCGGGCCATCGTGACGGACATTCCCGGGACGACGCGCGACACCATCGAGGAGTCCATCAAGATCGGCGGTGTGCCGCTCATCCTGATGGATACAGCCGGCATCCGTGAGACGGAGAACAAGATCGAGCGCATCGGCATCGAGCGCGCGAAGAAGTCCATGGAGAAGGCTGACCTCATCATGGCAGTCATCGACGGCTCTCGCCCGCTCTCGGAAGAGGACCGCGCGCTGCTCGCCTCTCTTCGCGGAAGAAAGGCGCTTGTCATTCTGAATAAGTATGACCTGCCGCAGGAGATCGAGACGAGAGATGTGAAAGCACTCGCCGGGGATATTCCGGTCGTGCCGATCTCCGCTCGCTACGGCAGCGGCATGGCCGAGCTGGAGGAGGAGCTTCATCATATCACTCAGCATCAGGATGTCTCCGCGGGCCGTGAGCTCTTCTTGACGAACCTGCGGCATGTGGATCTGGTGAAGAAAGCTCTCGCGGCCGTCCGCCGCGCCGAAGAGTCCATCCACTCTGGCATGCCTGCGGACTGCATCACCATTGATGTCACCGAGGCGTGGCATACGCTGGGGGAGATCACCGGAGACACGGTGGATCAGGAGCTCATCAATTCCATCTTCGAAAGATTCTGCGTGGGGAAATAAAGGTTGTCTGGTTCAGGGTTCGGGGTTCAGGTTGCGCGAAGGGGACACCGCACAACGTCATCCCGACCGAAGTGGAGGGATCTCTATGGCAGGCAGGAAATCGACGTATGTTTGGTGACGGGAAACGAGAGGTATTGAGGATGCTACCAGGGCACAATCTTCGATAACCGTTATGCAAGAAAGATTTCTCGACTACGCTCGAAATGACGATACGAGAGTGCCGCTAATCTCACAGCCAGCGGGCATCGTCCCGTTTCGTCATCCTGAGCGGCGAGAAACGTCGTATGTGAGATAACGAATGCCAGAACAGCTGCGAGCTGAGCCGAAGGATCTCGGCAAAGCCGCTACCACCATTTCTCATTTCTCATTGTGTTCACCCCGAACCCTGAAGTTTGAAAGCAGGGATTAGTGGCTAGGGATTAGGAGTGACTAGTGACTGGTGACTTAAATGCCACTTTGGGGCATCGCCCTATTTATACTCCGCGGCGCATTTCGTCATCCTGAGCGGAGTGAAATGTCGGATGTTCGATAATGTAAAGGCAAAGCAGTGAGAACTGAGTCGAAGGATCTGGCGCCGCACCAACCCTGTTGAACCTTCCGAACCCTTAGAACCTGTTGAACCCTCCACCCCGAACCCCGAACCCGCCAACCTTCTTCTATTCTTTCTTTGAAATGGACGAAAAAATTTTATATAATAAGACTTTGGAATATAAGCAATCAACAAGTGCAGGAGAAGAGCTCCTGCGAGGCAAAGAAAGAAGGATACCATGTATCTCATTGATACGTATGATGTGATCGTCGTCGGCGCAGGCCATGCAGGCTGCGAGGCGGCACTTGCGGCAGCGCGCATGGGGATGAAGACGCTGCTCACCACGATCTCTCTGGAAAATGTCGCCATGATGCCATGCAATCCGGCGATCGGCGGACCGGGGAAGAGCCATCTTGTGAAGGAGATCGATGCACTGGGCGGTGAGATGGGCATCGCAGCCGATGCGACAGCCATCCAGATGCGCATGCTGAATCTCGGCAAGGGGCCGGCGGTCTACGCGCTCCGTGCGCAGTCGGACAAGAACAAGTACCACACCTATATGAAGAAGGTGGTGGAAAATACAGAGAATCTCGACCTGAAGCAGGTGCAGGTGATGGATATCCTCGTGGAAGACGGGGCATGCGTCGGCATCACGACCGAGCTTCATGAAGAGTACCGCGCGAAGGCAGTCATTCTGGCGACGGGGACGTACCTCGACAGCGAGATCATCATCGGCGAGACGATGTACTCCGGCGGCCCGAATGGCATGCGTCCCTCGGTCGGTCTGTCAGAGAATTTGAAGAAGCACGGGCTAAAGATCCTCCGCTTCAAGACCGGCACGCCGAGCCGTGTCGATATCCGAAGTCTGCATCTGGATCATATGGCGCTCGAAAAGGGCGATCCGATGAACCATGCCTTCTCCTTCATGAATGAACGGGAGGACAGAAATCAGCGAAACTGCTGGCTCACCTATACCAATGAGGAAACGCACCAGATCATCCGTGATAACCTGATGCGCGCCCCGAAGTATGCGGGCAAGATCCACGGTGTCGGTGCGCGCTACTGCCCATCCATCGAGGATAAGGTCGTCCGCTTTGCCGATAAGAAGCGTCACCAGCTCTTCATCGAGCCGGAAGGCCTTGACACGAATGAAATGTACGTCCAGGGCATGTCGACGTCCATGCCGATCGACGTGCAGTACGCCTTCCTGCGCACCATCCCGGGGCTCGAGGATGTGAAGCTCATGCGTCCGGCCTATGCGATCGAGTATGACCTCTTAGACCCGCTCCAGCTCTATCCGACGCTCGAGGTGAAGAAGCTCCCGGGTCTCTACTCCGCGGGACAGGCAAACGGCACGAGCGGCTATGAGGAAGCCGCGGCACAGGGGCTCATGGCCGGCATCAATGCGGCGCTCAAGATCAAGGGAAAAGAGCCTTTCATCCTCGCCCGCCACGAAGCCTACATCGGTGCGCTCATCGATGACCTCGTCACGAAGGGGACGAATGAACCGTACCGCATGATGACCAGCCGCAGCGAGTACCGCCTGATCCTCCGTCAGGACAATGCGGATCTTCGCCTCACCGAGAAGGGCCATGACATCGGTCTTGTGACAGAAGAGCGCTACGCGCATTTCCTTTCCCGTAAAAAGGCCTATGAGGAAGCGATGGCCTATATCCATGCGAAGCGCTTCACGCCCAAGGCGGCTGTCAATGCAGCGCTTGCAAGCGTCGGCTCTGCTCCGCTCACGACAGGCATCGGCGCGGATAAGATCTTAAAGCGTCCCGAGATGACCTACCAGACCATGGTCGATGTCCTTGGCTGCCCCGCTTTCGATCCGGAGGCCATCGAGGAGATGGAGATCACGGTGAAGTACGAGGGCTATATCGCCCGTCAGGAAGCCGCCGTCCAAAAGGCAGTGCGTATGGAAAAGGAAAAGATGCCGGAAGATATCGACTATCTCCATCTGGACGGCATCTCCATCGAAGCCCGCCAGAAGCTCGATCAGATCCGCCCGCTCTCTCTGGGGCAGGCCTCCCGCATCTCCGGCGTCTCTCCGGCGGATATGTCGGTCCTGATGGTCTACGTGAAGCGAATGAAGGGAAATCAGTGACTAGTGATTAGGCTGATGCTGCATCTACCCCCTTCCTCAGGAAGGGGGATGCCCGAAGGGCAGGGGGGTGGCCGAGGAAGGCGGGATTCGCGGTTTGCATACTGCAAGCGAGCATCGTCCCTTTTCGTCATCCTGAGCGGAGTAAAATGCCGTTTGTTAGAGAAGTCGTGTTCAGAAAGTTGGGGACTGAGCCGAAGGATCTCGGCGAAGCCGCCACCATAACCTTGAACCCTGAACCCTGAACCTTGAACCCTGAACCCATATATCACCATTCTCAAGTAATTTTGAAAGGGAAATCAAAATGACAGTTGCAGAAATGATGGAAGCTCTGGGTCTCGCAGCGAATGAGGACGCGGCGAGAAAAATGACAGAGTACAATGCCATGCTGATGGCCATGAACAAGAAAGTGAATCTCACCGGCATCAAAGACGGGGAAGAGAGTCTCATCAAGAACATTTATGACTCCATGACCGTCTATGACCCGGCCTATTTTCCGCAGAATGGCCGCGTACTTGACCTTGGGACAGGCGCCGGATTTCCCGGCGTGCCGCTCGCGATCCTGCGTCCCGACATGTACGTGGTGCTCGTGGACTCCATCCAGAAGAAGCTCACCTTCATCGAGGATGCCTGCCGCGAGCTGGGCATCCGGAATGTGAAGTGCGTCCATATCCGTGCAGAAGAAGGCGGCCGCCGCAGAAAGACCCGTGAGTCCTTCGACGTCGTCACCGCCAGAGCCGTGAAGGCGATGCCCGTGATCTCAGAGTGGGCAATGCCCTTCGTCAAGGTCGGCGGCGTCTTCTGCGCCATGAAAGGCCCCGGCGCGGAAGAGGAGCTCAAGCAGGCAGGCCGTATCCTGCGTGAGCTCCATGGCACGCTCGAGGAAAAGAAGGAGCTCACCCTCCCCGCCGGCGACCAGCGCGTGATCCTCTATATCAGAAAGACTGCGCCCTGTCCTAAGACCTATCCCAGAAAAGTAGGTATCGCAGAAAAAAAGCCGATCATCGGAGAATAAAAAAGGAGTTGTGAAATAACGATCATCTCATTTTCGCGTTCCATCTGCCGCGGGGACTTGCAGCTCTTATAAGAGTGACCGGGAAATCTTATCCCAGCTGTCTTTCATGCCATAGTCACCCTATCCGCCCCTTTCGGGCACCTTCCCCTAGAGGGGAAGGCTGCGATACGAGAATGCCATCTTCTAAAAAAAGGCGGCGAAGCCGCCACGAGAACCCTGAGCCCTAGTTACCAGTCAACGCACTCCGCTTTTCTCCCTCCTTCCTTTGGAAGGAGGTGCCCCGAAGGGGCGGAGGTTGGCTGCGTGAATCGGTATTTTCACACACGGGGATGCCAACCCCGCCTCGCTTCGCTCGTCTGCCCCTTCCAGAGGAAGGGGCGAGAATGATTCTTGATCGGGCATCGCCCCATATATAATTGCGGCGAAGCCGCCACCTGAACCCTGAACCCTGAACCCTAAACCCTAAACCTTGAACCTTGAACCTTGAACCCTGAACCCTGAACCAAATGAAAGCAAAGTAAGAAGGAGCTGTGAAGAAATGAATCCTCATTTCTTCACAGTCCCTTTTTGGTTGGAGTGACCGGCAGAGAGCAGATGGCAGGGAGGCGGACGAAAGGTCTGCCGCCTAAGGCCGTCGCACGTCCCGCTTTTTCCGTTCTTCCCTTGAACCTTCCCTGCATTCCGTGTAAAATAAATGAGATTATGCATTTGGGAGGATATTTCAATGAATGAACGTGATAGCTTCAAATCCCGTCTGGGCTTCCTGCTGGTCAGTGCAGGGTGCGCGATCGGGATCGGGAATGTATGGAAATTCCCCTATGTGACAGGCGAATACGGCGGCGCGGTATTCGTCCTCTTTTACCTGCTCTTTCTGGTGCTGATGGGCATCCCCGTCATGACGATGGAGCTGGCTGTGGGCCGCGCGAGCAGAAAAAGTGCAGTCAAGGGCTACGCCGCGCTGGAGAAACCGGGCTCGAAGTGGCATATCCATGGATGGTTCTGCGTCCTTGGATGCTATCTGCTCATGATGTACTACACGACGGTATCCGGCTGGATGCTTGCCTATTTCTGGAAATTCGTCAATGGCACCTTCGCCTCTGCGAAAGCGGACGGGGTCGGCGAGGTCTTCGGCGCGATGCTGGCAAGTCCCTGGGAGATGGGCTTTTTCATGGCGATGACGGTCGTCGGCGGATTCCTCGTCTGCGGACTGGGGCTCCAGAGTGGTGTAGAGCGCATCACGAAGATCATGATGCTCTGCCTTCTTGCGCTCATCGTCGTGCTTGCCGTGCATAGTGCATTCCTCGAAGGCGGCGGGCCGGGACTCTCCTTCTACCTGCTTCCGGACTGGGAACGTGCGGTAGAAGCCGGTATCGGCAATGTGGCATCCGCCGCGATGAATCAGGCCTTCTTCACGCTGTCCCTCGGCATTGCCGCGATCGAGATCTTCGGAAGCTACATGTCGGATGATTTTACGCTGGGGGGAGAAGCCGTGCGCATCGCGATGCTCGATACCTTCGTCGCTATCATGGCAGGGCTCATCATTTTCCCGGCGTGCTTCGCCTACGATGTGCAGCCGGATCAGGGGCCGTCGCTCATTTTTATCACCCTTCCGAAGATCTTCGGCCACATGTCCATGGGCCAGCTTTGGGGATCGCTCTTCTTCGTATTCATGACCTTTGCAAGCTTCTCGACGGTCACGGCAGTCTTTGAGAATCTCATCGCAAGCAGCATGGATAATTTCGGATGGAGCCGCAAGAAAGCGGTCCTGCTGAATCTGGCGATCATTTTCGTTTTCTCCATCCCCTGCGTTCTCGGCTACAATGTGCTCTCCGGCGTGCATTTCCTCGGAGACCGCGATGTCCTGGACAGTGAAGACTTCCTTGTGAGCAATATCCTGCTCCCGGCAGGCTCTCTCATCTACCTGCTCTTCTGTACGACCAAGTGGGGCTGGGGCTTTGATAAGTACATCGCGGAAGTCAATACAGGCCGCGGTCTCAAGATGCCGCTCTGGCTCAAGCCATATTTTCAGTATGTACTGCCTGTGCTGATACTCGTCATTTTGATTCGAGGACTGGTATAAAATTAGGAATTAGGAATGGCGGCAGCAGCTTCGCAGCTCTTTTACCCTGTATCGTCATTTCGAGCGAAGTCGAGAAATCTTTATTGCAGTACGGGAATCAGTACGTATGCGCCATTCTATAAACGATGCTTTGACGCTGCGCTTTTCTGCCATCCCGCACTTACTGTTTATCGGTGTGCAAGAAAGATCCCTCGGCTACGCTCGGGATGACGATGCGGGAGAATCCCTAATCCCTAATCCCTAGTCACTAGTCACCAATCCCTAGTCACTTATCAAAAAATGGAGGAAAGAAGAATGGAAGCAAGAGATAGTTTCAAGTCCCGCTTGGGATTTATTCTGGTCAGCGCCGGCTGCGCCATCGGCATCGGGAATGTCTGGCGTTTCCCGTATGTGACGGGCGAGTACGGCGGGGCCGTCTTTGTCTTATTTTATCTGCTCTTTTTGGTGATCCTCGGGATCCCCGTCGTCACCATGGAGCTGGCTGTCGGCCGTGCGAGCCGCAAGAGCGTGAAGGAAGGCTTCATGAAGCTCGAGCCGCCGGGGACATGGTGGCACCTTCACGGCTGGATCGCACTGGCGGGGAGCTTCGTGCTCATGATCTACTACACCACGATCTCCGGCTGGATGGTGGACTATTTCGTTCGTTTTCTGGACGGCTCCTTTCAGGGGCTTTCGACGAAAGAGGTCGCGGATGTCTTCGGCAGTATGCTGGCAAATCCCACAGAGCTCTTAGGCTTCATGGGGCTCAATGTCCTCATCGGCTTTGCGGTCTGCGCGGGCGGCGTCGCCAAGAGCCTTGAAAAGGTGACGAAGGTGATGATGCTCGGGCTCCTCTTCCTCATCGTCATTCTGGCAGGAAACAGCCTGCTCCTTCCCGGCGCAGAAGAAGGACTTCGTTTCTACCTGCTCCCGGACTGGGACCGCGCGGCAGCCGCCGGTCTTGGCAATGTGGCTTCCGCAGCGATGTTTCAGGCCTTCTTTACACTCTCTGTCGGACAGGGCTCTATGGAGATCTTTGCCAGCTATATGAGCAAGGACAATTCACTCACTGGTGAAGCGGTACGCATCACGATCCTCGACACCTTTGTCGCCATCATGGCAGGCCTCATCATTTTCCCTGCCTGCTTTGCCTTCGGCGTCGCTCCGGCGGAAGGACCGTCCCTTATTTTCGTGGCGCTGCCGAATATTTTCATCAATATGCCGATGGGACAGCTCTGGGGCGGGCTCTTCTTCCTGTTCATGACCTTTGCGAGCTTCTCGACCGTCACGGCGGTCTTTGAAAGTCTCATCGGCAACTGCATGGACAACTTCGGCTGGAGCCGCAAAAAAAGTGTCCTCATCCTGCTCCCGCTCGTTTTCTTCGGCTCCATCCCCTGCGTCCTAGGCTTCAATGTCTGGCAGGACGTCCACCTCTTGGGCGCACGCGGTATCCTCGATACGGAAGACTTCTTCGTCTCGAGCCTTGTCCTTCCCGGCGGCTCTCTCCTCTTCGTCCTCTTCTGCACCACCCGCTATGGCTGGGGCTTCGACAAGTACATGGCGGAGGTCAATATGGGAACCGGCGTGAAGATGCCCCGCTGGGTGAAGCCGTACTTCAAGTACGTGCTGCCGATCCTCATCTTCGGGATCTTGGTTCGGGGACTGCTCTAAAAAAGGATGGCAGACAGTGCGCCTTTCGCAGGGTCTCTCATCTGCCATCCTTCCCTTACTGTCTGTACAAAGGAAATCGGTACTTGTCCGATTTCCTTTTTTCATGCTTCCGCTATTGCGTCTGTGGCATAAATCCTTTAATATATATACTGATATTGTATGTGCGAAAGCAGAGCCGGACATCGGCCCTGCTTCTCAAGGCTTTTGTAAGGAGATGTAAGAATGAGACTTCGTGGGATTTTATTTGCTATCGCCCTCGTATTCGGCGTATGGAATATTTTCAATCAGGGGCTGAACGTCCAGAGCGGGGCGATCCTGCTCATGATCCTGGTGTGCCTTGCGATGAATATCTACAACTACCACCAGAAGCAGAAGGAGAGAGAAGCGGCAGAGAATGCGCTGCGTGAAAAGGAGGAGATCCGCCGCATGCGTGCCGAAGCCCGTCATCGCCAGAGCCGCAAGGGGAGAAAGAAGAAATAATCGGGATACCGTTGGCGTCATGGCGGCGGTATACTCTTGAGGGTTCAGGGTTCAGGGTTCAGGGTTCAGGGTTAGCCCATGGGGCGTGCTGCCCCATGATTACGTTTGAAAGTCTCGTTTGAATGAGAAATTAGAAATGAGAAATGCGAAATGGTGGTGCGGCGCATAAAAATCAGAAGCGCCACGAAGTATAAATAGTGGCGATGCCCACTTGAGACATTAGACGCCAGATGTCAGATCTCTGATGTCTGATATCTCCGTTTTCTTAAATACTTCTTTCGGGCATCGCCTCATAAATATTCGCAGCGAAGCTGCCACCACAACCCTGAACCTACCAACCTGAACCCTGAACCTTACCCCCCTCGTTTTCGCAAAACGAATGACTAGAATAATAACAATGATTTCCTAAGCGCCTATGGCGCTTTTTCCATGCGAGGTGCGTATGCCGATTGCACTGATGTATCGCTGGGCGATCTTCGTCCTCCTGATCGTGGGACTGATCCTTCTCATGAAGCACAAGGTGCTGACGCCCTTTGTATTCTGGTCGAGGATCCAGTACTACACCTTTTCCACCTTCACCCTCTTCGTCTTCTGGCTGGGCGCGACGCTCTTTCAGGTGGACATCCCCTTCCTGTACTCGGCGGACTGCCGCTTCGGCGTGGCAGCAAGCCTTGCGACCCTCTCGCTCATGTATCATCTGATCGTCCGTCCGGGCGCGATCCGGACGCACCGACTGAATGATATCAGCTACGAGCACTTCTCATTTTACAATTACATTTTCCACTACTTCATCCCGATCCTCATGACTGTCGACTATATTTTCTTTGTCGACAAGAGGGACATGCACTGGTACACCATGTTCACCTGGATGATCTATCCTGCGCTCTACGTGCCCTTCGTCTATCTGCGGGCGTGGCTCACCATCGTGACACACGGGACGAGTCATCTGTATCCGTACACCTTCATGGATCCCACGATGCACGGCTTCTTCTCCATCGCCAAAGAGGTGCTGAAGGTCGGCCTGCGCTTCTTCGTCATCGGCATCTTTGTCTACGCCGTGGGCATGGGTCTGTGGCATCTTGGCATTCCGCCGCTCTCGTGGACGTATAACGGGTAAATGATAAGTGAGGAATTAGGAGTGAGGAGTGGAGGAAGGGGCGCACAATTCATAGAGCGCCCCAATCCCCCTTTTTTTATTATAAAACTTCGCGGCGCTTCCAAATTTTTTGCGCCGCACCTTCACTCCTAACTCCTCATTCCTAACTCCTAACTTTATTCGGGTGTTGACTTAAATACCCTTTACGCCCAATCCCTAGCTACTCCCTCTCATTCATGGTATAATGGATTCACCATTTTCATTCATTGCTTTTGCTGGAGGCTTCCTATTTCATGGCAAAGACAGACGCAGCATCGACCAAAGATTTCGTCGATCATTCCTATTTCTACAAACCATATTCCATCGCGGCAGCCATCGGCTTCATTCTCTGGGCTGCCTATGTCTGCTGGACAGGCTACTGGGGCATCATGAAAGGCCGCCTGCCCGTGATCGATATCGGTATGCAGCTTGCGATCCTCTGGTGGCTTTTGGATACCGTCCGCACGAAGACCGTCTATCGGCTCGAAAAGGACCGGCTCTACATGCTGAAAACGGGACTTTGGAGGAAGCAGGAGCTCTCCATCGCCTATGATGACATCTTCGGCGTGCATCATTTCAAAAACCAGCTCATGAAGCCGGTGACCTATCGCTACACCTATCATCAGTATGCGAAGATGGATAACCGTCCCATCTGGTCGCTTCTCTATGATATCGGCAGCACCCAGAAGGTCGGTCGTGTCCTCATGAAAGCCTCCGAAGACTTTTGGAAGGAATTTGAAAAGCGCATGCCGGGCCAGATCCGCATCCCGCAGGAAGAGGTCGTGGCACTCACCTACAAGTCGATCGAAAAGAAACTGCGTGAACAGGGCTACTTCAAAGACCATCCGGAGATGGACTTCGAAGAAGGCATCAAGCAGCTCCGTCAGAAAGGCACGGAAATGGGCGGCCGTGACGACGAGCTGACTGGCGAAGATTTCCACGGAGAAAAGGTGGAAATGAAAAACGGCACACGTACAGATACCATCGAAGCCGCAAAACGCCGCATGGAAAAGAAATAACGGATAACGAGCACCCCCGAGAGCGGGGGTGCTTTTTTGTTGGAAAAACGGATGCGAGGTTAGTTCCTGGGGCGGGGCGTCCTTTGATTGGGGATGAAAGCTCTGTTCGATCGAGAAATTGGAATGAGGAATGAAGGTAGCGGTTTCGCCGTGAGTATATATGGGGCGATGCCCGAAGGTGGTATGTAGTCGCCAGTCACTAGTCACCAGTCACCAGTCACGCGAGACTTCCACCCCCCTAGCGGCTCATCCCTGATTTCCTCCTTCTTTTCTCTATCAAATTTATTTATACCACACAATAAAAAAAGAGGAAAAAACACGATTTCACCGAACTGTATAGTGGGCGATGAAAGAATAAGTGCGGATATACCGAAAAAAAGAGGGCGGGCTTTTATTTATTTCATATAAATAAATAATGCAAAAGAAGCGCAAAAATCAGATAGTATCGGGAACCATTTGACCCCTATGTTCCAAAAATACACGATAGATATCTATCCATAAAAAGGGAGAGGGAAAGAGAAAAGAGGAGAAATGGTGAAGAATCATAGCATATATACCTAAAAACATCGCTATATACTATGTACTTTTGAAAAATGAGAGTCTGCGGGCTACAATAATGACAGGTGCTTGAGAGAATGATCTCTCAAATGTGAGCCCGACCCAGGGGCTGTTGCAAAGGAGGATAGCGGTTGGTTTGGGAAACTCGTTTCGGAAATGAACGAATTCGCTGAAAACAGCACTAATCATTTTCCTTTTACAATTGCATAGTGAATTCATATTCATCTCCGAATATCCTGTGAAGAATTCTAACCGCACCACCAGAGTTTTTTACAAAGCAAAACATAGGAAGGTGAAAATTATGGATCCAGCTATTATCACGCTGTGCGTCCTGGCTGTAGCAGCATTTCTCTTCATCACTGAACTGATTCCGCTGGCTGTTACCGCTATGGCAGCATGTACCATGCTTGGGATTCTCGGCGTACTCCCGTCTAAAGCAGTATATGCAGGTCTTTCCAACTCCACCGTCGTTCTCTTCGGCGGCATGTTCGTCATCGGCGCTGCTATGTTTAAAACCGGCCTTGCTGAAGCCATCGGCATTGCCGTAGTTAAAAAAGCAGGCACCAATGAGATTCCGCTGATGGCAGCTATCATGATCGTTACCATCGTGCTGTCCTCTGTATCCTCCAACACAGGTACAGTCGCATGCCTGATGCCGGTCATCATCGGTATCTGCCAGGCAGCAAAGATCCCTGCTTCCAAGGAACTGATGCCACTGGCTATCGCCGCTAACGTCGGCGGTACCATCACCATGATCGGTACCCCGCCAAACGTTATCGTTACCGGCGCTCTGACCACGGCTGGTCTTCCGACCTTCGGATTCTTCGAATTCGCGGCTATCGGTATCCCGCTCTCCCTTGTCATCACTGTCTACACCCTCTTCATCGGCCGTCACATGATCGCTGCAAAATCTGCCGGCGCCATGGACGAAGAAGCTCTGAAGGCTGCTAAAGAAGAAGCTGGCGGCGGCGGAGATGCTCCGAAGAGCAAAACAAAAATGTGGATCTCCGGTCTTATCCTGATCGGCGTTGTTCTCTGCATGGCTCTCAACCTGAAGACTGTTCCGCTGCACACCGCAGCAGTCACCGGCGCTATCCTCTGCGTTATCACCGGCTGCCTGAAGGAAAAAGAAGCTTACGCTGGCATCGACTGGGTCACCATTTTCCTCTTCGCTGGTATGCTTTCCGTGGCATCTGCTATGGAAAAGACCGGCGCAGGCAAAATGATCGCTGACACCGTCGTAAGCATGATGGGCTCGAACCCGAACCCATACGTCCTGACCGGCGTACTGTTCCTCATCTCCAACGTCCTCACCCAGTTCATGTCGAACACTGCATCCGCAGCACTGCTTGCCCCCATTGGTATTTCTATCGCACAGTCCATCGGCGCTGACCCGAAACCGGTACTGATGGCACTTGGTATTGCCGCATCCTGCGCATTCGCTACCCCGATGGCTACTCCGCCAAACACTCTCGTTCTTGGACCTGGCAACTTCTCCTTCAACGACTATGCTAAAGTCGGTGTACCGATGTGCGTCATTTCTCTCATCGTCTGCCTCGTAGTCATCCCGATCGTATGGCCATTCGGCATGTAAGCTGAGAGATCACTTACAAAAATGGAATTTTTCGCCGCTCCCGCGCAAAGTGGGGGTGGCGGGAAATCTATTTGCGTTTCTGAAGTTTTGAAACACCGCGCGTGACGGTCTCACGCAGAAAACTCTGAAGGATCATCCTTCTTACTCAAAGAAAGGTGGATTTTACTCTATGGAAACTCCGGGCCCGCTTTCGATCTGCCTCACGAACATGGTTATCGTGTTCGGCGTGCTGATTTTCCTGGCTTGCGTCATCCAGCTGATTCACATCGTGGATCCGACCAAAGGCAAGAAGAAATAAGAATTAGATTACTTTAGAGTCAATCAGGGAATGGCAATTCCTCATTGGTTCAGGGGTCAAGGTTCAAGTGACTGCGCATCCCGAACCCAGAACCTAGAACCTTGAACCCTTGACACAAGTCTTGCATCCCAGCTGACTCAGAACCATTACCCCACTCAACTATCCATCTAGGAGGAAACAACATGGACGGCTTTATGAGAGCTCTCGTTTCCGTATGGACCGATTCCGGCTTTGCCCACCTCTCCATCGAAAACGTCATTATGATCGGCGTAGGTCTCGTACTTCTGTACCTCGCCATCGCAAAACAGTATGAACCACTGCTTCTTCTGCCAATCGCATTCGGCGACATCATGGCAAACTTCCCGAACACCGGATTCGAAGACGAAATGGGCGTCATGATGGCCATCGGCTTCGGTATCAAATACGAAATTTTCCCGCCGCTGATTTTCATGGGCGTAGGCGCAATGACCGACTTTGGTCCGCTCATCGCAAACCCGAAGACCATGCTCCTGGGCGCAGCAGCTCAGATCGGCGTATTCGTAGCCCTCGCAGGCGCTATGGTCCTCGGCTTCACTGCACCGCAGGCAGCAGCTATCGGCATCATCGGTGGTGCTGACGGCCCGACCGCTATTTACCTGTCCTCCAAACTGGCTCCGGAACTTCTGGGCGCTATCGCAGTAGCAGCATACTCCTACATGTCCCTGGTACCGCTGATCCAGCCACCGATCATGAAACTCTGCACCACCAAAGAACAGCGTAAGATCAGAATGACCACCCTTCGTCCTGTTACCCACTTCGAAAAGGTCATGTTCCCGATCGTAGTATCCATCGTCGTATCCCTGCTTCTGCCACCGGTAGCAGCACTGATGGGCTGCCTGTGCCTTGGCAACCTGTTTGAAGTATCCGGCGTCACCGGCCGTCTGTCCGACACCGCACAGAACGCACTCTGCAACATCGTCACCATCTTCCTGGCAACCGGCACAGGTCTTACCATGACCGGCGACAAATTCCTCCGTATCCAGACCATCGAGATCATCTGCCTGGGCCTGATCGCATTCGCAGCAGGCACCGCAGGCGGCGTCCTCTTTGGCCAGATCATGAGAATCGCATCCGGCAACAAGGTCAACCCGCTGATCGGCTCCGCAGGCGTATCTGCAGTCCCGATGGCAGCTCGTGTATCTCAGGTCGTAGGCCTGAAAGACAACCCGTCCAACTACCTGCTGATGCAGGCAATGGGCCCGAACGTAGCAGGCGTTATTGGTACTGCAGTAGCAGCAGGCACCATGCTCGCACAGTTTGGCAAATAAGTCTTTCTGACACAAAAAAGCTCCGGCTTCTGCCGGGGCTTTTTTACGTGGTAGGGGGGATGCTCTTATCCAACATATCTTGCAAAGGCTGTGCTTAGAAAGCATTTTTCCCGTATCGTCATCCCGAGCGGAGCCGAGGGATCTTTTTCGTTGGCGGTAAGAGGGAGCGTGTTTGGCAGCGAGAAATGGGAAACACCGTATCGCAGGAAAGGCGGTAGGCGGTGCTTCCCGTAAACGGCTTAGCGAAGGAGTCGTGGAAAAAGGGGACGAAAAAGATTTCTCGCTGCGCTCGAAATGACAGTGTGGGGGAATGGATATCCGCTGTATCGTATAAAGTGTGCGTTGGGAAAATGTTCTTCCTGTATTACCATTTCTCGCTACGCTCGAAATGATCGTGTGGAGAATGAATACCCCGTGCATCATACAAAGAATGTGTGGGAAACGCGTTCTTCCCGTATCGTCATCCCGAGCGGAGCCGAGGGATCTTTTTCGTTGGCGGTAAGAGGGCGAGTGTCCGATAGCGAAAAACGGGAAACGCCGTATCGTGAAAAGGTGGGGGCGGTGCTTCCCGTAAACGGCTTAGCGAAGGAGGAGGGAAAAAGGGGACGAAAAAGATTTCTCGCTGCGCTCGAAATGACAGTGTAGGGAATGGATATGTTTTTCCAGAGATGTCCGATGCACCAAAGTTATGAAAGCCAGTCTGCGGACAAGTCAATCCAATCGGGATTATTCTCTGTGATGAGGTTATTTTTCTTTTGTCTGCCCCACTTTTTGAGCTGCTTTTCTCTCGCAATGGCAGTACGTATATCCGAATAAGGCTCAGCATACATCAATTCATGGACGTGGTACGTTTTGGTAAAACCATCTATCAGCTCATGCTTATGCTCATAAAGGCGTCTGGGAAGATTACTTGTAACGCCGATATATAAGACGGTATGTGCTGCGTTAGTTAAGATGTAGACGTAGTTCATATATGTATCCTCCTGTTGATTGATTTCATTATAAGCGTGATATAAAAGATAAACTAGTAAAAAGGCGGGAAATGGGCATTTCCGTAGATCGGGAAAAGATTGTGTTGAGAAAGCACGTTTCCCGTATCGTCATCCCGAGCGAAGCCGAGGGATCTTTTTCGTTGGCGGCAAGAGGGCGAGTGTCCGATAGCGAAAAACGGGAAACACCGTATCGCAGGAAAGGCGGGGACGGTGCTTCCCGTAAACGGCTTAGCGAAGGAGTCGTGGGAAAAAGGGGACGAAAAAGATTTCTCGCTGCGCTCGAAATGACGGTCTGCGGGATGAATAACCAATGCAAGGTAAAAGAAAAGAGGAAAGCACGTTTCCCGTATCGTCATCCCGAGCGAAGCCGAGGGATCTTTTTCGTTGGCGGTAAGACGGCGAGTGTCTGACAGCAGGGAATGGGAAACACCGTATCGCAGGAAAGGTGGGACGGTGCTTCCCGTAAACGGCTTAGCGAAGGAGTCGTGGGAAAAAGGGGACGAAAAAGATTTCTCGCTGCGCTCGAAATGACGGTCTGCGGGATGAATAACCAATGCAAGGTAAAAGAAAAGAGGAAAGCACGTTTCCCGTATCGTCATCCCGAGCGAAGCCGAGGGATCTTTTTCGTTGGCGGCAAGAGGGCGAGTGTTTGGCAGCGAGAAACGGGAAACGCCGTATCGCGGAAAGACGGTAGGCGGTGCTTCCTATAAAAGGCTTAGCGAAAGAGGAGGGAAAGGGCTCTCCTTCTACTTGAAATGAGGGGGGAATATCCCCGAAAAAAGTGCTAACATATGAAACTGCATACCATTCCTATTTACGAGAGTTATAAAATAATTCTATATAGGAAACGGACTCCATTTATGAAAAATACTATCTATTTTTTAAATCTATATTTCTAACAAAAAAATAAGGGAAAACCTAAAAGGCCAAATGTTATTTCCTTTACTGCTAGAAAGGAATAAATTGCATCAAAAAACAGAGAAAATAATAGAAAATAAAAGTATCAGCGAGAACCGTCATTGCCAATGGAAGAAGCAGGGAAATAGTATCGTCTGATTTGAAAAAATGGGCGGCTGATGAAAGAACATGACCGACGGAATACATAGTATACCTGCCTAAAAAATAACATGTTAGCTATGGATATTTGTGAAATGATACAGATTTTAGTATCATAATACTCGGCGTTCCAATGAGAATATAATTTATTCTCGCACGGAATTATTGTCCGGCTCGGACGAAAGGAGGATAGAGGTAGGAAGAGCAGAGTTTTTCAAAGAGGGTATTATTATAGCATTCATCTTTAGATAGCATGACCCATAATTGAAAGACGAGAAAAGTATCGCTCCATCAGGCGATGCTTTCTGAAAAAGAAATCCGCTGATTTCTTTTCCCATTACGAATTGATTGGCATTACAGAAACACATAGGAAGGTAAATTATGGATCCCGCTATTATTACGCTGTGCGTACTGGGTGTGGCAGCATTCCTGTTCATCACCGAACTGATCCCGCTGGCTGTCACCGCGATGGCAGCATGTACTGCACTGGGCATTCTGGGCGTACTTCCGTCCAAGGCCGTTTATGCAGGTCTTTCCAATTCCACCGTCGTTCTTTTCGGCGGTATGTTCGTTATCGGTGCGGCTATGTTCAAGACCGGTCTGGCAGAAGCCATCGGTGTAGCCGTCGTTAAAAAAGCAGGCACCAACGAGATCCCGCTGATGGCTGCTATCATGGTCGTTACCATCGTGCTGTCCGCTGTATCCTCCAATACAGGTACAGTTGCTTGCCTGATGCCGGTCATCATCGGTATCTGCTCCGTAGCAAAGCTCCCGGCTTCCAAACAGCTGATGCCTCTGGCTATCGCAGCTAACGTCGGCGGCACCATCACCATGATCGGTACCCCGCCAAACGTTATCGTTACCGGCGCGCTGACAACGGCAGGCCTCCCGACCTTCGGCTTCTTCGAATTTGCTTGGATCGGTATCCCGCTCTCCCTCGTTATCACCATCTATACTCTCTTCATCGGCCGTCACATGATCGCTGCAAAATCTGCAGGTGCTATGGATGAAGAAGCCATCAAAGCAGCAAAAGAAGAAGCAGGCGCTTCCGGCGATGACGCTCCGAAGAGCAAGACCAAGATGTGGATTTCCGGTCTCATCCTGATCGGCGTCGTCCTCTGCATGGCTCTGGACCTCAAGACCGTTCCGCTGCACACCGCAGCAGTCACCGGCGCAATCCTGTGCGTAGTCACCGGCTGCCTGAAGGAAAAAGAAGCATATGCTGGTATCGACTGGGTCACCATTTTCCTCTTCGCTGGTATGCTTTCTGTCGCTACCGCTATGGAAAAGACCGGCGCCGGCAAGCTGATCGCTGATAGCGTTGTCAGCATGATGGGCACGAACCCGAACCCATACGTTCTGACCGCAGTTCTCTTCCTGATCTCCAACGTTCTTACCCAGTTCATGTCCAATACCGCATCCGCTGCACTGCTTGCACCGATCGGTATCTCCATTGCGCAGTCCATCGGTGCTGACCCGAAACCGGTACTGATGGCTCTCGGCATCGCTGCTTCCTGCGCATTTGCTACCCCAATGGCTACTCCGCCAAACACCCTCGTTCTCGGACCTGGCGGATTCTCCTTCAACGACTATGCAAAGGTCGGCGTTCCGATGTGCCTTCTGTCCCTCGTGATCTGCCTCGTAGTCATCCCGATCGTTTGGCCATTCGGCATGTAAGAAATGAGTCGGCTCATTCTGCAAAGGCGCTCTCGCTTTTGCAGAATGACGGCTGACATTCTTACTCCTTCTGCAAGAAAAATATATTACAGAAAGGTGGTTTATCTATGGAAACTCCGGGCCCGCTTTCGATCTGCCTCACGAACATGGTTATCGTGTTCGGCGTGCTGATTTTCTTGGCTTGCGTCATCCAGCTGATTCACATCGTGGATCCGACCAAAGGCAAGAAGAAATAAGAAAATATCGTTTTTGAAATGATGCATACTTCTCTCTTCATTCTGCAAATAGGGATTAGTAGTCAGGGATTAGGGATTAGAAAACGGGGGCATCGCCCTTCTTTCTACTCCGCGGCGCTTCATGACTTTTACGCGCCGCACCACCATTCCTAATTCCTCATTCCTAATTTCTCATGATAGACAGAGGTATGAAATCGCAATGACACCAAACAAATACCAACTACCCACTAAACTATCCATCTAGGAGGAAACAACATGGACGGCTTTATGAGAGCTCTCGTTTCCGTATGGACCGATTCCGGCTTTGCCCACCTCTCCATCGAAAACGTCATTATGATCGGCGTAGGCCTCGTACTTCTGTACCTCGCCATCGCAAAACAGTATGAACCACTGCTTCTTCTGCCAATCGCATTCGGCGACATCATGGCAAACTTCCCGAACACCGGATTCGAAGACGAAATGGGCGTCATGATGGCCATCGGCTTCGGTATCAAATACGAAATCTTCCCGCCGCTGATCTTCATGGGCGTAGGCGCTATGACCGACTTTGGTCCGCTTATCGCGAACCCGAAGACCATGCTCCTGGGCGCAGCAGCTCAGATCGGCGTATTCGTAGCCCTCGCAGGCGCTATGGTCCTCGGCTTCACTGCACCGCAGGCAGCAGCTATCGGCATCATCGGTGGCGCTGACGGCCCGACCGCTATTTACCTCTCCTCCAAACTGGCTCCGGAACTTCTGGGCGCTATCGCAGTAGCAGCATACTCCTACATGTCCCTGGTACCGCTGATCCAGCCACCGATCATGAAACTCTGCACCACCAAAGAACAGCGTAAGATCAGAATGACCACCCTTCGTCCTGTTACCCACTTCGAAAAGGTCATGTTCCCGATCGTTGTATCCATCGTCGTATCCCTGCTTCTGCCACCGGTAGCAGCACTGATGGGCTGCCTGTGCCTTGGCAACCTGTTTGAAGTATCCGGCGTCACCGGCCGTCTGTCCGACACCGCACAGAACGCACTCTGCAACATCGTCACCATCTTCCTGGCAACCGGCACAGGTCTTACCATGACCGGCGACAAATTCCTCCGTATCCAGACCATCGAGATCATCTGCCTGGGCCTGATCGCATTCGCAGCAGGCACCGCAGGCGGCGTCCTCTTTGGCCAGATCATGAGAATCGCATCCGGCAACAAGGTCAACCCGCTGATCGGCTCCGCAGGCGTATCTGCAGTCCCGATGGCAGCTCGTGTATCTCAGGTCGTAGGCCTGAAAGACAACCCGTCCAACTACCTGCTGATGCAGGCAATGGGCCCGAACGTAGCAGGCGTTATTGGTACTGCAGTAGCAGCAGGCACCATGCTCGCACAGTTTGGCAAATAAGTCTTTTGACACCAAAAAAGCTCCAGCTTTGGCTGGGGCTTTTTTGGTGTGGGTTTAGGGTTCAGGTTGTCGGGTTCAGGGGGGTGGTGCGGCGCATAAAAAATAGAAGCGCCGCGAATGTTGATGGCGCTTCGCGCGTATCGTTATTACAGGGAAAGTAGATGGGAAGTGTGAGGGAACGGTATTCACGCAACGTCATCCCGAGCGAAGCCGAGGGATCTTTCTTGCACACTGGTATAGCGCTCTATGTGAGACAGCGGAAAATGGGAAACCTTTAGCGAAAGGAGTAAGGAACGACGGCGTGCAAGGAAGATTTCTCGCTGCGCTCGAAATGACGGTATGGGGGGATGGATAACCCACGTCCCGTATAAAGGGTATGTTGGGAAAACGCCACTTCCGCAACGTCATCCCGAGCGAAGTCGAGGGATCTTTTTCGTTGGCGGTAAGAGGGAGCGTGCCCGACAGCGAGAAATGGGAAACACTGTATCGCAGGAAAGGCGGGGACGGTGCTTCCCCTAAAAGGCTTAGCGAAGGAGGAGGGAAAAGGGAAACGAAAAAGATTTCTCGCTACGCTCGAAATGATCGTGTGGAGAATGAATACCCCGTGCATCATACAAAGAATGTGTGGGAAACGCGTTCTTCCCGTATCGTCATCCCGAGCGGAGCCGAGGGATCTTTTTCGTTGGCGGCAAGAGGGCGAGTGTTTGGCAGCGAGAAACGGGAAACGCCGTATCGCGGAAAGACGGTAGGCGGTGCTTCCTATAAAAGGCTTGGCGAAGGAGGAGGGTAAAGGGCTCTCTCGCTCAACCCAAAATGACAGTGTGGGGGGATGATCCCCTCTTATAGAATTTATTTATGCCTTTTTCGCGCGCCTTTTATGATAGATGCAACTAGGAAATGATATCGACGGATCTCTTGAAAAAAATGAGGGGCGGCCTAAAAATGATAGTATGCTATTCTTCACGAATGGGATGCAGCAGATGATGGGGCGAAAAGGAGTGATTTCTAACGTATAAAGACGTATAGGAGAGACGGCGGAGAGGAAGGCGGCATTGATAAAAAAGGAAAGCATAGAAAGCCGCTCCAGATACGAGTCCAGATACGGGCAGAAATGTAAATGCAAATGAGAGATACATAGTATACATACCTAAAACTAGGAATCTTCCATCATGCCCTTGTGCAATAATCGGTGGTCTAGTATCATAGAACACGGCTTTCTCATAAGAATAACATATATTCTTTGTGGGAATTACAGGCTGGCTCAGATGGGAAGGAGGATAGAGGTAGAGGGCCGAGTTTTTCATAGGGTATTGATTATAGCATTCATCTTTAGATAGCATGACCCATAATGGAAAGACAAATGGAGCGCCGAAATATAGAAGCGGCGTTTCCCTGAAAAGAGATCCGCTGATCTCTTTTCTCATCAAGTATTGATAGGTATTACAGAAACACATAGGAAGGTAAATTATGGATCCCGCTATTATTACGCTGTGCGTACTGGGTGTGGCAGCATTCCTGTTCATCACCGAACTGATCCCGCTGGCTGTCACCGCGATGGCAGCATGTACTGCACTGGGCATTCTGGGCGTACTTCCGTCCAAGGCCGTTTATGCAGGTCTTTCCAATTCCACCGTCGTTCTTTTCGGCGGTATGTTCGTTATCGGTGCGGCTATGTTCAAGACCGGTCTGGCAGAAGCCATCGGTGTAGCCGTCGTTAAAAAAGCAGGCACCAACGAGATCCCGCTGATGGCTGCTATCATGGTCGTTACCATCGTGCTGTCCGCTGTATCCTCCAATACAGGTACAGTTGCTTGCCTGATGCCGGTCATCATCGGTATCTGCTCCGTAGCAAAGCTCCCGGCTTCCAAACAGCTGATGCCTCTGGCTATCGCAGCTAACGTCGGCGGCACCATCACCATGATCGGTACCCCGCCAAACGTTATCGTTACCGGCGCGCTGACAACGGCAGGCCTCCCGACCTTCGGCTTCTTCGAATTTGCTTGGATCGGTATCCCGCTCTCCCTCGTTATCACCATCTATACTCTCTTCATCGGCCGTCACATGATCGCTGCAAAATCTGCAGGTGCTATGGATGAAGAAGCCATCAAAGCAGCAAAAGAAGAAGCAGGCGCTTCCGGCGATGACGCTCCGAAGAGCAAGACCAAGATGTGGATTTCCGGTCTCATCCTGATCGGCGTCGTCCTCTGCATGGCTCTGGACCTCAAGACCGTTCCGCTGCACACCGCAGCAGTCACCGGCGCAATCCTGTGCGTAGTCACCGGCTGCCTGAAGGAAAAAGAAGCATATGCTGGTATCGACTGGGTCACCATTTTCCTCTTCGCTGGTATGCTTTCTGTCGCTACCGCTATGGAAAAGACCGGCGCCGGCAAGCTGATCGCTGATAGCGTTGTCAGCATGATGGGCACGAACCCGAACCCATACGTTCTGACCGCAGTCCTCTTCCTGATCTCCAACGTTCTTACCCAGTTCATGTCCAATACCGCATCCGCTGCACTGCTTGCACCGATCGGTATCTCCATTGCGCAGTCCATCGGTGCTGACCCGAAACCGGTACTGATGGCTCTCGGCATCGCTGCTTCCTGCGCATTTGCTACCCCAATGGCTACTCCGCCAAACACCCTCGTTCTCGGACCTGGCGGATTCTCCTTCAACGACTATGCAAAGGTCGGCGTTCCGATGTGCGTGATCTCCCTCATCGTCTGCCTCGTAGTCATCCCGATCGTTTGGCCATTCGGCATGTAAGATCTATAAAAAGCTCCGGCTCCCGCCGGGGCTTTTTTGTTTTGGAGGGACTAGTGACTAGTGGCTAGGGATTAGGGGTAATGACGATATGGGGGATGGGGTTGTCCCATGCAGCGCAAGAAGAATTTCTCGCTCACCTTGAAATGATGTTCTCGCGAACACCCAGTGGCTAGTGCCCGGTCACTACTCTCCATTCCACCATTTATACCCTGTTATAAAAACCTTTTATTTCGTGTTTTTAGCACCGGCGCGGCAGATATTTCCTGCTGCTGCCGTTCTATGGAAGTGCAAATCGCGTAAAAGGGTCGAGCAGCACCTTGAAACTACATAGGTAGCGATGAAATCGAATGCGCGGAAGTATTAAAGAACGAATTATTGCTTTTCATTTGCGCCTCTTGATGCATAGATAGCGATATAAAAAGTGCCAAATAAGCGATAAATTCAGCAAATAAATTTAGAACAACTATGAGAATTCATGCTGCATTCGAATTTTACCCCTCTTGCAAAACGACGAGAAATAAGTAAAATAATCATAGATGCCTATGGAAGTACCGAAAAGGAAACCATGGATATGAGCCCTTTCCCCTGGGGCTGAGCGAAAGGAGGATAGCCGGTTGGCCAAGGGATTGATCTCCGGAAAACGTTTCGGGATTCATTGATTTCAGCCATTATATATCTTTACACATAGGATTCTGAAGTCTTCCGGAAAGCTTTTCTCTGCCGTTTCAGATGCATCTGATGAAAGGGCGGGAGAAGCCATCCAATAAGGAAGGTGAACCATTATGGATCCAGCCATTATCACACTGTGTGTCCTGGCTGTGGCAGCGTTTCTCTTCGTTACCGAACTGATTCCACTGGCTGTCACCGCTATGGCTGCATGTACTGTATTGGGGATTCTGGGCGTACTCCCGTCGAAACAGGTTTACGCAGGTCTCTCCAATTCCACCGTCGTTCTCTTCGGCGGTATGTTCGTCATCGGCGCTGCTATGTTTAAGACCGGTCTTGCCGAAGCGATCGGTATTGCCGTCGTAAAAAAAGCAGGCACCAATGAACTGCCATTGATGGCAGCCATCATGATCGTTACCTGCGTACTGTCCTCTGTTTCCTCGAACACCGGTACAGTAGCCTGCCTGATGCCGGTCATCATCGGTATCTGCCAGGCAGCGAAGATCCCGGCTTCCAAACAGCTGATGCCACTGGCTATCGCTGCTAACGTCGGCGGTACCATCACCATGATCGGTACTCCGCCAAACGTCATCGTTACCGGCGCTCTCTCTGCTGCAGGACTTCCGACCTTCGGATTCTTTGAATTCGCATTCATCGGCGTTCCGCTCTCTATTATCATCGTTCTCTACACCCTCTTCGTAGGTCGTCGTTTCCTCCCTGACCACTCTGCTGGTGAGATGGATGAAGAAGCCGTCAAAGCTGCGAAAGAAGAAGCTGGTGCTTCTGATGACAATGCTCCGAAGAGCAAGACCAAGATGTGGATCTCCGGTCTCATCCTGATCGGCGTCGTTGTCTGCATGGCTCTGGACCTCAAGACCGTTCCGCTGCACACCGCAGCAGTCACCGGCGCTATCCTCTGCGTCATCACCGGCTGCCTGAAAGAAAAAGAAGCGTATGCCGGTATCGACTGGGTAACGATCTTCCTCTTCGCCGGGATGCTTTCTGTCGCTACCGCTATGGAAAAGACCGGCGCTGGTAAGCTGATCGCTGACACCGTCGTAGGCATGATGGGCACGAGCCCGAACCCATATGTTCTGACCGCAGTCCTCTTCCTCATCTCCAATGTTCTTACCCAGTTCATGTCGAATACCGCATCCGCAGCACTGCTTGCACCGATCGGTATCTCCATCGCGCAGAACATCGGATGTGATCCGAAACCGGTACTGATGGCTCTTGGTATTGCAGCCTCCATGGCATTCGCAACTCCAATGGCTACTCCGCCAAATACCCTCGTACTTGGCCCTGGCGGATTTACTTTCAATGATTACGTCAAAGTCGGCGTTCCGATGTGCGTCATTTCCTGGATCGCCTGCGTCATCATTATCCCGATCTTCTGGCCATTCTGATGATCAAACAGCAATGAAATAAGAGGCGGCGGGGCCTGCACTTACGTAGTGCTTGCAGACCCGCCTTCCTCCTTTCATTGATCCTTTTTATTCCGTTTTTTTAACAAGGAAAGGTGGATTCATTCATGGATACTCCAGGCCCGCTTTCCATTTGTATTACCAACATGGTCATTGTATTCGCTGTGCTGATTTTCCTGGCTTTCGTCATTCAGTTGATTCACATCGTGGATCCGACCAAAGGCAAGAAGAAATAAGAATAGCACGTTTACCGAAGAGTCATTGGAGGAAATGACAATTTCCCACGGTTCAGGATCCCAACTAGAGACTGAAACAGGGGTCTCACCTTTGACTCCGACCCATTACAATGATTACACCTAGGAGGCTATACACATGGACGGCTTTATGAGAGCACTTGTTTCTGTATGGACAGACTCCGGCTTTGCCGCACTGACATGGCAGAACATGGTCATGATTCTGGTAGGGCTTATCCTGCTCTACCTCGCTATTGCAAAAGAGTACGAACCTCTTCTGCTGCTGCCGATCGCTTTTGGCGATATTATGGCAAACTTCCCGAATACCGGGTTCGAAGACGAAATGGGCGTTATGATGGCTATCGGCTTCGGTATCAAATACGAAATCTTCCCGCCGCTGATCTTCATGGGCGTAGGCGCTATGACTGACTTTGGTCCGCTTATCGCGAACCCTAAGACCGTACTTCTGGGCGCAGCTGCTCAGATCGGCGTATTCGTAGCCCTCGCAGGCGCTATGATGCTCGGCTTCAACGTACAGGAAGCAGCATCCATCGGCATCATCGGTGGTGCTGACGGCCCGACCGCTATTTACCTGACTTCCAAACTGGCTCCACATCTGCTGGGCGCCATCGCTGTAGCAGCTTACTCCTACATGTCCCTGGTACCGCTGATCCAGCCACCGATCATGAAACTCTGCACCACCAAAGAACAGCGTTCCATCAAGATGACCAACCTTCGTCCTGTTACCCACTTCGAAAAGGTTGCATTCCCGATCGTCGTTGCTATCGTTGTATCCCTGCTCCTGCCGCCAGTTGCAGCTCTGATGGGCTGCCTCTGCCTTGGCAACCTGTTTGAAGTTTCCGGCGTTACCGCTCGTCTGTCCGATACCGCTCAGAACTCCCTCTGCAACATCGTCACCATCTTCCTGGCAACCGGCACAGGTCTTACCATGACCGGCGACAAATTCCTCCGTATCCAGACCATCGAGATCATCTGCCTGGGCCTGATCGCATTCGCAGCAGGCACCGCAGGCGGCGTCCTCTTTGGCCAGATCATGAGAATTGCATCCGGCAACAAGGTCAACCCGCTGATCGGCTCCGCAGGCGTATCTGCAGTCCCGATGGCAGCGCGTGTATCTCAGGTCGTAGGCCTGAAAGACAACCCGTCCAACTACCTGCTGATGCAGGCAATGGGCCCGAACGTAGCAGGCGTTATTGGTACTGCAGTAGCAGCAGGCACCATGCTCGCGCAGTTTGGCAAATAAGTTTTTCTGACACAAAAAAGCTCCAGCTTTGGCTGGGGCTTTTTTGTGCGTGGTAGGGGGATATCCCACGTATCGTCATCGAAAGCGAAGGATCCTTTTTGTTGGCGGCAAGAGGGCGAGTGTTTGGCAGCGAGAAACGGGAAACACCGTATTACAGGAAAGGTGGGGGCGGTGTTTCCCGTAAACGGCTTAGCGAAGGAGGAGGGAAAAAGGTGACGAAAAAGATTTCTCGCTGCGCTCGAAATGACAGTGTAGGGAATGGATATCCGCTGTATCATACAAAGAGTGTGTGGGAAATGCGTTCTTCCCGTATCGTCATCCCGAGCGAAGCCGAGGGATCTTTTTCGTTGGCGGTAAGAGGGAGCGCGTCCGACAGCGAGAAACGGGAAACACCGTATCGCGGAAAGACGGTGGGCGGTGCTTCCTATAAAAGGCTTAGCGAAGGAGGAGGCAAAGGGGGTGACGAAAAAGATTTCTCGCTGCGCTCGAAATGACGACTGGGGGGGAGTGTAGACGAACAAAAGTGAAATAATAGGAGAGTGTCTTTCAACCCACCCGCACCCTGAAGTTTAAAAGCAGGGATGAGTGGTTAGGGATCAGGAGCTTTGAGTGGCTGGTGATTACATGCTACCTTCAGGCATCGCCCTATTTCGTCATCCTGAGCGGCGAGAAACGTCGTATGTGAGATAACGAATGCCAGAACAGCTGCGACCTGAGTCGAAGGATCTCGGCGAAGCCGCCACCTTCATTCCTCATTCCTAATTCCTAATTTTCTTGAACCCTGAACCCTGAACCCTGAACCCTGAACCTTGAACCCTGAACCCGTTTAACCCTCAATGCCATCTATCCATTTATTTCCATAGCACACCATGCATTTCTAATAATTATTTATTTTTCCAATTTGGAATATTAGAGATACATGCATCTAAGAAGACATGGAGGAAATAACAGGCGTAAATGCATAGCATTATGTGATTTAATAAATAGCAGGCTATGTAAATTTAGGGATAGCATAAATAGCTATGTAAATGCAAAACAGAAGTGGAAATGGGACGATGGTACGCACCATTTCAATCCATAGATGGCTATGAAAATATCAGATAGTATACGATACAATTCGATAGGATCGGGATAAAACGCATTTCTATGCCAAACGATATGCATAATTTTGCTGTGAATAAATAAAAAATAAAGAAAAGAATGAAATAAAAATTCATAAGTAACAAATACCATGGATTTGCAATTAGATAATAGGCTATGGAGTTTGAAAAAATAGGGGGCTATGGATACAATAGCCATAGGTGCTCATGAAGTGCAAAACAATCAGAGCTGAGAGTGGCGCTCTTCATGAATGCGAGTCCGTCCCTGGGACTGTCACAAAGGAGGATAGCTGGTTGATCAAGGGATTGTCCGTTTTCCGGAACGCATTTCGGGATTCATCGGAATTTATTCTTTTATAGAATACTGCAATTATTTTTCTTCTTGACAATTTCATATGAGTCCTAATAAGAACTTCCGGAGACTTTCTTCAGATGATCGAACCGCACCGTATTGATCCCCTACTGAAGAATCATCAAAAGGAAGGTGAACCTTTATGGATCCAGCCATTACCACACTGTGTGTCCTGGCCGTAGCAGCATTTCTCTTCGTTACCGAACTGATTCCGCTGGCTGTTACCGCTATGGCAGCATGTACTGCACTGGGGATTCTGGGCGTACTCCCGTCAAAACAGGTTTACGCAGGTCTCTCCAATTCCACCGTCGTACTTTTCGGCGGTATGTTCGTTATCGGCGCCGCTATGTTTAAGACTGGCCTCGCTGAAGCTATCGGTGTAGCTGTAGTTAAGAAAGCCGGCACCAACGAGATCCCGCTGATGGCAGCTATCATGATCGTTACGATCGTCCTGTCCTCTGTTTCTTCGAACACCGGTACAGTAGCCTGCCTGATGCCAGTCATCATTGGTATCTGCCAGGCAGCAAAGATCCCTGCTTCTAAGGAACTGATGCCTCTTGCTATCGCAGCTAACGTCGGCGGTACCATCACCATGATCGGTACTCCGCCAAACGTCATCGTTACCGGCGCTCTGGCAGCTGCAGGACTTCCGACCTTCGGATTCTTCGAATTCGCATTCATCGGTATCCCGCTGTCTATCATCATTCTTGTCTATACCCTCTTTGTTGGCCGTCATTTCATTCCGGATAAATCCTCCGGCGCGATGGACGAAGAAGCCATCAAAGCAGCAAAAGAAGAAGCTGGTGCTTCCGGCGATGATGCTCCGAAGAGCAAGACCAAGATGTGGATCTCCGGTCTCATCCTGATCGGCGTCGTTGTCTGCATGGCTCTCAACCTGAAGACTGTTCCGCTGCACACCGCAGCAGTCACCGGCGCTATCCTCTGCGTTATCACCGGCTGCCTGAAGGAAAAAGAAGCTTACGCTGGTATCGACTGGGTAACGATTTTCCTCTTCGCTGGTATGCTTTCTGTAGCAACTGCTATGGATAAGACCGGCGCAGGCAAGATGATCGCTGACTTCGTCGTCGGCCTCATGGGCGAAAACCCGAACCCATATGTCCTGACCGCTGTACTCTTCCTGATCTCGAACGTACTCACTCAGTTCATGTCTAACACTGCATCTGCAGCACTTTTGGCTCCTATTGGTATTTCCATTGCTCAGTCCATCGGATGCGATCCGAAACCGGTACTGATGGCTCTTGGTATTGCAGCCTCCATGGCATTCGCAACTCCAATGGCTACTCCGCCAAATACCCTCGTACTTGGCCCTGGCAACTTCTCCTTCAATGACTACGTAAAAGTCGGTGTACCGATGTGCGTCATTTCCTGGATCGCTTGCGTCATCATTATCCCGATCTTCTGGCCATTCCATTGATCCCAGAACGGGTGCTGTGACAAGCACTTTTCAGGTACCTCTAAGGCTCCTTCCGGGGAAACCCGGAAGGGTGGCCTTTCATTTCACACTAGGCTGCGGTTCTCCGCAACGGCACCTCAGGTGCTAAAAATAGAAAGGTGGATTTAACTCATGGATACTCCAGGCCCGCTTTCCATTTGCCTTACTAACATGGTTATCGTATTCGCAGTTCTGATCTTCTTGGCTTTCGTCATCCAGCTGATTCACATCGTGGATCCGACCAAAGGCAAGAAGAAATAAGATCTTATTACTATAAACGAATACAGAACTCATCTTAGGAGGAAATAACATGGACGGCTTTATGAGAGCTCTCGTTTCTGTATGGACAGACTCCGGCTTTGCCGCACTGACATGGCAGAACATTGTCATGATTCTGGTAGGACTTATCCTCCTCTATCTGGCTATCGCAAAGCAGTACGAACCACTGCTTCTGCTTCCTATCGCATTCGGCGATATTATGGCTAACTTCCCGAACACCGGGTTCGAAGACGAAATGGGCGTTATGATGGCTATCGGCTTCGGTATCAAATACGAAATCTTCCCGCCGCTGATCTTCATGGGCGTAGGCGCTATGACTGACTTTGGTCCGCTTATCGCGAACCCTAAGACCGTACTTCTGGGCGCAGCTGCTCAGATCGGCGTATTCGTAGCCCTCGCAGGCGCTATGATGCTCGGCTTCAACGTACAGGAAGCAGCATCCATCGGCATCATCGGTGGTGCTGACGGCCCGACCGCTATTTACCTGACTTCCAAACTGGCTCCACATCTGCTGGGCGCCATCGCTGTAGCAGCTTACTCCTACATGTCCCTGGTACCGCTGATCCAGCCACCGATCATGAAACTCTGCACCACCAAAGAACAGCGTTCCATCAAGATGACCAACCTTCGTCCTGTTACCCACTTCGAAAAGGTTGCATTCCCGATCGTCGTTGCTATCGTTGTATCCCTGCTCCTGCCGCCAGTTGCAGCTCTGATGGGCTGCCTCTGCCTTGGCAACCTGTTTGAAGTTTCCGGCGTTACCGCTCGTCTGTCCGATACCGCTCAGAACTCCCTCTGCAACATCGTCACCATCTTCCTGGCAACCGGCACAGGTCTTACCATGACCGGCGACAAATTCCTCCGTATCCAGACCATCGAGATCATCTGCCTGGGCCTGATCGCATTCGCAGCAGGCACCGCAGGCGGCGTCCTCTTTGGCCAGATCATGAGAATTGCATCCGGCAACAAGGTCAACCCGCTGATCGGCTCCGCAGGCGTATCTGCAGTCCCGATGGCAGCGCGTGTATCTCAGGTCGTAGGCCTGAAAGACAACCCGTCCAACTACCTGCTGATGCAGGCTATGGGTCCGAACGTAGCAGGCGTTATTGGTACTGCAGTAGCAGCAGGCACCATGCTCGCACAGTTTGGCAAATAAGTCTTTCTGACACAAAAAAGCTCCAGCTTTGGCTGGGGCTTTTTTCTTTTGCGTCATAGGGGGATATCCCACGCATCGTATAAAGGATGTGCTGAGAAAGCGCTATTCCCGTATCGTCATCCCGAGCGAAGTCGAGGGATCTTTCTTGCACACCGGTATAGCGCCGTATGTGTGATAGCGGAAAAGGGGAAACGTTTTGCGAAAGGAGCAAGAAAGAGCAGAGTGGAAGGAAGATTTCTCGCTGCGCCCCTCATGACGGTATGGGGGAATGGGTTTATTTCATGTAGCGTACAACGAATATGTTTGGAAAGCGCTATTCCTGTATCGTCATCCCGAGCGAAGTCGAGGGATCTTTCTGGCACACTGGTATAGCGCCGTATGTGTGATAGCGGAAAAGGGGAAACCTTTTGCGAAAGGAAGCAAGAAAGAGCAGAGTGGAAGGAAGATTTCTCGCTGCGCCCCTCATGACGGTATGGGGGAATGGGTTTATTTCATGTAGCGTACAACGAATATGTTTGGAAAGCGCTATTCCTGTATCGTCATCCCGAGCGAAGTCGAGGGATCTTTCTTGCAGGAGGGGATAATGTCGTATGTGTGAAAGCAGAAAACGGGAATCCATCTGCGAAGGAAGCAAGAAAGCGCGGAAAAGGGGAAACGTTTTGCGAAAGGAGCAAGAAAGAGCAGAGTGCAAGGAAGATTTCTCGCTGCGCTCGAAATGACAGTATGGGGGGCGAAAAGTCCAAGAAACGTAGGATGGCGGCAAGCGGTTTTATCTGTTTCTTCATACCGCGCTTAAGAAAGCCAATCCTCCGATAAATCCAACCAATAAGGATTTGCTTTGCTGATGAGTTCATTTTTCTTCTTACGTCCCCACTTTTTGAGCTGCTTTTCTCTCGCGATGGCAGTACGTATATCCGAATAAGGCTCAGCATACATCAATTCATGAACGTGGTATGTTTTAGTAAAGCCGTCTACCAATTCATGCTTATGCTCATAAAGGCGCCTGGGAAGATTGCTTGTTACGCCGATGTATAAAACGGTATGTGTGGTATTCGTCAAGATATAAACGTAGTTCATGTGTTTGTCCTCCTGATTGTTAGGAAAACACTGATTAAATTGTTGAAAATACATGTGAAATCAAATTCCGCGATTGAATCAGCGTTTCCCTCATCTTATTATAGGCGTGAGGGAAAAGATAAACCAGTAAAAAGGGGATGGTATTCCTAGGACTCAGGGGAAGAACATGTTGGGTGAGTGTTTTCCCAACAATGTCATCGAAAGCGAAGTCGAGGGATCTTTCTGGCACACCGGTATAGCGTCCTATGTGCGACAGCGGAAAAGGGGAAACCTTTTGCGAAAGGAGCAAGAAAGAGCAGAGTGCAAGGAAGATTTCTCGCTGCGCTCGAAATGACGGTGGGGGGGAATGGGTTTATTTCACGTAGCGTACAACGAATATGTTTGGAAAGCGCTATTCCTGTATCGTCATCCCGACCGAAGTGGAGGGATCTTTCTTGCATACTGGTATAGCGTCCCATGTGAGATAGCGGAAAAGGGGAAACCCTTTCTGTGAAAGGAGCAAGAAATGACGGAGTGCAAGGAAGATTTCTCGACTGCGCTGGAAATGACGGTATGGGGGAATGGGTTTATTTCACGTAGCGTACAACGGATATGTTTGGAAAGCGCTATTCCTGTATCGTCATCCTGAGCGAAGTCGAGGGATCTTTCTGGCACACTGGTATAACGCCATATGTGAGACAGCGGAAAAGGGGAAACCCTTTCTGCGAAAGGAGCAAGAAACGACGGAGTGCAAGGAAGATTTCTCGCTACGCTCGAAATGACGGTATGGGGGAATGGGTTTATTTCACGTAGCGTACAACGGATATGTTTGGAAAGCGCTATTCCTGTATCGTCATCCCGAGCGAAGCCGAGGGATCTTTTTGGCACACCGGTATAGCGCCGTATGTGTGATAGCGGAAAAAGGGGAAACTTTCCGTGAAAGAAGCAAGAAACGACGGAGTGCAAGGAAGATTTCTCGCTGCGCTCGAAATGACGGTATGGTGTATATCGTCCTATGTGAGACAGCGGAAAAGGGGAAACCTTTTGCGAAAGGAACAAGAAAGAGCGAAGTGCAAGGAAGATTTCTTGACTGCGCCCCTCATGACGGTAGGGAAAGCAGCTGATCCTATGAATTTGAGATTTTAAATGAATAACAGAACATGAAAGAAAGCCACTTGAATATGAGCATAATTATGTGCTATATTAAGACAAGCATAAAAGCCCCTATGCTTCTATACTAATCAAACGATAGCAGAGGAAACACGGTCACTCGCGCGATGAGTTTTGAAAAAGTGTAGGAAAAGGGCGGACTGATTCCGAGAAGGACGAATCAATTGTATTTTTCAAGGACGGGCGGCTTTCTGAAATATATTCAGCAGGCCTAAAGAATAAGGCTCCCGATAAATGAGTCAATTCTGAAAATCTTAATGATAAGATACAACCTGTTCAGAAAAAGACGATCGTCTTCTCCTATGTTTTTTTTTTAGGAGCGATTTATTATGAAAAAGATCCTCGCACTGGCTGCTGTAGCAGCACTCACCGCTGGCGTATCCGCTTACGCTGCAAATCCATTCTCCGATGTCACTGCTGATGACTGGGCTTATCAGGCAGTATCCGACCTGTCCGCTCAGGGCGTCGTAGAAGGCTATCCGGACGGCACCTTCAAGGGCGAAAAGAACATGACCCGTTACGAACTGGCGCAGATCGTTGCTCGCCTCATGGCAAAAGAAGACCAGCTGAATGCAGAACAGCAGGCGACCATTGACAAACTCGCCGGCGAATATGCTGAAGAACTCGAAAACCTCGGCGTTCGCGTATCCAACCTCGAAAAGAAGGTCGGCAACATTTACTGGTCCGGCAACGCTCGTATGCGTTATCAGGATAAAGGCAACAATACGACCAAATATGATGGCCGTATTCGCATCAATGTAAAAGGTCAGGTCAATGATAGCACTGCTGTAAATGGCCGTCTTCTGGCAAATATGAATTTCAAGTCTGGCGCTGTTGATTCTACAAATGGTTCCGTCGTTATGGATCGTCTCTATGTGGATCACAAATTCGGTGATGCGGTAGCTGCTAAACTGGGACGTTACGAAGTGGATGCAGGTGGATATAACACCTGGCTCATCAGCGCTACTTTCCAGGGCGCAGAAGCTGATTTCAACCTCAGCAAAGATGTAGCTCTTGGCGTTGGCTATGGTCGCTTCAGCAGCGATACTACCATTGGCGGCGGTGATGTAAATTATGATGATGCGGAATTCTTCTATGCACAGGCAAAAGCGAACTTGGGCGTTGCTAACCTTGGCGTAGATTACTTCAAAGCTAATGACGGAAAAGATGGTAAAGGACTGATTCCAGTAGGTGACGGAGATCACGATAAGTATGAAGTTATCGGTGCTAATCTGGTCGTACCGGTCGGTGATTTCCGTGTAACGGGAGATTATTATACCAATACAGCTGCGAAAGGTGATCCGCAGGTATGGGCAGCAGGCCTTGGCTATGGCGCTGTCAATGCAAAGAAACCAGGTTCATGGGGCATTGATGTCGCATACTTTGATGTTGAAAAAGGTGTTGCTCCAGATGGATTGGGCGGCTGGCAGTTAGCTAATGCTAAACTGCTTGAAAAAGACGGCAGCTTCTGGTACGCATCTGCTGATGTAGCACTGCAGAAGAACGTCACCCTCCACGGTGAATACGCATTTGCAGCTGATGCGGATAAAGGCGTTGATCCGGATGATCAGTATACCGTTTCCCTCAACTACAAATTCTAATCTTTGGAATTTTAGACAAACGAAAGGAAATCCCTCATGGGATTTCCTTTTTTATTTGCATGGGCTCTAAAATGATGATAATATAAAATAAACTTTATATTATCGCGGAAATGGAGGGACGCAAATTGTATATCAAACGAAATTTGGAGAGAAAATTTCTGAAACTCAATCACTTCTTCAAGGTCATGCTGGTCACGGGAGCGCGGCAGGTGGGGAAGACGACGATGCTGAAGCATCTCGCGGAGGGTACGAATCGCACGTATGTCTCGATGGATGATTTGCTGGCTCGGGATCTAGCCACTCGCGACCCGGCCCTTTTCTTTCAGCGCTACAAGCCGCCGATTCTGATCGATGAGATCCAGAAAGCGCCGGCTCTGCTTACAGAAATCAAGCGGATCTGCGATGAGACGGAGGAGAAGGGGCTTTTCTGGCTGACGGGCTCGCAGCAGTTTCAGATGATGACGCGCGTGCAGGAGACGCTCGCAGGACGAATCGGGATTCTCCATCTTTATGGACTTTCACAGCAGGAGAAGCGGGGAATTTCCTTTACGGAAGAAACGGATTTCTCGATGGATTCGCTCCTTTCACGTCGGGCGGAGGCTGAGGCGCTCACCATCGGGCAGGTCTTTCAGCACATCTGGGAAGGCGGGATGCCCGGCGTGCAGGGCGTGGATGAAGAGACGCGGCAGGCGTACTACAGCTCGTATGTGGAGACGTACCTTTTCCGCGATGCGGCGGAGGCGGGCGGGGTGACGGACTCTTTCAAGTTCGGACGTTTCCTGCAGGCCTCTGCGGCACTTGTGTCGGAACAGGTGAATTACTCTACGCTGGCGCAGGCGGCAGACATTTCCATCCCGACGGCGAAGAGCTGGCTGCACTTGCTGTGCGGTCTGGATGTGCTTTACCTGTTGCCGCCTTTCTATAACAATGCGCTGAAACAGCTGACAAAGACGCCGAAGCTCTACTTCAATGACACGGGGCTGTGCGCGTTCCTCTCCATGTGGCTGACGCCGGAGACGCTCATGATGGGGGCGGCCAGCGGGCATTATTTCGAAAACTACGTAGTGGGCGAGCTGATGAAATCGTATGCTGCGGGACGCAATAAGGCGAATCTGTCCTATTATAGAGATGGCTCCGCAAAGGAAATCGATGTGGTCATCGAAGAGAATGGCGTACTGCATCCGTTGGAAATCAAGAAGTCAGCCAATCCGGATTTGCGAGAAGTGAGGAAATTCGAATTGCTTGACGCGGCAACTTTGCACCGTGGGCGGGGCGGCATCGTCTGCATGGCGGGCGATGTAGTCCCGGTAGATGAAAAGAACGCGCTGATCCCGTCCGCTTTGTTGTGAGGGGCAGTATAGCGATTTAATCAGCGGTTCCCTTGTATTGTCCTCCTGCATTTTCTACGCGCTCTCTGTATAATGCAAATAACTTGATACAGATACTGACTTGAAGAGGAGTCCCTTGGGGACTCCTTCTTTTTTGCCTAAAGGGAAATTAGAATAAAGCTAAATCATAATTTCCCTCTTGCGGAAAGATTTATTTCTATAGTATCCTAAAAGGAACTCATATCCTGCCCGAGATATGTGCGAAGGACGAAAGGAAATGGCAGAGGAAACACGGTCACTCGCGCCGCAGATTTTTGAGTACTCCTTCGGAAAGGGCAATCCTATATATAGGGAAGATTTCCCATTTTTCAAAGGAGCGATTTATTATGAAAAAAATCCTCGCACTGGCTGCTGTAGCAGCACTCACCGCTGGCGTATCCGCTTACGCTGCAAATCCATTCTCCGATGTTACCGCTGATGACTGGGCTTATCAGGCAGTATCCGACCTGTCCGCTCAGGGCGTCGTAGAAGGCTATCCGGACGGCACCTTCAAAGGCGAAAGAAACATGACCCGTTACGAACTGGCTCAGATCGTAGCTCGCCTCATGGCTAAAGAAGACCAGCTGAATGCGCAGCAGCAGGCAACTCTGGACAAACTCGCTGGCGAATACGCTGACGAACTCGCAAACCTCGGCGTTCGCGTTTCCAACCTCGAAAAGAAAGTCGGCAACATCTCCTGGTCCGGCGATGCAAAGATGATGTACACCAACAACGCTAAAAAAGCTGGCGAAGGTAGCGAAGATACCTACAAAGGCCGTATCCGTCTGAACGTCAAGGGTCAGGTCAATGACTCCACCTTCGTCAAAGGCCGTATCGTAACCAACATGTGGTTCAAAGATGCTGGTGATGGCGATGGCAACACCACCATGGATCGTCTCTTCGTCAACCACAGCTTCGGCGACAAGACCTCCGTGGTTCTCGGCCGTCAGGACCTGACCGTATTCAGCGGACTCGAATATGATGATGCATTCGATGGTGCGAAACTCGCATACAACGATGGCAAATTCGATGCTTACGCAGCATTTGGCCAGCTGAACGCAGGCAAGTTTGATACTGAAGATGTTGCTTTCGGCGGCCTCGGCTATGACTTCGGCGCTGCTAAACTGAACGCCGCTTACTTCAACTTCGTTGGTCTTGAAAAGAAAACCTTTGACAGCATCTGGGGCGCAAACCTCGTTGTTCCGGTTGATAACTTCAGCGTATTCGGCGAATACTGGGACTCCAACGCTGACAAGAACGACAGCGCTTATCAGGCTGGTCTCGGCTACAGCACCCTCGACGCTTCCAAACCGGGCACCTTCGCTCTGAACGTCGCTTACAACAAAGTCGGCGCTAACGCTTACCTCGGCGGCACCACCTATGATGCATCTGATTTCTTCGGCGCTATTGCTGCTGACAAAGATCTGAAGTTCTGGAACGTATTCGGCGACGTTACTCTCCAGAAGAACGTTACCCTCCACGGCGAATACGCTTGGGATATCGAAAACTCCAAGGTTGACTGCGATGACAACGCTTGGTCCGTTTCCCTGAACTACGCATTCTAATTCTTGGATACTCCAGTAAAAAAGAAGCTCCTTATGGGGCTTCTTTTTTTATTATCTTTTATTCTTCCCCCGCGAGCCAGCGGAGCGCATTCCGTTTCAGGATGCCTTCATAGTTCGCGGACGGAGTGATGGTATCGAGTGTCAGGAGGAATTTTGGGTATTGATCGGAGAGGGCGCGGAGAGGTTTCAGCTCTCGATCCAACACGGCGGGGTCAAGGGTGGAAAGCGCGACCTGGTAGTAGGAGAGGCCGGTCTCGGACTCACAGACGAAGTCGATTTCCCCACCGGGGAGCTGACCGACGAAGACTTTATTTCCTCGGCGGAGAAGCTCAAGGTAGATGATATTTTCCAGAATGTGCCCTGTGTCGCGGCCGGTGTCATTCATCAGCAGGCGGCGGAAGGCGGGGTCGACGAGGTAGTACTTGGCATTCGTCTTCAGGATATTTTTCCCGCGCACGTCGAAGCGGTCAGCCTGGTAGAGGAGAAGGCTGTCCGTCAGGCTGGTGAGGTAGCGCTCTATGGTTTTGTTGTTTGTTTTTCGGCCCATGCTGGTCAGAGTGTTTGCGATTTTGCTCGGCGAAATTAGACTGCCGATGTTGGCGGCCATGTATTTCATGATGCTTTGGAGGATGGCGGGATTCGCTGTGCGCAGGCGTGTCAGCGTGTCCTTGATGAGGATGGTATTGTAAATGCCCGACAGGTACTCGCTGATGTTCTGCTCTTTGCCACGGAGCGCGAGCGCGAAGGGAAAGGAGCTGTCTTTCGTGTAGGCTTCGTAGGCCGCCTCGAGGGACAGCGGCGTGTCGAGGCCGGAGAAAAATTCTCGGAAGGAAAGGGGGAGCATCTGCATTTCTACATAGCGTCCGGCCAGGAGTGTGGCGAGATCGCCGGAGAGAAAATAGGCATTTGAGCCGGTGATGTAGAGGTCAACGTTGTCTTTGATGAAGAGACTGTCGACGGCTTTTTCAAATTGTGGCACATGCTGTATTTCATCCAGAAAAATGTAGTTTTTCTCACCGGGGCGGAGCCGTTCTAAGATGTAGCGGTAGAGCGCGTGGTATTCCTGCAGGCTTTCGAAGGCGAGGTCTTCGAAGTTGATGGCAATGATGCGCTCTTCGGGGACGCCCGAGGAGGTCAGGTAGTTTTTATATAGGGTAAAAAGCGTGGATTTTCCACTGCGGCGGACGCCGGTGATCACTTTGATCAGGGGCAGGTCTTTATTGCGGATTAGGAAATTCAGGTATTGTGGTCGCTCAATCAGTTTCATCGGTATCACCTCATTTAGGATTATAATCCTAAATGAGGTGATTATCAAATAGTTTTAGGATTCAAATCCTAAAACTCTGCGGAAATAAGAGTTTTAGGATTCAAATCCTAAAACTCTGTCGTGATGAGCCGCCAGCAGTATGTAGCCTAAGGACAAGCATCGCCATATCGATGCTCTTGAATATCGAAAACTTTCGTGCTATAATGCATACATCAGCACCGATAAATTAAGAAAGTGACTATCGAACAGTATGAAAGGTTGTATTTCTTAATGACGCGATGGGAAATAAAGGTATACTGCTTTTGCAGTAGATCGATTTCCCGCTGTATGCATTTCCCCATCCGGGATCACCGCCCAATCGTAAGCATCCCGATGGATATCTATATCGGAAGAGGAGGCTAGGGAATAGGAGTGGCTAGTAGCTCGTGACTAGTGACTTGAATACTACTTTCGGGTATCGCCCCGTATATTCGTGGCGAAGCCGCCACCTGACCCCTGAAGTTTGAAAGCAGAGATGAGTAGCTAGGGATTGGGGATTAGGAGTGACTGGTGGCTGGGATTCTCCGGCATCGTCATCCCGAGCGCAGCCGAGGGATCTTTACTGCACTGCGGGAATCAGCGTATATGCGCCGAGGGAAAACGATGTCCTGGTGCTGTCTTATATGCGACAATGAGTATTCTGCAATAAAGATTTCTCGGCTACGCTCGAAATGACGATGCGCGCGAAGCGCTATCAAAACTCCGCGGTGCTTCTGATTTTTATGCGCCGCACCACCATTTCGCATTTCGCATTTCTCATTTCTCATGCAAGCGAAGCTTTCAAACGGAATCAAAGGGCAGCCGCCCCACGGGCTAACCCTGAACCCTTATTTTCTCTCTTCCATTTCTGAAAGGAAGGTCATTCTTATGGCAGACATCCAGAAACAGTACGGACTTTTTATCAACGGTGATTTTGTACCAGCCGGTGACGGCGCGACATTTGCAGCGCACAATCCGGCGAATGGCGAAGAGCTCGCTCTCTTTGCGGAAGCGACGAAGGAAGATGTAGACAAAGCTGTGAAAGCGGCTCGCGCAGCGCTCCCGGCTTGGTCAAAGACATCCCCTGTCGAAAGACAGAATCTTCTTTTGAAGATCGCAGACATCATTGATGCCAATGCCGATCACCTGGCTCTCATGGAGACGCTCGACAACGGCAAGCCGATCCGCGAGACGAAGGCAGCGGATGTTCCGCTCGGCAGCGACCATTTCCGCTATTTTGCAGGGTGCCTCCGTGCGTGGGAAGGCAGTGCGACGATGATCGATGACAATACCATGTCGCTCATCCTTCATGAACCGGTCGGCGTGGTCGGGCAGGTCATCCCGTGGAATTTCCCCTTCACCATGGCATGCTGGAAGCTCGCTCCGGCGCTTGCGGCGGGCAATACCATCGTCATGAAGCCATCCTCCCACACATCGCTGTCTTTGATGGAATTCATGCGTCTCATTCAGGACGTCCTGCCGAAGGGTGTGGTCAATGTCATCACCGGCAAGGGCTCGAAGTCCGGCCAGTGGCTGCTCGACCATCCGGATCTGGACAAGCTCGCTTTCACCGGCTCCACTGAAGTCGGCCACGGCGTGTATCAGGCGGCCTGCGACAAGCTCATCCCCTGTACGCTCGAGCTCGGCGGGAAATCCGCAAACATCGTCTTTGACGACTGCGACCTTTCCCAGGCCATCGACGGTGCCTGCAAGGGCATCCTCTTCAATCAGGGACAGGTCTGCTGCGCCGGCTCTCGTCTCTTCGTACAGGAAGGCATCTTCGATGAATTTCTAAAACACCTGAAAGCGACCTTCGAAGCGGTCAAGATCGGCGATCCGACGGATCCATCGACCCAGCTCGGCGCGCAGATCTACAAATCCCAGCAGGATAAAGTCCTGAATTACGTCAAGATCGGCATCGAAGAGGGTGCGACCCTCGTGACGGGCGGCAAACGCTATACCGAAAACGGCTGCGACAAGGGTTACTTCATGGAACCAACCATCCTTGTCACTGACAAGCCGGACTGCCGCGTGTGCCAGGAAGAGATCTTCGGACCGGTCGTCGTAGTACAGAAATTCAAGACCACTGACGAAGTCATCGCGCTGGCCAATGACAGCGTGTACGGTCTAGGCGGCGCGGTATTCACTAAGAATATCAATACAGCCATGAAGGTCGCACGCAGTGTCCGCACGGGCCGTATGTGGGTGAATACCTACAACGATCTGCCGGCAGGCGCACCTTTTGGCGGCTACAAGCAGTCCGGCATCGGTCGTGAAACGCACAAGGTCATGCTCGAACACTACAGCCAGATGAAGAATATTTTCATTAACCTGAAAGATGGCGTCAGTGGGATGTATGATATCAAATAAATAGGTCACGCAAAAGCCCGCTCCGTGAGGAGCGGGCTTTTGGCGCTTCCGGGTGGGCCCGTGGGGCGGGGCGTCCCTTGACCCTGAATGACAGCTCGGCACGAATGAGGAATCAGCTTTTCCTTAAGATGAGCGTTGTTACACTTCTTCTATCCCCTTCCCTTGGAAGGGGAACGCCCGAAGGGCAAGGGGTTGGTCGAAGGCGAAAAAGAGCGAAGCCAACCTCCGGCGCTACGCGCCACCTCCTTCCAAAGGAAGGAGGGAGAAGCGGAATGGGCAAGGAGTTGGTCACGCAAAGCATGGGAAGTGCTGATTCAATCGCAGAGTCGATTTTACAAGAGTTTTTATACATAGCTTCGCGTCGCTTTATTATAGAAGGCGATGCCCGAAAGTAGTATTCAAGTCACAAGTCACTCAAGGCTCCTGCTCTCTGCTTTGAAGCTTAGGGGTTCGGGGACAATGGGTACAACGAACCTCTTAGCAGAAGTATGTCACATCATCAATGCAGAAGAATTCTTTCCAACGCCGTGTGATGAAGAAAACTTGGCTTTCGATGACCTCGAGTAGTTTAGCGAGGTCACGAGCGGGAATCTGTCCGTTGTTGTTGGCGAGAATACAGCCGCCTCGCTGCGTAATCCAGACTTTTGTACCGTTGGCAGTTGGCTTGCCTTTGGCGATATGAACGTGAATGGGTTCGCTTCCCTCATTCGCCCAAAAGTAAATTTTATAACCGAGAAGCATGAATAGACTAGGCACTTTCGATCCCTCCGCAAGCCGCATACTTATAAAAGAGGTGCGCGCTTGCGCGCACCATCTCATCGAAGAGCGCCAGTTCTTCCTTGGAAAATCCATGAACATCAGTCCAAGTATAGGAGGGAAGCTCGCAACGGGCGTCGTCGAAACCGTCATCTGTCGGCCGCTCGAAGTGGACAATGACGTGTTCCGTGCCGTCTTTGGAAATCAGCTCCGAGTGGACGATTTCCGTGCCATCATCCAGCGTCATGTAAGGGTACATCATAAGAAAACCTCCTTTGGCTAATGGGGTGGACAGGGGGAGTGGTACTCTCGTATTGCAAGTGCTTTTCAGACACCTGTCACGAGTCACCCTTCGCCCCCTAGTCTTTGAGTACTCATCCTTGCTTTCAAATTTCGGGGTTCGGAGGATAGTGCTTTTCCTGTATCGTCATTGAAAGCGTTGCCGAGAAATCTTTCTTGCACACGGGTTATCACGACGGGTGTCCTCGGCGGTAGGCTCAATATTTCTCGTTTCTCGTCATCAAACATCCAGCGTTTTCCTGCCCGCAAGGGGGATCCCTCGGCTGCGCTCGGGATGACGGTGCGGGGAAGTAGCCTCAGCGTTTCCCTAGTTACTAGCCACTCATCCCTAATCCCTGCTTTCAAATTTCTGGGTTCGGAGGATAGTGCTTTTCCCGTATCGTCATTTCGAGCGAAGTCGAGAAATCTTTCTTGCACACCGGATATCACAACTGGTGTCCTTGGCGGTAGGCTCAATACTTCTCGTTTCTCGTTATCAAACATCCAGCGTTTTCCTGCCCGCAAGGGGGATCCCTCGGCTGCGCTCGGGATGACGGTGCGGGGAAGTAGCTCCAGCGTTTCCTTAGTTACTAGCCACTCATCCCTAATCCCTACTTTCAAATTTCGGGGTTCGGAGAATAGCGCTTTTCCCGTATCGTCATTTCGAGCGAAGTCGAGAAATCTTTCTTGCACACGGGTTATCACAACTGGTGTCCTTGGCGGTAGGCTCAATACTTCTCGTTTCTCGTCATCAAACATCCAGCGTTTTTCTGTCTGCAAGGGGGATCCCTCGGCTGCGCTCGGGATGACGATGCGGGGAAGCAGCTTCAGCGTTTCCCTAATCCCTAGCCACTAGTCCCCCGTCACTATTCTTCCTTTATTCTACCACATTTCCCGACCGTGGTTTGAATGGATTATAAAAATATTCTAATTATTCACTCTTTATATTATGGTATAATGAATTAGTTAATGTGAGTGTGTATTGCGGTCACAAGGAAGGGCGGCTCTCGCGGCCTTCCTTTCCTCAGCATTTTTCCCTATCAAGGAGGAAAACGGATTGGAAACGAAACGTGATTTTATCTGGAAGATGGGCGGCCAGCAGGGACAGGGTGTCGAGTCCTGCGGTGAGATCCTCGGCAAGGTCCTGGCGCAGGAAGGATACTCTCTGTTCAGCCAGCGTCTCTTTGCTTCCCGTATCAAGGGCGGCCACACCACCATTGCGCTGCGTATTGCGACGAAAGAAATCGCGACCATTGGCGAGCATGTAGACTGTCTGGTCGCACTCGATCAGGAAACGATCGATATCCATGGCAAGGAAGTGCCGGAAGGCGGCGTCATCATCGCCGATGATGCGTTTCACCCGAAATTTGAAGCACATACCGGCCGTATGTTCCTTGCGCTCCCGATCACGGAGCTGGCGAAGAAATACGGCAGCATGCAGATGAAGAATATCGCAGCGCTCGGCATGAGTGCCGGCGTGCTGGGATTCCCGGAAGAACCGTTCTACGGCTTCATCGCCGACCGCTTTGCCAAGAAGGGCGATGAAATCATTTCTAAAAACAAGGCGATCTTCAAGGATGGCTATGATACTGCCATCGCTGCGATGCACGGCGTAGAGCTTGGAAAGCTCGCGACCCCGCCGAAGAAGGACCAGCTCTACCTGCTCGGCAATGAAGCAGCAGCGCTTGGCGCGATTTCCGCAGGGGCCCGCTTCATGGCATCCTACCCGATCACGCCGGCGACGGAGATCATGGAATACATGATCAAAGTCATCCATAAGATCCATGGCACTGTCGTACAGACCGAAGATGAGCTCTCTTCCTGCATGATGGCGATGGGCGGCGGCTATGCAGGCGTTCGCGCCTTCACTGCGACCTCCGGCCCAGGGCTCTCCCTGATGGCAGAGTCGATCTCCATGGCAGCGACCGCAGAGATCCCGGTCGTCATCATCGATGTCATGCGTGCCGGCCCGTCCACGGGCATGGCGACCAAGGTGGAACAGAGCGACATCCGCTACGCGATCGGCTCCGGCCATGGCGATGCGGAAAAGATCGTCCTTGCGGCCGCTTCTATCGAAGACTGCTACTACATCACCCAGGAAGCCTTCAACCTTGCTGAAAAGTTCCAGACTCCGGTCATCGTTCTTTCCGACCTGCAGTTCGGCATGTGCAAGCAGTCCGTCCCGGCCTTTGATCTTCACCGCGTCGGGATCGAGCGCGGCAAGCTCATCCGCGAAGGCCTGCCAGAACTTGATACGAAGAAGAAAGAATACTTCCATCGTTTCGAAGATGTGGAAGACGGCATCTCCCCGAGAACCATCCCGGGCGTGAAGAACGGCATGTTCCTCTCCACGGGCCTCGAGCACAATGTCTTCGGCAAACCGGCAGAGGGCGTGGGCGACCGTGTGATGGAGATGGAAAAGCGCCATCGCAAATTTGCCGGCGTAGCGGAAGCGATCACCCCATTCTACGTCAACCATGAAGATACAGAATGCGACCTGCTCCTCGTAGGCATCACCTCCACCGGCGGTGCGATCGATGAAGCCTGCGAAGCACTCGAAGCAGAAGGCAAGAAGGTAAACCACCTGCACCTGCGTCTGCTCTCGCCATTCCCAGTTGAAGCCCTTCGCCCCTACATCGAAGGTGCGAAGAAAGTCCTCATCGTAGAAGAAGACCTGACAGAGCAGCTCCGCGAGCTCTTTGCGATCCATTTCTCCTGCCATGACAAACTGCTGTCCTGCCTGCAGTATGACGGCACTCCGTTCACGGCATCCACCATTCTCAAAAAAGCTAAGGAGGTCTTCTAAGATGGCATCACCGCGCGACTATAAAAATACCATTATTCCGAACTGGTGCCCCGGCTGCGGCGACTACGGCATTCAGAATGCCATCAGCGCCGTCTGTGCGAAAAAAGGCTGGGCGAATGAAGACATCACCCTGATCTCCGGCATCGGCTGCTCGTCCCGTATCGGCGGCTACCAGTACTGCTACGGCGCTCATACCACTCATGGCAGAGCCCTTCCTTTCGCACAGGGCATCAAGTGTGCAAACAAGGACACCCATATGATCGTCTGCTCCGGCGACGGTGACTCCTATGCCATCGGTCTTGGCCATGCCATGCATGCGATGAAGAGAAATATGGACATCACCTACCTCGTCTTTGACAATCAGGTCTACGGCCTCACCAAAGGCCAGACCTCTCCGGCCTCCTCCCAGGGCTTCGTCACCAAGACTACCCCGGACGGCAACCCGATGACCCCGCTCGATGCGCCCTCCATGGCCATCGCGGCCGGCGCCACCTTCGTCGCTCAGGCCTATGCCATCGATGGCAAGAACCTCGTCGACATCATTGAAAAAGCCGTCGATCACAAAGGCTTCTCCTACGTCAATATCTTCACCCCGTGCGTCACCTTCAACCATTTCAATACCGTCGAATGGTACAACACCCACCTGAAGAAGATCTCCGACGTCCGTGAATCCTATGATCCGACCAGCAAAGCCCAGGCCTTCCACCTCCTCGCAGAGACCGACAGCCTCGTCACCGGCGTCATCTACGAAGAGACCGGCGCCCTTCCTTTTGGCGACATCGTACCGTCCAAAGATATCGCGCTCGTTGACTATGTAGAAAAGCCGAGCCAGGAAGTCTTCGACGACCTCTGCAAGGAATTTAGATAAGTATCAGCGATTGACGTTCTCCCATATGGGAGAGTCGTGAAAAGAAATGGGTTCAGGTTGATGGGTTCAAGGTTGTGGTGCGGCGCATAAAAACCAGAAGCGCCGTAGAATTTTGATAGAGTTTAACGCCGTCGTCATCCCGACCGAAGTGGAGGGATCTCTATGGCAGGCAGGGAATCGACGAATTTTTGGTAACGGGAAACGAGAAGTATTTGAGAATGTGGGCAGGGGGCACAAGTCGCGATAACCGTTGTGCAAGAAAGATTTCTCGACTTCGCTCGAAATGACGATAGCGCGAAGTACTATCAAAATTCTGCGGCGCTTTATTATTTTTCGCGACGCACCACCACTCCTCACTCCTCACTCCTAACTAGAGCGAGCGCGAGTCTTTCACACGCAACCAAGGGGCAGCACGCCTCGCGGGCTACCCTTGAACCCATTCCCATCTTTCGCAAATAGAGATTTGCTGATTTCAAAAACAAGAAACCCTCTTTTCCCCGTTGTAGAAAAGGAGCAGAACCGATCATGTCATCCGATCGTATGATGGAATACTACTACTCCATGGGACAGGACTGCCTCACGAATGGCGCTCTTGACGACGCGGTCACCTATTTCCGCAAAGCCGCCAATATGGGAGCCGACGAGGCCGCCTATGAGATCTGCGCCATCGGACGCCAGATGGAAACCGGTGATGGGGTAGAAAAAAATGAAGAAAAAGCAGAAAGCTGCTATAAAATAGGTGTCGAGTACGGCATCGAGAAAGCCAGCCTGTACTTGGGCGAGATGTACCTTCGCGGCATCCATGGCGGAAAACCAAATCCGAGGAAAGCCCGCCGCGCCTTAGAAGATGCTTCTGATATGGGAAATAGAGAAGCTGCCGCTCTGCTTGGCAAAGCCTATGACGAAGGGCTTCTTGGGAAAGTGAATCCCAAGCAGGCCTTCCGATACTACCTCCTCGCCGCCGAGAGAGGGGATACCAGCTCCATGCTGATGATCGGTCTTTTCTACGCACAGGGGACAAGTGTGGCGAAGGATCTCACGGCTGCTGAGATGTGGATCCGCAAAGGACGCGAGGAAGGAGATGCCGATGGCGATCAGACGCTCCGCGTCTTCCTCTCCGTCGCCTCCTCCGAATACATCACAGGGGCTGCCGGGAAGGTAGATCCCGCGAAAGCCTGGCAGATGGCGGAAGAAGCGGAAGCTCTGGGCGACAAGGACGTCTTCTACCGCCTCGGCAAGACCTACAGCGCGGCTTCGAACCAGAAAGACCACCTGCCGAAAGCCTTCGAGTGCTACAAGCGCGCGGCAGAAAACGGCATTCCGGCGGCCATGGCTGCACTCGGTCTCTGCTATGAAGCCGGCCTCGGCATAGAGGAAGACATCACTCGTGCCGTCTCCTTCTATAAGAGATCCGCAGAAGTCGGCGATCCCTTCGGCATGGCTCACTACGGCTACGCCCTCGCTAATGGCGAAGGTTGTGAAAAGAATGAAAAAGCCGCCATGTCCTGGCTTATCAAAGCCGCCATGCGAGGTGATCAGGGAGCCATCCTCACGCTGAAAGAAGACTACGGGTATGAGATGAAATAAAAAATACGTCATGATGCGAAAGTGTCATGACGTATTTTTTATTCAGGGTTCAGGGTTCAGGGTTCAGGGTTCAGGGTTCAGGGTTCAGGGTTCAGGGTTCAGGGTTCAGGGTTCAGGTGGCGGCTTCGCCGCAAAAAAGGAAGCCAACCCCGCCTCGCTGCGCTCAGCAGCCCCTTCCAAGGGAAGGGGCTCGCGTGGATGCTCCCTCCTTCCTTTGGAAGGAGGTGCCCCGAAGGGGCGGAGGTTGGAGGGGGAAAGCGCTATCCCCGACACACAGCCTTCCTCTCGAGGGGAAGGTGCCCCGAAGGGGCGGATAGGGTTCTAGCGGTATGAAAGAGAGCGAGAGGGATCGTCTCAAGTAGGCGATATACGAGAGCACCCTATCCACCGCTGCGCGGTCCCCCTTCCCCAATGGGGAAGGCTGCGAAACGAGGATGCCGCTATCCCCGACACACAGCCTTCCCCTCGAGGGGAAGGTGCCCCGAAGGGGCGGATAGGGTACTGGCGGTATGAAAGAGAGCGGGAAAGAGAATCTCAAGCCGACGATTTACGATAAAACCCTATCCACCGCTGGCGCGGTCCCCCATGCGGGGAAGGCTTATATGGGCGATGCCCGAAAAGTGGTATTCAAGTCACCAGTCACCAGTCCCTAGCCACTAATCCCTAGCTACTAATCCCCAGTCCCTAGTTCCCTTTCTTTTGGCAGTCCTTACAGATCCCGTAGATCTCAATGCGCGGATCGGCCGCAGCGAAGTCGTACTCCTGTGAGAGCTTCTCTTTATAGCCCTCTTCGAGATGGATATCAATCGGGAAGATGCGATGGCAGGAGGTGCAGATCGCATGAGGGACGGGGGTGCCGTGGTCGAATTCGTAGCGCGTGAGACCATCGGACATCGTGGTAGAGCGGGAGAGAAGCCCATGCTCAGCGAGCGCTTCGCAATTCCGATATACCGTCGAGAGCGAGAGCTGTGTATCCTTGACACGCACCGCCTCGAAGACTTCGCCCGCAGAGAGCGGGAGCCCTTTGGCGAGCGTCTTCAGGATCAGGACACGCGCCTTCGTCCGCTTCATCTTCTTATCCATCAGGAGTTGTTCGATATTGCTCATAATATATCCTCGCTTCATTGATTTCATGAATCATATAGCGTGCTATGTAATTAGAATAGCGGATTTGAGAAAAAATTGCAAGAGGGAGAAAAAATGAGAATTGTAATGAGGAATGAAGGTGGCGGCTTCGCCGAGATCCTTCGGCTCAGGTCGCAGCTGTTCTGGCATTCGTTATCTCACATACGACGTTTCTCGCTGCTCAGGATGACGAAACGGGGTGATGCCCCAAAGCGGCATATTCCTGCTTTCACGCATACGTCGATTATCGTTCTGCAAGGAAGATTTCTCGACTTCGCTCGAAATGACGATGCGGGAGAAACACTCATATTTCGTCTTCTGAATAACTGGCATTTAAGTCAACTCCCGAATTAAGTCAGGAGTGAGGAGTTAGGAGTGAGGAGTGAAGGTACGGCGCCAGATCCTTCGACTCAGTTCTCACTGTTCCGCCTTTACATGATCGAACATCCGACATTTCACTCCGCTCAGGATGACGAAATGCGCCGTGGAGTTTTGATAGCGCTGCGCGCAGTTGTCATCTCGAGCGTAGCCGAGAGATCCTTCTTGCAGAACGGTTAGTATGCAACTGCGCTATTTCAATCACCGCTTGCTCCTAATCCCTAGCCACTGATCCCCAGTCCCTAGTCACTTTCCATCCTTTTCCCCACACTTTATGTACTATTCTCCAAAAACGTACAAAGCATCCGTAATGAAATATTATTTTTTATTTGCGAAGCTCTAATGAAAGTGCTATACTGTATCTAGCCAACTGAGAAGTCCTGTCGGTTGACGGGAGAAAGACAGAAGGAACGCAGAGGAAACACGGTCACTCGCGCAGAACTCCTTCTAGAAAGCTCCTCCTTATCAGGACTACCCATATTTCTATATAAGGAGCGAATCTAAATGAAAAAGATCCTCGCACTGGCTGCTGTAGCAGCACTCACCGCTGGCGTATCCGCTTACGCTGCAAATCCGTTCTCTGATGTTACCCCGGATGACTGGGCATTCCAGGCAGTATCCGACCTGTCCGCTCAGGGCGTTGTAGAAGGCTATCCGGATGGCTCTTTCAAGGGCGAAAGAAACATGACCCGTTACGAACTGGCTCAGATCATCGCTCGCCTGATGGCTAAAGAAGATCAGCTGAATGCAGAACAGCAGGCAACCCTCGACAAACTCGCTGGCGAATACGCTGACGAACTCGCAAACCTCGGCGTTCGCGTAGCCAACCTCGAAAAGAAAGTCGGCAACATCTCCTGGTCCGGCGATGCTCGTATGCAGTATCAGCATAACCTCGATGGTGCTACAAAGCATGAAGATTCTTGGAATGGCCGTATGAGAATCAACGTTCAGGGACAGGTCAATGATGAAGTCACTGTCAATGGTCGTTTCGTAACCAACATGTACTTCAAAAATGCACCTGAAGGAGAAGATAACGATGATGGCGATACCACGATGGACCGCATCAACGCAAAATGGACTCCGAACGATGCTACCTATGTTACTATCGGCCGTCAGGGCGTAGCTCTCGACCAGACCGGCACCTTCTGGGATGAAGATGGCGTATTCGACGGCGTTGCTGCTGGCTGGGATAATGGTAAATTCGGTATTGATGCAGGCTATGGCCGTTTCAAGGATGCTTACAAAGATGTAGGTTGGAAATCTGTTGACAGCACGGAAGCTTGGTATGGCAAACTGACTGGTCACCTCACTGACGCAGCTGACGTTTCTGCTTTCTACCTGAAGAATACCCAGAAGACTGATGATACCGATCCAAACGGTGTTAACGTTTCTGCTTGGGGCGCTGGTGCTACCATTGGCCTTGGCGGCAACTTCACCGTTGATGGCGATTTCGTACAGACCAGAGCAAACAAGGGCGTAGGTCACGCTAACCTTTGGACTGCCGGCCTCACCTATGGTGAAGTTGACACCGACAAAGTTGGTTCCTGGTCCCTCGGCGCTCATTACGTAAATGCTAAATATGGTTCTACTCTGCTTGGCAACACCGCTCTGGATATGAGCGATCAGCTGAACTATGGCTGGGATAATGAAGCTGATGTTAAGTTCTGGACTGCTAAACTCGGTGTAGCTGTACAGAAGAATGTCGAACTCGACGCTTACTACAACTTCGCAGCCAAAGCTGATGGCAACAACGTAGAAGATCCGGACGATACCTGGGGCATCGAACTCAACTACGCATTCTAATCTCACCTCTGAGACTAAAAAAGAACTCCTTCGGGAGTTCTTTTTTTATGGGAGATTCACTCACGCGTTGCATCGAGGCTTCTGACATAACGCTTCAGAAGGAAGGCGCAGAAGTACGGGAAGGTATAGATGTTTTCTTGGCACCCGATATTCCCGCGAACGAGCTTGATGCCGCGATGGATATCGCCGTAGTTCGGGTTCTTGATGAGTTGGCGGAGGGAGGCGGCCGCGCCATTTCCTGCTTTCACTTCCAGCGGGATGAGTTCATGCTGGCTACGGATGAAGAAATCTTCTTCCAAGCTGGAATTTTCTTTCTTATAGTAGAAGAGGGGAAGCCCTGCTTTGAAGAGTGCTTCGGCGATCATATTCTCATAGAGCGCTCCCTTGTATACGCCAAGGTTTTGGTTGGCACGGAGGTCTTCTTGCGATTCTTCGTCCAGAGAGGCGATGAGGAGGCCGGTGTCTTTGAAATAGATCTTGAATCGGGTGCGATCCCCATTTCCTTTGAGTGGAAGCTCCGGAAAGTTCAGACAGTAGCAGAGGTTCACCATGCCGGCATCATTCAGCCACTCAATGGCGTCCATGTAGCGCGAGAGGCGCGCACCACGAGCGACTTTGGTGATTTGGAATTTCTTGTTTTCCTTGGCGAGCTGAGCCGGGATGCTGCGGAAGACAGAGAGAACCTTCGTCTGCTCCAGACCCGGGAGGTACTTGCGGATGTCTTCCTCATAGTCCAGAAGCAGCTGGCGCTGCTTGGGGAGAATTTGTGAGAAGTGCCCCTGCTCGATGTAGGTTTTCACGATTTCGGGCATGCCGCCCAGGAGGCAGTAGTCCAGGAAGAGCGCTCCGTATTGGTCTATTTCCAGCTGGGAAAAAGGGGTGAGGCTTTGCATGTGGGAGAGCATGTCTGTGGTGAGACTTTCTCCATAGCCCTTTGCCCAAAGAAATTCCTCAAAGTCCATGGAGGTCATCTCAAAGTCTTCCTTGTAGCCGACACTGTTGCTCTCGATCCTGCGGTAGTTCAGTCCCAGCATGGAGCCGCTCAGTATGACATCGTAATTTCCTTTGAGCTTGAAAAACTTCAGACTGGTGGCGATGTCAGGAAATTCCTGGATTTCATCAAAAACGAGAAGCGTCTCGTGCGGAATCAGCGCCGCCTCTGGCGAGAGGATGGAAATATTGCGGAGAATGTTTTCCTCGCTGTAGCCGTCAGATAGGATCTGTTTGAATTTGGGCTCTTCGACGAAATTGATGTAGAGAATATGCGGATAGTGGGATCTTGCAAAGTGCAGGATGGACTCCGTCTTCCCGACCTGCCGCGGGCCTTTGATGATGAGCGGTTTGCGATCATTTGATGCTTTCCATTCTTCCAGAAAAGCATCTATTTTTCTTCGTAGATACATGGTATCACCTCATGCGATAAAATCAGGGGATTTCATCTCATTGTACAATTTTATGGGGCATTTTTCAATGTGGTTGTACAATTTTATGAGGGTGTTTTCAGGACAGAGTGTCAATTTTATGAGCGCATTTTCAGCGCTCGTGTACAATTTCATGTAAATGGTTGGCACGGGCTTGGTACATTTGAGGCTGACTGCGGCATGGAGGCGCTGGGACTTCGATGTTCCTTGCTGTAGTCAGTCCCGTATGAGCGGACCGGTTGTTTGTTCATCCGTCTCCCTATTCCCCGCCCTGCCGGCGGCCTCTTCCCGAGGGGAAGGGGCTTTTGTGTGGCGATCCAAAATCGACTATGATTTACCTTGCGTCTTTTGGTCAAAATGGGTACAATAGAACCATCTAACTGATGCTAGCTGGAAGGATTGGCGGACTCCGATGCGGGGGTCCGCTTTTTGATTGGCAGCGGCTGAGAGTGGAGATGCCGGTCATTTGATACTATGCCCCTTCCCTTGGAAGGGGGATGCCCGAAGGGCAGGGGGTTGGCCGAAGACGAAAGAGAGCGAAGCCAACCTCCGGCGCTACGCGCCACCTCCTTCCAGAGGAAGGAGGGAGAAGCGGGATGAGTAACCCATCTATCCCCCTTCCCATGGAAGGGGGATGCCCGAAGGGCAGGGGGTTGGCCGAAGGCGAAAGAGAGCGAAGCCAACCTCCCTCGCTGCGCCACCTCCTTCCAGAGGAAGGAGGGAGAAGCGGTGAAAACTATCTACTCCCTTCCCGTGGAAGGGGGATGCCCGAAGGGCAGGGGGTTGGCCGAAGGCGAAAGAGAGCGAAGCCAACCTCCGGCGCTGCGCGCCACCTCCTTCCAGAGGAAGGAGGGAGAATGCCGCCTTTCCTGCATCGTCATTTCGAGCGGAAGCGAGAAATCTTTTTCGTTCGCGGTCAGGCAAAAGTTGTGAGGGAAGCGGGGAACGGGAAACACCGTATGCTTCATGTGACTGGGGATCACGGTGCTTCATGCAGATGGATTTACGAAGGAAAACAGCAAACGGCAAACGAAAAAGATCCCTCGGCTGCGCTCGGGATGACGAAACGAGGAAACGCTTCCCGCCCATTCCTTTTCAATCCAGAGCAAAAGCCAATCTCTGCCCCTTCGGGGCACCTTCTTCCAGAGGAAGGAGGAAAAAGTGGTAAAAACCTATCTACCCCCTTCAACGCCTGTCCCCCTGATTCAAGTTTTCCAAAGGAGCCCACTATGAACAACATGCTTTATCTCACGATCTTCCTTGGCGTCATGACGGCAATGGCGCCGTTGTCGACGGATATGTACCTGCCTTCGTTGCCGGAGATCGCTTCTGATTTTCAAATTTCCACTTCGATGACGCAGTCGACGCTTACGATGACGATGGTGGGGATGGCGGTCGGGCAGGTCCTGGGCGGGCCTGTCTCGGACCGGCTGGGGCGCAAGGTACCGCTCCTTATCGGCATGATGGGCTTCACGATGGCATCTTTGGGCTGTGCGTGGACGGAGGAGATCCATCTCTTCCTGGCCTTCCGTTTTTTGCAGGGGCTCTCCGGCGCTTTCGGCATCGTGATCGCCCGTGCGGTGGCGCGTGATGTGGTGGAAGGGCCTGCGCTGATGCAGTTCATGGCGCTTCTCATGATGGTGAATGGCCTCGCTCCGATCGCGGCGCCTGTCGCAGGGGCGCAGGTTCTGCGTTTCACGGACTGGCATGGGATCTTCATTTTCCTTGTCGGGATCGGGCTGGTGCAGATGGGCTTGACGATGCATTTCAAGGAAACGCTGAAGAAGGGGGAGCGTGTGCGAAGCTTCACGGAGGGCTTTGCCGCCTTTGCCGTGCTGGTGAGAAATCGCTATTTCTTCGGCCAGTGTCTTCTGCAGTGTTTCTACTTCGGCGCGTTCTTTTCCTACATCGCGGGATCTGTCTTTCTTTTTCAGAATATCTATGGCGTCTCGCCGCAGACGTACAGCTATATCTTCGGCGGCATCGGTCTCGGTCTCATGCTGATGGGCGTGCTTCCGGCGAAGATGGCAGGGGCGGTCGAGGAGATCACCTTTCTCAAGGTATCGCTCGTGGTGCCTTTTGTGATGTCGCTCTTCTTCCTTGTGGGCATTGTACTGGGTGCGCCGATCGGCTACACGCTCCCTGTGCTTTTCTTTACCGTCATCCCGCTCTCGCTCATGGGGGCGTCGTCGACCTCGCTCTCGCTGTCCCGCTGTGGAAAGAATGCGGGGAGCGCGTCGGCGCTTTTGGGCTTTTTCAATATGATCCTGGGCGGTGCGCTGATGCCGCTCACGGGGGTCGCGGGCGACCACTCCGCACTCCCGATGGGGATCATCATGGTTCTCTGCTATGCTCTCTCGTTCGTCGTTTTCCGTCTGATGATCTGGCCGGAGCATAAGAAGTAGGAGGATGAGTATTTAGGCGCGGCGCATCATATCTGGATGCGCCGCTTTTTTGATGGGCGTGACTGGGGACTAGTGGCTGGTGACTGGGATTCTCTGGCATCGTCATCCCGAGCGCAGCCGAGGGATCTTTACTGCACTGCGAGAATCAGCGTGTATGCACCGAGGGAAAACGATGTCTTGGTGCTGCCTCACATCAGGTGATGAGCGTTCTGCAATAAAGATTGAGGGCTACGCTCGAAATGACGACGGCGCGAAGCGCTATCAAAATGCCGCGGCGCTTCATCATTTTTGCGCCGCACCACCACTCCTCACTCCTCACTCCTCACTTCTAACTAGAGCAAGCGAGAGGCTTTCAAGCGTAATCAAGGGACGACCCGCCCCACGGGCGAACCCCGAACCCCGAACCTGACAACCTTCCCTCTTTTTTGCATTGTATTCTATGCTTTATTGTGCTAAAATGGGATTAGAAATCATACAATGTATGAATATGCGTGTTATAATATAAATAAGACGTATACAGTTGGGAGGTCGTTTCATGAAACCGGTCATTCATGTCGGCATCGATGTGGGATCCACAACGGTCAAAGTGGCGGCTTTGTCGCCTTACATGAAACTTTTATTTGGCAGGTATGAGCGTCATATGTCGGATATCCGCCATATGGCGATGGTACTTTTGCATGAGCTCAAGGAGAAGTTCTCGGGCTATCGCATCACGGCTTCGATCTCCGGCTCGGGCGGTATGGGACTTGCGAAGGTGATGGGGCTTCCTTTCTGTCAGGAGATCTTGGCGGAGACGAAGGCGGTGCAGACGTTCCACCCGGAGACGGATGTCATCATCGAGCTCGGGGGCGAGGATGAAAAGATCACGTATCTTCAAAATGGCGTGGATCAGCGCATGAATGGCGCGTGCGCCGGTGGGACGGGGGCCTTCATCGACCGCATGGCGTCTCTCCTCTCGGTGGATGCAGCCGGGATGGGAAGGCTCGCAGAGAAGGCGGAGCGGATCTATCCGATTGCATCCCGCTGCGGGGTCTTTGCGAAGACGGATATTCAGGCGCTTTTGAATGAAGGAACGTCGAATGAGGATATCGCGCTCTCCGTTTTTCAGTCGGTGGTGAACCAGACGATCTCGGGGCTGACCTGCGGCCGCCCGATCCATGGGAAGGTGGCATTCTTAGGCGGTCCTTTGACGTATCAGCCGATGCTTCGCAAGCGCTTTCAGGAGACGCTTCACATCGCAGATGAGGATATGATCGTCCCTCGTCACGGGGAGCTCTATGTGGCGATCGGGGCGGCGCTGTCTGCGATGCATGACAAGCCGATGGATCTTGACAGCTGGCTCTCTCGCATGGAAGAGGAGAAGGATGTCCGCCTTGGCACATCGAAGACGCTTCCCCCGCTTTTTGAGGGAGAGGCGGACTACGAGGCATTCAAGGAGCGGCACAGTCATTTCCGTGTGCCGCGGGGTGATATTTCTGCGGCGAATGGCTCTGTCTGGCTCGGCATCGATGCGGGCTCGACGACGATCAAGGCGGTACTGCTCGACGAGGAGGATCGCATCCTCTATGAGTACTATGGAGGAAATCAGGGGACGCCGCTGGCGGGCGCGCGCCGGATCCTGGAGGATCTGTATGCCAAGCTCCCGGAGGGTGTGACGATCGCCGGAGCGGGTGTGACAGGCTATGGCGAGGAGCTCATCAAGCGGGCGCTTGAGACGGATGTCGGGGAAGTGGAGACGATGGCGCACTATCGCGGTGCGAAGCATTTCCTCCCCGATGTCACGACGATCCTTGATATCGGAGGGCAGGATATGAAGTGCTGCCGCATCAAGGATGGTGCGGTGGATGATATTCTTCTCAATGAGGCCTGCTCGTCGGGCTGCGGGTCGTTCCTTGATACCTTTGCCCGGTCGCTGGGGATGGATATCGGGCATTTTGCCAAGATCGCTCTCTCAGCCAAGCATCCGGTGGATCTGGGCTCGCGCTGCACGGTCTTCATGAATTCCCGTGTGCGGGAGGCACAGAAGAATGGCGTCTCGGTCGCAGATATTTCTGCCGGTCTCTCCTACTCGGTCATCAAGAATGCGCTCTACAAGGTCATCCGCCTGAAGAAGGCGTCTGACCTGGGCGAGCGGGTCGTGGTGCAGGGCGGGACCTTCTACAATGATGCGGTGCTTCGCGCGCTGGAGCTACTCCTCGGAAGAGAGGTCATCCGTCCGGATGTGGCGGGGCTGATGGGAGCGTATGGCATGGCGCTCATCACGCGGGATACCTGTCCGGCGGGGCATGTATCCACGCTTGTGACACCGGAGAAATTGAAGGCGCTGTCGTATACGAATGAAATGAAGCGCTGCCCGGGCTGCGGCAATCACTGCATGATCACGCTGACGCGATTCAATGATGGCCGTGCCTTCGTCTCGGGGAATCGCTGTGAGCGCGGGGCCTCCCTGATGCTGACGGGCAAGAGCGCGCCGCACTCATCGCTCCCGAATATGTACCGCTGGAAGGAGGATGTCATCTGGCATCGCCGTCCGCTTTCTCCGAAGGAAGCGAAGCGCGGCACGGTCGGCATCCCGCGTGTGCTCAATATGTATGAGGACTTCCCCTTCTGGCATGCCTTCTTCGGACGTCTAGGCTATCGTGTCCTCACATCCTCGGAGCAGATCCGCGAGATCTCTACAGAAGCGATGGAGACGATCCCGTCGTATTCCGAGTGCTTCCCGGCGAAGCTCGCGCACACGCATGTGGCGGATCTCGCGAAGCACCATCCGGATCTCATCTGGTATCCCTGCATCGACAAGGGGCCGGATGAGGGCAGTACGAACAGCTACCACTGCCCGATGGTCGCATCGTATCCGGAAAATATCGAAGCGAATATGGATGAGATCCTCAGGAAGTACAAGGTGAAGCTGCTGCATCCCTTCCTGCCGCTGCATGCGCCGAAGCAGCTCTTGAAGCAGCTGAAGAAGGTCTTTGCACCGATGGGCATCTCTTCGTCCGAGCTTGAGAGCGCGATCCATGCGGGCGAAGCGGCGGAGCGCGAGTACAAGGAAAGACTGCTCGCTGAGACGAAGCGGGTGCTGGCGGAGATCAGAAAGAAGCATGAGATCGGCATCGTGCTCGCCGGACGTCCGTACCATGTGGATCCGGCGGTGAATCACTCGATCCCGGATCTCATCAACCAGCTTGGCATGGCGGTGCTTTCGGAAGACGGCATCGCGATGGTCGGCGGTGAATATCCAAATCTCCGCGTCATGAACCAGTGGACGTGGCACAGCCGCCTCTACCGTGCGGCGGACTATGTGACGCGCCATCCGCATCTGGAGCTCGTCGAGCTGAATTCCTTCGGCTGCGGGCTGGATGCGGTCGTGACGGATCAGGTGCAGGAGATCATGCACCAGCGCGGCCGGCTCTATACCTGTCTCAAGATCGATCAGAGTTTGAACCTGGGCGCTGTACGCATCCGTCTGCGTTCGCTCAAGGCAGCCATCGAGGAGCGCGGCGAAGAGACGGAAAGCGCAAAGCCGATCGAGTATCCGAAGGCGGTCTTCACGGAAGCGATGAAGCGCGACAAGGACTATACCATCCTGGCACCGGAAATGTCGCCCATTCATTTCCCCATCATCGAAGCCGCAGTCCAGCGGGAAGGCTACCACATCGAGATCATTCCGCCGATCCATGAGGATATCGACAAGGGGCTTTCCTGTGTGAATAACGACGCCTGCTATCCGGCGATCATCACCATCGGCTCTCTCATGCGTGCGCTCACGTCAGGAAAATATGATCTTTCCAAAACGGCAGTCATGCTGTCCCAGACGGGCGGCATGTGCCGTGCGTCGAACTATGTCGGATTCCTGCACAAGGCATTAGACGAGGCGGGGCTTTCGGATATCCCTGTGATCTCCCTCAATACCCATGGCTTCGAGCCCCAGCCGGGCTTCCATTTCTCCCTTTCGATGGGACGGCGCATGATCCAGGCTGTCATTTACGGCGATGCGCTGCAGCAGTGCCTCTACCGCACACGCCCTTATGAGAAGGAGCCCGGCAGCGCAGAGACTCTCTGCCGCAGCTGGCAGAAGCGCTGCATCGAAGCCATCCTTTCCGGCGAATCCTACACATCGTATAAAAAGAATATCGCAGGCATCATCCAGGACTTCGACCGCCTGCCGCTTTCCGATATGCCGCGCCGTCCGCGCATCGGCATCGTCGGGGAGATCTACGTCAAGTTCAGTCCCATCGCCAGCAATGACATCATCCGTACCATCGAAGCGAATGGCGGCGAAGCCGAGGCGAGCGGTATGCTTGATTTCTTCCTCTATGGCTCGCTTGACAGCCGTTTCCAGCGGAAATATATGGATGGCACCATGAAGGAAGACCTGAAGGACACCTTCTCCCGCTACCTCTTCGAATGGTATCGGAAGCCGCTCGAAAAGGCGGTGAAAAGATCGCAGCGTTTCCATGAGATCACCAGCATCGAGAAGATGGCCAAGCGCGCCTCCCAGTACCTTTCACTCGGCAACCGCGCGGGCGAAGGCTGGTTCTTAACGGCTGACATGATCGATCTTCTCTATCATGAATGCCGTGGTATCGTCTGCCTGCAGCCCTTCGCCTGCCTGCCGAATCACATCACCGGGGAAGGCATGGTGCATAAGCTGCATGCAGCGTATCCGGAAGCGGTCTTCCTCGCCCTCGATTGCGATGCCAGCGCGAGCGAAGTGAATCAGGAAAACCGACTGAAGCTGATGATGAATGCTCTCACGGAAAAGACGAAAGCGCCGAAGGAAATGTCTTTCATTCAGAAAACCATGAATCTTAGAAAGGGAACCACACTATGATGAGAAAATTGACCGGCAAGGGCGAGCGCGTCCGTGAAAAGATGATCGAGACCACGGTCCACATCCTGCAGCAGCAGGGCTTCAAGAAAGCCACAGTCCGCTCCATCGCCAAGGCAGCCGGCGTCAATATCGCCTCCGTGCGCTACTACTTCGGCTCCAAGGAAGAGCTCATCGGTGCGGCGCTCGAGTACATGATGGGCAATCTGGAAAATATCGTCTCCTACCTCGATGACAACCGCCTGACGGCGAGCGAAAGGCTGAAGAAATACATCATCGCCTACTTCCACCTGGCCCGCGAGCACCCTGCCCTCTTTCGTTCCATCTCGAATCCTTCGAGTGAGGACGCCAAGGACACCTACTTCATTTACCTCTCTCTTCTCCACAGCCAGTGCTGGGAGAAGGTCATTCGCAATGTGGCGGAGGTCACCGGCTATACCGATGAAAAAGACCTCGAGCTCAAAGCCATGCAGATCTTCGCAGCCGTCGAATTTCCTATCATTCTGGAAAGCAATAAGGGAAATTCCTTCATCCAGGGATACACCGACGATGCGACGCTTTCCCGCTATGTCGACCTCCTTCTCGATAATGTGGATGAGAAAAAGGAAAAGAATGAGTACCTGAAGGAGATCCTGCAGAAGAGCAAATAGGGACTGGTGGCTAGTGACTAGTGACTAGGGATTAGGGATAATCCCAGCTGGCGTGCAAATGAAAGAGCCATGAACAGTTTTGTTCATGGCTCTTTTTGTTTATGGTGCATGTCTGATAGCAGGAAACGGAAACACCGAATCGCGGAAAGTGGAAAAGGCGCGTTTCCCGTATCGTCATCCCGAGCGAAGTCGAGGGATCTTTTTCGTTGATGGTAAGACGGAGAGCGTTTGACGGCGAGAAACGGGAAACACCGTATCACGGGAAGTGGAAAAGGCGCGCTTCTCGTATCGTCATCCCGAGCGAAGTCGAGGGATCTTTTTCGTTAGCGGAAAGGCGGGGGCGGTGCTTCCTGCAGACGGCTTAGCGAAGGAGTCGTGGGAAAAAGGGGATGAAAAAGATTTCTCGCTGCGCTCGAAATGACAGCGTGGGGGATGGCTATCCCGTGCATCATACAAAGAATGTGTGGGAAAAGCGCGTTTCTCGTGTCGTCATCCCGAGCGAAGTCGAGGGATCTTTTTCGTTGGCGGTAAGACGGAGCGTGTCTGACAGCGAGGAACGGGAAACACCGTATCGCGGAAAGTGGAAAAGGCGCGTTCTTCCCGTATCGTCATCCCGAGCGGAGCCGAGGGATCTTTTTCGTTGGCGGTAAGACGGAGAGCGTCTGACGGCGAGAAATGGGAAACACCGTATCACGGGAAGTGGAAAAGGCGCGTTTCTCGTATCGTCATCCCGAGCGAAGTCGAGGGATCTTTTTCGTTGGCGGTAAGACGGCGAGTGTTTGAGTAAGAGAAATGGGAAACACCGTATTGCAGAAAGGTGGACGGTGTTTCCCGTAAACGGCTTAGCGAAGGAGGAGGGAAAAGAGGGACGGAAAAGATTTCTCGCTGCGCTCGAAATGACAGCGTGGGGGATGGCTATCCCGTGCATCATACAAAGAATGTGTGGGAAAAGCACATTTCCCGTATCGTCATCGGAAGCGGAGCCGAGGGATCTTTTTCGTTGGCGGTAAGACGGAGAGCGTCTGACGGCGAGAAACGGGAAACACCGTATCGCGGGAAGGCGGACGGTGCTTTCCGTAAACGACTTAGCGAAGGAGTCGTGGGGAAAAGGGGACGAAAAAGATTTCTCGCTGCGCTCGAAATGACAGCGTGGGGGATGGCTATCCCGTGCATCATACAAAGAATGTGTGGGAAACGCGTTCTTCCCGTATCGTCATCCCGAGCGGAGCCGAGGGATCTTTTTCGTTGGCGGTAAGACGGAGAGTGTCTGACGGCGAGAAACGGGAAACACCGTATCGCGGAAAGGCGGTCTGTCTTGGCAATAAAAAAAGAGGGGGGATCCCTCTTTTTCTTTATTTCGATGGCAGCCCAAGCAGTTCTCTCAGCTCACCTACGGTATCTGCGATCGCGTCTGCGCCGTGGGCAGCGAGCTCTTCGCGGCTGCCGTAGCCGAAGGAGACGGCGATGCAGGGGAGATGGTTGTCATGCGCGCCATCTACGTCATAGCCGGTATCACCGATCATGACGGTCTCCTTCGCAAGACGCGCTGCGTCATAGCCCTTTTCGCAAAGAAGGGAGAGTGTCTTGGCGATGATGCGCGCCTTCTGGCTCATGGTCGCATTCTGGCTTAGCTCATCATCGGGATCGCTGCCGCAGATGACATCGAAGTAGGATGTGAAGCCGAAATTTTCAATGATCCGCTTCACAAAAGGCTCCGGCTTGCTCGATGAGACGGCAAGTACATAGCCGGCGGCTTTGGCGAGAGAGAGAAGTTCGCCGATGCCGGCATAGGGCGAGCAGTCGAAGAGCGCGCCCTTTTCTTCATACAGCTCTCTGAATTTCGTGATGGCGGTCACGATGTCATCGTCTTTCATGCCGTAGAGCTTTTTCATCTGCGTATTGAGCGGCGGCCCGATGAAGGTGCGGAGCTTTTTCTCATCTGTCTCATGGATGCCGACTGCGTCAAGGCCGTACCTGACGGAGCGAAGAATGCCGGGAGCAGACTCGGAGATCGTGCCGTCCAGATCGAAAAGAAGGGTGGTGTAGTGGGGCATAGGGACCTCGGTTCGAATAAAAGTGACTAGGGATTAGGGCTCAGGGTTAGCCCGTGGGCGGGGCGCCCATGGATTGTGGATGAAAGCCTCGTATGAATGAGAAATTAGAAATGCGAAATGGTGGTTCGGCGCCAGATCCTTCGACTCAGTTCTCACTGTTCCGCCTTTACATGATCGAACATCCGACATTTCACTCCGCTCAGGATGACGAAATGCGCCGCGGAGTATTGAAATAAGCTTAAAACGCGTTCCCCCTTGGAGAAGGGGGTGCCCGAAGGGCAGGGGATAGACTGCCTCGAAGAGGCAGAATTCTGCAGAATGAGAAACAAGAACTGTTGAATAGACTAGAGTAGATAGCATGAGCCGCTATGTAGAAGGGTGCCGTTACGCGGCACATCCATCCTGCGACTTTGGTACTCCTAATCCCTAGCCACTAATTTCTAGTCACCAGTCACTAGTCCCCATCATTTGAAGATCAATTTCTTCTTCATCCGATCGATGGAGAAGGTGCGCAGCGGCTGTCCCGTTTCCTTCAGAAGCTCTTTCGGAGAAGAGAGGGATCTCTCGGTCAGCGCCGCGCGCACGATGTATGCACAGGCGCGGGCATCGTCCAAGGCCTGGTGGTGATGGAAGTCAAAGCCCAGTGCTTCGGCGACGGTATTCAGCTTGTGGTTTTCCATATCCGGCCAGAGCTTGACGGAGAGCGGGACGGTATCGCCGTAGCAAAAGTGCAGGTCGGGAAGACCGTAGGTGGCGATCGACGAGGCGAGGACGCCCATGTCGAAGCGGGCATTGTGTGCAAAGACCACCTGTCCCTCCAGACGCTCCCGGATCTCTTCGAAAAGAAGCGGGAAGGCGGGCTCCTCTGCCACGTCGGCGGGGGAGATGCCATTCACCTTCTGGCATTGGACATCAAAATTCATGGAGAGGGGATGGATGAGATGGTACCACTCGTCGATGACTTTTTCGCCATCGCTGGTCACGATACCAAGGGAGCAGGCATTCGCCGGGCCCCAGTAGGCAGTTTCAAAATCGATTGCAATGTAGTTCATGATGATTTGAGGTTCAGGGTTCAAGGTTCAGGGTTAGCCCTTGGGGCGGGGCGCCCTTTGATTGCGTGCGAAAGCTTCGCTTGAATGAGAAATTAGAAATGAGAAATGCGAAATGGTGGTGCGGCGCATAAGAATATAGAAGCGCCTCGGAGGTTTGAAATAAGCTTAAAACGCGTCCCCCCTTGGAGAAGGGGGTGCCCGAAGGGCAGGGGATAGACTGCCTCGAAGAGGCAGAATTCTGCAGAATGAGAAACAAGAACTGTTGAATAGACTATAAAATGTCTAGAGTAGATAGCATGAGCCGCTATGTAGAAGGATGCCGTTACGCGGCACATCCATCCTGCGCCTTTGGTGCTCCTAATCCCTAGCCACTAATCCCTAATCCCTGCTTTCAAACTTCAGGGTTCAGGGTTAGCCCGCGGGGCGTGCTGTCCCTTGATCCTGAATAAAAGCTTTGCTCGAATTAGAAATGAGGAATGAAGGTGGCGGCTTTGCCAAGATCCTTCGACTCAGGTCGCAGTTGTTCTGGCATTCGTTATCTCACATACGACGTTTCTCGCCGCTCAGGATGACGAAACGGGGCGATGCCCGAAAGCAGTATTTAGTCACCAGTTACTAGCCACCATCAAATATCCGTCTCGAAGGTATGCGGCGCTTCTTCGATCCAGCCGACCTCTACCGCACGGTCGAAGGCGGACTTGACGCGGCGGGCGAGTTCATTCCTTGCGGCGGCGACTTTCTTTCGGTTTGGCGCAAATCCGGTGATGAGGATGAGAACGTCTTCGGTCGCCGGGGTGATCTTTCCTGCCTTTTGATCTTCGGCCAGCCAGCCGGTGGTGCAGAGGTCGTCTCCGAGAGAAACGGTGACATCATCCTCTGTTTTCCGAATGAAGAGCGTCCGGCTACGGTCGCCCATGTCGTAGGCGTGGATATCGACGTGGAATTTCAGCATGCCGGCACGCACCATGTCGAGGATCGGATTCTGGCGCGGCAGCACATCAGAGCCGGCGAGTTCATCCAGTGTCGCCGTCTTAGGGGCAGGAAGGATCTCCATGGGAGTCTCTGTCTTCTCTGCCTTCTCTTCCTTTTCGAAGAGCCCTAGGTCTTTCTTGTATTCCGCAAAGGTCTTTGCCAGACCGGACTCACCGGTGATGGAGAGCTTTTTAAGGACGTTCTGATAGCGCTCGATCTCTTGGTCGGCGATATGGGGATTCATCTTGAGGAGCAGGTTCGCCTCGGTGCAGCAGCGGCGGCGGAAGGCTTCTGCTTCCAGATTCACATCGCGGTTGTCAGCGGCGCGCAGGGCTACGACGCCGATGCATAGGCCGGGGATGGTATCGAATAACTGATCGTCTACAGTGATTTTCATGATTGCCTCCAAATGGGAAAATAGTTCGTCACTATTATAGCATAAGTGATGGGCTTGGGTTGATGGGTTCGGGGTTAGCCCGCGGAGCGGGTCGCCTTTTGATTCCGTTTGAAAGCAAGGGTGAGTAGCTAGGGATTAGGGATTAGGAATTAGGAGCAAGCGGTGATTGAAATAGCGCAGTTGGTACACTGACCATTCTGCAAGGAAGATCTCTCGGCTACGCTCGAGATGACGACGACGCGAAGCGCTATCAAAATTCTGCGGCGCATTTCGTCATCCTGAGCGGAGTGAAATGTCGGATGTTCGATCATGTAAAGGCGGAACAGTGAGAACTGAGTCGAAGGATCTGGCGCCGCACCACCATTTCTCATTTCTAATTTCTAATTTCTCATTTCTAATTCAAACGAAGCTTTCACCCGCAATCCATGGGCGGCACGCCCCGCGGGCTAACCCTGAACCTTGAACCCTGAACCCCGAACCCTTTATAATAATGACAACCAATGAAAGTCAATCGAAAGGGGAATGAATTTTGCAACTGGAACTCATAATATCGGAGGCCCAGGCGGGGCGGATGGTGAAGGACGCGGTGAAGGTGCTGCATTTGTCCGGCGGATTGTGGAAGCGGATCAAATGGAATGGGCGCGTGACGGTGAATGGCGAGGAGGTGCACAATGCGCGCAGGAGAGTTGCCAAGGGCGATCGCATCGTGCTCACGTGGAGTGAGGAGAATGATATCGTGCCATCGGACATCCCGCTCTCCATCACGTATGAGGATGAGGCGCTCCTCGTCGTGAATAAGGGGCCGGGCATGATCATCCATCCGACGGCGCGCGGCGCGCATGATACGCTGGTGAATGCGGTGGCAGGCTACTATGCGCAGCGGCACATCGAGGCGGGTATCCATCCCATTTATCGTCTTGACCGCAATACGACGGGGCTTGTCGTGGTGGCTAAGTCAGCGAAGGGGCAGTATGACCTCTCTAAGAGCCATGACCAGATCTACCGCGAGTATCTGGCTCTCGTTTCCGGACATATGGATGAGAAGGCAGGGCGCATCGATCGCCCCATCGGACGCAGGGACGGTTCGATCGTGGAGTGGATGGTCAGGGAAGACGGCAAGCGTGCCATCACGGACTATGAGGTGTTAGGCGAGTATGAAGGGTATTCGCTTTTGAAGATCCATCTTCTGACGGGACGCACGCACCAGATCCGCGTGCATTTTGCGAGCCTCGGGCATCCGCTCTTAGGGGATGACCTCTACGGTGGGCCCCTCGGCCTCATGACGCGGCAGGCACTTCACGCCTATACCGTCCGCTTCGCTCATCCGGTGACGGGAAAGGAAATGAGATTCACCGCTCCCGTGCCGGAGGATATGAGGAAATGGATGGGGAAAAATGAGGAGTGAGGAATGGTGGAGCGGCGAGATCCTTCGTCTCAGCCCCCGCTTCCGGACTTCGTGAGAAGTGCTGGAATGTCTTGGCTCCCCATCGGTGGAGCGCCCCGAAGGGGAAGCAAGTTGCTACGACGTTAATTCTGGCTGCATTTGTATGTCGATTGAATCAGTGTTTCCCTAGTGACTCCTAATCCCTAATCCCTAATCCCTAATCCCTAGCTACTAGTCCCCAGTCCCCAGTCCCTAGTCACCAATACCTGGTCACTTTGAACATAGGACCCTTTCCCTCTCATCCCCCGCCTCTTTTTATTATGCTATAATAAGAAGACATATTTTCCTTTTTATTTGCGTCGAAAGGTGCTTTGGGCTTATGAAATTTATTTCCGCAGACGGGATCCTTTACATGACATTCGACTGTTATCAGGGACAGGGGGTCGTAGCGGCTGTGTCATGCCGCACTGGCGGGGTGAGTGAGCCGCCATTTTCCTCTCTGAATATGGGCTTCCATACGGGCGACGATGCGGATGCGGTGCGTGAGAACCGCATCCGCTATTTCGAGGCACTGGGGCTTTCCGCCTCGCGCCTTGTCTCGGGAAATCAGGTGCATGGCACCTACATTTACAAGGTGACGGAGAAGGATGCCGGACGCGGCGCACTCACGATGGAGACGGCGATCCCTGCCTGTGATGGCTTCGTGACGGATGAGAAGGATATCCCGATCACGATGAATTATGCCGACTGCACGCCGCTCTTTTTCTACGATCCGGTGAAGCGGGCGATCGCGCTGTCTCATGGAGGCTGGAGGGGGACAGCCGGCAATATCGCTGCGCTCACGGTGGCGAAGATGGAGAAGAACTACGGCTCGAAGCGGAAGGATATCCTGTGTGCGATCGGTCCGGCGATCGGAATGGAGTGCTTCGAGGTGGGTGAGGAAGTGGTAGAGGAATTCTATAGGCTCTTCAATGAGAAGGAGATCTCGCGTCTTGCGGTCAAAAAAGCCAATGGGAAGTACCTCTTCGATCTGCACAATGCGAACCGCCGCCTCCTCGAAAAGGCGGGCATACCGGCCGACCACATCGAAGACTGCGGGCTCTGCACCTACTGTCATGATGATCTCTTCTACTCGTATCGGAAATCCGGCGGAAAAACAGGTCGTCACATGGCAGTGATGGCGCTCGTTTGATCGGTGGAAGATAAAAAGCTCACGGCTTCTGTCGTGAGCTTTTTGAGTGGGGTGACTAGGGACTGGTGATTGGTGACTAGGGACTAGGGATTAGGGATTAGGGATTAGGAGACTAGGAGACTAGGAGACTGGGGGACTGGGAGACAGCAGGCTCTCTCGTATCGTCATTGAAAGCGTTGCCGAGAAATCTCTATCGCAGAATGCCCATTGCCGTATGTGAGGCAATGGGCATCGTCTTTCCTCGGTGCATACGTGCTGATTACCGTAGTGCAGTAGAGATTCCTCGGCTGCGCTCGGAATGACGATACGGGAAAGGCGGTGTTCTCGTATCGCCCCTGAACCCTGAACCCTTCAACCTTCATCCCATCGTATTCTTCCCGAAGACGGGGTGACTGCAGGGCCTAAGGCTTCGTTTTTCGATGAGGGAGAGGGCTTCCTGCATATCGACATCATGGCGTCCTTTTCCTGTCTCGTAGACGAGCATGGGAGAGGCGGCATCCAGCTCGCTGGCGGGAAGGTAGATGTATTCCTGCATGTGCGGATCGCCGTAGATGAAGCCGGCGAGAAGTTTGCTTTCGGCAAGTCTATGCATGAGGCGCCTCCAGATCACAGATGAAGTATGGCTTGAAGTCCAGATAGTCCGAGCTCGTCAGGCAAAGCGGGACGCCCAGGAGGGAATCCGGCAGATTTTTGAAATTCGGCGCGCCGTGGATGTGGCCATAGAGGCAGAGGTCTGCGCCGCCGGCGGCGATGATCTCCATCATGTGCGAAGGCCGCCGCATTTCATCGAAGGGCGGGTAGTGCAGGATCGCGATGATCCGGTCTGCCTTCATTTGCTTTGCCAGGGCGAGCGAGCGCTCCATGCGCCCTTCTTCGCGCAGGATGATGGACTTGTCGGTGTCTTCTTTATATGTTTTTGCCGTCTCGGAGATCCAACCGCGCGTACCGGCGAGTGCTACATTTCCGACCTGTATGGCGGAGTTGTGAATAAATTCGAAGGCGCCATGCGTCATGGCGGTCATCTTCGTGACGGTGGACCACCAGAAGTCGTGGTTGCCGCGGACGATGATCTTACGTCCCGGGAGCGTGCCAAGCATGGTGAGGTCGGAAATGGCGCTCTCCATGCTCATCGCCCAGGAGAGGTCGCCTGCCATGATGACGGCATCGTCTTCATGGATCGTTTCCTTCCATGCATTCACGATCTTTTCCCGGTGGTTCTTCCAGTTCTCTCCGAATATATCCATGGGCTTCGTTGGCGGATCTCCGGAGAGATGGAAATCACTGAAGGCATATAGTTTCATAGGGTAACCTCGTTTGGGAATGGGGGATTAGTGACTAGTGACTGGTGACTAGTGACTGGGGGATATCAGACTCTCGTATCGTCATTTCGAGCGAAGCGAGAAATCTTCCTTGCAGACCGACAAATGAAGGATGTGTGAAAGCAAGGATGAGTGACTGGGGATTAAGAGACGCGAGTGAGTGGTGACTTGAATACTACTTTCGGGCATCGCCTCATATATATTCGCGGCGAAGCCGCCACCACAACCTTGAACCCTGAACCTTGAACCCACAACCTTTTTTATCCAAAATACTTTTCTGATTGCAATGTCTCGATGATCCGCTTCTTGCTCGTTTCGTCCATCACATTTGTGATGCGGTAGCCCATGTAGAGAGGGCTTGCTGTGAAGCGTGGGAAGATCTTGGCGTGGATCTGATTTTTCAGATGATAAAAGAAAATGTTGTAGCTCGAGCAGCGGATAGGGAAGTCGGAGAGGACGTAGCGCGCGAGGGTCTGTATGGTGTCAGCAAAGCCGTCACTTCCTCCCTCTTTCTTCAGTGTCACGTTCAGCTCGCCGACGCCGCTCAAGGGGTACTCTGCGAGCGAGGCGTAGCAGTCGTCATTTTCATAGATGACCTCGCCCAGGAAATTTTCGCCCTGCAGATTGTCGCGGTAGTCGTACTCTTCAAGCCCGATGATCTGCGAGTGCGGGTGGCGCTGGGAGCCGCCGGAGGTGGGGCCGAAGTTGCGGAAGTAGATGACGGAGCGGAAACGCTTGTCACTTTCCATTTCCTTCCACTTGGCAAGGCCGAAGGCGATCACCTCGTGGAGCTTCTCGGGTGAATAGGCGCTGAGCTCGCTGTCGTGGTCGGCTGTCTCGACGATGACGGTGGGGACAGTCTTCTCAAAGACGGGATACTTGTTCATGAGCCAGATGATATCGTTTTTCCGGTCAAGAATGTGTGTGAGATCTTCAGGATGGCAGAAAGGGCAGACTTTTTGTGTGCCGGAATGAGGCTTCTCGCTGCCGATGGATATATTGAATGTGATAGGATTGGTCATGGTGTACACCTCATCTTTCCGATTCTTATTATAGCATAGAAGGGTTAGCCCGTTGGGCGTGCTGCCTCTTGATTGCGGATGAAAGCTTCGCTTGAATGAGAAATTAGAAATGAGAAATGCGAAATGGTGGTGCGGCGCAGAAAAAAGAAGCGCCGCAGAATTTTGATAGCGCTTCGCGCTGTCTGCACCAGAAGCGTTGGCGAGAGATCTTTCTTGCAGAACGGTCAGCGCATCAATTGCACTATTTCAAACATCGCATGCTCCTAATCCCTAGCTACCAATCCCTAGCTACCAATCCCTAGTCCCTGTTCACCAGTCACCGGTCGCTCATTTCATAACATTTCACTTCTTTACTTGACAAAAGGATTTTTATAGGATAAGATATGTGCATACCGATGCTTTACTGAGATAAAGAAATGAAGATTTCAAAAAATGGGAACAGGAGAGATGACCATGAAAATGAAAAAACTGATGATCGCCGGAATGCTGGCTCTGGGTGCTTGTGGAATGCTCGCAGGATGCGGCGGTGGAGACAAGGCGGCTTCGAGTGCGGCCAAGGCCGCATCCGGCAAGCCGGCGAAGATCGTAGCCGGTATGGATGATACCTTTGCTCCGATGGGATTCCGTGATGACAGCGGCAAGATCGTCGGCTTTGATATCGATATGGCAGAAGCGGTATCGAAGGAGATCGGCGTGCCGATCGAATTCAAGCCGATCGACTGGGCTTCCAAGGAAACGGAACTGAATTCCGGCCGTATCGACTGCATCTGGAATGGCTTCACCATGACGCCGGAGCGTACCAAGAAGCTCGCTTTCACGAAGCCGTACATGGATAATATCCAGGTCTATGCGGTATTGAATGACAGCGCCGTCAAGACGCCGGAAGATCTGAAGGGCAAGAAGATCTCCATTCAGGAAGCCTCCACCGCAGAAACGGCGCTGAACCGTGATGAAAACCTCAAGAAGTCTTTCTCTGAGATCAAAGCATACCCGGATCTCACGGCCTGCTTCATGGATCTCGAGTCCGGCCGTTGTGATGCCGTCCTCGCTGACTCTGTCCTCATCGAATACTATATGACGAAGAAACCGGGACAGTTCAAAGAACTCGAGGGTGTCGTTTCTAAGGATACCTTCTCCATCGGGATCAAGAAGGACAATCAGGCTCTCGTCGATCTCTTGAATGACGGCATCGCCAAGGTCGTAGCCAGCGGCGAAGCCAAGAAGATCTCTGAAAAATGGTTCGGCAAGGATGTCGTGCTGAAATGATTTGAGATGATTTTTGAAAAGGAGCTGTGAAGAAATGAATCCTCATTTCTTCACAGCCCCTTTTTACTTTGCTTTCATTTGGTTCAGGGTTCAAGGTTCAAGGTTCAGGGGTAGCCCCCGGGGCGTGCTGCCCCTTGATCGTTTGCAAAAGAGGGGGGAGCGGGTTCTGCAGGTTCAGAGGGCTTGGCGGGAGTGGTACGGCGCATTTCGTCATCCTGAGCGGAGAAAAATGTCGTGTGTTAAGGAAACGCTGATTCAATCGCAGAATCAGATTATGAAGCTTCATAAATAGGGAATAAGAATAGCCAGCTTTCAAACTTGAAGTATATAGAGCGATGCACTTACTTCGATTTCTCCCTCCTTCCTCTGGAAGGAGGGAGAAGGGGAATGAGTAGCCCATCTACCCCCTTCCCATGGAAGGGGGATGCCCGAAGGGCGGGGGTTGGCCGAAGGCGAAAAAGAGCGAAGCCAACCTCCGGCGCTACGCGCCACCTCCTTCCAGAGGAAGGAGGGAGAAGCGGGATGAGTAACCCATCCCCCCCCTTCCAAGGGAAGGGGATAGAAGAAGTGTAATAACGCTCATCTTAAGGAAATGCCGATTATAAACAAGGCGATTCCTGAAGGTTTCATGGAGAGCAGGGTTCCCGTTTGATGTTTCCAAACATCGACCACCTGACCGCAAATGGCAAAGAATTTTCGCTTACGCTCGAAATGACAATGCGAGAGAGTCCCCAGTCACATGCCACTTTCGGGCATCGCCCTATATATATTCGCGGCGAAGCCGCCACCTTCATTCCTCACTTGAGCAAAGCTTTCGCAAGGGGCAGCACGCCATAGAGGCTGACCCTATCCCCATGAAATGGCTCTGCCATTTCATTTCTCTATCTTGCTAAAAGGGTGAAATCAGTGTATGATAACTCTATATGACACTGGTTTTATAAGGAGTATTTTATGGATTACATTCTTCGCATCCTGCCGAATATGTTTGCCGGGCTGGGCGTATCGGCACAGATCTTTCTGATCACCATCGTGCTCTCGCTGCCGATCGGTATCCTGCTGGCACTGGTCCGCATTTCCAAAGTCGCTGTTTTCCGCAAGCTCGCGGAGATCTATATTTACGTCATGCGTGGCACGCCGCTCATGCTGCAGATCATGTTCATCTACTACGGGCTTCCGCTCATGCTGAATGTGCAGATCAGTGATTTCCCGGCGGCGATCCTTGCCTTCGTAGCGAACTATGCGGCTTATTTTGCGGAAATTTTCAGAGGCGGCATCCAGTCCATCCCGAAGGGGCAGTATGAAGGCGCGAAGGTGCTCGGCTTCACCTACAGGCAGACCATGTGGCATATCGTGCTGCCGCAGGTCGTGAAGCGTGTCATCCCGCCGCTTGGCAATGAGACCATCACCCTTCTGAAGGATACCTCGCTCGTCTACATTCTGGCGATGAATGACCTCATGCGCGTCACCCGCGCCTTCGTGCAGCGTGACTTCGATACCATGCCGTTCCTTGTGGCAGCTGTTTTCTACCTCGTATGCACCGCGATCCTGACGAAGATCCTGGCGTATGTGGAAAAACGCTATGCGGTCTATGAAGAATAAGGAGGACGGACATGAGTTTTATTGAAATGAAAAATATCCGGAAGGATTTCGGCAAGCTCACCATCCTTCACGGCGTCGATATGACACTGGAAAAGGGCGAAGTCATCTCCATCATCGGGCCTTCAGGGGCCGGCAAGAGTACGCTTTTGCGTTGCCTGAACCATCTGGAAACCATCCAGGGCGGCTCGATCGCAGTCGATGGAGAATTTCTTGCCGAGGACAAAGACGGCAAGGTCACCTATGCGAGCGAAGACAGAACGAAGGAGATCCTTGCCAAGATGGGCATGGTCTTTCAGTCCTTCAACCTTTTCCCGCACATGACCGTGCTGGATAACATCATGGCCGCTCCCATCTACGTGAAGGGCATGAAGAGGGAAGAGATCCAGCCGATCGCGGAAGATCTTTTAAGCAAGGTCGGCCTGCTCAATAAAAAAGACATGTATCCCGGCAGTCTTTCCGGCGGTCAGAAGCAGCGTGTCGCCATCGCGCGGGCGCTCGCGATGAGTCCGGAGATCATGCTCTTCGATGAACCGACCTCCGCGCTCGATCCGGAGCTGACGGGCGAGGTCTTAAAGACCATCCAGCAGCTGGCGGATGAGAATATGACCATGGCGATCGTGACGCATGAAATGGCTTTCGCCAAGTCTGTCTCGGATAAGATCCTCTTCATGGTCGATGGCCGCGTCGAGGAAGAAGGGACGAGCGAAGAGGTTTTCGATCACCCGAAGAGCGAACGAACGAAGGCCTTCCTGAAGTCAATATTGAGAGCCTGATAAAAAAGGATGCACCGCGAAATGCAAAAGCATTTCGCGGTGCATCCTTTTTCTTTTACAGCCCGAATGCGATCCCGCAGACAGCGCTGATCGCGATATAGAGCACAGGGTGCTTTTTATATTTCTTAAGACCGAAGTAGATCGCAATGGCAAGGAGAATGGCCGGCCACTGGAAGAGGGCGATGAGCGAGCCGCTCTTTTCATAAAGCGCGGTATCTAAGAGAGATACCTTCGCGACGCCAAGACCGGCGGCTGCGATGAGCGCGGTGGAGGCAGGGCGCAGACCGTAGAAGATCCGCTTCACGGCGTCCGATTCGGAAAAGCGTGTCAGCATCGCATAGATAATCGTGATAACGATGAGCGCGGGTGCTGTGAGGGAGAGCGTCGTGAAGATGCCGCCCGGGATGCCAAGCGCCTGAAATCCGGCGTAGGTCGCCATATTGACGCCCAGAGGCCCCGGGGTGGACTCTGATATCGCGATCATATTCGCGATGTCTTCCGCGCTGAACCATCCGGTGCGTTCAGAAATATGATAGAGAAAGGGAAGTGTCGCGAGCCCTCCGCCGACGGCGAAGAGACCGGTCTTGAAGAATTCCCAAAACATGGAAAGCCAGATCATGATAGATGCTCCTTTTGAAAAAAGTGAGGAGTGAAGAGTGAAAGTGCGGCGCCTTTCGTCTTCTCACTTTGTTGTCCTCGGCATCAGATAGTATCCTGCGATGCCGGCAAGGACGACGGAGAAAACGGGAGAGAAGGGAGCGAAGAGAGCGATGAGAAGGATGCCGATGAAGATCGCAAGTGTGCGCTTATCCTTGATCGACTTCTTGCCGAGCTTCACGACGGCGTCCAGAATGAGGACGCAGACACAGGCACGGATGCCGGCGAAGGCGTGAATGACATAGGGATTCTCTTCGAACTGGGTGAGAAAGAGCGCGATCACCGTGATGATGATCATGGACGGGGTGATGACGCCGAGCGTCGCGAAGACGCCGCCCCAGAAGCCTTTCAGCTTGCAGCCGATGAAGGTCGCGACATTCACCGCGATCATGCCGGGCGTGACCTGCCCCAAGGCATAGTAATCCATCAGCTCTTCCTCGCTGCCCCAGTGCTTATTCTCTACGATCTCGCGCTGGAGAATCGGCAGCATCGCGTACCCGCCGCCAAAGGTGACGGCGCCCATTTTGGCAAAGATAAGAAATAATTCGAGTAGTAGTTTCATAGATGGGATACTCCTTTGATTGGGGGGAATGGGGAGTGACTGGTAGCTAGTAGCTAGGGATTAGGGGCGAAAAGTGACTGGTGACTAGTGGCTAGGGATTAGGGACTAGACGCAAAGACTAGGAGCCTTAGACATTAGATATCAGAGGTCTAAGGCATAACATCCCAAGCAGGCATCGCCTCTTATATATTCGCGGCGAAGCCGCCACTTTCATTTCGCATTTCTCATTTCTAATTTCTCATTCAATCGAGGCTTTCAAACGTAATCAAGGGACGGCACGCCCCACGGGCTAACCCCGCACCTCAATGTAATTTCCTCTATCATACTGTCAGAGATGGAGAAAAGCAATCAAGAGAACGTAAAATTTGTATTTTCGAAACAAGTGTGGTAGAATATATCTTGCGATTTAGCGTATTTTGTAAAAATAAAAGATGGTTCAATATTGTCGGAAAAACCGACTTAAGGAGGAATAATTTTTATGAACGTAAAAGTAGAGGCACTGGATCAGCACAAGGTATCTCTTGCCATTGAACTGCCGGCAGAAGCTGTACAGAAAGGATTCAAGCAGGCTGTAGCTCGCATTGCAAACCAGGTCAGAATCCCGGGGTTCCGCAAAGGCAAGGCAAGCCGCAAGGTACTGGAAATGCATTTCGGCAAGGAAGCTGTCGTCGCTGAAGCGAAAGATATCGTCATCAATGGCGCTCTCACCGAAGCTATGAAGCAGGAAAAGATCATCCCGATCACCCAGGCGGATGTGAAGGAAGATCTCTTCTCTGAAACCGAAGGCGCAAAGTTCACCGCTACTTTTGTAAAACGTCCGGAAGTAGAACTGGGCGAATACAAAGGCCTCGAAGCAGCCCATGAAGAACCGGAAGTTTCCGATGCACAGGTCGAAGCTGAACTGAAAAAAGCAGCTGAACAGAGCGCACGCCTCGAAAAAGCAGAAGAAGGCGCTGTCCTTGCCAAAGGCGACTACGCTGTCATCGACTTCAAAGGCTTCGTAGACGGCAAACCGTTCGAAGGCGGCGAAGGCAAGACCTATCCGCTGGAAATCGGCTCCCAGAGCTTCATCCCGGGCTTTGAAGAACAGCTCGAAGGCCATAAAGCAGGCGATGACGTAGAAGTCAAGGTCACCTTCCCGGAAACCTACTTCGTCGATGCTCTCAAAGGCAAAGAAGCAGAATTCAAAGTTCACATCAATGATGTAAAACGCAAACAGCTGCCGGCTCTTGATGATGCTTTCGCAAAATCCATCAGCCAGTTCGATAAAATGGATGACCTGAAGGCTTCTGTGAAACAGCAGATGCAGCTGCAGGCTATCCAGCAGGCAGAAGAAGCCTACCATGAAGCTCTCGTAGCGCAGGCTGTAGCCAATGCCAAGGTCGATATCCCGCACGAAATGGTCGACCAGCGCATTGACGAGATCGTCGAAGAGATCTCCATGAACCTCGAATCCAGAGACATGAAGCTCGCTGACTATCTGAAGAACATCGGCCAGACCGAAGAACAGCTCCGTAAGAACTACGAAAAGACCGCTGAAGAACAGGTTCGTCAGGGCCTTGTCCTCGAAACCATCGCAGAAAAAGAAGAACTCGATGTAACGAACCAGGACCTCTCCATGGAAGTCTACAGCATGGCTCACCAGTTCAACGCTGACCCGAAAGATGTCATGAAGATCATCAAAGAAGAAGGCCGCGTGAACATGCTGATCAACTCCGTCCTTCGCAAGAAAGCAGCTGCTTTCATCTACGGCGCTGCTAAAAAAGCAGAAGCAGATAAGAAAGAAGCAGAAGAAGCTCCGGCTGCAGAAGCAGCAGCTCCGAAGACCGAAGAAGACTTCAATGCTATGACCGTCAAGGATCTCAAGGCTTACGCACAGGAAAAAGGCATCGCCATCGAATCCAAAGCCAAAAAAGCTGAGATCATCGATACCATCATGGCTGCTGAAAAGGAATAATCCTTTAGAAAATTGAATGAGTACTGCTGCGGCAGTGTGTATTGGAAGAGACGCGGGGATGACCAGCGTCTCTTTCGGACATATGGGGAAATTGGGGAAAGGATTGCCCCGATCTCGATTTTATGAATTGACATTGGGATAGCCCGTGGGGCGTGAGAAGTGCCGGTGCGGCGCATTTCGTCATCCTGAGCGAAGAAAAACGTCGAATATAGCTTATCTGAAAACAGGAGAACTGAGTCGAAGGATCTAAGCGCTGCAGCGTATAGATGGCGGCGATGCCCTTAGTCACCAGTCACTTTCAATCCCTAATCCCTAACCCCTAGCTGCCAGTCACTGCCTATTATTTAGTCAAAAGAAAGGGTGTTATCACATGGCATATGTACCGATTGTTGTCGAACAGACCGCTCGCGGAGAGCGCTCCTATGATATTTATTCCCGTCTTTTGAAGGACCGCATCATATTCCTTGACGGCCAGATTGAAGACCATATGGCCAATGTCATCATTGCGCAGCTTCTCTTTCTGGAAGCCGAAGACCCTTCGAAAGATATCCATCTTTACATCAACAGCCCCGGCGGCGTCGTGACCGCCGGCCTTGCGATCTATGATACGATGCAGTATATCCATCCGGATGTTTCCACCATCTGTATCGGATCCTGTGCCAGCATGGCGGCTGTCCTCCTGACTGCCGGTGCGAAGGGCAAACGCTATGCCCTCCCGCATGCGAATGTCATGATCCACCAGCCGCTGGGCGGCGTACAGGGACAGGCGACCGAGATCGAGATCCATGCGAGAGAGATCCTCCGCCTGCGCGAAGAACTGAACGGCATCCTTGCCAAGCACAGCGGACAGTCCCTTGAAACCATCAAAAACGACACCGAACGCGATAATTTCATGACAGCCCAGATGGCGAAGGACTATGGCCTCATCGACCACATCCTCACCCGCAATGAGCTGGCGAAAATGACACAGAAATAAAGGAGAAAGACCATGAACGGAGAAGATAAAGAACCGAAGATCTGCAGCTTCTGCGGCCGATCCAGCGACGAAGTCGAAAACATGGTCACCGGCCCCGGCGTCTACATCTGTAGCGAATGTATTGACATCTGTCATAACATTCTTCTGGAAGAGCGGAAAAACAAAGCAAAGCCGGGTAAAGAACCCGCTGACACCAAGGTGCCGACACCGGAAGAGATCAAAGAATATATCGATCAGTACGTCATCGAGCAGGACAATGCCAAGATCGCTCTGGCCGTCGCCGTGTACAATCACTACAAACGCCTCTTTTTCAAAGGCGAAGATGACGGCGTAGAGTTGCAGAAATCCAATATCATCCTGCTTGGGCCGACCGGCAGCGGCAAGACCCTCCTTGCCCAGACCCTCGCCCGCTACCTCGATGTGCCCTTTGCGATTTCCGATGCCACTACCCTCACACAGGCCGGCTATGTCGGAGATGACGTCGAGAACATCCTCCTCCGCCTCATTCAGGCCGCGGACTACGACATCGAGAAAGCCCAGCGCGGCATCATCTACATCGACGAAATCGACAAGATCGCCAAGAAGACCGAGAACGTCTCCATCACCCGCGACGTCTCCGGCGAAGGCGTCCAGCAGGCCCTCCTGAAGATCCTGGAAGGCACCGTGGCGAACGTGCCGCCGCAGGGCGGACGCAAGCATCCGAATCAGGAAATGATCCAGATCGACACCAGCAACATCCTCTTCATCTGCGGCGGCGCTTTCGCCGGCCTCGATAAAGTCATCGACAGCCGTCTCACCAAAAGCGTCATGGGCTTCGGCGCCGATATTGAGAAAGCAGAAGACAAAGACATGGACGAGCTCCTCCAGCAGGTCCAGCCGGAAGACCTCCTGAAATTCGGCCTCATCCCCGAATTCATCGGCCGTCTCCCCGTCATCGTCGCCCTTCACCCGCTGAAGGAAGAAGCTCTCGTCAAAATCCTGACCGAACCGAAGAATGCCCTCGTCAAGCAGTACAAGAAGCTGCTGGCCATGGACGGCGTAGAGCTCGTCATCGAAGACGCTGCCATCCATGCGATCGCCCGCCAGGCTATCGAGCGCAATACCGGCGCCCGCGGCCTTCGCGCGATCATAGAGAAGATCATGCAGAAAGTCATGTACGAGATCCCCGGCATGAAGGATGTCGTGAAATGCACCATCACGGAAGACAACGTGGTGAACCACACCGATCCGCTGCTGGAACGGAAAGCGGCAGAAAAATAAAAAACACCTCCCTGTGACTCGCTCATAGGGAGGTGTTTTTTTTATTGCGAGGTGGATGACGATAAGTGGGTGGGCATTGGTAGATTGCCTGACTTACCACTCCCATAACCTTAACATGAATGGCGAATCGTATCGCTTCCAAAATGCGCGCAAAAGGAAGTCGTAGTTTTTACGGTCAAAGTGGCTCAGAAATTTACGGCCGCATGGCTCACTTTTTCATTGGCATTAGATCCGCGCTTAAAATACAAGGGGCTGGTCTGAATCCCTGGATCCATTATAGGGAACCCTCGGATAACTGTATTCGTATATTAAGCCCCCATCTGAGATGGGGGACCCGGTGGAGCCGTAGCTTTGCCTAGAGTATAAAAAATCCTCCAGTGTTAGAATAAAGAGGGTCTAGCAAACCACTTTAGCTAACAAAGGAGGAGTCCAAATGGACAACAATAGTATAGCTCATACCAAATGGAATTGCACATATCATATCGTATTCATCCCAAAATATCGCAAGAAAGTATTCTACGGGCAAATGAGGAAAGATTTGGTTGAAATCATCCGAAAATTGTGCGAGATGAAGAAAGTGGAACTGATCAAGGGAGCTGCATGCGTGGATCATGTGCATCTGTATCTCGGGATACCGCCGAAGTTGAATATATCAGACGTAGTAGCCTATATCAAAGGGAAAAGTGCGTTAATGATATACGACCGGCATCCCGAGATAAAAGCCAGATGGGGAGAACGGCATCTCTGGGCACGAGGCTATTATGTAGAAACCGTCGGGAATATCAACGAAGAAGTTATCAAGCGTTACATTTCAGAGCAAGAAGAAAGCGATAAGTTCGAGAAGTAAGTAAGACGAATAAGCGAAAGAGCCGCCATAGGCGGCTGTAAGTACAAAGACGATTTGCTAGACCTGCCATAGGCAGGTGTCAGTACAAAACCCCGGAGGGGTTCCAAATAAACCCCCATTTGAAATGGGGGTTGCTAACTTTATATTAATCCATTTTAGCAATAAACGGATATAAAAATACCACAATCAAAAACATAATAACTTCAATAGCAACACAAAAGTTTCTACGTTGTATATTTACTCTATACATTTTGCCTAAATCCTGTTTATGGTATACATAATTTAACTCAGCCTCTTTTTTTATTACTTGTAAAATCCCAATACTCGATGCACCAATAGCTAGGCAAAGATAGGAAAACAATCGCTCTTCTTCTATTTGAAAAATTCTAGCAATCATCTCAATTTTCAATAAAACCAGAAAACTTATTATCAAGCTTAAATAGCTTATCACATACTCCAACAAGTAAAATTTTTCTGAAATGTATTCTTTAGGAAACCTTTTGAAGCATTTATATGTCATATGACAAATCTCGAGAAAGAATATTATTTTAATTAAATCCATTTCAGTCATAATCAATTACCTGCTTTCTGAAATCGATTTAATTTTTCCATGTATTCTTTTTCTTTATCAGTTTTGGTATTTTTTAACTTATATTTCAATACAAGAGCATCAATAGAACGATTAGCTATAGCTGATACTCCTACGGATGCAATACCACTACTGAGAGATAACGTTCCAACAAAAGTGCTAATACCGATAGAATCCTTTGCCACAAATTGGGAATTTATCTCCTGAATATTTTTTCTTAAACCTGCCATTTGTTCTATTGCACTCCTAAAAGAGAATACTTTAAAGCAATGACAATAGCTATCATTATAGCTTCTATAACTATTAAAAAATTTCTACGAATTATATTATTCTTATACTCGTTTTCCAGCTTTATTCCATAATTCTTATAATCTAAGATTGCCTTTTTTTTGATTGCTTCCGAAATACCAATTCCCGATACTCCTAACATCAGACAAATTCCTAGAAACATATTAAATTCAACAATATGTAAAATTACAGAAATCTTCGTTATAAAGAGTAGGACTAAAAAACTAATTATAAAACATGAATATGAAAAAGTGTACAGTAAAAAGTAGCTTGTTTCATGAAAATATTCCTGTGGAAAATTATGAAAGCATTTCCAAATCATACGAAAAACACCAAAGAGTAGAATAACTCGAATTAAATCAATTTCAGTCATAGTTTGTCACCTTCTTTCTGAAATCGATTCAGTTTTTCCAAATTATTCTTTTCTTTATCAGTTTTCGTATACTGTAATTTGTACTTTAGGACATTAGAATCAATATACCGATTAGCTACAATTGACAGTCCTATAGTAGTAATACCACCGCCAAGTGGTATAGCTCCCACAACAACTCCACCTAATAGTCCCACGGAATCTATGCCAAGAGCCAAATACCTATCTTTTCCACTATAATCTCTAAAATCCTGGGTAATATTCATAGTTCCGTTTGCAACAGAACCTATAACACTATATTTCCCAAGTGCCTTTGCCCATGAAGGTGCATATTGCTGATCCTTAACTAATTCCCATGGTAATCCAGCACTTTCCGCGATTCCCCAATTTCGCACAGAGGCACATCCATCAAAAGCTCCCATTCCCTTGTAGTCATAGTAGTCTTTTCCCATTAATTCATTTACTTTATCACGTGCTTGGTCTTCTAATGATTTTTTGACATCTAATGGTACATTCGGACTAAAAGTAGGTATGCCAGAAGCATCAACACCTAGTAACGTAAATGGATTATTATCAACTTTTCCTACATCAGGATGGATTTTTTCATAATCAGATAAAAGTTCATTTGTATAATCATCTTGCAATTGTCTTTTCTTGGTATAATATTCAGCCTCGTCTGCATTTCCAGCATTTTCTGCCTGCTTTATTTTATCGGCATAATCTTGTGCGTCTTTATGATTAATCCAGTTGAACTTCGTCCCACTCCAAGCGGCAGCAGCCCCTACATCTCCATCACCGCCAAAGAGTTTTCCTGCACAATATCCGAAAATGCTAGACACTTCTTCTCGCATATCCGGATGGTCTTTCAGGAAGGTGTCAAGCATGGGCTGCAAGCCTTCCATAGTGGCTCCGGAGGCTACACCGGACAGGATACTGTTTCCACCTAGTTTGGCAGAGATACCACCCAGTAGTCCATGAAGCAGAGAGTGTCTAGGGTCATTGGGGGACCAGTTCTTTTCTTTGGCAATATCACCAATCTTTTCGGCTCCCAGTTTGGCAAATTCGTTAGCCAGTGCCTGTCGTTCTTGTACCTTCTCTTTGTCAAAAATCTTTTCCAACTGGTTCAAGGTATTCTTTGTATCTCGATTGAGAGCAGATATATCTTGTTTCTGGTTTTCTTTATCAGTGATAGAAATCGTTCCTTCTGAAATAGCGGATTTGGTTGTGCTATCAGATTTCTCTTTTACCGGTTGTGATTGAACCGGACTGGTTGCTACTTTATTCCCACCTACTTTTTGTGTCGTACCGTCCTTCTTTGTAATCGTTTCTTTCGGAGACCAGCTAGCACCGTAGTTCCTACCATCTGCTGTCGCTTTATAGTCTGCCTTGTTTTCTACATCTTCCCAGGTCAACGTACCTGTGGTAAGGGTATTTTTATCCTTGCTTGCATTGCTATCAATAAGGCCACCTTTGAGATAAGTATTGGCTTTGACAGAAATATCATAGCCTTGGTTGCTAGCAGTAATGCCAGCTTGGTTTGTCACGCTTTCGTAAGTAGAATCTGTATTGCCTTTGGTTGTCCCTACCGTCAGTCCACCATGTCCATTAGTTGTTTTGCTAGTACCTGTGGACAGTCCCATGCCTTTGCTTTCATTATGAGATGTATAGCTGTCCTTATCCTGTACGCTTTCGATGGCCAGATTTCCGCCCGCCTTGATGGTCACTTTATCTCCATAGGCATTGCTGCCACGTAAGGTTGTATCTTTTCCGCTTTCAGTGGTCAGATCCTTTCTGGCAATGACTTGGCTGCTGGTATGAGTTAAAGTTTCTTCTGTCTCATTACCCTGTCCCTTGCTGGCATTGGCATAGAAACTATTTCCTGTGGGTGCAAAAGTCATACCTGCCTGGCTGCTTTTGCTGCTTTCTTTCGTGTCACTAGAGCTTCTATTTTCTGCTGCACTGAGGGTGATATTTTCTCCCGCATTCATAGAAACATTATCACCAATAATCTGTGATCCTTTCATCTCGATGTCTTTCTTGGCAGTGATATGAATATCGTTATTCGCCAACAGATTACTTCCTACTGCTTCTATAGTTTCTGTGTGGGAGGTTGCTTTGAACACACTGGAGCCTATTCCTACTTTTATACCTGGCATGCCTTTCTCGCTGATGTGATTCAAGGAGTCTTTTCCCTTGGCCATGGTTTCATAGACTTCTGCGCCATAAAGTGCTTTTAGCTGTTTATCTCTAGCAGAGGACGCTTTTTTCGCATAATCTATAGTATCTGTTAGTATGTCAGCAACTCCACCACTGGCAGAGACCGTGAGTCCACTCTTCTTGTATTCGTGCTTCTCATCACTGCGATATACATTGTCCTTGCTGGTGATGGTGACATTTTCACCGGTCATAGAAATGTCTTTTCCTGTCATGATGTCAGAGGCGTCTACATGGATATCCTTATTCGCATTAACCGTTACATTTCCTTGCAAGCTGCCTACTGTCGACGTTTTCTGTAAGGTATCTGCTTCTTGGTATTGGTCGTTTCTCTTTTCTTTCCCGATAGTAAATCCCAATCCGCTGCCTTTGTTGCTATTGGCATAAAAGGTATTTCCTGGCATGAATCCCACAACTGCCTGGCTGCTTGGTACCACAATTCTTTTAATCCGCCCCATATATTATATAATAAGCAGCACTTAATAAAAGAGAACACATAGCTAGACAACCACCACAAATGACAAAATAGAGTTTTCTTTTCATCTGCGGGTAATTAGCTGGCAATAGAATTCCATACCTTTTTTTGTTATATTCGGCATTTTTTAGCCAACTTACCAAATTCACTAATGCAGATGCAGGCAATATAAACAATATTACCATCCAAAATGCCAAAAATTCACTAAACTTTAGTGAGTAAAAACTCAACAAATGAAGCACAGCAAGTAGCAATAGCATAGAAATTATAAATCCGATATAACCGCCTACATAAAAATATTTGTATATTGGTAACATATTATGCTGTTTCCTGTAATCATTTAAAAATATTTTAATGTTATATCCTATAGTCATACAAAAAAATAATTCTATGATAATATCTATTATACTATTCATGGTTATCTCCTGTTCTATTAGCTTCTTTCTTTTGTAGATCTGTTTTTGTGTACTGAGATTTAACTTTATAACTTAAATAATCCAATACAGGTGCATACAAAAAACCAGGAGTGGGAACAAATATCCCAGAAGCTACTCCTACGCCAGTTTTTCCGGCATCTATAAGCGCAGCAATTAATAGATCTTTTCCACTGTAATCTCTATAATCACTTGCAAAATCAAGAGTCCCTGAAATCCCAATTCCAATTACATTGTATTTTCCTAGAGCTTTTACCAGACCGCTACTACCATATTTTTCACTCAACGCCCATGGCAGACCGGCTTCTTCGCCAATAATAGCTGTTGCAATAGAACTCTTCCAATCAAATGTACTGCCAGGTACTACATCGGGATTCTCTACAACGTACTGACCTTTAATTCCACGTAAATCCCAATAATCACCTACGCCTTGTTCTTTCAACCAGTTATCTTCTTGTTCATCATTTATTTCTAGCCATTTGGCTTTTACCTGTTTCTTCTCCTCTTCTGTTGTCGCTGCATCCCATTCTTTTGCATACTCAGCCATCTGCTCATGATTCAGCCAATTAAACTTTGTCCCATTCCATGCCACAGCAGAACCAGTTTCTCCATCACCGCCAAGCAGCTTTCCTGCACAATATCCGAAAATGCTAGACACTTCTTCTCGCATATCCGGATGGTCTTTCAGGAAGGTGTCAAGCATGGGCTGCAAGCCTTCCATAGTGGCTCCGGAGGCTACACCGGACAGGATACTGTTTCCACCTAGTTTGGCAGAGATACCACCCAGTAGTCCATGAAGCAGAGAGTGTCTAGGGTCATTGGGGGACCAGTTCTTTTCTTTGGCAATATCACCAATCTTTTCGGCTCCCAGTTTGGCAAATTCGTTAGCCAGTGCCTGTCGTTCTTGTACCTTCTCTTTGTCAAAAATCTTTTCCAACTGGTTCAAGGTATTCTTTGTATCTCGATTGAGAGCAGATATATCTTGTTTCTGGTTTTCTTTATCAGTGATAGAAATCGTTCCTTCTGAAATAGCGGATTTGGTTGTGCTATCAGATTTCTCTTTTACCGGTTGTGATTGAACCGGACTGGTTGCTACTTTATTCCCACCTACTTTTTGTGTCGTACCGTCCTTCTTTGTAATCGTTTCTTTCGGAGACCAGCTAGCACCGTAGTTCCTACCATCTGCTGTCGCTTTATAGTCTGCCTTGTTTTCTACATCTTCCCAGGTCAACGTACCTGTGGTAAGGGTATTTTTATCCTTGCTTGCATTGCTATCAATAAGGCCACCTTTGAGATAAGTATTGGCTTTGACAGAAATATCATAGCCTTGGTTGCTAGCAGTAATGCCAGCTTGGTTTGTCACGCTTTCGTAAGTAGAATCTGTATTGCCTTTGGTTGTCCCTACCGTCAGTCCACCATGTCCATTAGTTGTTTTGCTAGTACCTGTGGACAGTCCCATGCCTTTGCTTTCATTATGAGATGTATAGCTGTCCTTATCCTGTACGCTTTCGATGGCCAGATTTCCGCCCGCCTTGATGGTCACTTTATCTCCATAGGCATTGCTGCCACGTAAGGTTGTATCTTTTCCGCTTTCAGTGGTCAGATCCTTTCTGGCAATGACTTGGCTGCTGGTATGAGTTAAAGTTTCTTCTGTCTCATTACCCTGTCCCTTGCTGGCATTGGCATAGAAACTATTTCCTGTGGGTGCAAAAGTCATACCTGCCTGGCTGCTTTTGCTGCTTTCTTTCGTGTCACTAGAGCTTCTATTTTCTGCTGCACTGAGGGTGATATTTTCTCCCGCATTCATAGAAACATTATCACCAATAATCTGTGATCCTTTCATCTCGATGTCTTTCTTGGCAGTGATATGAATATCGTTATTCGCCAACAGATTACTTCCTACTGCTTCTATAGTTTCCGTGTGTGTTTCTGCTTTAAAAGAACTGGTTCCGATTCCTACGCTGACACCGGGCATTCCTTTCCCTGACAGATCTTTCAAGACATCTTTCCCTTTTGCTATTGTCTGGTAGACTTCTGCGCCATAAAGTGCTTTCAGTTGTTTATCTCTAGCGCTGGATGCCTTTTGAGCATAAGCCAGAGCATCACTCAGAACTGCTACTGCTCCACCCGTAGCAGAGACAGTGAGCCCGCTCTTTTTATACTCGTGCTTTTCTTCGCTGTGATACACATTGTCTTTGCTGGAAATCTGTACATTCTCGCCTGTGATAGAAATATTCTTCCCCGCGAGTACGGCTGACGCGCCGACTTCCGTCTTGTTGCCCGATTCGATCGACACATTGCCGCTTACACTTCCCACGGTGGATGCTTTCTGAAGAAGGTCAGCATCGCTATACTGATCTTTCCGCTTCTCCGTCCCGATGGTAAATCCGAGTCCGCCACCCGAGAGCGGGCCGCTCTTCTTGACGCGTTTCTCATAGTCGTGCTGCTCTACTTCTTCTGCACTGGTGATAGTCGTATTTTTACCAGAAGTGATAGACACGTCGTTCGTACCTACCACATTGGATGCGGTGATAGTGGTGTTTCCAATAGAAGTAATGCTTATTTTGTCTCCAGAAAGCATACTGCCAATTGCCGTCTTGCTTTCGTCATGGCTTTTTATGGCTGTTGTCTTATGAGAGAGGAAGCCACTTTCTTTGTACTTTAAGCCGTAGTCATCCATAGCTTTATTATATCCGTTTTCGATGATTACATCATCAGCAGCTTTCATGGAAACCTGCCCATTTTCACTAGCTACGGTGGTACTTCTCGCTTTGATATCATTGCCTGAAATGAGCGAGATATCTTTCCCGGCGGTCAAAGTATTCGCTGTTTCTGTCTTGCGATAGGTGCGGATATAGTTGTCATTATTCTCAGTCATATCTTTCTTGGCTTCCAGACTATCCGTATCCATAGTGAGATTGTGCCCAGCAGAGAAGATCATAGAGCCATTTTTACCTAAAGCGGCTAGCGTAGCACCAGTCATGGTGATGTCTTGTCCTGATTGCATCAGAAGTAAGCCTTCTTTCCCTTTGACGGCGATGCCGGCGGTGGTGTCCAGGATGGCCTGGTTCATGCCATGCTGGATGGTGTTTTTCATGGTAATGTTTCTGCCTGCATCTAGGGAGATTCTATCTTCTCCCTCTATGATACCACTATGTACAATATCCTGGCTAGCTTTGAGGGAAATGTCATTGCCGAAGATGGTGCCTTTGTTCACGATGTTCTTGGACTTAGTGATGATGGTATTTCCTTTGAGTGTGCCTTGGTTCGTCAAAGTACCCTTGGTATCTGTAATCAAGGTATTGGCACTGATGAGGCTGCCGTCTTCGGTGAGGGCTTTTGCCGTGCTGGCTTTGAGATACACATGAGGATAAAGAACCGTGTATGTCTTGCCATTCACGGTGACGGTGGTGGTCTCAAGCCAGACGATGTCGCTGGTGAGAGCGGCTATCTGTTCTTTGGTGAGGGCGATGCCTGGTTTCAGGTTATATTCTTTCGCATAGGCGATCCCTGCATCCATTAGAGCCTTGTATTCCTCTTCATCATTGGTATAGCCATTGAGATGACGCATGCCAGTGAGCTGGGTCACTTGGTTCCGGATGAGTTCTTGTTCATAGAATCCGTCACCGAGCCGTTTATTGACTTTGTCGTTATCCCAAAGAAGCTGGTTGTACATGTAATCAGACGAAAGGAACTTCTTTTTGTTGGTGAAGGCGGGATCGGTCTCGATGAGATACTTTGCCTTCTCTTCTGGATGGAGCTTGCAGAGAGAGCTATCTGGGATAAAAGACAGCGTGCCACCTGTTTCTTTTCCGGCTGTACTGCCTGGATTGGTTTCTTTCCCGGTAGCAAATGGATTCAAATGTTGCTGGACGTTGTCACGCATGGCCTGGGTAATGTCTTCTTTATTTGGGTTCTTTCCTGTGTTTCCTTCATAGGATCCAACATCAAGAGAGGTGGGGTTGTCCAGCTCTTTCTGTGGCGTCATGAAAATTTGGTCCCGATAGTGCCGTCTCCATGCTTTATGGGGTCTATGTTTTCTTTTGGTGTAGCTTTCTTGTGTGGTACCGAAGGTGATTTTCTGCACTTGATTCTTTTCGGCAATGTTGTCCAATGTGCCACTGTTTGCCGTGAGGGTACTCCCAGCGGTGATACGGCTGTTTTCATTGGTCACGTTGCCAGAGAGGATCATATCTTTCCCACTGGAAATGTTGCCCGCTTTCGTTTCCTGCACTTGTTTTTCTGACGTGTGGGTGGTGGTGCGAATGATGGTGTAGTATTTGATGGCTTTACTTTCGATAGCACCGATGGAATCATTGTAAGCCTTGGCTTCTTCGTTGTAGGCTTTTATCTTTTCATTGAGTTGATTCAATATTTCTTTATACTGCTTGTCCCAATCGGCTTGCTTCGGATCATCATAGCCGGGGCGTGGAGTATCCATGGATTTGACACCCAGTTCTTTGAAAATGGGATCATTGTAGTCATAGTTTGGTGCTTCTTGGCCTACTAATTCGTCGGGGACCGGTGTTTCGCCGTCTTTCCGTTCTTCCTCGGTGATTTGTTCTATCTTGTCATAACCGGCTTCTTCGTAGAGTGTTTTCGGGGTGATACCTTTGTTATGGTACGCCCCATAGCCGCTATCCAGAGCAGAAAATTCATCTCTGGTGAAAGATTGCCCTCTTTCTGGATGTCCATTTTCATCGATACGGATAAGGTCAGGATTAGTGACTTCGCTTGTCCATACTCGTTTAGCAGAGAAGGCTTCGTTTTCATTGGTGATGGTAGGAGCTGTGAGGGACATATTTCCCTGTGCTTTGATGTCAGCTCCGTGGTTAGTGATGTCTTTGGCTTCGGAAATAGCCATGTCGCCACCGGCATAGAGCAGAGAAGAGGCACTATTCAGCAAGGTATCCCCTGTAATGATCATGTCATTCCGTGCAGCGATAGTGGCAGACTTCACCTGTGCCATATCTGCTAAAATAGCATCGACAGACGCTTTGGAAGCAGCATAGGCCGCTTGCTTATTTTCTATTTCTTTGAAATAGTTTTCTTTTTCACTATCGCTCTTGAAAGCGGTCACGTCGATGGCAAAGGCGCCATCCAGATCTTGTTCTTTCTGCTTTAAATCTTTCATGGCAGCAGCCAGTTTTTCTTCCAGTACTTTGTCTTTTCTATTTTCCAGCGTCTTAGCATGAAGGGTAATGTCTTCACCATAGATGCGACCGGTAGCTATATTCTGTAATATATCTGTGGTGATTGTATTTGCTTGGTCAGCACTCACTAAACCACGGTTTGTCAGAGTCGTGGACGTGATAGAAACACTGCCACCGTTGATCTCACCACTTTCTTTATTGGAAATATCTTTGGCACTGAGTGTAAGTGTCCCTTTGGATTCCAGTTTCTTGCTGTTAGTCAGGTTACCTTTGGCGGAAATGGTCAGATTTCCATCTGCCTGGGTGATACCGTAGTTTTCTTTAGCACTGTCATTGGTGATGTCATGATCTGTGGTGATAGTCAGATTATTACCTGCTGCCAGTTTCCCATCCAGCTGAATATCTTTCGTTGTGATAGTTTCATTCTGCCCAGCCGTGATGGTTCCTTGGGCATTATGAATCAGATCAGATGAAATAGAAATATTCTCATTAGCAGCGATTTGACCTTGTTCATTTTCCAGTTTGTCTGATACAGAAATGGTATTGCTCCCATAAGCAGTTAGTTTCCCTTGAGAGTTATTTAGTGTTTTTCCTTGGATAGACAAGGTACTGCCAGAAGCGATATTACCATTCAGGTTGTCCGTATGACTGGCTTGGATAGTCACATTTCCATTGGCAAGGATTTCACTATTGGAATTGTCCAGCGCATTTTCTTCTTCACTGGTTGTGGTAATGGACAAGTCTTTTTCAGAAGCAATGGTCTTGTGATTGGTGACTTGGTTGGCAGTGATTGCCATATTTCCAACGCTTCCCATGATTTTATCATTGACAACCTGCCCGTCAGCGCGTAACGTCATATTTCCGGAAGCTGCCATAGTGCCAGTATTCTGTATATCTTTCGCATGGATGGTCATATCTTCCGTGCTGTGGGTGGTGCCGGCATGGTATAAGTTTCCTTGGTTATCCAGCACCATATGCTGGCTTTCGATGGCACCTTTAATGTCTATAGGAAGGCCTTTTTCATTGCCAATAAGGAAGATACGTCCAGCATACATGCCGCCTAGGTCTTTCACATCAATGGCAATCTCCGGTTTCTTTCCTTTTCCTTCGATAGCAGTGACTTTCCCTGTATTGGCATCAATCACATTGGCACCGGTGGTGACATGTACGGTATTCCCAAAGATAGCCGCTTCGATTTCTGCGGCTCTGGTATAAAGTTCCAATGTGTCTGCTTTTTTACCATTGAGCCCATTTCCGGTGATAAGAATGGTAGCGTCATTATCTATGCGGAAATCTTTCAGTCGTTCCTTGTTGTCATACTCCGGTTTGCCCGTGGTCAAAATGGCACGAGCTGTATTGATGAATCCGCCACCATTGACGGTAATACCATTCGGATTGGCAATGATCACATCAGCTTTATGGCCTGCTACTTCCAGAAATCCATTCATCGTCGTAGGATTTCCGCTGGTCACTTGGTTCACAATGATTTTCGCCGGACCTTGTGCCATATTGGCATTGCCTTGCACGTAACCGGCCAGTTCCGTTTTGGATAGGGTATAGGAGTTATTCAGAATGGCCCCTTTTTCTGGTACATTGAAGCGGTCATAATCATTGCGAGATACACCACCTGCAGAAGGAGCAGAAATATTGACCAAGGGGATCCCATTGGCTGTTTCTTGTACCAATGGCTGACGGTTTCCTGGGGCTCTCTGGTCTGGCAGAATCGGTGTTTCAGCGAAAATGGCAGTGTCAGCGAAAAACACTCCTGCTAAGAGAAGGCTCATGATTTTTCTGGCGAGTTGTTTTGTATGATTTCGTTGCATGATATATGACGCTTCCTTTTATTATTAGTGACTCGTGACTGGTGACCAGGTGAGGAATTAGGCTGTATTCTTCTTAATGTAAGAAAAGCGTGAGTTTCCCTATACGATTTCTTCCGAACCGCCTTCCCCGATAGGGAAGGCATTGGAATGGAAATTAGTCATTAAAGATTAGACAATTAAATTTCTAATTCCCAATCCTTAACTACTAATCACTAGAACTTGCAAGTAATAGTGAATCCCATAGGCCACCGCCTGGTGTGGTATCCTTCTGGTTTATACAAAGCTCGACTGATAAACGCATCGTAGGAAATACCAGAGGAAAAGGTTCCTCTCATCCCGATAGTAGCACCGGCAATGGTTCTGCCGACTAATGTGTCTGTGCTCACGCCATAGACAGCTCCCACATCCAATCCCATATAAACCTCACTATGTAAAGAGGGAATCGTGCTGGCTAATTCATTTCGTAAGTACCAACCACTTTCGCCCATGAGAGTGTACTCTCCGTCAAAGCCATTCACAGTATATCTGTTTCCTATACTTAGCATATCCACGCCATAGAGACGATTGCCTTTGCTATTCCATTGTCCGTGAAGGGAACTGGAAAAAGTAGCGGGGCGATGTCCCATGGTAAAAGGCTGATACCAATCTACATCAAAGAGCCACATCTGGTATCTTGTCTTTGGCGCATCTGGATATTCATTTTCTTTCTGCGCACCGAACCATCCCATACCTTGTTTGTGCGCTACTCGAAGATACAAAGTATTTCTTCCGAAATAGATTCGGTCATTGAATCCAATTTCCAAAGCTGATGTGTTCATGGCCTGCACAGGAATTTCCGTATCATTGATGAAATAATGAGAATTCCGTTTGCTCACCGTGATATCCATGGATCGTCTTTCTGTCTGAGAACGAGAAATCATATGCTCCAGACTTACACGGCTCGTTTGCGACTTTCCGGAACTGGTAAAGTCATATGGCTTAGAGAAGACAAGTTGGTTGTACCGATTTCTGCTATGGCTGATGGTCAGTCTATTTTTGCCACAGGGAATCGAATAACTGAAGCTCTGGCTTCGTGTCCCCTTTTCATTCCAATCCCGGCTAGTGTCTAGCGTATTGGATATGTATAAGACATCATTGGCATTGAACACTCGATCAAATCCAAGACTGGTTGTAAATTGGTTTTTCCCCGTTTCTTTCATCCCAGAATCATCAAAAGACAAACTGCCATGGACTTGTTTCTGGCTATGAATGGTGAGTTCCAAATCCGAAAACCCCGGTTCATTGGGTGGAAGGATTTTCATAGACACATCGAGCGAAGAGATCCGCTTCATATTCTCCAGACCTTCCTCTAGCATCCGAAGATTCATCAAATCTCCCTCTCGGATGGGGAAAGCATTTTTCCATGGAAGATTCTCGCTTCCCTTTGCATATACCACTTGTCCTAACTTTCCAGGGGTACAATACAAAACAAGTTTCTCCCCAGATAGATTTTGCTCCGGTATTACCACTTGGCTTGTTACATAGCCCTTATCTTGTAATTTTTGATTCAGTTTCCGTACCAATTCTTCTATATCTGACAGTTTCAAATTTCTGTTTTCGTAGGAAGGAAGCAAGTCATACAGAAAGTCCAATTCTTCAGGTAGATTTTTCAGCGTGATTTCTTGCACATAAAAAGCAGCTGATGGAAGGGAGCCACTGGACATCTCTTTCTCACCATCTGCTTTTTCTATTTTTATACGAGGCAGACTTTCTCTGTCTGCTTTCCACTTGGCTATTTCTTTCGCTTGATTTTGCAATTCCTGGTGTGCAAAAGGTTGTGATACATCTGCAGCATCTACAGATGCTTGCGTACCAAGGCATAAAAGCGTGATTGGTATAATTATCCATCTATTTTTCATGGAGTTTTCCTCCCTTACATGTGGGGCTTTTCTTCTTCTTGATTACTCATTCTAGCACTAACAATAAGTATTTGCAAAACCTCATGATCACCTTTCCTTAATAAAAGCTGATCTATTTAGGGGCATAATGGCCGTGAAAAAAATGAGCCACATTTGGCTGACATCTCATATAAAAAGTTGAGATAAAAACATGAAAGGTCTGATATTTCGATCAGTTGCTCTGACGCTCATAGAACGATTCAGACTGTAGAATCGGTTCATCATAATAACTCTTTGAATTCTCAATTTTTTATAAAATTAACCGTTCTCCTCTTTTCAAAGACACATCTTCATTATATAATTAGATAATTTTGTGCGTCTTTCGCACTATATGATTTTCAGGGTCATTGTCTGCACAAGATCAGACATGTAGGGGAGGTATTATGTCGGAAAAATCTTTGGAAGAATTGGAATTTGAGGAAACTGGCGTCACCCGGAAGGAGCGATGGAAGGTCATGTGGGCTTCGATCGTCGGGTATGCGATGGATGGACTGGATGTTTTGATCCTGTCCTTTGCCATGGCAGCGATCGTTGCGGAGTTTGGTCTGACGCTCGGGGAGGGCGGTCTCATCGCGACGTACACGCTGATCGGTACGGTCCTTGGCGGGTATCTCTTCGGCGTCTTTGCTGATTACTTCGGCCGTGTGCATACCTTTGCACTGACCATCATCATTTTCTCGATCTTCACCGGGGCCTGCGCTTTTGCAGACAATGTCATGCATCTCAATATCCTTCGTTTCCTGGCAGGGCTCGGCCTTGGCGGGGAATACGGGATCGGTATGACGCTCGTCACGGAGACCTGGCCGGCAGCGAAGCGCGCGCGTGCTACGGCGGGCGTGGCGATGGGCTGGCAGGCGGGGGCTGTGCTCGCTGCGATCCTGGCGGCTGTCGTTCTTCCTGATTATGGCTGGAGAGGCCTCTTCCTTGTGGGCGTTATCCCGGCGCTGCTGGCGGCATGGGCGCGCCATGGCTTGAAGGAACCACCGATGTGGCTGAAACGCAAGGAGCTGAAGAAGCAGCTGAAAGCAAGAAAAGCGGCTGGCGAAACGCTGACGGCAGAAGAAGAGGAGGAGCTCGCGGAAGCAAGCAAGTTCCCTCTTGCGCATCTGTTCTCCAGCCCGTCGAAGACGGCGACCACGATTTCTCTCACTGTCATGACGAGTGTGCAGAATTTCGGCTATTACGGCATCATGGTGTGGCTGCCGATGATCCTTCTGAAAGAGCACGGCCTTTCCACGAGCTCGATGTCAGGCTGGATGGTCGTCACGGTCATCGGCATGATCGCAGGCATCTATGTCTTCGGCTATCTCTCGGATCGTTTTGGCCGCAAGAAACCGTACCTGCTCTTCTACCTGTGTGCGGCAGCGATGGTGTATGTGTATGTCAATCTGAATACGCCGATGGCGCTGCTCTTCGGCGGTGCGGTGCTCGGCTTCTTCTGCAATGGCATGATGGCCGGCTATGGTACGCTGCTTTCTGAAAACTATACGACGGATGCGCGCTCGACGGCGCAGAATTTCATTTTCAATACGGGCCGTGCGGTCGGCGGTTTTGCCCCGGCGATCATCGGTGCGCTGGCACAGGCGAATGGCTTCTCTGCGGCTTTCGCTCTGCTGTCCTGCGTGTACCTCGCGGCAGCGCTCAATGTTCTTTTCTTCATCAAGGATACCAAGGGCGTGACGATCAAATAGTCGCTGGCGACTGGGGAATAAAAAAGACTCGTGAGATCTCACGGGTCTTTTTTATTGACTTATAATCCTAGGGAAACGCTGATTTAATCGCAGAGTCGGATTTCATATGGATTTTTATACATAGCTTCGTCATCATCTTCCTTACATAGCTCGCTATTCTCGGCAGATGATTCCTTGCTCTGTATAAAAATCCAAGAATGAAATCTGACAACGATTTAATCAGTGTTTCCCAGCGCTTCTTCGCAGGTGGCTGGCATTTCCGGTACGGGCGTCTTGAACCATTTTTCGTGGAGCTCATTCAGCGTACCCTTCTGCTTCAGGTCGGCGATGGCTTTATTGATCTGCTGCTGCAGTTCTTTGTTGTCTTTATTGAAGCCAAAGGCGAAGTACTGGACTTTGGAGTCCGGCACATCGACCACGCGGAAATTGTCCTTGCCGTCTGTCGCGACGAAGTAGTCTGCGGCAGGCTTGTCGAGGATGCCCGACTTTGCACCGCCTGCTTTGAGTTCCATCACGATATCCGATGCATGGTCGAAGCCGCGGATCTTCATGCCCTTATCCTGGGCATAGTACGCGGCTGTCGTACCCATCTGTACGGCGACTTCGGCGCCGTCCTGCATGTCTTCGACAGAGTGGATCGGGCTGTCCTTCGGTGTCACGACCGCAAGCTTCGTCGCATAGAAGGGGGCGGCGAAGAGGATCTTGCCGGCTCTTTCTTTCGTGGCTGTCATGCCGGAAGCCGTCATGTCGACTTCATGCGACTGCAGAGATGGGATGAGTCCGTCAAACGCAATGTTCTTGAATTCCACATCGCGGCCTAGTTCTTTCGCTACCGCACGCACTACGTCGATCTCATAGCCGGTATAGTCTTTTCCATCTTTGGATTTAAATTCAAAAGGCACATACGTCGCATTCGTAGCGACTTTCAGCGGGGCTTTGCCCGATGCCGCGTCTGCCTTCTTCTCGCTGCCGCAGCCGGATGCAAGTCCGAGTGCGAGCACGGCCGCTGCGGCCAGTGCCAATCCCTTTTTCCAAGTTTTCATTCTTATCGCCTCTTTTAAAATGTATACTCATAAAAGGATGTACATATTATATAAAGCGGTATGCGATTTGTCCACGAGAAATGAGGAATGAAGGTGGCGGCTTCGCCGAGATCGAGGGCTCAGGTCGCAGCTGTTCTGGCATTCGTTATCTCACATACGACGTTTCTCACCGCTCAGGATGACGAAACGGGGCGATGCTCGAAGGTGAGCGGGTAGCAGGTTTCCCGTTTGAGTTTGTCTGATGGGAACCGTTTGAACGAGAATGACAAAGATTTCTCGCTTCGCTCGAAATGACGATACGAGAGAGACTGATGTCTTCTAGTCTCTTAGTCTTCCCTGCACTTGAGATTACTAATTCCTAGCCACTAATCCCTAATCCCTGCTTTCAATCTTCAGGTGGCGGCTAAAGGCAGGCGATGCTCGAAGGTGAGCGGGTAGCAGGTTTCCCGTTTGAGTTTGTCTGATAGGAGCCGTTTGAACGAGAATGACAAAGATTTCTCGGCAACGCTTTCAATGACGATACGAGAGAGACTGATGTCTTCTAGTCTTTTAGTCCTCCCTGCACTTGAGATTCCTAATCCCTAGCCACCAGTCACGAGTCACTCGTCCCCCGTCTCCCATCGCGCTACTTCGATCTCTTTCCCGAAGGTGAAGGACCAGAGGTAGAGGTGTTTGACGGGCTTTCCCAGCAATTTCTCGGCGGATTCGCCGTAGACCTGGAGCTGGATCTTGTAATGGGCTTTCAGCTCTTCTTCGGTCATGGTGCGGTCGGTCTTGTAGTCGATGATGGTGAGGCCGTCTGCTTCTTCCACGAGGCAGTCCATGATGCCCTGCAGGAAGAGGGTCTCGCCCTCTTCACACTGCGGGTAGAAGGAATGGGCGGGAAGGAGGATGGAGAAGGGCATTTCCTTCCTTACGGCAGCGGCTCTTCGCATCAAAGCGGCGAGGGGGCTTTGGGCAAAGGTGAGGAGGGCTTCTACGGGATTGCGATCTTTTCGATGGGAGAGGAGGACCTTCGTCTCCTCTTCGGTGAAGACGTGCTTATCAGAAAGGGCGCGGATGTGTTTTCTGAGGGCGTCTTCAGTGGGGAAAGGGGCGGTGAAGTCGATCATCTCCATCGCCTTGTGCATGAGGGTGCCGAAGGAGGTGCCGCTATACAGGGGGGCGTCCTCGCTTAGGAAGGCGGGCGGCGTGCTGTAGTCGGCGGGAAGGCCCTCTGTCTCTGCTACGTCCTCAAGGTCACCTGCGAGGATGGAGGAAGCGTAGGGCGGTTCATCTCCCTGCGCGTATTCTGCTTCTTCGCGGAGCTTGACGGCGGCGGTGGCGGTGAGTTTGGCCGGGGTCGATGTCGCACCCGGGAAGGCGTAGTGCCAAGTGAGCTGTCGGGAGAGCCAGTCAGGGACGGTTTCCGGAAGATGGGCGAGGAAGGCCTCTCTATCGAAGGCGGGGGATGCGTCCTTTTCTTCCTTCGCCGTTTCCGGCTTCTCACTCTCTTCGAGGAGGGCTTTCTCGCTTTCTGTGAGCAGGTCTTTCTGGGAGATGATGCGGAAATCAAAGTGGGAGTGGTCGCCCGCAGCATCGCCTTGGAAGGAGGGGATCTTCTCGAGGCGGCTCCAGACAGAGGAGAGGTCTCTGTGGTGGAGCGCGGCGGGGAGGATCCAGTCCAGGTAGGAGCGGGCATGGGAGATGAGGTGCGAGGGGAGCGGGAGCGGCGTATCATTTCCGCTGCCGGCGAGCGGGGTCATGCAGGCGGCGAGCACTTTTTCCGCGTCCTTGACGGAGGCGGTGAGGTAGAGGGTATCGCGGGCACGGGTCATGGCGACGTAGAGGAGGCGCGCTTCTTCGGCACGGCTTTCACGCTCGGAGGCGGCGCGGACGGCGTACCAGTAGAGGGAGGGCCAGCGCAGGCGTCTTTCGATGTCGAAGTATTGGATACCGAGGCCGAGCCCTTTGTGGCAGAGGGCGATGCCGGTCATGTCCGAGGCGTTGAAGTTTTTCGCGAGGTCGGCGAGAAAGACGACGGGAAATTCCAGTCCTTTGCTACTGTGGATGGTCATGATACGGACGGCATCGGTAGAGACGGCGTCGGTCTTTGTCTGGAAACGGCCATCGCCCTTGAGCAGGCTCGACAGCTCTGTGAGGAAGGGGTAGAGACCGTTGTGCGTGCCTGTGTCGCGCGTGCGGGCGAGCTCATAGAAGGAAAGCAGGTGGGCGCGGCGGGCATGTCCGCCGGGAAGGCCGGAGACGTAGGTGAGGTAGTCGGTGTCCTCCCAGATCTCCTGAAGGAGTGGTGCGATGCCGCCTTGCACGGCGTGCTCGCGCCATGCGCTAAAGTGGGCGAGGAAGGCGGACAGGGCGTCGCCCTTTTCTCTGGAGAGCAGGGGCGCGGCTTTTTCGAGGAGCGGGAAGAGATGGTCTGCCTCGTTTTCTTTCATGAGGAGACGGAGACGGGCGAGGTCTGTCTCCGTGAGCCCTACGAAGAAGGAGCGGAGCACGGCGGTGAGCGGCAGGTCCTGCAGCGGGTTATCCAGGATCTGAAGGAGAGCGATGAGTGTCTGTACTTCCAGATTCTTCACATAGTCATCGTCTCGGGAGGAGACGGCAGGGATGTGATGCTCTTTCAGAATCTTGAGCAGGGCGGGGCCTTTCGAGGCGATGGAGCGGAGGAGGATCACGATGTCTCCATACCGGATGGGACGGAAGGTGCCGTCCTTATTCATCACTTGCCGTCCTTCTTGGATGAGGCTTTCGATATGGCTGGCGATGAGGCGGCCTTCGGCGTCGATCGTGGAGATCTCCTTGAGCTCGGGCCGGTCCGTCTCGGCGAGTTCGCTGCCATCGATGAGCTCGATCGTGACGCGGCCGCCGACGTAGTTTTCCGGGCGCGTTTCTTCGTATCGTCCCGGGTAGAGGGCTTCGGCGTCGCCGTAGGTGAGCTCCAGATTTTTCTCGGTCATGAGCTGACGGAAAAGATAGTTGATGGAGGAGAGGACGGCGGCATCGCTTCGGAAGTTGCGGTTCAGGTCGATGCGACGGCCGCCTTCACTGTCTGTAAGGAAGCGGTGGTACTTGGAAAGGAAGATCGTGGGGTCTGCCTGCCTGAAGCGGTAGATGCTCTGCTTGATGTCGCCGACAAGGAAACGGTTATGCCCGTTCGAGAGGAGGGTGGTGATGAGCTCCTGAATGCCATTCGTATCCTGATACTCGTCGATCATGACTTCCTTGTAGTTTCTTCGGATGGAGAGTGCGGCTTCGGAGGGGAAGTCTTCGGCGTGCTCGGGGGTGAAGGCTGGATTTTCCGTATCGAGCAGAAGGGAGAGTGTATAATGCTCGAGGTCATTGAATTCCATCACGCCCTCCTGTTTCTTCCTTGCCATGTAGCTGCGGCTGAAGTCGAGCGCGAGCGCGGAGAGGACCTTGACTTCCGGGGCCATGGCGCGGGTCTCTTTGATCCATTGTGAGGGCGTAATGGAGAGAAAGGGGAGGAGCTTTTTCTTATAGATGTCTTTGGCCGTGTCGCGAAGAGTTTTGATCGCTTCCGCTTCCGGAGATCTGCTAAAATCCGTGGACTTGATGCCGTAGGCTTTGGCTTTGGCAGCGGAGAGTCTCGGCATGTTTTTCGGGGTGAAGGAGGGCATGGCGTAGAGTGCCTGCCAGGTGGTGACTTGGGCGAGGGAGGAGAAGAAGGCGTACTCTTGGCTGAGCGTCTCGCCGTAGACATCGCGCGCGATGGGATGCAGATCCAGCAGGGAGAAGCTCTGCCGGTAGAGGTCACAGATCTTTCCGGCGGTGTCGATGAGCTCGGATAGGATGGGCTGCGTCCATGGGAGGGTATCGAGCGTGGCATTCCCGGGGATCTCATAGGCGGAAGGGAGGCGCGTGAGCCAGACGTCCGGGAAGGGCATGGAGGAGGCGTAGCGGTGCATGCGCAGGATCATCTGGCGCAGCGCCTGGTCCTGATGGCCGCTTGCAAAGAGGTCGCAGGTGGTGAGGAAATCAGGATCTCCCTCCTCATACCAGCGCTCGAGGACTTCTGTCAGTACATCATCAGCGAGAATACGCGCATCATTTTCATCGGCCATGATGCGTGTCTTCGGGTCAAGATCGAGCAGGTAGAAATATTGACGCACGAGGGACTGAAAGAAGGCGTCCAGTGTGGAGATCTGCGCACTCGAAAGGAGCGAGATCTGTCGCTCCAGGTGGCGGACGAGCGGGAGGTCCTTGGCGGCATCTGCGGCCTCGAGCTCACGGGTGAGAGAGGCGGAAATGCGGGACTTCATCTCGCTGGCTGCGGCTTTTGTGAAGGTCAGCACCAGGAGCTCATGGATGCCTGTGTGGCTTTCGGGGTCTGCCGCGAGGCGTGTGATGCGTTCCGTCAGGACGGCGGTCTTTCCGCTGCCCGCGGCGGCGGATAAGAGGAGGTTTTTATTTCGGATGCGCAGGGCCTCTTCCTGCTGGGGTGTCCAACTCATGATGGCTCCTTTTTTTAATGAGGAATGGGGAATGAGGAATGAGGAATGGGTGTGAAAGGTTGACGGGTTCAGGGTTCGGGGTTCAGGTTGGTGGAGCGGCGCATCATAAAATAGAAGCGCCGCGGAGTTTTGAAACAGGCGGTTTTTCCCGTATCGTGCTCCCTTTCCATAGGAAAGGAAGGCAGGGGGGATAGGGAGACCAGTGTGCAGGTAGTCGACCGCTATGAATGAGGCTGACTACGCTATGCAAGAGAAACAACTTTGACGATGCTTCTTATTCCGTAGTCAGTCCCATCTGTACTGGCTGACTGTTTGCGCAACCGTTGCCCTATTCCCCGCCCTATGGGCGCCCCCCTTCCTGAGGAAGGGGGCTCTGCGATATGTGCGAAATACTTATATTATTTCATTCGCGGCGCTTTTTATTGTTTTGCATCGCACCGCCAACCTGAACCCTGAACCCATCAACCTGAATCCTTATTTCTTCGCCCTTTCCTCAAGCTCTTTCTTCAGCTCGCTGTCCTTCGGCAGGCGCACGTAGTCGTAATTCTCTTCCTCTCGGCCAGGGTCGAAGCGGCAGATGGTGTGGTAGGGGCAGTAGCTGCAGGGAGTGACGCCCTTATAGCTGGCAGGGCAGATGGAGATGTCGCCTGCGATCATGCGGCTGTGGAGGGAGAGGATGTTTTTTCTGACGATGGTAAGGAGGGCGGAGAATTGCTCCTTCGTCAGGGCAGAAGCAGATCCCTTGTGGAGGCTGCCGTCGTTGGTGAATCTCACGGGCAGGCAGGAGTCGCTTTCGCCGGCGTCCTTGTCGAGGGACTTTAGGAGGGATGGATCTGCGAGGACGTAGCCGGAGGCGTGATCCTTTTCAGAAAGGTTGACGTTTCCATTCGGCGGGACTTGCTCGACCTTGGTGACATTGCCCGACAGGTAGATATACATGAGCGCGGCGGGGAGAAGCTGCTCTTCGGGATGTTCCTGCTCGACGGCGAGAAGGTAGGTGAGGAGCTGGAGCTTCAGTCCGGCGACGATCTCTGCGAGCGTGGCTTCGGTATGGCCGGTCTTGTAGTCAAAGATGGCGATGGCATCGTCCTTCACATCGAAGCGGTCGATCTTTCCTGAAATGGTGAGTGTCTCACCGTCTTCCTTGGCAAGGTGGAGGTAGAAGGCTTTCTCAAGGTCTTTGGTATCGAATTCGCTTCGCTGGCTCCACGAGCGAAGGAAGGTGAGCGTTTCCCGGAAGGTGCGGTCGAGGCTTCTTTTCGTGTAGCGGGAGGTGGCATCGGAGGAGAGGATGCCGTACTTCATCTTTTCGGAGAGGGCGCCTGCGATGGTGGAGGAGATCTCGCGGATGTCTTCATCACTGGCGTCGCGCCACTGCCTTTTTTGCCGGGTGAGTGTGCTGCCGAACTGGTGAAGGCCTGCGTGAAGGTAGTTGCCAAGGTCCAGGCTTTGGATCTCTCCTTCATCACGGGCTTCCAGTGCCAGGCCGTACTGGAGGAAATACTTGTAGGGGCAGCTGCGATAGGTCTCCAGACGTGTCATGGAGCTTACGTAGCGCCCGCCGGGCTGGAAGAGGGCGCGGGCGAGCTCTTGCGGCAGGGCGTCGGGGGTATTGCTGTAGGAGAGGGCGCGAAGCTTTTCCGAAAGGATGCGCTGCCAGTGGGGACTTGCCATCGCCCAGCGGGCGAGTGCGAGCCAGGGGGAGGTGCTTTCAGGCAGGCCTTCCTGCAGAAGGCGGGGAAGGAGCGAGAGGGCTTCCTCTGGGTTGGCAAAGAAGCTGTGGTCGGGATCTTTCAGCGTGGGAGCGTGAGCGGCGGCGCATTCTGAGCTGTAGCCGAGCTTGGAAAGCTGGAGGGCCAGGAAGGAGGGCTCGCATTCTTTTCCGTCACTTCCGAGCGATGGGGAGGTGAGGTAGAGCGCATCCGAGGCGCGGGTGAGGGCGAGATAGACGAAGAACTGCTCCTGATGGATCATCTGCATGAGATCATTCCCGAAGGTGAGCTGACTGTTTTCAGAGAGAGCCTGCTTTTCCCATGCGGAGAAGAAGCCGCTCTCTTCGACGCGCTTGGGGAATTCGCCTTCGATCACGCCGGGGATGAAGACGACCTTCGCTTCCATCGCATAGCCGCGGTCCATGCCTGTCACGGTCACATGGTCGAGTGTCGGAGGGATGGTGGAATAGGTGAGGGCAGAGAGACCGTCTTCGAAGAGGGCGCGGAAATCTTCCGCTGTCATCGCCTCATCCCCTGCGACGTGGACGATCTCATCCAGAAGACCCAGTACCTTCTTCCAGACCTGCAGGTGCGGGCGAAGGCCTGTCTTTTCAAAGGCGGCTTCATCCCATGCCGACAGGGTGTGAGGCACCTTCTCGCTGAGGAGAAAGCGGTAGAGTATGGCCGCGCGGTCTTTGGCGGAGACAGCGGATCTCCACGCTTCGGAAAGCGGATCGAGAAGGGAAGTGAGGCGCGTGCGCCATTCATTCACGCGGCGGCGCTCGGCGAGCTCGGCCTCGGACAGCGGCGGGGGCGTCTCATCGAGATCGCGGCAGCTGCGCTGCTCCCAGCTGTCATGCCATTGCCAGGGCCGGATGCGGCGGGAAAGGACGTAGTTTTCCAGTCGGTCGATCTCTTCCTGTGAGAATTGAGGCAGGAGCGAGGTCTTCAAGAGACGAAAGAGGGTGAGACGCTGCCAGCCTGCGTTCCTTCTGCCTGTTTCCTTTGCGAGAAATTGCAGCAGGAAGGAGGTGAGCATCACGAGCGGGTGGTTATTCATGGGATGCTTCTCATCGATGAAGCCGGGGATGCCGTAAGTGGCAAAGGAGCGGGTAAAGAGATCGCTGTAGTTTTCCGGCGTACGCGAGAGGACAAGGATGTCACGGTAGCGAAGGCCCTTGTCTCGGACGAGCGATGTGATGGTGCGTGAAATGAGATCCACTTCTTCCTTCGGGCTTTCTGCGGTGATGAGGTGGAGCCCCTCCTTTACGCGCCCGTCCTCCGGGCGGAGGCGTGCGTGGCGTTCAAAGAAATGGCGTGCCATGAGAGAAAGGTCGCTGGTGCGGAAGCGTTTTTCTTCCGTGAGCACGATGGAGGAGGAATGGCGGATCGCGCCCTGCAGCTGGCTGTAGAGCTGATATGGCCGGGCGAAGTTTGGATTTTCCGCCGCCTCTTCCGGACTGTCCATCTGCAGCGTCATGGTGACTTCCTCGGCTGTGTGAACGAGCGCGGACACGATGCGGATCTTCTGCGGCGCCATGCCGTTGAAGCCATCGATCCAGATGTGGGAGCCACGGAGCTTCTCTGACTTGGGGATCTCTCGTGCGAGAAGGTCGAAGAGGCTCCCTTCATAAGCAAAATGCATACGCAGATAGTCGTGGTATGCTTTATATAAGAGGGAGAGGTCAGCGAGCTTTTTCCCAAGTGGTGTCTCGCCTTCCCGCTGCGAGGCGGCAAGGAGGTCGTCTTCTGTGACGAGAAACATGTCGAGCTGATGGAAGAAGGCGGTCAGCTTCTCCGAGAAATGCGGCTGTGATGCAGCGCGGAGGATCACCTGCAGCTCGTCCTTGTGTGCATCCAGAAGACGGCGCAGGATGATTTGCTGGCCCAGCGGCGAAAGGGCATCGGCGACCGGCGAGTGCAGCTCTTGAAAAACGCGGTAGGCGAGGCGCGAGAAGCCGCACACCGTCACATCGATGAAGCCGGCGCCGGGGAAGGACTTGGCGAGCAGATACTCCGCTGTGTAGGTGCCCTGATCGGGGACAAGAAGGTAGGCGCGGCCGCCCGGTGTTTTTTTCAGATAGTCTTGGATCTCGCGGCAGCAGCGGGTGGTCTTTCCCGTGCCGGCGCGGCCGAAAATAAAATGCAGGCTCATAGGAGGCTCCTTTGGATGTGATTCAGGGACTGGGTTCGGGGTTCAGGGTTCAGGGTTAGCTCGTGGGGCGTGCTTCCCCTTGATTGCGGATGAAAGCTCCGCGCGAATGAGAAATTAGAAATGAGAAATTAGAAATGGTGGTGGCGGCTTCGCCGCGAGTATTATGGGGCGATGCCCGAAGGTAGTATTCAAGTCACCAGTCACCAGTCACTAGTCACTAGTCACTCCTAATCCCTAATCTCTAATCCCTAGATACTCATCCCTGCTTTCAACCTTTTCTTTATGTTATAATACTAAGATTATTTTATAAGAAAAACAAGGAGAACAAACGAATGGGTGAAAAGCTATGGACTCGTGAATTCATCGGTATGGGTCTCACGAATTTCTTTTATTTCATGTCGCAGTACATCATGATCGCGGCGTTGCCGGTCTACATCATGGATGATCTGGGGCTCGGGCAGTGGGAGGCAGGGATGGCGATGACCTGCTTCCAGATCGGCACGGTGGTCTCCCGCCCGATCGCAGGGCGTGTGATCGATGCGGTGAATAAGCAGCGTCTGCTCCTCATCGTCTCGGTGCTGCTCTTTCTCCTGATGACGGGCTTTCTCCTTGCGTATCGTCTGGAGATCGCGCTTTCGCTGCGCCTCATTCACGGGATCGTCTTTGCACTGGGGACGACGGCTTCGGCAGCGATGGCGGCGCTCGTGCTTCCTAGCCGGCGGAAAGGAGAGGGGATCGGCTACTTTGCGGTCTGTGGAAATATGGCGATGGTCGTGGGGCCTTTGGTGGGGCTCATCCTCATCGAGCATTTCGGCGCGTCGGTGCTGTTTCTCTTCCTTTCTTTGATGGCTGCGTGTGCGATCGTTTCAGGAAATGGAAAACGGCTGCCCGCGCGCGTGGTATGTTCATCGGGAGGAAAGCACCGCGGATTTCATTTTTCGGATTTCTTTGAAAAGAAGGCGCTTCCGGCGGTCATCCTGGGCGGGCTTGTCTTTTTTGCCTACGGCGGTGTGCTGACATTCATTCCCATGTATACGAGAAGCCTTGGTATAGGCTCTTACACGAGTCTCTTCTTCCTCGTCTTTGCGCTCGTCATCGTCGTATCCCGTCCGTTTGTCGGCTACCTCTTCGATCACCATGGCTCGGACTATACGGTGTATCCGGGCTTCCTTTTCTTCTCGGCGGGCTTTCTCCTCTTCTCGCAGGTCGAGGGGCCTTTCCTCCTGCTCCTCTCCGCGGCGGTGCTGGGGATCGGCTTCGGCGCGCTGGCGCCCGCCTTCCAGACCATCGCGGTCAGCAGCGCCCCTTCTTCCCGCGCGGGTGTCGCGACATCGACCTATTTCTGGTCGCTGGATATCAGTGTGGGCTTTGCGGCGGTCTTCCTCGGGCTTTTTGCAGAGGCTTTCGGCTATTCTTTCATGTATGGCGGGATCTGCCTCGCCTCTTCGCTGGCCGGAGCGGTGTATTATTTCGTATGGAGAAGGGGAAAACAAATTAGGAATTAGGAATGAGGAATGAGGAATGAAGATGGCGGCTTCGCCGCGAATATATATGAGGCGATGCTCGCTTGAGATGTCAGATGTCTCCTCATATTCTGGTTTCTTGGTCTTCTAGCCATTCATCCCTGCTTTCAAACTTCTCATTTGTACAACAAAAACGCCGCTTCGCTTGCGCGAGGCGGCGTTTTTTGATGATGTTTGTGATTCGGCATCACGCGAAATGGGGAGAGTATGATTCTCTGGTCAGTCCCCAGTCACTCGTCACTAGCTGCTATTTCAGGACCACCTGGTGGCAGAGATTTCTCAGCTGGTTTTCTGCATCCGGGAGGGAGGAGAGGTGATTGATGTAGAGGAAGGACACCTGTGCGCCGATGTAGTTTCTGAAGGCATTGAAGCGAGCGCCATTCGCTTCTTGTTCCGTGAAGCCATAGTCTTTCCGGCAGATGGACTTCAGGATGGCGATGGATTTCTGAGCAGCCGGTACGGAGAGGACCCAGTCATGGTCACCTAAGTGGACGATGTAGCCTTCCTGCTTGTGCGGGGCTGGGAGGCCTTCGCCGTCAGAGGTGAGGAGACCGAGGCGGACAGGGTCTTTGCCGATGATGATGGAGGCCGCGCGGATCCAGCTGACGACATCGGCGTCCTCTTTTTTACTGGTCGGAGCGGCATGAGCACAGGCCTGCGCTACGATTTCTTCTGCCGGCATACCGCGGTAGATGGATTCGGCGATACTGAGGACATGGTGCGCCCCCTGACCTGCGATGGTGTATTCTTTTCTGGAGGAGCCGTCTTCCTGCCACTGGAAGACGAAGGGCTTCTCGATGTCGTGCAGCGCCTGTGCTGCGACGGCGGTGTCGTAGTCGACATCATAGTGGAAGACGTCTTTATAGGTTTCACAGATACCGACGGTGATGTGCAGGTTGCTGTCGACATGGGTGGAGAGACCGCCCGGGTAGGAGTGGTGGCTCATGTAGCCGCTGCCTGGTGCGGTCATGAATGGCTGCAGCTTCGTCGGTACCGGTGGGAGAAGGGTCTCTGCGGAGATCTTAGATGGATCGATGAGCTTTTGATCCAGAAGCTGATTGTAGAGGCGCTGGATGGAGGAAGAACTGGTGTAGTTTTCCATAAAGGTCGGGAATGGATTCTTGATCATAGCAAGGACGGCGGATCTGAGAGAGCTGTCTTTGATGGTGTCTACGATCTTCAAAATGTCTGCATAGGAGCTTTTGATGAGTGGAGCGGCTTTAGCGGCAGCTTCTCCGGTCTTTGGCAGATCAGCGAGAGCGATCGGGTGGATCTCCATCGCAGCAGCCGCTTCTTTGGCACTGGCGGTGAATGGGAATTTGAAAAGCATAGCGCCTGCTGCGGTGCCGGCTGCGAGCTTCAGAAAGGTGCGTCTGGAAATCGGATCGTGCGTGATTGCGTTGTTCATGAATGGTTCCTCCATCTCTTTTTGTACGGAATTCGAGCAGGCTCTTCGGAGCCGCTTTTATCAGTCTAGTGAGGGAACGCAAAGAATGGATTCCTGTTTTGAAAAACTTCCGCTAAATTTCGTCATGCCTTTGTCAATTGACAGATATTTGGCAGCCTTGACAAAAGATATACAAAGTGTTGATGGAAAAAGAATGGGGAGAAGGTAGGATAGATGAAGTAAGAAGTGACTGGTAACTGGTGGCTGGGGATTAGGTGCCGCGAGTGACTAGTGACTTGTGAAATGGCAGCTCATGGCACCACCATTTTGCATTTCTCATTCAAGAGAGACTTTCGCACGCAATCAAGGGGCGACTCGCCCCACGGGCTAACCCTGACTTAATTTCATCCAAGGAGGTAATTATTATGTTTGGTATCGGTATCCCGGAACTTCTTCTGATCCTTGTGATCGGTCTCATTGTCTTTGGCCCTGGCAAGCTGCCGGAGATCGGCAAGGCACTGGGCAAGAGCATGCATGAATTCAAAGACGCAGTGAATACGGACTCGCCGAAGACGGTCATTGTGAAAGAGACAGAAGTCGCAACCGCTAAGGCGGCTGTCGAGGCTAAGAAATGATGACGGAAGCCGCGGACATGCCTCTTTCCGGGCATCTCACGGAACTGCGCAAGAGGCTCATCTACTCGTTCCTAGCGATAGCTGTCGGGACGGCGGTGAGCTTTTTCTTTATCCGTGAGCTCATGGCTTTCCTGACCGCTCCGGCGGGGCAGCTGTACTTTGCGCGGCCCACAGAAGTCCTCATGATTTACATCAAGACTGCGGTCGTGGCAGGTTTCGTCCTCGCTTCGCCTGTGGTCTTCTTCGAATTTTGGCGTTTCCTGCTCCCCGCACTGACGGATCGGGAGAAATCATGGTGCTGCGTCTTTGTACCGCTTTCCGTGATTCTCTTTCTCTCCGGACTCGCCTTTTCTTATTTCTTCGTCATGCCGGAGAGCCTTCACTTCCTCATGGGATTTGGCGGTGACGACTTCAAGCCGCTCCTTTCGATGGAGAACTATCTGGAATTCGTTCTCTTCATGATCTTCCCCTTCGGCTTCGTGTGCAATCTTCCGCTCGTCCTCATCGCCATGGCTAAGGCCGGCCTCGTCACCTCGGCAGCGCTCACGAAAGGGAGAAAGTATGTGATCTTCCTCTCCTTCATCCTTGCGGCCATCCTCACGCCGACGCCTGACATCATGACACAGAGTCTTCTCGCCGTCCCCTCTATCGTCCTCTTTGAGATCAGTCTGCTCGTGATACGGATGATGGGGCGGTGAAGCCGCATTTCTTAAAAAATGCTTCAAGTTCATGGCAAAACAAAATCCGCTTCACGCAAGATTTCGTGAAGCGGATTTTGTTTTGTCATGGTTAGCCCGCGGGGCGTGCCATCTTTTGATTAGAAATGGAAAACTCTGTTCGCATGAGGAATGGGGGGCGGCGGCTTCGCCGCAATCATATATGAGGCGATGCCCGAATGTAGTATTTCAGGAAACGCGGATCCCTATTTCTCAAATCCTTCTTTCAGTTGGCGCAGTCCCTTTTCGAGTGTTTCTCTCGGGCAGGCGAGGTTGAAGCGGAGGAAGCCTTCCCCTTCCTTGCCGAAAATGTATCCCATATCCAGCCAGAGGTGGCAGTCATAGAGGATCTTGTGCTCAAGCTCTTCGTTGGAGAGGCCGTAAGCAGAGGCATCGACCCAGATGAGGTAGGTCCCCTCCGGCTCGATGAGCTTCATCTCCGGCATTTCTTTTTTGAAGAAGCTTCGCGTGAAGTCCAGATTTCCTTTGAGATAGGACTTGACGGCTTCGAGCCAGGGGCGGCCCTCTCGGTACGCGGCTTCACTGGCAACGAGCCCCATGACATTCAGCTGGTCGTAGCCGAAGGCATCGAGCTCTTCCTGAAAGGCTCTGCGGATCTCAGGATTCGGGATGAAGATGTTCGAATTCTGCAGACCCGCGATGTTGAATGTCTTCGAAGGCGTGGTACAGATGATGGCATTGTCCGCTGCCTCGCGGCTGATGGTGGCGAAGGTCGTGTGGGTATGGCCGGGGTAGGTGAAGTCTTGATGGATCTCATCAGCGACGATCTTCACGTCATGGCGCAGGCAGATCTCTGCATATCGCGTAAGCTCTTCCTTCGTCCAGACGCGTCCGACGGGATTGTGCGGCGTGCAAAGGAGCGCGAGCTTCACGCCTCCTTCTTCGATCTTCCTTTCCATGTCATCGAAATCGATCTCATAATGTCCCTCTTTCAGGACGAGACCGCTGTTTACGAGGCGGCGGCCATTCTTTTCGATGGCGGAGAGGAAGGGATAGTAGACAGGCTGGTGGAGCAGTACGCCGTCCCCCGGCTTCGTCAGTGCTTTGACAGCGATATTGATGGCCGGCACGACGCCCGGTGTCTTGATGAGCCATTCCGGATGGATGGTCCAGTGGAAATAGGTCTTCTGCCAGTCTGCAAGTGCTTTAAAGTAGGAGCTGCCTGCTTCCGAGTAGCCGAAGATGCCATGGTCCACGCGGGCATGGAGCGCACGGGTGATGGGTTCAGCCACGCGGAAATCCATGTCCGCCACCCAGAAGGGAAGGACATCAGCCGGTTTGCCGCGCTGGACGGCGAAATCATACTTGAGGCAGCCGGTGCCTCTCCGGTCAATGATGGTATCAAGGTCAAGTGTATCCATAGGAAGGTTCTCCTTTCGCGGACAGGGCTTGCCCGCTGAATCCGAATGAAGGCTTGCGGCAAATGAGACGGCGTTTCCGTCATCCGTCGCCGGTTTCACACCGCTCATTCTCCCAGTGCCTGCGAGAGGTCGGCGATGAGGTCATTCACATCTTCGATGCCGACAGAGAGGCGGAGGAGACAGGCGGTGATGCCGCGGGATTCGCGTTCCTCTTCCGTGAGGTCGGCGTGTGTCTGGGTGGCCGGGTAGGTGATGAGACTTTCTACACCGCCCAGACTTTCCAGACTTTCTGCGAAGCGGATGAGTCGGACGGATTTCAGCACGCGGAGGGCAGTCTCATGGCTGTCGGTATAGAAGGAGAGCATAGCGCCGCTGCCGCGGGACTGCCGGTCGTGGATCTCTTTGTTTTTGAAGACGGGAAGACCCGGATAGAGCACCTGCGTGATCTTTGGATGGCCGGCAAGCCACTCAGCGAGGGTCTGGGCATTTTTCTGCGCAGCTTCCATGCGAAGTGCCAGTGTCTTGATGCCGCGGGTGACGAGCCAGCTGTCCCATGGCGCGAGGCAGCCGCCGACGGTCTTGTAGAGGAAACGGATCTTTTCCGCGATCTCTTTGTCCTTGCATACGACAAAGCCCGTGAGGGTGTCATTGTGTCCGGCGAGATACTTGGTGCCGCTGTGGAGGACGATGTCAGCGCCGAAGTCGATCGGATTGCAGAAGTACGGGCTCATGAAGGTATTGTCCGCGATGAGGAGTGCGCCGCGAGAGTGTGCGAGGTCTGCCATCGCAGAGATGTCTGTCACCTGCATCATCGGATTCGTCGGCGTTTCGATGTAGATGGCTTTGACGGTGTCGTCCAGTGCGGCCTCTGCTTTGGAAATATCCGATGTGTCGACGAAGCGGAAATGGAGACCGTTCTTCTCATTGATGAAGCGGAAAAGACGGATGGAGCCGCCGTAAAGGTCATCGGTGGAAAGGATCGTGTCTCCAGGCTTGAAAAGCTCCATGACCATAGAGATCACAGCCATGCCGGAAGAGTAGCTGGTACAGTCACACCCGTGCTCAAGCCGTGCGACCACCTTCTCCGTGCATTCCCGTGTCGGGTTCTGCACGCGGGCATAGTCGTAGCCCGTGGATTGTCCGAGCTCCGGATGCCCGAAGGTCGCAGACTGAAATACAGGGACAGAAATGTAGCCGGTCGGGTCTTTCCAGTCGCTGCCATGAATGCAGATCGTTTTTATATCCATCGTGGATTCTCCTTTTCATAGGTCGGGGGGGTATGGCGCTCGCCGCAGACAGCGGGGCAACCAACCATCCATATCCCTTTCCTGTCAATAAAAAAATCCGTCTCTCTGTTGAGAGACGGATAGTAATACCGTGTGACCACTCTGCTTCTCCCTACCGTCACCGATAAGGACTCTATAGGTACGCTGGACGAGCCATACATACCCTGCTGCTGTAACGGGCAGTCCCGGCGAGCTTCATGATTCGGCTCGGAGGCTCGAAGGCCATCTTCTGTGCCCGCTTCTGCACTGCTTTCACCATACGCAGCTCTCTTTGCCAGTCCTGGGCGCATACTCTGCTTCTCATCGCCTGTGTGGAATTAGGCCTATCATGGCATGGGAAAAGGGAGAGGTCAAGCACTTGCGGTCATGCGTGGATTTTTATGCGTAGTATAAACTTGCAACATTATTCAGGAAAGCGTATACTAAAATAAAAATATGTATTTTTTAGGAGGAGGAATTATTGTGTTCAAAACGATCCAGCATACGCTTGCCAGCGTGGCGCTGATCAAGCAGATCGCGGTCGGTCTGGTGATCGGCATCTTGATCGCTGTCTGCTTCCCGGCGGCCATCCCCGTCGTGAAGATTTTCGGAGATCTTTTCGTCAAAGCCCTGAAGGGTGTCGCACCGGTCCTGGTTTTCTTCCTGGTCATGAACGCCATGGCGCAGAGAAAAGAAAATGGAAACGGCAGCATGAAGCCGATCATCGGTCTCTATGTGATGGCGACATTCTTCGCATCGCTCGTCGGGGTCTGCATGTCCTTTCTGTTCCCGACCACACTGCACCTGCAGGTGGCTGCTGACACGAAGCTCGCTCCGCCAAGCGGCATCATTCAGGTGCTTCATAACCTGATCCTGAGCGTCGTCGATAATCCGGTGAATGCACTGCTCTCTGCGAACTACATCGGCATCCTGGCATGGGCGATCATCATCGGTATCGCGATGAAGAATATCGCATCCGGCACCACCAAGGGCTGGCTCGATGATATCGCCAAGACCATCACCAAAGTGGTGACCTGGGTCATCCACTTTGCCCCGCTCGGCATCATGGGCCTTGTCGCTGACTCCGTCGGCACTGCCGGCGTGGAAGCGCTCATCGGCTATGTACAGCTTCTGGCGGTCCTCATCGGTTCGTACTTCCTGGTCGCTCTTGTGATGAATCCGATCATCGTATTTTCCCGCATTCACATGAATCCATACCCGCTGATCCTCACCACGATCCGTGAAAGCGGCGTGTATGCCTTCTTCACCAGAAGCTCGGCGGCCAATATCCCTGTGAATCTGGCACTCTGCAAGAGACTCGGGCTGAATCCGGATATCTTCACGATCTCCATTCCTCTCGGTGCGACGATCAATATGTCCGGCGCATCCATTACGATCTCCGTGCTGGCGCTGGCCGCTGCACATACGCTGGGCATTGATGTCGATCTGCCGACCGCACTCCTGCTCTGTATCGTATCTACCGTCGGTGCATGTGGTGCTTCCGGCGTCGCAGGCGGCTCTCTGCTGCTGATCCCGGTCGCTTGTGCGTCCTTTGGCATCAGCAATGATATCTCCATGCAGGTCGTCGGCGTCGGCTTCATCATCTCCGTGCTGGAAGATGCCTGCGAGACTGCGCTGAACAGCTCCACTGACGTGCTTTTCACTGCTACGGCGGAATATGCAGAACGCCGCAAGGCGGGTACGCTTCAGGCGGAAGACATGGTCCCGCATGATCACTAAATAAAAAAGGGGCTGTGAAGAAATGAATCTTCATTTCTTCACAGCCCCTTTTTACTTTGCTTTCATTTGGTTCAGGGTTCAAGGTTCAGGGTTCTCGTGGCGGCTTCGCCGCCTTTTTTTAGAAGATGGTATTCTCGTATCGTCAGCCTTCCTCTCTAGGTAATGCTATTAAGTTAAGCGGCAGAACGTTCTTGGCTCCCCATCGGGGGAGCTGCCCGAAGGGCTGAGGGGGCTACGTAGCGGTATTGCATGAAAGTGTTGGAATATCGATAGCGTCGGACTATTCAACATAGCACGCTATACTGCTGGCATGCCCCTATTGCCTTCGGCACTTCCCCCGAAGGGGGAAGCAAGACGTTACGTAGCTAACGATTTCCTTAACTTAATAGCATTGCCCCTCTAGGGGAAGGTGCCCCGTAGGGGCGGATAGGGTGACTATGGCATGAAAGACAGCTGGGATAGGGTTTCCCGGTCACTCCTATGAGAGCTGCAAGTCCCCCGAGGCAGATGGAACGCGAAAATGAGATGATCGTTATTTCACATCGCCTTTTTTAATGGGTGCAGGGGAAAGCCGATTCGACTGCTAACCGAAATTTCTATAATGCGTAACCAGTGAAAAAATGCTAAAATAATAAAGATTATGACGCTATGGAGGTCATTATGGAAACGATTGGTTTATTAGCGGGCATCGGGACGCTGCCGGTGGAATTCATCGAAGCAGTGCGGCCCCAGGGATATCGCGTGGTCTGTATCGCGGTGACGCCGGGCGTCGATGCAAGACTTGCCGCGATCGCGGATGCGTACTACGATATCAGCGCCTTTAAACTGGATAAAGTCATCAAGACTCTCGTGAAAGAGCATGTGAAAGAGGTCACGATGATCGGCAAGGTCACGAAGGAGTGGCTCTACAAGTCGCACACCCTTCCGGATATGCGCGCGGTGAGGCTCTTGAATCGTCTGCGTAAGATGAATTTCAAGGATGATACGATCACGCTGGCGATCGTGGATGAACTGGCTAAAGACGGGATCTCCGTCCTGGATCAGACGAAGTATCTGAAGCCGCTCATGCCGGGGCCGCAGGTCTTCACTAAAAAGAAGCCGACGGAGGCACAGATGGCCGATGTGGCTTTTGGCTTCGAGGCGGCGAAGGCGATCGGTGCGATCGATCTGGGGCAGACGGTCGTCGTGAAGGATCAGGCGGTCATGGCCGTCGAAGCCATCGAGGGTACGGATGCCTGCATCAAGCGCGGCGGCAGTCTCGCCCGCGGCGGCGCTGTCGTCGTGAAGACAGCCAAGCCCGGACAGGATACCCGCTTCGACATGCCGGCGGTCGGACTTACGACACTTTCCTCCATGGAGGAGAGCGGCTGCGCGGTTCTTGCCATCGAAGCCTGGCATACCCTTTTCGCAGAAAAGGAAGCCGTGCTCCAGGAAGCCAATAAAAAAGGCATAGTGATATTGGCGGTGGAAGGAAAGAAGTGACTGGTGGCTAGTAGCTAGGAATTAGGGATTAGGAGTGACTAGTGACTGGTGACTGAAATGCCATCTTCGGGCATCGCTCTATTTATATTCCGCGGCGCTTCCATATTTTATACGCCGCACCACCATTCCTAATTCCTCATTCGAGCAAAGCTTTCATTTAGAATCAGTGGATGGCACGCCCCAAGGGCTAACCCTGAACCCCGAACCCTGAACCCTTATATTCACGAGGACTTAACTTATGAAAATTATGATGTCTGCCGGAGAGGCCTCTGGCGATATGCATGCCGCAGCCGTTGCGGCAGAAATCAAAAAGCTCTACCCCGGGACAGACATCTTCGGGATGGGCGGTGCGGACATGCGAAGGAGCGGCGTCCGCATCATCTATGATATAGAAAATCTGGGCATCATCGGACTGGTGGAAGTCATCAAGCACCTGCCGCTCTTCTTCAAGCTGCGCAGCTTCCTGAAGGAAGCCATGCTGCGGGAAAAGCCGGATGTGCTGGTCTGTGTAGATTACCCCGGATTCAATATGAAGCTCGCCCATGTGGCGAAAGAGCTTGGCATCCCTGTCGTCTACTATATCGCGCCCACCATCTGGGCGTGGAACAAGGGACGGGCGAAGAATATCGTCCGCGATGTCGAGCAGGTGGCGTCCATATTTCCTTTTGAAGCGGACGCATACCGGAAGGCGGGAGCGCATGTGACCTTCGTCGGTCATCCGCTGGCGGATACGGTGAAGCCTTCCATGACGAAGGAGAAGGCGATGGCCTATTTCCATGGCGATCCGAATAAAAAGCGTATCCTTCTCATGCCGGGGAGCCGCAAGAATGAAGTCGCGGGGCTTCTGCCCGTGATGCTGGAGGCGGCGCGGCAGCTCGCCCAAAAGGCAGACTGCCAGTTCTTCATCCCTCGGGCCTCGACGATCCCGATGGAGATGCTCTCGTCCTTCATTGGGGCTTCGGAGCTTTCCGTAGAGATCACCGAGGGCAGGCAGTATGACCTGATGCAGATCTGTGATGCCTGCGTCGCCTCTTCGGGGACGGCGACCTTGGAAACGGCGCTCATGGAGCTGCCGACCGTATTGATCTATCGCCTCGCGCCTGTGACATGGATGCTGGCGAAGCTTCTCGTCCATGTGAAGTATGCGGGCCTGCCGAATCTTCTGCTGGACCGTGAGGTTACTCCCGAACTCCTGCAGGATGCGGTGACGGCGGAGAATATTTCCCGCATCGTGACACCGTGGCTCATTCAGCCTGCCGCACGGGAAAAGAATGTGGAAGGCATCCGAGAAGTGAGAAAAGCACTGGGCGGCGGAGGCGCGGTGCACCGCGTGGCAGAGCTCATCGTGAGGACGGGGAAAAAGTAAATGGTGGCTAGTGACTAGTGACTAGTGGCTAGTGACTAGGAGATTAGGAGACATCAGACTCTCGTATCGTCATTTTGAGCGAAGCGAGAAATCTTTGTCATTCGCGGTCAGGTAGGCAATGTTTGGAAAGTTCAAAACGGGAAGCCTGCTATCGAGAGACTTTTGGGCATCGCCACTAGTTGTACTTCGCGGCGCTCCCTCATTTTATGCGCCGTACCTTCACTCCTCACTGGGGAGCCATGCTTTCATTCACAAGCAAGGGGCGCCCCGTAACCCTGAACCCATCAACCTGAACCCTTTGAACCTTTAGTCTCCCCCCCAAAGAAAATTCTGGAGAATGGAATGAATACAAAATCAAGTAAACTGAACAGTTACATGAGACTGTTATCCTATCTAAAACCCTACTGGAAGCTGCTGCTTGTTTCCGTTTTCTTCATGTTGCTCGTATCGGGGTCGAACCTGGTCGTGCCGTGGATCATCAAGGATGTCATCGATAAGGTGCTGAATGACAAGGACCTTGGCATGCTCTACCTCATCATCGTGGCGATCCTTGTGACCTTCCTTATCCGCGCGATCACCACCTTTGGGCACCGCTACCTCATGGGATACATCGGGCAGGCTGTCATCAAGGATCTTCGAAATACGCTGTATCATCATCTGCAGAAATTATCGATCTCCTACTATGATCGCCGCCGCACCGGGGACATCATGAGCAACCTGACGAATGACATTGCGGCGCTGCAGACAGCCATCGTGGATAATTTCATCCAGCTGGTGCAGGAAGGCGCCATTTTCATCGGTTCTTTCGTCTCCATGATCTACCTGCAGTGGAAACTGACGATGCTCTGCCTTGTGATCGTACCGCTCGTTTCTTATACGATCAAATTCTTTGGGAAAAAGCTCCACTCGAGCGGCCGCGACGTGCAGGAACGACTGGCCGATGTGACGTCCATGCTGCAGGAGACTATCCAGGGCGTGCGCATCGTTCGCAGCTTCAATCGAGGCGACTTCGAAGAGAAGCGCTTCAATGACATCAATGAATCCAGCTTCAAGGCGACCGTGCGCTCCATAAGGCAGCAGAGCCAGATGACGCCGCTTGTCGAATTTCTCGCTGCCATTGCCGTCTGCGCGATCATCTGGTATGGCGGTGTCTCCGTCATTGAGGGCGTGATGACCACCGGCGAGCTCATCGCCTTCCTGATCTATGCCATCAACCTGGCCAATCCGACCCGCCGTCTGGCAGAAAGCTTCGGTAATATCCAGAAATCCCTGGCTGCAGCAGACCGCGTCTTTGCGATCCTAGATGAAAAGTCAGAGATCCAGGACAAGGACGGCGCTAAGCCGATCGAAGTCACAGAAGGCTTAGTCGAAGCGCGTCATGTGGCCTTTGCCTATGAAAAAGAAAATCCGGTGCTGACAGACCTGAATTTCGTCGCCAGACCCGGACAGACCATCGCCGTTGTCGGGCCCTCCGGCGCCGGCAAGACCACCATTGCCAACTTGCTTCCGCGCTTCTATGATGTGACAGGCGGAGCCATCTGCATCGACGGCGTCGACATCCGGGATGTGACGGCCGGCTCCCTTCGCGACAACATCGGCCTCGTGCCGCAGGATACGCTCCTCTTCAATACCACCATCAAAGAAAATGTCCTCTACGGCCGCCTGGATGCGACGGATGAAGAGGTCTGGGATGCCATTCGTGCTGCGAATGCAGAGAAATTCATTCAGGGTCTGCCGCGCGGCATCGATACCAAGGTCGGCGATCGCGGCCTCGTCCTCTCCGGCGGTCAGCGTCAGCGCATCGCCATCGCAAGAGCGATCTTGAAGAATCCGAAGATCCTCATCTTGGACGAAGCGACCTCCGCACTCGATACGGAAAGCGAGAAGATCGTGCAGGATGCGCTCGACAAGCTCATGGTCGGCCGTACCTCCTTCGTCATCGCTCACCGCCTTTCGACCATCAAGAATGCCGACCAGATCCTTGTCCTGAATCACGGCGTCATCGAAGAAAGCGGTACACATAAGGAGCTCATGGAAAAGAAAGGGCTGTATTATGAGCTCTACACGATGTCGCAGAAAAATGATCGTGAGAAAAATAGTGACCAGTGACCAGTGACTAGTGACTTGTGACTAGTGATTAGGTGCTCGATGTTCCGCTTTCGCGCCCCTTCCTATGGAAGGGGCAGGTGAGCGAAGCGAGCCGGGGTTGGCTCGCGTATGTGAGACAGCCACCCGCGTTCTTTCGAGCCTCACTATATAAAATACGGCGCGCAGCGCCTTCCTTCCCCCATGGAACCTGTTGAACCCCATTTCCTCAACCCATAACAAAAACCATCAAAGGAGAAAAAATTGTACTGGATTTACAACATTTGTCTTGTCGCCTACTGGCTGCTGCAGATACCGATCCTGATCTATCGGCTTGTCTTCGAAGAAGGCTTCTATGACCGTCTGAAGCAGAGCGCCGGCGTCATGCCGACGCCCACGCTGCAGCAGATCGCCTACCACAATGCCATCTGGGTGCATGCCGCCTCCGTCGGTGAAGTGGTCGCCGCGAGCCCGATCGTGCGCGAGCTGAAGAAGAAGTACCCGGATGAAATGGTGGTGGTGTCTGTCGTCACCGCGACCGGTCACCGCATGGCACAGCGCATCATCCCAGAGGCGGACGGACACATTTTCTTCCCCTTTGACCTGCCCGTCATCACCGAGCGTATCGTAGATATCGTGAATCCCAAGGCGATCATTCTGATCGAAACGGAGCTGTGGCCGAATTTCCTTCGCCTCGCTTTCCGCAAAAAGATCCCTGTCATGATGATGAATGGCCGCATCAGCAGCCGCTCGATGCGCCGCTATTCGCTGATCAAGCGCTTCACGACGCGCATGCTCTGCCAGATCCGGCGTTTCTGCATGCAGTCCCGCATCGACGAGGAGCGCATCATCGCGATGGGCGCCCAGCCGAAGCGCTGCACCATCACAGGCAATACCAAGTACGATCAGACGTACGCTGAAGTGTCGGAGGAAGAACGCGCCGCGCTTCGTAAAGAATTCCGCTTCGACGGGAAGGGCCCGATCATCGTCGCCGGTTCCACGCACAGCGGAGAGGAGGAGATCGTACTCCGCACCTTTGGTGAGATCCTGAAAAAATATCCGAAGGCGCGTCTGCTTCTCGCTGTTCGTGAGATCACGAGAGCGCCGTCCGTGAAATTTGCCATCAAGCATCACGGCTACAGCGTCCTGCGCCGCTCCAAGATGGGCACGGAGGAGGATGACGGCACGAGCCCGCAGGTGGTCATTCTGGATACCATCGGCGAGCTGGGGCGTCTTTACAGTCTGGCAGATGTCGTCTTTGTCGGAGGCAGCTTCGTCAAAGTCGGCGGTCATAATATTCTGGAGCCGGCGGCGCATGGAAAGCCTGTCATCGTCGGCCCTTACATGTTCAATTTCCAAGAGATCTTCGAGCTTTTGGAGAGCCGCGGCGTGTGCCTCATGACGAAGTCAGAGCATGAATTCAAGGAAACGCTCATGGACCTTCTCTCTCATCCCGATACCATGAAACGGATGGGAGAGGCGGCTTTGACCGTGGTGCATGAGAATCAGGGCGCGACCGAGAGAAACATCAAGGCTTTCGAGCAGCTGGTCGCGGAAGCCGGCGTGAAGCTGGGAGGCCGTCATGAGTCTTGAGTCCTATGTCACCGGCTTGATGAAGGAGCCGGTGCCGAAAGGCATGGACAGGCTGGTCCTGTCAGGCCTTTCGCAGCTGGAAAAAATGTATTTCTCTCAGGTCGAAAAGAAGAGGACGGCAGATATGGCCGCTGCGGTCTCCGCCCATGTACCCGTTATCAGTGTCGGCAATATCACGGCAGGCGGGACGGGCAAGACCCCCTGCATCCTGATGCTGGCTGAGTTCTTCCGCTCAATCGGAAAGAAGCCCGCCATCATCAGCCGAGGCTATAAAAGCGGCCTTGAAAAAGAAGGTGGCTGTGTATCGGATGGAAGCTCCATCCTCGTATCTCAGCAGATGGCAGGGGACGAGCCCTACATGATGGCGAGAAAACTTCCCTCCGTCCCCATTTTCGTCGGGAAAGACCGCATTGCCTCTGTAAAGAGAGCCGAGGAAATGGGAGTGGGCATCCTGCTTTTGGATGATGGCTTTCAGTACTGGAAGCTCAGACGCGATCAAGATATCATTCTCATCGATGCGACGAATCCCTTCGGCTATGGTCATGGCCTGCCCCGCGGTCTGCTTCGGGAGCCGCTCGATGCCCTTTCGCGGGCGAGCCTTTTCATCCTGACCAAGAGCGATCAGGTGCATCTGACAGATCTGATGGAGATCAGAGAAGAGCTCGCCCGTCTTGCGCCGGGTGTGCCCGTCCTCTCCTCCACACATGCGCCGTCGAAGGTGGTGCCGTATGAGAAGTGGAAAGCCTTTCTTCATGAAGGGACGCTCGAAGACGTCAGGATGAAGAAGGCCTATCTGGTCTCCGGCATCGGAAACCCCGCTGCCTTTAAAAAGACCGCCAAGGAAGCCGGTCTGCGTCCGGTGGGCGAGATGCCCTTCCCTGACCACCACAGGTATACAGAAGAAGATCTGCGGAATGCGATTTCCGAAGCCAAAGCCAAGGGCGCAGAGCTCATCGTCATGACAGAAAAAGATGCCGTGAAGATGCTCTCCCTTGATAGCCTCGCTGAGTCTGACATTCCCTTTTACGTCCTTGAGATCGCGATGACATTACCAAGGGAAGACAGGGAGGTATTGGAAGAATTCCTCCATGCCAAGCCGCAAGTCCCTCATCCATGATCCCTGTCACTAGTCACTACGCAAAGGAGTTCATCATGAAAATTGCTTGTATCATTCCGTCCCGGTATGCATCGACACGTCTTCCGGGGAAGCCCCTCCGCCTGATCGCGGGAGAAACACTGGTGCATCGTGTCTATGAAAGAGCCGTTCAGGCCAAGCTCCCTGACGTCGTCATCGTTGCGACAGACCATGAGGACATTGAGAAGGAAGTGAAGAGCTTCGGCGGTCATGTCATGATGACCTCCGTCGACCATCCGACAGGCACCGATCGTCTGGCAGAAGTGGCTTCCCATACGCCGGACTATGAGATCATCGTCAATGTACAGGGCGATGAACCGCTAATCGACCCAGACGTGATCGATCGTCTGGCGCAGGATCTTATCGACCATCCGGAGCTGGATATGGCGACTGTCGCCACGCCCCTCCACGAAGACGAATACGATGATCCTTCCTCTGTCAAGGTCGTCGTGAACCAGAAGGGCGAAGCACTCTACTTCTCCCGTTCCCTCATCCCGTATCCCCGCCACGATTTCGAAGTGCCGGCACTGAAGCACGTCGGCATCTATGCGTATCGGAGAGATTTCCTCCTCGCCTATGCGAAGATGGCGCAGACCCCGCTCGAAAAGACCGAGTCCTTAGAGCAGCTCCGCGCCCTCGAGATGGGCTACAAGATCGGTGTCATCGAGGTGAAGACACAGGATATCGGCATTGATACCGAAGAAGACCTGAAGAAGGCCAATGAGTATTTTGAAAAAATGGGAATGTAATTTTTTCAAATATTTTCACAATAAGTGAGGAGCAGGGAGTGAAAGGTCGGCGCACGATTCATATAGCGTCGCAAAAGGAAAATGGCGCGATGCCCATGTGTGGCGGAGGAGTTTGTTTCGGTCATGTTTCCTTAAAACGTCCGGCGCTATATGATTTTTTGCGCCGCACCACCACTCCTCCCTCCTCACTTCTCACTCAGAACTGAAAAAACATAATTTGTGAATTTGTCATTTAAGGAAACACTGATTCAATCGTTGTCAGATTTTACTCTTGAATTTTTATGCAGAGCGAGGAATAACCTGACGTGAATAGCGAGCTATTTAAGGAAGGCTATGACGAAGCTATGTATAAAAATTCTTGTAAAGTCTGACTCTGCGATTTAATCAGCGTTTCCTTAACAACTAACTTCAAAGGAGCTCCCTATGAAAACCATTCATGTCGGAAATCTGACCATCGACGGCAGCAAGCTGTTTCTGATCGCAGGCCCCTGCGTCATTGAAGGCTATGACCGCACGCTGATGATCGGCCGTGAGATCAAAAAGATCTGTGAACGCCTTGGCGTACAGTACATTTTCAAGGCGTCTTTTGATAAGGCGAACCGTTCCTCTTACCATTCCTTCCGTGGGCCGGGACTTGAGAAGGGCCTCGAGATCCTTGCGGATATCAAGAAGGAACTCCAGGTGCCGGTACTCTCTGACGTACATGATGTGACCCAGCTCGCACCAGCCGCCAAGGTGCTCGACATGCTCCAGATCCCTGCCTTCCTCTGCCGCCAGACTGATCTGGTATACGGCGCAGCGAAGACAGGCAAGCCTGTCAATGTGAAGAAGGGCCAGTTCATGGCGCCGGAAGATATGAAAAATGTCATCGGCAAGATGGAAGAAGCAGGAAATCCGAACCTCGCTCTGACAGAAAGAGGGGCGTCCTTCGGCTACCACAATCTCGTGGTCGATATGCGTTCCTTCCCCATCATGCGACAGTTCGGCTATCCGGTCATTTTTGATGCGACCCACAGTGTCCAGCTCCCGGGAGGTATGGGCAATACCACCGGCGGCCAGCGCGAATTCATCCCGTACCTCGCAAGAGCGGCAGCGGCATCCGGTGTCGACGGCTTCTTCATGGAAGTCCACGACAATCCGCCGGAAGGCCTGTCTGACTCTACCAATATGCTCTATCTCTCCTCCCTCGAGGGCCTCCTGAAAGACCTCATTGCGATCAATGACGTCGTAAAGAAGGATAAGGAAATGGGACTCGTGTCCGGAAAATAGTGACTAGTGGCTAGTGGCTAGTGGCTAAGGACTAAGAGACATCAGACTCTCTCGTATCGTCATTTCGAGCGGAGCGAGAAATCTTTGTCATTCGCGGCTAAACGGTCGATGTCAGGGAACCACAAACGGGAAGCCTGTTATCCGTTGCCCTTCGGATATTGTCACTATCTATACTCCGCACCACCATCTTGCATTTCTAATTTCTCATTCATTTGAGGCTTTCAAACGTAATCATGGGGCAGCACGCCCCACGGGCTAACCCTGAACCTCAATATAACTATTTTTCCTCGAATATTGTATAATAAGGTGTAAACTTATTTTGCGTTGACCAAGGAGGCATCATGTCAGTTATTGAAACAGCTTCGCGGGTGCTTCGGGATGAAGCAGCCGCTGTCCTTTCTCTGGTGGATCATCTGGACGGCGAATTTGAAAAAGCCGTTTGCCTGATCGAAGCGTCCAAGGGGCGCGTGGTTCTGACGGGTATGGGGAAATCAGGCCATATCGCGCGGAAAGTGGCAGCGACCATGGCGAGCACAGGGACGCCGGCTTTTTTCCTGCATCCGGCAGAAGGCATTCACGGGGATCTTGGCATGGTGACAGCCGATGATGTGGTCATCGCATATTCGAACAGCGGAGAAACGGGCGAGGTGCTGAATATCCTCCCGTCCCTGAAGCGCATCGGAGCGAAGCTCATTGCGGTCGTTGGGAAAAAGAATTCGACACTCGCTAAAAATGCGGACGCAGTGCTCGATGCGGGCATCGAAAAAGAAGCAGACAGTCTGGGGCTCGCTCCGACGAGCTCGACGACGGCTGCTTTGGCTCTGGGGGATGCGCTCGCCGTCTCTTTGATGGAGCGCCATCATTTCACGGCAGATAATTTTGCCGTTTTCCATCCGGGCGGGTCTCTCGGCAAGCGCCTGCTTCTCACTGTCGAGATGGTGATGCACAAAGGCGAGGACAATCCTTTGATCGATGAAATGGCTTCGGTCAAGGATGCGCTCTTTGTGATGACAGATAAAGGGCTGGGCGCCGTCTCTGTGACGGACAGGGAAGGACGCCTCTTGGGGCTCATGACGGACGGCGATGTCCGCCGCGGCCTCGAGAAGGGAGAGGATTTCCTGCTTCTCCCCGTGAGGGACGTCATGACGAAGGCACCGATGGTGATCTCGCAGCAGAAGCTGGCGGCCGAAGCCCTGCACATCATGGAGAAGCACATGCCGCATCCGATCACCGTGCTTCCAGTCTGTGATGAGGCAGGCAAGGCGATCGGCATGGTACATATCACCGATCTTTTGCGGCAGGGGGTCATGTGATGATCGGCGCAGAACAGGTGAAGCTCATCGCCTTTGATGTCGATGGCACACTGACAGACGGGACGTTCGTCATGGGGAGCGGCGGCGAGGCATATAAGCTTTTCAACGCGCATGACGGACTGGCGATTTCTCTCGCTCACCGCATGGGTTATGCAGTCGGTTTCATCACGGGGAGGACTTCGCCGATCGTAGAAGCTCGCGCGAAGGAGCTCTCCTGTGATTTCGTCCTCATGGGCATCCGGGATAAGGTGCCCGCTCTGCAGCAGCTGCTCAGGGAGCGCGCTCTTTGCTGGGACGAGGCGGCCTACATGGGGGATGATCTCAATGATCTGCCTCTCTTCTCCCGCGTCGGTCTGTCGGGCTGCCCGGCCGATGCCTGCGAGGAGAATCAGTCCGCAGCGGACTTTATTTCCCGGTATGACGGCGGACGCGGAGCAGCGCGTGAATTTATCGAGTGTATTTTGAGATCCCAGGGGCGCTGGGAGGAGGCGGTGTCCTCCTTTCAGGACGTCGATCAGGAAGATCTCGTGCAGTGAGAAGCGCTGCTCGATCGTGGAATTAGGAATCTTGAGTGACTAGTGACTAGTAGCTAGGGATTAGGGATTGGGGATTAGGAGTGACTGGTGACTAGGAAACTCTCTCGTATCGTCATTTCGAGCGTAAGCGAGAAATCTTTGTCATTCGCGACCAAGCAAGCGATGTTTGGTACTCTCAAACGGGAAACCTTCTATCCACTTCCTTTCGGGCATCGCCCCATATGTATTCGCGGCGAAGCCGCCACATTCATTTCTAATTTCTAATTTCTCATTCGAGCAAAGCTTTCATTCAGAGTCAAGGGACGGCACGCCCCGTGGGCTAATCCTGAACCCTATTTTATTCCCTTGTATTAGGGAAACGCTGATTAAATAGCAGAGCCGGATTTCATATGGATTTTTATACATAGCTTCGTCATCATCCTCCTTAAATAGCTCGCTATTCGCGTCAGATGATTCCTTGCTCTGTATAAAAATCCAAGAATGAAATCTGACAACGATTTAATCAGTGTTTCCTTAGGAAAGAAGAATCAGCCATGTTATTCAATGTACGATATGGACTCTTGAAGGGCATCAGCCACCTGCTGTGCGGGATGTCCTATGATCGGATCCTGTCCATCGGCCGCGTTTTGGGGCCATGCATCATGAACCGCATAGCCAAGCAGAGAAACCGCGGGGTCGAGCAGATGATGCGGGGCATGGGCATCCGCCGCGAGGAGGCAGAGAAGCTGCTTCACAAGGTGTACGAGCACATCGGCATGTCCGCGATGGAAATGATGTACATGCCGCGCCTCTGTAAGGAAAAGGATCATATCGATGACTACGTGAAGATCGATCATCCGGAGTACCTGGAGGCGGCGTATGCCGAAGGGAAGGGCATTGTCGGTCTGACGGCGCATATGGGGAACTGGGAATGGCTCGGTGCCGGTCTTGCGCTTCATGACTATGACACATCAGCGATCGGCAAGAAGCAGGCCGATGACGCGCTGATGCGGATCATCAATGACTACCGCGCCCGCGCGGGGCAGCACATCTTCCTCACCGGGACGGGCGGCTATGAAATGATCGCAGCGGCGCGCTCGATGAAGAAGAATCACATTCTGGGCTTCCTCTCCGATAAGGACGGGGATGAGACAGGGATCCCGGTGCTCTTTATGAACCGCGTATTCTCCTTCCCGCAGGGGCCCTGCGTCTTTGCCAGAAAATTCAAGGCACCGATCCTGCCGCTCTTCATTGTGAGAAATGAAGGCGGGAAGGGGCATACGATCTGTATCGGCAAGCCGTTCTATTATGAAGAGACCGGGGATACGAAGAGGGATCTCATGACGAATGCACAAAAAATGGCGACGATCATGGAAGATTTCATCAAGGAACATCCCACCGACTGGCTCTGGTTCCAGCATCTCTTCTGGACGCGGCCGGGACGCATCAAGATGTATATGGAGCTGACGGAGGAAGAGAAGAAGCGTTTTGCCCCCGGCATCAGCGAAGACTGGAATGAAATCAGAGGAGGCAAGTCGTGAGCAAAAATAAAAAGAGCATCCTCATCGTACTCGTCATCCTTCTCGCAGCGCTTGGCATCTATTTTCTCTTCAAGGATGACCATCATGAAAAGGGAAGCGCCAAGTCCGACGGACCGGCCATGGAGTTTTCCAATATCGAAATGAAGGAAGACAAGGATGGACAGTCTGTCTGGCGCATCAAGGCGAAGCATGTCAGCATGAGCCGGGATAAGAACTCGGCCGACATGGAAGGCATCGAAGCGTATTTCCTAAAAGATGGCAATGAGCTGAAGCTCAATGCCGATCAGGGACATTACGACAGGAAGCAGAAGAAGGTCCATGTCGAGGGGCATGTGGAAGGCACGTCAAGTGACGGCATGGTGCTTCATGCGAAGAACCTGACCTACGATGGTCATACAGACATTCTTTCGACCGATGAATTCTTTACGGCAGAAAAGGATGGCCGCGTACTGACGGCCGACAGCTTCACAGCGGATCGCGTACTGGAAAAGATTACAGCGAAAGGCCATGCGAGACTGGCAGATAAGGAGGATGCACAGTGAAAACTTTCTATACAGCACTCATGCTGGCAGCCGTAAGCCTGGGCGCGATGGGGACGGCGATGGCCGATGACATCACAGCTGATGTACTGACCTACGACGGCAAGACCAAGGTGGTCAGCGCGAAAGGAAATGTGGTGATTCACGCCAATGAAGGCGCTACCATCACAGGCACGAATGGGGAATATCATTTCGAAGATAGGAGTGCTTTTCTGGAAGGCGGCGTGAAATATGTCAAAGAACAGAGCACGCTTACGGCAGAGAAGATGTACCTCTATAAAGACAGGACCGCTCGCGGCATCGGCAGCGTGGATTTCGTAGACCTTTCGGAGCATCGCATCCTGCGGGGAGACGATGTGATGTACAATGCGGCTACGGGATTCGGCAAGATCGAAGGCAATGGCTATCTCGAGACCGCTGACGGCACCCTTTCTGCGCCGCATATCGAAGGCAACCTGAAGCAGATCAAAGTCGTTGCGACAGGCGGCGTGGATCTCACCAGCACGACAAACAACGCGGTGGGCTATGGGGATCAGGCCGTCTATACCCGTTCCGGGAGGGATGGCACCGACGGAAAGATGGTGCTTTCCGGCAACGCCTGGGTGAACCAGAATGGCAATACCTTTGAAGGACCGGAGCTTGTGCTCCGTGATGCGGACAAGGTCGTCGAGACGACAGGCCGCAGCACCATCACCATCACGAATACCAAGAGTCCGTCAGAAGAAGGCGGAGAGGGAGACTCACAGCCATCGGTTCCCGCAGGGCCGGTCAATCAGGCGACACCGATCGCCGGCCGTCCCGAATATGCAGGCAGCCCGTTAGAAATCAAGGATAACAAATGAAGATAGAAACTCATGATCTGATCAAGCGCTACGGCAGCCGCACCGTCGTCGATCATGTGAATGTAGAAGTCGAGCAGGGCTCCATCGTCGGTCTCCTTGGACCGAACGGGGCCGGCAAGACAACCACCTTCTATATGATCGTCGGCATCATCCAGCCTGATGAGGGCGATGTGACCGTAGACGGACGTTCCATTTCCGGGATGCCCATCCACCAGCGCCACCAGTTCGGGATCGGCTACCTGCCGCAGGAAGCCTCCATATTCCGAAAGATGACCGTCTGGGATAACCTGATGTCTCTCCTGGAGACCCGCAAGGATCTCAGCGAGAAGGCGAAAAAAGAAAAAGCGGAAGCGCTGCTGGAGGAATTCCATATCACCCATGTCAAGGACACGAGGGGCGATGCGCTCTCCGGCGGTGAGCGGCGGCGCGTGGAGATCGCGCGTTCCCTCACGCTCGATCCTTCCTTCATCCTGCTGGATGAACCATTCGCCGGTGTCGACCCTCTGGCGGTCGAGGATATCCAGAGCGTTGTCATGCACCTCAAGACCCGCGGCATCGGCATCCTCATCACGGATCACAATGTCCGTGAGACGCTGCGCATCGTAGACAAAGCGTACATCCTCTCCGACGGCAAGATCCTGCTTTCCGGCAGGGCAGATGATATCGCTGTGAACCCCACAGCAAGGAAACATTATTTGGGGGAAAATTTCAGCTTATGATTCAAGAAGAAAGACAGGGAGGGAAATTCTGATGAGACTTCTGGACAAGTACGTATTAAAAGAATTTTTGGCTCCCTTTTTATTTGGCGTTGCCGCCTTTACGGCGATCTTTCTCGGGGCAGATACGCTCTTGAAGATCGCTGGCTTTGTCTCCCAATATGGGGCATCTGCGATATCGGCAGTGAAGGTGTTCATCCTCGCACTGCCGCGCATTATCGTCTATACCTTCCCGATGGCCGTACTCTTAGGCTCACTCATGTGCTTTTCCCGTCTGTCCGGGGCGAGCGAGCTCATCGTCATGCGTACCTCGGGGCAGAGCTTCTTCCGTCTCGCGCTGCCGGTCTTTCTGGTAGCGTTTCTGATCTCCCTCTGTGCCGTGGCCTTCAATGAATACGTCGTGCCGTGGACAAACCGCGAGTATGACTATGTGGTGAATACGGAGATCAAAAAGAACCTGAATCCGGGCGTCACGGATCATGTCGTCATCCGTGATGTGCAGAACGGCAAGATCGCGCACCTTCTCTATGCGCGCCGCTACAATCCGAATACCAAAGAGCTTGAGAATATCACCGTGCAGGAATTTGAAGATGAAAAGGTCATCCATGTCGAGAATGCACCGAAGGCAGTTTGGCAGGATGGCGTATGGCGCATGACCGATGGGATCATTTACGACCTTACCGGAGAAGGCGTGGAACGCATGATGCATTTCGAAAGTCAGGAGATCCCGTATGCCATGTCGCCCTCAGAGATCCCGCGCGAGTCGAAAAAGCTCGATGAAATGACCATTCGGGAACTTCTTGTCACGCAGAAGGCGTACACCGCGGCGCATGCAGATGCGACGGGCGTCATTATGGAGGTCTATCGCCGCTTCTCACTGCCGATGGCCAGCTTCGTCTTTGCTCTTGTCGGCGCCCCCTTGGGCGTGCAGAAGCAGCGCTCCTCTTCCTCCATCGGCTTTGGCCTCTCCGTGGTCATTATTTTCGTATACTACGCCATCATGACATTCCTCGAAGCTCTGGGCAAGGGCCACATGCTCCCGCCCTTCTGGGCCGTCTGGCTGCCGAACTTCATCGCCCTCGCCATGGGCTGTCTCTTGATCCGCAGAGCGGATCGGTAGTGTTTGAAGTAACTAGTGACTGGTGACTGGTGACTAGGGACTAGAGATTAGAAATCTGATTTTAGACTTCTGCCGTTCCCCGTATCGTCATTCCGACCGAAGTGGAGGAATCTTTTTCGTTCGCGGTCAATCATCAAACCATGCGCGAAAGTCCTAAACGGGAATCCTGCCATTCCGCAGATTTTAGGGCATCGTCCCTTCTAAAATCTCGCAATGCTTCTATTATTTGATGCACTGCCCCTGAACCCATCAACCCTGAACCCATTTTCCATCGCAAAGGAGGTTTACTATGTTTATCGGCATATTCATGTTTCTGATCCTGATCGCCATGGGCGGGCTGATCGCCTTTTTGGGAGATCGGATCGGATCGAAGGTCGGTAAGAAGCGGATGACGCTCTTCGGGCTTCGTCCGAAGTACACCTCCGTGATCGTGACGATCATTTCCGGCATCCTGATTTCCTTCTTCACCATCGCCGTGCTGGCCGTCGTGAATGAAAATGTTCGTGTCGCCCTCTTCGGTCTCTCCAAGCTGCAGAACGAGATGCAGGATCTGAATCAGGAGATCAAAGTCAAGAACCGCGAGCTCGAGAAGGGCAAGCTGCAGCTCGAAGCACGCAACAAAGAGTATGAAGACGTGAACCGGAAGGCCGAAGAGACATCCAAGCGATTGGATGAAGTCGAAGGCCAGCGTGTCTTCATGGAGAGTGAGCTCTCCTCCGTACAGCAGGCGTATGATGAGGCGAAAGCCGGCGTCGAGCAGTCTGCAGAAGACATCGCGGAGCTGGAAAAGATCCGCGAAGAGCTGACAGGAAATATTGCGACACTGAATGGAGAAAAAGAGCAGCTCATCAAAAATATCTACGCACTGCGTGAAGGACAGGTGGTCTTCCAGGCGGGCCAGGTGATGACAAGCGTCGTGGTCGATGAAGATATGGATGAGAACCGATCAAGAGAGGTGCTGAAGAGCGTCCTTGCCGACATCAACGGAATGCTGAAGGAAAGGCTGAACATCACCGATGAGAGTGTGAACCTCGTCCGCATGAGCCAGAGAGACTTTGACGAGTCGGTGGCGCAGGTGACAGGCGCAAAACATAAAAAGCTCGTCCGTGTCGTTGCCGCACAGAATCTCATCTTAGGCGAACGCCTCGTGGTAGATTTCGATATCCATGATAATCTCCTCGTCTTCAGACAGGGACAGGTCATCTATAAAGGCGGTCTGGATAAGTACAAGGATAGCAAAAACTATGAAATGCAGGTACTGCGTTTCCTGCAGGATCTAAATCACTACGCGCAGGCACAGGGGATTCTCCCGGATCCGATCACCGGCAAGGTCGGTGTCCTGGACGGACAGGAGCTTGTCGAAGTCATCCAGAAGGTCAAGGAATGCAGCGGGCAGTGTGAGCTCAAGGTGACAGCGCACAGTGATGTCTACACGAAAGGCCCGCTGACCATCGATGTGGAGGTGCTGCGTCCATGAAGGGACTTCTCTGCTCCATTGATCCCGGGCGGGATAAAACAGGCGTCGCACTCGTCCATGCGGATGGGACGCTCGAAAAGAAATGCATCGTCCGCACCGTGGACTATGATGAGGAGCTGGCGCGACTGCTCACCGGGAAAGAGATCTTCGCGCTGGTCATGGGAAACGGCACACGTCATGAGGTCATGCAGAAGCGGACAGAAGCCCTTCTTAGCAAACTCGGACGCGAGATCCCCGTCACGCTCGTCGATGAGAAATACACGACGGAAATGGGGGAGCAGTGGTACTGGAAAGACCACCCGGCCAAAGGCCTTGCTCGTCTCATCCCCAAGGGGATGAGAAGCGTCCCTGTGCCGGTGGATGACTACGTGGCATGGATCATCGGATGCATCTACCTTGGCATCGTCAAAGCAGAAGATGTAGGACATAAAAAAGTATGAAAGAGGGGCCCTTAAAGCGGGCCCTTTTTAGGCGGCTGGTGACTAGTGACTAGGGACTAGGGATAGCCCGTGAGGCGTGTCGCTCCCTCGATTGCGAATGAAAATTCTGCTCAAATGAGGAACGAGAAATGAAGGTGGCGGCTTCTCCGCGGATACATATGGGGCGATGCCGGAAAGGAGCATTCAAGTGACTAGCCGCTTGAAGCGCCTAATCCCTAATCCCTAATCCCTAATCCCTAGTCACCAGCTACCAGTCACTGATTTCGCTGCTTCCATTCTTTTGAACTAGGGAACCCGCTACTCCTGCATTGGACCTCTAAAATTTTCTTCTTGACTTACGTTCTCTCATACTATATAATATTTAATCGTAACGGGGCATAGCGCAGTTGGTAGCGCACCTGCTTTGGGAGCAGGGGGTCGCCAGTTCGAGTCCGGCTGCCCCGACCATATGGCTCAGTAGCTCAGTTGGATAGAGCAACCGCCTTCTAAGCGGTGGGTCGTGAGTTCGAATCTCTCCTGGGTCACCAAGACAAAGCACTCTTGCAATAGCAAGGGTGCTTTTTGGATGCCATTTTCATTTTCAGAAAGATGAAAAAAGTTAAAGTTCCCTCTTTTCATATCATAATAAATCATGTATAATGAAAAACATGCACTCTAATGCATACAAAAGTTATGAAATGAATCTATATCTATGAAGTAGGAGATGAAACGATGGTTGACTATACGAAGTACCGAATGAACCAGCTGAATAGTGCCTGTGCTGAATTTATCAGGCAGGAGTCTGCAGGCAGTCTGCTCCTGATGCTCGCGACGATCATCGCGATGGTGCTGGCCAATTCGCCGATGGCGGAGACCTATGAGCATGCGCTGCACCTCTTCGTAGATCTGCCGCTGCTGCCGGACATGTCACTCCTGCACTGGGTGAATGACGGTCTGATGGCGATCTTTTTCCTTGTCGTCGGGATGGAGATCAAAAGGGAATTTCTTTTCGGCGAGCTGAAATCACTCTCTGCGACCCTGCTCCCTATTGCGGCAGCGGTCGGCGGCATGCTGATACCGGCGGCGCTCTACAGCCTTTTCAATATGGGCGGTCCCACCGCGCAGGGCTGGGCGATCCCCATGTCGACCGACATCGCCTTTTCGCTGGGCGTGCTTGCCTTTGCAGCCAAGCGTGTGCCAAGAAGCGTGATCGTCTTCCTGACGGCACTTGCAATCGTGGATGATCTGGGCGGGATCGTCGTCATTGCTCTTTTCTACAGCACGCAGCTCCACTGGACCGCGCTCGGCGCCGGCCTTGCGGTGCTCATGCTGATGGCACTCTTCTCCTGGAGAAATGTTCATCATCCGCTGCCCTATGTCTTGGGCGGCGTACTGACCTGGTATGCTTTCTATCAGGCGGGCATTCACCCGACTGTCGCAGGCGTATTGACAGGCTTTTTGATCCCGGCCGGCACGGAAAATACCCAGCACTCCCATCCGCTGCACCTGTGGGAACATAAGCTGTCCCCCTGGTCGGCCTTCCTTATCATGCCGATCTTTGCACTCGGGAATGCCGGTATTTCGATGACGAGCGAAAGCTTTGCCTCCCTCGCTTCCCCGATCGGTCTTGGCATCATCGCCGGACTCTTTCTGGGAAAGCCTCTCGGTATTTTTACGACCGTTTTCCTGATGGTGAAGCTGGGCATTGCCAAAAAACCGGAAGGGGCCAAGTGGATGCACTACCTGGGCGCAAGCATTCTGGCGGGCATCGGCTTCACGATGTCTATCTTCCTCGCCTCGCTCTCCTTCTCGGATCCCGCAGAGCTCACCTCTGCGAAGGCAGCGATCGTGACTGCGTCCATCCTCTCGGGCCTTGTCGGTTCGTTCGTATTTAAGATCAGCGAAGACAGGAAGCAGGGAAATAGGACTTAAGCCGGATCCTTTGTCGTTATCTGCGCTTTTATAAATAAAGGGGCTGTGAAGAAATGAATCCTCATTTCTTCACAGCCCCTTTTTACTTTGCTTTCATTTGGTTCAGGGTTCAAGGTTCAGGGCTCTCGTGGCGGCTTCGCCGCCTTTTTTTAGAAGATGGTATTCTCGTATCGCAGCCTTCCCCTCTAGGGGAAGGTGCCCGAAAGGGGCGGATAGGGTGACTATGGCATGAAAGACAGCTGAGATAAGGTTTCCCGGTCACTCCCATGAGAGCTGCAAGTCCCCCGCGGCAGATGGAACGCGAAAATGAGATGATCGTTATTTCACATCGCCTTTTTATTGGAGAGAAAAGCGCTGCGGCATTCATCCAAAGCGGACCCGCGAAACCTTTTGAACCTTCAGAAGCCATTATGCTACAATACAGAAAAGGAGGCATACACATGACATATAAGAATGTAGTCGTTTACTGCGGCTCCCATTTCGGAAATGATCCTGCCTACGCGGCCTTTGCGGGCGAGCTGGGAGAGGCATTGGGAAAGAATCATTTCCGTATGATCTACGGCGGCGGCACGGTCGGTCTCATGGGCATCTGTGCGGACGCGGCGATGGCAGCAGGCGGAGAAGTGACAGGCATCATTCCCGAGGTGTTCATCGCGAAGGAACAGGCGCACCGCGGCCTGACCGCGCTCATTGAGGTGCCTGACATGACTGTTCGCAAGCAGAGGATGATCGAAATGGGGGATGCGTTCATCATTCTCCCCGGTGGTATCGGCACGCTTGAAGAATTGGCGGATACAGCGAACCAGCGTCATATTTATGGGGATCCCTTCGCGCAGCCGCCCATCATCATTTGCAATATCGAACACATCTACGATGGCCTTCTCGCGCAGATAAAAACATGGGAAGAGGCAGGATTCATTGAGCCATCAGAGTGGGGAAATCTCCATGTCGCAGAGACGATGGAGGAAGTGATGGGGATTTTAAAAATGAAAACGAAGCAGTGAGGCGTGTTGGAGGCGGCGCACCATTCATAAAGCGCCTCCATACCCTTGGTTTGTATAGGTAAGTTTGCTGGTGACTTATATAAAATTCTGCGGCGTTTCCATGATTTGATGCGCCGCACCAACCCCTTTGCACCTCTTTCACACGCGGCCATGGGCTGACCTTGCCCCATCCATTTCTGCATGAACAATCACAAAAAAGTATAAAAATAATGCATTATGATACGCACGGGAACGTGGTAAAAAAGTTGCCCATAAACACTAAGAAAAATAGGATAAAAAATCATTGACATCGGAGGCCTTCAATGATATAATTCCAATGTTGCGTGGATTTAGTGTGCTGAAAAGCAGGTGAGAACGTATGACACTGGAAGAATTGAAAGATTCGGACTTTGTAGTAGGAATGAAGGAAACAGAACGAGCAATCGAGAAGAGGGAAGCCTCTGCTGTATTTATTGCTTCAGACTGTGATGAACGGATCTCTGCTCCGCTCCTTTCTGCGTGTCAGGCGTCAGACATTCCCGCCATTCAGGAATTCACCAAGAAGGAGATCGGCCGCGCGTGTGGCATCAAAGTGAAAGCCGCTGCTGCCGCTGTCCTGAGGAAACGCTGATCTCATCCGCGTTTCTCAAAGATCCCCGGTAATATCCAGCAAGGCTATGCCTTATTGGATCAATTATAAATTTACCCTTATAGAAAGGAGGTGCCCATTTTGCCGACAATCAATCAGCTGGTTCGTAAAGGCCGCCAGACCCTGGCAGTCAAAGCGAAGACCCCGGCTCTGAAACAGTCCCCACAGAAACGTGGTGTCTGCACAAGAGTTTACACCGCTACCCCGAAAAAGCCAAACTCCGCTCTTCGTAAAGTAGCTCGTGTACGCCTGACCAACGGAATCGAAGTTTCTGCTTACATTCCTGGTGAAGGCCACAACCTGCAGGAACATAGCGTAGTCCTCATCAGAGGCGGCCGTGTTAAGGATCTTCCAGGTGTTCGTTACCACATCATCCGTGGCGCTCTCGATACCGTAGGTGTATCTGGACGTCAGCAGTCCCGTTCCAAATACGGTGCTAAGAAAGACAAGAAATAAGATTTCCTGTCAACCAAGTTTTATGTGATCAACTAACATCTATATAAGGAGGAACTAACAATGCCGAGAAAAGGTGCTGTTCCGAAACGTGACGTGCTGCCGGATCCCGTGTATGGAAACAAGACAGTCACTCGTTTCATCAATAAAGTAATGCTTGACGGCAAGAAGGGTGTCGCAGAATCCATTGTATATGGCGCATTTGACATCTGCCACAGCAAGCTCAACAAAGAACCGATCGAAATTTTCGAACAGGCTCTGAACAACGTAATGCCAGTTCTGGAAGTTCGTGCTCGTCGTGTCGGCGGCGCAAACTACCAGGTACCGGTAGAAGTAAGAGCAGACCGTCGTCTGACTCTGGGGATCCGCTGGATGGTCAACTATGCCCGTCTGCGCAGCGAACGTACCATGGAAGAACGTCTTGCAGGTGAACTGATGGACGCTTTCAACAACACTGGTGCTGCTGTAAAGAAGAAGGAAGATACCCATAAAATGGCTGAAGCAAACAAGGCTTTCGCTCATTACCGCTGGTAATTTTAATAAGGAGAAAAAATCGTGGGCAGAGAATTTCCGCTTGAAAAAACAAGAAACATCGGCATCATGGCGCACATCGATGCAGGTAAGACCACAACCACGGAACGTATCCTGTATTATACCGGTGTAAACCATAAGATCGGTGAAGTTCACGATGGCGCTGCTACCATGGACTGGATGGAACAGGAACAGGAACGTGGTATTACCATTACCTCCGCTGCTACCACCTGCCACTGGAAAGGCTACCGCGTAAACATCATCGATACCCCAGGGCACGTAGACTTCACTGTAGAAGTTGAACGTTCTCTGCGCGTACTCGATGGCTCCGTAGCAGTATTCAGTGCGAAAGACGGCGTTCAGACCCAGTCTGAAACCGTTTGGAGACAGGCAGACCACTATCATGTACCGCGTATCGCATTCATCAACAAGATGGATACCGTCGGTGCTGATTTCCTCCATGCGGTAAAAACCATGGATACCCGCCTCCATGCAAGAGCTATTCCAATGCAGCTCCCGATCGGCGCTCAGGATACCTTCTCCGGTATCGTTGACCTGCTGACCAGACAGGCTGAAATTTATGACAGCGATGACGGCAAACAGTACCATATCGAAGACGTACCGGCCGATCTCGCTGACCAGGTTGAAGAACTCCGCGAACAGATCATCGAAACTGCTGCTGAAGGCAGTGACGAACTGATGGAAAAATACCTCGAAGGCGAAGAACTCACCATGGAAGAGATCAAAGCGTCTCTCCGTCAGCAGGTTCTTGACTGCAAACTCTTCCCGGTATTCTGCGGTTCTGCATACAAGAACAAAGGCATCCAGATGCTGCTCGATGCTGTCCTTGACTACCTGCCATCTCCGCTGGATGTTCCTCCGGTCAAAGGTACCACCCTTGACGGCGAGGAAGTCACCCGTGAAGCATCTGATACCGCTCCGATGGCATCGCTCGCATTCAAGATCATGGCTGACCCATTCGTTGGTAAACTGGCATTCTTCCGTGTATACTCCGGTATCATGAACCAGGGCACCTACGTTCTGAACTCCACAAAAGGAAAGAAAGAACGCGTTGGCCGTATCCTTCAGATGCATGCAAACCATCGTAAGGAAATCGACTGTGCTTACTCCGGCGATATCGCTGCAGCAGTCGGCTTCAAGGATGTCACCACCGGCGATACCCTCTGCGATGTAGATCATCCGATCATCCTCGAAAAAATGGAATTCCCGGATCCGGTTATTTCCGTTGCTGTTGAACCAAAGACCAAAGCTGACCAGGAAAAGATGGGCAATGCTCTTCAGAGACTGGCAGAAGAAGATCCGACCTTCAAAGTACACACCGATCCGGAATCCAACCAGACCATCATCTCCGGCATGGGCGAACTCCACCTCGACATCATCGTCGATCGTATGAGACGTGAATTTAACGTAGACTGCACCGTAGGCAAACCGCAGGTCGCTTACCGTGAAACCATCCGTAAATCCGTTGAATCCGAAGGTAAGTTCATCCGTCAGACCGGCGGTCACGGCCAGTACGGTCACTGCTGGCTGCGTCTTGAACCGATGGAACCGGGCAAAGGCTTCGAATTCGAAAATGCTGTCGTTGGCGGCGTTATTCCGAAAGAATTCATCAACCCAATCCAGACCGGCGTAGAAGCAGCTATGGAAGACGGCGTTGTTGCTGGCTATCCGATGGTAGACATCAAAGTTACCGTTTATGATGGTTCCTATCATGATGTCGACTCCTCCGAAATGGCCTTCAAAGTCGCAGGCTCCATGGCATTCAAAGATGGTGCGAAGAAAGCTGACCCAGTTCTCCTCGAACCATACATGTCTGTCGAAGTAGACGTACCGGAAGAATACATGGGCGACGTTATCGGTGGCCTGAACTCCCGTCGTGGACGTATCGAAGGCATGGAAACCGAAAACGGCGAATCCAGAATCAAAGGCTTCGTTCCGCTGTCTGAAATGTTTGGTTATGCAACAGGACTGCGTTCTTCCACCCAGGGCCGTGGTACCTTCACCATGACCTTCGACCATTACGAAGAAGTTCCGAAAGCTATTTCTCAGCAGATCACTGAAGAAAGACTCGGAAAGAAATAAAATTTTATTAAGGAGACCTCAAAATGGCAAAAGCTCATTACGAAAGAACCAAGCCGCATGTTAACATCGGCACCATCGGCCACGTCGATCATGGTAAAACGACCCTGACCGCTGCTATCACCAAAGTTCTGGCTGAAGAAGGCAAAGCAAACTTCCTCGACTACGCTTCCATCGATAAAGCACCGGAAGAAAGAGCTCGTGGTATCACCATCAATACCTCCACTGTAGAATATGAAACCGCTACCCGTCACTACGCACACGTAGACTGCCCAGGGCATGCTGACTATGTCAAGAACATGATCACCGGCGCAGCACAGATGGACGGCGCTATCCTCGTCGTATCCGCAGCTGACGGCCCGATGCCGCAGACCCGCGAACACATCCTTCTGGCTAAACAGGTCGGCGTACCGGCTATCGTTGTATTCCTGAACAAAGCTGACCAGGTCGACGATCCGGAACTGATCGATCTCGTAGAAATGGAAATCAGAGATCTGCTCTCCTCCTACGACTATCCAGGCGATGACACCCCGATCGTTGTAGGCTCCGCTCTCGGCGCTCTCAACGGCAATCCGGAAGATGAACAGAAGATCCGTGATCTGATGGCTGAAGTCGATGCTTACATCCCGACCCCGGAACGTGATACCGACAAACCATTCCTGATGCCAGTCGAAGACGTATTCACCATCACCGGTCGTGGCACCGTTGCTACCGGCCGTGTAGAACGTGGTACTGTCAAAGTCGGCGACACCGCTGAAATCGTCGGCCTGCAGGACAAACCGACCGCTACCGTCGTTACCGGCGTAGAAATGTTCAGAAAGACCCTTGACCAGGCAATGGCTGGCGATAACATCGGCGCTCTGCTCCGTGGTATCGACCGTAAAGACATCGTTCGTGGCCAGGTCCTCGCAAAACCGGGCACCGTTCAGCCGCACACTGAATTCACCGCTCAGGTATACGTACTGACCAAAGATGAAGGCGGCCGTCATACCCCGTTCTTCAACGGCTATCGTCCGCAGTTCTTCTTCAGAACCACCGACGTAACCGGCGACATCCAGCTGCCGGAAGGCACTGAAATGTGCATGCCTGGCGATAACGTAGAAATGAGCGTTAAGCTCATCACCCCGATCGCTATGGAAGAAGGCCAGCGTTTCGCTATCCGTGAAGGCGGCCGTACCGTAGGCGCAGGCGTTGTAGCTAAGATCGCAAAATAATTTCAGCATCTGCTGAATGAAAAAAACTCTCCCGCAAGGGGGAGTTTTTTTGCGTGCTTGAGAGTGGTGATTGGGGACGGGCAGCCAAGTATCAGGCGGAGGTAACGTACTCTGCGGTGTAGGGAAGGAAGAGGATGACGTAGGTGATGACGAGGATCGCCATGGTGCTGTACAGTGGGAGAAGGGAGCAGATGTCATTGCCAAAGAGCATGATGTCGATGACAAGGACGATGCCGGGGCGCATTTCTGAGAGAAGACTTGCGGCTTCGAGGATCTTGCCGCTCTTTTCGTGTCTTCGCATAGGAAGCACGATGAGCGTCCCCGTATGGCGGAGAGGGCATCATTCTCCGTCTCACTGAAAAGTTCGGTGTAGTGAGAGAGGCTGAAATGCCCCGCTGAGAATCCGAACCCACACAGCTTGATGAGAGAGGAGTGAGCGTCATCCGCTTGCTGTTGCCGCCTGCGAGTGAGTCGCTTTTATTGGTCGTGATGGCATTCTGCACCATCCAGAGAAGAAGGCAGATGGTAACGAGCACAGAGGCGAGCGGCATCGCCAGCGGAGCGGGGGATCTTTGTGGCAGCCGTTTTCCCATTTCTGTCGTGGAGCTTCCCTCTCGATCGTGAGTGAGAAGTCCCTGATGACGGGCTTTCCCTGAAAGGCTTTTGAAATGCGAGATAAACATATGTCCGTATAAGACCTCCTTTCATAGAATTTTTGCGGAATGCGTCAAGACGGTATGCGGCCGGTGTAACACCGTTGCAAAAAGAAGATAGTGACCAAATATCAGATGGAAATTTGCGCCCGCGTTGCATTTTTTAGGCTGAAAGGTGGCATACTACATGGCGGTTATACGAATTTATGAAAGTTTTAGAAATTAGAGTACACGCACGGCGGCGTGGCCATGTGAAAATAAAGAAAATAAACTGCAGAAAAGTCAGTAAATACCGGACAATTTCACTAAAAATCAGCAAAAATAAATTTTGTATAAAATGCTTGATTTCAGTGCCGAAAAATAGTATTATAGAAAAGCTGAACGTCTGGTACCTTTGTGCGAGGGCGCAAGGCAAAAGAGTGTTCAGAACAAACTATGAAGTGGAAGGTGGCCTGCTGAGCAGGGGAATTTCCACGGAGCAGTTCATTCATGAAATGAACGTAGGAGGTTTATCTAATGTCGAAACAGGAAAAAATCAGAATTCGTCTGAAAGGCTATGATCACAAAGCAGTTGATCAGAGCGCAGCGAAGATCGCGGAGACTGCAAAAAGAACAGGCTCCAGAGTCTCCGGTCCGATTCCGCTCCCGACCGAACGGAACGTGTACACCATTCTTCGTTCTCCACATGTCAACAAAGACAGCCGTGAACAGTTCGAAATGCGTATCCACAAGAGACTCATTGACATCCTCGATCCGTCCAAGAAGACCGCGGATGCGCTGATGAGACTGGAACTCCCAGCTGGCGTCAGCATTGAAATTAAACTGTAAGGAGGTGCAAAGATGTCTAAGGCTATTTTGGGAACAAAATTAGGAATGTCTCAGGTGTTCGCTGAAAACGGCGACCTGATTCCGGTAAGCGTTATTGAAGTTCTGCCAAACGTGGTAGCAGCTGTTAAAACTGTTGAATCCGACGGATACAACGCAGTACAGCTCGGCTACGGCGCTGTCAAAGAAAAACATTTGACAAAACCTGTAAAGGGTCAGTTTGAAAAAGCTGGTATCGACCCAGTTAAATATTTGCGTGAATATAGACTCGCTGAAAAGCCGTCTTACACAGTAGGCCAAACTCTGGCTGCTGATATCTTCGCAGAAGGCGAGATTATCGACGTTATTGGCACCAGCCGCGGCAAAGGCTTCGCCGGCACGATCAAACGTCATAACCACCAGCGTGGACCTGAATCCCACGGCTCCAAGAACCATCGTCAGACAGCATCCCTCGGTGCTCGTATGTCCGGCGGCGGCGGAAAAGTATTCAAAGGCAAGAAGATGCCTGGCCAGCTCGGCGGCGTACGTGTGACCGTACAGCATCTTCAGGTAGTAAGAGTTGATACTGCCCGTAATCTTATGCTTGTCAAAGGCGGGATCCCAGGTGCTAAGGGAAGCCTCGTCATGGTACAGGAAACCGTAAAGCCTGTAAAATAATATTGTCTGGAACAACAGAAAATTGTTCTGATTAGGGAGGAACATCTCAATGCCGAAAGTAAAGCTGTATAATGTAGCCGGCGAAGCTGCCGGTGAAATAGAGCTGAATGACAGCGTCTTTGGTGTAGACTACAACGAAGCTGTTATTCATCAGGCAGTGGTGCGCCAGATGGCCAATGAACGCCTCGGCACACATGCCACCAAAACCAGAGGCCTTGTACGCGGCGGCGGCAAGAAGCCTTGGAAACAGAAGGGCACCGGCCGTGCCAGAGTCGGATCCATCCGCTCCCCACTGTGGGTCGGCGGTGGTACCGTATTCGGACCGACCCCGAGAAGCCATGCCAAAGATATGCCGAGAAAGGCACGTCAGCTGGCTGTAAGATCTGCACTGTCTGAAAAACTCCGTGCTAACGAACTCGTCGTTCTCGACGCAGTAAACTTCGAAGCACCGAAGACCAAAGAAGTAGTCAAAATGCTGGCTGCTTTCCAGGCAGAAGGCAAAGCTGTCATCGTTGACGGCGGCGCTCTTTGCCAGAACACTGTTCTGTCCGCTAGAAACATTCCGGGCGTCAAAGCTTACGCACCGAACGGACTCAACATCTACGATATCGTAAACACCGGCAAACTTTTCCTGACTCAGGAAGCTGTTAAGAAAATTGAGGAGGTACTCGCATAATGGACGCACGTGACATCCTCATTAAACCGCTCGTTACCGAAAAAACTACAGCTCTCATGGAAGAACGCAAGTACACATTCCGTGTACCGCTCGCTGCTACCAAGGTGGAGATCCGCCAGGCTGTAGAACAGATCTTCAAAGTTAAAGTTCAGGCTGTGAACACCATGCGTTATGAAGGCAAGATGAAACGTCTGGGCCGCACCCAGGGTCGTCGCAGTGATTGGAAGAAAGCAATTGTTACCCTCAAACCGGGCGAAACAATTGAGCTCTTCGAAGCGTAAGGAGGAGTAATATAAATGGCATACAAATCATTTAAACCGTACACTCCCGGACGCCGTCAGATGACCGTTTCCACCTTTGAGGAAATTACAACAGATACCCCAGAAAAATCCCTTCTGGCTCCTGTTCACAATCATGGCGGTCGTAATGGCTCCGGTAAGACCACTGTTCGTCACCAGGGCGGCGGACATAAACGTCAGTACAGAATCATCGATTTCAAGAGAAATAAAGATGGCGTTCCGGCTAAAGTCGCAACCATTGAATACGATCCAAACCGTACCTGCCGCATCGCACTGCTGCAGTATGCAGATGGTGAAAAACGCTACATCCTCGCTCCGAAAGGTCTGAAGGTCGGCGACGTAGTCACCAGCGGTCCGGAATCCGATATTAAAGTCGGCAACTGCCTCCCATTCACCAACATTCCTCTTGGTACCATCGTTCACAACGTAGAACTGAAGATCGGCAAAGGCGGCCAGATGGTCCGTTCTGCCGGCGCAAGCGCTCAGCTGATGGCTAAGGAAGGCGACTATGCACTTCTCCGTCTGCCGTCTGGCGAACTTAGAAAAGTTCACATTCGCTGCCGTGCTACCATCGGTGCTATCGGCAACGAAGATCACGAAAACATTACCCTCGGCAAAGCAGGCAGAAACCGCTGGCTCGGCGTTCGTCCGGCTAACCGCGGCGTTGTCATGAACCCGAATGACCATCCGCATGGCGGCGGCGAAGGTAAAGCTCCTGTCGGACGTAAGCGTCCAGTTACCCCGTGGGGCAAACCGGCTTACGGCGTGAAGACCAGACACAGCAGAAAAGCGTCTAACAAACTGATCGTTAAGAGACGCAAGTAAGATAAGGAGGAGTAAAAGTGTCCAGATCCGTAAAAAAAGGCCCGTTCGTCGCTTTCTCTCTCGTAAAGAAGATCGATGCGCTGAACGCAGCTAACGATAAGAAAATTGTAAAAACCTGGTCCCGTGCTTCTACCATCCTGCCGAGCTTCGTTGGTCACACCATCGCTGTTCACGACGGAAGAAAGCATGTACCGGTTTATGTCACTGAAGATATGGTCGGTCATAAACTTGGCGAATTCGCTCCGACCCGTACCTTCAAGGGTCATAACAAGACCGAGAAGAAATAACCAGGGAGGAATAAAATGGAAGTTCAGGCAATTTCAAGAAATATCCGCATTTCTCCCCGTAAGGTTCGCATCGTAGCGAACCTTGTCCGCGGCAAGAAAGCGGGAGAAGCTATCTCTATCCTGCGCAACACCCATAAAGCAGCTTCCATCGTTGTCGAAAAGACACTGAGAAGCGCTATGGCCAACGCAGAAAACAACAACGACATGAACATTGACAAACTCTACATCTCCACAATTTTTGTAGATGCAGGCCCGATTATGAAGCGCGTACATCCACGCTCCCGTGGACAGGCTTTCGGGATTATGAAACGTACCAGCACACTGACGGTAAAAGTTTCTGAAAAAGAGTAATCGAAGGAGGGAAACGTTTTGGGTCAGAAAGTTAATCCGCATGGAATGCGTGTAGGCGTGATCGATGACTGGGATTCCAAATGGTTTGCAGAAAAAGATTATGCTGCACTGCTTGTGGAAGATGCCAAAATCCGCCAGTTCTTAAAGAAGCACCTGTTCGCAGCAGGCATTTCCAAAATTGGCATTAAACGCGTAAGCGGCCGTGTAAAGCTTGCGATTTATACCGCTAAACCGGGCATGGTCATCGGCCGTGGCGGCACAGGCATCGAGGACATCAAAAAAGCTCTCGCTGCTGTCACCGACAAAGAAGTCGACATCGACATCCTGGAAATCAAATCCACTGACATGAGCGCTATCCTGGTCGGCGAAAACATCGCTTCCCAGCTCGAAAGACGTATCGGCTTCCGCCGTGCTGTAAAACAGTGCGTCGGCAGAACCATGCGCGCTGGTGCCAAGGGTATCAAAGTTACCGTTTCCGGCCGTCTGGGCGGTGCCGAAATCGCTAGAAGCGAAAGCTACCGCGAAGGCTCCATCCCGCTGCAGACTCTCCGTGCAAACATTGATTACGGTGTCACCACTGCCCATACCACCTACGGTGCTATCGGCATTAAAGTATGGATTTACAAAGGCGAACTCGCTCCTGGCCAGGTAGTAGACGAAAACGAAAACGTCCGCACCAGCAAAGATAGAAACAACCGTCATGAAGGCGGCAGAAGAGGCGGCCGTCGTGGCGATCGCAGAGAACGTAGACCGAAAAACTCTGAAAGGAGTGATTCCTGATGTTAATTCCAAAGCGTACAAAATATCGTAAACAGTTCCGCGGCCGTATGAAAGGCAAAGCACATCGTGGAAACACCGTTACTTACGGTGAATTTGGTCTGGTAGCCACCGAACCGTCCTGGATTACCAGCCGTCAGATCGAAGCAGCCCGTATTGCCATGACCCGTTACACCAAACGTGGCGGCAAGGTCTGGATCAAGATTTTCCCAGACAAACCGGTTTCTGCTAAACCAATTGGTACCCGTCAGGGTTCCGGTAAAGGCGCAGTTGAATACTGGGTAGCCGTAGTTAAACCGGGCCGCGTGATGTTCGAAATGGGTGGCATCTCCATGGAAGCTGCAAAGGAAGCAATGCGCCTTGCAGGCCACAAGCTGCCAATCAAGACAAAATTTGTAGTTAAAGGTCAAGAAGTGGCAGGTGAATAAAATGAAGGTCAATGAAATTCGTAACCTGAGCACTGCCGAATTAACTGAAAAGGTTGCCGGCTTAAAGGAAGAACTGTTTAACCTCCGTTTTCAGCTCGCTACAGGACAGCTTGAAAACCCGATGCGTATTCGTGAAGTAAAGAAGACCATCGCCCGCATCAAGACTGTACAGCGCGAAGAAGAATTGAAGGCTGCCAAGAAGGCATAACGGTTTATCCAAAGGAGGATCTCAACGTGGCAGAAGAAAGAAAGTTGCGCAAGGTGCGCCAGGGAATTGTTGTCAGCGACAAGATGGATAAAACCGTAGTTGTTGCTGTAGAACGCAAAGTTCCCCACAAGCTCTACAAAAAATCGATTAATACCACAACAAAGTTCAAAGCGCATGACGAAAACAACGAATGCCGTGTCGGTGATACCGTACGCATCGTCGAAACCCGCCCGCTGTCTCATGACAAGCGTTGGAGAGTTGAAAAAATCGTTGCCCGTCAGAACTGATATACAAAGATTAATATAGGAGGATAGGCACGATGATTCAGCAGGAAAGCAGACTCAACGTTGCAGATAATACCGGTGCTAAGAACGTCCTGGTCATCAAAGTTCTGGGTGGTTCCTTCCGTAAAAGCGGCAATATCGGTGATATTGTAGTTTGTACGGTCAAAGATGCAACCCCCGGCGGCGTTGTTAAGAAGGGCCAGGTAGTAAAAGCTGTTGTAGTTCGTTCTGTTAGCGGTGTAAGCCGCAGCGACGGATCCCATATCCGTTTTGACGAAAACGCAGTCGTTATCGTAAAAGATGACAAGAGCCCGGTAGGAACACGTATTTTTGGACCGGTAGCAAGAGAACTCCGTGAAAAAGATTTCATGAAGATCGTTTCCCTGGCTCCGGAAGTGCTCTAATAGGGAGGCAAACGAATGAGTCAGAAACTGCATGTAAAGACCGGTGACACCGTTGTAGTCATTTCCGGCAAAGATAAAGGCAAGCAGGGCAAAGTCAAAGCTGCTATGCCGAAGGAAGGCCGTGTTGTCGTTGAAGGCGTCAACATGATCAAAAGACACACCAAACCGAGCCAGGCAAACCCGAAGGGCGGCATCATTGAGAAGGAAGCTCCGCTCTATGCTTCCAAAGTCATGATCCTGGATCCGGAAACAAAGAAACCGACCCGCGTCAAGAAAGTTCAGCAGAAAGACGGAACTTACGTCAGAGCAACTGTCAAGAGCGGCGCTATTATTGACAAAGCCTAAGCGGGAAGGAGGATAACAAGTGTCCAGATTAAACGACTTATACAAAGCGCAGATTAAAAACACCATGCGCGAAAAATTCGGCTACAAGAATGACATGGAAATCCCGAAGCTGGATAAAATCGTCATCAACATCGGTGTAGGCGAAGCAACCGAAAACAGCAAAGCAGTAGACGCTGCAGCATCCGATCTCGCAGCGATCACCGGCCAGCAGCCGATGATCTGCAAAGCCCATAAATCCCTGGCTGCATGGAAGATCCGTGAAGGAATGCCGCTCGGCTGCAAAGTTACCCTTCGTGGTGACAGAATGTACGAATTCCTCGATCGTCTGATCAACATCGCTCTTCCACGCGTACGTGACTTCCGTGGCATCAGCGACCAGAGCTTCGACGGCCGCGGAAACTATGCATTCGGCGTAAAAGAACAGCTGATCTTCCCGGAAGTCGACTATGAAAAGATCGACCGCATCCGTGGCATGGATATCATTGTAGTAACAACGGCTAAGACCGATGAAGAAGCACGTGAACTTCTCCGTCAGTTCGGCATGCCGTTCAAGAAATAACCAGGAGGACAACATGGCAAAGAAGTCTATGCTGGAACGCGAGAAGAAAAGAGAACTCGCAGTTCTTAAATACGCTGAAAAGCGTCAGGCTCTGAAAGAAGCCGGCGACTGGGAAGCTCTTTCCAAGCTCCCGCGCAACGCTTCCCCAACACGCCTGCACAACCGTTGCAAACTGACTGGCCGTCCCCACGGCTTCATGCGTAAATTCGGAATCTGCCGTAACCAGTTCCGTGATTTGGCTTACCGCGGAGAAATTCCGGGTATTAAAAAAGCCAGCTGGTAAGATTTCGGGAGGAGGATAAATAATGGTAACAACCGATCCGATTGCGGATATGCTTACCCGTATTCGTAATGCGAACGATGCATATCATGATAAAGTAGATATGCCTGCTTCTAAAATGAAGGCTGCTGTGCTGGCTATTTTAAAAGACGAAGGCTTTGTAAAAAGCGTTGAACAGATCGAAGTCGAAGGACATCCGGAACTGCGCGTAGCTCTGAAATACGGCGCAAACCGTGAAAAGGTCATCAAAGGTCTGAAGAGAATTTCCAAACCGGGTCTGCGCGTATATGCAGGCAAAGATGAACTGCCGAAGGTACTCGGCGGACTTGGTATCGCTATTATTTCCACATCCAAGGGCGTTATGACCGACAAAGCAGCTCGTAAAGCTGGTCTTGGCGGCGAAGTTCTTGCGTTTGTCTGGTAATCGTTGGAGGTAAAATATGTCCAGAATTGGCAAAAAACCGATTACGGTACCGGCAGGTGTGGAAGTCAAGATTGACGGCCATACAGTCACCGTAAAAGGTCCGAAAGGCACACTCACCCGTACACTGAATGAAGAGATCGGAATTCAGATGGAAGGCAACGAGATCCTCGTTACCCGTCCGAATGATGATATCAAAAACCGTTCCCTGCACGGACTCAACCGTACCCTCATCCATAACATGGTAGTAGGCGTTACGGAAGGTTTTGAAAAGAAGCTTGAAATCCAGGGCGTCGGCTACAATGCACAGATGCAGGGCAAGAACCTGAAACTGGCTCTCGGCTTCTCCCATCCGGTTATCGTAACTCCACCGGAAGGCATCACCATTTCCACCCCGTCTTCTGTTGTTATCGTGGTATCTGGCTGCGATAAGGAAAAGGTTGGACAGATCGCTGCAGAAATCCGCGCTTGGCGCCAGCCTGAACCTTACAAAGGCAAAGGTATCCGTTACTCCGGTGAATACGTACGCCGTAAGGCTGGTAAGACCGGCGCAACAAAGTAAGACAGGAGGTAAAGAACTATGCGTAAAAATGCAAGCAGAAATGCGGTCATTCGCCGTCATCTGCGTCTTCGTAAAAAAATCTCCGGTACTGCCGCTTGCCCGCGTCTCAATGTTTTCCGTTCCCTGGCTAACATCTACGCTCAGATCATCGATGATGAAGCTGGCGTAACGCTGGTATCCGCAAATACCTTAGACAAAGAAATTAAAGCTGAATTCCCATACGGCGGCAACGCAGAAGCTGCAAAAGCAGTCGGCGCGCTGGTAGCAAAGAGAGCTCTGGAAAAGGGCATCGAAAACGTCGTATTCGATCGCGGCGGCTACATCTATCACGGCAGAGTCCAGGCTCTGGCTGATGGCGCCCGCGAAGCTGGCTTGAAATTTTAAGGTAAAGGAGAAAACACATGCCAAGATTTGAAAAACAGGAATCCGACTTACAGGAAAACGTTGTTTTCATTAACCGCGTTGCTAAAGTCGTAAAAGGCGGCCGTCGTTTTTCCTTTGCTGCAGTTGTAGTAGTCGGCGATGGCAAAGGCAAAGTAGGCGCAGGCCTCGGCAAAGCTGCTGAAGTTCCGGAAGCTATCCGTAAAGGCGTCGAAGATGCCAAGAAGAATATGATCACCGTTGCTCTGAAAAACGGTACGATTCCTCATCCGATGCTCGGTATCTATGGTGCCGGCAAAGTCATCATGAAACCTGCTGCCGAAGGTACCGGCGTCAAAGCAGGCGGCCCGGTCAGAAGCGTACTCGCTATGGCAGGTATCCGCAACATCCTGACCAAGTCCCTGGGTTCCTCCAATCCGATCAACATGGTAAGAGCTACCATGGACGGTCTCGCTAAACTCGAAAATGTTGAAACTGTTGCAGCACTTCGTGGCAAGTCCGTAGACGAAATTTACAACTAAGGGGGCCCCACATGAAAGTTATCGTTACACTGAAAAAGAGCGTCATCGGCTCCAGACCGGAACATGTCGCTACCATCAAGGCTCTGGGACTCAAAAAGACCCACTCCTCTGTTGAAAAAGAACTTACCCCACAGATCAAGGGCATGATCCACTCTGTCCGTCATCTGGTTGACTGCAAAGAAGCAGAATAAATAAGAAGGAGGTGCACTAATGAAACTTCATGAACTGAAACCAGCTGAAGGTTCCACAAGAGTTCGTCGTCGTGTAGGCAGAGGTCTCGGCAGCGGCATGGGCAAGCAGTCCACCCGCGGTGCAAAAGGCCAGAACGCTAGAACCGGCGGCGGCGTACGTCCGGGATTTGAAGGCGGCCAGATGCCTCTGTACCGTCGTCTTCCAAAGCGCGGCTTCAAAAATATTTTCGCTAAAGAATACTCCGAAGTTAATGTTGAACAACTGAACCGTTTCGAAGACAATGCTGTCGTTGATCCGGTCGCTCTCGTTGAAGCAGGTATTCTGAAGAACGTTCTCGATGGTGTACGTGTTCTGGGAAGTGGTGAACTCTCCAAAGCTCTTACCGTAAGAGCTCAGGGCTTCACAAAAGGCGCTCAGCAGAAAATCGAAGCAGCAGGTGGAAAAGTAGAGGTGATCTAATATGGGGTCTGTGATCGCAAACCTTTTTGCCAACAAAGAACTCAAAGATCGCATCCTCTTCACCTTCATGATGTTCGTCATCTTCCGACTGGGAGTCCATATCCCGGTACCGGGAGTTGACGCTTCTGTCATTGAAAGTCTGTTTACATCCGGAAACCTTTTCGGCTTCCTGGATCTCTTCTCGGGCGGTGCGCTCAGCAAATTCTCTATTTTTGCTATGAGTATCACCCCTTACATCAACTCTTCCATCATTATGCAGCTCCTGACGGCCGTCATTCCTACACTCGAAGAATGGAGAAAGGACGGACAGGAAGGCTTCAAGAAGATCCAGAAGGTCACAAGATACTTCACGATCTTCCTCGCAGCTGTACAGGCATTCGGCATGACCTATGCCCTGCGCATCAACAATGCTCTTGTCGATAACAGCTGGCTGTATTTTGTATTCGTTGTCGTCGTCCTCACCGCTGGCACCTGCCTCCTCATGTGGATCGGCGAAAAAATTACGGAACACGGGATCGGTAATGGTATTTCCCTCATCATCTTCTGTGGCATCGTAGCCCGCTTCCCGCAGGCTATCACCACGGTGATCGATTACTTGAAGGTTGGTACCATTTCTCCGTTCCAGCTGCTTCTGTTCCTTGTCATTGCTCTCGTCATGATCCTGATGGTCATCGAAGTCAATGAAGGGCAGCGCAGAATTCCTATCCAGTATGCAAAGCGTGTCATTGGACGCAGAATGTATGGTGGACACTCCACCTACCTGCCGCTCAAGGTGAATCAGGCCGGGGTCATTCCGATCATCTTCGCTTCCTCCATTCTCATGCTTCCCGTCACCCTTGCACAGTTCGTTCATATCGGCTGGGTACAGGCTGTCGGCAATTTCTTTGGATGGGGCACCTGGCCAAATACCATCTGCTACGGCTTCCTCATTTTTATCTTCACGTATTTCTATACCGCGATCTCTGTCAACATCAAAGATCTCGCTGATAACATGAAGAAGTATGGCGGCTTCATCCCGGGCATTCGTCCTGGCCAGCCGACCATGATGTATGTAGACAAGGTATTGTCCAGAATCACCCTGACCGGGGCTGTATTCCTTGCCTTTGTGGCGATCCTTCCGAATTTCATTGGAAACATCACAGGCATCCAGGGTGTGTACTTCGGCGGTACCTCCCTTCTCATTATCGTCGGCGTAGCCCTCGATACCATGAGACAGGCACAGTCCTATATGGTCACAAGAAACTATCAGGGCTTTATCAAATAAAGCCTTTTTCCTAAAGGAGTAAGGGATATGTATATCTTATTGATGGGACCTCCAGGTGCAGGCAAAGGCACTCAGGCAGAAAGACTCATTCGCGATTACGGCATCCCCCAGATTTCCACCGGCGACATGTTCCGTGCAGCCGTGAAATCAGGAACTGCTCTTGGTAAGGAAGCAAAAAGCTACATGGACAAGGGCGACCTTGTACCGGACAGCGTAACTGTTGGTATCGTCAAGGAAAGACTCGCTCAGGAAGACTGCCAGAAGGGCTGGATTCTTGACGGCTTCCCGCGTACCACGGCACAGGCATCTGCACTCGATGCCATTCTCCATGAACTCGGAATCCAGCTCACCGCCGTCATCGGCATCAAAGCCAACAGAGATGACCTGGTGAAGAGAGTCAGCGGCAGACTGGTGTGCAGAAAATGCGGCGCTTCCTTCCATAAACTTTTCCGTCAGCCAAAGGTCGAAGGCGTATGCGACAACTGCGGCGGCGAACTGTATCAGCGTGCTGATGACAATGAGAAGACAGTGGGAGAAAGACTCAATGTCTATGACAAGTCCACAAAACCACTGATCGACTACTACAAGGTCAGCGGCCGCTACTATGAAATCAACGGAGATCAGAGCATGGATGAGGTATATGCCGACATCCAGGATGCTTTGAAGAAGGCTTCCAAATGATCACCGTTTATACACCTGAAGAGGTAGAGAAAATTTCCGCAGCTGGGAGACTGACTGCGGATACTCTCTCTATGCTTGAAAAAGCTGTAAAGCCGGGGATGAGTACCTATGAACTCGATGAACTGGCTGAAAAATTTATCCGAGACAGAGGCGGGATCCCAGCCTGCAAAGGTTATGAAGGCTTCCCTGCCACCATCTGTGCCTCTGTTAACGATACTGTTGTCCACGGAATCCCTTCGAGAAGAAAAATTCTTAAAAAAGGTGATATCATTTCTATTGATCTTGTGGTACAATTAAATGGTTACATGGGTGACTCCTGTATCACTGTTCCGGTAGGACATACAAACAAGAAAAACCTCCAGCTGATTTCCGCCACCGAAGGTGCACTCTTTGCTGGCATCAAGCAGGCCGTAATAGGCAATACCGTAGGCGACATCGGTCACGCTGTCGAAAGCTACGTGAAGCCCTATGGCTATGGAGTACTTCGTGAATATGTAGGTCACGGCATCGGAATCGGTATGCATGAAGATCCGGAAGTTCCAAACTACGGTACACCAGGACATGGACCACGTCTGGAAGAAGGCATGTGCATCTGTATTGAACCCATGATCACCATGGGCAGTCCGGACATCATCTCCCTTCGTGATGGATGGGGCGTCGTGACAGCAGACGGTAAACCGTCGGCTCATATCGAACACACCATTACCATTACCAAAGATGGTCCAAAAATTCTGACGCTGCGCCATTGATTCCATTGTTACAGGCGGTCAGCATATGATAAGCCAAAGGAGGCTCTCATGAGCAAGGCAGACGTTATTGAAGTCGAAGGCAAAGTAGTAGAAAAACTTCCAAACGCCATGTTCCGTGTCAAATTGGAAAACGGCGGACATATTGTGCTGGCTACGATTTCCGGCAAAATGCGTATGAATTTCATCCGCATCCTGCCAGGGGATAAAGTAACAGTAGAATTGACGCCCTACGATTTAGAGCACGGCAGGATTACCTATCGTTACAAGTAAGCAAGGAGGAACCAAGATGAAGGTCAGACCGTCCGTCAAAAAGATGTGCGACAAGTGCAAGATCATCAAACGCAAAGGCCGTGTAATGGTCATTTGTGAAAATCCGAAACATAAGCAGAGACAAGGTTAATTAAAAGGAGGTTAAAGAGTAGATGGCACGTATAGCTGGTGTAGACTTACCAAGAGATAAGCGCGTTGAGATCGGCTTAACTTATATTTATGGAATTGGCCCCACTCTTTCCAAAGAAATTTTAAGCAAAGCAGGAATTGATGCTGACATCCGCGTCAGAGATCTGTCTGAAGATGATGTAGCAAAGATCCGCGGCGTACTCGCTGATTATAAAGTCGAAGGTGACCTTCGTAGAGAAGAATCCCTCAACATTAAACGTCTGGTAGAAATCGGTTCTTACAGAGGCAGACGTCATCGTGCAGGACTCCCGACTCGTGGACAGCGCACAAAGACCAATGCTCGTACCCGTAAAGGTCCGAAGAAGACCATCGCAGGCAAAAAGACTGCGACTAAGAAATAATGTTGAAGGAGGGATAACATGGCTACGGTAAAAAGCAAAGCAAAAAGAAAAGAAAGAAAACATGTAGAATCCGGTGCAGCTCATATTCGTTCTACTTTCAACAACACGATCGTAACGATTACTGATTCCAACGGCAATACCATCGCTTGGGCATCCGCTGGCGGACTCGGATTCAAAGGCTCTCGTAAGAGCACACCATTCGCAGCACAGATGGCAGCTGAACAGGCTGCTAAAGTCGCTATTGATCAGGGAATGCGTTCCGCTGACGTTTTCGTCAAAGGACCGGGCGCAGGCCGTGAAGCTGCTATTCGTGCACTGCAGGCAGCAGGCATCGAAGTCAGCAGCATTAAGGACGTCACCCCAATTCCGCACAATGGCTGCCGTCCTCCGAAACGCAGAAGAGTATAAGGATTACCCCTTTGCGTATCATTTTGGCGCTGCAAGGCGCAGAAGGAGGACTTTCGGATGATCGAAAATACAAGCTTCACAATTAAGACTGTGGAACTCAGCGATGATAAGCGTCATGGCAAATTCGAGTGTGAACCGCTCGAAAGAGGCTATGGCATTACTCTGGGAAACAGTTTAAGACGCGTGTTGCTTTCATCTTTAGACGGTGTGGCTATTACGTCTATCAAAATCGACGGCGTGCTTCATGAATTTTCCACTATCAACGGCGTCAAAGAAGATGTAACCGATATGATTCTGAACCTGAAGAAGATCCGCTTCATCGCACACGAAGAAGCCGTCTTCCCGATGACAGTTCGTATCGATATCACTGAAGAAGGTATTTTCCATGCTGGCGACATGAAGTTACCGGCAGAAATTGATGTTCTCAACAAGGATCTCGTCATTTGCACACTGGATTCCGATGCTCATCTGGGCATGGAAATGACCATCAATCGTGGACATGGCTATGTTCCTTTCACCAAGAACAAAAGAGAGGAAGACGTCATCGGCGTCATTCCGATCGACTCCATTTATTCTCCTGTCATTAAATGCAACTACAACGTCAGCGATACCCGCGTAGGAAATGAAATGGACTACGACAAGCTGACTCTTGAACTGGATACGGATGGATCCGTCAATGCAGACGATGCTGTCGCAACGGCTGCCGACATCCTGATCAGCTGCTTCACGAATTTCCTGAACATCGGAGACGCACAGGACAATAGAGTCCCGGCTGTTTCTGATGAAGCACAGGACACTGATGTCAGCGTAGAGGGAAGCGAGATCGATAAGATCCGCGAACTCCCGATCGACGATCTTGAACTGTCCGTTCGTGCATTTAACTGCCTGAAGAGAGCCGAGATCAATACCATCGGCGAACTGATGGATAAGACAGAAGATGAATTGACTCGTGTACGCAACCTTGGTAAAAAATCGGTAGATGAAATTAAAGAAAAACTGACAAACTTCAAAGGCCTCGGAATTGGTCTGAAGGATGGAAACGCCAAGGATTGATAGTTTTATAGGAGGAAAGAAATGGCACGTAGTAGACTCAGAAGAATCAGCGGTGCTCGCAAGGCTCTGCTGCGCAGTCTCGTAACTTCTCTTTTCCAGTATGGCCGCATCACCACCACGGAAGCTAAGGCCAAAGAACTTCGCCACGTCGCAGACAAGATGATCACCCTCGCTAAGAGAGGCGATCTGCATGCTCGTCGTCAGGCTGAAGCTTACATCATGGATAAAGCTGTTACAAAGAAACTGTTTGACGAAATCGCTAAGAATTATACCGAACGCAATGGCGGCTATACCCGCATTGTCAAGGTAGAAGCTCGTCTCGGCGACAACGCTCCTCAGGTCATCATTGCCCTGGTGGACTAATACAAAATGAAAAAGAGGCTGCTCTCCGGAGCGGCTTCTTTTTTATTTCTTTCCTGCCGGCAAGAAGGTATAATAGGTACAGTGAAAATTTTTAGAAAACAGGTGATGGCTATGGCAATGAATTTTGATATTCCGGATATCTCTGAGACTGCGGGTAAGGCCGTAACAGGGGGAAAGAAGAGAAAGACGAGAAAGATCGGCGCACTCCGGCTCGGAGACTCGCTTAGGATGATCGCAAATCACTTCACATGCACCGAGGAGAGTCGGGACGAAGAGAAGAACACTGCGTTCTATTCTCTCTCGGAAGGCGATGAGAAGGCATCTTTCTACGGGGAAGAGATCTCCCTCACGGGCGTCTGCATTTACCGTAAGAAGACCGCAGCGATCTACGCGGAGCTTCCGTCGGAGAAGAGAGCGGCGCTGATAGAGGCACTCACGAAGGAAGCGGGCGAAGCGCAGGCGTCAAGCGCGATGGATATTTTCGCAGATACCGTGACCTCGATCTTTGTGACACGCCCGGCGAAGGGAGACAAGAGCTTCACGATCGCTCTCATGGACAGCGAGGCAGCGAAAGCGCTTTCTGATCAGGCGGCTGTCGAAGCAGAAGAAAAGAAACAGGCAAAGGGACCTTTGGGACGCCTGTTTTCCACGTTCTTTGATCCCGTGGGTCGTATCAGTCGCAGATCCTATATCCCCAAGATGCTGACCGTCGGCATTCCGGCTGCCTTCATGTTCGCCTTCACCTGCTTCAAGCCTGAGCTTTTTGTGGGAGATGCGAATGTATACATCATGACGTTTCTGATCCTGGGGACGCTCTGCTTCATTTCCCTCATCAGCCTTGCGATGCGGCGTATGTCAGATCTGGGGCTTTCTCATATCTATTACTGGATCTTCTTCGCGATCCTCTTTGCTATCAATCAGCTCGGAGGAGAGTACCTGGGTTCGCAGCTCACAGCCACACGGACGATCGCGGTGATCTTCATGGCAGCGGTCATTCTGCTTTCTTTCTTCCCGGGGCAGAATAAGAAAAATAAATATGGTCCGGTTCCGAAGGACTAGGGAAACGCTGATTCAATCGCAGAGTCAGATTCTACAAGAATTTTTATACATAGCTTCGTCATAGCCTTCCTTAAATAGCTCACTATTCGCGTCAGGTTATTCCTCGCCATGCATAAAAATTCAAGAGTAAAATCTGGCAACGATTGAATCAGTGTTTCCCTAGGGATAAAAAGAGGTCATCTTTGATGAAGTCAAAGATGACCTCTTTTTTTATGGGAAGTCATGCAGGTCTTGTTTATTCGCTTCCAATACAAATGAAAGAAAGTGAACAATAAAGCACATAAATTACAAATTGTTCATTGAATCAGCTCTCATATAAACATTATAATCAAGAAAGCAGAAAGAAAAGAGGCAGATTTGATGGAACAACCGAGGGTGATATATCAGCCATTCAAACGGTTAAAAATGGCTTTGAGGTCGAAGAAACGAAAACGCAGCAGCATTACCATGGGGGTCGTGACAACGTTACTTGCCTCGCTCTCGTTCACCTTCATGTCTGCTTGCGCCAAGTGGCTTCCAGAGATGCCATCTGGAGAGATGACGCTCTTTCGCGGCATCGTCGGGCTTTTCTTTATTCCACTTCTTTGTTTGCAGACGAAGGAGCACTTCTTCTCGGGAAAGCATAAATGGATGTTGTGTTTGCGAGGGCTTTTTGGAAGCATTGCCCTCTTTTTCTATTTTCTGTCCATTGAAGGGCTGACGCTTGGTGATTCTCAGATTCTTTCGCAGCTGGCAGCTTTCTTTATGTGCCTTCTGTCACCGCTTTTTTTGAAAGAAAAATTGCCTCGTCAGGCGATTCCAGGGATGCTCGCCATTGCAGTGGGGACACTTTGCGTGGTACAAATTTGGAATTTTAATGCTTTTAATATCTATACACTTTTTGGCATTGGTGGAGGCTTTTTTTCTGCAGCTGCCTACATCGTGATCAGTCGTCTCGCTGAGAAAGGGTTCCGCTCCAATACAGAAATCGTTTTTTATTTTCAGATTTTCAGCATTCTTGTGGGGCTGTCGATGGCTGGCAATGAGTCGTGGATTTTGCCGGAAGGATGGGACTGGTTTTTTGTTATCGGATTGGGACTTTTTGCCTTGTCCGCGCAGATGTTCATGACATGGGCCTTTCAGCATGTCAATTCGCTGGTTGTTTCCTTTCTGATGTATAGTGAAATTTTATTTCATGTGATTTTCGGTTGGGCTTTTTGGGATGAAATTATGGCACCGGCTTCATGGTTTGGCGGTGCGCTCATTGTGGCTGGCTCGATCATGCTGATGGTCTTTAAGCCGAAGGGCATCGATCATGATACGCATCATCATAGCTTGCGGGGAAGAGTGGCTATGCCTGTTGCTGACAAGGAGAAAGCGGCAGGAAAGATAACTGGCGGTTTTTCTGCGGCCAGTGAGCAGTCCCTTCCTAAGTCTTCTTGACATATCAAACGGGCGGTCTTATAAAAGATCGCCCGTTTTTGATATCAAAAAACTCCTGCGAATGCAGGAGTGGATGGTTGGAGGCGGTGCCCGGAGTTGAACACGGGGATAAGGGGCTTGCAGGCCCCACGCCTTAGCGCTTGGCTACACCGCCATAGATGATGTTTTATAGTATATCGCATTTTTTCGAAAAAGTAAAGGGAGGAGGGTGAGCCCATGGGGCGTGTCGCCTTTTGATGACTTGCGAAAGCGGAGGAGCGGGTTCTACAGGTTCAGAGGGTTCGGCGGGGATGGTGCGGCGCATAAAAATAAGAAGCGCCGCGAAGTATATGTGAGGCGATGCCCGAAAGTAGTATTCAAGTCACTAGTCACTCGAGGCTCCTAATCCCTAATCCCTAGCTACTAGTCACCAGCTCACTCCCACCTCACGCACGCTCGCGGATCCAGAGATCGTACAGACCAGGAATGTGAAATTCGCTGACCTTGTTGGCGTCCTTGAAGGCGACAAGGCAGGGCTCCTTGCTCTTTTCTTGGGCGATCAGGATCACATTGTCTCTCTGGAAGAGGTCTTCTTCTGCGATGAAGGGCATGACATTCTTCGCGTTCCAAGAGAGAGTACCGGGTTTCATGCCGTCGATCTTGTCAGCGGGTTCTGCGCGGTAGATGGTTTTGCCACTGTAGAAGACGGTGGAGGTGCGGTAGTCATGAAGGAAGGCGATGGTCTTGCCGGTGGTGTCCATCTGGGCGAGTGCCTGTCCGGCCTCTTTTCCGGAGCGGGTGAGCATGAGGCCGGGGGCGAAGAAGAGGGTGAGGATGGTGTAAATGGCGATGGCTGCGCAGCCGATTTTCTCAAAGCGTAAGGTGAGGTTCTGGTAAAGAATGGCGGTCAGGATGGAGAGGGAGAAGAGGCCGGGAAAGGTGTAGGTGGTGTACTTGGTCGCGATGAGTTCGAAGAAAATATTTACGACGGCGAAGTAGATGAAGAGGAGCTGTGTCGCATTCGTGGAATTTCGGAGATCGAGCTCTTTGCGTTTCCATTTCTTAAAGAGGCTGTAGGGGATGGTGAAGCTCCAGGGGGCAAAGCCGATGAAGTAGATGATGAGGTAGAAGTACCATGTATTCTTGGTCGGGTGTTCGGAGACGGTGGCGCGAAGGAAATTGTGGACGCCGAGGAAGTTCAAGAGGAAATCGGAGCCGTGAAGGTAGCACATGAGACCGTACCAGGCACCGGTGATCACGGTGAAGAGGGCGAGGCCGGAGAAGAGATGGACGTGCTTCATTTCGCTGAGGTCTTTGTTATAGGAAAGGAAAAGCAGGGCGGCAAGACCGGGAAGGAGGAGGCCGATGGGGCCCTTGGTGAGGACGGCAAAGGCGGCGGCGATGTAGCAGAGGTAGTAGTACCTTCTGTTTTCGGCATAGCCCAGGTAGAAGAAGGCGATCGCCATGCTCATGAAGAGGAAGAGGGTCGTGTCGGTGATGATGGCTTTCGAGAGGAGCCAGCACTCGACGGAGGTGCCAAGGATGATGGCGGAGAGCCAGCCGATTTTTTCGTTGTAGACGCGGCGGGTGAACCAGTAGGTGAAGAGGACGGAGGCGCTCCCGAGAAGGGCGGCGGGCAGGCGGGATGCCATTTCATTGAAGCCAAAGAGCGCGTAGGAAAGTGCCAGCTCCCAGTAGTAGAAGATGGGCTTGTCGTACCAGTAGTGTCCGTAGATTTGTGGGGAGATCCAGTCGCCGGAGAGAACCATTTCTTTCGCGGTGACGGCGTAGTTCGACTCGGCGGTGTCGGTGACGGGGAGGAGCTGGTTGCCGATGAGGTAGAGGAAGAGGGAACACATAAGAAGCGTGAGGTAGGGGTGCTTGCGAAGCGTGGTGTACATAGGGCCTCCTTGGGAAAATATCGTTCATTCGTTATCCATACTGTATCCCAGGGAGATGAAGAATCATGCAGGAATGATTTAAGGAAATATAAACTGTAGAAATCAGGGTTGCGGGATGAGGAGGGATTGCTTATGATGAAGAAAAAAGGGTTCAGGGTTCGGGGTTGTGGTGCGGCGCATAAAATAATGAAAGCGCCGCGGAGTTTAGAAAAACGGTACGCGCGTAACCGCCGGATGATGGCGATGCGAAGCATCGCAAAATTCGCGAAGCGAATTTGAATTGGGGATGACAGGTTTCCCGTTTCTTGTTTTGCTCATATGAATTGTTTGACCGCAAACGGAAAAGATTCCTCGGCTACGCCCCTCTGACGACGGCGCGTAGCGCTATTTTAACATCGGCGGCGCTTTCTTATTATGATGCGCCGCACCAACCCCTTTGAACCTCTTGAACCCATAGAACCTGCTGAACCTCTTTCGCACGCAATCAAGGGACGAGCCGCCCCAGGGGCTAACCCTGAACCCCAATCCCTAATCCCTAGCCACTACCCTCAAGGAGTTCCTATGACGATCAAGAAGAGCCTTATCCTGTCGCATGTCTCGATGTGCATTCTGCCGTTTCTGATGACGTTCTTTGTGCTGCTGTCCTCGTTTCTGGGGCTGTACCTGTACGCGAAGAGCGGGAATCATGTGATGGCGGAGAGTGATTTCCAGTTTCAGGTGATGAGCCAGGCGGTGCGGACGTCGATTTTCCATAATATCCGCCATGGCAGGGACCCGCATGAGGACCGCTGGGTGCTGGATGTCATGGACCCGATCGATTCGTATGTGGTGCTGTATCGGGACGGAGCCATCCTGCTGCAGTATGGCAATGACGCGATGCAGCGACTGGTGGATGACCTGAAGCAGAAGAAGGTGCAGCAGGAGCTGGATGATGGCGGCATCAATGGGACATACAGTCGCACGCGGATGGGGCAGTACTCGTTCATGGAGCGGAGTGTGGTCGGCGGGCATGTGTACCACCTCTACATGCTGTCGCACAAGCCGGTGAACCGGAGCGATGCGGCGATCGAGCAGGCATTCCATGCGAGCAATCGATTCATCGTGGTCATGCTTATCGTTTTCATCGTACTCGCGAGTTATGGGCTGTCTCGATTCATCGTGCGGCGGATCCTTGCGCCTTTGCATGAGCTGGAGCGCGGGGCGCAGGCGGTGCAGCAGGGAAATCTGTCGGTGCGTCTTACGCATCAGGGACAGGATGAATTCACGCCGGCGATTTCTGCTTTCAATCTGATGACGGACAAGCTCTCAGATTTGCTTCGCGCTCGGGAAGAGGATGAGGCGAAGCGCAAGGAGCTCATCGCGAGCATTTCACATGATATCCGGACGCCGCTTACCTCGATCCGCGCGTATGTGGAGGGGCTTCTCGACCATGTGGCGGATACACCGGAGAAAGAGGAGCGCTACCTTCGCGTGATCGAGAAGAAATCGGAAGTTCTGGAACGCTTGATCGAGCAGCTGCTGCTTCTGACAAAGATGGATCTGGGGGAGAGGGCGCTCCCGCAAAAGCGCATCGACCTTTCCCGGCTGACGCAGGATTTCATCGACGAGAACCGTCTTCTCTGGGAGAAGCAGGGGGCGGATTTCCACATCGAAAAAGAAGAAGACGTGGAAATGGCGGGCAATGAGCTCCTGCTGCAGCGCATCCTGGAGAATCTCATCACGAACAGCATCCGCTACAAAAAGGAAGAGCGGGTGAAGATCGACGTCCGGGTGGAAAGCCGCGGGGATCGCGTCCTGCTCACTGCCACAGACAACGGGAGCGGCGTCCCGGAAGAGGCGCTTCCGCGGCTGACCGAGGCCTTCTACCGGACGGACAAGGCGAGAAGCCACACCGACAAGGGGAGCGGGCTCGGGCTTGCCATCGTGTATCGGGCGGTTCGTCTCATGCACGGCTCGCTCTCGATGGAAAATCGCAAGCCGCATGGACTCTCTGTTCAGATTTCTTTCCCGAAGGAGGAACATTCATGAAACGTATACTGATCGTAGAAGATGATGAAGATATTGCATCCATTGAGAAGGATTATCTGGAGGTCAGCGGGTACCAGGTGCATGTGGAAATCAACGGGACAAGGGGGCTGACGGAGGCCCTCTCGAGTGACTATGACCTGATCCTTCTGGATATCATGCTGCCGGGGATGGACGGCTTCCAGATCTGCCGGAAGCTCAGGGACAAGCTGGACATTCCGATCATGATGGTCACGGCGAAGCGGACGGACATCGATCAGATCCGGGGGCTGGGCTTTGGTGCTGATGACTATATCGAGAAACCATTCTCCCCCGGCGTCCTGGTCGCGAAGGTGAAGTCGCAGCTCGCGCAGTATGAGCGCCTCAAAGGGAAGCCGAAGGAGGGCCAGCGCATCACGCTCGGCGACATCGCACTCGAGTCCGATACCCACCGCGTTTTCGTCCGCGGCGAGGAGAAAACGCTGCCGAATAAGGAATTCAAGCTGCTGGAGTACCTCATGCTTCATCCCGATGTCGTGTACAGCCGCGAAACCCTCTATACGCGCATCTGGGGGATGGATTCGCTCGGCAATACGGCGACCGTCCCCGTACATATCAATCGCGTCCGTGAGGTGGTGGAGAAGGATCCGGCGCATCCGAAGCATATCCTGACCATCTGGGGCGTGGGATATAAGTTTGTGCCGTAGGATGGGACTAGTGACTGGGGATTAGTGACTAGGGATTGGAAATTAGGCGTAGATAGCAGACGTCAGACTACAGATGATTGAACGCAAATAGGATAAAAGGCCCGTGATTCTCCATCGAGAGAATCACGGGCCTTTTATCCTGAAGTCTGAAGTCTGAAGTCTGAAGTCTGAAGTCTGAAGTCTGAAGTCTGAAGTCTGAAGTCTGAAGTCTGAAGTCTGAAGTCTAATGTCTAATGTCTAACGTCTAATGTCTAACGTCTAACGTCTCAACCATCTCCTACCCGATCGGGAAAAGGACACGCGCCAGGTAGATGACGCCGGTCATGGTGATGCAGGAGAGGAAGGTGCTCATCATGACGAGCTCGGTCGCGAAGTCTTCAAAATTGTGAAATTCGACAGCGTAGAGGACGGAATTCACGGCGCCGGGGACGGAGGCCATGATGAGGATGGTCTGCTTCAGGACAGGGGACAGGTGAAGTTCTGCGAGGTCAGAGACCAGAAGGAGAAGGTAGGCCAGAAGCGGAGCGATGACGAGGCGAATTGTACAGCCGACCCAGGCATCAATGTCTCGAAAGACGATGGTACTCCGATGGATCTGGATGCCGAGGGCAAGCATGACGATGGAGACGAGGGCATTGGCACAGTTTTCAAAGACAGGCCAGAGAAAGACCTGTGTCATGTCGAAGCCGGAGAATTTGATGGTGAAGACGGCGACGAGTGTGTAGATGACGGGCATGTGGAAGATGACGGAGATCGCATCGCGTGGTGTCAGTTTCCCTTTGCCGGCCTGATAGAGGCCCAGCGTATTCAGTGTCATATTCATCTGTACGAGGAGGATGGTGGCACAGGCGCTCGCCTGTGCGAGGTAGGGCGTCCCTCCATCGATGACGTAGGGGGCATTGCCGAAGACGAGAGCGATCAGGGCGATGCCGATGTTTCCGTTATTGGAGAACATGGTGCCGTTTTTGAGGCATTCGATCTTCCCTACGGGCATCCCGCGGAATTTCCCGTAGGACCAGGCGGCAAGGGCGATGAGGAACATCTGGACGAATGCCATCAGAAAGACGTTCAGGAGTGTCATATCGATCTCTGCGACGTAGATGCTGTAGAAGATGAAGCTCGGGAGCACGACGAAGAAGGTGAGCTTATTGAGCGAGATGACATCGAGATGGTATCTGAGATCGAGCAGGTAGCCGATGGCGACGAAGACCAGAAGCGGCACGATATTATCGGAAATGATTTGCAGGAAAGCCATGTCTGCCTCCTTACATGGAAGCCGGGAAGAAGAGCCGGCAGAGGAAAATCACAAGGGGAAGGGTAAGGATGGAAAGTGACATCTGCGTCATCAGGGATCTCTGGAAGATAGACTTCTGCGCGCTGGTGGTGCCCACCATGGAGAAATCCATGGCGCAGGGGATGGCGGCAAAGAGAAGAAGGATCTCTTTGGCCAGGTCATCCATCGAAGGAAAAACGGCGAGAAGCCCCAGTGCCAGAAGCGGCGATACGAGGAGCTTCACCAGTGCGGGAAGGAGGATGTCTTTGCTGACCGTGAAGCAGTGACTGCGTCGGATCATGACGCCGGTCGTGACAGCAGTCAGTACCATGAAGGCGCCGGTGAAGTGGTGCAGCACGGGATAGAGGAAGGTGCCTTTCAGCGGGATGTCGAAGTGCGCAGCAGCAAAGGCAAGAAGCGCGCCGTAGAGGACAGGGGTCGTAAGCGCGCGAAGCAGGAGAGATGAGAGGGAAGAGGACTCCTTACTTACAATGGCGTGTCCGACCGTGCGGAGAAGCAGGTGGGAAAAGGTCATGAGGAGAGACAGGAGCGCGAGCGCTTTCGGAAGCTCCGCTGCTTCGCTGGCGGAGGCAAAGGGCAGGTGGGAAAAGGTGAGGTAGGTGAGGACGCCGCCAAGGTAGCAGACGTTCGGACAGGAGGCCATGCCGCAGATGGCCTGCCGCAGGGATGGCTCTTGGGAGAGCCCTTTGGCAAGAAGCGCTGACAGCACGAAAAGGATCGCTGTCAGAAGAAGCGCCGCAGGAAGCAGGAGGAGATCAGAGGCGGTAGGCGGTACCTGATACAGGTTGAAAAAGACGAAGCAGGGCAGTACCACGCGCGTGATGACGATCTCGTAGGTCTTGACCTCGATCTTGAACTTGCCCGCCAGAAACCATCCGCCGCCCAGAAAGACCAGGATGGGGAGCACGTCGAACCAGATGATGTATAGTATATCCATGGAAGTCCTTTCAAAAGTTAGAAGTGAGAAGTGGTGGAAGGGGGGCAATATTTATAGGGCTTCCCCAATATTCCTCTTTATATAAGCACATTTCACTATAAACAAGCAGCAGCCTATCTACTGGTTCATGGGAAAACGCAAATACCAGTTGACAGTCACCAGTCACTTGGTGCTTCAAATTCCTAATCCTAAGTGATGAATCACAATTTTTTCCACAGGAATTTCTCCTTTTCCGTCAGAGAAAGTCCTTTGAGGCATTGCTTCCTTGCTTCTCTCACGATGGCAAGGATGTCGGCCTTCTCGCTTTCTGTCAGCGGTTTTCCCGAGAAGCGAGCGGTGACCAGAAGATCCAGCATGAGGGCGAAGGGGGCGAAGCGCGGGTCTTTGGCGAGAGCAGATTTCCTGTCTTCGTAGGAGCCGCGGGTCGGAAGGCCTGCCCAGTGGGAGAGGCGTTCCGTGTAGGTGATGAGGCCCTTGAAGTGGGCGTCATCCGTGAGTGCTTTGGCGAGAAGGCGGGAGGCGGCTGTCATGCGGTAGAGCGGATAGGCGGAAAGAAGTGCAAGCACGAGCAGGAAGGTGAGAAGCATCGGGAGAAGCGGGCGGGAAACAGGGGCGTCCGGCGTCCTCGGCTGAGAGAGCGGGGGCTGTCCCTGCGGCTGCTGCTCTGGTTGCTGGTGCGGTTGCTGTTGTGGTCGCTGCGGCGCAGGCGGCTGCTCTTTCGGCGCTTCCTCACGTGTGTTTTTCTCGTCAGCCGGTTTGTCCGGTGCGCCCTGTTCATTTTTCTGCTTGTCGGGCGGGATCGGGAAGGGATTCTCCGCTCTCTCTTTGCCCGGGGTCATTTCACAGGGACGCCAGCCGAGGCCATCGACATAGACTTCGACCCAGGCGTGGGCGTGGTGATCATTGACGGAGAGGGCGTGGAGCCCTTCCTTCGTCAGAGGGGCGCTGCGGAGATCTTCACTGTCTACGGAAAGGCCGACTACGTAGCGGGCCGGGATCCCCGAGGCGCGGAGCAGCATGACGGCGGCAGAGGCAAAGGAGGTGCAGTAGCCCTTCCTGCTTTCGGTCAGGAAGTAGGAGATAAAGTCTTTATCCGCAGGCGTTCTGCCCGGATTCTTCGTATAGGTGTAGTTCGTTTCCAAGAAATGGCGGATGGCGTCGATGCGTGCGCGCTTCTCGGAAAGGCTTTGGGCGGGGCGGATCTTGCCCAGCGAGGCGATGGCGTCGCGTGTTTCTTCCGGAATGGTGAGGTAGTGCGCGTAGACGAAGTTGCGATAGCGTTTCTCGGCTTCTATATACGTCGTGTAGTAGGGGTCGGAGATGGATTCGCGTGCCATCATGGAGAGAAGCGCGCCGGCAGGGAACTCCCATACGTCGGTGCTGTAGGCCTTGCCCTCGCGGGAGATCGGAGAGCGGTCATACTGGAAGTAGGGACCGCCGAAGTCGGCATCATAGGGGAGGAGCAGGAAGCGGCTCTTTTCGTAGAGGGCCGCGAGGGTGAAGGGCTTTTTGAAGGCGGAAAGGTCATTTTCTTGGGTGTAGTTCAAGAGCTTTTGGGAGATCGATGGATTTCTGGCTGCGACCTCCATGAGCCATGCCCCTTGGTCGTACCATTCGCCCTGGTTCTTGGAGAAGAGGGCTTCTGTCCCATCGTAGGTGCTGTCCGGGAAGTCCTTCCAGCGGCTGTCTTCGTAGAGGCCGCCGGTCCAGCTTCGAATGTAGAGGTGCTTATCGTTTGCCGCTTCGATGTCTGCGATGACACGGCCGGTATAACGGATGCTGGCACTGCTGCCGAGGCGCTGATGTCCGGCAGCGCCCTTCATCATGCCCGTGTAGGCATTACCAGCGTGGAAGATCGGGTCATAGGGGTCAGTCCAGCCGATGATCTTCTCCTGCATATGGGAGAAGATCGCCGGCTGCTCATACCGGCTTTCCGGGAATACGAGGAGAAGCCCTGCGCCCAGAAGCAGGGTCAGAGCGAAGGTGGGGATCTCCGGCATGCCGAGTCCGTGGTTTTTGAGAGAGGCAAAGACGGAAAGGTCGTAGGAGGCGCAGCAAAGAATGGCGAGAGCGGGCGGGTTCACGCCGAAGTAGAAGCCGAAGAGAATGAGGAAAAAGGAAAGAAGCGCTGCCATCGCACGGGCCGTTTTCGACCATGCGCCGGCCGTAAAGAAGAGGGAGAGAAGGCAGGCGAGCCACCCTTTGGCAAGAGCCGGGCTTGCGATGGCTTTCGCAAGCGGCGCAGTCATGTCAATGTCATATGGCTCTTTGAGCGTATCGACGAGAGGAATGAGCGCAGAGAGGAGGCTCGAAAGGAAGGCATCTCTCACAAGGAGCGGGAGCGAGAGAAGGAGGAGGGCAAGGAGCGCAAGAAGTGGCAGCCGGTGCCTGCCGGGCAGTCTGGAAAGAGCGAAAGAAAGAAGAGGCGCAAGGAACGCAGCGCAGATCGCATAGGGAAGCGCACCGCTACCGAAGTAGGAGAAGAGAGCATAAGAAGCGCCGAAGGCGCCGAGAGAAGAGAGGAGGTGTGTCATCATGCTTCACCTCCCAGCGCGCGGGCAATGGCGGCTTTTCCGGAAAGGGCAGCGCCCTTGGCATCACGCACGCACCAGATGGAGGGGTGCAGAACGGGCGAAATGGCAGGCGTAGGATTTCCTGTCAGGTAGCAGATCGGAATATACGGAGAGAGATGGCTCGTCTTCAGCGCGTCGCCGCCGCCCTCTCCCAGGAAGGTGGCGACAGCCTCTTCCCAGCCTGCCTTGTCCTTGACGGAGGTGATGATCTCCTCGCCATGGATCGTCATCCAGGCGAAACGGAAAGGCATATGCGCTGCCGTGAGAGCGAGGCCGCAGGAAAGGAGCGCATCGGCGAGAAGATCCCGCAGCGCATCATCCTCTTCATAGTCTGCCACGAGGATAAGGCGCGCATCGTCTGCGGGCATGCGGTCACGGACATAGACATCCTCTGTGCGGGCCGTGACCTTCCAGTTGATGAGGCGGGGATTATCTCCCGGCTGGTAGGGCGTCGCGCCGAAGTATTCCACCTCTTCACTGCCGGAGAGTCGAAGGAGACTCTTCAGCGTATGTGCGTAGTCACCCATCGGACGGGGCAGGACGAGGAGCGTGGCGGCTTTCGTGTCTTTTTGGAAATGGAAAAGTCCGAACGGGTCTTTCCAGGAAAGGCGGGGAGCGGGGAGCGTGATGCGTCCCGCATGCGCGGTGTCTACCCGGAAATAGAAGCGTGTCTCATCCTTCTCTGTTTCATAGCTGTCGTATTCCTTCCCTGCCATCGTTGCCGTGAGCGAAGAGACAAGGGGGAGGAAGCGGCCTTTGGCGGTGAGGCATACTTCGGCGGCCGCTCCTCTATGTGCGCGGTGCGGGGCAGAAAACGTCACCGATACCGATCGGCGCGCCGCATATCCCAGAAAAAGTGCAAGGAGCGGCACCAGAAGGAGCGTGGCGGCGAGCAGGAAGGCTGCGTATAAGTCGTAGAGGATCATCAAGAGAAGGGCGATGATGACAAGAAAGAGATAAGATAGATAGTTCATAAGATGTACACTGCTTTACAGGGTTCAGGGTTCAGGGTTCAGGGTTCGGGAAAATTAGGAATGAGAAATTAGGAATGAGGAATGAAGGTGGCGGCTTCGCCGCGATCCTTCGACTCAGGCCTCAGCTTTTTTGCGCACCGCTTGACAAACAAGCGACGTTTTCAACCGCTCAGGATGACGAAACGGGGCGAGACCCGAAAGTCGTGTGCAAGTCACTCGTATTGCGTTTTCCAAATAACTGGCATGTAAGTCAACTTCTAAGTCAAGTTAGGAGTGAGGAGTGAAGGTACGGCGCATAAAAACAGGGAAGCACCGCGGAGTTTTGAAATATACGGTATTTACGGAAGATGAGAAACCTGTGAACCTTTTGAACCTTCAGAACCTGTTTAACCTATGAGGATTCTCATAAAGGGGAGATTGTTTTTCTGCTTTCAAACTTCAGGGTTCAGGAAAATGAGGAATGAGGAATGGTGGTGCGGCGCATAAAAATATAGAAGCGCCGCGGAGTATATATGGGGCGATGCCCGAAAGGAAGTGGATAGAAGGTTTCCCGTTTGAGAGTACCAAACATCGCTTGCTTGGTCGCGAATGACAAAGATTTCTCGCTTACGCTCGAAATGACGATACGAGAGAGTTTCCTAGTCCCCAGTCACAAGTCACTAGTCCCCAGTCACAAGTCACTAGTCCCCAGTCACCCGCTATTACACCAGCTCCGGCATGGGGACGGATTTCAAAATATCATCGAGCACGCTCGCTGCGGTCTTTCCGGCAAAGCGGGCATCGCCGGAAAGGGTGATACGGTGGGAGAGGGTGTAGGGGGCGACGGCGAGGACGTCATCCGGAGTCGCGTAAGCTCTGCCCTCCATGAGGGCATGGGCGCGGGTCATGGCGGAAAGCGCCATCGTGCCGCGCGGAGAGATACCGAGCGAGATGTCATGGCTTTCTCTGGTAGCAGCGGCGATATCCACCATGTAGGCGAAGAGGCTGTCTTCGACGTGGACCTCTGCGGCTTGTTTTCTAAGGGAAAGAAGGTCATCGGGCGTGATGACGGCGCTGAGGGACAAGGCGGCGCTCCGGCGGCTGCCCTTCAGGATCTCGATCTCGTTCTCACGGGACGGATAGCCGACGGTGATGCGGATCATGAAGCGGTCGGTCTGCGACTCGGGGAGCTCCTGCGTGCCGGAGGAGCCGAAAGGATTCTGCGTCGCCATGACGATGAAAGGCTGCGGGACGGTGTAGGTCTTGCCGTCAACCGAGAGGCGCCCTTCCTGCATGACCTCAAGGAGCGCGGACTGTGTCTTCGGGGAGGCGCGGTTGATCTCATCGGCGAGGAAGAAATTCGTCATCGCGCTGCCGGCCACGTAGCGAAAGCTGCCGGAGGCTTTGTCGTACATGGAAAATCCCGTGATATCCGAGGGCAGGACATCGGGGGTGAACTGCATACGCTTGTAGTCAAGCCCGAGCGTGCGGGTGAAGGCGACGGCCATGGTCGTCTTGCCCACGCCGGGGATGTCATCGATCAGGATATGGCCGCCTGCCAAGATGGCGGTCAGTATACGGCGGAGTACATCGTCCTTGCCCAGGACGGCTTTGCCTGTCTCCGCGAGAATGGCGTCTATGGTTTCTTTGGTATTCATGAGGGCCTCCTTTATTTATACCCTACTATTATACAACGATTGGGGAAGGGGGCTGCGGCACATCCGTCTGAAGTCTGATTTCTGAAATCGAGCGGTGTAAGGAAGAGGGGGACGAAGCGTTTCCATAGTTACCAGTCACCTCACATACCTTCTTTTCACAAAACGGATAAACTCTTCGAGTCCATGAGGGAGAAAGATGCCCTTCTTCCAGAGGATGCCAAACTTGGTGCTGATTTCCGGCGTGACCGGGATGCGGACGAAACGCTCCTCATCAATGGGAATGGACGAGTAGAGAAAGGCACCGCAGCGGCCGCTTTCCAGATAGTTCATCATCGTCGTCAGCTGGCTGAGGTAGAGCTTCACGTGCGGCGTGAGGCCGAGGGCGCGGAAGGCGGCGGTGATGGTGAGTGTCTGTACCGAGTCCATGTGGAAGAGGAGCAGCGTTTCCTCAGAAAGGGCAGGCAGGCTGACGGATGTCAGATGCGAGAAGGGGTGATTTTTGGAAACGCAGTAGACATAGTGATCCTCTTTCATCGTATAGTAGTGGTACTGCTCCAGATTATATATATCGAGATTCCCCAAAAGGATGTCCAGTTTTTCCTCCTGTACGAGCTCGGCGGCGCGGTGGGAGGCGCATTCGGAGAGCTCGAGCGGGACAGGACATACCGCTTCGAAGGCATCAGAGAGCGCGGGAAGGAAGATGGTGGACAGGATCGGAGGAATGCCGACACGGATGGGACGCACGGAGAGTGCGGCTTGACTGAATTCCTCCTGCATATTCCTCGCGCGCTGTAGGAGGTCATTGGCTCTTTCATAAAAAGCGGCGCCTTCTTCCGTCAGGTGGATGCGGTTCGGTGTGTGAAGGAAAAGGGAAATGTGGAACTCTTTCTCCAGCTCATGGATGGCGGTGGAAATCGTCGGCTGGGAAATGTAGAGGGCTTTCGCCGCGCGGACGATGCTGTGATAACGGCAGACGGCGCAGAAATAAGTGAGCTGCTGTAAGGTCATGGGAAGACTCCTTTGGGAAAATTGGGGGGAGCCCGTAGGGCGTAGCGCCCCTTTTGATTGTGGATGAAAGCTCTTCTCGAATGAGGAATGAAGGTGGCGGCTTCGCGCACCGGTTTAGCCTTCCCCTCAAGGGGAAGGTGCCCCGAAGGGGCGGATAGGGTACCTGCGGCATGAAAGACAGATGAGCAAAATGGAAAATGCGTCTGCAAACACAGTGACACTCACGTAAGCACCCGAGCACCGCTGGCGCGGTCTCCCTTCCTCATAAGGGGAATGCTGCCACCACAACCCTGAACCCATCAACCTGAACCCTGAACCTTCATTTCTTTTTAGTATAGTTTTTTCTGAAGCTAACTTCAATATTCCGAAATTTATTTTTATCTGGAAGAGGACTATACTGCAGACAGTCAAGGGGAGCGGTGAGAGCTTCCTATAAAGTAAAAGGGTCAGCTGAGACGCGAAAAACTGCCAGCTGATCGAAGGAGGATCCAAATGAAAACTGGAGTAGAAAAACTGACCGATGTCATGGCTCATTTTCTGGGACATACCGCCATCCGTTTGCCGGATGATGTGATCGCGAAACTGGAAGAACTGCGCGACAAAGAGGACCATCCGCTTGCGAAGGTCATTTATCGCACGATGTTTAGAAATCAGAGGCTCGCCGAAGAGCTGCAGCGCCCGTCCTGTCAGGATACGGGTGTCTCGCAGTATTGGGTACGCTGCGGCACCGCATTCCCTTATATCAATGAACTGGAAGACCTGCTGCGCGAAGCCACCATTCAGGCGACCTTTGAGACGCCGCTTCGCCACAACTCGGTGGAGACTTTCGATGAATACAATACAGGCAAGAATGTCGGCAAGGGGACGCCGACTGTCTGGTGGGATATCATCCCCCATTCGGATCAGTGTGAGATCTACACCTACCTGTCCGGCGGCGGCTGCTCGCTTCCCGGCTGTGCGACCGTGCTGATGCCTGGCGAAGGCTATGAAGGTATTGTGAAATTTGTCATGGACCGCATGACTTCTTATGGGCTCAATGCCTGCCCGCCGCTCCTGATCGGTATCGGTGTCGGCACCTCTGTCGAGACAGCAGCGCTGAACTCCAAGAAAGCCCTCATGCGTCCGGTAGACAGCCACAGCGACAATCCAAGAGCTGCCAAGATGGAGAAACTCTTAGAAGATGGCATCAATGCACTCGGCCTTGGACCGCAGGGCATGGGCGGGCACTACTCTGTCATGGGTGTCCATATCGAGAATACGGCACGCCATCCATCCGTCATCGGCTGTGCGCTGAATGTAGGCTGCTGGAGCCATCGCCGCGGTCATATCATTTTCGATAAAGACCTAAACTTTACCACCGATACCCATAGCCATTTCGTATATGAAGAGAAATAAGGAAGGGAGACTATCATGGCTGTCATCGTGAAAGAAGATAAAAAAATCCTGGTTACTCCGATTTCCAGAGAAGATCTGAAAGATATTCATATCGGAGACATTGTGTATCTCTCCGGGGATCTCACCACCTGTCGTGACGTGGCTCATCGCCGCGTCGTCGAAGAAGGACGGGAGATCCCTGTCGATGTCAGAGACGAGGCCATTCTCCATGCCGGACCGATCATTCGACCTCATGATGACGGGACTTATGAAATGGTCTCCGTCGGCCCGACCACATCCATGCGTATGGAGAAATTCGAGTATGAATTCATCAAAACGACCGGCGTCCGCGTCATCGTAGGCAAAGGTGGCATGCGCGAAAATACCGAGCGCGGCTGTAAGGAATTTGGTGCGATCCACTGCGTATTCCCTGCGGGCAATGCCGTCGTTGCCGCTAAAGAGGTCGAGGAAATCGTCGAAGCCCAGTGGAAGGATCTGGGCATGCCGGAAACCCTCTGGCACTGCCATGTCAAAGAATTCGGCCCGCTGATCGTATCTATCGATTCGTATGGAAGAAACTACTTCGAAGAAATGAAAGTGGAATACAACAAGAGAAAAGGAAAAGAAATCGAACGTATCAGCAAAGAGGTCGGATTCATTAAGTAAGAAGAAAAGGCGATGTGAAATAACGATCATCTCATTTTCGCTTTCCATCTGCCGCGGGGACTTGCAGCTCTCATAGGAGTGACCGGGAAACCTTATCTCGGCTGTCTTTCATACCATAGTCACCCTATCCGCCCCTTTCGGGTAATGCTATTAAGTTAAGCGGAAGAACGTTCTTGGCTCCCCATCGGGGGAGCTGCCCGAAGGGCTTGTGCAAGCGAACTGGATTTTTAGAAGTGAAGCGACGCGAAAATCCAGTGAGACGCCATTTCGAACGAAGTGAGATGAGGGGGCTACTTAGCGGTATTGCATGAAAGTGTTGGGATATCAATAGCATCGGACTATTCAACATAGCACGCTATACCGCTAGCATGCCCCTATTGCCTTCGGCACTTCCCCCGAAGGGGGAAGCAAGACGTTACGTAGCTAACGATTTCCTTAACTGTATTCGTATATTAAGCCCCCATCTGAGATGGGGGACCCGGTGGAGCCGTAGCTTTGCCTAGAGTATAAAAAATCCTCCAGTGTTAGAATAAAGAGGGTCTAGCAAACCACTTTAGCTAACAAAGGAGGAGTCCAAATGGACAACAATAGTATAGCTCATACCAAATGGAATTGCACATATCATATCGTATTCATCCCAAAATATCGCAAGAAAGTATTCTACGGGCAAATGAGGAAAGATTTGGTTGAAATCATCCGAAAATTGTGCGAGATGAAGAAAGTGGAACTGATCAAGGGAGCTGCATGCGTGGATCATGTGCATCTGTATCTCGGGATACCGCCGAAGTTGAATATATCAGACGTAGTAGCCTATATCAAAGGGAAAAGTGCGTTAATGATATACGACCGGCATCCCGAGATAAAAGCCAGATGGGGAGAACGGCATCTCTGGGCACGAGGCTATTATGTAGAAACCGTCGGGAATATCAACGAAGAAGTTATCAAGCGTTACATTTCAGAGCAAGAAGAAAGCGATAAGTTCGAGAAGTAAGTAAGACGAATAAGCGAAAGAGTCGCCATAGGCGGCTGTAAGTACAAAGACGATTTGCTAGACCTGCCATAGGCAGGTGTCAGTACAAAACCCCGGAGGGGTTCCAAATAAACCCCCATTTGAAATGGGGGTTGCTAACTTTAATAGCATTACCTCTGCGGTACACCTTCCCCTAGAGGGGAAGGATGCGATATGAGAATACCATCATCTAACATGGCGGCGAAGCCGCCACCACAACCCCGAACCCTGAACCCTGAACCTTGAACCAAATGAAAGCAAAGTAAAAAGGGGCTGTGAAGAAATGAGGATTCATTTCTTCATAGCTCCTTTTATGGTTTAGGGTTAGCTCATGGGGCGTGCCGTCCCTTGATTGAGCGAAAGAGGGGGCGGGTTCTATGGGTTCGGTGGGTTCGGAGGGGGGCGGTGTCCGAAAGTGGTATTCAAGTCACCAGTCCCCAGCCACTCATCCCTGATCCATGGTTTCGGCGGCTCATTTGACATTTCCCTCCATTTCACCTATAATACTATCATTATGGAAGGGTGTCCGAGTGGTTGAAGGAGGCGGTCTTGAAAACCGTTAACCTTGCAAGAGGTTCATGGGTTCGAATCCCATCCCTTCTGCCAGAATTATATTCGCGGGAAGCCGCGGTTTCAGAAAGCACTGATCGATGAGCGGCATGCTCGTCGGCAGTGCTTTTTAATTAGGAATGAGGGATGGCTGTGCGGCAAGATTTTTCGGCTCAGTCCTCGCTTTTCTGTAAGCGGCTTTCTTACATACGACGTTTCCTGCTGCTAAGGATGACGAGATGTGCTGCGGAGCGCAAATAAGGTGATGTCTGCAACTGGCATTTAGTCACCAGTCACTAGTCACCAGTCACTCCTAATCCCTAGTCCCCAGTCACTAGCCACTAGTCTCTATTTTCCTAAAAGGAGTCTTTCATGTACCTATTCCATCGGCATATCGACCTCGCAAGCGAATTGAAGAAAGCCGTCGGGCTGGCCGTGGGGGCAGCCATCTACTCGGCGGGGCTCAATCTTTTCCTGATCCCGAATGACATCATCGACGGAGGCATCACAGGCATTTCGCTCCTCGTGCAGGCGCTGACGGGGATCCCCTTCAGCGTGCTCATCGTTCTTCTGAATCTGCCCTTTTTCTACATCGGCTATCGGCGGCTCGGGGCGCGGCTCGCGCTGTCTTCGACCTTTGCGATCGTCATCCTCTCGCTCTGCTCGTCCTATTTCGAGACGATGAAGCCCGCGACGTCGGATCCTTTCCTCTCGACGATCTTTGGCGGCATCATCATCGGCATGGGTGTCGGCATCGTCATCAAGAGCGGCGGCTCGACAGATGGCACGGAGATCATGGCGATCTGGATGGATAATAAATTTCCTTTCTCCGTGGGCGAGATCATCATGTTTTTTAATTTCTTCATCCTTGGCGCGGCCGGATTCGTTTTCAGCTGGAACAGTACGATGTATTCCCTCATCGCCTACTTCATCTGCTCGCGCATGATCGATGCGGTCTCGACGGGTCTCGACTCGTCGAAGGGGGTCTTCATCGTGACGACCTCTTACGATGCGGTGTCCGATGCGATCGTTCATGATATGCATCGCGCCGTCACCCGCCTGCACGGACAGGGAGGCTTCCTGAAGGATGATAAGGATGTCCTCTACTGCGTGGTGAGCCGTCTGGAGATCACAAAGCTGAAGCAGGTCGTTCACGCCATCGATGCTTCCTCCTTCCTCTCTGTCTTCGATGTACAGGAAGTCCATGGGGGGCTGGTGAAGGGGAAGAAGTAGTGACTAGTGACTAGTGACTAGTGACTAGGGATTAGGGATTAGGAGCCTCAAGTGACTAGAAAACATCAGGCTCTCTCGTATCGTCATTTCGAGCGAAGCGAGAAATCTTTGTCATTCTCGGCTCATCGGTCGATGTTTGGAAACCTCAAACGGGAAACCTGCTCTCCAAGATACTTTCGGGCATCGCCTCATTTATACTCCGCGGCGCTTCTGCTTTTTTATGCGCCGCACCATCATTTCGCATTTCTCATTTCTAATTTCTCATTTAAGCGAAACTTTCACCCCCCGATTAAAGGACGCCCCCCTGAACCTCTCCCCCCTATTGTCGCTTCCTTGTCATCCTGTTATACTACAAATACCACAAAGTTTTGAAAAGGAGAGTAATTATGAAATTTCTGTTTAACCATCAAAATTTCAACGTGCTTGATCTCGAAAAAAGCATTGCCTTTTATGAAGAAGCGCTGGGACTTACGGTGAACCGTACTTATAAAGCTTCTGACGGCTCCTTTATCCTGACGTACATGGGAGACATGGCGACGGGTTTCCAACTCGAGCTCACCTGGCTGCGGGATCGCAAGGAAGCCTACGATCTGGGGGACAATGAATTCCATCTGGCTTTCGAGGTGGATAATATGCAGGAATCCTATCAGAAACACAAGGCGATGGGCTGCGTGTGCTATGAGAACAAGGATATGGGCATCTACTTCATCAATGATCCGGACGGATACTGGATCGAGATCATCCCGGGAGGACATTGATGGATCCGATATTTAGCAGAACTGCCCGCATCATAGATGAGAAGGGCATTGAGTGCCTCCAGGCCAAGACAGTCGCGGTCTTTGGCATCGGAGGCGTCGGTTCTTATGCGGCAGAAGCACTCGTGAGAGCGGGCGTGGGACACCTCATTTTCATCGATAAGGATGAAGTCGATATCACAAATCTGAACCGCCAGCTGGTCGCTGACTTAACGACCGTCGGAAAAAATAAGGCAGAAGTCATGGTATCACGTGCGCACCTCGTGAATCCGGCCTGTGATGCGAAAGCCATGCCCATTTTCTATCGCCCCGGCGACGAGGACTTCATCAGAGATCTCCACGCCGACTACGTCATCGATGCCATCGATGATGTACCGGCGAAGATTTCCATCGCGGAAGTCTGCTGGAAGCTGAAGATACCAGTGATTTCTTCCATGGGAACGGGCAATCGCCTGCGGCCGGAGATGCTGCAGATCGCTGACATCAATAAGACCTCTGTCTGCCATCTTGCCCGCAAAATGAGAAAGGAGCTGAAGGAACGTCGTGTGAGAAAGCTCACGGTCGTCTACTCGAAAGAGCTCCCGCACAAGCCCGTCGGCGAAGGCCATGCCCCCGGCTCCATTTCCTTCGTCCCGCCCGTTTCCGGTATGATGATGGCAGGCTACGTCGTGCGCGCCCTGCTGAAGGAAAACGGGATCGGGTAAAGGGGGCAGGCTTCCTCTCGCCATGGATCATGTATTCTTTAAGATCGGGACATATCTGGCGCTTGCCAAAGCTTTCGCGCCGCGCCAGCCCATTGCACGGTTGGATCCTCATCCTTAAGGAAACACTGATTAAATCGTTGTCTGATTTCATTCTTGGATTTTTATACAGAGCAAGGAATCATCTGACGCAAATAGCGAGCTATTTAAGGAAGATGATGACGAAGCTATGCATAAAAATCCATATGAAATCTGGCTCTGCTATTTAATCAGCGTTTCCTTAGTCCCTGATCTCTATTTTCCCCACAAGGAGGCCCTATATGATCACCGAAATCCATCATCCGGAATGGCTCACGCTGGATGTGGGCGGTCAGACTGTTCTTGGCTATAACCAGGAATGGTATCCGCAGGAGAGGCAGCGCTTGGCAGGCTGCGGGCCTACGGTCGCTGCCATGATGGCAGCCTATCTGGAAAAGAAAGAGTGGAAGACGCCGGTGAAGGACCGGGAGCTCGCGCTTTCCGTGATGCTTTCCCTGTGGCAGTACGCGACACCAAGGATGCACGGCCTCTACAAGACGCGCTGGCTGAAGGAAGGCCTCGCAGCGTATCTTTCAGAGAAAGGCCTGTCCGGCGTCGTAGAATCGCTCTCTATACCGTCTATCCGCCTCCTTGCGCCAAAGCCGGAAAGGGTCATCTCCTTCATCAAGGCGGGGCTTTCGGCGGACTGCCCGGTGGGATTTTTGAATCTTCACAGCGGGGGTGAGCCCATTCCCTATCATTGGCACTGGATGCCTATCGTAGCGATGGAAGAAACCGAAGAGGGGACCTTCTGCACCCTTTGGGATGAGGGGAAGGCCCATCGATTCTGCCTGGAAGGCTGGCTCAAAAATACCAGGTTCGGCGGCGGGTTTGTCAGAGTGATGGCGGGGGACTAGTGGCTAGTGACTAGTGACTAGGAGACTAGGAGACATTAGACTCCCGTATCGTCATTTCGAGCGAAGCGAGAAATCTTTGTCATTTGCGGTCAGGTGGGCAATGATTGGAAAGTTCAAAACGGGAAACCTGCTATCAAGAGACTTTCGGGCACCACCCCCTTTGAACCTTTTGAACCCATAGAACCCGCTCCCCCCTCTTTCGCACGCAATCAAAGGACGGCAAGCCTCATGGGCTGACCTTGAACCCTTTATCAATCATATTTCAAAGGAGGATCTCGAAAATGAAAAAAATGATCGCTATGGCACTGATCTCTGCACTGGCTCTGCCGGGCGCTGCCATGGGAGCAGCCCAGCTGCCTTCCTCGGATAAAATGCTGAATGATTACAGCCGCTATGCCGTGGTCTATACCAGCGATGAAGAGCGCGTCTATGTGGATACCGAGACGATCGAGCGCGACCCGGCCAATGCGGGAGAGCTCCCAGTCATCCGTGGGACGCTGTACGCGGAGGTCTATAAAGACCCGCTCACCTATCCCGATTATGGCAATGACCGCATGGTCGAGTACATTTTCCAGTATGAGACGGCCGTGGGTGCCGATCAGTATGGCCGAGAGATCCGGTACCGCATCTTGAATAAGCTGCAGGGTGTCTACACACCTGATGGCAAACCGGCTGCCTATACAGGCTTTCATGATGAACCGGCGGACGAAGCAGATGACATCTACGCTGCCATGTATCGTCTGTCGAAAAATTATTAAGAAGCGGGGATAGGGGAGTGCGGGGCAGATCCCTTTTCCATTTACAAATTCTATCCACTGCTATATAATAAATAAAACTTCACTTATCAAGCAGAGAGGCCATGAGACATGTCTTTTGGCTTCTTTTTTGTTTACAGATCCTTTGCAAGGAAAGCTTTGATCCCATCTGACTCTGCGATGGGATCAGTACTTCCCGCGGATCTCTTCTTAGGGGAGAACAACATGCAGCTCTACATTGCGGGCGGCTGCGGCGACCAGGGCCGCAACTGCTTCTATATCGAAGGGGATCGGCATGCCTTCATCGTAGACGCGGGGACGTCGACGGACGGGCTGGATCGTCTGCCCGACCTGTCACCGGAGATGATCCGCCGCGCGGAATATCTTTTCGTGACCCATTCTCACAAAGACCACACGGGCGCGATCGAATATCTGGAAAACAATGGCTTCACCGGCCCTGTCCTGATGTCAAACCAGACCTACCAGCAGATCCATTACAAGCCGAAGAACACCATGATCCTTGACTCCACCGCGCCTGAGCTTTCCCTGGACGGCGAGCTCTCGCTCCGTTGGGGACGAACAGGACACTGTGCCGGTGCGGTCTGGTACTACATCACCGTGGATGGGAAGCGTCTCTTTTTCTCCGGTGACTACCGGGAGAATGATACCTTCTACCGCTGTGATGCCGTTCGCGGTCTTACGGCGGATCTTGCCGTCATCGACTCCGCCTACAGCCGCATGGATCGGGCAGAGGATATGAGAAAAGCCGTCGCAGACGCGGCGAAAGAGGCTCTGGGGCAGTCGGCTCCGCTCCTCCTGCCGGTCCCCTCCTACGGCCGCGGCCTTTCTATGGCGATGCTCTTTTATCAGACCTTTGGCGAGGCATATCCCATCCACATGTCCGCAAAGCTTCGTGACCAGTGGCTGCGCATCGGGCATCGGAGCTATTTTGCCCATGAAGAGATCTTGGGCTATCCCTTCGATATTTTCAGGCCGTGGGATGAGACATCTCTGGAAGGCGGGCACATCTATTTCCTGACGGATGCCCAGCTCTCCAAGGCGAAGAGCCGACAGCTCATCGACTGCCATCCCGAGCTTTCCGTCCTCATGACCGGCAGCCTTCACGGCTATGGCAAGGCAAAGTTCTACTACGAGTCCGGCCGCGCAGCCTTCGTCCTCTGGCCGAACCATCTCACCAAGCAGGAAACGGCAGATCTCGCAGCGGCGAATGCGTTCTCTCTTGTCGTTCCTTTCCACAATCCGAAGGAAAAGCCGGAGACGGATGTGTATAGTTTTTAGGGGAATGGAGGGTAGTGACTGGTGACTGGTGGCTAGTAGCTAGTGACTAGCGGATATCAGACTCTCTCGTATCGTCATTTCGAGCGGCAGCGAGAAATCTTTGTCATTTGCGGTCGGGCGGATGGCAGGAAGACTTTAAGGAAACGCTGGGGCAAGAGAGTTTCAGGCACCGCTTCTATATACTTGTGGCGAAGCCGACATTTTAACCCATAGAACCCGTTGAAACTGTCCAATCCGTTTCCTTCCCTTCCCCCACATGATATAATAGAAACAGAAGAAAACAGGGAGTGATCCCTTCGTCATAGAAAGGCGGGATGCATATGCTTTCTTATAAAAAAATCCTGGTACCGTATGATGGCTCCGAACATGCAAAGAAAGCGCTCCAGCAGGCCATTGCTATTGCTGAAGACGGTGAAGGCGCAAAGCTCTTCGTCGCTTCGGTGTGCAACATGGTATCCGCGATGAGCAATTTTGATCAGGTCTCCATCGCAGAAGGCTGCCTCACGACCAAGCTGACAGAAGATCTGGAAGCGCAGTGCAAGGCGGATCTGGAGGAAGCCAAGGCTTTGATTCCGAAAGGGGTAGAGACGGAGATGATCTATGAAGTCGGTTCTCCGGGACCTGTCCTTTTGAATATGGCCGACGATAAGAAATGTGACCTCATCGTCATGGGCAGCCGGGGTCTCGGTCCCCTGAAGGGCATCTTTATGGGCTCTGTTTCAAGCTACCTCGTCAGCCGTTCCAAGTGCCCGATCCTCATTGTGAAATGATTGCGACAGAAGCTGTAAATGCCGGCATTGGCATTTACAGCTTTTTTAGTGCAAGGTTAGCCACTGGGGCGGCTCGCTCCCTTGAAAGCCTCTCTTGAATGAGAAATTAGAAATGAGAAATGCGAAATGGTGGTGCGGCGCCAGATCCTTCGACTCAGTTCTCACTGTTCCGCATTTACATGATCGAACATCCGACATTTCACTCCGCTCAGGATGACGAAATGCGCCGCGAAGTATAAATCATGGCGATGCTATGAGCTGGCATGCCAGTCACCAGTCACTAGTCACTAGTCACTCCTAATCCCTAATCCCTAATCCCTGTCCACTATAACATGCAAGCAAAAAATAATTTGCTTTTCCTTTTCTGCTGTGCTATGATTACTATCTGACTACATATCGATTTCAAGGTGGCTTTTCAAAAAATGGCTTGGACGAAGCATGGAAACGATGGGAAAAAGAAAGGGCGCCTGAAGTGATCTGAATGAAATGACAGACTTATGGAAACGCTGATTAAATCTGACAACGATTGAATCAGTGTTTCCCTATAGATACTGAGGAGGTGTCCCTATTTGGCAACTAAGGCAGCACAGCTGGCAGAGTGGCTAAAAGAACTGCAGGATAGAGTGGATGCTGACGGCAATCTTTCCTATGCGGAGATCATGCGCTTTCAGCAGGAGAAGAACCTGACAAAGAAACAGTTCGACAGCATTTTTACACTTCTTCATGAGCATCACATCGAGCTTGTCTATGATGATGACATAGAGGATGATGCAGAAGAAGGCCCGACCGACGCCGATTTTGACGGAGATCCCGGAGACGATGACCTGTCCGACGATGTCCTTCTGGATGACAAGGATGGGCTGGAAGAAAAAGAGTGGGAAACGGATAATTCCGACGAAGCTTATGACGCAGCGGCCGGCGGTATCAGTGACCCTGTCCGTCTCTATCTCCGCGAGTGCGGCTCGAATCCTCTCCTTTCCGCAGAGGAAGAGATGCGCCTTGCCAAGCTTATCGAGCGCGGCAAGCATAAGGATGCGACGGAAGAGGAAAAAGAGGAAGCAAAAGCCGCAAAGAAAGAAATGGCCAATGCCAACCTGCGTCTGGTCGTTTCCATCGCCAAGAAATATCCGGGGCGCGGCATGCCTTTCCTTGATCTCATTCAGGAAGGCAATATTGGTCTCTTGAAGGCTGTCGATAAATTCGACTACACCAAAGGCTATAAATTTTCTACCTATGCGACATGGTGGATCCGTCAGGCCATCACCCGCTCCATCGCGGATCAGGCCCGTACCATCCGTGTGCCGGTACACATGGTAGAGACCATCAATAAGATGAACCGTGTCGGCCGACGCTTCCTGCAGGAACATGGCCGCGAAGCGACAAATGAAGAGCTCGCCAAGGAAATGGGCATCAGCGTGGATAAGATCCGCGAAGCCAAGAAGGCGGCGCAGGATCCGATCTCGCTCGAGACGCCGATCGGCGAAAAAGAGGATTCCCATCTGGGGGATTTCATCGAAGACTCCAAGACCGCCTCTCCGGAGGATGAAGCAGCAGCGACCATGAGAAGAGAGCAGGTCTACAAAATGCTCGAAACGCTGACCGAGAGAGAAAAAGGCGTCCTAGCCCTCCGCTTCGGCATGGATGACGGCACTCCGAGAACGCTCGAAGAGGTAGGCAAGCACTTCGGCGTCACGCGCGAACGTATCCGTCAGATCGAAGGTAAAGCACTGAAGAAACTCAAAAAACAGGCACTGCCGATGAAGGTAGATTAAAAAAGGAGCTGTGAAGAAATGAATCCTCATTTCTTCACAGCCCCTTTTTACTTTGCTTTCATTTGGTTCAGGGTTCAAGGTTCAGGTGGCGGCTTCGCCGCCTTTTTTTAGAAGATGGTATTCTCGTATCGTAGCCTTCCCCTCTAGGGGAAGGTGCCCGAAAGGGGCGGATAAGGTGACTATGGCATGAAAGACAGCTGGGATAAGGTTTCTCGGTCACTCCTATGAGAGCTGCAAGTCCCCCGCGGCAGATGGAACGCGAAAATAAGATGAACGTTATTTCACATCGCCTTTTGGCTTTAGGACGCGGGAGAAAGACAGGCATTGCACCCCTTCTCTTTTTATGATAAAATATCCAAATGCGTGGCGAAAATCATTGCAATCGAAAGAAAGCTGTGATACAATGCTACTGTTAGTCTGGACAGTCCTCTGCCAAATGCGATCGGCATGAATGTCCTGTGTGATAGGAGGAAAAGATCGTGAACATTATCGAAACACTGGAAAAAGAACAGCTCAGAAACGACATTCCTGAATTCCGTCCGGGGGACACCGTCAGAGTTCATGTAAAGGTCGTAGAAGGCAAGAACGAACGTATTCAGATGTATGAAGGCGTCGTTATTGCAAGAAAGAACGCAGGTCTGCGTGAAACCTTCACCGTTCGTCGTATTTCCTACGGCGTCGGCGTAGAAAGAACCTTCCTCGTTCATTCTCCACGTCTGGAAAAGATCGAAGTAAGACGCCGCGGCATCGTTCGTCGTGCAAAGCTCTTCTATCTGCGCGGACTCTCCGGCAAAGCTGCTCGTATCAAAGAAAGAAAATAAGTTCAGCAAAAAAGCTGCAGCCAGGGCTGCAGCTTTTTTAGTGGGTCCAAAGGGCGGATGCATGGCGGCTGATTCAAACAAAAACTCATAGATCTTTTCATTTATAGTATTTCGCAATCGTTTATGAATGTGTTAAAATAAGGAATAGTGCAGAAGAGGGTTTTCTCACGAAAGGAAACAGCTATGAGAATACGAACGATCACTGCCGCGCTCCTTGTGACGCTGGGAATGTGCCAGATAGCAGGAGCGAATGATATCCGCCATGTCTTCGTGGTCGATGACATGACGATCGAGCTGGAAATGAAGGAGCCTTTGACAGAGGACGAGACAGCGCCCAAGAATTTCACATCGGATACCTATGAGCCGCCTTTTGTACTCAATGAAGGCGTGGCGGTCATCGGATTTCCGGTGCCACAGAGATCGGATGGATTTCACGACAACATTTACCGCATCACGGTGACAGGGATGGATGTGGGTCCGATCTATCAGATCTCCTACCGGGGCCACAAGCCGAAGACCTTCAAGGTGTACCCGGCCAAAGAACAGACCGACCGGTATCGGGATCGGTATGGAAGCTACTTCTGACTCATTCTGATATCTAAGGAAACGCTGATTCAATCGCAGAATCAGATTTCATATGGATTTTTATACATAGTGTCGTCGACATTCTCCTTACATAGCTCGCTATTCGCGTCGAATGTATCCTCGCTCTGTATAAAAATCCAAGAATGAAATCTGATAACGATTTAATCAGTGTTTCCCTAAGGAAGAATTACATACAAAGGAATACTAAACCTATGCATATCGTACTGGTAGAACCGGAAATTCCGGGAAATACGGGGAACATTTCCAGGCTCTGCGCAGCAGAGCATCTGGTGCTGCACCTGGTGGAGCCGTTGGGCTTTTCCATCGATGACAAGCACCTGAAGCGGGCGGGGCTCGACTACTGGGATCTTCTGGAGGTCCATGTTCATCCGGACTTTGACTCCGTGAAGCGCATGCTTGCGGGTCATCATTTCTACTACAATACCACCAAGGCGATCAAGACGTATTCGGATATTTCGTATACGGAGGATGATGTCCTTGTATTTGGGAAAGAGACGAAGGGACTTCCTGAAGAGCTTCTTCTGGAACATGAAGAGGACTGCATCCGCATCCCCATGATCGAAGAAGCACGGTCTCTCAATCTGTCGAATGCGGTCGCGATCGTCGCCATGGAAGCACTCCGGCAGACGGGTTTCCACCATCTCTTGAAGAAGAGTGGACGTTTATTCAAAGGAGGAAGCAGTCATGAATACGTATGACGCAGCTTATGATCTGGCCAAAGCCATCAAGGAAAGCGATGAGATGAAGCGTCTCACCGCTGCCGCAGATCAAGTGAAGAACGATGCCGATGCCAAAAAGATGGTGAAGGAATATATTATGGCACAGATGCAGGCAGACTATGCCAAACTTGCAGGGCAGAAGGACGATGAAAAGACCTATCAGCATCTGCAGGAACTGGCGGTCCTTGTCAGCAACAACAGCAATGCCCAGGAATATCTTCAGGCATTTATTCGTTGGAATCAGGTGGCTGCGGATTTGCAGAAGATCGTCTCGGATGCAATGGCGCAGGGTATGGATGTATTGGAATTAGATAAGAAATGACAGACTGGAAAGTTTTTTTCGACGGGATCCTCACAGAGAGAGACCTCAAGATCAATGAACCGATGAGCCGCCATACGACCTATGGCATCGGCGGCCCTGCTGACGTTTTTGTCACTCCGCAGACAGAAGAACAGCTTATTGAGATCCTCCGGAAGGCGGATGCGGAAGGCATCGCTGTCACGGTGATCGGCGGCGGCTCGAATACGCTCGTCAGCGATAAGGGGATCCGTGGCATCACCATTTGCATGAACCGTATGAAGCAGGAAATGACCTGCGAAGGCGAATGGATCACTGCCAGCGGCGGCACAGGCACGGGCACTGTCGCTCGCTTTGCGGAAAAGAACAGCTTGAAGGGCTTCGAGTGGGCTGTCGGTATCCCCGGTACGGTCTGCGGTGCGGTTTTCATGAACGCCAATGGCTATGGCAGTCAGATGAAGAGAGTCGTAGAAGAGGTCTATGCCATCACCAGAGACGGCAAAGAAAAAAAGACCTACGGCTGGGATGACCTGCACTATGGCGACAGCGACAGCGTATTCATGCACAATGGGGATATCATCGTCGGCGTAAAGCTGCATCTTTCTCCCGGCAATCCGGAAGAAATCAAGAGAGAAATGACAGAACACCAGATCTCTCGTCGCACCAAGCAGCCGCTCGAAAAGAGAAGCGCCGGCACCATGTACCTCCGTCCGCCGGGATACCATGTCGGACCGATGATCAAGGACTGCGGTCTCATCGGCTTCTCGATCGGTGATGCACAGGTCTCCACCAAGCATCCGGACTTTGTCGTAAACAACGGACATGCTTCCTGCCAGGAGATCCTGGATGTGCTGCATGAAGTCCAGAAGCGCATCATGGAGAAATATCATGTCCACGTCCCGCTTGATGTGCGTATCATCGGTGAAGGTGTACAGCAGGAAAGATAATAGGAGAATCGGAGAAGAGCTGCCTTGATGGGCGGCTCTTTTTGGCGTGTGTCTTTTTTTAACAGCACTGCCAAACGGGGACAGGAAATACCGGCGGAGAGCCTGTCAGGCATATGCCTTTGGGTCGCCTTTCCTTCATAATAAATTTCTCATTTTCCCCCTTGCATTTCTGACTAAAGTTATGTATTATATAAAAGTAAGTTAGCACTCGAGATGAGTGAGTGCTAATAGTCCAAAGGAGGAATAGAAATGTTAAAACCATTAGCAGATCGTGTTCTTGTTAAAGTAGATACCGAAGAAACGAAGACCAAAGGCGGCATCCTGTTGCCAGATACAGCACAGAAAAAATCTCAGAAAGGCGAAGTCATTGCTATCGGCTCCGGCAAAATGCTCGATGACGGCACCCGCGTACCGTTCGAAGTCAAAGTGGGCGACAGAGTCCTCTTTGCCAAATATTCCGGCGTGGATATCGAAGAAAATGGCCAGAAATTCCTGCTTCTCTCCGAAAGAGACGTACTGGGGATCCTGTAATAAAAAGTATCTGGGGAGTAGGGATGAGCGCAGGTGAATCCCTGCCTAAGATCTTTCATCGATTGTTTTATAGCAAAAACTAGGAGTGACATACCATGGCAAAGAAAGTTCTTTATAATGAAGAAGCCCGCGCAGCTCTTTTAAGAGGTGTCGATCAGCTGGCAAATGCAGTAAAAATTACTCTGGGACCGAAAGGTCGTAACGTCGTACTCGACAAGAGATTCGGCGCTCCGAACATCGTCAATGATGGCGTCTCCATCGCTCGTGAGATCGAGCTGAAGGATCCATTTGAAAACATGGGTGCGCAGCTGGTCAAAGAAGTCGCTACCAAGACCAATGATGTAGCAGGCGACGGCACCACCACCGCTACCCTTCTTGCACAGTCCATGATCCATGAAGGCATGAGAAACGTAGCTGCCGGCGCAAACCCGATGGTCCTGAAGAAGGGCATCGAAGAAGCAGTCAAGGTCCTTGTCGAAGAGATCAAGAAAAAAGCCGTACCGGTACAGACCAAAGAAGCGATCGCACAGGTCGCTTCCATCTCCTCTGCCGATAAGACCATCGGCGGTCTCATCGCTGATGCGATGGAAAAGGTCGGCAATGACGGCGTCATCACGGTCGAAGACTCCAAGACCATGGGCACCAGCCTGAAGGTCGTAGAAGGCATGCAGTTCGACCGCGGCTACCTTTCCCCATACATGGTCACCGATCCGGACAAAATGGAATGTGTCATCGACAATCCGCTGATCCTTATCACCGACAAGAAGATCAATATGCTCCAGGATATGCTTCAGCTCCTCGAACAGGTGGCTAGAAGCGGCAAGGAACTCGTCATCATCGCTGAAGACGTCGAAGGCGAAGCACTGGCTACTCTCGTAGTGAACAGACTCCGTGGCACCCTGAAATGTGCAGCTGTCAAAGCACCGGGATTCGGCGACCGCAGAAAAGCTATGCTGCAGGATATCGCTATCCTGACAGGCGGCACCGTGATTTCTGAAGAAATGGGCCGCGCCCTGAACAGCGCTACCTTAGATGATCTCGGCACCGCTCACCAGATCCGCATCACCAAAGACAACACCACCATCGTCGGCGGCGCAGGTGATAAAGACCAGATCGCAGCCAGAGTGGCTCAGATCCGTGAACAGTACAAAGAAGCTACTTCCCAGTTCGACAAAGACAAACTGCAGGAACGTCTGGCAAAGATGTCCGGCGGCATTGCAGTCATCGAAGTCGGCGCTGCTACCGAAGTAGAAATGAAGGATAAGAGACTGCGCATCGAAGATGCTCTGAATGCGACCCGCGCAGCTGTCGAAGAAGGTATCGTCGCTGGCGGCGGCACCACCCTGCTCGATATCCAGGATAAACTGGATACCATCGAAGCAGAAGGCGATGTCAAGACCGGTGTGAACCTCGTCCGTCATGCCATCGAAGCTCCGGTTCGTCAGATCGCTGACAATGCCGGCCTCGAAGGTGCTATCGTAGCTGAAAAGGTCAAAGAAGCTGGCCAGGGCATCGGCTACAATGCAGCAGAAGACAAGTACGAAGATATGCTGAAAGCCGGCATCGTCGATCCGGCAAAGGTCACCAGAAGCGCACTGCAGAATGCAGCTTCCATCGCAGCTCTGGTCCTCACCACCGAAGCTATCGTCGGCGAACTGCCGGAAGAAAAACCGGCTATGCCTCCGATGCCGCAGGGCGGTATGGGCGGAATGATGTAATTTCGCATCGCATCTGAAAGATAAGAAATGAAAGATCCCCACCATCGATTTGACCGATGGCGGGGATCTTTTTGCGTGCGGGATGGGGCGAAAATAAGAAAGAGTGGCGGCTTTTCCAAAGGACAGAAGCGTGAGATACCTGCATCGTCCATAGAGACCGTTGAACCTGTTCCCACCCTTATGCTACAATCAAAAGAAAAGTTACAGAAATGGAGAAGACTATGGAGAATCTGAAGAAAGTCATCATCAGTAAGCGCGCGGAACTCGCGGCGAAGGGCGGACACCCGTGGATCTACGGGACGGAGATCGAGCACGCGGACGAAGGCATCGAAGCCGGTGATATCGTGCGCGTGGAGTCGAAGAAGGGAAAATTCGTGGGAAGCGGTTTCTACAATCCGCACTCGAAGATCACCGTCCGCATTTTTTCGACGAATGCGAATGATACCTTCAACGCAGCCTTCTGGAAGCGCCGCGCAGCGTATGCGGTGGATTACCGCTTGCAGGTGATGCGGAAGGAAGACTATGATTGCTGCCGCCTGGTTTTCGGGGAAGCGGACCAGCTGCCGGGACTTACGGTGGATCGCTTCGGCGATGTGCTTTCCGTGCAGGTGCTCTCACTGGGGATGGAGCGGCATAAGAAGGAATTCTTGGACGGCCTCATCGAAGTGCTGCGGGAGCGGCAGCTCGCGGTCTCCTGTGTCTATGAAAGAAATGATGTCAAGATCCGTGAGCTGGAGGGGATGCAGCAGTACAAGGGCTTCTATCGCTCTTCGCTGCTGGATCCGGCGGCAGAGAAGACACGGGTGGATATCGTGGAGAACGGCATTCGCTATACGGTTGACGTGGAGAACGGGCAGAAGACGGGCTTCTTCCTTGACCAGAAATTCAATCGCCTCGCGGCGGCGCAGATCGGGAAGGGGCGCCGTGTCCTCGACTGCTTCACGCACACGGGCGCCTTTGCGCTGAATATCGCCAAGGGCGGTGCGGCGAGCGTGACGGCGCTCGATATTTCCAAAGAAGCCGTCGAAATGACGGCGCACAATGCGAAGCAGAATGGCCTTGCCGTCGAAGCCGTCGAGGCAGATGTCTTTGATTTTCTGACCGAGCTCGACAAGAAAAAAGACCACAGCTATGACTACATCATTCTCGATCCGCCCGCTTTCACCAAGTCAGGAAAGACGGTCCATGAAGCCTTCCGCGGCTACAAGGAGATCAACTACCGTGCGATGAAGCTCCTGCCGCGCGGCGGATATCTGGCGACCTGCTCCTGCTCACATTTTATGGGTGAGGAGCTCTTCGTGAAGATGGTGAAGGAAGCAGCGCGCGATGCCGGCGTCACGCTCCGGCAGATCGAGTTCCGCCAGCAGGCTCCCGATCATCCGATCCTTATGACGGTGCCGGAGACCTATTATTTGAAATTCTTCCTCTTCCAGATTGTATAAAGGAAACGCTGATTAAATCGCAGAATTCGATTTCACATGTATTTTCATGCAACGCTTCGTCATAACCCTCCTTAAATAGCTAGCTATTCGCGTCGGATTATTCCTTGCACTGCATGAAAATACAAGAGTAAAATCGAACAACGATTTAATCAGTGTTTCCTAAGAAAAACGCTCAGCCGGATCGGCTGAGCGTTTTTTACTTGATGGGTTCAGGGTTCAGGTTGGCGGGTTCAGGGTTTTGGTGCGGTGTATCATAATAGGTAGCGCCGCGGAGTATGGAGGATGACAGGCTTCCCGTTTCTGGTTTCGCGCACAGGAACCGTTTCACCGCGAACGAAAAAGATTCCTCGGCTTCGCTCGGAATGACGATACGGGGAAGACGCTTAGTGCGAATAGTATGAAAACGTTTCGGTGAGTTGCGCCTCTGCCAGGCACTCTATCCTGCGTCTTCGGTGTGCCCCTTCTTCAAGGGGCTTCTCAGTTGAGGAGATTGATGCAAACCCTAAACCATAAACCCTAGTCCCTAGCTACTAGTGACTAGTCCCCAGTCACTAGTCACCCGTCCAGCCTTTCTTTCAGATAGTCGGTAAAATTCAGGATGCGTGTCGCGGTCCAAAGGCCGTTTACGTCTTTTTCCAGCTGTACCTGCCAGGTGAAGTCGCGGGCGAGGTCCTTGTCGTGGAGCTTCACATAAGCGATGGCTTTGCCGTCCGCTTCTTCGATCTTGAAGATGTCGGTGAGAGAGAGGGCGGAAGAGCCGGCGTAGGCAGTGAGGGTCTTGACAGGCTTGTCCAGAAGGGACTTGGAGGCAGGGGCGCCATCTTTGAATCGGATCTCTGTCTGTCGGATGAGTTCCTTCACGACTTCTTTCTTGATGCTTTTCACAAGGGAGGCAGCGATGGCGTGTTCGGGAAGACCGTCGGCCTTGAGCTCGGCGAGCATGTCGTCCAAGGCGTAGCTGTAGACTTTGGCGACATCGACGCGTTTGCAGAAGAGATCCCAGTCCTTTTTCTGCACGGCCTGCTGGATCTCTCCCGCCGCAAAAGCGGGCGTATTCTGCCAGTACAGGAAATACCAGCCGCCGGCAGCGGCAAGGAGGATCATGAGGGTGATGAGGAGCTTTTTGAAGATCGACATGAAAATGACCTTTCATTAAATAACAGAGGAAGGTACGGATCCCTAGTCACCCGTATCGAAGAGGGCTTTCTGCTGGGTGAATTCGAGCATGCCGTAGATGCCGCCTTCGCGGCCAAGGCCGCTTTCCTTGTAGCCGCCGAAGGGAGCCGCTGTATCACGCGGGCTGGCATTGATGTAGACATTGCCGGCCTTGATGCGATGGGCGATGGCGATGGCTTCTTCTTTCGGCCCATAGACACCCGCATTCAGACCGTATCGGGTGTCATTGGCGATCCTGACCGCATCGTCAGTGTCTTTGTAGGTGATGACACAGAGGACCGGACCGAAGATCTCATCCTGCGCGATGGTCATATCATTCGTGACATTCGTGAAGATCGTGGGATGGATGTAGTAGCCGTGATCGGGGCTTTCCGGCAGGCCGCCCGTGAGGAGCCTTCCCCCTTCGGAAAGACCCTTGCTGATGTATTCGCTGATTTTCCTGTACTGCGCCATGGAGGACACCGGCCCGAGCTTCACGCACGGGTCTGTCGGGTCGCCGACCGTATATTCTTTGGCGATGGCGCAGAGCTCTTTTTCGATGAGGGCTTTCTCGCTTTCCGGGATGAGCAGGCGGGAGAAGGCGGTACAGGTCTGGCCGGAGTTCAGAAAGATGCTGTTGAAGCAAATGCGGATCGGTGTGCTGTAGTTATGGTCCTTTGATGGAAGGATCACGTAGGGCGATTTCCCGCCAAGCTCAAGGCTGATATGCTTCACGCTTTCCAGCGCTCGCTTGCCGACGGTGACGCCGCCTGAGGTGGATCCGGTGAAGGAGATCATGGAGACGAGCGGATGAGAAGAGAGCGCATCGCCCACTTCGCCGCCGCGGCCGGTCACGAGGTTGAAGACGCCTTTCGGAAAGCCTGCTTGTTCAAAGGCATCGGCGAGGAAGTAGGAGGAGAGCGGCGTGTGCTGGCTCGGCTTTAGGATGACGGTATTGCCCATCAGCATCGCAGGTATGATCTTCTGTATGACCTGTCCCAAGGGGTAATTCCATGGAGTGATACATCCGATGACGCCGATCGGCTCACGATAGGTGGTGGAAGCCGCCATTTTTTCGACCATGGGAACGTCCGGCGCAAGGTCGATGTAGGACATGGTACGGACGTACTGGTACTCGACCTGCGAGGCTTTGGTGAAGGTATATGGCGAGCCGAGCTCCCGGATGGTGATGTCGATGAGGTCATCCTCCTGAGATTTGAAAATGGCGAGGAATCGCTCCATCAAAGTGATGCGTTCGGCGAGCGGCTTTTTCGCCCAGGCAGGGAAAGCGGCATAAGCGGCTTTGGCGGCCTTGTCTACGTCATCGCCGTTTCCCGCCGGAACGCGGGCGAAGATCTCCCGTGTGGCCGGGTTTTCTACCTCGATGAAATCTCCGGATGCGCCCGGGATCCATTCGCCATTGATATAGAGCTTTTCATAATCCATAGCAAACACCTTCCTTTAGACAAAAGAGAGCCCCCTTGCGAGCGCTCTCCCCCTTGAGATGATGATATTGAATCTAGGAAACCGCTGATTTAATCTGACAACGATTGAACCAGTATTTCCCTAGATTATTATAGCATGAGGGAAGGGGAAGACAAGGGGGCCAAAGTGACTGGTGACTAGAAATTAGTAGCTGGGGATTAGTAGCTAGGGATTAGGTTTGCGATACGAGAAAACCGCTAGTTTCAAACTTCGGGCAACGTCCAGACCATCCTCTCGCCACTTCCTCTGGAAGGGGCTGCCGAGCGGAGCGAGGCGGGGTTGGCCCCCACGTATGTTAGACGGAAGGAACCCCAAAGCCAATCTCCGCCCCTTCGGGGCACCTCCTTCCAGCGGAAGGAGGGAGAAGTTGGTCTTCGGGCATCGCCTTATATATACTCGCGGCGAAGCCGCCACCACCACTCCTCACTCCTCACTCCTCACTCCTCACTCCTAACTGTTGAGCAAAACTTTTATCCCCTATCAAGGGCCAGCCCTTCCCCTAGCCCCTCATGGTATAATGAAAAGGAATCTATGATTCAAAAAGATCGGAATTTATGATACAATAATTAATATAGAATTAGGAGGAAACATGGGCTTATTAGATGATACGCTGGATCGGATCCAGCCGCTCAGCCAGGAAGCCATGGAAGAGGCCGGGAAGCGCTGGCATGATCTGTACCTCGGTATGGGAAACCTTGGCAAGATGGAGGATATGGTGACGCGCTACATCGGTGTCACCGGGGAAGCGATGCCGGATGTCCCGAAGGGGTGTATGGTGATCGCATGCAGCGACCACGGGGTATACAAAGAGGGCGTGTCTGCCTACCCGCAGGAGACGACGGTCGGCATGACGAAGGCCTATGTGGTCGCGAAGGGCGCCTCCTGCAATGCGATGGCGTACTATGCGGGCATGGACATGGTGGTGGTCGATGTGGGCATCAATCATGATATGACAGGAGTCCCGGGACTCTTGGATCGCAAGATCGCCTGGGGGACGAAGAACATCGCGGAAGGTGCGGCGATGACACGTGAGCAGGCGATCCGCTCCATTGAGATCGGCATCGAGATCGCAGAAGAAAATGTAAGAAAGGGATACAAGGTCTTTTCGATCGGGGAAATGGGGATCTCCAATACCACCTCATCGGCCTGCATCCTGGGGACCTTCAATCACTGGAACGCCATCGAAGTCACGGGGCGCGGGACAAATATTTCTGACGAACGCCTCGTCCATAAGGTAGAGGTCGTGCAGAAGGCGATGGATGTGAACCATCCGGACCCAAAGGACGGGCTCGATGTGCTTGCCAAAGTCGGCGGATTTGAATTCGGATGTCTCACGGGTGTCATCCTGGGGGCGGCCGCCAATCACGCGATGACCATCATCGACGGATTCAATACGACAGCGAGCGCCTTCATCGCGAAGGCACTCGCGCCGCAGGTGTCAGACTATCTCATGGCCTCGCACCTGTCGCTTGAGCAGGCGCACAAAAAATCGCTGGCGGCGCTGGGACTTTCCGAATATATTGATCTGGATTTCCGCCTGGGTGAATCCATCGGCGCGGGCATTCAGAAGAAAATGCTGGATATGGCGATCTCCGTCTATCGGGAATGTGTCACCAAAGAAGAAGCGGGGGTGGAAGCATGAGCGAGATCCCGAAACTGAATCAGGAGATCATGGAGGCCTGCCAGCTCTATGTGGATAATCTCATCAAGCCGATCCATTCGCTGGGAAAGCTGGAGGATATGGCTGTCCGTATGGCCGGCATTTTAGGCGAAGTGAAGCCGACATACATCAATAAGGCGGTCGTCATTTTCGGCGGGGATACGGCCGTCGATGGCGAGAACAAGACGAAGGGGCAGCTCTCGCACGCAGAGATGAAGCTGGTCGCGCAGGGCGCGGGACCGGTGAATGTTCTCGCGCGGCAGATGGAGATGCCGGTCTACCTTGTCGATGTCGGTCTTGAAAAGGATACCTCCGATATCGAAGGCATATTGGCAAAGAAGGTGATCCATGGTACGCATCAGGGGCATCCCGCCATGGATGATGATGTCGCCAAAGCGGCGATCTCTCTGGGCATGTCGGTCGGGAAAGCCCTCGCGGGAGAGGGCATCCAGGCCGTCGGCCTCGGCAATATCGGAGAGCGCTCCATGCTGTCGGCACTCGCGGTGACGGCAGCCGTCATGAAGGAGGATCTCAAGAAGGCATCGGCGAGAAGCGGTTTCTCTATCCAACTTTCTGATGTCGGCGACTTCGCCAAGGATCCCGTCGGTGCGCTCGCCATGGTCGGCTCGGCAGAGATCGCAGCCCTCTTCGGTCTTACCGTAGAAGCGGCGCGCCGCGGCATCATGGTCGTCTTTGACAATGCTGTCACAGGCGCTGCCGTGCTTGCCGCACAGGCCGTGTATCCTGAGATCAAAAACTATATTTTCCCATCTGTCTATTATGAAGAACCGGTTCATCAGATGCAGATGCAGAAGATGGGCATGAAGTCATTCCTGCACTATGATTTCACAGAAGCGGAAGGCTACGGCTCAGCCCTCGGGCTCTCGCTTCTGGACGCAGCGATCGATATGCTGAACCAGATGAAGACCTTCGGCAGCGCTGACGTAGCCGTCGCAGAGGATGGTCCGGGCAAGGGTCGTCAAAGAGAGGACGTGAAGTGATGAAAGCACTTTTTGTACGCTGTTATGGGAAGCTGACCGCAGATATGATGATCGGCGGGCTCATCGATATGGGGGTGCCGCCGGTCTATCTGAGATCGAAGCTGGAGGATGCCGGCCTTTCTGCCCCATTCATCGAAAAGCCGAATCCGAAAGCACAGATCTCCGCCCACTATTTCCATATCCCGGAGACAGGCGAAAAGCCGATGCTCCTGAAGGAGCGGGATATTTTCAAGCTGTGGCGGGATATCTGCGAGAAAGGCGCTCCGGACTGGGAAGACACCGGCTGGAAGGTCTTCTCTGCTTTGACCAGCGGCGCATCGGATGCCATCGATGAGATCGCAGGAAATATCATCGACCTGCGCCGCATCGGTGTCAGTGAAGAGAATCTGATCTCGCTCTACCTCTTCCTGGCCTGCCTCGACTATCTGGAGGTAGAGAGCCTTTTCGTCGTACCTTTTTCTTTAAAAGAAGGGAGATCGGAACGCGCAAGAGCGACTCTCCACATTCTGACCGATGCCGGCTCCACGGTGGGCGAGCCCATCGACGCAGAGGACATTCATCCATTCGCGGCAGCCATGCTAGAAGGGCTGGCGGCCAAATTCATGCCCATGGACGGCCGCTTTCTGGCAGACAAGACTGCCTATGGCAGTGCCAGTGCCGAGAAGCCGACCGGCGAGAGCACCGTCGCCGAGTATCTGGGCTACTTCCAAGACCGCGGCGACTCCATCTTCAGCCGTCATCTCAAGGTCTTCGGCATGGCAGGGGATCTGATATAAGAGATAAAAAAGGGACTGTGAAGAAATGAATCCTCATTTCTTCACAGCCCCTTTTTACTTTGCGTTCATTTGGTTCAAGGTTCAAGGTTCAGGGTTCAGGGCTCTCGTGGCGGCTTCGCCGCCTTTTTTAAAAGATGGTATTCTCGTATCGCAGCCTTCCCCTCTAGGTAATGCTATTAAGTTAAGGAAATCGTTAGCTACGTAACGTCTTGCTTCCCCCTTCGGGGGAAGTGCCGAAGGCAATATGTGCAAGCGAACTGGATTTTTAGGAGCTAAGCGACGCTAAAATCCAGTGAGACGCCATTTCGAGCTAAGCGAGATGGGGCATGTTAGCGGTATAGCGTGCTATGTTGAATAGTCCGACACTATCGATATGTCAACACTTTCATTCAATACCGCTACGTAGCCCCCTCAGCCCTTCGGGCAGCTCCCCCGATGGGGAGCCAAGAACGTTCTGCCGCTTAACTTAATGGCATTACCCTCTAGGGGAAGGTACCCGCAGGGGCGGATAGGGTGACTATGGCATGAAAGACAGCTGGGATAAGGTTTCCCGGTCACTCCTATGAGAGCTGCAAGTCCCCCGCGGCAGATTGAACGTGAAAATGAGATGATCGTTATTTCACATCGCCTTTTTTGCTGAAGGCGCAGCCGGCGCCGGTCGCAAGGGCGAGATATCGGCTGCCCGCCGAACCTTGCCCTGAAAACCGTTCCGAAAATTTTTTCAAAAACCACTTGCAAAATACGGCGGAATCGTATATAATACTTTTCGTCGCACAGCGAGAGTGCTGACAGCGAAATGAACATCTTGACTGAATGAAAATTTCCTGTTGACACGAAGTAAACGATATGATACAATATCAAACGTCGCTGAAATGCCAAGACTTACATCGGTTCGATCCGAAAAAATAAGACTTGACAAAAGACAAAACTGTGATATAATAATATCGCTGTTAAGCAAATGCGGAAGTAGCTCAGTGGTAGAGCACAACCTTGCCAAGGTTGGGGTCGCGGGTTCGAGTCCCGTTTTCCGCTCCATAGTTAGTTACATCGTAAGATGTTTCTATAGATTCCTGAATAGCTCAGCCGGTAGAGCGCGTGACTGTTAATCACGATGTCGCAGGTTCGAACCCTGCTTCAGGAGCCAATAGGGGTATCGCCAAGCGGTAAGGCAACGGACTCTGACTCCGTCATGCGTAGGTTCGAATCCTACTACCCCTGCCAAATGATCCACTAGCTCAGTCGGTAGAGCACTTGACTTTTAATCAAGGTGTCCCGCGTTCGAGTCGCGGGTGGATCACCATAAGTGGCCTGTTCGTCAAGCGGTTAAGACACCGCCCTTTCACGGCGGGTTCGGGGGTTCGAATCCCCCACAGGTCACCAATGTGGGCGATTAGCTCAGCTGGGAGAGCGTCTGCCTTACAAGCAGAATGTCAGCAGTTCGATCCTGTTATCGCCCACCAAAAGGCCCGGTGGTGTAGTGGTCTAACATGCCGCCCTGTCACGGCGGAGATCGTCAGTTCAAATCTGATCCGGGTCGCCACTTTTATTTGCCTCGGTAGCTCAGTTGGTAGAGCAAAGGACTGAAAATCCTTGTGTCAACGGTTCGATTCCGTTCTGAGGCACCATTCCTGCGGCTGTGGCGGAATGGCAGACGCGCTACTTTGAGGGGGTAGTGATCTTTCGATCGTGTGAGTTCAAGTCTCACCAGCCGCACCACTCTTTTTTCTACTTGATTCCCTCAATTCAATTTTATATGCGGTCGTGGCGGAACTGGCAGACGCGCTATCTTCAGGCGGTAGTGGAGTAATCCGTGAGAGTTCAAATCTCTCCGACCGCACCACTAAAATGAGAAAAAGCTCATCCATTGGATGGGCTTTTTTGTTGCGCTTGCCGGAATGGAGCGTGAGGCTCTTTTCTCTGGCAGCATGTCTTGCGCCGCCTTGCGGCAGGTATTTTTGTATCGGTATTCTAAGAAAGAGGAGATCTTTTTCATTCGCTGCGAGGCGAAGAATGTGTACCCGTTCACCATGGGAAACCTCTCTGCCCGGCGCGATTATGATATAATATATACTACGATGTCTGCCCCTTTTGCAAGGCGGCGGATGACGCATTGGGGATCGGCGCCGTGATGTCATTCATGCGCCGCACCATCCTTCAAAGCTTATAACCCTTTGAACCTGTTGCCCATCGGCATGGGGCTTTGGCGTTGATTGGCACGCGAGTGCGTACCCTCATGGAGTTTACTATGGAAAAGAAATTGGTCATTATTGATGGCAGCAGCCTTTTATACCGCGCGTTCTATGCGCTGCCGCCCACTATGACATCGCCGGATGGGATCCCGACGAATGCGGTCTATGGATTTCTGCGGATGCTGCTCGGTCTCTATCGCGATCTGGACCCGGAATATATGGCAGTGACCTTCGACAAGGATCGACACAACTTCCGCACGGAGATGTACGAGGGATACAAGGCTACGAGAAAGCCGGCACCGGATGAACTCGTGCCGCAGTTTGACCTCATCCGCGACGTGATGCAGGTGATGGGTGTCGCGGTGTACAGTCTTGACGGCTACGAGGGAGATGACATCTTAGGGACGCTCTCTCTTCGCTATGAAAAGGAAATGCCGGTCAATATCGTGACGGGCGACCGTGATGCGCTGCAGCTCTCAAGCAGCCGGACGACGGTCTTCCTCACGCAGAAGGGCATCACGAATATGGCGGCCATGACGCCGGAAGCGGTCTTTGAAAAGTACCACATAGAGCCGCGTCAGGTGATCGATATGAAGGCGCTTATGGGGGATACTGCAGACAATATCCCCGGCGTGCCGGGGATCGGTGAGAAGACGGCTTTGAAGCTCATCACGCAGTATGACAATCTGAATAATCTGTATGCCCATGTTGAAGAGATCAAAGGCGCGCAGGGAAAGAAGCTTACTGCGAATAAAGAGCTGGCCTATCTTTCCTATGACCTGGCGACCATCAAGCGCGACGTGCCGCTGGAGACGTCTCTGGAAGAAATGCATCAGCCCGTTCATTTTGAGGAAATGCGTGTCCTGTTCCAAAAGCTCGGGATCAATCTTTTGCAGCAGTTTGCCAGCCTTCCGCGCTTCCGTGCATTGGCGGAAGCGAAGAAGGAGCAGAGCCGGGCCGAGCTTGTGAAGGCTTTACCCTGGCAGGGAGAGACGTTTGACGAAAAGGTCGCAGCCCTTTTGATCGACCGCTCCGGGATCGCGCCTTTCTTTACGGCAAGGTCTGCGGTCGTTGTGAGTGAGGGACGGGCGTACACGGCGGTGCCGGCGCAGTATGAGAAGCTCGCGGAGGCCCTCGCGAAAGCGAAAGCAGTAGTGACAGTCGATGCGAAAGCCCTCACGGAGTCAGATTTCCCGGCCGATTCACTGCCCCTCTTTGATGTACAGATCGCCTCCTACCTGCTGGACCCGGCGCGCGTGACGTACCCCTTATCGTACATGGCAGGGCTCTATGGAGTGCCCGAAGTCTTTGCGGATGAGATGGAAGATTTCGCAGACAAGGGCAGTCTCATCGGAGATTTCCTGTCGAAGATCTATGGGCCGTGCTGCCGCAAGCTCGAGGAAAATGGAGTGATGACACTTTTCACGGACGTGGAAGAGCCGCTCGTCAAGGTGCTTTCCGCGATGGAGAAGGCCGGCATCGCGACAGACCAGCAGCGCTGGCAGGAGGTCAAGGCGGACATGGAGAATGAGGTGGGCCGCCTCGTGAAGGATATCTACACTGAGGCAGGGGAACCGTTCAATATCAATTCGCCCAAACAGCTCGGACATATCCTTTTCGAGAAGCTGGGGATGCCGGCGGGCAAGAAGACGAAAACGGGCTACTCGACCGCTGCGGACGTGCTGGAGAATCTGGCGGTCAGCTATCCCTTTGTGGGGAAGATCCTTCGCTACCGCACGCTCTCGAAGCTGATCTCCACCTACCTCGAAGCGCTGCCGAAGCTCATCCGTAAGGAAACGGGCCGCATTCATGGCTCCTTCAACCAGACGGTGACGGCTACGGGCCGTCTTTCAAGCTCGGATCCGAACCTGCAGAACATCCCTGTCCGCACGGAGGAAGGAAAGAAGATACGCTCCCTTTTTGTACCGGGCGAGGGCTATGACTGCTTCATCTCTTCGGACTATTCGCAGGTCGAGCTCCGTATTCTTGCGCATATGTGCGGTGATGAGAGCCTGATTGCTGCCTTTGCGAACCATGAGGACATCCACCGCCGCACCGCGGCCGAAGTGCTGGGCATCCCCTTCGAAGAAGTCACCGACGAGCAGCGAAGCCATGCGAAAGCCGTCAATTTCGGCATCATTTACGGCATCAGCGGATTTGGCCTGTCCAAGCAGCTCGGCATCACGCCCAAGCAGGCGCAGGACTATATCGACAGGTACAATGCCCGCTACCCGAAGATCCATGGCTTCATGCAGCGTATGATCGAAGAGGCTAGGGAGACGGGACGTGCCGTCACGCTTTTTGGTCGCTATCGCGAGCTTCCGGACATCCGCAGCAAGAATTTCATGCGCCGTTCACTCGCAGAACGCATGGCGATGAATACACCGATCCAAGGCACGGCTGCAGATATCATGAAGATGGCGATGATCGCCGTCTATGACAAGCTGAGGAAGGGTCACTATAAGAGCCGCGTCCTTCTGCAGGTCCATGATGAATTGGTCGCAGAGGTGGTGGCGGAGGAAAAAGAGGAGATCGCTGCTCTTTTAAAAGAAACGATGGAATCCGTCGTCACGCTCAAAGTCCCGCTCCTCGCCGACGTCCATGCGGGGAAGAACTGGGCGGAGACGAAGTGAGCGGAGAGGTTGGTGACTAGGGGTTAGGGATTAGTAGCTAGGGATTAGGTTTGCGATACGAGAAAACCGCTAATTTCAAACCTTCGCAGCGCTTCATATGTAATTGCAGCGAAGCTGCCACCACACCCCTGACCCCTGAACCCTTACCCCTGTTCTCATTATCATTCAAAGGAAGTTATCTCATTATGTATCGTATCGGATTATCCGGCGGCGTAGGCTGCGGGAAAAGCACAGTCTCCTCCTACCTGAAGGAGCTGGGGATCCCCATCATCGATGGGGACCTGCTCGCGCGCGAGGCAGTGCGGCCGGGCAGTGCGGCCATGGAAGACATCCGGCACGCCTTTGGCGAGGCCATTTTCAATGAGGACGGGACGCTTGATCGGCTGAAAACGGCAGAGATCGTTTTCACGAAGGAAGAGAAACGCCAGCAGCTGAATGCCATCATCCATCCCTTCATCTGGCACCGCACGCAGGAAGAACTTCTGAAAGCCCAGGAGGAAGGTCATGACCTTGTTGTACTCGACATGCCGCTCCTCTTGGAGATTTCCTGGCAGCTGCGTGTGGAAGAGGTCTGGATCGTTAAGGTACCGCTGGAAATGCAGATCGAGCGTGTCACGCTCCGCGACGGCTTCACCAGAGAGCAGGTCCTTGACCGCATCCATAAGCAGATGCCGACGGACAATAAGCTGAACTATGCGGATGTCATCATTGATAACAGCCGCTCTGTCGAAGATACCCGCCGCCAGGTGAGAGAAGCCCTCGCGAAGGCGAAGGAACGGATGAGGAATATTAGGGACTAGTGGCTGGTGACTGGTAGCTAGGGATTAGACTAGGAGACTACAGATTTTCTTGTATCGTCGTTTTAAGCGAAGCGGGAGATCTTTTTCGTTCGCGGTCAGGGACTCACGCTTTCCCTACATGTACCACGTATCTCTCCGCTTTCCTCATCTGTCTTTCATACCGCCAGTGCCCTATCCGCCCCTGCGGGGCACCTTCCCCTAGAGGGGAAGGCTGACGATACGAGGGAAACCTGCTGTCAAAAGGCTTTTGGGCATCGCCCTATACATATTCGCAGCGAAGCTGTCACCACGACCTTGAACGCTGAACCTTGAACCCCGCATCATTTTTGCCTGAAAGGAGCTGAATCCATGAGAACCGCCTTGAAACGGAAAAAGAGAGAAGTCCACAGACATCAGGGAAATACGGGGGCCATGCTCTTCACCCTTCTTCTGGCCATTCTGTGCGGTCTTGCGGTCTACATCCTTTCGGACATTTCTTTCATGCGTCCCTCGCGGGAGATCTCTCTCCTCATTTCAGAGAGCGCGAAGAAGGAGGAAATCTCGCCGGCTCTTTTAGAAGCCGTCATCCTGACGGAGAGTAAATTCGATAAAAAGGCGGTCTCCCATGTGGGCGCGATCGGCATGATGCAGCTCATGCCGGATACCGCAGAGTGGATCTCCGAGGAAAGCGGCCTTCCGGCGAACCGTCTGGAGCGTCCCGAGGAGAATATCCCGCTGGGCGCCTGGTATATCAATTACCTGTTGAAGGAGTATCACAACAATGAAGTCCTTGCGCTGGCCGCGTACAATGCGGGTCGCGGCAATGTGGACCAGTGGATGAAGGACTATGGCTGGAAGGAAGGCTTCTCTGATATGAACCAGATCCCTTTCCCTGAAACGCGGGAATTTGTGAAGTCCGTCACCGCAGCCAGAGACAGGCTTGAGGCAGAACTGGCGGAGAAGTGACTGGGATTAGTGGCTGGGGACTAGTGACTAGGAATCAGAAGTCAGAGGTCAGATGCTAGAAGTCTGAAGTCTGAAATCCGAAGTCTAATGTCTAATGTCTAACATCTCCTAGTCTTCCAGTCTCATAGTCTCATTTAGAAAGGAGTCACCATGGCTGACGTGGATGAAAAAACAAAGAAGGCGCGTGCGGAGCGCCGCGAGAAGCTGCTTGCCTGGTACGAGGAGAAGGATCTTCCCCCGGTCATCGGCGACTATGAGCTTCGCATCATTGATGAGCAGCACGATCGCATTTATTATGCCTTCGGCTGGTTTCACAAGTCGAATGGATGGAAGATCCGCGTCTTATACGATGAGGAAACGGCGGATTACATGGTGAAGATGGATCTGCACATGATCACGCTGACGGAGATCGAATGCATCACGGGCGATCTTGAGGAATTTAAACGCCTCGTGAAACTGCTGACACCGGAGGCGATCGAGAAGGAGTTCATCCATCGCGAGAAGGTCTCCATTCTGGTCGAGGGCAAGGGCTTCATGGTCTGGGACTATGAAGAGCTGCTGCCGGAGAAGCTCGGGCACTATGTGCGTGTCATTGCGCCGAAAATGCCGCTTCTTGGGCTGAACGGCTCCTACATCATCGCTGCCTATGAGTGTGAAGAAAAAGATACAGGGATCCTTTTCTTCTATAACATGTATCGCGATGAATACTACGGCGAGCTTCGCGCCAAGGGCATCCCTGGCATCATTCATCAGTACGATGCCAGAACCATAGAAGCCCTTGAGGCGGCGATCGAGAAGCACCTGGTGAAGGATCTGAAGGAGCTCTATGAGCATCCGGTGATCGAGGATTAGAGGGTTCAAGGTTCAGGTTGATGGGTTCAGGGCTCGCCCGTGGGGCAGCTCACCCCTTGATTGAATGAGAAATTAGAAATGAGAAATGCGAAATGAAGGTGCGGCGCATAAAAATAAGGAAGCGCCGCGAAGTATAAATAATGGCGATGCCATGAGCTGGCATGCCAGTCACTAGTCACCACCAGTCACTTGAGACTCCTAATCCCTAGCCACTCATCCCTTCTTTCAAACTTAGCACGCTCGGAGGCTAACCTTGAACCTTGAACCTTTTTTATTGCTTTCCCTTTACAACGTATGGTATAATAGTATCGCAAGTTATGTGTATAGAATTTCCTGGTGAGTGAGCTGCGGCTCACTTTTTCTTATATATGGAACAGTTTCGTGAACGGACGCAAGCGCATCGGGGAAGGGACATATTTTTTACCGCGCTGACGCTGCGATCTATGGAGCCCCTTGCTCTTTCAGGAGCACTTCGGCGTTCACGTTTGATTGATTTCAAGGAGGCTTATCATGGCACATAAAGCAATCGAAGAAGCCGTAGAAGCTTTGCTGGAACCGATCCTGGATGCGGACGGCATCGAACTTGTCGATGTCGAGTATGTCCGTGAAAGGAATTGGATCCTTCGCATTTTCATTGATAAGGAAGGCGGCGTGGATCTCGCAGACTGCCAGAGCATCAGTGAGAAGGCCGGCGAGATCCTGGATGAGAAGGATATCATCCCGGATAACTACATGCTGGAGGTCTCTTCTCCGGGGCTCGATCGTGTATTGAAGAAGGATAAGGATTTCCGACGCTATGCCGGAAGCGATGTGGACGTGAAGCTGTTTGCTCCGCTCGAAGAGGCAGGCGGCGGCAAAGCGTTCACCGCGCATCTGGAAGGGCTCACCGAGGAGGGTGATCTGGCGCTGACGCTCGATGGCGGTAAGGAAATCGCATTGCATAGAGATAAAATTTCACAGGTAAGACTTCATTTTTCGTTTTAATCGAGGAGGAATAGTTCATCGTGGACGGCAAGGTATTATTGGAAGCAGTAGAAGCCCTGGTCAAGATCAAAAAAGTTGACAGAAATATGGTGTTTGATGCACTGGAAATGGTGCTTCTGACCGCTTACAAAAAGGAAAGCGGCAGCAATGCCAAGGCTTCGGTTTCTCTCAACCGTGAAACCGGCGAATATAAAATTTATGAAGAAAAGACCGTCGTGGACGAGATCCATGAGGACTCTGAAAATGCGATCAATGAGATCACGGTGGAAGAGGCGAAGAAGATCGACCGCAGCTATGAAGCAGGCGACATGCTCCGCATCGATGTGACACCGAAGAATTTCGGCCGTGTCGCAGCGCAGGCCGCTAAGCAGGTCATGATCCAGAAGCTGCGTGAAGCCGAGAGAGGCTCCATTTATGACGAATTCTCCGGCCGTGAAGGCGATGTGATCACCGGCGTAGTGAAATGGAATGAATCTCGCACCATTTTTGTCGACCTCGGCCGCGTGGAAGGGATCCTGCCTTTCGCAGAACAGATCGAAGGCGAAGAATTCCAGCCGAACGATAAGATCAAGTGCTATGTCCTCGAAGTCAGAAAGACCACGAAGGGACCGGAGATCATCCTCTCGAGGACCCATCCGGGCCTCTTGAAGAGACTTTTCGAGCTGGAAGTACCGGAAATTTACAGCGGCACCGTGGAGATCAAGAGTGTCGTCCGTGAAGCGGGCTCCCGCTCCAAGATCGCCGTATATGCGATGGATCCGGCTGTCGATCCGGTCGGTGCGTGCGTCGGGCCGAAGGGACAGCGTGTACAGAATATCGTGAACGAGCTGCATGATGAAAAGATCGATATCGTCCGCTGGGACGAAGATCCGGCGATCTACATCGCCAATGCCCTCTCCCCGGCAAAGGTCGTTTCCGTTTCCGTATGGGAAGAAGAGAAATCCTCCTATGTCATCGTACCGGACTACCAGCTGTCGCTTGCCATCGGCAAAGCAGGGCAGAATGCCCGCCTGGCTGCCAAGCTGACGAACTGGAAGATCGATATCAAGAGTGAAACGCAGGCGAATGAGGAGGGCTTCGGTGAGACCGACAGCGCCGATCTTGATGACGACATTCTGGGAGATATCGAAAGCGATATGGGGGAGGAAGCTAAGGAATGAAAGTAAAAAAGATCCCCATGCGCATGTGCGTAGGCTGCAAGGAGCTGAAGCCGAAGAAGGAGCTGCTCCGTATCGTGGCTCTGCCGACGGGGCTCATCGAGCTCGACCGTACGGGCAAGAAATCCGGCCGCGGCGTCTACGTGTGTGACGATATCGAGTGCTTTACCAAGGCCTACGAGTCCCATGGTCTTGAGAGATCCCTGAAGCGTCCGGTATCCAAGGATGTATACGATGCGCTGAAGGAACAGATCGAGAATGGATGAGCCGGTATACCGCATGCTTGGCCTTTGTATGAAGGCAGGTCGTCTGCTTTCGGGAAATGAACAGGTGGCAGAAGGGCTGAAAAATGTGAAAGCTCCGAAAGGGGCCCTTCTCATTATCACGGAAGACAGCTCCCCAAGAACAAAGGATGAGTACAGAAATGCTGCAGAAAGAGCGCATATCTCCTACAGACTGTTTGGAGAAAAGGAAAGGCTGGGCAGCGCCCTCGGCAAAGGGGTGCGCACAGCGGCGCTCATCACAGATAAAGGCTTCAGCCGCGCGATCGCTGAAAAGATCGACAAGGCGCTGGCTGAAAGATAGCTGCCAGGGGCAGATGGAAATGGGTCTTAGAGCCGCTCGTCGCCAGAGAGCGGCTGCCGAATAGGAGTCCCATTTCCGTAATAATAAACCATGAATCAAATTGACATACACTTGGGAGGCTGCTTATGCAGAAAAAGAAGTACAGAGTTTATGAACTTGCCAAGGAATTTGGCAAGACAGATAAAGAGGTCATTGAAATTTTGAAAGCCGGTCATGTCGATGTGACGAACCGTCTCTCCGGCGTGGATGACAATGGCAAGTCCATCCTCGCGCGTCACGTCGCTGCGGAAAAGAAGAAAGCGGCAAAGCGCCCGGTGATGCGTACCGTCCGTTTTGATCAGGCAGGCCAGCCGAATGGCAAGAAGGGCAATGCCCGCCAGTCCTCCTACTCCTCCTACTCCACGGAAGAAGCAGCGCCGGCAGAAGCTCCGAAACCGGCTCCGAAAACGGCGCCGAAGGCAGAAGCTCCGCAGAAGGAAGCGCCGAAGGCAGAGCCGGCCAAGGCGGCAGAACGCCCGTCCCGTCCGGCGAGAGAGACATCCCGCCAGGATGGGCGCCGTGACGGAAGAAGAGAAGGCCAGAGACGCGATGGAAGAAGCGAAGGCAGAAATGACAGAAACGGTGAACGTCGTGACGGGGGAAGCCGCTCTCAGGGAAGAGACGGTCAGAGAAACGATCGTTTCAGCCGCAACGGCGACCGCCCGCAGGGAGGAAGAAATGGACAGAGTGGCGGCAATGGAAGAAATGACCGTTTCAAGAATGACAGAAACGGTGACCGCCCGAAGACCGATCGTCCGGCTCGTCCGCAGCGCCCGGCAGCTGCTGCCAAGGCTCCGGTAGAAGAGACCGCGCAGAAGCCGGTCACCAGAAGAGCGGAAAAACCGGCCAAGAAGAAGACGAAGAAGGACTGGGAAAGAAGCCGCAGAGAGAAGGAAGGCGGTTCCCTCATGGCCCGTTCTTTGAGCCAGAGCAAGAAGAAGAAACACACGAATGAAAAGAAAGTGGCTGCGTACCCGACGGAAGTCGAGCTGCCGCCGAGCGTTACCGTCAAGGAGCTGGCTGAGCTTTTCGGACGTGAAGTCAGCGAGATCATCAAAGCACTCATGATGGACGGCGTCATGGCGACCATCAACCAGAACCTGGACCGCGACACCATCGAGATCCTGGCAGAAGAATTCGGCATCACCCTGATCGAAGCAGAAGCTCCGGCGGATCCGACCGAGTACATCCCTGCAGAGGATGATCCGCGCTTCCTGAAGCCAAGACCGGCTGTCGTCACCATCATGGGCCACGTCGACCATGGCAAGACCACCTTGCTCGATGCCCTTCGTCAGACGAATGTCGCGCTCCACGAAGCCGGCGGCATCACCCAGCGCATCGGTGCATATCAGATCCGTTATAAAAATCACAAGATCACCTTCCTCGATACCCCGGGCCATGAAGCCTTTACCGCGATGCGTTCCCGCGGCGCGCAGCTGACCGATATCGCTGTCCTCATCGTAGCAGCCGATGACGGCGTCATGCCGCAGACCATCGAAGCGATCCATCACGCGAAGAATGCCGGTGTACCGATCATGGTCGCGATCAACAAGATCGATAAACCGGGCGCCAACCCAGACCGTATCAAGGAAGAGCTCGCCAAAGAAGGCCTGCTCGCCGAAGACTGGGGCGGCGATGTCATCATGACACCGATCTCCGCGAAGAAAAAGATCGGGCTCGATGATCTTTTGGAAAACATCCTCCTCGTTGCGGAAATGCAGGAACTCAAGGCCAATCCGAACCGCGAAGCATACGGCGTCGTCGTCGAAGCCCAGCTGGATAAAGGCAGAGGCCCGGTCATGAGCGTCCTTGTCCAGAACGGTACCCTCCATATCGGTGACGGCATCCTGGCCGGCAAGAGCTGGGGCCGCGTCCGCGCGATGAACAATGAAAACGGCCGCAAGATGAAGAGTGCGGAACCGTCTGTCCCGGTCGAGATACTCGGTATGGACAGCGTGCCGGAAGCCGGCGACCACTTCTTTGTCATGGATGAAAAGAAGGCTAGAAATATCGCTGAGATCCGTGCATCCCGTGCGAAGGAAGAGGAACAGAGAAGTGTCCAGAAGGTCACCCTTGACAACATCTTCGAAAAGATCAAGGAAGGCGAAATGAAGGAACTCGACGTCATCATCAAAGCGGATGTCCAGGGCTCCGTCGAAGCGCTCGTACAGTCCCTGCAGGCCATCAAGAGCGAAGAGGTCCGCATCTCCATCGTTCACTCCGCCGTCGGCGCGATCAATGAATCCGATGTCATGCTCGCTTCGGCATCCAATGCACTCATCATCGGCTTTAACGTCCGTCCGGATGCCAATGCACGTGCCATGGCGGAAAAGGATGGCGTCGATGTCCGTCTTTACCGTGTCATCTATGACTGCATCGATGACGTCAAGGCGGCGATGGCAGGCATGCTCTCGCCGACCATCCGCGAAGTGGTCCTCGGCCATGCGGAGATCCGTCAGGTCATCCACACACCGAAGGTCATCGTTGCCGGCTCCTACGTGCAGGACGGCAAGATCACCAGCAACTGCCAGCTGCGCCTGATCCGCGACGGCATCGTTATCCATGAAGGAAAGATCGCATCGCTGCGCCGCTTCAAGGATGACGTGAAGGAAGTCGCTGCCGGCTTCGAATGCGGCATCGCCATCGACAGCTATCGTGACGTCAAAGAGGGAGACCAGCTGGAATCCTTCGAACTGAAAGAAGAAGCTGCTGAACTGAAATAATGCATACATCGTTCGCCTTTACAATTTCATAAGGGCGAACGATTTTGTTTTGGGGGTGACTAGGGACTGGTGACTAGGGACTAGGAGACTGGAAGACCAGGAGACTACAGACTCTCTCGTATCGTCATTTCGAGCGAAGCGAGAAATCTTTCTTGCAGACCGCTAAACGAAGGATGTGTGAAAGCAGAAATACGTAGCACCAAGGCGTCGTTTCCCTGCCGGTGTTTATGTGATACTGACCGCAGTGTAAGGGAAACGCTGATTAAATCGCAGAGTCAGATTTTACAAGAATTTTTATACATAGCTTCGTCATAACCTTCCTTAAATAGCTCGCTATTCTCGTCAGGTTATTCCTTGCTATGCATAAAGATTCAAGAGTAAAATCTGACAACGATTGAATCAGTGTTTCCCTAGAAAGATCCCTCGGCTACGCTCGGGATGACGATACGGGAAAGGGATACCCCCAGAAAGTTTGAAAGCAGGGATGAGTAGCTAGGGATTAGTGGCTAGGGATTAGGTGTCGCAAGTGACTGGCATGCCAGCTCATGGCACCACCATTTCGCATTTCTCATTTCTAATTTCTCATTCAAGCGAAGCTTTCAAACGGAATCAAAGGGCAGTACGCCCCAGGGGCTAACCCTGAACCATGAAGTTTGAAAGCAGAAAGAACAATCTCCCCCTTATATGAATTCTCATAGGTTAAACAGGTTCTGAAGGTTCAAAAGGTTCACAGGTTTCTCATTTTTCGTGAATACCATATCTTCAAAACTTCGCGGCGCTTCTGATTTTTATGCGCCGCACCGCCCTTACACTCGACCCATATTCGAATCGTATTTCCAGAGAGCGAGGTACTTACTATGTCCGAATTACGAGTACGCAAAGTACAGGAATTTATCAAACAGGAAGTGAGCCAGATGCTCCTTCATGATCTGAAAGACCCGCGAATCGGCTTTGTCACGGTGACCGAAGTCAAGGTGACAGGCGATCTGCGCGAAGCGACCATTTACGTCAGCCTTTTCGGCAAACCGGAAGAGAAGAAAGCATCGCTCGATGCGCTGAATAAGAGCCGCGGCTTCGTGCGCCGTGAGCTCGGGCAGCGTCTCAAGATCTACTACACGCCGGAGATCACCTTTTCTGAAGATGCCTCTTTGGACTACGGCATGCATATCGATGGCCTTCTGAAGAAGATTCATAAGGATGAGGTGAAAGAATGAGCCTTGCAATGAACCACGCCAAAGAGATCGGCAAGAAGGAGGCCATGGATTTTCTGAAATCCCACAAGCGCTTCCTGCTGGTCGGTCACGAACATCCGGATGGAGATGATGTCGGCTCTATCTGTGCGCTGCACAATGTCCTCGTGTCCATGGGGAAAGAGGCGGACATGCTGCTTCCGGATCCTGTACCGAAGGTGTACACGCTCGTGAAGGCCTCCGCGCTCGTTCATACATCGATCCCGGAAGGAAGGGACTACGATGCGATCGTTTTCACGGATCTTTCCAATCTGGAACGCGGTGGAAATTTTGATTTCCCACGGGACATCGACTCGCTCTCCATCGACCATCATCGCACGAATGAACGCTTCACAGACCTCCTCTATCTGCAGTATCGCTATGCGGCGACAGCGGAAATGCTTGCGGAAATGTTTTTCGATGAAGGCATCGAGATGGACGAAGACACCTGCAATGCACTTTACATGGGCATCGGCACGGACAGCGGCTTCTTTAAATTCAGCTGCACCTCGCCGCACACGCTCCTGATGGCGAGCCAGCTCGTCGCGATGGGGGCTGATCCCTCCTACATTTCAAACCACCTCGAGGAGAAGTCCATCGAAGCCATGCACTGCTACGAGCTGGTGGCAAAGACGGTCCACTCCTATGCCGATGGAAAGATCGTCATCGCATACATGGATCAAGACGCCATGGCGCTCGATGGAGAGAATTCCGACTATTACGCTTCCATCCCGCGCTGCATCCGCGGTTGCGAGATCGCCGCACTCTTCAAGTATCGCAAAGAGGGCGAGACCCGTGTCTCCCTGCGCTCCAAAAATTATGCCAATGTCGCGGAGCTTGCCGGCGAATTTGGCGGCGGCGGTCACTGGAAGGCAGCCGGATGCACCATTGAAGGGGACTTTGCCGAAGCCGAGAAGAAATTCATGGCGGTCGCGGAGAAGTATCTCTGATGGACGGCGTACTGAATGTATTGAAGCCGGCGGGGATGACGTCCTTCGACGTGATAGCGCGTCTGCGGCGCATCTATGGGCAGAAGAAGATCGGCCACGGCGGGACGCTTGACCCCATGGCGGCGGGCGTGCTCCCTGTATTTTTGGGGCGCGCGACGCGCCTCATCGAGTACGCGCCGATCCATCGGAAAACGTATGAAGCGGAATTTCTGATGGGCCTTGCCACTGATACCGAGGACGTGACAGGGACCGTGGTGGAGACGGGGGAGATCCCTGCCGATCCTTCGATCTGGGAAAGCACTGCGGAATCATTCAAAGGAGAGATCCTCCAGCGTCCCTCGTCCTACTCTGCCATCAAGGTGAATGGCGAGCGCGCCTACAAGCTGGCGCGTGAAGGAAATGCCGTCGAGCTTCCTCCCCGCCCTGTCACCATTTACGATCTGATCCTCCGTGAGGTAAAGCCGCCGCTCCTCCGTCTCTCCGTCACCTGCTCGGCAGGCACCTACATCCGTGCGCTCGGCCGCGACATGGGGAAAATGGCCGGATGCCCGCTCACCATGTCCTTTCTCCTGCGCAGCGAGATGGGGCCTTTCTCTATCGCCGAAGCCAAGACACTGGAAGAGATCGAAGCGGATCCGGAAGGCGCGCTCATGACCGACCTGCGCCCGCTCCTTTCCGCGTTGCCACTCCTTGCGCTCGATGAGAAGGAAGCCGCCGATTTCCTCTTGGGCAAACGCCTTCGCACGCAAGAAAAGCCTGTGGAAGTCGCCGCCGCCTTTTGCGGTCCCCGCTTCCTCGGTACTGCCAGTGTAGAGCGCGGTGTCATCCATCCGAAGAAAGTGTTTAATTAAGTTTTTAGTGACTAGTGACTAGTGACTGGTGACTGTGAGACATCCGTCTTTCCCGTATCGTCATTGAAAGCGTTGCCGAGAAATCTTTCTTGCAGACCGCTAAATGAAGAATGTTTGAAAGCAGAAATACGTAGCACCAAGGCGTCGTTTTCCTGCCGGTGCTTATGTGATACTGACCGCAGTGGATCCCTCGGCTACGCTCGGGATGACGATACGGGAAAGGGATACCCCCAGAAAGTTTGAAAGCAGGGATGAGTAGCTAGGGATTAGGTGTCGCAAGTGACTGGTGACTAGTGACTGGCATGCCAGCTCATGGCATCGCCATTATTTATGCTTCGCGGCGCATTTCGTCATCCTGAGCGGAGTGAAATGTCGGATGTTCGATCATGTAAAGGCGGAACAGTGAGAACTGAGTCGAAGGATCTGGCGCCGCACCACCATTTCGCATTTCTCATTTCTAATTTCTCATTCAAGCGAAGATTTCAAACGGAATCAAAGGGCAGTACGCCCCGTGGGCTAACCCTGAACCCTGAACTCTTAAACCTTAAATCCATTATCATGACCATTCTACCTACTTTACACGATTTACCCAAAGACCAGTCCTTCGTCCTTGGCATCGGCTTCTTTGACGGATGCCATCTGGGACATCAGGTGGTCTTTTCCGAAGTGAAGCGCCTTGCGAAAGAGAAGGGCGCGCAGCCGGGTGTTCTCACCTTTTATCCGCATCCGATGAAAGTGCTTGCGCCCGATATTCATGTGCCGCTTTTGCAGTCCATTGATGAAAAGATGGATGCACTGGCCGCTCAGGGCATGGCGCTGGCCGTCTGCATCCGGCCAGATGAGACATTTCTCGCAAAATCCGCTGAAGATTTTCTGGGAGAGCTCGCTCGCCTTCCCGGCCTTGTCGGCCTCGTCACGGGAGAAAATTTTTCCTTTGGACACGGCGGTCTGGGGAAGAGTGGTGACCTCGTGCGCTTCTTTGAAGAAAGCCGTGTCACCGTCCGCATCGTCTCACTCCGAGAGAACGCAGGGAAGAAGATTTCCAGCACCGCCATCCGCCAGTGCATCCTCGCGGGAGAGATGGAGCAGGCGGCGCGCTTTCTGGGACATCCTTACACGATCCGGGGTGACATCGTCCATGGCTTCCGTCGCGGGCATGACGTACTCGGATTTCCGACGGCGAATCTGGCTGTCTCTGAAGACCGTGTCCTTCCGCCGGATGGCGTCTACGCGACGCGTGCACTGGTGAAGGGGCATACCTTCCCTGCTATCACGAATATCGGAAACAATCCGACCTTCGGCAATGCCAAGAAGACCATCGAGACATTCATCTTTGACTTCGACGAGTCCATCTACGGCGCGTCCTTCACGCTCGCATGGGTGAGCCGCATCCGGGGAGAAATGAAATTCGCCTCACCTGACCTTCTGGTGGCGCAGATCCATCAGGATATCCAAAAAGCAAAAAACAGACTGCATGTATGAGAGGCCTGCGCGAAAGCGCAGGCTGTTTTGTAGAGGAATAGACGGAGTTCTGGTGGCTAGTGGCTGGTGGCTAGGGATTAGGGAACAAGTGGCTAGTCACCAGTCACCAATCACTAACTCCCTTATGCGCTGCTTATTCCTGAATTGCATACATTTATCCGTACATCATGCATAATTAGTATACCGATTGAGATGGAATATCTCATAGTAGAATGATATAATAACAAAAGTAGATGACAGGCTGTTGATGAGCCTGTCTATTTCATTGCGCGAGATCCGAAGGAAGGGATCTTCGCCGGGTTCCAATGGGGGTTTTTATGGAAGCGAAAAAAAGTGGTCAAAGTATTTTGAGAGACCTGGGTACGTGGATCGTCATAGCCACCGTACTGGGCGCAGTCGTCGGACTCTTTCTGGGTAAGAGCGCACACATGCTGGCGCCGATCGGCGACCTTTTCATGCAGCTCATCAAGATGATCGTCGTGCCGATGGTCTTCTTTTCGCTGGTCGGCGGGGCGGCGGCGCTCGGGAGATCCAAGGGCGCAGGCAAGGTCGGGCTGGTGACATTCCTGTATTACGGCGCAACGACGGCGATCGCCGTGATCTTGGGACTTGCATTCAGCGTCTTCTTCCAGCCGGGCAGCGGCATCGACATGGCGGCGATCAGTGGGGCAGCTGTGCAGGTGGGCGACCTTTCCAAAGCGGGCGCGCTCCCCGGTTTCTGGGAAACGATCATCGGCTTCGTACCGGCGAATCCGGTGAAGGCACTGACGGATGGCAATATCCTGCAGATCATCACCTTCTCCCTCTTTGTCGGCTTCGCACTGGCGATGCTGCCTGAGGAAGAGAAATGCTTCATGAGCCGTATCGTGGATAACTGCACGAAGATCTGCATCAAGATCATGATGGCGGTCATGATGCTCGCGCCGGTCGGCGTCTTCTGTCTGATGGCGGATGCGACGGGGAGCTTCGGCTATGATGTACTCATGAAGATCATTTATCTCATCGGTCTTTATATCTGCGTCCTCATTCTTGTCACCTATGTGATGATCGGCGGCTCGGTGGCTCTCTTCTCGAAATGCACAGGATATGTGGAATTCTTCAAAGCGATGTGGAAGGTGCAGGTACTGGCTTTCTCCACGGCATCCTCCATGGCAGCGCTTCCGCTCAATATGGCGGTCACGGAAAGAGAGCTGCATGTATCGAAAGGGACCACCTCCTTCGCCCTTCCGCTGGGCGCGACCATCAATATGAACGGCAACGCAGCGTACTATGCGATGGCGGCCATTTTCATCGCGCAGATGTATGGCATGGAGCTGACGTTTGGACAGTATATTGCGATCATTGTGACGAGCACACTGGGCGCAGTCGGTCAGGCAGGCGTACCGGGGCCGACGCTCCTTGTCGTCGCTGTCTTGATCTCTGCCGGTATCCCGATCGATGCGCTCCCGATCCTTTTCGGTGTTGACCGTATTTTTGATATGCTTCGTACAGCGGTCAATATCACCGGTGACGCAGCCTGCGCGACCATTGTGGATCGCTTTACGAAGGAAGAAACCATGAGCAGTGACGAGTGATGCTCCATGGGTCTTGGCATGGATAGCAAGCTAAAAACGGCTGGCGAAACGAAAACGTTTCGCCAGCCGTTTTTTCATACGAGGTGCAGTGTATTCTTGAAGTCTTTGATATAGTGTCTGGAGACCGGCACTTTTTCTTTGGGGTAATGGGAGAGCGTCAGGAGAAGGGTGCCATTGTCCTGGTTCTGGATCTCCTGGATCATGGAAAGATTCACGATGTAGCCCTTGTGCGTGCGGAAGAAGCCCAGGGGGGAGAGGAGAGACTCGATGTCGCGGAGCGTCATCTTCGACTCGATGATCCCTCTCGTCGTATAGAAGAGAGCGCGGTCTGACTTTTCGCTAGAGATCAGGATGATCTCCTGCGCAGGGGAGATCATGATGGTCTTGCCCTGCGTCTGGAGGGAGATCTTCTGTGAGGTGGAGACGATCTCGCCCGGCGCCCGTTCCTTTTCCATCAGGGCGAGGCTGTCGGCCAGGCGGGAGATGGTGCGCGCGATGCGGGCTTCATCGTAGGGCTTCAGAATGTAGTCGAAGGCTTCGAGATCGAAGGCCTTGACGGCGAATTGAGAGTAGCCTGTCGCGAAGACGACCTTCACGGAAAGGTCCATGCGGACGATCTCTTTCGCGCATTCGAGCCCGTTCATGAGAGGCATCTCGATATCGAGGAAAAGGATGTCGACATTCGGATGCGTTTTCAGAAAGGCGAGAACTTCGCGTCCGTTTCCGCATTCACCGATGACTTTGACGCCGGGGATGTTCGAGAGCTCATAGGTCAGCTCGCCGCGGGCCGGCAGTTCATCGTCGGCGACAAGAGCACGGATTTCTTTCATGGGGATCCTCCTTTGGGGGAAATGGGTTGGGGTTTAAGGTTCAGGGTTCAGGGTTCAGGGTTCAAGGTTCAGGGTTGTGGTGGCGGCTTCGCCGCGTATATATGGGGCGATGCCCGAAAGCGGCATTTCAGTCACCAGCCCCTAATCCCTAATCCCTAATCCCTAGCTACTAGTCTAGCTACTAGTCACTAGTCACCAGCCACTTGAGATTCCTAATCCCTAGCTACTAATTCCTAGTCACCAGCCACCAGCTGCCCGCTCATGCATTTGTGATACGGATCGTCTGTCCTGTCGCAGCGACTTTTTCTATGGCGGGGAGAGCGGGTCTCCGGCTTTCTATCTTCGGAATGTTGGTGAAGACAAGGGTGCCTTTGTTTTCACGGCTGACGATATGGAGACCGCTCTTTTCTCCGAAGAGGGAGAGCAGGCGCTGGTGGACATTGATGAGACCGATGTGGTCGCGTCTTTTGTGATCGATAAGCAGCTTTTTCAGCTTGCTTTTGGGGATGCCGATACCGGTGTCGTAGACGTAGACCTTGAAATAGTCCTTGTGCTCGATGAGGCCGGTCTTGATGCGGCCGCCCTCAGGACGCTTGAAGATGCCGTGGACGATGGCGTTCTCGACGAGCGGCTGGAGGAGAAGCGGCGGGACCTGGATCTCTTCCAGCTTGTCCTTGGGGAAATCATAGGTGATGGAGAGGCGGTCGCCGAAACGGGCGCGCTCGAGCTCGGTGTAGCACTCGATGACGTGCAGCTCTTCGGAGAGCGGGATGAATTTCGACGGGTTGCTGAGGCTGTGGCGGAAATAGTCGGAGAGATAGCTGATGAGCTTTCTCGCATTGTCCGGATCGCTTCGGACGTAGTAGCTGATGGTATTCAGCGTGTTATAGAGGAAGTGTGGATTGATCTGTGCCTGAAGAGCGCGGATCTCGGCTTCGGCGAGAAGATTTTCCTCTTCCTTCATCTTGTCGTACTCATAGATGGCTTCGAGCAGGTGACAGATGCCGGAGAGAAATTCATTGCCCATGTTCGTGAAGTTTTCCCCTTTACTTTTGGCGGCGATGAGGATGCCGACAGTCTCACCCTTGTAGCAGATGGGAAGGGAGGTGAGATGCGGCATGGGCGGAAGGGATTTCTGCAGCTGCAGGATGGCGATCTCCGCATCGCCCTGATTGCGGTCTGCTTCGGTTTTGTATGCCGTGCGCGTATAGATCTGATCTTTATATATGATGGCGGTCCAGATGAGGGAGGGGAGAGACGCCGTCACGATCTCTGTGGCTTTTGATACATTGAAGCCGTTGAAACCATCGTGGAGTGCGGAGAAAAGGGTATTTACGGCTTCAAAGGTCGTCTTTGTCGTTTCTGATTTTTCTGTATCGCGCTGGTGCGTGTAGAATTCAAGCACCATGTAGAAAAGACTGACAGCGATGGTATTCGTGATGAGGATCGGCAGCCACAGGTCGAAGAAATCATTCGGATGCGCGACGGTCTCCGGCCAGGTGAAGAAGGCGAAGAAGAGCCAGAAGAGGATCTCCAAAATGCCGGCATAGAAGAAGCTCCATGACCAGAGATTGTGATGGTGGCTTTTCAGCGGGTTCGCCAGATAGCCGGCGGCGATGCCCTGAAGGATGGAGAGCCCGCCGTGGATGAAGGCCGCGTCCGTGTCGAAGAAGAGAGCGCGGTGGATGCCTGCGATACATCCGACAATGGTGCCGACGATCGGACCGCCGACGAAGCCGCCGAGCATGATGCCGACAGCACGGAAATTCATGATGCCGCCGCCCGCCGAGACATTCCAGTACGAGCCGCAGAGTGCCATCAGGGAGAAGATCACGATGAAGAGAACGAGATGCCTCCGGCTGAACTGCTTGGCAAGGATCGCTTCACGGAAAAAGAGCGTGCGGCTGACAAGAAGGAGCAGCAGGAGGAAGATGGAGATACCAAACCAGACGTGCTGTACGCCGATGATCCAGGATGTATTCATAGGGCACCTCGCTTTGCCGGGAATGTGAGGAAGAGAGAGATCTGAGGTCTGCTTGCTGATCGCTTGTGCCGAAAGTCTTTGCGGGCGCTCGTCGGCTGTGAGAGCCGGTGATGCGGCGCTCCGTGATCTGTCATGCATTGATATAAAATGATCTATAAAAGATGTATAAATGATAGATTATAATAATAAATCGCAGAATACATTTGTTTTTAATGCATGTTACCCGTTGCCATTTGCATCTTACCCTTAAAAATTTCTTTTCGGGAAAGCTGTCAGGTATACTAATGGCGAAAGGAAGATGAACAGGAGATCCGTATGCCCCCTCTATTATAACAAATGACAAGAGGGAGGGGGGAATTTCCTGGTACCCAGCTGTACTAGGGAAACGCTGATTCAATCGCAGAGTCGAATTTCATATGGATTTTTATACATAGCTTCGTCATCATCCTCCTTAAATAGCTCGCTATTCGCGTCAGATGATTCCTTGCTCTGTATAAAAATCCAAGAATGAAATCCGATAATGATTGAATCAGTGTTTCCCTAAGCTCCCTCCGCTCGTGAATGGGAGGAGCTTTTGATAGAGACAAGTGGTTTCAGCAAAAGAAAGGAAGAGTATTATGGTTATTTACGGTGTAGCACTTCTGGCAGGCTGCTATATGGCTGGCAATGTGATCGGCGATATACTGGGCGCGCTTCTGGGCGTCAAGGCAAACATCGGCGGCGTCGGCTTCGCGATGTTGTTCCTTATCATCATTTCCGCCTGGGCGCAGCAGAAAGGCATCATGAAAGCGCCGGAAGAACAGGGCATCAAATGGTGGTCTGCGATGTACATCCCGGTCGTTGTAGCCATGAGCTCCATCCAGAACGTAGCAGCCGCCCTTTCCGGCGGTGTGGTCGCCATCCTCGGCGGTCTTCTGGCTGTTGCGATCGGCTTCCTCATGATCCCGGTCCTTTCAGGCAAGAAACAGAAGGAAACTGTGGCAGAAGACAGCTTGGCACATAGCAAGTGAGAAATGGGGAGTAAGGAGCGGATTCCGAATCCCCAGTGACTAGTCACCAGTCACTAGTCACAAAAAATGTATGCAGAACGCAAGGGCTTCGTGGTCGCTTAGAAATAAGGAGATAATTTCATCATGGATATCGCAGCAATGATTACTAAACTTTTCGTCAAGAACGGCATGATCTTCGGCTTCATGCTTCTCGGCGTCATTATGTATGTTTCATTCAAGCTGGGCGCGCTCACCAAGGGACGTGTCCATGGCAGCGCCATCGCCATTTTCCTGGGGCTTGTCCTCGCATACATCGGCGGTGAAATGACCGGCGGCAGCAAGGGGATCGCAGATGTCCCGCTCTTTGCCGGCATGGGTCTGGTCGGCGGCGCTATGTTCCGTGACTTTGCTATCGTTTCCACCGCTTTTGGCGCGGATCTTCGCGAGATCAAAAAGGTGGGCTGGAGAGGTGTCGCCTCCCTCTTCATCGGTGAATTCATCTGCCTCGTCGCAGGCATCGCTGTTGCGTATCCGCTCGGCTATACCAGTGTGGTCGATATGGTCACCATTGGGGCAGGCGTTGCGACCTTCGTTGTCGGACCTGTCACCGGCGCGGCTCTCGGCGCGTCCTCTGAAGTCATCGCCATCTCCATCGCTGCCGGTGTTGTGAAATCCGTTCTCGTCATGGTCGTCACCCCATTCGTTGCCAAACCGCTTTCCATCAATAATCCGCAGTCTGCCATGGCTTTCGGCGGCATCATGGGCACCACCTCCGGCACTGCCGCAGGCATCGCAGCGGTCAATCCGAAGCTCGTTCCCTACTGCGCGATGACTGCGACCTTCTTCACCGGTCTCGGCTGCCTTCTCTTCCCCTCTGTCTTCTACTTCGCTACAGCGATGATCTTCTAAAAAGATCCAGGGTTAGCCCATGGGAGCTCGCCCATAGATCGCGGATGAAAGATTCGCTTGCATGAGAAATTAGGAATGAGGAATTAGGAATGAAGGTGGCGGCTTCGCCGCGTATATATGGGGCGATGCCCGAAAGCGGCATTTCAGTCACCAGCCCCTAATCCCTAATCCCTAGCTACTAGTCACCAGTCACTAGCTCCCAATCCCCCTTTCCTCTTACCGCCACTATTTGTTATGATAGGGAAGAAACAACAACAATAATAATGAAAACCTGTATACTTATATAATTATTTCTGTACAACCCTATTTTTATTGAAAGGAAGTCCATTCATGTTAGAAATCAAACCATGCAATAAGAACTGGCACACCAGAGGAGACGATACCGCAGCACGCATTGCAGCTGCCGCTCCGTATGCAGAGGGAAAGATCGTTGACGCAGCCAATACCGTCAAAGTCCTTGAAGCGGTCCTTCGCCCGGGCGATAAAGTCAATATCGAAGGCGATAATCAGAAACAGGCGGATTTCCTCGCGAAAGAGCTCTGCAAGGTGGATCCGTCCAAAGTGCATGATCTTCATATGATCCAGTCCACCCTCTCCATTCCGGAGCATCTGGATGTCTTTGATAAAGGCATTGCCAGAAAGCTGGACTTCGCTTATGCCGGCAGCCAGGGCAAGCGTCTGGCGCAGATGGTCCAGAATGACGGTGTCGAACTCGGCGCTATCCACACCTACCTTGAAATGTATTCCCGCTACTTCATCGACCTCGTGCCGAGAGTTTCCCTCGTCTGCGCTGACTATGCGGATGCAGCCGGCAATATTTACACCGGCTTTTCCACAGAGGACACCCCGGCGATCGTCGAAGCGACGAAATTCAATCAGGGCATCGTCATTTTCCAGGTCAATCAGATCGTTGACAAGCTCCCGCGTGTCGATATCCCGGCTGACTGGGTCGACTTCGTCGTCGAAAGCCCGACACCATACATGCTGAACCCGCTCTTCACCAGAGATCCGGCAAAGATTTCGAATGAACGTATCCTCAAGGCTATGATGGCGATCCGCGGCATTTACGAAGAATATGGCGTCAAAGTCCTGAACCACGGCGTCGGCTTCGATACCGCTGCTGTCGAGCTGCTGCTCCCGACCTTCGGTGAATCTCTGGGACTGCGCGGCAAGATCTGCACCCATTGGGTACTGAATCCGCATCCGACCCTGATCCCGGCCATTGAGACCGGCTGGGCGCAGGCCATCTACTCCTTCGGCTCGGAAGTCGGCATGGAAGAATACATCAAAGCCAGAAGCGACGTTTTCGCTGTCGGCCCGGATGGCACCATGCGTTCAAACCGTGCCTTCTGCCAGGCTGCCGGTCACTATGCCGCTGATATGTTCATCGGCTCCACCATGCAGATCGACCGCTTCGGCAACTCTTCCACCGCGACCAAGAACAATGTCGCAGGCTTCGGCGGCGCTCCGAACATGGGCTGCGATGCCAAAGGCCGCCGTCATGTCACTCCGGCATGGAAAAAAGCGGGCAAAGAAGTGGCGAACCGCTACGAACTCATGGGCGACCGCAACCGCGGCAAGAAGCTCGTCGTCCAGATGATCACGACCGTCTCTGAAAAAGGCTTCCCGGGCTTCGTCGATCAGCTCGATGCCGTCGCTCTGAAGAAGAATGCAAACCTTGATCTCGAACCGATCATGATCTACTCCGATGACCTCACCCACATCGTTTCCGAAGTCGGCATCGCTTACCTCCACAAGTGCCACAACATGGAAGAACGCATGAATGCGATCCGTGCGGTAGCAGGCAAGACGGAAGTCGGCAAGCTCGAAGATCCGGAGATCACCAAGAAGCTTAGAAAGGAAGGCATCGTTAAGCTGCCGGAAGATTTTGGGATCGATCCGTCTCAGGCGACACGCGACCTCCTCGCTGCCAAGAATATGAAGGACCTCGTGGACTGGTCCGGCGGCCTTTACAACCCGCCGGCTAAGTTCAGAAACTGGTAATTATGGCATTACAAAAACCGTCAGGCTCAGAGCCTGACGGTTTTTACTTGTCATGGGAAAAATGAGACATGAGATGTCAGATATGAGATGTCAGATATGAGACATCAGATATGAGACATCAGATATGAGACATCAGACATGAGACATCAGACATGAGACGTCAGACATGAGACATCAGACACCTGACATCCGACATCCGACATCTGACGTTGATACATCCCTAGTCCCTAGTCACCAGTCACCAGTCACCAGTCTCCTGCATCGTCAGAGCCTTTGCCGTTCCATTGGCATCGAAGATGGTGATGCGGTTCTTTCCGTTTTCCTTGGAGGTATAGAGCGCGTTATCGACCCTCTTGTAGAAGCTCTGCTCAAGCTTGCCAGGGCGGGCAATGGTGACACCGAAGCTGGCGCTGACGGGGGAATCGTCCGGGAGGACATGGGCGTGGAGAAGGGCATCCTTCATGTGGATGGAGAGCATCTCCGCCGTTTCCAGCGTGGAGCCGGGAAGGATGATGAGGAATTCATCACCGCCCCAGCGGCCAGCGTAGCCTCTGCCTGCGGTGTGCTTCTTCATGAGATCGGCAAGGGTGCGGATGACGGCATCGCCGATGGAGTGGCCATAGGTATCATTGATCGTCTTGAAATGATCGAGGTCGATCATGATGGCAGAGAGCGGCATCCCGATCCCCGCATTGTTTTTGACGTACTGGGCGAGGTACTTTTCCATCGCGCCGCGGTTGAAAAGACCGGAGAGGCTGTCGTGGGTCGCAGCGAATTGGAGAGCGTCCTGCGTCTCTTCCAGTTCTTTCATGGCGGTGCTGACGAAGGTCGCCATCTGCAGGAGATGGGACATGTGCTGCGTCAGGTGGACGGGGTTATAGGAGACATCCTTTTGCTGCGCCTCTTCTGCTTCGCGGAAGACGGCGACATTTCCCGTCAGATGGGCGGCGACGAGACGCTGCCCGGCGCGGTATATTTCTCCATGGGCGTAGATGCCGAAGGAAGGGGTGACATGGTTGTAATTGGCAAGGACGTCGCCGAGGTTCTTATTGAGGAACTGGTAGCGCGCGGCGCAGGAGAGAATGTGCGTGCTTTCGCCTCCGAATGCATGCATTTGCTCCCAGATCTTTTTCGTTTCTGCGAGTATCAGCTCCGGGTCGACGTAGGAAAGGCGCATCTCTGTACCGACGGTGCAGCGGATATTGAAAAGGATGCCGCCATTGAGCGTGCGTCCCTGCGGCAGGTGTGCTTGGACATAGCCATCTGCCAGCTGGAGCAGCGGAAAGGGGAGCGACTGCTCCTGAAAATCAGGGGTGTGGATGTATTTATCGTAGTAGTAGACCGCAGGCTTGTGGTCGAGCTCTTTGATGATCATAGGGCCGTCCATCGCGGTTACGGTGAGCGGACGAGAGAGCGGGCGGAAGCCCAGGACATGGTTTAGCATGATGGAAATCTCACCCGTATAGACGCGGATGGCAAGTCCCGCGCTGGAGATGTAGTTCTTGGAAAAAACATAGGTATGATCCGGCCATGTCTGGGAGTCTGCGAGTGCGCCCCAGACGGGAAGCGTCGTCGGCAGCTCGCGCGTCAGTACGTTCAGGAAGGGCGTAAAGTCAGAAAAATGGTCATCGCTCTGGGAGGCCAAGATCTCGATGCCGCAGAGGGGCTCAGAAATCTTAGCGATTTCGCTCATCACTGCACATCCGACGGCCTCTTCCTTCCCTGGTTCATGGTCGAAGCAGATCGTGTGGATATATGTCTTTTTGAAGACTTCGAAAAGGATGATGATCTTTCCGGTGCGGTTCACGCCCTGCTCGATGCATACGCTGCTCGTCATCCCTGAAATCTCCGCTTCCGGAAAGGATAGAGACAGCGCATCCACCATTTTCTGAAGTCCTTCCGCTTTTGTGTAGGAGGTGAAAATGGAAATCAGAAGAGAGCAGCCTTTCGCGCCGAGGGAACGAAAGGCACGGATGACGCCTTCGATTTCGGAGGGCTTGGAAATGGTATATGAGTACGGTTTCATAAGGACTCCTTCTTTGGAGAAATAGGGTTTCCGGGTTAGCCCGTGGGGCGTGCTGCCTCTGGATTATGGAAAGCTCTGCTCGAATGAGGAGTGAGGGGTGAGGAGTGAAGGTAGCGGCTTCGCCGAGATCCTTCGGCTCAGGTCGCAGCTGTTCTGGCATTCGTTATCTCACATACGACGTTTCTCTCCGCTCAGGATGACGAAACAGGGCGATGCCCGAAGGTCTCTTGATAGCAGCTTTCCCTCGTATCGTCAGCCTTCCCCTCGAGGGGAAGGTGCCCCGTAGGGGCGGATAGGGCACAGGCGGGATGAAAGACAGATGGGGAAAGCGGAACAGCGCGGCACATGTGGGGAAATCGTGAGTCCCTCGCCGCGAATGACAAGGATTTCTCGCTTCGCTCGAAATGACGATGCGGAGGAATCTGATGTCTCCCAGTCCCAAGTCCCCAGTCACTAGTCCTGCGTCACCTCTTTCACCTGATGCTCGGCATTGAGGAGAATGATGCGGTTTCTGCCGCCTTCTTTGGCGAGGTAGAGGGCATCGTCCATGCGCTTGTAGAAGCCCGCCTCGGTCTCCTCCGGCGAGGCGGTGGTGCAGCCGATGCTGGCGGTGAGGAAGGAGCGGTCGGGGAGCTGGATACGCCGGAAGGCCTTCTGCAGGCGGCTCGCTACGATGAGTGCGCTGGGGGGTGTGGTGCCGGGGAGGAGGATGACGAATTCGTCACCGCCCCAGCGGCCGGCAAAGTCGGTCGGGCGTATCATGCGTTTCATGATGGCTGCGACTTCGCGGATCACTTCATCCCCTTTATTGTGACCGAAGGTATCATTGATATGCTTGAAGGTGTCGAGGTCGATCATGAGCGCGGAGAAGTTGAGCCTTCGCGCACGGGTATCTTTATGGCAGCGGCAGAGCATTTCCTCGATCGAGCCACGATTGAGGAGACCGGTGAAGCTGTCGTGGCTGGCAGCGAAGGAAAGCTGTTTCTGTGTCTCTGCGAGTTCTTTCGTGGTTTCCGTGACGAAGGTCGCAAGCCGCTGGATCGTAGAGAGCGCTTCACCAAGGACGACGGGGGCATGCGGCTTTCTCGTCGCAGCCACGAGGGGCACCTCGCCTTCGCGGAAGCAGACGGAGATGAGGGTCATATTGGTCGCCTGTGTTTTTCCAGCGATGCGGATGAGCTCGCCATTCACGTACCCGCCGGGCGCGACGCAGAAGTCGCTGTAGGCAGACAAGATCTGATTGACATCCTCCTTCAGGAAGTAACGCCGTGTGACACAGGAGATGAGGAGCATCCCTTCGGGGGCAAAGCGCTCGATATGGCCAAGTGCTTCGCGGCTGGAGAGGATGACCTGATCGGGGTCGCCGTAAGCCATCTGCACCTGATCGCCGACGTGGCTGAAAACATTTGTCTGAAGCGCACCGTCGCTTCGTGACTCGAGCGGGAGAATGGAGAGCTGGACCTGATGTCTGCTTCTGACGAGAGGGAAGAGCAGCTCGCGTTTTCCGAAATCCGTGCTGTGAAGATATTTCTGATAAAAATAGGCCGCGGGCTTGTGATCGAGGGAGCGGATGACGAGCGGGCCGTCTATCGCTGTGATGGTCATGGTGCGTCCGAGGGGCTGCCAGCCCATGACGCTCGTTGTCATGACCTTTACGTCACCGGAAAAGGTGACAAGAAGGATACCGCGGGAAAGGATGGCATCCTTGGTGAAGACGTAGATGCCATCTTCATTCCGATAGGTATGGGCATATCCGCCGCATATGGGGATGTCCTTTCCCAGCTTGTCGAGCGCGGTCAAAAAGGGCTCGAAGTCATAGCAGCGCTGTGTCATCAGCAGAAGGAGCGCAGAGAGGTCTTTCTGCCTTTGGCAGAAGCTTCGCGCTTTTTCCCCGAGGTCTTCCATGGGCTCTTGGGAAAAGTCATAGATGGCGGTGTGGACGTCACTCTTTTCAAAGAACTGAATGGTGACGACAGTCTGATGGAGACGCATGCGGCCATTATCGATGCCGCCGGCGGTCGTCATGCCGGCGATCTCTGCCTCGGGGAAGGCAGCACAAAAGAGCCGGGTCATCTCGCGGATCGTTTCCGGCTTATTCCAGTGCGTATATATGGAGATCAGGATCGACTGCTTTCCCGGGACATAGGAGGCTGCAAAAAGACGGATGCAGCTTTCTATGTCATCGAGAGAGCGGAGACAATGGGATATTTGGAGCATGAATCATCAAACCTTTCAGAGGAAGCCTTCGCACGTGCATCGAAGAGGCTTATTGGAAAATGCTGCTCTCAGAAAACAAATCTATGGTGCATGTTTTCGAAAGAGTCAGTGTTTCCGGCGGGAAGCGGAAATCCGTTTCTTTCGGTTGTACGATACGCCGCCCACCCGGTAAAAGGTAAAATTTAGGGGGTGTAAATCATTTCTTTTAAATTTACATGCAGCTTTGAAATGGGAACGCAAAATATATTTTAGGGGCCTTTATTATAAGCTTTTGATAATTCCTAAACGGTAAATATAAAGTTTGAAAATTTCGATTTATACTTTGTTTATATAATGAATTATATCACTCCTTTTTCTGTCTGGGAATAGGGTATACACAAATATGCAAAAATGGGGCTTGCGCTCGAACGTATACCTGTGGAAGCCGCCCTAGTCATACCCCGTTCCCTGTGATATGATAGAGAAAATTTTTTACTATGAAGACCCATGATAAAGGAGGATCTCAGATGGAAGATCCCAATTATGAACAGACAGATATTTTTGCATTCATGATGGCAAAGCCGGCGGGGAAGAAGCCAAAGGCACGTACAAAGAAGGCGGCTCTTTCCTCGGAGAAGAAGCGTGCGAAGGCGGCTGTCTCGGAAGAAGCGTCACTCTTTGGCGAAGGAATGGCAGCAGAGAAGAAGCCGGCTCGCGTGAAGAAGGCTTCACCGAAAGCGTCGGCCGCTTCCCCGAAGGCAGCGCCCAAGCCCAAAGCAGCCGCGAAAAAAAGGGAAGAGAAGGAAATGAGTGAGCCTGGGAATGCCGCGTCCGGAAAGGGCGACTGGCGGGAAAAGATCTGGGAATTCGACATCACCCATCCCTCGCAGGATATCAAGGACACGATGAAGGAGGCGCTCGTGGCCGAAGGCTTCATGAAGCGCGAGGCGAATAAAGTCTTCAAGGGGCTTTTCTTCAAGGAAAAGATCTTTAATACGAAGAACCAGGCACTGGAGTATTTAGAGAGTGTCCCGACTTCGTATGCGGTGAAGTACAAGATCGGTATCGAGCCTTCACCCAAGATGATCGCTCTTGCCAAACGTCTCAAAGAAAAGGAAGAGCGTCTCGCCGCTTATAAGGAGACACAGAATGAGAAAAAGTTCGCGGGGGACTTCATCACTTGCCCGCACTGCCATTCGCGTGTGAATGCGGACTTCGTAAAGCCTCCGCTCTGTCCGGTGTGCGGCGATGACATGCGCTCGGATACCGCAGTGAAGACCATCCTCGCTCTTGAGGAAGCGGTAGCAGAGCTCAGAAAGCGCCTTGAGGATACCGCAAGGAAGTACAACAGCAAATTCACCGGTGGTGAGAAATGGATCATCCGCCTCGTGAATCCGTTCTGGGAAGAAAAGTGATGAGAGTCCAAGAGACTTGGAGTCTAAAGTCTCCAAGTCTCAAGCGGGCATCGACCCATATATATTGCGGCGAAGCCGCCGCCACAATCCTGAAGTTTGAAAGCAGGGATGAGTAGCTAGGGATTAGGGATTAGGGGTGCCGAGTGACTAGTGACTTGTAACTTGAATACTACCTTCGGGCATCGCCCTGTTTCGTCATCCTGAGCGGAGAGAAACGTCGTATGTGAGATAACGAATGCCAGAACAGCTGCGACCTGAGCCGAAGGATCTCGGCGAAGCCGCCACCACACCCCTCGAACCCCGAACCCTGAACCCCATACCTTGAACCTTCCACTCTATTGCTTTATAATAAAGTGGTCAAATTTCATATCATTGACAACGAAGTCCATGGCAAAGTAGTTTTGCTGTGGACTTTTTTGAAGCGAAGGCTTCAGGAGGGAAAACTATGTACAGTATGGCAGCACCCCATGCGAAGGGGAAAAGCGCAGAGGATAATATTTTTGCGGCAAACAACCGCGCGATCGCGCTGGCGGAGAAGATCGGCACAGAGAATGTGGTGAATGCGACCGTCGGATCCATTCTGGATGAAGATGGCAGTCTGGTCGTGCTGGATGTGGTGAAAGAGGCTCTCTCCGCCCTCACGCCGAAGGAAATGTGCGCATATGCACCGATCCAGGGGTATCGCGCCTTTCTGGATGCCTGCATCGACCAGTGCTTTGGCAAGTCGCGTCCGGAGGGCTACATCGATGCCTGCTCGACCCCCGGCGGCACGGGCGTGCTGCATCATGTGGTGCATAACTACTCGGAGGTCGGAGACGAGGTCCTCATCTCTGACTGGCACTGGGGCGCCTATGACAGCCTGATCGATGACAACAACCGCAAGGTGCGCACTTTCTCTCTTCTGACAGAGGACGGTCATTTCCATGCGGCAGATCTCAAGGAGAAGGTGGAAGATATCCTCTCTCGTCAGGACAATATCGTCATCATCCTGAATGGCATCGCGAACAATCCGACGGGCTATTGCCTCTCAGATGAGGAATGGCAGGCAGCCATCGATGTATTGAAAGAAGCGGTCAAGGATGAAACGAAGAAGGCGATCCTGGTTCCGGATGTGGCATACCTCGACTACAGCGGCGAGAAGGAGGAATGCCGAAGATTCTTCCGTCTCTTCGGCGGCCTCCCGAAGAATATTCTGACGGTCTGTGCCTACACCCTGTCCAAGGGCTTCACCATGTATGGCCAGCGCATGGGCGCGATGATCGGGATCTCCTCCGATAAGGATGTCATCAAAGAATTCGTAGACATTAACCAGTACGCCAGCCGTGCGACCTGGTCGAACTGCAACAGTGCAGCGCAGAATGCGATGATCCGCATCTGCCGCGACGATGAAAAGATCAAAGCGCTCGACGCAGAGCGCGCCAAGTATTTCCGCCTCATTCAGGACAGAGCGGCGATCTTCATGAAGGAAGCGAGAGAGGAAGGCGTGAAATTCGTCCCCTACATCTCCGGCTTCTTCATCACCATCCCGGTCACCAAGTCCCAGGCGGTCTGCGACTATCTGGAAAAGGAGCATGTCTTCATGGTACCGCTGAAGAAAGGCATCCGCCTGGCCGTCTGCTCCGTCTCCAAACCTAAGATGGCCGGTCTTGCCCACAAGCTCGCCATCGCGATCAAAGAAGCAGGCGCAGAGCAGTAGGGGGGAGACTGAGAGACTAGAAGACTAGAAGACATCAGATTCCTGTATTGTCATTTCGAGCGAAGCGAGAAATCTTTGTTATTCGCGGTTTAGTGGTCGATGTGTGGAACCCCCAAACGGGAAGCCTGCCATCCGCAGACCTTCAGGCATCGCCGTTTACAAAAATCGAAGTTTGGGTACTGCCGTATATCGCTTGCTTGAAACGCATTTCCCCACTCTTTTTCATACCGCCAGCGCCCTATCCGCCCCTGCGGGGCACCTTCCCCTCGAGGGGGAAGGCTTTGTTTCGAAAATACCGCTATCCCCAGCCAACCTCCGCCCCTTCGGGGCACCTCCTTCCATAGGAAGGAGGGAGTGCACTTGTCAACAAAAATTGGACACGAAACTAAAAAAATTAGGCATAAAAATTGAATACTTGTACAAGATACAGTGAATCTTCCAACATCGTCTCGGGAACCGCCAGACACTTTATGCCAACTACAACTTGAATAAGTTCAGCATTTAGAAATATGGCGTTCTCGGTACTGCTTCGGCGTCAAGTAGCCCAATGTATAGGCTGGCCTATATTCGTTAAAGAAATGGATGTAATCATCCACCTCTTCCGCGATGGACTTCTCTCCGGTCACGTGCAAGTCCATGAACATCTCGGCCTTAATCCATCCATTGACAGATTCCATTGCAGCGTTATCTGTCGGCGTTCCGGCACGTGACATCGACCGGGTAATGCCGTACATGGGCAGCAGGTCGTTGTAGGCCTTAGATGCGTAGACAGATCCCTGGTCCGTGTGCAGGATCATTTGGTGTTCTGGATGTTGCTCCTTCCATGCAATCAGATCTCTCAGCCCACTGATATAGGTCATGCGGTCGCCACGCTTTGCCGAAAGGGAATAGATGACAATCTCATTGTTCCAGAGATCCATGTAAAGAGTCAGTTCGTAGTAGGCGCCCTTCACATAAAACGCTGTCATATCGCTCACGATGCACTGCATCGGCCCGTCAATCTGCATCTCTGACAGGAGCAGATTTGGGAATATCCGTGCCGGATCTCCAGCCTTCTTGTAGCGGTAATGCTTGGACTTGCTCTTGATTCCCGCAATCTTGCAACACTTATGAGCATAGGGGTCAGACAGGACAATGTTTTTGTCTAGGCGTATCTTGGCATTCAGCCAGCGGTAACCATGCGACGGATACTTCGAGTGGTATTCTTGAAACAGCCTGACATTGCTTGCAAGGTTCTTCTCTCTTTCCGAAGGATGGGAGAGATGCTTCTTCCATGCGTAGAAACTGCTCCGCTGGATGCCCATTGCTTTACATAGGATCTTTACTGGGATTTCTCCTGACAGCTCCATAATCACTTGGTAGTCTTGCTGGCGTATAGAATTACCGTACCATCTCCCTTCACCTCGTATCCTTTTTTTAACCTTGCTTCTGTGATCCTGGCCTTGATCAGCTCCTGGATCAATTCCTCCTTTGTCATAGATTTCAGTTCATCCAGCTCTACCGGCTCTTTCTTGAAAGAGAGTGCGCCGATGGATCTCTGACCGTGTTTGGGCGGCAGCCGATTGACATCCCGATACATTCTCATGTAATTCCGTGCGGTCTGCTCACTAATGCCATATTCTTCCGCGGCTTCATACCGACTTATTTCGCTGTAGTAAATTCGTCGACCGATGTCCAATCTTTGTTCTTTCGTGTACTTCATGGTAAACCTCCTGTCCAGTAAGGGGGACGCTCTGTCCAGTGCTTATTTTGCACTGCCTATGCAGTGTACACTGTATGTCTAAAGATTACCCCCTCTGTGTCCAATTTTAGTTTACCACTTCAGGAGTGACCGCACGAGCCCCTTCCTTTGGAAGGGGCTGCCGAGCGCAGCGAGGCGGGGTTGGCTTACTTTTTTGCGGCGCTCGGGTGCTCTCGTACATTGTTTGCTTGAAACGCATTTCCCCACTTTCTTTCATACCGTCAGTGCCCTATCCGCCCCTGCGGGGTACCTTCCCCTCGAGGGGAAGGCTGACGATACGAGGGAAACCTTCTATCAAGAGACCTTCGGGCATCGCCCCATATATATTCGCGGCGCTTCTATATTTTATGCGCAGCACCAGCACTCCTCACTCCTCATTCGAGCAGCACTTTCATCCATAATCCAGAGGCAGCACGCCCCACGGGCTAACCCTGAACCCAACAACAAAAAAGCCGAGATGAGCAAACCTCATCTCGGCTTTTTGCATACGATTTATTCTTCTGCCAGCACGTCCTTCATGATGGCGACCGCTTTCTTCAGCTGCTCCATAGGGATATTGAGCGCTGGGAGGAGGCGGATCTTTTCTTTCGCCGTGAGGACGACGACGCCTTTGGCGAGAAGCTTTTCTACGATCGGTCCGACAGGTGTGACCGGTTCGATGCCGAGCATGAGGCCCATGCCGGCGACGGATTTCACGCCTTTGGCGCCTTCCATTTCCTTTTTGATATAGTCGCCCTTTTCCTTGACGGAGGAAAGGAGAGTGTCATCGATCTCCTTCAGGATGGAGACCGCGCCGGCGCAGGCGATTGGGTTGCCTCCGAAGGTGGAGCCGTGGGTACCGTAGGTGAAGACGTCCTGCGTCTTTTCGCCGAACATCGTCGCGCCGATCGGAAGACCGCCGCCGAGGCCCTTGGCGGTGGAGACGATATCAGGCTGTACGTCGAAATTCATGTAGCCGTAGAGCTTGCCCGTGCGGCCATTGCCGGTCTGGACTTCATCGACGATGAGGAGGATGTCATGCTCCTTGGCATACTTGTTCACGCCTTCGAAGAAATCCTTGTCGAGGGGATGCACGCCGCCCTCGCCCTGGATGGACTCCATCATGACGGCGCAGACATTCGGATTCTTTTCACAGAGGTCGATGAAGGCAGGAAGGTCATTCGCCGGGGTATAGAGGAAGCCTTCGGTCAGCGGGAAGAAATTCTGATGAAAAACGTCCTGCCCGGTCGCAGCGAGCGTCGTGACGGTGCGGCCGTGGAAGCCATTGATGAGGGTCACGATGACGTTGCGATCCTTGCCGTACTTGTCGATGGAGTACTTGCGCGCGCCTTTGATGGCACATTCATTGGCTTCTGCGCCGGAGTTCGAGAAGAAGACCTTCTTCATGCCGGTCTTTTCGCAAAGCAATTCGGCAAGCTCTGCATCGGGCTTCGTATAGTACAGGTTCGAGACGTGGTTTAGCGTGTGGAGCTGTTTTTCCACAGCAGCCATCCATGGTTCGTGGGCAATGCCGAAGATGTCGACACCGATCCCGCTGCCGAGGTCAATGTATTCCTTGCCGTCCTCGTCTGTGAGGATCGATCCCTTGCCGCTCACAAAGCAGACAGGGTAACGGTGGTAGGCATGTGCGATGTATTTCTGATCTTTTTCGATGGTATTCATAGATAGGCTCCTTTGAGGAATGGTTCAATGGGTTCATGAGGTTCTGAAGGTGCAATGGGGGCGATGCGGCGCATGAAAATATGGAAGCGTCGTAAATTTTAGATGAGCGGTACTCCCGTATCGTCATAAGGGCCGAAGTGGAGGAATCTTTTTCGTTTGCGGTTAGTTATGACTGTTAGAGGAAGGGAAATGGGAAACACCGTACGATAGGAAAGCTGGGGAAACGCTGATTAAATCTGACAACGATTTAATCAGTGTTTCCCTGGAAATACGGCGTTTCATGCATAGGGATATCGAGAGAATTTTTCAAAGGAATACAACAAAGATTCCTCGGCTGCGCTCGGAATGACGATACGAGAGGACGATAGCTTCACTTACTTTTTCTCTCGAGTCTTGGCTTGGGCGGAATTTCTAATCCCTAATCCCTAGTCACCAGCCACCAGCCACCAGCCACTACTCTACAAACATGGTCCCAAGGCCTTCGTTTGTGAGAAGCTCGATCAAAAGAGCGTGGGGGACTTCGCCATTGATGATGAAGACCTTCTTTACGCCATCCTTGATGGCATCGGTGCAGGCATCGACTTTGGGGATCATGCCGCCATTGATGGTGCCGTCCTTTTTGAGGGCTTCTGTCTCTACGACAGTCAGCTTGTGGAGGAGGCTGTCTTTATCCTTCGGGTCTTTCATGACGCCGTCGATGTTGCTCATGAAGACGAGACATTCGGCATTCAGCGCCGCGGCGATCTTGGTAGCAGCCGTGTCTGCATTGATGTTGTGCGGCTGTCCCTTGTTGTCGATACCGACGGAGGAGATGACGGGGATGAATCCGGCGGAGAGTGCGCTGTCGATCACACCCGTGTCGATATGATCGATCTCTCCCACGAGTCCCAGCTTCTCGTCCTTGGTATGGACCTGGATCATATTGCCGTCGATGCCGCAGAGGCCGATGGCTTTTCCGCCTAGGGCGCTAAGGTAGGCGACGAGGCCTTTATTGACTTTGCCGGCGAGGACCATCTGCACGACGTCCATGGTATCTTTATCGGTGACACGAAGACCATTCTCAAAGTGCGACTCGATCTTCAAAGCGTCCAGCATGGCATTGATGTCCGGGCCGCCGCCATGGACGAGAATGACATTCACGCCGATGAGATGGAGAAGAAGGATGTCCTGCATGACGTTTTTCTTCAGGACGGGGTCTGTCATGGCATTTCCGCCGTACTTGGCGACGACGTATTTGCCGGTATATTCTTTGATGTAGGGGACGGCCTGTGTCAGGATCTCCGCCCGAATGGCGTTGTCTGTAATCATATAGAGATGCTCCTTTGTATAGGTTCCGTGTTAGGAAAACGCTGATTCAATCTGACAACGATTGAATCAGTGTTTCCCTAGCTGCGGGCTCACACTTTGATCTTGTCTTTAGGTTCTGCTTTCATGAAAGACCGCTGCTGTCCATCTGATGACATCGAATGCCCGGAGGGTTTAAGGGTAAGGGTTTGGGGACATCCGGTACATTCGGTGCCAGCAGATGGACAGCAGGAGGGAAAAATGCGGAATGGGGGGGACTTCCTTCGCAGAGTGAGAAGTCAGATGTCTAGTCCACCACGAGCCCTGTTTCCGGAGGAAGACCCAGCATGATGTTCATGCACTCGATGGCAGCACCGGAGGCGCCCTTGCCGAGGTTATCAAATAGGGATACGACCTGAATGCGTTCATCGTTGCCGGTGATGTAGAGGGTCATGGAGTCTTTGCCCGCATTTTCATTGGCGGCGAGGAAGAGCGCATTGGTTTCCTCGGTCGAGAGCGGGGAGACTTTGATGAATTTCGAGCCCTTGTATTGTTTTTCAAAAATGGTATGGAAGTCTTCCAGCGTGATGTCGCCGGGAAGGCCGCAGGGGAGCTGGAGGAATCCGGTGTGGAAACCGACCGTGACTTCCATGCCGGCGTAGTAATCCGCGACGATGGGCGAGAAGAGCGGTGTCTCGCAGAGCTTGCAGACCTTCATGATCTCCGGAAGATGCTTGTGCTTCTGGGAGAGGCCGTACTGGCGGGGAGAGGCGAGCGGAAGCGTCTTTTCCTCTTCGTATTCCTTGATCATTTTTTTGCCGCCGCCGCTGTAGCCGGTGAGGGATACGATGTGGAGCGGGTAATTGATCGGAAGGACGCCTGCGTGGACGAGCGGATACAGGATAGAGATCGCGCCGCTGGCGTGGCAGCCGGGGACGGCGACCTTCTGTGCTTTGCTGATGGCCTTGTACTGCTCGGAAGAGAGTTCAGGGAAGCCGTAGACCCAGTCTTCCTTGGTGCGGTGGGCCGTGGAGGTGTCAAGGATGCGAATGCCGGTGCCTTCGGTGGCTTTCACAATCTCGCGGGAGGCATCATCGGGGAGACAAAGGAACATGAGATCTGCATTCTTGGCATATTCCACGATGGTGGGGATATCTTTTCTTTTTTCATCGGGGAGAGAGAGAAGCTCGATGTCGCTTCGGGAAATCAAACGATCGTGCAGTCTCAGGCCCGTGGTCCCCGATTCACCAACAATGAATACTTTCGGCAGTTTTTGCGTAGTCATAATGATTTCCTCCTCTCTTACTTTTCGATGGGATAGTCAGCAAAGGTAGCGACCATGACGGCTTTGATGGTGGGCAGGCGGTTCGCTGCTTCCTCAAAGATGAGTGAGAATGGGGCTTCGAAAACGTCGTCGGTGACTTCGATGCCGTCCAAGCCGAAACGCTCGTAGATGTCTTTTCCGACCTTGGTCTCTGTATTGTGGAAAGCAGGCAGGCAGTGGCAGAAGACGGTGTCCGGATTTCCTGTGTTCTTGATCATGTCCATGGTGATGCGGTATGGCATGAAGAGCTTGATGCGCTCGCCCCAAAGTTCATAGGGGTCGCCCATCGTGACCCATACACCGGTATAGATGACATCAAGGCCCTTGACGCCTTCTACCGGATCGTCGGTGAAGGTGAAGGTCGCGCCTGTCTTCTTTGCGATCTCCTTGCACTTGGCGGTGAAGTCATCCTCCGGGAAGAACTGGGCAGGTCCGATGATGCGGAAGTCCATGCCGGCAAGCGCGGCGCCTGCCATCAGGGCGTGCGCCATGTTTGACTGGCCGTGTCCGACATAGGCATAGGAGATCTGGTTCAGCGGCTTTTTGAAGTGCTCCTTCAGGGTGAGGAAATTCGCCAGTGTCTGTGTCGGGTGGTCATAGTCGGTGAGGCCGTTCCAGACGGGGACACCGGCTTTTTCGGAGAGTTCTTCGACAGCACTCTGGTCGAATCCGCGGAATTCGATGGCATCAAACATGGAGCCGAGCACGCGGGCGGTGTCAGCGATGGATTCTTTCTTGCCGATCTGGCTTCCGGTCGGGCCAAGGTAGGTGGTGTAGGCTCCCTGGTCACGGGCAGCGACTTCGAAAGCGCAGCGTGTGCGGGTGGAGTCTTTCTCAAAAATAAGGGCAAAATTTTTGCCCTTTAATGTCTGGGCTTCTTTGCCTTCTTTTTTATCTTTTTTCAGCTGGGCTGCAAGGTCCAGGTAGTAGGCGAATTGCTCGGGCGTATAGTCGAGCATCGTGAGGAAGGATTGATGTAAGACTGGATTCATGGTGGGATCTCCTATGGGGGGTAATGGGTTCAATGGGTTCAGGGTTCGCTCGTGGGGTGCCTCGTCCACTGATTGTGGATGAAAGCTTTGCTCGCCAGTTAGGAGTTAGGAGTTAGGAGTGCTGGTGCGGCGCATAAAAATATGGAAGCACCGCAGAGTATAGATCGTGGCGATGCCCGAAAGTGGCATTTAGTCGCCAGTCACCAGTCACCAGTCACCAGTCACCAGTCACCAGTCACTCGAGGCTCCTAATCCCTAGCTACTAATCCCTCATCCCTGCTTTCAAATTTCGCGTGGTTTATGTGATTTACTTATTCAAAGCCTCGATCGCCGCTGCGGCTTCCATCGTGACGCCTAAGGGGAGGATCGATTCATCAATGGCGAAGCTGGCATTGTGAAGGGCCGGGGTGCCCGGTTTGCCGGTACCGAGCCACAGGAAGGCGCCGGGGAATTTTTCCAGATAGGAGGAGAAGTCTTCCGCGCACATGGACGGGTACTGCGGCTGGGTCAGGTGCTCTTCACCGACGTAGGTCTTTCCGATCTCCTGCAGGAACTGGATCTTTTCCGGTGTATTGATGGTGGCGCTGTGGCCGCGGACGTAGTTCAGCTCCGAGTGTGTGCCAAACATCACATCGAGCCCCTTCAGGATCTCACTGAGGCGCGCTTCCATCTTGTCGCGCAGCGCCGGTGTGTAGGTACGGACGGTGCCTTCGAGGTAGGCATCTTCGACGCCGACATTGTAGCGTGTGCCTGCATTCATAAGGCCGATGGTGCAGACGACGTTTTCCATCGGGTTCATCTCTCGGGAGATCAGGGACTGCACGTCGATGATGAAGTGTGCGGCAGCGACCAGTGCGTCGGTGCCGTTGTGCGGCTGTGCTGCATGGGTGGATTTCCCTTTTACATGGACGTAGAAACGATCCGAAGCGGCCATGAGATTGCCCGGCTTCAAGCCGATGACGCCGACGGGGAGCTCCGGCCAGACGTGAAGGCCATAGATCTCAGAGACATCATCGAGCTTGCCGCTTGCTGCGATGTGACGGCCGCCTCCGATCGCTGCCTCTTCTTCGGCTGGCTGGAAGACCAGCTTGACTGTCCCCTTGAGCTGGGACTTCATCTGGTTCAATACGGCGGCCGCTCCGAGGAGGATCGCCATGTGGCTGTCATGGCCGCAGGCGTGCATCTTGCCTTCGTTCTTCGAAGCGAAGGGAAGTCCTGTCTGCTCGGTGACGGGCAGTGCATCCATGTCCGCACGGAGAGCGACGGTCTTGCCGGGCTGCTCGCCTTTGATCGTGCCAAGGACGGCAGTGCCAAAGAAGCCTGTCTCGAATGGGATGCCGAGCTTTTTGAGCTCTTCTTGAATGTAGAGGGAGGTCTCTTTTTCTTCACCGGAGATTTCCGGGTAAGTATGGAAATGGCGGCGCCATGTCACGACTTGTGGTGTGATCTCATTGACTTTTTCTTTGATTTCTTTTTCAAACATGAGTGATTCTCCTTTGAGGAAGAAAGCCGGTTTATGCATGTTATACAATTCTATTCATCTCTAAGAGGTGAGAATTTCTTGAAATATTGGGTTAAACGAGCCTTCTTCGTAAATAGCTTTAAATTGAATTGTGATAATTATACAACCAAGAGAATAAACATGCAAGAGGAATTTAGAATATTTTTTGGTACCGATCTGGGAGATGGCAGCGGTTGGATCGTCCTTGCTGAGATGCTTCGAAGCCTTCGATGCGGATGCGCTAAAGCGCCACGTCTCACTTGCAAGGATGAGCTTTCTAAAGGAAGAGGCAGCGCGGTGCGGTGAACGCCAAGGTGCTTTTCCATTTCCTTTCTGCAGGATATAGACGAAGTATGATATAATAAAGCCGCTATGCAGGCACCGAGAGAACGGACAATCGAACGAAACAGTCATGGGAGAGACGCTTGCAGCGTTCTCTTTTTTTATGCCCGGCTAGACGCCGGAAGATGCGAAATGCATGAGGGAATGGATTTCCCCAGAGCCTGCTAGGGAAACACTGATTAAATCGTTATCAGATTTCATTCTTGGAGTTTTATACAGAGCGAGGAGACATTCGACGCGAATAGCGAGCTATTTAAGGAGAATGTCGACGACACTATGTATAAAAAGCCATATGAAATCTGATTCTGCGATTTAATCAGCGTTTCCCTATATACATACATATAATATATACAGTCAAAAGGGCGAAGAACGCCCGGCGTACCCATGAGCGCACAAGGAGGAGCTATGTACGACACATTCACAGAACTCGGCGTAAAGCCGGAAATTTTGAAAGCCGTAGAGGATATGGGCTTTGAAGAACCGACTCCCATCCAGAAAGCCGCTATCCCTACCGCGCTTACCGGGAAGGACCTGATCGGGCAGGCACAGACCGGTACCGGCAAGACGGCTGCTTTTGGCATTCCGATCCTGGAGCGGATCGACATTTCCGGGAAGGGACCGCAGGCCGTTGTCCTCTCGCCGACCCGTGAGCTTGCCATCCAGTCTGCGGAAGAGATCAACCATCTTGCCCAGTACCTGCCGATCCATGCACTGCCAATCTACGGCGGACAGGATATCGAGCGCCAGTTCAAAGCGCTCAGAAAGCACCCGAATATCATCGTCGCGACCCCGGGCCGTCTGATGGACCACATGAAGCGCGGCACCATCGACCTGTCTCATGTGCAGATCCTCGTGCTCGACGAAGGCGATGAAATGGTAGATATGGGATTCATCGATGACATCCGTACCATTCTGGCTGGCATTCCGGAAGAACGCCAGACCATGTTCTTCTCTGCGACCATGCCTGCACCGATCCGCGAGCTGGCGGAAACCTTCCTGAAGGAACCGGAGATCGTGAAGATCAAAGCAGCGACTGTCACCATCGATCTTATCGAGCAGGAATACATCGAACTGCCCGACCGTCAGAAATTTGATGCGCTCTGCCGTCTGCTCGACATGCAGGATCCGGAGCTTGCTATCGTCTTCGTCCGCACGAAGCGCCGCTGTGATGAAGTGACCGAAGCCCTGAAGAAGAGAGGCTATATGGCCGAAGGACTTCACGGAGACCTTTCGCAGCAGAAACGAGACACCGTAGTCCGTCAGTTCAAGGAAAGCACAATCGATATCCTGGTAGCGACCGACGTCGCTGCCCGTGGTCTTGATATTTCCGGCGTCACCCACGTCTACAACTTCGACATGCCGCAGGATCCGGAGATCTACGTCCACCGCGTAGGCCGTACCGGCCGTGCGGGACAGACGGGACTTGCGACGACCTTCGTCATTTCCAGAGAAATGGGCCAGCTTCGTGACATCGAGCGCGTCATCCGCCGCCGCATCAAGAGACGTGCAGTCCCGACTCTCTCTCAGGTCATCGAAGGAAATCAGAAGGCAGCCATCGAAAGTCTCTCGGATACCGCACAGGCAGGGGGGCTCGAAGACTATAGAGAAAGCGCCGAAGATCTTCTGAATGATGTTGACTCCATCTCTCTCGTCGCTGCAGCGATCAAGCTCCTCACCAAGCAGCCGGACGTCACCCCGGTCAATATCACCGAAGAGCTCCCGAATTTCCGCAGAAGAAGAGGCAATGGCCCGCGCCGCCACTTCGATGGCGGAGACCGCCCGAGAAGACGCTTCCACGGGGAAGGCCGCAATGGGGCAGAAGGTCGTGATGGACGCCGCTTCGATGGACGCCGCCGCCGTTTCGATAATAACAAAAACGGCCGCCGCGATAACCGCGGGAAGGACAGCAAGGGCGCCCATGAATCGAATTTCAAGCCGTACTTCAGAGAAAGCAACTAAGGAAATAGTGTGGATCAGAAAGCCCCCCTCGAAGGGGGCTTTTGTGATGGAGAAGAGCTCCTCTTTTTCATGCAGCTTTCCGGATCCGTTCCGTATTGAAACTTTCTATTGACATTTCCTCTAAGAGTAGTAAAATCAGATATACAATAAAAGATGAAAGGCAGAGAACAGGACAGGATCGATTGTGAGGAAGTTTCAGAGAGCTGCTGGATGGTGAAAAGCAGTACCGGTCATGATGGATGATCATCCCCTGTGAGCCCCTTTTTCGAACGGAGTAGGGAAAGGCGCAGATCCGCGTTAGGGATGAATTGAGTATAATGTAGGGTGGTACCGCGCATGTCGCCCCTACTTCCGAAAGGAAGTGGGGGCGTTTTTGTTTTTCCGAAAGGAACGCGGACTGCTGCATTTGAAAGCTGGGATGAGCGGCTAGGGATTAGACTAGGAGACATCAGACATCTGACTTCTATCCCCCAGCCTTCGGGCATCGCCTCATATAAAATGCGGCGAAGCCGCCACCGCAACCCTGAACCCTGAACCCTGAACCCTGAACCCTGAACCCTGAACCCTGAACCCTGAACCCTGAACCCTGAACCCTGAACCCTGAACCCTGAACCCTGAACCCTCTGTCTCATTCTTTTATAGAACAACAGGCAATACAGAAGACATCGTCTTCTTATTTTGAAAGGAGAGATTGCTATGGCAATTCGTTTTTCTGATGTACTCGAACAGATGGGTCCTTCCGACCTTGGTCCACTCCTGGCTTTGACCGCGCAGCCGGATATCATTTCCTTCGCAGGCGGTCTGCCGGCTCCGAAGACCTTTCCGCTGAAGGAACTCACCGAAGTCGCTGTCAAGGTCCGTGAAGAAGATGGCGCCGGCGCTATGCAGTACGGCCCGTCCCTCGGCTTCCTCGGTCTGCGTGAAGCCATCGCTGATCGCATGAACAAAATGTACATGCCGATGGGGATGGAAAAGGTCGAAGCCAAGAACATCATGATCGTCACCGGCTCTCAGCAGGGTCTTGACATTACCGGCCGTGTCTTCCTGAACAAAGGCGACGTCGTTCTCTGTGAAAGCCCGACCTACCTCGGCGCTATCGGTGCCTTTGATTTCGAACAGCCAAGATACATCGAAGTCCCGACCGATGATGACGGCATCATTCCGGAAGAACTGGAAAAATATCTGGAATCCACCCCGAATGTCAAATTCATCTACGTCATTCCGAACTACCAGAACCCGACCGGCCGCTGCATGTCCCTCGAACGCCGCAAGAAAATGATGGAACTCGTCACCAAGTATGAGATCCCGGTCTTCGAAGACAACCCCTACGGCGATCTGCGTTTCGAAGGCGAAGAGATCGCTCCGCTCATCACCATGGATCCGAAACACCTCGTCATGTACTCCGGCACCTTCTCCAAGACACTGGCTCCCGGCATGAGACTCGCATGGATGGTCTGCAATGATGAGATCCTCGCGAAGATGGATCTCGTCAAAGGATCCACCGATCTTGCTACTCCATCTGTCACCCAGCGTGAAGTCGCTATGTACATGAAGAACTATGACTTCGAAGGCCACGTTCAGGATAACTGCAAGCTGTATGGACATCGTCGTGACGTCATGTGCAATGCCATCAAAGAATACTTCCCGAAGGATGTCAAATGCACCTATCCGCATGGCGGCCTCTTCCTGTGGGTCGAACTGCCGGAAGGCTGCAATTCCCGCGACCTCTTCAAGTACGCACTGGAAAGAAAAGTCGCTTACGTACCAGGCGATGCTTTCTTCCCGGAATCCGGCAAGAAGAACTTCTTCCGCCTGAACTTCTCCTACAATGATGACGATGTCACCGTAGAAGGCGTAAAGAGACTCGCTGATGCGCTCAAAGCGTACCTCGCTGATCAGAAATGAGCGAGAAACGCTGATCTGAAGGGGCTGTGAAGAAATGAGGATTCATTTCTTCACAGCCCCTTTTTACTTTGCTTTCATTTGGTTCAGGGTTCAGGGTTCTCGTGGCGGCTTCGCCGCCTTTTTTAGAAGATGGTATTCTCGTATCGCCACCTTCCCCTCTAGGGGAAGGTGCCCGAAAGGGGCGGATAGGGTGACTATGGCATGAAAGACAGCTCGGATAAGGTTTCCCTGTCACTCCTATGAGAGCTGCAAGTCCCCCGCGGCAGATGGAACGCGAAAATGAGATGATCGTTATTTCACATCGCCTTTTTGCGAGCCTTGCAAAGGAAGAAAGGGGGCGCGGGCCTCCCCTTTGAAGCGGCATAGCAGGAAGGGAAATGGCATGGGGCGGTAAAGAGCTGCATCTTCCCATTGTGGAAAACGGCTGCATGCCCTATACTTACTATGTTGGTGACAGGTGAGGGGGCATCTCCCGCAGCTGTCTCAGAGCCTTTGTGATAGGACCTTTTCTTTTTGTGCGGATCCCGCATGTCTCGTTTTTATCGCCCGGGAGGCAAATATGCCATTTACTTTGACCTGCCACATGTGTGGACAGAAGCTCACCCTTTTCGATCTGGATGTGAAGAAAAGGAAGGGGACGATCCGATGCAATCACTGCGGGGCTAAAATCAATTATGATCTGGACCAGAGAAAGATCCAGCAGTCCGGCTTCTGGGCGGAGCGGGAGCCCGCTTTCGACCCGCGGGCGAAGAACCGTCTCATGCAGCAGATCGAGCGGGAAGAAAAGAGACGGGGAAAAGCGGTGGAGGCGGAGAGCGCAAGTGCGAAAGCGCCGCAGCATACGTTTGCCGAGAGCCCCTTTGCAGCGAAGGCAGGCTTTGCGAAGTTTGACCTGAAGACCGGAGAAATCGTGGGAGCTGGCGTTACGGCGAAGACAGCGCCAGCTGCGCCGCCAAAGTCACGCGGAGGCGAGAAAGAGATTTCTTTCAAGGCTGTCGACAAGAGCCATCAGAAGCGCACCATCCGCGCTGTGGAGAGCAGCGTGGCATCTGCGCATGCGTCTGAGCCGAAGAGCGAGAAGACCTTCACCGCGCCGCCTCGCGTCGTGACGAGGACTGCGCATCGGAATATGACTCTTGTCCGGCAGGTGCAGAAAGCGCAGGCCGTCAAGCAGCCCGTGAAGATCTCCCGCGTCCAGTCCTTCTGGCAGAAGGTGAAGAGCTTCTTTGCGTTTGGGAAGAAGTAGCTGGTGACTAGAGACTAGTGACTAGGGATTAGTAGCTAGGGATTAGGTTTTCGATACGAGAATACCGCTAATTTCAAACCTCCGCGGCGCTTCTGATTTTTATGCGTCGCACCATCATTTCGCATTTCTCATTTCCCCTCAAACCTCGGACTCTAAAGTTTGAAAGCAGGGATAAGTGGCTAGGGATTAGGAGTCTCAAGTAACTGGTGACTAAGAGACTAGGAGACATCAGACTCCCGTATCGTCATTTCGAGCGCAAGCGAGAAATCTTTGTCATTCGCGGCTTAGGGAAACGCTGATTAAATCGCAGAGTCGGATTTCATATGGACTTTTATACATAGCTTCGTCATCATCTTCCTTAAATAGCTTGCTATTCGCGTCAGATGATTCCTTGCTCTGTATAAAAATCCAAGAATGAAATCTGACAACGATTGAATCAGTGTTTCCCTAGCGATCGATGTTTGGAACTCCTAAACGGGAAACCTGCTACCCACTCACTTTCGGGCATCGCCCATACATATTCGCGGCGAAGCCGCCACAACAACCCTGAACCCTTGAACCCTTGAACCTTTAATCTCTTAAACCATCCCACCGATTGTGCTATAATATCTCCATTGACCAATGGAGGATACCGCTATGTTTACCTATAAAAGAAGAGTGACCTTTTACGAGACTGACGGCATGAAGGTGGTGCATCATGCGAACTACCTCAAGTATTTTGAGGAGGCGCGGGTGGAGTATCTGCGTGCGGGCGGGCTCGACTTGAATGAGCTGATGGAGGAAGGAATCGTATTTCCGATCGTCGAGGTCAGTGTGAAATACCTGAAGTCTGCCTGCTATGACGATACGCTCCTCATCGGGACATACCTTCGCCGCGTCGATCGTGTGCGGCTGGACTTCGATTATGAAGTCGTGCGCGAATCCACGGGCGAGCTTTTGACGACCGGGCATACGGTCAATACGTACACCCATATGAAGACAGGCCGTATCGCGCGTCTTCCGAAGGAAAAGATCGAAGGCCTTGTGAAGCTCTCAGAAGGAGACAGGATATAATGGATAACAGACCGATCGGCATCATGGACTCGGGCATCGGAGGTCTTACGGTAGCCCGCGTGCTGCATGAGACGTACCCGGAAGAAGGCATCGTATTTCTCGGAGATACGAAGAGAAATCCCTACGGCGAACGCAGCCGGGATGACATTGTGCGATTCTCCTTTGCCATCAAGGATTTTCTGAAGGAGCATCAGGTGAAGATGATCCTGATCGCGTGCAATACGATCTCCTTCAATGTGCCGCCTGCTTTTTTTGAAGAAGATATCCCTGTCATCAAGATGAGCATGGAGGTGAAGATGCCGGAGGATGCGAAGCGCTTCGCTGTTTTTGCGACGCCTGCGACGATCGCGACGCATGCACACAAGGCATATTTTCAGAAAAAATACCCGCAGCTGGATTTTGTGGAGGTCCCCTGCGACGGACTGGCGGCGGCGATCGAAAGAAATGCGGACGAAAATACCCTTTCTGCCCTTGTCAAACAGGCGGCAGAGGAGTATCATGCATTAGATGCAGACACTGCGATCTGGTCCTGCACCCATTATCCGCTGATCGCTGATGTATTTAGGAAGGTGCTGCCGAAGGTACGCTTCCTTGACCCGGCGCTCCCGACGGTGGAGACCGGCATGGACATCCTCCGCGCACATGACGCGCTGGCCGGGGCGATGCAGGAGAAGGTCTTCTATTTCACCGAAGGCCTTGAAAATTCCGCGCCGCTTGTGAAGAAAATCTTCGGCGACGTGAAGGTGGAAAAGGGCGCGCTGACGCTGTAAAGGATCCGGGGCATCAAGCCTCAAGCCGTGGGCTCTGAGCCCGCTTCCTTGATTATCATTTAGGAGTGTGACAAACATGTTACTGATCACGAAAATTCTGGCAGTCATCATCTTATTGATCTGCCTGGGATTCATTGCCTACTGGGCCATCGCCATCATCAAAGGCGACTGTGTGCTGAAGGTGATGAAGTCCAAGAGGACGCCTTTCCATGTGGAGTCCATGGATATGAAGAGCGTGACGCTCTCCTGCACGCTGCCGATCAAGAATGTCGGCAAGCAGCTCGGCACCATCATGGATGCCTTTGTCCGCGTGTACCTGCCTTTTGAGCAGTACGATGAAGCCGTCGTCACGGCGCACCTCACCGATTTCGATATGCCGCGTCCCGATGACTACTGGCAGGCCTTCATCTTAGATCCGGGCAAGACGAAGAAATTCCTCATCACCCTGGAGATCAAGGGCAAGGGCGACAGCATTCTCCATGACTTGGAAACCTTCCCGGAAATGGGAATGGATGTCATTTATCAGGTCGTCGCGAGAAGCGACTACTACTATGCGAAGTCCCGCATCGTTCTTTCGAAGGAAGAGCTCAGAAATGCGCTCTATGAATATAAAACGGAGGTGAGATAAATGGCAGAATTAGAACTCATACCGATCCACACCCGTATCCTGACCCATCACGACAACATCGTCGATGCCATTCTGGAATACGCCGGCGACAAGATCACCGACCATGACATCGTCTGCAGTGCAGAGTCCGTCGTCGCCATCACCCAGAACCGCTACGTCCGTCCGGAAGAGCTGAATGTCTGCTGGCAGGCCCGTCTCATGAACCGCTTCGTCCCATCCGCAGGCTCCATGGCGAGCATCTACGGCATGCAGGCAGCCATGGATGAAGAAGGGAAATGGAACATGCTTTTCTCCTTCGTCCTCGGCGCTGTCGCAAAGCTCTTCGGCAAGAACGGCGTCTTCTACGCCCGCTGCCGTCAGGCATCTCTGATCGATGATGTCACCGGTACCATGCCGCCTTTCGACAAATGCCTCGTCTATGGTCCGGCGGATACCGACAATGTCTGCGAAAAGATCAAGAAGGCGACCGGCGCCTACGGCGCGGTCATCGCAGATGTCAATGACCTGAAACGCGCTGCCGTCCTCGGAAAGAGCCAGGGTCTTGACCCGAAACAGATCGCCAAGATCCTGATCGATAATCCTTTCGGCAATGACAATCAGAAAACACCGATCGTCATCATCAAGAATTTTACCGATATGATGAAGTGAGAAAAGGGGCAGTGAAGAAATGAATCCTCATTTCTTCACAGCTCCTTTTTACTTTGCTTTCATTTGGTTCAGGGTTCAGGGTTCAGGGCTCTCGTGGCGGCTTCGCCGCCTTTTTTAGAAGATGGTATTCTCGTATCGCAGCCTTCCCCTCTAGGGGAAGGTGCCCGAAAGGGGCGGATAGGGCGACTATGGCATGAAAGACAGCTGGGATAAGGTTTCCCGGTCACTCCTATGAGAGCTGCAAGTCCCCCGCGGCAGATGGAACGCGAAAATGAGATGATCGTTATTTCACAGCTCCTTTTGCTTAGGAGGCAGCATTCCTGGATTGCGCCCTTTCACGCTGTATGTGCCGCACCACATCGCCTTTCCCACCGGAGCCGAAGCCGCCGCGTCATTCCCTCATTGCCAAAATCCCATCCGTGCTTTATAATAGGTAACATAAAACTTCGTACAAGGATGGTGCATCTATGCCACAACTTATAGATCTATCAGATGTTCAGGATTTCCACGCAGCCCGTTTTCTTATTTACTGGCTGATCGCTTCGGTCGTGGCCGTACTTACTGCTTACAGCATCAGCTACGAGCACAAAATGAAGTGGTTCCGTCAGAGAAAAGACAATGGCTTCATGGTGCGCCGCGGCGTGATGGGAAATTACAGCCTTCTCGGCGTGCCGCGCACGAAGGAGGGCTTTGCGATCACCTTCGGTATTTTTGCCGGAGCAGGCGTCATTTGGGCGCTGGCCGTCTTCGTCATTCTCCCTCTTCTGGGGTATGATGTATAAAAAACTGCATAGCATTTCCTGCGGATGGCACGGGGGCAGGAAATAAAGAACAGGACCTGGCATTGAAAAATGTCAGGTCCTGTTTTTGTTAGGGGCGAGCGGCTGGTAGCTAAGAGACATCAGACATCTGACTTCTATCCTCCAGCCTTCGGGTATCGCCCCGTTTCGTCATCCTGAGCGGTGAGAAACGTCGTATGAGAGATAACGAATGCCAGAACAGCTGCGACCTGAGCCCTCGATCTCGGCGCAGCCGCTGCCACAACCCTGAAGTTTGAAAGCAGGGATGATTAGTAGCTAGGGATTAGGAGCCTCGAGTGACTAGTGACTGAAATGCCAGTTCATGGCATCGCCATTATTTATGCTTCGCGGCGCATTTCGTCATCCTGAGCGGAGTGAAATGTCGAATGTTCGATAATGTAAAGGCGGAACAGTGAGAACTGAGTCGAAGGATCTGGCGCCGCACCACCATTTCGCATTTCTCATTTCTAATTTCTCATTCAAGCGAAGCTTTCCAACGGAATCAAGGGACTGAACGTCCCATGAGCCATCCCGAACCAATTCCAAGCGTCTATCGCTTTTTACATAGTCCCAATTCATTATTTCAATATAGGAGGTATTCATGGAGAACTGGGAAAAAGTTTTAGAAGAATTATTCACCGGTGTCATGGGCATGTCCGACCCCACGGTCTGGGTCATGTTTGCCATCGGCGCAGTCCTCATCTGGCTCGGCGTAAAGAAGGACTATGAGCCTATGCTGCTCTTCCCGATGGGGGTGGGCTGTATCCTTGCCAATATCCCCGGACACTTTGCGGTCATCCCGACGGATGGAGGAGAACCGGGATTTCTGTCTGTCCTCTATCAGGCGGGCATCGCCAATGAGCTTTTCCCGGTGCTGATCTTTATCGCGGTCGGTGCAATGTGTGAATTTGATGCGCTGATCCGTGCGCCGTACGTCATGCTCTTTGCCGCAGCGGCTCATTTCGGTATTTTCGCAGCGACGATGCTGGCGTCTGTCGTCGGATTTCCTTTTAACGAAGCGGCATCCATTGGCATCATCGGGGCAGCGGATGGCCCGACCACCATTTTCGTCGCGCAGAAATTTGCGACGAACCTTCTCGCGCCCCTGACCGTGACGGCTTTCTGCTATATGTCACTTGTTCCGATCATCCAGCCTCCGATCGTGAAGCTCTTGACGACGAAGCATGAGCGCAGGATCCATATGGCGTACCGCGAAGAGAAACCGATATCCTGGACAGTCAAGTTCCTTTTCCCATTCATGGTCGTCCTCTTTGCAGGGATCCTTGCACCGATCTCCGTGCCGCTCATCGGTGCGCTGATGTTCGGCAATATGCTGAAGGCCTCCGGCGTCTGCGACTCACTCTCTGACACCGCACAGAATGAGCTCTCGAATCTCGTGACCCTTTTCCTCGGCATCACGGTCGGTGCGACCATGACGGCTGAGAATATCCTCACGCTGGATGTTTTGAAGATCCTGGCACTGGGGGCTGTGGCTTTCGTCTTTGATACGGTCGGCGGCGTCCTCTTCGCAAAGGTCGTGAACCTTTTCCTCAAGAAGAAGATCAATCCGATGATCGGGGCATGCGGCATTTCCGCCTTCCCGATGTCCGGGCGTGTCATCGCGAAGATGGCGCTCAAAGAGGACCCGACCAATTACATCATCCAGCACGCGATGGGCGTCAATGTGGCAGGCCAGGTGGCATCCGTCGTGGCCGGCGGCCTCGTCCTCGCGCTGATTCCTGTCCTTTCATAAGGAGGCACTATGACAAGTATCGAATCTTCCATCATGCTGACAGTCATCGCATATCCTATGATCTTCGTGGTCATGGCGGTCTTCGCGGTGCTGACATACTATCTGAATAAGCTCTTTCCGGGGGACTAGTGGCTGGTGACTAGTGAATGGTAGCTAGGGATTAGGGATTAGGAGTGACTAGTGACTCTCTCGTATCGTCATTTCGAGCGAAGTCGAGAAATCTTTCTTGCAGACTGCTAAACGAAGGATGCGTGAAAGCAGAAATACGTAGCACCAAGGCGTCGTTTCCCTGCCGGTGCTTATGTGACACTGACCGCAGTGCAAGAAAGATCCCTCGGCTGCGCTCGGGATGACGACGGCGCGAAGCGCTATCAAAACTCCGCGGCGCTTCTGTTTTTTATGCGCCGCACCAGCACTCCTCACTCCTAACTCCTCACTCCTAACTGGCGAGCAAAGCTTTCATCCACAATCAGTGGACGAGCCGCCCCACGAGCTAACCCTGAACCTCGAACTTTCTATTGTCTTTCTCTTCCCTGCCGTTTATAATACTTACATGATAATCATTCTCTAAAGGAGGCTTTATTATGAAAGAAACATATAGCAGAACCAAGTCTGTATGGCAGCGCATGGACGCTGATGAACGTCAGGCTGTCATGGACTATGGTGAAAAGTACAAGGCATTCCTGGACGCCGCACGCACCGAGCGTCTGGCAGCCGATGAGATCATCCGTCAGGCAGAGGCCGCCGGTTTCAAGCCGGTCTATGATATGGACTCCCTCAAGCCGGGCGACAAGGTGTACTGGAACCAGAAGGGCAAGTCTGTGATCCTGGCTGTCATCGGGGAAGAACCGGTGCATGCAGGCATCAAGATCGTCGGTTCCCACATCGACTCTCCGCGCCTCGACCTCAAGGCCAATCCGGTGCATGAGCAGGATGGCATCGTATATTTCCGCACGCACTACTATGGCGGCATCAAGAAGTACCAGTGGACCTGCATCCCGCTCGCACTGATCGGTGTCGTATACACGAAGGATGGCAAGAAGGTTGACATCAATGTCGGTCTCAAGGATGACGATCCGATCTTCTACGTATCCGACCTTTTGATTCACATGGCGCAGGATCAGATGAAGAAAACGCTCGCAGAAGGCATCACGGGTGAACAACTCCAGGCCATCGCAGGCACGAATGCCGAAGAAGATCTGAAGCCGAAGGAAGTCTTCATGAAGATGCTGAAGGATACCTACGGCATCGAAGAGGAAGACTTTGCCGCTGCGGAGCTCGAGCTCGTCCCGGCGACCAAGAGCCGTGACGTCGGCTTCGACCGCTCCCTCATCGCCTCCTATGGACAGGATGACCGTGTCTGCTCCTATGCGAACCTCGAAGCGATCCTTCAGGCCAAACCGGGTGTCAAGACCCAAGCGGCACTCCTGACCGATAAAGAGGAGATCGGCTCCTACGGTAATACGGGCATGGAGTCCTCTTATTTCGTCAAATTCGTCATGAAGCTCCTCGCGCTGCAGGGCAAGGATACCATCCTTGATTTCTATGAGACCATGGAAAACAGTGAGATGCTCTCCGCTGACGTGAACTCCTGCATGGATCCAATGTTTGCAGAGGTCTCCGAAAAGGACAATGCCTCCTTCCTTGGCTATGGCATCAATCTCACCAAGTACGGCGGCGCTCGCGGCAAGTCCGGCAGCAATGATGCGAATGCGGAATTCCTGCAGAAGATCCGCACCATTTTCAATGAAGCCGGTGTCTGCTGGCAGATCGGCGAGCTCGGCAAGGTCGATCAGGGCGGCGGCGGCACCATCGCCTTCATGATGGCGGACTGGGGCGCAGAAGTAGTAGACTGCGGCACCGCCATGCTCTCCATGCATGCGCCGTATGATCTCCTCTCCAAGGCAGATGCCTACGAGACCTACCTCGCGTACAAAGCGTTCTTTGAAAGTAAATAAGGTTTGAAAAAATCGGAAGTGGGATCCGTCCTGCTTCCGATTTTTGATTGGGAAAAGGTTCAACGGGGGCGGCGGAAAAATATAGAAGCGATGCAAGTGACTCGTGACTAGGAATTAGTAGTTAGGGATTAGTAGCTAGTAGCTAGTAGCTAGGGATTAGTGGCTAGGAATTAGGGATTAGAAGTGACTGGTGACTAGGAGACTAGGAGACATCAGGCTCTCGTATCGTCATTTCGAGCGAAGTCGAGAAATCTTTCTTGCAGACCGCTAAACGAAGGATGTTTGAAAGCAGAAATACGTAGCACCAAGGCGTCGTTTCCCTGCCGGTGCTTATGTGATACTGACCGCAGTGCAAGAAAGATCCCTCGGCTGCGCTCGGGATGACGACGGCGCGAAGCGCTATCAAAACTCCGCGGCGCTTCTGATTTTTATGTGCCGCACCACCATTCCTAATTCCTCATTCCTAATTCCTCATTCGAGCAGAGCTTTCATTCATAATCAGTGGACGGAGCCGCCCCCTAGGCTACCCCGAACCCTGAACCCTGAACCTCGAACCCTGAACCTCGAACCCTGAACCCTGAACCCTGAACTCTGAACCCTGAACCCTGAACCTCGAACCCTGAACCTTGAACCCTGAACCTTGAACCCTGAACCTTGAACCTTGATCCCATTCTCTGCTATACTGTACCAATACGGCTCTTCGGGAAGGACCCGAAATGGAAGGATAGGAGGAAATCATGAGTCAAGAGAAAGACGTCCGCCTGGAGGATGTGGCGGAAAGCAAGGCCGAGCTGGATGACAAAGCTCGGAAGATGCTGGAGGACAAGGACGCAGACTCTCGCATGCGTATTTATGAAGGACCGCTCGGGAAGGCCATCATCGTGCTTCTCTGCGTGTGGACTGCGTTCCAGCTGTATTTCACGACCATCGGTGCGATCAGCGCGATCAATCTGCGTGCGATCCACTGTATTTTTTTACTGCTGTTTACCTTTTTGCTATTTCCTACGTATAAGAAGGAGAAGCGCAGAAGGAAGCTGCCGCCGATCTGGGACTGGGTTTTCATTCTGGGCTCCATCGGCTCTTTCACTTACCTGATCTTGAATTACACGCGCATTGCACAGACCGGCGGTCGTATCTCTGATATGGAGGTCGGCATCGCCCTCGTCGCGATCGTCTGCGTCTTTGAAGCGGCGCGCCGCGCATCCGGCAATCTTGCCATCCTGGCGGCAGTCTTTCTGGCGTACAACTGGTTTGGCGCATACCTGCCGGGCTATTTCGGACACAATGGCTTCACGCTGAAGCGCGTGCTCATCACCCAGTTCTGGGGGACGCAGGGCGTGCTTGGCACCGGTATCGGCGTATCGGCGACATACATTTTTCTTTTCGTCGTTTTCGGTGCTTTCTTAAAGCACAGCGGCTTTTCGAAATTCATCAATGATTTCTCGCTGACGCTTGTCGGCCGTACATCCGGCGGCCCGGCGAAGGTGGCGGTCATCGCCTCCGGTCTCATGGGCATGATCAATGGCTCGGCCATCGCCAATGTCGCGACGACCGGTACCATCACCATTCCGCTCATGAAGCGCACGGGCTACAAGAAGGAATTTGCCGGCGCTGTCGAAGCCGTGGCTTCGACAGGCGGTCAGTTCACCCCGCCGATCATGGGCGCGGTCGGCTTCGTCATGGCGGAATTTCTGAATCTGTCTTACACCTATGTGGCACTTGCCTCCATCACACCGGCGCTCCTCTACTACGTCGGCCTGCTGCTCGCGGTCCACTTCGAGGCGAAACGTCTCGGACTCTCCGGCATCGCAAAGGAGAATATCCCGAATGCGATGGTCGTCATCAAGGAGCAGGGGCATCTGGTGCTTCCGCTCGTCAGCCTCATCGGGCTGATGTTTGCCGGCTTCACCCCGCTCTATGCGGCCGTGATCTCCATCTTTGTCACCATTGGCGCCAGCTGGCTTCGTAAGGATACCCGCATGGGTCCTGCCAAGATCCTGGAAGCGGTCGTCGAAGGGTCGAAAAGTGCGATCTCGGTCGGCGTGTGCTGCGTCATCATCGGCATCATCATCGGTACCGTCACTCTGACATCCATGGGGCTCAATATGGGCTACCTCATCCTGTCCATCGTACAGGGCGATCACATTTACCTCGCCGGCTTCCTCGTCATGATCATGTCCGCGATCCTTGGCATGGGTGTCCCGGGCGTCGCTGCCTATGTCATCGTGCAGGCCGTCGCGGTGCCGGTCCTCATCAAGGCGGGTGCGCTTCCGCTCATCGCGCACCTCTTCTGCCTCATCTATGCCTGCCTGTCGAATATCACGCCGCCGGTCGCCATGTCTGCCTATGTGGCATCCGGCATCGCCGACTCTGATCAGACGAAGACGGGACTGTGGGCGGTCCGCCTCGGGCTCATCGGCTTCATCATCCCATTCTTCTTCCTGGATAATCCGGTACTCCTGATCGGCGTCGATAAGACAGCGACACTCTGGGAATCTCTCTGGAGCATCTTCACCGCGATGATCGGGACGTTTGCTCTCGTGGCCGGTCTTGAAGGCTGGATCATCCGCAAGGCCGGCATTATCGAGCGTGTGATCCTCATCGCCGTCTCCCCGCTGCTGCTCTTCCCAGGCAGCTTGACGGATATCGCAGGCATCGCAGGCATCGCTGCTGTATGCATCTTCCAGTGGATGAGAAGGAAATAGGGATGGGGGTACTAGTGTCTGGTGACTAGAAATTAGGGAAACACTGATTAAATCGTTATCAGATTTCATTCTTGGATTTTTATACAGAGCGAGGAGACATTCGACGCGAATAGCGAGCTATTTAAGGAGAATGTCGACGACACTATGTATAAAAATCCATATGAAATCCGATTCTGCGATTTAATCAGCGTTTCCTTAGTAGCTGGGGATTAGTAGCTAGGGATTAGGAGTGGCTGGTGACTAGTAACTGGGAGACATCAGCCCCACGTATCGTCATTTCGAGCGAAGTCGAGAAATCTTTTTTGCAGACCGATAAACGATGGATGTGTGAAAGCAGAAATACGTCGTACCAAGGCGTCGTTTCCCTGCCTATGCCGATGTGATACTGACCGCAGTGCAAGAAAGATCCCTCGGCTGCGCTCGGGATGACGCTACGGGAAAGGGATCCCCACAAGTTTGAAAGCAGAGATTGGGGATTAAAAGTGACTAGTGACTGAAATGCTATCTTCGGGCATCGCCATTATTTATACTCGCGGCGCTTCTATATTTTTATGTGCCGCACCACAACCCTGAACCCCGAGCCCCACCTACCAATGCCCGCTCATTTATAGTATAATATTTACAACTTTATTATTCTCTGTGGAGAAGAGTAGGATAGAAGAAAGAGAGAGGGATCATCATGACAAAAAAATGGAAAAAAGCGATCGCGCTGTCACTGGCAGCTCTGACCCTGACCGGAGCTCTGGCCGGATGCGGGGATGACAAGAAAGCAGCTTCCGGCGCGGCGAAACCGGCGGCCGGACAGACGATCAAGATCAATTTCCCGACGGCGGGAGCTTCGGGTGCGCTCTATGCCGTAGGCGCAGCGATCACGAACATGTGGAGCAGCCAGGTACCGGGCGTGCAGGCTTCCAGCCAGGCATCGGCCGGCGGCATCGCAAACCTGAACATGGTATCCGAAGGCGAAGCACAGGTATCCATTGCGATCTCTTCCAATGTCTACCAGTGCCTGAATGGTACGGACAGCTTCAAGGATCACGCTTACAAGGATCTGAAAGCGATCGGCGGCCTGTACCTGAATCCGAATCAGGTCGTTGCTACGGCAAATTCCGGGATCAACAGCCTGAAGGATGTGAAAGGGAAGCACTTTGCCGTGGCATCGGCAGGCTCCTCTGTCTATAACGAATGCGAGACGCACTTCACGGCAGCGGGTCTTTCCTTCCCCGATGACATCAAAGCGGAATACATCACCTTCACAGATGCAGCAGATATGCTGCAGAACGGCTCCATCGACGGCGCATGGATCATGTCCGGCGCTCCGGCTTCCGCTGTGACGCAGGCACTGACAGGCGGCGCGCACCTCGTGGAGATCGATGATAACCTCATCAAAGAGCTGAAGGCGAAGTACCCGTGGTACACCAGCTATACGATCAAAGCCGGCACCTATCCGAATCAGGATAAGGATGTCAAGACATCGGCCATCAAGATGGTCATGTTCTGCCGCGGCGATCTGCCGGAGGATGTGGTCTATCAGCTGACGAAGACCCTGTGGGAACACATGGATGAGCTCGGACAGTCTCAGAAAAATCTGAAAGGCCTCACCGCTGAAAATGCAGTGAAGGACATCGCGGATATCCCGCTCCATCCGGGTGCTGCCAAGTATTATAAGGAAATCGGTGTGCTGAAATAAGGTCTATCAAAAAGAGGCTCGATGAGCCTCTTTTTACTTTGCTTTCATTTGGTTCAAGGTTCAAGGTTCAGGTGGCGGCTTCGCCGCCTTTTTTAGAGGATGGTATTCCCGTATCGCAGCCTTCCCCTCTAGGGGAAGGTGCCCGAAAGGGGCGGATAGGGTGACTATGGCATGAAAGACAGCTGGGATAAGGTTTTCCGGTCACTCCTATGAGAGCTGCAAGTTCCCCGCGGCAGATGGAACGCGAAAATGAGATGATTGTTATTTCACATCGCCTTTTTGCGTAGGAGAAGCGCACAGCCATTCTCTTACCCGGCCTTGTGTGTCAGGCTATAATAATGACAGATCCGTGTTTCCTGTAGGCTTATAAGAGGAGGTACCATGAAATTTATCCATACGGCTGACTGGCATCTGGGAAAGCTTTTGAAAGAGCATGCCATGACAGCGGATCAGGAATGGCTTTTGATGCACCGCTTCCTTCCGCTCGTCGATGAAGAGAAGCCGGACGTCATTCTGCTCTCGGGGGATGTCTATGATCGTTCATACCCGCCGGAGGAGGCGGTCGAGCTCTTCGACCGCATGACAGAGGAGATCGTAGGAAAGCGACATACTCCCCTGATCGTCATCAGCGGAAACCATGACAGTGCGGAGCGCCTCGCGGTGGCGAGCCGTCTTCTGTCGCATCAGGGACTCTATATTTTCGGCCCGCTGGATCGTGTGCATCCCGTCATCCTGGAGGATGCATGGGGGAAGGTGGCTTTCGTGCCGCTCCCCTATGCGGAGCCGGCGCGCGTGCGCGTCATGATGAATCAGAAGGGGCTTTCCGGCGCGGAAGACATTCACAGCTACGAGGAGGCGGAGAAGAAGCTCTCGGAGATCCTTCTTTCTGCCCTGCCCGATCCTTCGATGCGGAAGGTGGCACTCGCCCATGTCTTTGCCGCGGGCGGGACGCCTTCCGAGTCGGAGCGGCCGCTCTCGATCGGAGGCTATGACAGGATCTCGGACAGTGTCTTTGATGCCTACGACTATGCGGCGCTCGGGCATCTGCACCGGCACCAGAGGACGCAGAAGCAGTCGGAAAGGGTGCAGTACAGCGGCAGCCTCATGCGGTATTCTTTCGATGAGGCGGAGCAGCATAAGGGCGTCATCGTGGGAACGATCGGAGAGGATGGCAGTGTCGAGACGGATTTCCGTGAGCTCGCGCCGCTCCATCAGGTCCGTGTGCTGGAAGGAACATTCGCCGAGCTCATGAGCGAAAAGAGGGAGGCCTCGGAGGACTACCTGCAGGTCATCTTGACGGATGAGCTGCCTGTGATCGATGCGATGCCAAAGCTTCGCGAGAAGTACAAGAATGCGCTGGGCGTCGAGCAGAACATGGGCTATAAGGAGGACAGCGGCCGCCGCGATATCGAGCTGGAGCACATGAGCGATCAGGATATTTTCCGTGCATTTGTCAGCGAATTCCGAGAGAGAGAGCTGTCAGACAAGGAAGAGGCGCTTGCCAATGTCTGCTGGGAAGCGGTGTACAAGAAGGAGGAAGAGCGATGAGACCTTTGAAGCTGACGATGCGTGCCTTTGGCCCCTATGCGGGGGAAGTGACGATCGATTTCGAAAAGCTGGATGGGCGGCATCTTTTCCTCATCTGCGGACCGACGGGGGCGGGGAAGACCACGATCCTCGATGCCATGTGCTATGCGCTCTATGGGAAGACGTCAGGCGATCGGAGCGGCGCGCGTATGCGAAGCGACTATGCAGGGCCGGATCAGAAGACGGAAGTCATTTTTGACTTCATGATCGGCGAGAAGACGTATCGTGCCTGCCGTTCACCTGAGCAGTTCATCGATAAGAAGCGAGGCAAGGGACAGACAAAGACAGCGATGCAGGCCTCGCTCTCGGAATTGGTCGACGGGAAGGAGATGTCGACGCTTCGCACGAATGTCGAGGCGGCGGCAGGGAAACTGATCGGGCTCAATGCGAATCAGTTCTGTCAGGTCATCCTCCTGCCGCAGGGGGATTTCCGAAAGCTCCTCGTCGCGAAGGCCGAAGAGCGAGAGGGCATCCTGAAGCAGCTCTTCAAGACGCAGCGTTTTTCGGATTTCCAGTACGAGCTGAAGGAGCGCGCCGATGCGCTGTACCGGAAGAAAAAGGAGCAGGAAACGGTGCTCGTGACCACATACCATACGGTCGGCGCACAAGATGCAGCGGAGCTTGCCCGCCTTGCTGCGGAGACGGAGCAGCAGCTCGCGGACGCGAAGAAGGTACACGCGGAAACGGAAAGCGCGATGCAGGATTTCCGCAAGGTGTACAGCGAGGCCGCGCAGTTGAATTCCCATTTTCAGGCACTGGACAAGGCAGAGAAGCAGCAGGCGTCGCTCCTTATGAAGGCTGAGGAAATCGAGCATAAAAAGCAGGATCTGGTTCGCATCCGCCGGGCGAAGGAGCTTGCGGCGTATTTTGATATGCTCGACAACATCATGGCAGAAGGAAAGGCGGCAAAGTCCGCGAGGGATACCGCCGAGGCAGAGCGAAATCGCTATGCGAAAGAAAAGGAGCAGCTGCTCGCCTTTGAAACGAAGCTCGAAGGCCAGCGCGCGGAGATGGAAAGGGCGAAGATAACCATCACGCAGTTGCAGGGCTGGGAGCCGAAGGCGAAGGAGTACGGCGCGGCGCGGCGCAATGTGGAGCGCTACACGCAGAAATACAAGGAAGCGGAAACAGAGCTTGCCAGATTGCAGGAGACGGAGAAGAAATGCCGCGGGGCGGCGGAAGCCGCACGCGAAGCAGCCGAAGACGTCCGGCGGCGCTACATCTTCGGTCAGGCGGCCATTCTGGCGAGCCAGCTCGAAGAGGGTGCGCCCTGTCCGGTCTGCGGCAGCGTGCATCATCCGCATCCAGCGGTTTCGAAGGAAAAATTGCCGACGGAAACCGAATTGAAAAAGGCACAGAAAGCAGCAGAAACGGCGACGAAAGACTACGAGAATGCCAGAAATCTGGCGGGCACCTATGCGGCGGGGGCATACGTCAGCGCCATCACCGAGATGGGGAATGCCCAGGCGAAGCTCGCAAGCCTCTCCGATCTGCCGGAAGCCTACCGCAGTCCCATTTTCCTTCGAAACGAAGTGAAGCGGCTGTTTGCGGCCGTGACGGCATGGGAAGAAGCCCTGAAAGCGCTGCAGGAGAAAAAAGAGCCGCTCCTTTCCGCATTGGGCGGCGCGGAGGCAAATTTCCAGAACGCCACGGCCCGGCGAGAAAAGCTGGCAGCCGACTATAAAGCGCAGTCGGATGCACTGGATGAAAAAGCCAGGGGAGCCGGCTTTGCGGACCGCAATGACTGCAAGGTCTGGTATGCTCGCGTCAAAGAAGAAGAGCGGATGGAGAAATCGATTTCCGACTACGAAACCGAGCTGAAAGCGACGGAGAAAACCATCGCGGATGAGCGTCTCGTGACAGGCGGGGCGAAACGCCCCGACATGGCCGCGCTCGGTCAGGAAGATAACCAGCTGCAGCACCGTCTCACTACGTCGGCGGGACAGAGCCGCTCGCTCGCTGACCAGCTGAAAAATCTGCAGAAAGTTGCGAAGGACACCGAAGCCATGGCGCAGGTGCTTGACGCGCTCTCTGAAGAACTGTCTCTTGCGCAGGGGCTCTATGACCTCACCCGTGGCAGCCGCACGAAGATCACGCTCGAGCGCTATGTGCTGGGCGTTCTCTTAGACGAGGTCGCGGAGGCGGCAAATCACCGTCTCCTTGAGATGAGCCATCGCCGCTACTCGCTTCATCGCATGAAGGAGACGGGCGCAGCGAATAAGGGCGGCCTCTCTCTTGAAGTCTCAGACAGCTACACCGGCCGTTCGCGTCCGGCGAATACCCTCTCCGGCGGAGAGACCTTCCTCGCCTCCCTCTCACTCGCCCTGGGGCTTGCCGATGTCGTGCAGGCAAGGCAGGGCGGCGTACACCTCGATACCATGTTCATCGACGAAGGCTTCGGTACGCTGGATCCGGAAGCACTGAACAGCGCAATGAATACACTGATCGATCTGCAGAGCACCGGCCGTCTTGTCGGCATCATTTCCCATGTGCCTGAGCTTGAGGAGCGCATCGATGCCCGCCTCAAGGTCAGTCCGGCGGAGAAGGGAAGCCGCGCGGAGTTTGAAATCGTGGAGTAAGGGGCTTGATCGCGGGTGATTTATCTTCGGGAAACGCTGATTCAATCGCAGAGTCAGCTTTTACAAGAAATTTTATACATAGCTTCGTCATAACCATCCTAAACAGCTCGCTATTCGCGCCCCCCTATTCCTCTTCCCGTATCGTCATCCCGAGCGCAGCCGAGGGATCTTTCTTGCACTGCGGTTAGTATCACATAGGCACAGGCAGGGAAACGACGACTTGGTGCCACGTATTTCTGCTTTCACACATGCATTGTTTATCGGTCTGCAAGGAAGATTTCTCGCTTCGCTTGAAATGACGATACGGGAGTCTGATGTCTTCTAGTTTTTAGTCACCAGTCGTTCGAGACACCTAATCCCTAGCTACCAGTCACCAGACACTAGTCCCTCATCCCTCATCCCTGCTTTCAAACTTTTGGGGCTATCCTTTTCCTGTATCGTCATCCCGAGCGCAGCCGAGGGATCTTTCTTGCACTGCGGTCAGTATCGCATAGGCATTGGCAGGAAAACGACGACTTGGTGCCACGTATTTCTGCTTTCACACATGCATTGTTTATCGGTCTGCAAGGAAGATTTCTCGCTTCGCTCGAAGTGACGATACGAGAGTCCCCTAGTCCCTAATCCTTAGTCACTCATCCCAGCTTTCAAACTTTTGGGGCTATCCTTTTCCCGTATTGTCATCCCGAGCGCAGCCGAGGGATCTTTCTTGCACTGCGGTCAGTATCGCATAGGCACAGGCAGGGAAACGACGACTTGGTGCCACGTATTTCTGCTTTCACACATGCATTGTTTATCGCTCTGCAAGGAAGATTTCTCGCTTCGCTCGAAATGACGATACGGGAGTCTGATGTCTTCTAGTTTTTTAGTCACCAGTCGTTCGAGACACCTAATCCCTAGCTACTAATCCCTAATCCCTAGCCACTAGTCACCAGTCACTTCTAATACCTGGCCAACCAAAAAGCAGGAACGAAAGAACGTTCCTGCTTTTCTTGACGATCGAACGCTCATTTGCTATACTTATGTTCAGGGAACAATATTTCTGAGGGAAGAGACGTTCGTGCTGAAAGAGAGGAAGCAGCATGTGCAATATTGGAATGAGAGCGCTGGTGCCGGTGAAGCGCGGCGGCGTGGATGATACGTTGGCGATTCGGAATGACTGGGGACTGATCCACATGCCCTGCCCTGTCGAGACGGCGATGGGACGGCTGTCACGCTCCTATGGCGAGTGCATGAGGACGCAGAGAAGGCTCTTCGGAAAACGGCGCGGGACGGCCGTGAGATTCGGCGATGATGCGGACAGCCTTTTCGTCCAGCTAAAGCTTTCTGAGCAGGCGCCTGGGCTTGGCTATGTGCATCTCGGCTCTTTTCATGATATCTTCGTGGACTTGGACGGGAAATGCACGATTCGCTTTGATACGGAGCACTCCCTCCACACCTACTGGAATATCCAGACCGTAGAGAAGCATATCGCAAAGCTCACGCCCTTCATAGCGGAGCCCGTTTCGCTCCTGATCACCCATCCGAAGAGGATGGAAATGGAAAGGCTCGCAGAGCTTCGGAAACGGATGATGGCGCTGTGAGTGATATTTCATCCCGCTCAGGTCAAAAAAAGAGATGGAATCGGATGCAAATGCATCCGGCTCCATCTCTTTTTCGCTTGTGATTTTCGGATAAGGAGGGGAAGAAACTCGGAAAGTCCTGCAGGAATACGTCCAAGGTCTGAAAACTTCTCACTTTCTACACTCCGAGCTTCTTTTTCAGCGCGAGATACGCATCCGTATAGTACGGCGTGACCTGGGACTCTCTTAAGTCGTAGCCGTAGGGGCGCCGGCTCATGGCGAGGATCGGAGGGGTCTGGATGCGCTTGGCGACGGAGAAGCCGGAGAAGAGAGCCCACCAGCGTTCAAGGTCTTCGGTGAAGGCTTTGGCGGTCGGGAAGAGGTCTTGCACGCGGGCATGGCAGCCGATATGCGCCTCGAGACTTCCCTCTGCGTACCAAGTGAGGAGGTCTTCCGGGCAGAGGCGCTGCCATGGCTCGACGAAGCTCTTCAGAAGATAGTCATGGTACTCATAGATGAGAGGATCGCCCATGCCTTTGGTGACGTCCTGCTTTTCTGAGAGCTCGGCGGAGGGCTTCACGGTGAAGATGCCTTCCGGAATGACGGGGCTTTCGTACCAGTCGTTCAAAAGGCGGCCCAAGTGGTAGATCTGGTATTTCCATAAATCGGCGGTCGCGGCAAATGCACCGGCGAGGTCGCCGTAGAGTGTGCCGTAGCCGACGGTCGTTTCTGTTTTATTGGCGTTGCATGTGAAGATGCCGCCAAAGGCAGCGGAGAGGGCGGAAAGGATCCGGCTGCTCCGGTCGCGCGCCTGCATGTTTTCCTTCATGAAGTCCGTGAGATGGATCTCGCGTCCGCAAGAGATCGGAAGGCCTTCCAGTGCTTTTGCCGTCTCATCGATGAACTTTCCGATGGGGATGGTGAGGTAGGGCGAGCTGAGACGCATCGCGAGGTCTTTGGCGAGCCTCTTCGTCATTTCTGAATTGTAGCGCGTCGGCGTATTCACGAGGAGCAGATGGTCTGCGGGAAGGACGGAGCGGTAGAGCGCGGCATTCACCGCGGAGTCGATGCCGCCGGAGACGCCGATCACGACTTTGGATACGCCGATGGCGGAGAGAAATTTTCTGACGCCGTAGCGCATGGCGAAAAGAAGCAGGTCTCCCTGCCATGGCGGCATGGGGGAGGCGGGAAGGAGCGCGTTCGTGGATCTCTCGAAATGGAATGTGCTGCGGGCCTCTTCAAAGGGAGCGGCTTCGGCAAGAAGTCTGCCGTCCTTTCCATAAGCGGCGGTCATGCCATCGAAGGTGTAGCAGGTCTTGCCGTTGTTCTCCAGTCCACGACGATTCACATAGAGCATCGGGACGTGGAGACGGGAGAGTTTGGCGGAGAGCATGCGGTGGCGTTTTTCATTTTTGGAAAGCGTGAAGGGAGAGGCGGACAGATTCAGGAAAAGATCGGTGCCCTTGGCGGCAAGGACATCCATGGGCGAGAAGCTGTAATTTTCATCCCAGCTGTCTTCGCAGAGGAGAAGCGAGAGGCGGATCACTTCGCCATGAAGAGAGATCACAAAGGGCGCGAGCGCTTCTTCGGGGGTCGAGCCTTCTTCTCTCGCGAGGGCGAGAAGAGAGGTGAAATAGCGGCGGTCATCGAAACAGCGGTAATTGGGCAGCAACGCTTTCACCGCATAGGGACGATGCAGTCCTTCCGGAGAGAGGAATGCGCCGTCTTTCGCGAGAAAAGCGGCATTGTATTTTCGGGGGCGGCCATCGTCATTCGTCTTTGTCCAGTCGATGGCGACGTTTCCCCACGCGATCGCGAGGCCTTGCGCTGCTTCGCGGAGACGGTCATTGTATCGCTCTGCCTCGCGCAGGAAGGCATTCTGGTCCCACAGGTCTCCGATGAGATAACCGGTGAGACACATCTCGGGAAGAACGAGAAGGTCAGCTCCCTCCTCTTTGGCGAGTGAGATCTCTTTTTCGATGAGCGCCCAGTTGGCGCGGATATTCCCAGGCAGGATGTCGAGCTGGGCGGTGCGGATAGTGAGCATGGTTGGGCTTCTTTCGTGAATGGAAGTGACTAGTGACTGGAAATGAGGATATAACAGGTGCAATGCTGTGGAAAGAGGGCTCCTGCATCCACTTGCTTTTCTTCCATTTTACAAAAGCATTTCCCTATTGTAAATGCACGGCGGCGAGATTTGTTATATAATGACTGTAATATGCAGCGAATCGTCCTATCCTCTTCCTTGGGAAGGGGGATGCCCGAAGGGCAGGGGGAGCCGAGCTGGGGAAACGCTGATGCAATCGGACAACGATGGGATCAGTATCTCCCTAGGCGGATTTTTACTTCATGCAGGAGCCAACCCCGACTCGCTTCGCTCGTCAGCCCCTTCCAAAGGAAGGGGCTGGAGAAACACTGTCGAATCCGCTGAAGCGGTAGAACTTATTAACTATGGAACATTATCGCAACTATTCTGATTTCTTGAAACAAAAATACGGCGAGAAGGTCTACAAGATCCCGATCTCGCTCCCCGTGACCTGTCCGAACCGCGATGGTACGCTGTCAAAAGCACCCTGCATCTTCTGTGGCTCGATCGGTGCGGACTATGAGACGAAGGCGGTCGGCATGAAGATCACCCGCCAGCTTGACCGGAGCATCGCGCATGTGGGGCCGAAGTACAAGGCGAAGAAATTCATCGCCTATTTCCTGAATTTCACAAATACCTACGCGCCGCTACGCGATTTTCGGTGCTGGATGGAGGAAGCCATGCAGCATCCCGATGTGGTGGGAGTCGACGTTTCGACGCGTCCGGACTGCATTCACGAGCGCTACCTTGACATCCTGAAAGAGCTTTCAGATACCTATGGCAAGGATGTGACGATCGAGCTGGGGCTGCAGAGCAGCAATGCCCATACCCTCGAGAAGATCGGCCGTTGCCACGGTGTCGCGGAATACATAGATGCCTCGCTCCGCATCGGGCGCTATGGCTTCGGGCAATGTACGCATGTCATCGCAGATCTTCCATGGGATGACCGGATAGACGTCATCGAGACGGCAAAGCTCATCTCCGTCCTCCCCGTGACAGAGGTGAAGCTGCACTCCTTATATATCGTGAAGGATACGGCGCTCGCGCATATGTATGAAGCCGGCGAGGTCACACTCTCTTCGATGGAGGAATACATGGAGCGCGTCATTCTCTTCCTTTCCTATCTCCGCCCCGACATCGTCATCCAGCGTATCGTCGGCCGCGCCTCGGGCGGGAATACCCTCACCGTCAATGGCGGCTCCCCGTGGTGGGACGTCAAGAAAAGGATCGACGCCCTGATGGAAGAGCGCGGTATCATGCAGGGCGCTTGCTGCGACTATATCGACGGAAAGGCCGTGCGGAGATTTGTGCGGTGAGACATAAGAAATGGTATTGGTACACGAAAGGAACTTCATGGCAGAAAAAACAGAACAGATCATGGTGAATGATCGCGAGGAGGCCGGCGCGCTTTTGGAGCGGGACAGCTCATACCTTGCCATCATCGGCGAGCATTACGGCGCAGACATCTTTGCCCGCGGCAATCTCATTCGGCTCAAGGGTGAGGAAGAGGCAGTCGATCAGAGCATGCGCGTGATTGGAAGACTGCGGCGGATGATCCGTCAGCGGATCCGCCTCTCTGCGCGGCAGGTCAGGATGGTGATGTCCCTCTTGGATGAAGGCAAAGAGCAGCTGCTCGAAGACATGGAAGACGACATCATCAATTTCACCAAGCAGGGCGCACCGCTTCGCCCAAGGACTGTGGGACAGAAGATTTACGTCGATACCATCCGTCACCATTCCATCACCTTCGGCATCGGCCCCGCGGGGACTGGCAAGACCTATCTGGCTGTTGCACTCGCCGCTTTTGCGCTCAGAAATCATGACGTGCAGCGCATCATTCTCGTCCGTCCGGCGGTCGAAGCCGGTGAGAAGCTGGGCTTCCTTCCCGGCGATTTGCAGGAAAAGGTCAATCCGTACCTTCGTCCTCTCTTTGACGGACTGCTGGATATGTTCGGCCCGGAAGACTTCATGCGGCTGCAGCAGAAGGGCCAGATCGAAGTCGCGCCTCTCGCCTACATGCGCGGACGCACGCTCGAGAAATCCTTCATCATCCTTGATGAAGCGCAGAATACCACCATCGAGCAGATCAAAATGTTCCTGACACGCCTCGGACACCGATCGAAGATGGTCATCAATGGCGATACCACGCAGATCGATCTTCCCCCTCATGTCAAGAGCGGCCTCATCGATGCCGAGCGCGTGCTGAAGCATGTGAAAGACATCGGACACGTCTATTTCAATGAAGACGATGTCGTCAGACACGATCTTGTGGCGGCGATCATTCATGCCTACGAAGAAGATGCGAAGAAAAAGAGCAGCTGGTGACTAGTGACTAGTGACTGGTGACTAGTAGCTAGGGATGAGTGGCTAGGGATTAGGTTTCTGATACGAGAAAACCGCTAGTCTCAAACCTCCGCGGCGCTTCTGATTTTTATGCGCCGCACCACCATTTCGCATTTCTCATTTCTAATTTCTCATTCAAGCAGAGCTTTCATTCGCAATCAAGGGACGACACGTCCCATGGGCTCACCCTGAACCTTCCATTCGAAAATCCATGATCTCGGAGGTGTTACCATGGAAATCACGATCAATTACAGTGATATGAAATTTTACGACGAAAATTACGAAAAGCTGATCCACACCGTCCTCACCAAGGGCGCAGAGCTGCAGAAGGTGCCGGAAGAGGCAGAGATCAGCGTCCTCATCTGTGATGCGGATACCATCCATGAGCTGAATCGCGACTACCGCAATGTCGATGCACCGACCGATGTCCTCTCCTTTGCACTGAATGAAGGGGAGGAGGACATTCCGGAGGAAGAAACAGAGCTGGGAGACATTGTCATCAATCTGGATCGTGCTATCCAGCAGGCCAAAGAATTCGGACACAGCACGGAACGCGAAGTAGCTTACCTCTCCGTTCACGGCTTCCTTCACATTCTCGGCTATGACCATTATGACCCCGAAGAAAAGAAAGCCATGCGAAAGGCGGAAGAAGATATCCTCTCCGCCTGCGGCATCACCCGCATGATGACCGAAGGGGAGATCGAAAGGGAAGAAGCGGGAATGAGTGACTAGCGACTGGGGACTAGATCAAGAGACTAGAAGACTAGAAGATATCAGACTCCCGTATCGTCATTTCGAGCGAAGCGAGAAATCTTTGTCATTCGCGGTTCGGCGAACAATGTTGGGAACCCCCAAACGGGAAACCTGCTATCAAGAGACCTTAGGGCATCGCCCTATATATTTTCGGCGAAGCCGCCACCTTCATTCCTCATTCGAGGAGAGCTTTCATTTGCAATCCATGGGCGATCCGCCCCACAGGCGAACCCTGCCTCTTTATTTAGGAGACTCTATGAATAACGAAACCAAATTTCACTCCGGCTTTGTCGCTCTTGTCGGGCGGCCGAATGTCGGTAAATCCACACTTATGAATGCCCTTCTGGGGGAAAAGATTTCCATCGTGTCTGCTCACGCGCAGACGACCAGAAATAAGATCACCGGCGTATGGAACGGCGAGAATTCCCAGGTGGTCTTTCTGGACACCCCCGGTATGCACAAGCCGCAGAGCAAGCTCGGCGAAGTGATCCGTCAGAATACCATGGACGCTTTGGACGAGGTCGACCTCATCGTCTTCCTCTGCGCCGTGAACGATCCTCTGGGCGCAGGCGACCGCTACATCATTTCCCTCCTGAAGAACCGCAAGGTGCCGGTCATCCTTGCGCTGTCGAAGACCGACCTGATCTCCAAGGACGAGCTCTTGAAGAAGCTCGTGCAGTACGATAAGATCTACAAGTTTGCCGAGATCGTCCCGCTCTCTGCCAAGACGGGAGAGAATCTGGATGTCCTCATGAAGATGGTGGAAAAGTACCTGCCCGAAGGCCCGAAGTACTTCCCCGATGACATGGTGACCGACCAGCCGGAGAGAAACATCGTGCAGGAGATCGTCCGTGAAAAGCTCCTGACGCGTACACGCGATGAAGTGCCGCACGCCATCGGCGTCTTCACAGAAGAATTCCATGAACGTGAAAATGGCAAGGTCTACATCCGCTGCACGATCTACGTCGAGCGTGATTCGCAGAAACGCATCATCATCGGAAAGAAAGGCACCGTCCTCAAAGAAGCAGGACAGGAAGCCCGCGAAGAGATCCAAAGTCTCATCGGCGCTCCCGTCTTCCTCGACCTCTGGGTCAAGGTCAGCAAGGACTGGAAGAACAAGGACTATATCCTAAGGGAGCTTGGGTACAAGGAGCACAGATAGCAGCTGGTAACTAGGGATTAGGGATTAGTGGCTAGGGATTAGGAGTCTCAAGTGACTAGTGACTAGTGACTAGTGGCTAGGAGGCTAGGAGACATCAGACTCTCGTATCGTCATTTCGAGCGAAGCGAGAAATCTTTCTTGCAGACCGCTAAACGAAGGATGTGTGAAAGCAGAAATACGTAGCACCAAGGCGTCGTTTCCGTACCGGTGCTTATGTGATACTGACCGCAGTGCAAGAAAGATCCCTCGGCTACGCTCGGGATGACGATAGCGCGAAACACTATCAAAATTCCGCGGCGCTTCCTCAGTTTATGCGCCGCCCCACCATTTCGCATTTCTCATTTAATCAAGGGGCGAGCCGCCTTAGCGGCTAACCCTGAACCCTTTGAACCTTCTGAACCCTGAACCCTGAACCTTGAACCCGACAACCTAAAAAGGAGTGGATGACTTATTTCTTCAGAGATAGAATGGATCGGCCTTTGGCTTCTCGTCATCGTGGCCGTTTCCTTTATCAATTACAACAATACGATGGTGAACTTTTCCTTCGCTCGCATGCGGAAGAAATACATCGAAGACAATGACGAGCAGGATCCTGCGCTCATCGAAAAGGTGGCGCCTTTCTACCGGCGCACGTCGCAGATCATCGGCGGCACGCAGGTCTCCTTCGTGCTGTGCAGCGCCATGCTGGGGATCTCTCTCCTGATGCTGGTAAGCCATGCGCTCGTCCTTCTGGAATCACTTCTGGGCGGGGCGCTCTGGGCCGAATGGAAATGGGGCGTGTACATCCTCATTGCGCTCCTTGTCATGGGACTTCTTCTGGTGTACTGGGTGGGGACGATCCTTCTCCCCGGGGCGCATGCACTGGTCGATCCGCTGCCCATCCTCGCTTCGCACACATGGGTCATCCGTCTCAACCGACACCTGTACCGGCTCTTTGTCGCGGCAGGTCTTTTTGTGACGCATCGCATCTTCCGCTTGCGGGGGATCCCCTTCCGCAATGAAGTCAATTTCACCTACACCGAGGATGAGATCCGCTGCATCGTCGAAGAGAGCCACCGAAGCGGCCGCCTGAATGCCCTCGAAAATACGCTCATCAAGAATTCATTCGATTTCTTCGACCTCATGGCGCGCGATGTCATGATCCCCAGAAATGAGATCGTCGTCTTCCACTTTGACGAGGATCTGTCCGAAGCGATGCGGCGCGTGCTGCCGAAAAGCCATCACACCTGCTATCCGGTCTGCATCGAAGACAGAGACCAGATCATCGGCTTTATCCATGTGAAAGACCTTCTGCAGGGCTGTCTCTCGGGCCAGCTGTCTTTGAAGAAGATCAATCGTGAGATCTTGACCGTGCCGGAAGTCATGCCCGCGCCGGCGCTGCTCCAGCTCATGAAGAACCGACGCATCTACCTCGCCGTCGTCGTAGATGAGTACGGCGGCACCTCCGGCCTTGTCACACTGAATGACCTCGTCGAAGAGCTCATCGGTGAGATCCCGCAGCCTGCGGAGAATGTCCCCTATGAGATCGTCCGTCAAAAGGACGGGACGTATGAATTTGACGGCACCGTCATTCTCGAAGATGTATCAGACCGGCTGGAGATCGATCTTGCAGGAGAAAATAAAAGCGCGACCATCGCCGGCTTCGTCTTTTCCAATCTGGAGCGTATCCCGAAGGTGGGCGACTACGTCGACTTCTCCGGCTGGCGCTTCACCGTTCTTCGCCTCTCCGGCTTCCGTATCGTCCGTGTGAAAGCGGAGAAGTTGACTGGGAACTAGTGACTAGTGACTAGTGACTGGTGACTGGTAGCTAGGGATGAGCAGCTTTCTCTCCTTGTCATTTCGAGCGAAGCGAGAAATCTTTGTCATTCGCGGTCAAACGAATGATGTCAGAAAAGCGTAAACGGGAAACCTGCTCTCCGCAGACATTCGGGCATCGCCTCTACAAAAAAAATCGGCGCGAAGCGCCGCACCACAACCCTGAAGTTTGAATGCTGGGATGAGTGGCTAGGGATTAGGGATTGGGAATTAGGGGTGACTGGGATTCTCCGGCATCGTCATCCCGAGCGCAGCCGAGGGATCTTTACTGCATTGCGGGAATCAGTGTGTATGCGCCGAGGGAAAACGATGTCCTGGTGCTGCCTCATATCAGGCGATGAACGTTCTGCAATAAAGATTGAGGGCTACGCTCGAAATGACGATGCGCGCGAAGCGCTATCAAAACTTCACGGCGCTTCTATATTTTTATGCGCCGCACCACCATTCCTAATTCCTCATTTGAGCAAAGCTTTCATCCCCGATCAAGGGACAATACGTCCCGTGGGCTTCCCCCGAACCCCGAACCATCACCCGCATCTATTATGTAAAGGAACACCCGACCATGCCAACACCCCAAATCAGAAATATAGAAGGGATCGTCCTGCGTGCGTCCAAAGGCGGCGAAGGCGGGCGGAGCCTTTCACTCTTTACCCGCGAGATGGGACTCATCCATCTGACGCTGCCGCGCGCCGTGATGAACCGATGCGGGACAGGCATCCTCCTCTCCTTTGCCTGCGTCCGCCTTTCGGCAGCGATCTATCCCGAGTATGGTGTCATCAGTCAGTATGAGGGCCGCCTTCTTTTCGACATGATGAAGCTTTCCTACGAAGACATGACCTGCTGGTACTATGTGATCGAGCTGGTGCTTGCCCTCTATCCCGTGGGGCAGAAGGAGGATGAAGCCTATGACGTCCTCATGGCCGCTGCCCGCACAGCGGAAGAGAGAAATCCTCGCGTCATAGCCTTTATCGCCTCCATCAAGCTACTGGCCGCGGCAGGTTACGATCCTACGGAAGCCATAGAAGACCCGACAGCCCTTTCCGAAGGAGCGAGAGACCTCCTTTGCCGCTTTCGCGGCTACCGCTGGGGAAGCCCCTTCGAAGGCTCGATCTCAAGAGCCCTTTTCACGGAGTGCGCCCGCTACCTCGATCACTTCCTTTCGACCGTCTGCGATACGGAGATGAAGACGGCAGGGGCGTTCTTGGGAAACGCTGATTAAATCGAATTCTGTGATTTAATCGGCGTTTCCTTAAGCAAGTAATACACATAAAAACGACCGCTCGTAAGAGACGGTCGTTTTTGCGTGGGATGGATGAAGAAACGAGAATACCGTTTTCCCAGCAAAGCCTTCCTCAATGGGGAAGGCAAAGAGGAGGCGGCTTCGCCGCCCCATGCACTTGTCAACAAAAATTGGACACGAAACTAAAAAAATTAGGCATAAAAATTGAATACTTGTACAAGATACAGTGAATCTTCCAACATCGTCTCGGGAACCGCCAGACACTTTATGCCAACTACAACTTGAATAAGTTCAGCATTTAGAAATATGGCGTTCTCGGTACTGCTTCGGCGTCAAGTAGCCCAATGTATAGGCTGGCCTATATTCGTTAAAGAAATGGATGTAATCATCCACCTCTTCCGCGATGGACTTCTCTCCGGTCACGTGCAAGTCCATGAACATCTCGGCCTTAATCCATCCATTGACAGATTCCATTGCAGCGTTATCTGTCGGCGTTCCGGCACGTGACATCGACCGGGTAATGCCGTACATGGGCAGCAGGTCGTTGTAGGCCTTAGATGCGTAGACAGATCCCTGGTCCGTGTGCAGGATCATTTGGTGTTCTGGATGTTGCTCCTTCCATGCAATCAGATCTCTCAGCCCACTGATATAGGTCATGCGGTCGCCACGCTTTGCCGAAAGGGAATAGATGACAATCTCATTGTTCCAGAGATCCATGTAAAGAGTCAGTTCGTAGTAGGCGCCCTTCACATAAAACGCTGTCATATCGCTCACGATGCACTGCATCGGCCCGTCAATCTGCATCTCTGACAGGAGCAGATTTGGGAATATCCGTGCCGGATCTCCAGCCTTCTTGTAGCGGTAATGCTTGGACTTGCTCTTGATTCCCGCAATCTTGCAACACTTATGAGCATAGGGGTCAGACAGGACAATGTTTTTGTCTAGGCGTATCTTGGCATTCAGCCAGCGGTAACCATGCGACGGATACTTCGAGTGGTATTCTTGAAACAGCCTGACATTGCTTGCAAGGTTCTTCTCTCTTTCCGAAGGATGGGAGAGATGCTTCTTCCATGCGTAGAAACTGCTCCGCTGGATGCCCATTGCTTTACATAGGATCTTTACTGGGATTTCTCCTGACAGCTCCATAATCACTTGGTAGTCTTGCTGGCGTATAGAATTACCGTACCATCTCCCTTCACCTCGTATCCTTTTTTTAACCTTGCTTCTGTGATCCTGGCCTTGATCAGCTCCTGGATCAATTCCTCCTTTGTCATAGATTTCAGTTCATCCAGCTCTACCGGCTCTTTCTTGAAAGAGAGTGCGCCGATGGATCTCTGACCGTGTTTGGGCGGCAGCCGATTGACATCCCGATACATTCTCATGTAATTCCGTGCGGTCTGCTCACTAATGCCATATTCTTCCGCGGCTTCATACCGACTTATTTCGCTGTAGTAAATTCGTCGACCGATGTCCAATCTTTGTTCTTTCGTGTACTTCATGGCAAACCTCCTGTCCAGTAAGGGGGACACTCTGTCCAGCGCTTATTTTGCACTGCCTATGCAGTGTACACTGTATGTCTAAAGATTACCCCCTCTGTGTCCAATTTTAGTTTACCACTTCACCCAAAAGGAAGCCAACCCCGCCTCGCTACGCTCGGCAGCCCCTTCCAAGGGAAGGGGCTAGCGTGGACACTCCCTCCTTCCTATGGAAGGAGGTGCCCCGAAGGGGCGGAGGGTGGATGGGGGACGCGGTATGAAAGAGAGGGGAAGATCGTCTCAGGTCGACGATTCACAAAAGCACCCTCTGCAAAAAACAGCTTATAAAACCTATCTATAGTTATAAAAAGAGAAAATCTAATGCTGCAAATGATTTTAATGTTATTTACCGTTCCGGGTGTCGATAAATGCATGAAAAATCAGAGGCTGTGCATTTTTATGATTAAAAAAGAAGGAGAAAAGATTGGCAAACATACATGAAATTTCTAGAAGCATGAGCTGAAACTATCCTTGAAGCAAAGTCGAAAGTATGATACTCTACTACTAGACCTGAATCTAAGCTTCGGGCTCATGGTCCAAAGGAAACAGACATGAAAAGCAAGCAGAGGAAACACGGTCACTCGAGCGGAGCTTTCATGGACGTCGACTTTGAAAAGAAGAAGCAACATTTTTTCAAAGGGAGATCACTACTATGAAAAAGATCCTCGCACTGGCTGCTGTAGCAGCACTCACCGCTGGCGTATCCGCTTACGCTGCAAATCCATTCTCTGATGTTACTCCGGATGACTGGGCTTATCAGGCAGTCTCCGACCTGTCCGCTCAGGGCGTCGTAGAAGGCTACCCGGACGGCACCTTCAAAGGCGAAAGAAACATGACCCGTTACGAACTGGCTCAGATCGTAGCTCGCCTCATGGCTAAAGAAGACCAGCTGAACGCTGAACAGCAGGCAACTCTGGACAAACTCGCTGGCGAATACGCTGACGAACTCGCAAACCTCGGCGTTCGCGTTTCCAACCTCGAAAAGAAAGTCGGCAACCTCTACTGGTCCGGCGATGCTCGTATGCGTTATCAGACCAAAGATAATGGTACCAAGGAAGATTCCTGGAATGGCCGTATGAGAATCAATGTTAAAGGCCAGGTCAATGAATCCACCTATGTCAATGGTAAAATGGCTTACGACATGGACTTCAAAAACGATGCGAACGATAAAGGCGTTTACATGCAGCAGCTCTTCGTTAACCACAACTTCGGCAAAGATGTAGCAGTACGTCTGGGTCGTCAGCCGATCGCATTTGGTAATCAGGGCGGCTGGCTGTTTGGCGATGCAAACGGCTATGATGGTGCTCAGATTGCTTACAACAATGGCAAACTGGCTCTGACCACCGGCTTTGGTCAGCTGAATGCTTCCGATGACGCTGATTGGAAGAGCAAAGATGCTTACTTCGCTCGAGGCGCTTATGACTTTGGTTTTGCTAAACTCGGCGCTGACTACATCGCTCAGAAAGATGGTTCCAAGGATGAAATCTATGGCGTAAACCTGAACGTACCGGTTCAGCAGTTCAACGTATTCGGTGAATACTGGAACAACACCACTGCTGGTGACTATGACACCGCTTGGAACGCAGGCCTCTCCTATGGCAAAGCGGACTGGAAGAAAGCTGGCACCTGGGATCTGACTGTTGCTTACAACGATGTAGATACTAATGTTTACTTCGGTGGCTCTGGTCTTTCTACCGATATTCTTAAAGCACTGCCAAAGGCTAAGAACCTGACCTACTGGAATGCTCTTGCTAACGTAACCCTCCAGGAGAACGTACAGCTGCATGCTGAATATGCATTTGCTGGCGATGCTGAAGTAGGTGCAGATCCGGAAGATGCATGGACTGTTTCCCTGAACTACAAATTCTAATTTGTGAGTTCTCGCAAATGAACCTGAATCAAAAAAAGGAAATCTCAGAAATGGGATTTCCTTTTTTGTTGCCCGCTCCGAGTTTGGCTAAATGCATGATACGAGAATACCGCATCCCCGTATCGTCATTTCGAGCGGAAGCGAGAAATCTTTTTCGTTCGCGATCGATCAGGAAAAGTGAGGACAGCGGATAACGGGAAGCACCGTACTCCATGCGACGTGGGATTACGGTGCTTCATGCAGACAGCATTACGAAGGAAAACGGAAACGGGAAACGAAAAAGATCCCTCGGCTGCGCTCGGGATGACGATACGAGGGAAGGCATATCTCACATTCTTTTTCAACCGATAGCGTGAGCGAGCCTCCGTCCTTTCGGGGCACCTCCTTCCAGAGAAAGGAGGGAGATACGAGAATGCCGCTTTCCCCGTATCGTCATTTCGAGCGAAAGCGAGAAATCTTTTTCGTTTGCGATCGATCAAGACATGGGAGGACAGCGGATAACGGGAAGCATCGTACTCCATGCGACGTGGGATCACGGTGCTTCATGCAGACAGCATTACGAAGGAAAAGGGAAACGGGAAACGAAAAAGATCCCTCGGCTGCGCTCGGGATGACGATACGAGGGAAGGCATATCTCACATTCTTTTTCAACCGATAGCGTGAGCGAGCCTCCGCCCCTTCGGGGCACCTCCTTCCAGAGGAAGGAGGGAGATACGAGAATGCCGCTTTCCCCATGTTGTCATTTCGAGCGGAAGCGAGAAATCTTTTTCGTTTGCGATCGATCAAGACATGGGAGGACAGCGGATAACGGGAAGCACCGTACTCCATGCGACGTGGGATCACGGTGCTTCATGCAGACAGCATTACGAAGGAAAAGGGAAACGGGAAACGAAAAAGATCCCTCGGCTGCGCTCGGGATGACGATACGAGGGAAGGCATATCTCACGTTCTTTTTCAACTGATAGCATGAGCGAGCCTCCGCCCCTTCGGGGCACCTCCTTCCAGAAGAAGGAGGGAGATACGAGAATGCCGCTTTCCCCATGTTGTCATTTCGAGCGGAAGCGAGAAATCTTTTTCGTTCGCGATCAGGAAAAGAGGCAAGGACAGCGGATAACGGGAAGCACCGCACTCTCTGCGACGTGGGATCATGGTGCTTCATGCAGACAGCATTACGAAGGGAAAGGGAAACGGGAAACGAAAAAGATCCCTCGGCTGCGCTCGGGATGACGATACGAGGGAAGGCATATCTCACATTCTTTTTCAACCGATAGCGTGAGCGAGCCTCCGCCCCTTCGGGGCACCTCCTTCCAGAGGAAGGAGGAAGATACGAGAATGTCGCTTTCCCCATGTTGTCATTTCGAGCGAAAGCGAGAAATCTTTTTCGTTTGCGATCGATCAAGACATGGGAGGACAGCGGATAACGGGAAGCACCGTACTCCATGCGACGTGGAATCACGGTGCTTCATGCAGACAGCTTTACGAAGGAAAAGGGAAACGGGAAACGAAAAAGATCCCTCGGCTGCGCTCGGGATGACGATACGAGGGAAGGCATATCTCACATTCTTTTTCAACTGATAGCATGAGCGAGCCTCCGCCCCTTCGGGGCACCTCCTTCCAGAGGAAGGAGGGAGATACGAGAATGCCGCTTTCCCCATGTTGTCATTTCTCAGCTGTGATCGGGCAGGCGAAACGGGGAAAGGCTCACCTCACAGATCACGAGGTCTGTATCGGTTCGTGTACGAGAGGAAGACTGGAGGATCTCGCGATCGCGGGGGAGATCGCGAGCGTGAGGTGATGGGCATCTCATTTTAGGGCGGTGTTTCCTCAGAAAGTGTCTTGCCGCCTTGCTTTCTTCGCTGCGTTTTGATTTCTCACTATTTCTTCCCAAGGCGCAGGTCCCCTGTTATAATGGATAGAGATTCAATTACAGGAGGCCAATTATGTCACAGAGTGCTATGCAGGAGATCACCTGTCCGAAATGCGGGAAGAAGACGTCTTTCCGTGTATGGGACAGCATCAATACGATGAAGAATCCGGAGATGAAGGAGAAGGTCAGAAATGACGAGGCCTTCCGTTTCCACTGCCCGGAGTGCGGCGCGTCAGCGCTTTTGAATTACAATTTCCTCTATCATCAGCAGGAGGATAAGGTGCTGATCTATGTCAGCGCAGATGGCGAGGATGCATCGGAGATGGCGCGGATCCTGGACCAGCGGGGGAATGCCTTCGACGGCTATCGGAAACGCATCGTCCGTTCCTACAATGCATTCAAGGAAAAGCTCCTCATCCTCGATGCGGGCTTCGATGACCGGATCGTGGAGATCATCAAGGGCTCCGTATGGGATAATGTCGAGGCGCACTACAAGGATAAGAAGATCGATGAGATCTATTTCGCGACCAATGACGACGGAGTGCACGGCTTCCTCTTCCGCAGAGCGGGAGAAATGGTGGCATCGATGGAATTTGATGAATCCCTGTACAAGGCCATCTATGACAGCGCGTATGAACGCCTCGATGCCGCGACAAGGAATGATCTCTATATCGATCGCGACTGGGCGAAGGATGTCGTAGAACGGATGGGATAGAAGGGGAAGCCCGTGGGCGGGGCACCCTTTGATTGAGGGTTCAGGGTTCAAGGTTGTGGTGCGGCGCATTTCGTCATCCTGAGCGGAGAAAAACGTCGTATGGGCTTATCTGAAACGGGAGAACTGAGTCGAAGGATCTAAGCGCCGCGGAGTATAGATGGGCGATGCCCGAAGGCCGCTTATATTTTATCTGCATCAAAAAAGCCGCAGAGGGAATCGTTGGATTCACTCTGCGGCTTTTTCGATGGAAACAGGGAGGAAAACGGCAAGCGGGCATCGCCTATATTACTTGCGGCGAAGCCGCCACAACAACCCTGAACTCTGAAGTTTGAAAGCAGGGATGAGTGGCTAGTGGCTAGTGACTAGTGACTAGTGACTGGTAGCTAGGGATTAGTGGCTAGGGATTAGGTTTGCGATACGAGAAAACCGCTAGTTTCAGACCTCCGCGGCGCTTCCATGCTTTTATGCGCCGCACCTTCCCCGTTGAACCCTCAGAACCTATAGAACCTTCTGAACCTCTTTCCCAATGAAATCAAAGGGAAACTCGCCCGATGAGCTAACCCTGAACCCTTAAACCTTCTTACTTCGTCCCGAAGATGCGGTCGCCGGCATCGCCAAGGCCCGGGAGGATGTATTTCTTTTCATTCAGCTGACGGTCGAGGGAGGCGGTATAGATCGGAACGTCCGGATGTGCCTGGTTCACGACCTCGACACCTTCCGGGGCAGCGACGAGACACATGAATTTGATATTCTTGACGCCTTTTTCTTTCATCATGTCGATGGCTGCGACGGCGCTGCCTCCGGTAGCGAGCATCGGATCGACAAGGATGAAGTCGCGATTTTCCACATCCGGGAGCTTGCAATAGTATTCGATCGGCTTGGCGGTGACAGGATCGCGGTAGAGGCCGATGACGCCGATGCGGGCAGACGGCATGAGTTCGGTGAGGCCTTCCACCATGCCGAAGCCGGCGCGCAGGATCGGGACGATACCGAGCTTCTTGCCGGCGACCTGTTTTCCTGTCGCTTTTTCAAGCGGTGTCTCGATAGCGACATCTTCGAGCGGCAGATCGCGGGTGAGCTCATAGCCCATCAGGAGCGTGATCTCCTGCAGCAGACGGCGGAACTCACCGGAGCTGGTTTCTTTCTTCCTCATAATGGTCAGCTTGTGCTGGATCAGCGGATGATCAATGACATGGATATGCATAATGGCCTCCTTGGGGAAATACAGAGTGAATAGGAAGTAGCGATTTTGGCTTTTCTCATTGTAGCACAAATGAGAGAGGTTTGGGGGAGGGACGGCCCTTTGATTGCGTGCGAAAGTTTCGCTTGAATAAGAAATGTGAAATGAGAAATGCGAAGTGCTGGTGCGGCGCGTTTCGTCATCCTGAGCGGAGGGAAACATCGTATGTTAGAAAATGGCTTATCTGAAACAGGAGAACTGAGTCGAAGGATCTAAGCACCGCGGAGTATCAATAATGGCGAGGCCCGAAGGTGGCATTTCAGTCACTAGTCACTAGTCACTCGAGGCTACTAATCCCTAGCTACCAGTCACTAGTTCTCCTCATCCCTGCTTTCAAACTTCAGGGCACGCCCCACGAGCGAACCCTGTTTTCTTAAACCTTTCTTTAATGACAATTCCCGAAGAATGTTGTAAAATGAAAGACAGTATGACAGAAATGAATTCTTATACCTTTATATGTAGTTTGAGGTCCATATAGCTCCAAGTAAAGAAAAGAGGAATCGTATGAAATCCAATAAACTGACATCCCTTCTCTGCGCACTGGCTCTGACAGGGGCGGTGATGCCGCTTTCTATGGCAGAGGCAGCAGAGCCGGCTCCGGCGGCCGCCCAGGAAGCACCTGCTGAAGGTGTGAACTACACCGATGCCCTGATGAAGGGACTTTCTCTGACGCTTCCTGATGTCCAGAGCGCGGTCGAGTCAGGCACGTTCAAGAATCTTTCACCGGAAGCGCCTAAGCCTGCAGAGCCGGAGCCCGCTCCGCTGCCCGAACCGGAACCGGAGCCAGAGCCGGAACCGGAACCCGAACCTGCGCCTGCCCCTGCCCCTGCACCGGCGGCGAAGTATACCGCAGATCAGGGGAGTGCAGCCACCGAGATCGGATCCGATGGTGCGTATGACGGCATGACCTACAGCTCGGACAAAGCGGATGAGAATGCGCTTCGCGTCTCCATGGCATACATTACCGCGAAGGGCGATACCATCACGAAGTCCGGTGACACCTCGAGTGCAGAAAACAGTGACCTTTACGGGATGAATGCGGCGCTGCTCGTGACCCATGGCGGACACGGGGCTTTCACGGATGTGAAGATTTCCAGCACAGGAAACGGCGCGACGGGCGCTTATGGCTACAGCAAGGGCACGTACATCAATCTGACGAATGCAGAGGTCTCCACCACGGGCGCGCAGGCTTCCGGCGTCGAAGTCTCCCAGCGTGCGATGATGAAGGTAGAGGCATCCACGGTCACTACCACCGGAGATCAGTCGCCGGCGATCCGCATCTCTCAAAACGGCGGCATTCTTCTCACCGAAAACTCTGCCTTCACCGCTTCCGGTGCCAATGCACACGGCATCTATACCCAGGGCGATGTGACCGTCACAGGCGGCTCTGTCAAGGCGGAAAAGACCAAGGCAGCCGTCATCAAAAATATCAGCTCCATCACGCTCGAAGGAGCGACGCTCGAAGGCAATGAGACGGGCGCGCTTCCTTACAATATCGTCATGTACTCGGACGCCGACGCGATCGGTGTCACGGGGACGCAGCAGTTCGAGGCGAATCATGCAAGCCTCATCTCTCATAAGGGCGGCATGTTCTATGTGACCGGCACCCACTGCCGCATCACGCTGAAGGACACCACGCTCACGCAGGATGAAGCATCGCCTGTCTTCACCATCACGGGCAATGACGGCGGCTACGGCTGGGGCGATGCGGGCGCAAACGGCGGTCACGCGGAAGTCATCTTGTCGCATCAGATCCTGAATGGCGATATTCTCCTCGATACCATCTCGGATATCAATCTCAGTATCAAAGACCAGTCCACCTGGACCGGTGCGATCACCATCGCTCCGAATGCCCAGGAGGGTGCTCCGTACAAGACCAATGCTGATGTCTTCATTGCGGAAGGCTCTACATGGAACCTGACCGCAGACTCTCGGATCACCAGCCTCTTCAATCTGGGCACGATCCATTACAACGGACACACCATCACACTTGCCGATGGGACGGTCATGAAGGAATAAATTGATAGAAATAGAAGATCACGCGGTGCGAGGTAGTCGCATGGCGTGATTTTTTATTTGAGACTGAAGTTTGAAAGCAGGAATGAGTGGCTAGGGATTAGGAGCCTTGAGTGACTAGTGACTGGGGTTCTTCGGCATCGTCATCCCGAGCGCAGCCGAGGGATTTCTACTGCCCTGCAGGAATCAGCGTGTATGCACTGAGGGGAAACGATGTCTTGGTGCTGCCTCACATCAGGCAATGAGCGTTCTGCCATATAGATTTCTCGGCTACGCTCGAAATGACGACAGCGCGAAGCGCTATCAAAACTCCGCGGCGCTTAGAGCCTTCGACTCAGTTCTCCCGTTTCAGATAAGCCATTTTTTAACATACGACGTTTTCCTCCGCTCAGGATGACGAAATGCGCCGCACCACAACCTTGAACCCTGAACCCTGAACCCTGAACCTTGAACCTTGAACCCTGAACCCTCTTTCGCTCAATCAAAGGGCGGCACGCTCCATGGGCTACCCCTGAAGTTTGAAAGCAGGAATGAGTGGCTGGGGATTGGGAGCCTCTAGTGACTAGTGACTGGGGTTCTTCGGCATCGTCATCCCGAGCGCAGCCGAGGGATCTCTACTGCCCTGCAGGAATCAGCGTGTATGCACTGAGGGGAAACGATGTCTTGGTGCTGCCTCACATCAGGCAATGAGCGTTCTGCAATATAGATTTCTCGGCTACGCTCGAAATGACGACAGCGCGAAGCGCTATCAAAACTCCGCGGTGCTTCATTATTATTTGCGCCGCACCAACCCCTTTGAACCCGTAGAACCTACAGAACCCGCTGAATCTCTTTCGCTCAATCAAAGGACGGCACGCTCCATGGGCTAACCCTGAACCCTGAACCTTCATTTCCTCTTGACGCAGCCCTTTCACTAGTGCTATAAATAAAACTATATTTCATATGATATGCGTGCGGCGCATAGCCGTACCTCTCTTTTTCCGTCTGGAGGGATCCCTATGAACTTCAAAAAAGCCATCCTCGTATCGGCTGCAGTCCTCGCGGCTGCTGGCATCATCGCAGGCTGCGGTGACCAGAAAGCCGCGTCCTCTGCTTCTTCGAAAGCTGCCAAAGAAACCACCATCAAGGTCGGCGTATCCCCTGTACCGCACGCTGAGATCGTCGGCGTTGTGAAAGACAAGCTCGCCAAAGAAGGCGTCAAGGTCGAAATGGTCGAATTCACCGACTATGTCCAGCCGAACCTGGCCCTTGCAGATAAGAGCCTCGATGCGAACTTCTTCCAGCACAAACCATATCTGGATGAATTCTGCAAATCCAAAGGCCTGAAGCTGACATCCCTGGGAGCTGTCCATCTCGAACCGATGTGCGTGTATTCCAAGAAGCTGAAGTCTTTGAATGATCTTGCTGACGGTGCGCATGTAGCCATTCCGAACGATCCGACCAATGGCGGCCGCGCCCTCCTCGTCCTCCAGTCTGCCGGTCTCATCAAACTGAAGGAAGGCGCTCCGATCACCGCGACCCCGCAGGATATCGCAGAGAACCCGAAGAATCTGGAATTCTCCGAACTGGAAGCTCCGCAGCTTCCGCGTGCCCTGGAGGATTCGGATATCGCGATTATCAATATGAACTTCGCCCTCGAAGCAAAGCTCGATCCGAAGAGTGCCATCTACAGCGAAGGCTCCGACTCCCCGTATGCGAATATCGTAGCTGTCCGTGAAGGTGATGAAAACCGTCCGGAACTCCAGAAGCTCATGAAAGCGCTCACAAGCAAAGAAGTCAAGGACTTCATCGAAAAGAAATATGGCGGCTCTGTCAAGACCGTATTCTGATCGCGCCCAACAAAAAACTCCCCGAAAGGGGAGTTTTTTGTTGGGCGGAGACTGGTGACTGGAAAAAATCAGACTCTCTCGCATTGTCATTTCGAGCGAAGCGAGAAATCTTTGTCATTCGCGGTCAAACAAATCATGTTAGAAAAGCGCAAGCGGGAAACCTGATCTCTTGGAAACCTTTGGGTATCGCCTCCTATATATTGCGGCGAAGCCGCCACCGCTATTTCTCATTCTTTGCATCCGCGATTATGGGATGGCGCGCCATAAGAGCAAACCTGGCGCCCATCCACCTTGCTCCTTTCTCCTTCTCTATTGCTGAACGGTTCCCCATTCTATATAATGATATACTGAGATAGGATCATAGAAAAAATATCATTTCCCATGTCAGGAGCCCTCCATGCGATTTCTCGCTTCGAAAAAGAACATTCAGAATCTTTTATATGCGACACTCTTTCTGCTGCCGCTTCATCCCTATGTGTTTTACGTGACACTTTTCCCCTGCCTTCTTCTCTGGGCAGTGAATCATTGTACCACAGGCGAAGTGAAATGCGTGCGCCCTCGCCTCTGGGGACTGCCGGCGGTCTTTTTGGCGTGTGCCTTTTTCTCCGGCTTCCACTCTCCCGACCCTGCCTTTTCACTCATGAACTGGGCCTTCCAGCCATTGATGTATGCCGCGATCTACCTTTTGATCCTTTCTCTTCTTTCCTCCGTGCGGGAAAAGGAGAAGGCGCTCTATGCCTTCTTGGCAGGAGCCATCTGCGTGGCCGCCTATGGCTTCATCCAGTATGCGAATGTGGCAGGCATGGCAGCTGATATGACGGCGCAGAGCTGGGTCGATCCCGAGAGATTTCCTCTCCTTCGGCGCCGCATGTATTCGACACTGGAAAATCCGAATCTCCTCGGGGCCTATGCCGTCATGATCATCAGCATCCTCACTGCTTTCTTTCTCAGGGAGCGGCAGAAAAAAAGGAAATGGGCTTTTGCCATCATTCTCTTCGTCCTGCTTCTTTGCCTTGCGCTGACCTATTCACGCGGCGCATGGCTGAGCCTTGCGGCCATCGTCTTAGGACTCACTCTCTTCTATGACAAGCGATTCGGCTTTCTTTTCTTCCTCATCCCTCTTGTTCTCTTCTTCTACCATGGACAGATGGTCGAGCGTTTCCTGTCCCTCTTCTCCGGCGAGGACACCTCTGTCGGCCTGCGCTTTGCCCTGTGGGAGAGCACTATCGCCATGATCGAAGAGCACCCGCTTCTCGGCGTGGGGTGGGGGAGCTATTATCTGGCCTATCCCGACTACAACTTCTTTATTCAGGATGAGCACGTCCTCATCTTCCATGCGCACAACATGTATCTCAATATGCTCGCCGAAGTCGGCATCATAGGCGGAGCAGCCTTCCTTCTGACCTTCTTCGCCCAGGGCTTCCTCTGCTGGAAGCTCTACCGGGGCAAGGCCAGCCTCTTCACGCGAACGCTGGGGCTTGGCGGTCTGCTCATGGTCATGGCCATCGCCGTCATCAGCATGAGCGACCATGTCCTCTTCGGACGCTCGATCTCCTTCTGCTTCTGGAGCCTTTCCGCACTTTGCGTAGGAAGCGGGGACTGGTGAGCGGTTATCGGGGGAAGCGTGAAGGGGGCGGCGATGCCCGAAGCGATGCACAGGTCTTCACAGATCACCTTCGCGGGAAGCCTTCGAGTGCGGCCCGGCGGCGCTCCCCTGTACCATTTCTATAACCTGTACTGCGAGGATCATCGCTTTCATAGCCTGTAGATTCTGAGTCACATAAATGATGATTTGTCTAATAGGAATTATTTATAACATCCCTATGAGAATTTTAAAAACAAAGAACTTACTTTTTACGAACCTTTCGAAAAAAGTGTGATATAATAACAGTGATGACTGAAGAGGTCACAAATACAGTCGGTGAGACCGATGATACCAAGGAGGAGTTTTTCTGATGTTATGAGACATGTTTACATGCGGTCATAGGAAAGCAGAAAGGACTCCTTTTTCTTTTATACTTCGGAAGCACGGCTGTGTTTTTATGAGGCAAAAAGCTCCAGACCATAGAGAAAGCTCAAAGAGGTACTGGACTTTTGATATTTTTATATTTTTGGGAGGATGATAGTAATGATCGACACCAATGATAGCGAATTCCTTAGCAGAATTGAAAGTGCAGATCTGAAAGCAAAAATCTGTGATGCTAAAACTGCAGCAGCTATGATTCAGGCAGGCGACATCCTTGGTATTTCCGGATTCACCCCATGCGGCTATCCGAAGATCACCATGCATGAACTCGCAGAACGTATGAAAGAAACCCCATTCCAGGTAGACGTATGGACTGGCGCTTCTACTGGTTCCCAGATTGATACTGAACTGGTTGCTGTAAACGGCATCAGAAACCGTATGCCATACCAGACCAACGGCAACCTCAGAAAAGCCATCAATGCAGGCAGCATCAACTATTATGACCTTCACCTGTCCCATGTAGCTCAGCAGATCCGTGCTGGCTTCTTCACCAACGTGAAGGGTGAACGTGTCACCGGCCCAGATTTCGCAGTAGTAGAAGTCTGCAAGATCGGACCGAACGGCGAACTGTACCCGACCACTGCTATCGGCAACTCTCCGGTATTCGTAGATACCGCTAAGAAAGTCATCGTAGAAGTCAACACCACCCAGCCGCTGGAACTCGCTGGCATGGCTGATATCTACATGAGAAAGAACCCGCCGCACTGCGAACCGATTCCGATCAAAACTGCTGGCGACCGCGTAGGCACTCCTTACATCCCATGCGATCCGGCAAAGATCGTTGCTATCGTTCCATGCGATCTGCCAGACGTTACCCGCGCACTCGCTCCGCTCGATGACGACGCAGAAGCAATGGGCAACAACCTGATCGATTTCCTGAAAAACGAAGTCGCTCATGGCAGACTGCCGGAAAACCTGCTCCCACTGCAGTCCGGTGTAGGCAACGTAGCAAACGCTGTTATCCATGGCCTCGTAGAATCCGACTTCAAGAACCTTTCCGTATACACCGAAGTTATTCAGGATGGCATGTTCGACCTGATCGATAAAGACAAGATCGACATGATCTCCGGTACTTCCCTCTCCCCATCCCCGGATGGACTGAAACGCTTCTACGACAACATCGACAGATACAGCAAGAAGATCATCCTTCGTCCGCAGGAAATCTCCAACAACGGCGAAGTAGCTCGTCGTCTCGGCGTCATCGCTATGAACACCGCTCTGGAAATGGATATCTACGGTCACGTAAACTCCACCCATGTAAGCGGCACCAAGCTGATGAACGGTATCGGCGGCTCCGGCGACTTTGCTCGTAACGGCTTCCTGTCCTGCTTCTTCTGCCACAGCACCGCTAAGGGCGGCAAGATCTCCGCAGTTGTTCCGATGTGCTCCCATGTTGACCACACCGAACATGATACCCATGTATTCATTTCCGAACAGGGCGTCGCTGATGTTCGCGGTCTGTCCCCGAAAGAAAGAGCAAAGGTCATCATCAACAACGTCGCTCATCCGTCCTTCAGAGACCAGCTCATGGACTACTATGAAAGAGCATGCGCAGCTTGCGGCGAAAGCCAGACCCCGCATCTCCTTCAGGAAGCATTCAAATTCCATGAGAGCCTCGCTGAAAACGGCGACATGCACTTCAAGAAATAATTTAATTCTTCAAGAAGCCGCATGAGGCAAGGCATTTAATGCTTTACAAATACAGATAATACTGTATAATTACCTATGGTGATATCTGTCACACGACAGTGTCAATACATGGGTCAGCAAGAGTCCCCAATCGCTGCTGCAAGAAGACTCAAATGAGCGCTGCAGCAGCCAAGGGCTTTGCGTGACCCCATTGGGAAGATAGATCCTATGTAAGTGGTAAGAAGAACACAAAGTCGCGGCCACCGAAGTCAAGGAAAAGCTTCCTAGAGTTTTACATACTTACTTTTTTAGGAGGAAGATGAACTCATGTCTAACGAATCCCTGAAAGCTAAACTTGCAGCTTACAATGACACCTATGCAAAACAGTGCGCAAAACATCCGGAAAGAGTTGGTCTGAAACACAAGAACCTGTACACCCCACTCGATCTCGAAGGTTTCGACTATGAAAGAGACCTCGGATTCCCGGGCGAATATCCATACACCCGTGGCGTACAGCCGACCATGTACCGTGGCAAACTCTGGACCATGCGTATGTATGCTGGTTTCTCCACCGCTGAAGAATCCAACAAACGTTACAAATACCTGATCGCTAACGGCGGCACCGGCCTGTCCTGCGCATTCGACCTGCCAACCCAGATCGGCTATGACTCCGACGACAAAATGTCCGCTGGCGAAGTTGGTAAAGTAGGCGTAGCTATCGACTCTCTCTACGATATGGAAAGACTGTTCGACGGCATCGACCTCGGCAAAGTTTCCACTTCCATGACCATCAACGCACCGGCTTCCGTACTGCTGGCTATGTACATCGCTGTAGCTGAAAAACAGGGCGTTCCGGCAGCTGCTCTTCGCGGCACAATCCAGAACGATATCCTGAAAGAATACGCAGCTCGCGGCACCTACATTTTCCCGGTTAAACCGTCCATGCGTCTGATCACCGATATCTTCGAATACTGCTCCGTAAACGTACCGAAGTGGAACACCATCTCCATTTCCGGCTACCATATCCGTGAAGCAGGCTCCACCGCTGCTCAGGAAATCGCATTCACCATCGCTGATGGTATCGCATACATCGAAGCAGCTCTGAAAGCTGGCATGAAGATCGATGAATTCGCAGGCCGTCTGTCCTTCTTCTGGAACGCTCACAACAACGTACTCGAAGAAGTTGCAAAATTCCGTGCATCCCGTCGTCTGTGGGCTACCATTCTGAAGGAAAGATTCCATGCAGAAAACCCGAAGTCCATGAAACTGCGTTTCCACACCCAGACCGCTGGTTCCATGCTGACCGCTCAGCAGCCAAACAACAACATCATCCGTGTTGCTCTCCAGACCGCTGCAGCAGTTATGGGCGGAACCCAGTCCCTGCACACCAACTCCCGCGATGAAGCTCTGGCTCTGCCGACCACTGAATCCGTAACCATCGCTCTGCGTACCCAGCAGATCGTAGCTTACGAATCCGGCCTGGCTGACGTAGTTGATCCGCTCGGCGGCTCCTACTATGTTGAAGCTATGACCAATGCTATCGAAGCAGAAGCTAAAGAATACATCCGCAAGATCGATGAAATGGGTGGCGCAGTAGAAGCTATTGATAAAGGCTACATCCAGAAAGAAATTCAGGACGCTGCTTACGCTTGGCAGATGTCTGTTGAATCCGGCGAAAGAACCATCGTTGGCGTCAACAAATTCACCATGGAAGAACCACCGGTTACCGGCCTTCTGAAGATTGACGCATCCGTTGGCGAAAAGAAGAAAGCTCAGCTCGCTCAGGATAAAGCAAACCGTGACCAGGCTAAAGTTGCTGAAGAACTGGCTAAACTTGAAAAAGCAGCTCAGACTCCGGCTGAAGGCCCAGACCACGTCAACCTTATGCCAGTCATCCTCGACTGCGTACGTGCATACTGCACCGAAGGCGAAATCTGCGGCGTTCTGCGTAAAGTTTACGGCGAATACAAACCGCACAACACCCTCTAATCTAAGGGCAGCCTGAAGCAAAGATAATTACATTACTCAAATATTTCTGGAGGTAATTTACAATGGCAGACAAACGTATCAGAGTACTGGTAGCTAAACCGGGTCTTGATGGACATGATCGTGGCGCAAAAGTTATTGCTCGTGCACTTCGTGATGCAGGCATGGAAGTTATTTACACCGGTCTTCGTCAGACCGTTGAACAGATCGTTGAAGCAGCAGACGCAGAAGACGTTAATGTTGTAGCTCTGTCCCTGCTCTCCGGCGCTCACAACACCCTCTTCCCGGAAGTTGTTGAAGCACTGAAGGCTAAAGGAATGGGCGACGTTCTCGTAGTTGGCGGCGGCGTAATTCCGGAATCCGATATCCCAGGCCTGAAAGAAGCTGGCGTAAAAGCTATCTTCACTCCTGGCACACCAACCAAAGAAGTTATCGACTTCATTAAAGAAAACGTAAAATAATCGACTTTTAGACTGACTAGCTTGACAGTTTATTAGTTGAAATGTAGCTTGCATGGGGCTGGGGGGATACTCAGTCCCATTGCAACTATATTATTTACTCTTCGAAAAGGCGGTGCATCCATGGAATTTTCTATGAAGGATTTTTGGAATGGATCCAGACGTGCCTTAGCGAGAGCAATTACCATCGTTGAAGACGAACGGGATGGATTTGAAGATGTCATGAAAGAAATCTATCACCATACCGGTCGTGCACAGGTCATCGGTATTACTGGTGCGCCTGGTGCGGGTAAGAGCACACTGTCAGATGCCCTCATTAAGCAGTTCCGTAAGCAGGGCAAAACTGTAGGTATCGTAGCCATCGATCCTACGAGTCCATTCTCCGGCGGCGCCATCCTTGGTGACCGTATCAGAATGAACGACCTGACCTTGGATAAGGGTGTTTATATCCGTAGTATGGGTACGCGCGGCAGCCTCGGCGGACTTTCCCGCAAGACTGCAGATGCGGTCAAACTGATGGATGCTTTCGGTCTCGATGTCATTCTCATCGAAACAGTAGGCGTAGGACAATCAGAAGTTGATATCGTTAAAAATGCGGATACGACACTTGTTGTGCTCGTACCTGGACTAGGCGACGATATTCAGGCTATCAAAGCAGGTATCCTTGAAATTGGTGATGTATTCTGCATCAACAAATGTGATCGCGATGGCGCAGATCGTTTGAACGTCGAAATCGAAATGATGCTTGATCTGGGCGAAGCTCAGAACTGGCGTCCTCCGATTGAGAGAACGATCGCGAACAAAGATCAGGGCGTAGCCGAAGTAGTAGCAGCTCTGGGCGAACATAGAAAGTACCTCGAAGAGTCCGGTCTCCTTGAAGAAAGAAGACGTGAACGGGCTAGAAGCGAGATGCTCGAAATGATTCACGATCGCATTTCCCGTCATATTGAGGAAAATATTTCCTCGACGGGTGAATTTAGTGACTGCGTGGAACAAGTCTTTGAACGGAAGACAGATCCGTTCACGGTCGTTGATTCCATTGTAGGCAAAATATTCAAATAATTTTAAAGGAGGAGTTTATTATGGCATTCAAAGTACTTTGTGTGGACCATGTAGGCGTTGCTGTTAAAGATCTTCAGCTGATCAAACAGCAGATGAAAGACATCCTTGGACTGGATCCATCCCTTCCGGATGAAACCGTCGAAGAACAGCATGTAACCACCAGCTTCTTCAAACCGTCTGCTCAGACCGAAGCTTGCGAACTCGAATTCCTGGGTTCCACCACTCCGGACGGCCCGATTGCTCGTTTCATCGAAAAAGCAAACGGCGGCAAGAATGGTTTCCAGCATGTAGCACTTCGTGTCGACGACATCGAAGCTTGCCTTGCTGACCTGCAGGCTAAAGAAGTTCCGCTCATCGATAAGAAATATCGTATCGGTGCTGGCGGCTGTCACATCGCTTTCCTGCATCCAAAGGCTACAGGCCTTCTGCTTGAACTGACAGAACGCCCAGGCGGCCCATCCTTCAAGGCTTAATTGAACGATGGCAAATGCCTTGCCCACCGGGGTAAGGCATCCCCCTCACGGGGGTCCCTAAAATTTTTGGAGGTGTAAGAATGGCAACTGTTGCAGAAAGAATTGAACTTCTTCACAAAAACCTCGCTCATGTAGAGGCTATGGGTGGAGAAAAGAAAGTTGAAAAACAGCATGCAAAAGGCAAACTGACTGCTCGTGAAAGACTGGCTCTTCTGTTTGATGAAGGCACTTTCGTAGAAGTCAATGCCCTTGTAAAATCCCGCTGCCACAACTTCGGTCAGGAAAAGAAAGATCTCCCGGGCGAAGGCGTTGTTACCGGTTACGGTACCGTTGATGGCAGACTCGTATTCGCATTCGCACAGGACTTCACCGTTGAAGGCGGCTCCCTTGGCGAAATGCACGCTGCTAAGATCGTTCACGTAAATGAACTGGCTCTCAAAGTCGGTGCTCCTTGCGTAGGCCTGAACGATTCCGGCGGAGCTCGTATTCAGGAAGCTGTCGATGCACTCTCTGGCTACGGCAAGATCTTCTGGTGCAACACCATTGCATCCGGCGTTATTCCGCAGATCTCTGCTATCATGGGACCATCTGCAGGCGGCGCTGTATACTCCCCAGCTCTGACCGACTTCATTTACATGGTCAAGAAAACATCCCAGATGTTCCTGACCGGCCCGGCAGTTGTTGAATCCGTTACCGGCGAAAAGATCACCGCTGAAGCACTCGGCGGCGCTATGACCCACAACCGTACTTCCGGTGTAGCTCAGTTCGCTTGCGACAACGACGAAGACTGCATTAAACAGATTCGTTACCTGCTCTCCTTCCTGCCGAGCAACAACATGGAAGATGCTCCTATTGTTGAAACCGGTGATGATCCGACCAGAACCGATCCGGCTCTCGATACCATCATGCCAGAAAACTCCAACGCTCCATACAACATGTATGACGTTATCAAATCCGTTGTAGATAACGGTGAATACTACGATGTAGCTAAAGAATTCGCTAAGAATATCATTACCTGCTTCGCACGTTTCGACGGACAGACCGTTGGTATCATTGCAAACCAGCCAGCATTCATGGCAGGCTGCCTTGACTACAATGCATCCGATAAATCCGCTCGTTTCATCCGTTTCTGCGACTGCTTCAACATCCCGGTTGTAAACATTGTCGATGTACCAGGCTTCCTGCCAGGCAAACAGCAGGAATATGCCGGCGTAATTCGTCACGGCGCTAAGATGCTGTTCGCATACTGCGAAGCAACCGTTCCGAAGATCACCATGATCCTCCGTAAAGCTTACGGTGGTTCCTACATCGCTATGTGCTCCCGTGAACAGGGCGCTGACCAGGTATTCGCTTGGCCAACCGCTGAAATCGCTGTTATGGGACCTGCAGGCGCTGCAAACATCATCTTCAAGAAAGACCCGAACAAAGAACAGCGTACAGCTGAATACGTCGAAGAATTCGCAACTCCATACAAAGCTGCTGAACGTGGCTATGTAGACGCAGTTATCGATCCGAGAAACACTCGTCCGACAATCATCAATGCACTGAAGATGCTTGCTTCCAAGCACGAAGTACATCCAGCAAAGAAACACGGCAACATTCCGCTGTAATATTTGCTGCAAGAAAAACTCTAATTGAAAGGATGGGTACAGATGGATAACAACACAGTTATGTATATCGCGGTATTTGCTGCTATCGTAGCAGTAGTAGCGCTGATCATGATCTGGCAGGTACGTTCATCTCTCAATCAGTCCGCAGCACCGGCACCGGCAGCAGCTCCGAAGAAGGCAGCTCCAGCTAGAGCAGCAGCTCCTAAAGCAGCTGACAATGGTGCAGTTGTAGCAGCAATCGCTGCTGCAATCGTTGCGATGGGTGGCGGCGAAATCGTCTCCATCCGCCCGGCAGCTAGAAGTGGCTGGACCTCTGCATCTCGTCTTGCAGGTGTTTCCGGCACTCAGCAGTTCTAATTGAAAGTTGAAAGTACAATCATTTAGGAGGAAAGACAATGAGAAAATTTACTGTAACAGTTAACGGCCAGGATTACGATGTAGTAGTTAAAGATGGCGGCGCTGCAGCAGCAGCTCCGGCTCCGGTAGCAGCAGCTCCGGCAGCAGCTCCAGCTCCGGCTCCGGTAGCAGCAGCTCCGGCACCGGCTCCAGCACCGGCTCCGGCTCCAGCTCCGGCAGCAGCTCCTGCAGGTGCAGGCGAATCCGTTGAAGCTCCGATGCCGGGCAAAGTTATCCGCATCAACAAACATGTTGGCGATGCAGTTGCTTCCGGCGACGAAGTCCTCGTTCTCGAAGCTATGAAAATGGGCAACCCGATCATGGCTCCATGCGATGGCAAGATCACCGGCATGCCGGTATCCGAAGGTCAGTCCGTACAGGGCGGCGACGTTCTCTTCACCGTTGGCTAATAGCCGATATGAAAAAGCAGCGCGTATGCGCTGCTTTTTTGTTGCAATAAAACGGAGTGCCAAGAGAATCAGGCACTCCGTTTTGGTTTCTTCATTTCCGTGAGAGCGGATCACACGTTGCTTTTTGTATTTGGTGTAGTGTCAGCACAGAAAAGCCAAGGCTTGATAGCAGATATGAAATAGCACCGCCGACAGGGGTGAAGCGAATGATCCCATTTATGGTAAAGGAGGATACGTCCTCTCGGCTGATCTCTGTTCTTTTGCGGCCGCTTCCTGTCACGCCTTAGTAGGCATCATCCTCTTCCATTTCCTGCTTTTCTCTTGCGATGAGGATACGGAGCATGGTGAGGGAAGCCTGGAGGTAATCATAGTCCTTGGGGAAGGCACAGAGGATGCCGTAGCGGAAGAGAGACTCCTTTTCTTCGGGCGGCACCTGATGAACGGCGATCAGGATATCATCACGGCCATAAAGAGCGAGAGCACGCGAGAGGGCGACAGCATTCCTACCTCTGGCGTCACCGGTCGTGGTGTAGAAGACGAAGTGAACGTCATTGTCTGCGGCCCCCTTGGCAGCATCCTCCGGCTGCTGCGAGGGGCTGACGTCGACGTCCCAGCCGGAGTCAGCCAATGCATTGGCTGCCAGTTTTCGTTCTTCACGATCACTTTCGAGATCATTTTCCATTTCAATGAGGAGAACACGCGGGCGTCTGCCATCAAGTGCAGCAAATTCTTTAGAAAGCCGAAGGGCTTCTTCTCTGACGGTTTCTTTGGTTTTCGGATCGAGTGCCATGGTAAGCTCCTTGTATGAGAATAAAAATAATGATAATGAAATAAACTTTACATATAAATCTATTATAATATAAATCATGGCTGCTGTTCAATGCATAATTTGTGATTTCAGATACAATATTAGCAAGAAATGTATGAGACAGAGAAAAACATTGATTGACACTGAGAAGAATATGAATTATACTGAGACTGTAGTCATTTAGACAATTTCATATGGCTGGCAGATGCGAAAGCATAAAAGAGAATCCGGTCTAAGCCGGAGCGGTCCCGCCACTGTAAGGAGGAGTCTCTCACAGTTATGTCACTGGGCGAAAGTCTGGGAAGGCGTGAAGAGATGAGGAGCCCAAGCCAGGAGAACTATCTGCCAATGAATCACCGCGAAGGAAGTAGGGATCTATCCAAGACATGATTTGATTCTGTCTAAGATCAGGGCTTGTGAGAAGATCCGTATTTCCGTCAACCTGCGAGAGATGGGGAGGGGATTGAGATCGGTCCTGGTCTCATTATTTTCCGGCTGCCCCCACTGGGTCAGTCGTTTTTTTATGGTAGGACCAAGACGTGAACCTGAAGGAGGTGAACTTTCTGTCTGATTGAAATTGTCTAAAGGGGCGTTCTCTTGATTTGCGCTGGTAAGTCAGTGGGCGGCCATAAATTATTAAAGGAGGAACTATTTCATGGATGAAGTAACAAAAGCAACATCCGCGGAAAATCAGGAAAGACAGCTTACCGATAAGGAATTGGAAGCGATTCTGAAACAGTCGGAAGGCAAAACCGATTTCCCACAGGTCACATTTGATGAATTCACACCACCAACCTACGAGGAATGGGTAGATGCGTGCAACGCTCTTCTGAAGGGCAAACCGTTTGATAAGCTGATGTACACCAAGACGTATGAAGGTATCACTTTTAGCCCGATCTATACCCTGCGTACAGGTCCGGACGCACAGGATGCGATCCTGCCGACCGATGACTATCCGGGCATGGGGGACTTCATGCGCGGTCAGAAAGTCAATGGTTACAAAGAAGAACCATGGGGCATTGCGCAGTCCTGTGATGAAGCACTTCCAAAGGAAAATAATGAGCTCCTGAAACACGAAATCGATCGTGGTTCCACGGTATACAATGTACGCCTTGATGCATCCACTCTGCATGGCATTGATGTGACGGATGCTGAAAAACCAGGTGAAACCGGCGTTTCTCTGACCACTCTCGAAGATGTGCATAACCTTCTGGACGGTCTGGATCTTGCAAAGTATCCATTCATGATGTATACCGGCGAATCTGCACTGGCACCGCTTGCTATGGTGGCTGCCGCAGTCAAAGCACAGGGAAAAGATGTGTCCGCGCTTCATGGCGTGATCGGCGGAAGCCCGTTGACACAGCTGCTGACTGATGGCAAGAATAAGGAAAGCCTTGAAAAAGCATACGACCAGATGGCAGAGACCATCCGCTGGGCTCGCAAGAATGCACCGAGCGTAGCGACCGTATTCATCACTTCCGATGTATTCTCTCTGGGCGGCGCACAGGCCGTACAGGAAATCGCATATACCTTCGGCGTCGCTGTAGAGTATGTCCGTGAAATGCTGAAGAGAGGCATTTCGATCCATGATATCGCACAGTCCTTCTACTTCGGCTTCAATGTAGGCGCTACGTTCTTCATTGAAATTGCAAAGCTTCGTGCAGCTCGTCAGGTATGGTCGAACATCATGAAGGCTTTCGGTGCAGAAGAAGAAGATCGTTCGATGAAGATCCATGCAAAACCGGCATTCTTCACAAAGACCATTTTCGATGTGGGCGTGAACATGCTCCGCAACACCACCGAAGCATTCTCTGCTGTCGTTGGCGGTGTAGATACCTACGAAAATGCACCTTATGATGATACCGTCAGAAAAGGTGATGAATTCTCCCGCCGTATCGCTAGAAACCTGCAGATCATGCTGCAGGAAGAATTCGGTATGCTGCGCCCGATCGATGCAGCTGGCGGCTCCTGGGCGATTGAAAAACTCACCAAAGAGATGGCAGAAAAGATCTGGGCTGAATTCCAGAAGATCGAATCTCTGGGCGGCATGACCAAAGCAATCAAAGAAGGCTATCCGCAGAAGGAGATCAAAGCCGTCCTCGAAAAGCGCTTCAAAGCACTGGATCTTAGAAAAGACCGTGCGGTCGGCAATAACATGTACCCGCTGATGGGCGAAGTGCTCCTCGAAGCTCGTCCGGAAGATACAGAAGCCATTAAGAAGGAACTTGGCGATGCAGCTAAGGCTTACCGTGCGGATCTTGATCTTGCTTTCAGAAGCCAGAAGCTGGCAGAACTCAAAGATGCCGGCGAAGGCGAAGCCATCGACAAGGCAGCCGCTGCTGCTGCTGCCGGTGCGACTATCGGCGAGATCAATGAAGTCGCTGGTAATGCAGAAGGCTCCGTTGCTATCGAAAAGATCGATGCACACCGCTGGACGGAACGCTTCGAAGCACTCCGCTTTGATACCGAAGCATATAAAGAAAAGACTGGCAAGAATGTCGAGATCTTCCTCGCAAACATGGGCAAGATCCCGCAGCATAAAGCCAGAGCAGACTTCTCCACCTCCTTCCTGCAGGTCGGCGAATTCAATGTCCATCTCAATAATGGTTTCCAGGATGACGAAGACAAACCGGGCTCCCGCTGGGATAAGTGCGTAGAAGCACTGAAAGCTGGCGCTGATGACAAAGGCACGCCATATGATGTCGCTGTCATCTGCTCCACGGATGCGACCTATCCGGAAGATGTACCGGCTCTGGCTCCGAGACTGAAAGAAGTCCTGGGCGACGGCACCCTCTTCCTCGCAGGCGCAGCTCCAAAGGATCTGGAAGAGACCTACCGCAAGGCGGGCGTAGATGATTTCATCAGCGTCAAAGCAAACTGCTACGAAATTCTCCGCATGCTGCAGAAAAAGAAAGGAATGATTGAATAATGGCAAACACAAATCCTGATTTCACACAGCTGTCTCTGGGGGAACATCCACACTGCTCCTATGATGAGTGGAAGGAAAAGCTGGAAGCCAAGACCGGCAAAGGCTTTGATGCACTCTATGAACCGACCATGGAAAAGATCCCGGTCGCTCCCTTCTATACCAAAGATGTCTATGATGACTGCAATCATCTGGACTTCATGAGCGGTATCCCGCCATTCCTTCGTGGACCGTACTCCACCATGTACGTTTTCCGTCCATGGACCGTTCGTCAGTACGCAGGCTTCTCCACGGCAGAAGAATCCAACGCATTCTACAAGAGAAACCTGGCAGCAGGTCAGAAGGGTCTGTCCATTGCATTCGACCTTCCGACCCACCGCGGTTACGATGCGGATAACCCGCGCGTTATCGGCGACGTAGGTAAAGCCGGCGTATCCGTATGCTCCATGCTTGATATGAACATCCTCTTCGACGGCATCCCGCTGGACCAGATGTCCGTATCTATGACCATGAACGGCGCCGTTCTTCCGATTCTGGCATTCTTCATTTCCGCCGGCATCGAACAGGGCGTCGACAAGAAGATCCTTGCAGGTACCATTCAGAACGATATCCTGAAGGAATTCATGGTACGTAACACTTACATTTACCCACCGGCTATGTCCATGCGTATCATTGGTGATATTTTCGAATACACCACCAAGTACATGCCGAAGTTCAACTCCATTTCCATTTCCGGCTACCACATTCAGGAATGCGGCGCTACCTGCGATCTGGAAATCGGTTACACTCTGGCAGACGGCATGGAATACATCCGCTGCGGCGAAAAAGCAGGTCTGCCGGTCGATGCATTCGCAAAGCGTCTGTCCTTCTTCTGGGATCAGGGCAAGAACTACTTCATGGAAGTCGCAAAGATGCGTGCAGCTCGTGTCCTCTGGGCAAAGATCCTCAAAGGCTTCGGCGCAAAGAATCCGAAATCCATGGCACTTCGTACCCACTCCCAGACCTCCGGCTGGTCCCTCACCGAACAGGATCCATTCAACAACATCGGCCGTACCTGTATGGAAGCTATGTCTGCAGCTCTCGGCCACACCCAGTCCCTGCATACCAACGCACTCGACGAAGCAATCGCTCTGCCGACCGACTTCTCTGCTCGTCTGGCTCGTAACACCCAGCTTTACATCCAGGATGAAACCAAAGTCTGCAAGATCATCGATCCATGGGGCGGCTCCTACTATGTGGAATACCTCACCAACGAGATCATCAAACGTGCATGGGCACACATTCAGGAAGTCGAAGCACTGGGCGGCATGTCCAAGGCTATCTCCACCGGCCTTCCGAAGATGCGTATCGAAGAATGCGCCGCTCGTCGTCAGGCAGATATCGACTCCGGCCGTGAGACCATTGTCGGCCTGAACAAGTACAGACTGGCGAAGGAAGATCCGCTGAACGTTCTCTCCATCGATAACACCGCTGTACGTAACGCACAGATCAAACGTCTGGAAAAACTCAGAAGCATCCGCGATCCGGAAGCTGTCCGCCGCGATCTGGAAGCCATCACCAAGTGTGCAGAATCCCGTGAAAACGGCAACCTTCTGGAAGCTGCTGTCCAGGCAGCACATGACCGTGCATCCCTTGGCGAAATCTCTGACGCTGTTGAAAAGGTATCCGGCCGCTTCAATGCAGTTATCCACACCATTTCCGGCGTATACTCCAATGAATTCGATGACACCTCCGAACTGGATGAAGCAAAGAAACTGGCTAACGAATTCGAAGCTCTCGAAGGCCGCCGCCCGCGTATCTTCCTCGCGAAGATGGGCCAGGATGGTCACGACAGAGGCCAGAAAGTCCTTGCTACCTCCTTCGCAGATATGGGCTGGGACGTCGACGTAGGCCCGCTCTTCCAGACTCCGGAAGAAGCGGCACAGGATGCCGTCGACAACGACGTTCATATGGTCGGCTTCTCTTCCCTGGCAGCAGGTCATAAGACCCTGCTCCCGGCTATCGTCGAAGACCTGAAGAAACTCGGCCGTGAAGATATCCTCGTAGCTATTGGCGGCGTTATCCCGCCACAGGATTACGAATTCCTGTACGATCATGGTGCAGTTGCTATCTTCGGACCAGGCACCAACATTCCGAAATGCTGCATTAAGTTGCTCCAGATGCTCGTAGACCGTGCTAAGGAAGAAGCTAAGGCAGAATAAGGTTGTCTACCGTTTTCTGACACTGTCATTCAATGCGTATCGGCAAAGGGTTCAAGGTTCAGGGGTTTACTGGAAATGGTGATACCCTAACCTGAACCTCGAACCCTGAACCAATGACCATTTCGCAGCTGGAATAGTGACAGAAGCGTTTTAAAGAAATCTGATTTCTTGTCCTGCACGGAGCCGAGGGCGACCTCGGCTCCCTAGCAGGGCTTGCAATCCAAATCGAGTGATAGCCCGGAAAACAGAGGAATGGAAATGGTGATGGATAGTCACCGCGCCCGGTCACTATCACTACCAATGAATCACGCTTGATACACATCATATTTTCATTTGGCAGTCCTCCTTTTCATGATCCATCTACAGGGGGAAAAAGCCAGGAAAGGGAGGGTATGACAAATGCCTGAAAACAATGATGATTTAAGACCCAGCTGGGTACCGGAAGAGAAAAATCCTGAATTCGCCTGCTCTGTCATGCGTGGGATAGATACCACGGCAAACAGCATCACCGGGGCGAAGGAATACCCGGATGCTCCGCTTCGAAAAGTGCCGCTCCGTAAGAAAATGACTGTCGAGCAGTACATCGACGGTGTGGCCAAAGGAGATCGTGTGACGCTGTCCAAGGCCATCACGCTGATCGAAAGCAATGCGCCGAAAGACTTTGACAAAGCGCAGCGCGTGCTGCAGGGACTTCTTCCTAAAACGGGCAGAGCTCTTCGTATCGGTATTACCGGTGTACCGGGAGCCGGTAAATCGACCTTCATCGAGTCCTTCGGCCAGATGCTCTGCCACCAGGGCTACAAAGTCGCCGTCCTTGCCGTCGACCCGACCTCATCCATCACCGGCGGCTCTATCCTCGGGGATAAGACACGTATGCAGAACCTGTCTCGTGAACCGAACTGCTTCATTCGACCCTCTCCATCCAAAGGCACTTTGGGCGGCGTCGCGAGAAAATCCCGCGAGACCATGCTCCTCTGCGAAGCTGCCGGCTGTGATGTCATCCTCGTCGAGACCGTCGGCGTCGGTCAGTCGGAGACCACGGTCCGCTCCATGGTCGATTTCTTCATGCTCGTCGTACTGACAGGGGCCGGCGATGACCTTCAGGGCATCAAGAAAGGCATCATGGAGCTTGCCGATGCCATCGTTGTCAACAAAGCGGATGGGGATAACCTCGAGCGTGCTAAAGTCGCACAGGGCGAGTATGAAAGAATGTGCGAATTCATCCGTCCGGCTACCGAAGGCTGGAAAACCCATGCTTACCGTTGCTCCGCGATCAAGAAAACAGGTCTTTTGGAGCTCTGGGCCGTCATGCGTGAATTTGAAAAGGTCACAAAGAAATCCGGCATCTTTGAAAACCGCAGACAGCGCCAGATCCTTGACTGGGTGAACAGCATGATCGATGAACATCTGCATAATCTCTTCTTTGAGGATCCGCTCATAAAGAGCCGTCTGCCATCCGTTAAAGCGGCTGTCCTTGCGGGCGTCGTCTCCCCAAGTCAGGCCGTTACGGAGCTTATCCACTCCTTCGATATGGATCGCGCATCCATCAAGCATTTGGAAGAAACGGAAAAGTAAAGAGCATCCGGCAGACTGGTGGCGGAGATCCCGTGCAAGGATCGATTTCGTTTCTCATAGACCGGATCCTTTATCCGTTTCTGCCTATTTTACAAGCAACATACAAAGGAGAACTCCTAATTGTTTACCAAAGATCTATACCTGGCTGGTGGGTCATTCCATGGGCTGCAGGAAGTGTTTTCGAGGATCTACGGTGTCGTAGATACCCAGGCGGGCTATGCGAATAGCCGTATCGAAGCTCCGACGAAGGAGCAGGTCGCCGATGGGAGCGCAGAGGCTGTGGAGTGCGTGAAGGTCACGTACAATCCGAAGAAAATCGACATCGGTATGCTCCTTAACGTATTCTTCACCATCATCAATCCTTACACCGATGGTATTCAGGGAAAATATGTCGGCCCGCAGTACCGTAGCGGGATCTACTATACGAGCAAGGAGGATGTCCCACAGATCAGCTACTTCCTCGTTTTCCTGCAGAATCGCGGCGTCGCGCATCAGATGACGGACAATGCCCTTGTTGTTAATGAATTCGAAGGAGAAGGGAAGGTGCGCCCGAAGGTCAGGACAGAGATGAAAGAGCTGGTGAATTTCTACCCTGCGGTTGAAGAAGAGCAGCACTATCTCAGAAGTCACCCGGATGCATATACCCCCATCGATATTCATTTGCTGGAAGAATTAAAGATCATACAGTAAAAAGGAGCTGTGAAGAAATGAATCCGCATTTCCTCACAGCCCCTTTTTACTTTGCTTTCATTTGGTTCAGGGTTCATGGTTCAGGGTTCAAGGGTGAGGTGGCGGCTTCGTCACCTTTTTTAGAAGATGGTATTCTCGTATCGCAGCCTTCCCCTCTAGGTAATGCTATTAAGTTAAGGAAATCGTTAGCTACGTAACGTCTTGCTTCCCCCTTCGGGGGAAGTGCCGAAGGCAATAGGGGCATGCTAGCGGTATAGCGTGCTATGTTGAATAGTCCGATGCTATCGATATTCCAACACTTTCATGCAATACCGCTACGTAGCCCCCTCAGCCCTTCGGGCAGCTCCCCCGATGGGGAGCCAAGAACGTTCCGCCGCTTAACTTAATAGCATTATCCACGCGGGGAAGGTGCCCCGAAGGGGCGGATAGGGTGACTATGGCATGAAAGACAGCTGGGATAAGGTTTCCCAGTCACTCCCATGAGAGCTGCAAGTCCCCCGCGGCAGATGGAACGCGAAAATGAGATGATCGTTATTTCACATCGCCTTTTTGGGTCAGGGCTAGGGAAATGGTGATCAGATCTGACAATGATGGGATCCGTGTTTCCTTGGCTCGTGGGCATGCTGTCCTTTGATTGCGTTTGAAAGTTTCGCTTGAATGAGAAATGGTGGTGCCTCAAAGTAGTATTCAAGTCACCAGTCACTAGCCACCGGGCGCTCTGCTCATTTTATTTCCTAAACGCATTCATGAATTTCTCATTGACATGCATGACAAATGGTGCTATCATGTACTTAACCGAATAAGAAAAGGTAAGTGCCTTAAAGGCTTAATAGGGAAGACCGGTGAAATGCCGGCACGGTCCCGCCACTGTAATGCAGAGCGAATCCAATATGTCACTGAGAGATCGGGAAGACGGATAAGCGAGGAAGCAGAGTCAGGAGAACTGCTTATCTTGGATCACCGTTATGACCCACGAGCGATGGGAAGGGGATGTCTTTACAGATGTCTCTTTGCGTTCGTGCAAAGAGGTTTTTTAATGGGGATTTCGGTACTTGAATAACTTCATAAGAAAACAGGTGCCCTGTAGGGCTTAATAGGGAAGACCGGTGAAAGACCGGCACGGTCCCGCCACTGTAATGCAGAGTGAATCCAACGAAGTCACTGATTTGAGGAGATCGGGAAGGCTGGAGGAGCGAGGAAGCAGAGTCAGGAGAACTGCCTGTTTTGTACAACCGTTTGACCTACGAGCGATAGGAAGGTGTGCTTGACTGCAAGTCCTTTTGACGTGCATATTCCACCCTTTTTCTATCCCAAAGGGTGGATTTTTTGATTTCCTTCTGCGTCATGATGAGGATCAATGAAGCAGAGCCCCTTTTGCTGAGGATGGTGACAGGGAACACTATTCTCCGAGTAGGTCAACGGAACTTCTCGTCTTTTCGCAAAGGCTGATGTCAGTAAAGGCCTACCGAGCTTATCCGGAACCCGGCCTTGAGGGGTCTCCCAGCATCCCTGTATGTGGATATCAGCGATACTATCGATGTAATGCCTTCGGGCTTTACATATACCTGTGGGGATTTTTCTCCATGGTTCATCTCCTTTCCGGTGATGGTCATAAAGAAATTTCATTTCTTTTGGGAAAATGATCATCACCACCCCTTCTACGAATACTTCTTCGGAAGTGACTATATATGATGTATTCCTCAGTATCTGAGGTTTACATATACCTGTGGGGTTTTCGTTCCCCATGGTTCATCTCCCTTCAGCGATGGTTTCAACAGGGAAATGGAATCATCGCCCCCTTTTACAGATCCTTCCCTTAGGGAAGTTCCTATAGGAGGATATTTCCTCCACTCTTGGCCGGTCTATCCGGCTGACTCGACCTCCTTGGGACGTTATCGTCCTTCTGTCAGGATGGCATCAGGGAATGCCATCCTGGCTCCCTCTCTTTGGTAATAACTTTCTACGAAAGCTATTATACAGGTTCTCATTACGGAGCCCAACCAGCTCCAACCCCTTTGGAAGCGGCGCATGTCGCTTCTCTTTTTTTATGCAAGATGGTATGGGCGACGCTCATTAATCATGCGTTATCTTGCTTCTGTCTTATGGTATCATTCGGACTGAACGGCATCCTATAAAAAATTCGCGACGCTCTATATGTTTTGCGCCGCATCACCACTTCTCACTCCTCACTAAAAAAAGCAGCCCGGGGCTGCTTTTTCAAATCCATCCAAACCGCCTGCATGCTTCATAGATGCCGTCTTCATCGGCCCGGCTGGTGATGTACTTGGCTTTTTCCTTGAGCTGTGGCTTGGCATTTCCCATGGCGATGGAGAACCATTCGGGGCGGAACATGGTGCGGTCATTCATGCCGTCGCCAAAGACAACGATGTCTTCATCCGGAATGGCGAAGCGGCGCTGAAGCTCCTTGATGCCGTGCTCCTTATGGATAGGCTCGATGAGCATGGTATCCGCACGGAACCAGACGTGAGGGAGTGGGCCTAAGGGGATCTCCGCTTCCTCCTGCTTGCTGCAGGCGATGAAGATCTTGTGGATGACGGAGGCGGTGTGAAAATCAAAAGCGGGGTCCACTTCCGTCTTGTAGTAGCGGTCTTTCACCTTCGAAAGGTAGCTATTCGTGGTCGTGATGCGGTATTTCTCATTTCTGATCGCAAGCGCCCATGGATGCTTCTCGCAGTCGATGGCAGAAAGCATCGCGAAGCAGTCTTCAAGTGCAAGACCTTCATCATAAAGGATCTTGCCGTCTATGGTGACCGCATTTCCTCCATCGGAGACAGCGGCTGTGATGCCAAGGTCACACGCGACCTGCCAGGCATCTGCCTGAATGCGTCCGGTCGCCAGCGAGACGAAGTGCCCTGCCTTTTGGAGGCGTCGGATGGCTTCTCTTGTGCTGTCGGGATAGTCGGCAGTAAGCGGCGTGGTCAGCGTGCCGTCGATATCAAAGAAAAAGTATTTCTTCATAGGGCCTCCTTGGAGAATCATTTTCTTTCATTATACTACATGTTTCCTGTTCCCCATCCAGATCCCGAAAAGGATCATGACGATGCCGATGATCTGCAGGAAGGAGATCGATTCGCCGAGAAGCAGGAAGGAGAAGAAGAGGGCGGCGGGGAGCTCGCTGGCAGCGAGAAGACTGCCGAGGCCGGGGGAGATGTGCGGCATCCCGCTGCTAAAGAGGAGCGGCGGGAGGAAGACACCGAAGAGGGTGAGGGGAATTCCGTAGGGAAGGATAGAGGCAAAATGCGCGGGCGATACCGGAAGGTCTGGCGGCAGAAAGAGGAGAACCATCACGAGCGCGCCGCTTACCATGAGGGCGCTTTTGGTGATGGGATGGATGCCTCGCCCGATGCGGTTCATGCAGAGAAGATCGGTGGTGTAGGAAATCGCGGCAGCAAATCCCCAAAGCATGCCGATGGAGAGGGGAAAGGCGGCAGCGCTTCCGATCACGCCCGCACCCAGTACAGTGCCAGCGAGGACGATCGCGATGGAAATGAGACGGAGGCGGGTGGGCTTCTCCCGTCGGATCACGCACTCGGCGAGCGTGCCGAGCCAGATGGACTGGAAAAGGAAGATGACGGCGAGCGAAGCAGGCAGGGTCTCCAGCGCGTGGTTGTAGAGCATGGTGGTGCCTGAGAGCGGAATACCGGTCAGGAGAAAGGCCAATGCGGTCTTTTTCGCGGGGAATCTCCTCACGCGGAGAAGCCAGATGGTCCAGAGCAGAAGAAATCCAAGAAAATACTGGATGGAAGAGACGTCATTGATAGAAAAGCCCGACCGATAGGAGAGCTTGACGAGTGTGGAAATGATACCGTAGGAAGCGCCGCCGGCCAAAACGAGTGCGGCATAAAATGTTTGTGACATAGATGATTGACTCCTTTTGCATGTCCCTATTATAGCATGAGAGAAGGGGGCCGGGGGCCGGGGAAACACGGCATCCCCGCTGGCGGCATCTTCTGCGCTTCTTCTCTTCACATAACCGTTCTCGCAAATGGAAAAAGCCGGAGCCTTTTTATTGTCGACTACAGCAACGAAAATAAATTGACAATATACATATCTATCTATACAATATAAATTGACTATGAAGAACCATATTTGTTATTATTAAGTATCATTGTTATCCTAGTTAGCAGCAGGTGGCGGGGAGGATCTCTGTCCGCTTCCTGTTTTACTCTAAGGAAAGAGGACATATGGAAGAAAATATGACACAGGATGGGAAAGAGATCCTCTTCGACATCCGTCATTTGACACATACCTTCGAGACGGAGGACGGGAAGACATTCGACGCGCTGTCGGATGTGACCTGCACGATCCCGAGGGGATCCTTCACCGCTATCATTGGCACAAATGGGAGCGGCAAGTCTACACTCGCAAGGCATCTCAATGCCCTGTACCTTCCGACGACGGGCGAGGTCATCGTAGAAGGCATGAAAACCAGCGACATGGAGCATATCTGGGACATCCGGCAAAAGGTCGGCATGGTCTTTCAGAATCCGGATAACCAGCTGGTCGCGGCTATCGTCGAAGAAGACGTCGCCTTTGGCCCGGAGAATCTGGGTGTACCCGCAGAAGAAATCCGAAAGCGCGTGGACTATGCGCTGGAAAAAGTCGGCATGAGCGCCTATCGTACGCATTCACCGGCGATGCTCTCCGGCGGACAGAAGCAGCGGATCGCCATCGCCGGCGTGCTCGCGATGCATCCGGACTGCATCGTCTTGGACGAACCGACGGCGATGCTCGATCCTCTGGGACGCAAGGAAGTCATGGATACCATCCATGAGCTGAACCGCTCGGAAGGGATCACCATCGTGCTGATCACCCATTTCATGGAGGAAGCTGTGACGGCGGATCATGTGCTGGTCGTCGACCGCACGAAGCTCCAGATGCAGGGGACAGCACGCGAAGTCTTCTCGCAGGCAGACAAGCTGACAGCCATGGGGCTTGATGTCCCGGTCGCTGCCGACCTTGCCCATGGGCTTCGGAAAAAAGGTTACGAGATTCCTGAAGATTGCATGACAGATGAGGAGCTGGGAGAAGCACTATGTCCATACGCGTCGAACATATAAGTTATATTTATGGCAAGGGCTCGCCATTTGAAAAGACGGCTCTGGATGATGTCGATCTCACCATCGAAAAAGGAGAATTCATCGGCATTATCGGTCATACAGGGAGCGGGAAATCGACACTCATCCAGCACCTGAATGGGCTCATCCATCCGACCTGCGGCAAAGTCACCATCGATGGTGTCGACCTTGCCGAGAAATCCAAAGCCGCCGTTGCCAAGCGCCACTCGGTCGGCATGGTTTTCCAGTACCCGGAGCATCAGCTTTTCGAAGAAACTGTCGCCAAAGACATTGCCTTCGGGCCGATGAATCTGGGGTGTGATGAAGAAGAGGCCGGAAAGCGCGTGAAAAGCGCTATGAAATTTGCCGGTCTTGACTACGACACCTTCGCAGGCCGCTCGCCCTTCCGCCTCTCCGGCGGGCAGCAGCGCCGCGTCGCCATTGCCGGCGTCATCGCGATGCACCCGGATTTCCTTATCCTGGACGAACCATCGGCAGGCCTTGACCCCATCGGGCGGCGGGAAATTTTCTCCCGCATCCAGAGCTGGTACAAGAAAGGCGTATTCTCCGTCATCCTCGTCTCGCATAATATGGATGACATCGCACGCCTCGCGACCCGCCTTCTCGTCATGCACAAAGGCCGACTTGTGCTGGACGGCGAACCGATGGATATCTTCCTCCACCACAGAGAAGAACTGCAGGCCTGCGGCGTCGATGCTCCGCCCCTCACGCAGACCCTCCTCTACCTGAAAGAGAAGGGCATCCCCGTGCCGGAAGAGGCAAAAACGACCGAAGAAGCCGTAGAAAAAATGGCAAAGATGCTGGGAGGTAAGACACATGCTCACTGATATGACCCTCGGCCAGTACTATCCCGGCCATTCGTACCTGCACCAGATGGATCCCCGTGCGAAGATCCTCTGTACCATGATCTTCATCGTCGCGATTTTCCTCGCGAACAACCTGTATTCCTACATAGTCGTCGCCGGCTTCACCTTCCTTGCCATCGCCCTCTCCGGCGTACCTGCGAAAATGATCTGGAAGGCCATCAAGCCCCTCTGGGTGATCCTTGTTTTCACCATGCTCATCCACATCCTCACCACCCCGGGGACGGAAATCTTTTCGTGGAAATTCATCCACATCAGCGAAGAAGGCATCAGGAATGGCATCGTCATGACACTGCGCCTCGTCTTCCTCATCGCCTTCTCCTCGCTTCTCACCTATACCACGAGCCCGATCGTCCTGACCGACGGCATCGAAGACCTCCTGATGCCATTCCGTCGCTTCGGGGTACCCGCGCACGAGCTCGCCATGATGATGACCATCGCGCTTCGTTTCATCCCGACACTTTTGGAAGAAACTGACCGCATCATGAAAGCCCAGTCCTCCCGAGGCGCTGACTTCGTGAACGGGAATCTCTGGCAGCGCGCCAAGAACATGATTCCGCTCCTTGTCCCGCTCTTCATCTCCGCCTTCCGCCGCGCCGACGACCTCGCGACCGCCATGGAAGCCCGCTGCTATCGCGGCGGCGAAGGACGTACCAAGATGCACCAGCTCTCCTATACATGGCGGGATAGAAATGCCTTCATCGCCATTGCCCTCGTGACCGGCGCCCTCATCGCGCTGTATGTAGTCATGAGATAGAATGGGGCGTGGGGTTAGCCACATGGAATCCTGAAGTTTGAAAGCAGGGATGAGTAGCTAGGGATTAGAAATGAGCGGTGATCGAAATAGCGCAATTGGTACGCTGACCGTTCTGCAAGGAAGATCTCTCGGCTACGCTCGAGATGACGGCGCGAAGCGCTATCAAAATTTCGCGGCGCTTAGATCCTTCGACTCAGTTCTCCTGTTTCAGATCATCTATTTTCTAACATACGACGTTTTTCTCCGCTCAGGATGACGAAATGTGCTGCACCACCCCCTTTTGAATCTCCTGAACCTATAGAACCCCCTGAACCTCTTTTGCACGCAATCAAGGGGAATCCCTTATCCCCAGTCACTAGCCACTAGTCACTATTCACACCGAAGGACTATCCCATGCGAAATATCTGGATCACCGTTTCCTACGAAGGAACAAACTATGCCGGCTTCCAGCGCCAGCCCACCCGCATGACCGTGCAGGAAATGCTTGAGAATACACTCCTTCAGCTGACGGGAAAGAAGACCACCATTTACTTCGTCGCCCGCACCGATGCCGGCGTCCATGCCTATGGGCAGGAGTGTACCTTCTACACCGAGTCCCGCATCCCAGGGGATCGATTTGTCCACGCCATGAATGCCCTCCTTCCGCGCGATATCCGCGTCCGACAAAGCCGGGAGATGGACGAAGACTTCTCCGTTCGCCGCCGCAACTTTGGCAAGACCTACGGCTACCTATTGACCGAGAGCCGCGAAGCCTCGCCCTTCCTCGTGCGCACCATCTGGCGCACCGGTAAGCAGCTCGACCTTGCGAAAATGGAAGCAGCCGCCAAAGTCTTGGAAGGCCGCCACGACTTTACTTCCTTCCGTGGGAACAACGCCGTCCCCTCCGATCCCGTGCGGCTTGTCCATGAGATCCGCCTTCGGAAAGCGGGGTCCCTCATCTGGATCTACGTCACCGGCGAAGGCTTTCTCTACCACATGGTCAGAAACATCGCCGGCGCTCTCGTTGATGCCGGGAGCAGCGTCCTTGCTCCTCACGATCTCAAACGGATTTTGGAAGCCCGCGATCGACGAGAGCTCGGTCTCACCGCTCCGGCGGAAGGTCTTGCCCTTCTCAAAGTCTATTTCCAGCCGATCACGAAAAAAGCGATCGATGAGACATTGCAAGAGTCCCTCTACCCATGGTGCGGCGTATAGAAAAAAGGGCGTGATGCAAAAGCATCACGCCCTTTTTGTATTCGTGCCTCCTTAGCCGTTAGAAGATCAGACAAAGGCACTGTGCGTATTAAAGTCCTTCTGCGGCAGCCTCTACCCTGTCGAGAGAGGCCGTACAGATCACCGCAGGCGGAAATAGGCGGAAGTAGTATAGTTGGGGTAAGTATTTCAAAAGGAGTCGGCGCTGATGTACCTATTACTGTTAAACTAGTTACGGAGACAACTGCTGGTACTAATGTTTCTTGGTGATATACTGAATATATAGGGAATATTCACGATTAAACTGTGTCCATAGGAACAAAGTATGGGGATAGAGAAATTGGTATAGCGAGTGGCGCAGGGTTATCTGCTTCCGGAATTGTTAATTATCCAGAGTTCGTTTGTAATATAAATGACTTATAAGCAGGTGAATTCTATGAAAACATCTAATGATGCAAAAATGACAGTATGTTCCATTGCAGTTACATTGAGTATATTGTTAATTACTTTGGGCGTATATTTGGGAACACAATACCTAGATGAAAACTATGTAAAATATGATGTTGAACAGATGCTTAATGTATGTAATCAAATACCCGATCCCACAGAACGAAAAGGGGAAACAATTACTATCGATAAGAGATGGATTGTAAAGTCTGTTATTGCTAATCGCATATATCCGCAACTTTCAAACCAAGATGGTATTCAATTTTTTTCGGATTATGCTATAAGACATGGATGGGTTATTTGTAAAAGTAGATGGGGAGAAAATAAAAGAGGGGATAAGATATATTATTTGACGTTAAAGAAGAAAGACATTAGTTGCTATATTGCACATGAAGAATTTTCTGAAAAATGGAGAATATGGATTCAAAAAGATGATATTTTTAGGAAAATCGGACTATAAAAAGATGGTGTACTACTCATGCAAGTAACCCTGACATCGTACAATGACATTAAAGCAAGACATACCACAGCCACCATTGAAAGCGGGCCTATCATAGCAAAAGCTGGTAATGGTGTAATTATCGAAAAATGGTTACAACGAAGCCGCGGACGACTACGGCCTTGAAATACTTTGAAAAAAGCTAGCTCCGTTTATGGGAAATTTGGTTGGATTGAATTGTATTTTGAAATAGCTTTATATAATTCGCAATATCAAATTGATTCGATCAAGAATGGTGAGTATTATGAATAAAAATTGGAAAAATTTTTGGGGAGCGTTAACTGGATCAGAAGTGTGTTGCTGGATTGGAATAGTTTTTATGCTTTTAGCGTATGTATTGGAAAGTTCATTTTTAGGTTTCATTTCTCTTGTGTTAATTTTATTATCTAGTGCTACGCAAGGAGAATAAAATGGGAAATATTACTCTAGTAACAAGATTGCCGACATATTATGATCTGCGGGCCGGTTTATTATAACAGAACTGCCGTATCCTCGACCCTTTCGGGGGATGCCGTGCAGATCACCGCAGGCGGGAATAGGCGGAAGTAGTATAGTTGGGGTAAGTATTTCAAAAGGAGTCGGCGCTGATGCACCTATTACTGTTGAACTAGTTACGGAGACAGCTGCTGGTACTAATGTTTCTTGGCGATATACTGAATATATCGGGAATATTCACGATTAAGGAGATGTATCATGAGAAGTATTACCAACAGGGAAAAAATGTTTTTTCTAATTCTTCTAGTTCTTTTATTGATTATTACATGCTTAGTAAGTGAAAAATATAGAGAGTCAGAAAATATTTATCATCTGTCTAATGCTGTTTCAGAAACTCAAATTTCTTCTATTCCGTACTTGCAATTTCAAAAAAGCAAATTTGTGCGTTCCAAATACTATGTCATGCGATATACATATGATGGGAAAGTAAATAGCAGAAATGAATTGGCTAATGAAATATTAAAACGAGTAAAAAAAGCTGGATATACAGTAACAGTTTCTAATTCGACAAAAGAACGATTTTATATTCTAGCAGAAAGCGAAAAATTTTTTTTTGAAATTAGTGTTTTTCCTGATTTGCTTAGTATATCAGTAAATCAAAAATAGCAATGAAAGATAAAATCAAATATCGCTGTCAAAGGCAAGGACGGCGTCCTTCTCATGGAAGCAGGAAAAGACATCCACCTCACCGGCGCGACGCTGGAAGCACTGGGAGACAATGGCTCCCTGATCCTGCATTTCCAGCGCACAAGAGTACGAACAGCATGCAGGGTGAAGCAGAGCGGTCTTCTCTCGAGTGGCGGACTCGGCTTCACCATCGGGACGGAGAAACGGAAAGATCAGTATAGCGATGCTGACATGTTATAAACTGTTCGGAGGTAAGGGGTTGGTGACTGATATCAAGAAAGGGGAAAAGGCCAAATAATGAGAAAACAGATTGCTCTTTGGGGAATATGCATTGTTATGCCTTTACTTATTGGACTTATTTGGAGAAATGAGTATATAAAATATCAAGATTATGTGAATGAATCAAGTCTAAATGGAACAATTTTAACTTGGAAAAGCGGAGAAAAAATTGAAGGTAATCATTTTATTTTGTTGAATCCGAATGATGTAAAAGATTATGTGGAATTTGACTTTAACTTTATTAAGAAGTATGCAAAAGCAGAATTGATTAGTTCAATTTTTTTTGATGGGAATGGGTTTTATGTAATGACAAGTGAGTCTATAAGAAATCCCAAAGAAAAATTGTTTTATATATCTCCAGATAAATTTATACAAATAGCTGATAATTTAGCTTGCACCGCTGGAGCATATAACAGGTTCATTAAAAGTAAAGACACTCTTTTTCTAAAAATAGATTCAAAGTTATACCAAATAAGTCCAAACACAGGTGCTCTGCGGGAGGTCAAGGATTTGGGCTCGGATGAAGTGCGGGTATATCCATATCAAAATGGAATTGTTTATCAACATAATAATGAAGTTAGATTTTATTCAGAAAGTGGAGATACTCTTTTGTTTTGCGTACCCAATGACATGCGTTTTGATGGTTGGCATGAAACAGAACAATCTGTTTTTGTGAGTACGCCAAATAGGGAAACTTATATTATGGATTTGGAGACAGGAGCATTAAAGCCGTTTTCAACATTTTCTTTTATCAATTATGGAAATAATCGAAATGGTGTATTATTAGAGCTTATGCCCAAAGGAGGTGGAGGCGCGACCCCATTCGATACTGACTACACATGGTCATATTTATTGGGGAATGACGTGTTTACCGCATTTACTGTGAGCATTTACAATGTGGACACTGAGAAGATTGAGAATTTTTATTACTCGAATAATGATGTCACTTCCGCCTGGTTAGATGTACCGTATGATAGGAATAGATTTGAAAAGCTTAAGGGAAAGCTGATTAAATCGCAGAGTCAGATTCTGCGATTTAATCAGTGTTTCTCTAAATGAATACCTTCTTGAGCAAAGCGTAGAGCAGATGAGAAAGGTTGCCTCGCAGGACGTCTCGATGCAGATTCTCTCCGCGAATGCGGCGGGCGTGGCAGAGATTGAGCTGACGACATATGCAGGGAAGTTGCATCCCAAGTCATCGGCACACATGACGTAGCGATTTCTTCCGGCAAAGATACTTCCATTTCCATCGCGGAAGAGTACGAACGGAATGACTACGCCAAGCAGGTCAAGAAGAGCGGTCTGCTCTCGGGTGGCGGACTCGGATTTACCATCGGGATGGAGAAACGGAAAGATCAGTACAAAGATGCGGACATGATTCAGAAAGGTTCTACAGTTGGCAGTATCTCTGGTAACGTTACTATTACTTCTGATAAAGACATCCATGTGAATGCATCGGATATTATCGCGGGGAAAGATATTTCAATGACCGGCGAATTTGTAGATACTGAATACATTTGCAATATAAAAAATTTGTAATGGTATGAGGTTAAAATGATTGTGAAAACTGATGCAAAGAGTACCATCGCTTCTATTTGTATAACTGTTATTATTATTCTCTTGTGGGCAGGCTTTACCAGTGATTATGTAGAGCGCGTTAAGTTGGAGTGGGAAAAGAACGCACATGATCAGAATACCTCTGTAACAAATAATGGAGGGAAATGATTATGTATAGAAAGGGTCCAGCATTTGATGTATTTCTGATCATAATTTGTATCTATCTTATCAAGACTTTCTTTCTAAAAAAGGACTTATCAATACAGGAAAAGTTTTGGATAGAACATTCTAATCCTTTGGTAAGAAACCTGTTTGTCTTTTCCGTATTAATGGAAATTGCATATGTGTTTCTATGCGATATTGGAATATTGCAAGGGGTGTATTATTTGTATGTAAGCGGTTTAATGTTATTCAACGTATTACTGTCATTATCGGGAATTTGCTTTTTACGAATGAAGTTTGGCCCTAAAAATTGGGAATATCGTTATGGAACGAAAATGGGGTTGGAAGCAATTGTTAGCATGGTATTGATATATGTATTAATGTATTTCTTTTGGGATTACTAAGCGCCTTATTAATTGGTGTGTGATTGAAGTCTTGATGGATGTCGGCATTGCCTAAGCAAAATAGGTGTGTATAAGGTGGTAAGAAATGATTGCCTATAAAACAAATGGTTGTGGGATGTAAATGCAAATATAAAAGTGAGCCATTTAGGGCAATAATGGCCGTGAAAAGGTGAGCCACATTTGGTTGGCATCCCATATAATTGGATTAGACGTAAGGGGCTGTGAAATAATAGCTCCATGAACACAAAAAAGGACTTTCGATTTTTGCGAATCAAAAGTCCTTTTTTGTGTTAGAATTTAACTGCAATGAAAAACCTAACTGTGTATTATGGTACTCCCAAACAGGGAATTTTACCAGTATTTTTTCTGAGTGCCTAGATATCACAGATCCGATTTTCACGTTTGACAGATTTATGGAGGAAATCGATTTACGCAAATATCTGAGCAAACTCCCTGCTCATAAGTTGGGAAGAATCAGATATAATCCCGTCAATATGTTGAAAACGGTTCTGTTCGGGTTTATGGATGAAGGATGCATCTCTCTCAGAAAGCTGGAAGACAATTGCAAAGTCAATATCCGCTATAAATACCTTATGGACGGTAAACGCCCGTCCTATCGGACTTTCGGATATTTCATCAATACTGTCCTGATGAATCAAGCTGAATCGCTCTTTTATGAAATCACCCAGAAAATCATCACCAAAGAGCAACGTCAAGATGAAAAAGTTCAAAGCGAAAATACTGTAACTCAAGAAAAGGCTAAGGAATAGTGAATTATGATAATTACTCGTTGGCATCTATTTCAAAGTAGCTTAACAACTTGCTTACTATGTTTGGTATATATATTCTATACCTTCTATCTGATAAGAAAGAAAAAGATATGCCTTTGTAGAAAAATGATTTGGGGATTAGCTTGTTTCTGGCTACTCTTAGATTGTTGTATGGATTTATTGTTTTCTGCGACAAATATACTTGTGAACAATCCATTTCCTTTTCTTACGGGACAATCTCTATTTTTCCAAATATCAGGTATTATTATTGGCGGATTTATTTATATCACTTATTTTCAATGGAATCTTATGTGCGTGTACAAGATTAATGGTAAACCTATACCGATAGAAAAAAGATCCATTTTGCAAAAATGGTCGTCCATTGTAATGTTGATTACGTTGGCATTGCATTTTTGGCTCTACAGCTTATTTATAATTAGCAACACTTAAAATCGGAGATCATTAGCTTCAAAGAAAATGCTTCACATAAGCTAAATTTGATGGTAGGATCAAATCTGTTAGTAAATTATCCGTTTCCAATAAATGAGGAGTAAAAATACTATGGGAATTACTAATTGGCAATTGTTCCAAAAGATTTTATCTGCCTGGTTGCTATCTTTGGCGTTTGTAGTTTATAGCTTTTATCTAATAAGAAATCGGAAAGTATCCGCATTCAGAAAAATAATTTGGAGTATAGCTTGTTTCTGGTTGATTATAGATGGTTTTATGGATTTACTATTTTCCACAACTAATCTATTAGTAAATTATCCGTTTCCAATAATTGCAGGAGCATCGTTGTTCTTTTTAACATTAGGCATTATTCTTAGTGGATTTATTTATATGATTTATTTTCAGTGGAATCTTATGTGTATTTACAAGATAAACGGCAAACCTATTTCGCAGAGAAAACAGCCAATCTTGCAAAAAGTATCTGCGGTTATAATGTACATTTTCTTATTGCTGCATTTTGGGCTCTATGGTATTTTTATCCACAGTTTGTGTATATGAGGATGCAATGATAGTTGTTTTTGATTCTATGAAAGTACCCGTGAATGTTGATGAGAAAGTGAGCTAGATGGCTGGTCTTGACAACCGACTCGTTATATTTATTAGTTACCGGTGTTTTGTCATTAAAAACGGTAGTCTTACGCTGATGAGATTTATGGGGGATAAACGAACACATTTATCAGTTTTAATCTTAATCCATGGTTATACATATGAATGAAGACTGATTGGATGTGCGGAAAGTACAAAAGAGCGATGAGCTTTGCAGGCTCATTGCTCTTTTGTACTTTCCACATGCGAAAAAATAGAATTTGTTTTCCCGATAAATCATGCTATAATACGAGTAGAGTACTAAAAAAACGAAAAGAGTACTGGAGGAATCATTATGGATGAACAGCTGATCGCGGCGGCGAAGGAAGAGATGCGGCTGCACTCGGTCAAATTCACGATGGACGATATCGCAAGAAAGCTCCATATCTCGAAAAGCACGCTGTACCAGAAGGCGTCTTCGAAGGCGGTGCTGATCCGCATGGTGTGTCTGGCAGATCAGGAGGCGTTTCGGAAGGCGAAGGAAGCGCTGATGAGGAAGAAGGACACGGCGCGCGGGCGGCTGCTCTCGTACTGCCGTCTCTTCGTGGAGACGCTGTGGGCGATGCCGGATGGGTTTTATCAGGATATAGAGATCCATTATCCGGAGATCTGGAAGATGTGGATGGATTTCAAGTATGAGGAGTTCGACTATATGATGGAGCTCCTTAAGGCCGGGGTCGCGGCGGGGGCTTTTCGAGAGGTGAATCTGCCGATCCTTCGCATGATCCTCATCACATCGACGCACAATCTGAATGATGCGGATTTCCTTCGCGAGCAGAATATGACGGGGACGGATGTGATGAATGTGCTCGAGGATATCATTCTGCATGGGATAGAAAAGTAATATAAGGTTGGCGGGTTCAGGTTGATGGGTTCGGGAGATTTTACCGGAGGGTTCTATAGGTTCAACAGGTTCAAAGGGTTCAACGGGGAAGGTACGGCGCATAAAAACCGGAAGCGCCGCGGAGTATAAATGGGTGATGACTGATTGAGATGTTGAACCAGGAGACTAGGAGACTTTAGAAGTCAGAAGTCTGATATCTCTTAGCCTCTTAGTCTCGTAGTCTAATCCCTAATCCCTAGTCACCAGTCACCAGTCACTTTTATCATACAAGGAGTCAGTCTATGAAACGTTTAGCTATGTATATCGGTGTGATGCTTATAGGTGCTTCGATCGCGCTGTCGGGGTGCGGAGCAGAGAAGGCAGCGGCGCCAAAGGCGCCATTGGTGAAGTCGATGGTCATCGGTGAGACGGAGTCGGGCGTGAAGAATACGTTCTCCGGCACGGTGCATGGTTTTTTTGAATCGCCTCTGGCATTTCAGGTGGGAGGCCGGATCATGCAGCGCTATGTCACATCCGGTGAGCGGGTCAGCGCAGGGCAGGCGCTCTTCAAGGTAGACTCGAAGGATGCAGAGGAGCAGGCAGCGGCGGCGCGTTCGCAGCTGAATGCGGCTGAAGCATCGTATCGCCTCGCACAGTCGACGCTGGCGCGGTACGAGAAGCTGCACTCGGTGTCGGCGATCTCTGATCTTGCCATTGATCAGACAAGAAATCAGGCGGAGCTTGCAGCGGCGCAGCTCGAGTCCGCACAGGCGGCGCTCTCGCGCGCGGAGAATAATCTTGGCTTCACGGTGCTTTCGGCAGACCGCGACGGGATCGTCGGGGCGACGCTCTATGAGGTGGGGCAGGTCGTCGCGGCGGGGACACCGGTGGTGTCGATCATTGATGATTCGCAGCTGGATGTCTACATTTCTTTGACAGAGAAGCAGTATCGGGAGTATTCGGTGGGGATGCCGTGTACGGTGACATTCTGGGCGCTGCCGAATGTGAGCGTAGAGGGCCGCGTCCGCGAAGTAGCGGCTGCGCCGAATGCGCAGACGGGGACATATGATGCGAAGGTGACATTGGTCGAGCCGCCGGAGAACATCGCCGTCGGCATGACGGCAGAGGTGAAATTTGGTGACAGAGAGGGCGGCAAGGGCATCATGATCCCGCTTTCTGCGATGGCGACGCAGGATCAGAAGCCGTCTGTCTGGGTGATCCGGGATCACAAGGTGACGCTGACGCCGGTCAAGGTGGGGCGCTACGGCGAGGATACGGTGGAGATCATCGAAGGACTTGCCAAGGGTGACCGCATCGTGACGGCGGGCGTCTCGAAACTGGCTGAAGGAGAAGAGGTACGCGTATGAAAGGGCTGAATCTGGCAGAGTGGGCCATCAAGCACAAGCCGGTGGTCTATTTCTTCATTTTCTTCATCCTCCTGGGAGGCTTGTGGTCGTATTTCCATCTGGGGCGCAGTGAGGATCCGGACTTCACCATCCGTCAGGCGGTGGTGTCGGCGGCCTGGCCGGGCGCGACAGCGGAGCAGATTACCGAGCAGGTGACGGATCCGCTCGAGAAAAAGCTCCAGGATACGAAGGGGCTGGACTATCTGAAGTCCTTCACGCATGATGGCAAGACAGTCATCTATGTGAATCTGAAGGACTCGGTCAAGAAAGAGGATATCCAGACGTGCTGGCATGAGGTGCGAAATCTCGTGAATGATGAGAAGGCAGCTCTTCCCGCCGGTGTGTACGGTCCGTATGTGAATGACCGCTTTGATGATGTCTATGGCTCGATCTATGCAGTGACGGGGGATGGCTTTTCCTATGAGGAGAAGCGTAAGTCGGCGGAAATGCTGCGCCGCCGTCTCGCCGCGGTCGAGGATGTGCAGAAGGTCGAGCTTCTGGGGGTGCAGGAGCAGAATATGTACATCGAGATGGATCAGAATAAGCTCGCCTCCTTCGGGATGAATCCATCCGATGTATTCCGCATCCTTCAGCAGCAGTCGGCGATGATGCCGGCAGGGACGATCCATACATCGTCTCGCAATGTGGCGATCCGCGTGGACGGTCTCTTAGGCAGTGTGGAAGCCTTGGAGAATATCCCGATCCATGTGGGCGAGCGGAGCTTCCATCTGGGCGATGTGGCAAAGGTCACGCAGACCTACACGACGCCGGAGTCTTCCCTTTTCTATTTCAATGGCAAACCGGCGATCGGTATCGCGGTATCGATGCGGGTGGGCGGGAATAACCTGACGCTCGGGGACAATCTCAATCGGGAGATCGAGCGGTCGAAGGCAGACCTTCCGGCGGGCATGGACATCGGGCTCGTGGCGGATCAGCCGAAGGTGGTGAATGAGTCCATCCATGATTTCACAGAGTCGCTCTTGGAGGCCATCGTGATCGTCATGGCGGCGTCCTTCCTCTCGCTCGGACTTTGGAGCGGCATCGTGCTGGCGCTCTGTATCCCGGTCGTCGTGTGTGCGACATTCCTCTTCATGAAATGGCAGGGGATCGATCTGCATATCGTGTCTCTGGGAGCGCTCATCGTCTCCCTCGGCCTTCTTGTCGATGATGCGATCATCGTCATCGAGATGATGCAGGTGAAGCTCGAAGAAGGCATGGACCGCCTGTCAGCGGCGGAAGCGGCCTATAAGAGCTGCGCGAAGCCGATGCTCGCCGGGACGCTCATCACAGCGGCGGGCTTCATCCCCGTCGGGATGGCAGAAGGCCAGACATCGGAGTACTGCGCGGCACTCTTCTGGGTCATCGCAGCAGCCCTTCTTCTCTCCTGGGTGGCATCCATCTTTGTCAGCCCGGTCTTGGGATACAAATTCATTCAAGTAAAAACAAAGGAAGAGAAGGAGAAGGTAGCACGCGAAAAGGGGAAAAGCTGGAAATCGTCCATCGGAGACAAGGCGTACCGGATCTTCTACAAGCTCATTGCGCTCTGTATCCATTTCAAGAAGACGGTCATCGTGGGGACTCTTGGGCTTTTCTGTCTGACGTTTGCGATGATCCCGCTGGTGAATCAGGAATTCTTCCCCGACTCGGTGCGTCCGGAAATCATTCTGGATGTGAATCTCCCCTCAGGGGCTTCCATACAGGAAACGAAGCGTGTCATGAACGGCATCGCCGATACACTCTATGGGGATGAGCGTGTCTCCTCTTTCTCGACATACATCGGTGATACCGCGCCGCGTTTCATCCTGCTCTTTGATCCCAAAGCACCGGAAGACGGGCATGGGCAGATGATCATCGTCGCGACAGACCAGAAGAGCCGTGATGCGCTTCGCCAAGAGATCATGGATACGGTGACGGAGAAATATCCGGATGCACAGGCACATACCCGTCTCATCACGACCGGCCCGCCGTCCGAGTATCCGGTGATGTTCCGCCTGTCAGGCGAATCCATCGATGAGACAGTGAAGCTGGCTTCCGAAGCACTCTCCATCATGAAGCAGAATCCGAATGTCACGAATGCGAGCCTCGACTGGCCGCAGGAGACACCGACACTGAAGCTGAAGATCAATCAGGACAAGGTACGCGAGCTGGGGATCGATAACTATGCGGTATCGCAGGATCTCTACGTGAAGCTCTCCGGCTACAAGGTGGCTGAGTCGTATCAGGGCGATCAGCTCATCCCGATCTCCTTCAAGCTGGAAGGAGACAATGTAGCGCGTCTGGCCAGCCTCGACTCACTGCCTGTTCATGTGGGAAATGGCCGCTACGTGCCGCTGGGTGAATTTGCGGATCTGTCCTATGAAAATGAGACAAGCACCATCTGGCGCAGGGATCTGAAGCCGACCATCACGCTTCGGGCAGATGTAACAGGCGGAGCCAAGGCAGACTCCGTCTCCATGGCGCTCTATGATACGGATCTCAAAGCCTTCCGGGCCAGCCTTCCAGAAGGGGTGACGTTCGAGAAGGACGGGTCGCTTGAGTGGAGCGAGAAGTCCATGACCTACATCGTAGGCGCCATGCCTATGATGGTCTTCTTTGTCCTCATGGTATTGATGTTCGAGCTGGGAAATATTCCCAAGCTCATCATGGCTGTCGTGACCGGACCGCTCGGACTCATCGGCGCGATCCTGACACTGCTGGTGACGCGGCAGGCGATCGGCTTCGTCGCCATCATCGGCTTTGTGGCGCTCTCCGGCATGGTCATCCGAAACAGCATCATCCTTCTGGATCAGATCCGCCAGCATCTGGAAAGCGGGAAGACACCGTATGACGCCGTCGTCGAGTCGGCGGCGCTCCGTTTCCGCCCCATCATGCTCTCTTCGGTGACGGATGTCCTGGGATTCGTGCCCCTGATTCCGAATCCCTTCTGGCGCCCGCTCGCCGTCTCCTTCATCGGCGGTCTTCTCCTTGCGACCGCGATCGGACTCCTCGTCGTACCTGCCATGTACTGCTGGTGGTACAAGGTGAAAGAGCCCTGCGAGCAGTAGGCATCCGGTAAAAATGAAAGGAGTTGTGAAGAAATGAATTCTCATTTCTTCACAGCTCCTTTTTACTTTGCTTTCATTTGGTTCAGGGTTCAAGGTTCAGGGTTCAGGGTTCAAGGTTCAAGGTTCAAGGTTCAGGGCTCTCGTGGCGGCTTCGCCGCCTTTTTTTAGAAGATGGTATTCTCGTACCGCAGCCTTCCCCTCGAGGGGAAGGCGCAGCGAAGGGGCGGATAGGGCACCGGCGGCAGGAAAGTGCGCGGGGAAATGCGTATCAAGCAGGCGATTTACGGTAGCAGCCAAGCGCCTGTTTTTGTAAATGGCGATGCCCGAAAATGGCATTCAAGTCACCAGTCACGCGAGGCTCCTAATCCATAGCGACTATTCACCACTCACTCCCGTCCTCTGATCATTTGCCATGACTGGATTATGGATGATCATATTCATGCAAAAACGTGATAATGCGTGCTTTCTTATAAAATAAAAATCGTGGAATGTACTCTCACATGACTGAATTTATATGGATTTACCCCTATTTTATCTTGCCATGCACCCTTATTTTGTATAAAATATTAGTTGCGTTATTACTTAGACTCATTCGAATATGCAGGAATGGGAAGCACATTTCTGAAAGCAGATGAAGAAAGGAAAGCGGTTATGTCGGGGGAGGGGATCCACTCTCCGGCGGGGCAGTCTCAGCTGCCGGACTTGGGATCATCAGGACTTGCTAGGAGGAAAGAATTATGGAAGACAAAGAACAGGAAATGCATGAAAACCTGGAACGCGGCCTGAAAAACAGACATATCCAGCTCATCGGTCTTGGCGGTGCGATCGGTGTCGGTCTGTTTCTTGGCTCGGCGACTGCGATCGAACTTGCCGGCCCATCGGTACTCTTGACGTATGTCATCGGCGGCATTGCGATTTATTTCATCATGCGTGCGCTTGGTGAGCTCTCCGTCGCCTACCCGGTCTCCGGGGCCTTCAGTGCGCATGCGGCACGTTTTTTAGGTCCGAAGTGGGGCTATCTCACCGGCTGGACGTACTGGTACATGTGGATGGTCACCTGTATGGCCGAGCTCACTGCCGTCGGGATATACATGAATTTCTGGTATCCGGATCTGCCGCAGTGGCTGTCAGCGCTTGTCGCACTTGTCATCATGACCGTGGTGAATTTCATCGCCGTCTCTGCCTATGGCGAGTTTGAATTCTGGTTTGCCCTCGTGAAGATCTGCACCATCATTTTCATGATCATCAGCGGCATCGGCATGATCGTCTTCGGCATCGGCAATGGCGGCATTGCGACCGGCATCGCAAACCTTTGGCAGAACGGCGGCTTCTTCCCGAATGGTTTTTCCGGCACCCTGATGGCACTTGTCATGGTCATGTATTCCTATCTTGGCATCGAGATCATCGGCGTCACTGCGGGTGAAGCGCATGATCCGAAGTCCACCATCAAGAAAGCCATCGACGAAGTCTTCTGGCGTATCCTGATTTTCTATGTGCTCTCTCTGGGCGTCATCATGTCCATCTACCCATGGAATGAGATCGGACACATGGGATCCCCATTTGTTGTGACCTTTGAAAAACTCGGCATCGCCGGTGCAGCGGATATTATCAATATCGTCGTCATCACGGCGGTACTCTCTTCCTGCAACAGCGGGATCTTCAGCTCCGGCCGTATGCTCTACAATCTGTCCCTGCAGGGGAATGCACCTGCCTGCTTCCAGACGCTGAACCGTCATCGTCTGCCGTGGGTCGGCATCCTTTTCTCCGCAATGATCCTGCTTGTCGCTGTCGGTCTGAACTATGTCATGCCGGCGGAGCTTTTCGTCTACGTCACCAGCGTCGGTTCCTTCGGGGCGCTCTGGACTTGGTTCGTCATCCTGCGCACCCAGCAGAAATTCCGTGCCTCTCTCTCGGAAGAAGAAAAGGCGAAGCTCACGTACAAGATGCCGTGGGCTCCTTACTCCGGCTATATCACCATGGCCTTCCTTGCCTGCGTAGTCGTGGCTTCTGCCTTCCGTGAGGATACGAGAGTCGCTCTCTATGTCACTCCGGTCTGGTTCATTCTCCTTTTCATTGGCTATCGTTTCGTCGATCGCGGAAATCGTGCCGGCGGAGCCAAAGTCGTGGATGCCGTCAAGGCGACTGCGAATCGTTAATATGCAACCCCCGATCGAATTTTTCGGTCGGGGGTTTTCTATGGAGGTGAAAGGAGATCCGCAGCCGGGATCCCCTTCGCAGAACGCCTCCTTTGGATGGCTTCAAAGCGTCTCTCCTGATTTATGATGGCCTTTCGGCTTGACATTTTCCTCATCATCCGATACAATAAGCACATATTACAAAAGTGCTGATGGAAAAAAGTACGTATTTCTGATTTTTCACAGAGAGCCGGGAATGCTGGGAACCGGTAAATAGGAAATAGGGAAGTTCTTTCCGGAACTGCATGACTGAAATCGAAGTAGGTCTTGCCGGGGTGGCTTGCGTTAAGGAGCCGAGAGTTGATCTGATGAAGATGAATGAGGGTGGTACCACGGAGAATCCGTCCCTTGGTACCACCCTTTTTGTATTCCTTAGATAAATTGGGTGGTACCGCGATGAGTCCCCGTCGTCCCTTGCTGAGTGAAGCAAGGGACTTTTTGTTTAAGGGAGAGGAAGAGCGGTGCGGCAATAGAAAGCAGCGCGTAAATCTCTATCACGCAGAATCATATTTCTGAAAGCAGCATAGTAGAAAAGTAGAAAGGAATATCATCATGAACAAATGGGTAAAAGCAGGGCTTATCGCAGCATTGGCAGGAATGACACTGGTCTATGGAGGATGTGGTGGCAATTCGGCAGGGAGCAGTAAGACTTCCGGCAAGAAACAGGTCGCAGTCGTGCAGATCATGCAGCATGGTTCGCTGGATGCAGCCAATCAAGGGATGATCGATGGGCTGAAGGATAAAGGCTATGGACCGGACAAGGTCGAAGTCGATCAGCAGAATGCACAGGGAGATCAGTCGAATCTGAAGAGCATCACGGCACGTTTCAAGAGCAATAAGCCCGACATCATTTTCGGGATTTCCACTCCGGCAACGCAGGCGGTAGCGAATGAGATCAAAGATATCCCGATCGTCGGCTGCGCCATCACCGACTTTGAGACCGCGAAGCTCGTCAAATCGAATCAGAAGCCGGAAACGAATGTCACCGGCGTCAATGACCGTGGTCCGGTCGAAAAGCAGGTAGATATGGGCAAAGTCTTCCTACCGAATGCCAAGACCATGGGGCTTCTTTACTGCTCGAGTGAAGTAAACAGTGAGATCCAGGCGAACCAGGCGAAGAAGCATGCCGCTTCCATTGGTCTAACTGTCGTAGAAAAAACGGTTTCCTCTGTGAATGATATCCAGCAGGTCGCAGAATCCATGGTAGGGCAGGTCGACTTCATCTATGTCCCGACGGACAATGTTCTCGCTTCTTCCATCCCGACCCTTGTCAAAGTGACAGACCCGGCTAAGATCCCGGTCCTCGTCGGCGCTGACAGCATGGCCAGAGACGGAGCGCTCGCCTCTCTCTCTGTAGATTTCTATAAATCGGGCGTCCAGGCCGGCCATATGGCGGCCCAGATCCTGGATGGAAAGATCAAGCCGGAAGAAACTCCGGTCGAGGATCCGGAAGTCTATGAGGTCATCATCAATAAGAAAAATGCGGAGATCCTTGGTATTAAGATCCCGGATGAATACAAGAATGCCACGATGGTGGACTAGGGATGAGTAGCTAGGGATTAGGGATTGGGGATTAGGAGTGACTGGTGACTGGGATTCGCCGGCATCGTCATCCCGAGCGTAGCCCTCGATCTTTATTGCACACCGGTAAGTAGTAATTGCGAGATAACAGAAAAACGCAGCACCAAGACATCGTTTCTGGAATAGCGCATACGTGCTGATTTCCGTACTGCAATAGAGATTTCTCGACTTCGCTCGAAATGACAACGGCGCGAAGCGCTATCAAAACTCCGCGGTGCTTCTGATTTTTATGCGCCGCACCCTCATTCCTAATTTCTCATTCGAGCAAAGCTTTCGTTCACAATCAAGGGACAGCACGTCCTCGGGGCCAATCCTGAACCTTGAGCCCCATATAGTATTGTATAAATAAAAGAAGGCAACATAAGATGAAAAACTGGATGAAATGCAGTATAGCGGCCGCGCTCGCAGCGGCGGCTCTGATCTCCGGCGGTTGTGGTGGACAGAGCGGAGATGCCTCGGGCAAGATCAAGATCGGTGTCGTACAGATCGTGCAGCATGGCTCACTCGATGAGGCCAATAGAGGCTTCGTCGATGCATTGAAGGAGCGCGGCTATGGGCCGGATAAGGTCGAGATCGAGCAGGAAAATGCACAGGGCGATCAGTCGAATCTGAAGACCATCGTTTCCAGGTTCAAAGCAGAGAAGCCGAAGCTGATCTGTGCCATCGCGACACCGGCGGCGCAGGCAGCAGCGAATGAGATCAAGGACATCCCGATCGTCGGTACTGCGATCACTGACTATACCAGTGCAAAGCTGGTACAGAATGATGAGAGACCCGGCGGTAACGTGACCGGAGTCAGTGATTTCGCAGCCATGGATGCCCAGATGGAGCTTGCTGCCAAGCTCATCCCGCAGGCGAAGCATGTCGGCCTCATCTACTGTTCTAGCGAAGTAAACAGCGAAGTGCAGGCGAACCAGATGAAGGACTACTGCAAAAAACATGATCTTGCTGTCGAAGAACGTACCGTGAACAATGTCAATGATATCCAGCAGGTGGCGGAGTCACTCATCGGCAAGGTAGACTACATCTATGTCCCGACGGATAACACGCTGGCTTCCTCCATTCCGACACTGATGAAGATCACGGATGCGAATAAGATCCCCGTCATCGTCGGGGCGGACATCATGGCGAAGGACGGTGCGCTCGCAGCGCTCTCGGTCGATTACTATCGCCTCGGCAAGCAGACAGGAGAGCTGGCGGCGGATATTCTCGATGGCAAGGTAAAGCCGGAGACGTCTCCGATCCAGCATCAGAAGGACTATACCATCGTCATCAATAAGCAGGATGCGGAGATCCTGGGGCTGACGATTCCGGAGGAGATCGCAAAGAAAGCGAATATGGTATGAGGAACCAATGATAAAAGCCTCGATGGCTCAGATGAGCTGTCGGGGCTTTTGCGTATGCGGCTGATAAGGTCAAAAGGCTATACAGAGGCTTCATCGCGGCGATGCCTGAAGCGGCAGGTCAGGAAACGCTGATCTGGTCACCACCATACGCTTTTTCATGCCGCATTTCGTCATGGACTTCCTTACATGGAATGATGGGATCGCTTTCTGTCAGTCAGGAGTCACCGTGCATTCTCCGATCCCCGGCTCCCTTCCTCGGTAAGCCTTTTCTCTTTTTCCCTATGGATTTCTGTGCTATAATAAATCATAAGTATAACTATTTCTACCAGAAGAGCTATGCTGAAACTACACAAAGAAGGCGGGGCTATGTCAGAAATCAAAGAACGATTAGCTCATGTCATGGAGCGGATCGAAGCAGCGCGGGAGAAGTCCCCGTATCATCAGCAGGTCACGCTGGTGGCTGTGACGAAGTTCCATCCCATCAAAGACATGGAAGAAGCCATTTCTCTCGGTGTCACCCATGTGGGTGAGAACCGTGTCCAAGAAATGGAAGAAAAATACCAGGAGCTCTCGCTCCCGGTGACCTGGCATCTGCAGGGACATTTGCAGAAAAATAAAGTCAAAAAGGCAGTCGCTATGGCAGATCTCATCCAGTCAGCGGACTCATTGTCCATTCTGCGGGAGATCGACAAGCGGGCGGCAGAGATCGATAAGGTGCAGGACGTACTTCTGGAGTTTAATATTTCCGGAGAAGAAAGCAAGACAGGCCTTTCACCAGATGACATGAAAATGGCGATCGATGAAGCGAGGTCGCTCTCTCATGTGAGGGTGCTCGGACTGATGTGCATGGCGCCGAATTATGAGGATGTGGAGATGACGCGCCCCGTCTTCCGCAAAGCCCACGAGATGTGGGAGGATATGAAAAAGCAGTTTCCCGAGGGACAGATTTCCATCCTGTCTATGGGAATGACCCATGATTTTGAACAGGCGATCGAAGAGGGAGCCACGATGGTGCGTATCGGCACTGCGATCTTCGGCTCTCGCGTATACCATTAGGAGGAGAAAGAAATGAGTTTATTGGATAAGTTTAAAGATCAGTTCGTCGATCGTGATGATGAAGATATGGAAGAGGAGGATCTTGGCGAGGAGACGGCTCCCGTCAATCCGGCTCAGCCCGTCCCGCCGCGTCCGGCAGCTGTCCGCGGTATCGGCAGAAGTGCTGTCCCGCGTCAGGCCGCCAAGCCATACACCATGGTTGTTGTCAGCCCGAAGAGCTACAGTGATGCGGAAAAGATCGGGGATCATCTGAAGGCTATGCGTCCGGTCGTCATGAATATGGAAAAAACGGATGCGGATGAAGCCCAGCGTATCGTGGATTTCGTTCAGGGCATCATGTATGCTTTGGATGGCCGCATCGACCAGATCTCTGAAAGCATTTATCTCTGCGCGCCGAATAATATGAGCGTTTCCCGTGAGAATTTCGCTGCCTATGCGGATCAGCAGGCAGCCGCACCGGCCGGTGCACCGCAGTGGAATGCCCAGCAGCCGCAGGGACCCTCGGCTCCAGAGGCTTGATGTCTTTCTGGGAAGCGGGCATGGGCTGGCTGAAAAAGCAGTTCAATGACCAGGACGAGGATGTCTATGACACACCGACAGAGGAGAGGGAGATACTTCCGGAGGCAGGCGCGCTGCCGGCCCGAAGTCTCCGTCCGCTGGAGGTGGTGATCATGGTACCCGGCACGTATGCAGATGCACGGCATGGGGTGGATGCTCTTGAAAAAGGGCTCGCCGTTATTGTCGTTTTGAATGACAGTGTGGATGATGAGACAGCCAGCCGGTTTGTCGATTTCATGAGTGGAGCTGTTTATCTGGCCCACGGAAGCATCGAGCTTCTGAATGATGATGTCCTTATCTGCCTGCCGGAGACTGTACGGCTCGATAAGGATCGACTGACCGATTTCCAAGGCATCCCTGCCTGGAAAGGACCGAACCTATGAAAAAGATACTGATCATCGGATGCGGGGCGATGGGAGGAGCGATCCTCTCCGGCTGCCTTGCCAAAGGTTTATGGAAAAAAGAAGAAGTCTTCGTCAAGGAGCATTCCCTTGCGGCTTCGGAAGAAAAAGCAGCACGATACGGAGTCTCTGTCTCCAAAGAGGGGGGCGAAGCCGGTGAGGCGGATCTGGTCATTGTGGCCGTGAAGCCGAACGTGATTCCTTCTGTGCTGGAAGAATTGTCCCGGCATGCGCCCCGCCGGGTTCTTTCTATTGCAGCCGCTGTCACGATCGACACACTGGAAAAGGCTCTTCCGAAGGGGACAGAAGTCATCCGCGTCATGCCGAATACCCCGGCCTCTGTCGGAGAAGGCATGGCAGCGATCGCTCCGGGGACATTTGCTTCGGAAGGATTCATCGCTGAGGCAGAGGATATTTTCCGCGCGCTGGGCAAGGAAGCCGTCGTGACGGAGCGACAGCTCGATGAGCTTGGTGCGCTCTCGGGTGCAGGCCCGGGATATGCGTTTGTCATCATTGATGCCCTGGCAGATGCCGGCGTCCTGATCGGTCTTCCCAGAAAGCTTGCCATCGAAGCCGCTGCCCAGACGCTGTATGGCGCAGCCAAGATGGTGCTGGAAACAGGGAAACACCCCTCTGAGCTGCGGGATCAGGTCACTAGTCCCGGCGGTACCACCATTGCGGGGATCCATGCCATGGAGCGCGCGGGTATCCGCGCTGCGCTGATGGATGGCGTAGAAGCATGCCTCGCAAAATCGGATCAGATGGCGGGGAAATAATTAGAAATGATGAGCCAGGAATCAACATATGAAAGATAGAGAAAAAATCATTCGTTATTTTGCGGCCACCAGTGACGATGCCAAAGACATGGCGATCCGTCTGCTGGATCTGGCCGATGCTGTCGACCGTGGACGGCCATTTGCTGTCGGCCCGTTTATGTCGCCTTTTGCCGCGCAGATCGGGCAGACTATCGCCACCCATATGAAGACTGTCACGGTGAAAAGTGAAGGCGGCTATCATGAGGCAGAGCGCGTGCGCATCGCCTTTTCCAGAGACGACTATGACGGCCCCATCGACTTTGGCATGACACTCCTCTCCGTCACCTGGGATGACCGTTACCGCCTGATCGGGCATCGGGACGTCTTAGGCTCGCTGATGGGTCTTGGTATCGACCGTGCCGTTCTTGGCGACATCCTCATGCAGGGCGCCGGCTGTCAGATCGTAGCAGACAGTACCATGGCCGGGTGGATCAGAGACAATTTCCATAAGGTCGCTATGGTCCCTGTCACGGTCAAAGAGATCCCGATGGAGGAGATCGAGCCGCCGAAGAAAACGGCCAAGGAAGTCCGTGCGACAGTGGCCTCTCTTCGCCTCGATGCCGTCGGGGCAGCGGGCTTTGGTATCTCCCGCTCCAAGATGGTGCAGGCCGTCGATGACGGGCGCACGGAAGTGAACTGGCAGCCTGCCAAGAGCGCGTCCCAGACGGTGAAGGCAGGCGATATCATCAGCATCCGGGGACGCGGCCGCATCGAGATCAAGGAAGAGACCGGTACGAGCCGAAAAGGACGGACGGGGCTTTTGATCGACAGATATAAGTAAGGGTTCGGGGTTCAGGTTAATAGGTTCAATGGGTTCTGTAGGTTCGACAGGTTCATAGATTTCTCATCTTTCGTGAATACCATAGAAGTTTGAAAGCAGGGATTAGTGGCTAGGGATTAGGTTTGCGATACGGGAAAATCGTTAATTTCAAACCTCCACGGCGCTTTTGATTGTTATGCGTCGCACCAGCCCCTTTGAACCTCTTGAACCTATAGAACCCGCTGAACCTCTTTTACTCGTAATCATGGGACGGCACGCCCGAGGGGCTAACCCTGAACCCTGAACCTTGAAGTTTGAAAGCAGAAAGAACAATCTATCCTTTATGTGAATCCTCATAGGTTAAACGGGTTCTGAAGGTTCAAAAGGTTCAAAAGGTTCACAGGGTTCCCATCTTTTGTGAATACCATATTCAAACCTCCGCGGCGCTTCCAGATGATTATGCGCCGCACCACCACTCCTCACTCCTAACTCCTCACTCCTAACTGGCGAGTAGAGCTTTCACACGCAATCAAAGGGCGGCACGCCCGAGGGGCTAACCCTGAACCTTGAACCCTGAACCCTTGAACTCATAAGTAAGAATATCATTAAAGGAGCATAGATCATGATCACACCGATGGATATTCATAATAAAACATTTTCCGGTCAGCTCCGCGGCTATTCGAAGGATGAAGTGAATGCCTTTCTGGAAGAGCTTGCGAGCGACTATGAAAAGATTTACCGCGAGCACCGTGCGATGGAAGAAGAAATGGACATCATCCGCACGAAGCTCCGCAACTACGAAAAGATGGAGTCGACCATGTCCCACACGCTGGTCATGGCACAGGAAACCGCAGATAATGTGAAGAAGAATGCACACAAGGAAGCCGCGCTTTCCATTCAGGAAGCCCAGAGCGAAGCGCAGAAGATCGTTTCCGATGCCGAAGCAGCTCGTCGCAAGATGAATGCGGATCTGCTGAAGGCAGAAGGAGATATGAATCTGTATATCGAAAAGCTCTTGTCAAATTTCAAATCTGCGCTGGCGCTGATCGAAGCAGCCAAAGCCGCTCGTGCGCCGCAGGCGGTGCAGGCTCAGCAGCCGGTAGCTTCTGAACCGTCTGAACCGACCGCTGAGGCGGAGCCTTCTTCCTCGGAAGAAGCAGCAGCACCGGCGGTAGAAGCACCGGCGGCCGCTCCTGCGCCTGCCGGCGGAAATCTTTTCGATGAGGCGGCTAAGACAGTGGCTCCGAAAGAAGAGAACTAAGCCTATGGAAACGAAACAGACCGTGACTGAGTGGGCCAATGACCATCTGGGGCTCACTCTGGCGATCACAAAAAGACTGCATGAAGAGCAGACCCCCTTTCAGCACATTGAGATCGTCGAGACGGAGCAGTATGGACGTCTTCTCATCTTAGACGGTGTTTTCCAGACTTCCGTCAAGGATGAGTGGACGTACCATGAAATGATCGCGCATGTCCCGCTCATGATGCATCCTCATCCGGAGCGTGTACTCATCATTGGCGGCGGAGACGGCGGCGTCGCACGCGAAGTCTGCCGCCACGAGTGTGTAAAACAGGTGGATCTTTGCGACATCGATGGCCGCGTCATCGAGCTTTCGAAGGAATATTTTCCGACGATCTCCAAAGTCCTCCTGGATCCGCCGAAGAAGCTTCATGTCCATGTGGGAGATGGCATCGCTTTCGCGGCCGCGGTGAAGGACTTTTATGACGTCATCATCATCGACTGCTCTGACCCCATCGGACCGGGCGAAGGCCTTTTCACGAGAGAATTCTACAAAAGCGCCAAGGCGGCTCTTAGAGAAGATGGGCTCATCGTCCAGCAGACCGAGTCTCCGATCGTCCAGCAGAAGACCGTCCACGATGTCTTTGCGGCGATGTGTGACGTATTCCCCATCGTACGCATGTATTTTTCACACGTGCCGATCTATCCGGAGTGCATGCACTCCTTCATGATCGGATCGAAGAAATATGACCCGCTCACAGCCAAGGTCCGTGAAGACGGCCCGCAGCCGATGAAGTACTACAATAAAAATATCCAGAAAAGCTGCTTTGCCCTTCCGAATTTCATCAAAGACCTGATCTATAAGGGAAAATATAGTTTTTGACAAAAGACGTGCGCGAGCACGTCTTTTGTGTTGTTGTCGGGTTCAGGTTGATGGGTTCAGGATTGTAGTGGCAGCTTCGCTGCAAAAAATATATTTGCGGCGGAGCCGCCACCTTCATTCCTAATTCCTCATTCGAGCAAAGCTTTCATTCGAAATCAAGGGACAGCATGTCTCATGATCTAAGTCTGAAAGCAGTTGTCGGGTAGCCATCTCTCCGTTTCGTCATCCCGAGCAAAGCCGAGGGATCTTTGTTGCAGCGGAAATCCGTACATTGTGCGTTGTTTCTCTTGCATGAAACACCGTACTCCCTGCCTTCGAAAGCAGGCTTCCCATTTGCGTTCTTGAGCTTACCCGGCGGTATGCCGCAAACGAAAAAGATTCCTCCACTTCGGTCGGAATGACGATACGAGAGTACGGTTTATCTAAAATTTACGGCGCTTCTATATTTTTATGCGCCGCACCAACACTCCTAACTCCTAACTCCTAACTCCTAACTAGAGAGCCGAGCTTTTACTCAAAATCAGTGGACGGAGCCGCCCCGAGGGCTAACCCTTGCCCCCTTCCCATGATATAATGAGAAAAATGATTTCATGAAAGGAGCGATTTCCATGGAAATCCGTGTGTTGAAATATTTTCTCATGGTCGCGCGTGAGGAGAGCATTACGAAGGCGGCCAGCCGCCTCCACATCACACAGCCGACGCTGTCGCGCCAGATGGCGGACCTCGAAGCGGATATGGGCGTCCCGCTCCTGGATCGGAGCGGACGCAAGATCGCATTGACGCCGGAAGGCATTCTTCTTCGCCGACGCGCCGAAGAGATCGTCTCTCTGGTCGACAAGACGGAGATGGAAGTCTCGCAGGCGGCAGAAAATCTGGAAGGCACCATCAGCGTGGCAGGAGGAGATCTCTCGCAGGCACGTGATTTCGTGCGTCTCATTAAGGAATTCCAGACACTCCATCCTTTTGTACATTTCCGCTATTACACGGACATCACGCCCTACATTTGTGAATGTATGGATCATGGCTGCGTCGATGTGGGTCTCCTTGTTGAGCCTTTCGATAGGGAGAAGTATGAGTCATTCCCCATCGGAAAACCGAGCCGGGTGGGGGTGTATATGCGTGCGGATGATCCGCTCGCCAAGAAGCCGGAAGTATGGATGCAAGACCTGGAAGGCCGCCCCCTGCTGCAGGGGCTTCGTCCAGATCTTGAGGCGATGCTCTTTGTCAGGCATACGGATCAGGAAAGCCATCCTGCCATGATCGAGTCTGACCTCCCCGCGAACTTGGTCATCATGGTAGATGAGGGCATGGGCTATTATATCTCCGGGGAGGGTGTACTCCCCTTTCTTGATGAGCATCGGATCTGTTTCAGACCGATCGGAGGAAAGCCGCAGTATATCTACACCTCTCTTGCGTGGCGCAGAAATCAGCCCTTCAGCCGTGTCACGAAAACGTTCATTGAGTTTTTGAAAGAGAAGTTGAAGTGAGGGAAAACATCTGCGAAAGCAGGTGTTTTTTATTGGAAAATCGGGGCCCATGAGAGTGCTGCCCCTTGAGTGCGTTTGAAAGCCTAGCTTGCATGAGAAATGCGAAATGGTGGTGCGATGCATAAAAATATAGAAGCGTCGCAAGGTATGAATCACGGCGATGCCCGAGGAGAGATTTAAGTGACTCGCCACCAGTCGCCAGTCATACCCGATTCCTCATCTCTGGCTTCTAGCTCACTTCATGCCTTTTCACTATCCAAATTCATAATCCATAAGTATTTGCTATGCAGCAATATTCTGCCTATACTAATGACAGAAGAAACGAAGGGAGGAGCATGAACGATGACGATCCAATGGAAAAGGCGGCTTGCTGCAGGACTTGCGCTTGCGGTGTTGCCGTTTGCCATGACCGCAGGATCCTTGCATTTTCACTGCGAGGAAGTCCGCGCCGCGCAGGTGATCAAAGAGGAGAAAGGGACGTACGGCTGCCTGACCTGGCCGCAGAATCTGAATGCCGTCAGAAGCGAGGTGGAGATTTTCAAAGAGATTCCCAAAGACCTGCGAGCGGATACTCCGATAGCCAATGCGATTTACAGGAATACCCAGGTATACACGAATAGCCTCATGCTGGACATGAGACAACTACCGGCAGAGAAGCCTCTTTTCTATCGCGTACGGGCGTACGATCTGGATGGGCATCCGATCGGCCACTATTCGCAGCCGGCAGATGTGGAGAGCGCACTTTTCAAGACGGAGCGCAATGCGCCCATCCCGCACGATCCCTATGGCAAGGGGAATGGCAGTGTCCTTCTGTATCCGGTCTATGCCTACACAGGAAATCCGAATGCCGCGAGCTATGAGATCGAAGTCACGTCAAAGTACCCGGAAAATCTCCATGGATTCTCGCCATCCGTCCACCGCATTTATGCGGCCAAGACAGAACTTACCGATCTCTATGATGATGCGCCGCGGACGGGAACCTACTACTGGCGCGTCAGGGGAATGGACAGCACGGAGAAGCCCGTGGGTGAGTGGAGCCTGCCGCAGGAGATCAAAAATCCGGTGAAGCATTGGAAGGTGGCTGTCTATGGCGACAGCATTTCTCACGGCGGCGGCCATCTCTCCTTTGGGCCTGCCGACCTTGCCTACAGCTATGAGTCGTATCTGGACTTTCCTTCGATCAATCTCTCCCAAAGCGGGGATACGAGTGAGGCGATGGTCATGCGCTTCGAGAAGGACGTGCTTCCTTTTTCGCCGGACTACCTGCTCATCTTGGGCGGGACGAACAGTCTTCGCGCCGGTGTCCCGGCAGCGGATGTGATCTCTGACCTGAAGGAGATCCAGAGAAAGTGCCGCGAGCATGGTATCACGCCCATCCTGATGACGCTGCCGCCGATCAATCCCAGAAACATCCAGAAGGCTTTTAATGAGCCGACCTATGAGGGCTGGAAAGCTTCTTTCGATGAGGTGAATGCTTTCATCCGCGGTGAGGTCCATATCGATACTGCTGCGCCCTTTGAAAAGATGGAAGAGCTTCCCACCTGGCTCGCGCTGGACGGCATTCACGGCGACTGGAATATGAAGCGCATGATGGCGGAGGTCATCAACCTCGAATTTCCAAAGGTGGTAGCCGGTGACTAAGGATTTGGGAATTTAGGGGGCGGCGTGTCTTATGACTGCGAGGCATCCGCGTTTCCTTAGTTCTTCGTATCATCATCTTGAGCGGAGGGGCTAGGACATCGCACCAGAAAAATGGGGCATGAGTCGCAGGATCTCGCATGATCTCTGGAGAACCTTCTTGCCCTGTCCGTCTTTTATTCAATATGTAAGCAGAAAGGATTATGCTATGGTTAAACAGACAGCAGGACGCACTATTCTGGGGAATTTTGCGCCGAAATTTGCAGCACTCAATGATGATGTTCTTTTTGGTGAAGTGTGGAGCCGAGAGGAGAAACTGTCGCGCAAGCTCCGTTCCATCGTCACGGTCAGCGCATTGATCGGGAAGGGCATGACAGATGCGTCTCTTGCCTACCATTTGAAGGAAGCCAAAAAGAATGGCGTGACGCAGGAGGAAATGGCAGAACTTCTGACGCACATTGCTTTTTACGCTGGCTGGCCTAATGCATGGGCGGCCTTCCATCTTGCCATGGAAGTCTATGAGGATGGGGACGCAGAGCACGGCGGCCTCTTTGGGCAGGGCGAGCCGAATACGGCTTACGCGAAGTATTTCACCGGGAATTCCTATTTGAAGGTGATTTCTAAAGCAGGCGATCCGCTGACCATATGCCAAGTGACCTTCGAGCCTGGATGCCGCAACCACTGGCATATTCACCACGCCAAGAGCGGGGGCGGGCAGGTGCTCATCTGTGTCGATGGCGAAGGCTGGTATCAGGAAGAAGGAAAAGAGGCGCAGAGCCTCAAGGCAGGGGATATCGTGGAAATCCCCGCAAATGTGAAACACTGGCATGGGGCAAAGAGGGAGAGCTGGTTCAGCCATCTGGCTTTTGAGATCCCGGGGACCGATCTTTCTAATGAGTGGGGCGAGGAAGTCAGCGCGGCAGCCTATGACGCGCTGACTCGCTGAAGGGGTGTCTATGAAGATACTGATTGTTTACTACAGCTATAGTCATGGAAATACGAAAAAGATCGCAGAAGCGCTGAGAAAAGCTACAGGGGCTGACATCGAACGTATCGAAACGGTCAAGAAGTACGGTCCCTATGAGGAAACGGTCGAAGTGGGACAGACGGAAGTGCAGAAAGGCTATTGCCCGCCGCTTCGTCCGATGAAGAAGGACATCGCAGGTTATGATGTGATTGCTTTGGGATCGCCGACCTGGTGGTACACCATGGCGCCTGCCATGCGCACCTTCGTGACGACGCATGACTTCACTGGAAAGAAAATGATTTTCTTCACGACACATGGTGGCTGGCCAGGGAGCGCCATCAAGCATCTTACGAATTTAACCCATGCGGATGAAGTACTCGGGACGATAGAAGTCCGCTTTGACCCCTATGGGGGCGACGAACAGATTACGCCGGAAAAGGACGTGGACGCTTGGATTTCTATGATGGAGAAGAAAATGCGAGGGTAGAATGGATGTGCAACAGCAAGAGCTCGAAAAGATGAAAATCAAAGAGCTCAGAAAAGAACGCTTCCGCCTGCTGGATGATATTCACGAAAAGCAGCAGCAGCTCGATCAGATCGATTACCAAATTTATCAAAAGAAAAATGAAGAGTGAAAGGAAGGATCATGATGTGGAAGAAAGCGATCGCTCTTTCGTGTGCGTTTCTGGCAGCGGGAGGGTTAACCGGCTGCGGGGGAACCACGGGTGTGCCTCATCGCGAGGACAAAGCAGCAGGCGCATCGAGCGAGACCCATATGGTGAAGAAAGATGGCAAAGCCATCGTAGTATATTTTTCTGCGACAGGGAATACAAAACGTGCTGCAGAAATCATTGCGCGCGCCAAAGGGCTGGATGTATGGGAAATCAAGCCGAAAGAACCCTATACGGATTCGGATCTCGATTATAGAAATGACAACAGCCGCGTCAGCCGCGAACATCAGGATCGGAGCATTATGCCGGAGATCGATGGGGATGTACCTGGTTGGGATAGCTATGAGACGGTTTTTCTGGGGTATCCGATCTGGTGGGGCGAAGCACCGAATATTGTGTATCATTTTGTGCGGAATCATGACTTTTCCGGAAAGCAGGTCATTCCTTTCTGCACATCGCATTCCAGTGGTCTTGGAGACAGCGATGTGCTGCTAGAAGAAACGGCCAAGAGTGGCGAGTGGTTTCCAGGGACTCGTTTCTCCGGCGGCGTATCTGAAGGCGATCTCATCGACTGGACAAAGCATTTCTGACGGGTCTTTATGAGAAATGTCTATCTTTCCCTGTCATTTGGCGTAAAAGTAGGGAAAGACACTTGACAAGCATGAAACATGATTTATAATAAAAGCATGTTTTAAGAGCATGAGCATATTGTCTGTGTCTTAAAGCAAACCATTGCCTGCGTTTCGCGTGTCTGGCGAGTCATCCCGCCATGGTATACCCCTATATCATGGTTTCCCGCTTTCCCCATAGCCCCGATGACATCCCATCGCCTTCACAAGAGCGCAGGCAGAAAAGAGCGGGTCTCCCCTAATTTCCCGCTCTTTTTCTATTGCATTTTTCTGATGGATGACTGACCTTAGCTTCATGTACTTCCACGTCCCATGCCCCGTGCAGGAAAAGATTTTCTGATCGATCAAAAGAAAAGCGGCTCGGCGCATGCATGCCGGAGGCGGGGTTTCTGATCCTCCCGATGAAAATCAGTCCCGTCTGGCAGATTTTCTTATTTGTTAAATTGACAATTCGTTTTATTATATTTTATAATTAACCAGATACATTTGAAATAGTGTACCCTTATTTGGGGGAGAGTTGATTTTTGAGTTTTCGGGGCCATTCGGAGTTTGGCCTCATTGTTCATGAAAAGGGGACATAATCATGGCACAGGCAGCAACAAGAGCAGAACGTATGGTGGGCGTTCGTGCGAATATTCTTAACACCGCTAAAAGACTTTTTTTGGAACAGGGGTATAAAAAGACAACCATTCGCCAGATCGTACAGGAGTCCGGGATCACCTCGGGCAGTATCTACAATCTGTTTGAGAATAAAGACGCTGTTTTCTCGGCCATTACGAATGAACTTTGCCAGGTGATCGTGGATGAGGTGGAGAAGCGCTTCTCTGATAAACCGCTGGAATATCACTATGCAGCGATCCTGGCGGTCGAGCTGTATGCGATCGAGAAGAAATCTGTTTTCCGTGAACTCTACTATGAAGCCTATACGGAGCCAAAGATTTTCGAAGCCCTGCTCCATACGCATCTGGATCTCGCAGATCACTACCTCGCAGAGGCAGACTGTATGGGCTATCTGAAGCCGGATGAATATTATGCACGCATGCTCCTTTCCAAAGGCGCCATGCTCGGCTATATGCAAGCCTTCGACTTTGACCGTACCGGTCCTGTCCGTGTGCTTCGAAGAGAGCTTGCCTCCCTCATCCTGCTGTCTCTCGGGCTGAAGAAACGGGATATCAAAGACCTGTATTCCTTTATGCTGGAGATCGAGGATGAATGCAGCGAGATCATCGAAGTGATCCTTGACAGCGTGCATCAGTCATAGGGCGGGGATAGTGAGTGAGGCTCCCGATGGATCTGTGACTGGTGACCGAAGGCCGCCCCAGGGCGCCGCCTCAGCCAATAGACAAATGGATAGCGATCCCAAAGCGTGAGAGATAGAGTCTCTCACGTTTTTTATTTGAAAAAAGTTTCACAAAAGCTATTGCAATTTTATGCACAACGCTGTATAATTATCACATCGTCAAACAAGCCCATGTGAAAGGGCTGATGAAATTGTCTATATTATTTTGAAAGGCGGCATTATCATGACAGATATTAAAAGCGTAAAAAAAGTAGTTCTTGCATATTCTGGTGGTCTGGATACCTCCGTTATCATTCCGTGGCTGAAAGAAACCTATGGCTGTGAAGTCATTGCCTGCACCGTAAATCTGGGACAGCCGGAAGACTTCGAAGCCATCCACAAGAAGGCGCTCGCATCCGGCGCTGAATATGCAGAGACTCTTGATGTTCGCAAAGAATTCATTGAAGAATATGCATACAAAGTCCTTCAGGCAGATGGCCGTTATGAAGGCAAGTACCTGCTCGGTACCTCCTTCGCTCGTCCACTGATCGGCAAATGCCTCGTCGACATGGCAAAGAAATATGGCGCTGATGCCATCTGCCACGGCGCGACCGGCAAAGGCAATGACCAGGTTCGTTTCGAACTCACCATCAAAGCACTGGCTCCGCACATGAAGATCATCGCTCCATGGCGTATCTGGGATATGAAGTCCCGTGAAGATGAAATGGCTTATGCAGAAGCACATGGTGTGCCGATCGACAAGTATGATGAAAAGCAGACTGATGAAGAAAAGGCTGCACAGAAATACCCATACTCCATGGACTGGAACATGTGGCATCTGTCCCATGAAGGCGATGATCTGGAAAATCCGGCAAATGCGCCGCACAAGGATATGTACCTCGTCACCTGCGATCCGGAAGAAGCTCCGGATAAGCCGGAGATCGTCACCATTGATTTTGAAAAAGGCATCCCGACCGCTGTCAATGGCAAGAAGATGGACGGCGTAGAGCTCGTGAATACACTGAACGCCATCGGCGCACGCAACGGCATCGGCATCGATGACCTCGTAGAAAACCGCCTCGTCGGCATGAAGTCCCGCGGCGTCTATGAAAACCCATGCGGCTCCATCCTTTTCTACGCACACACCGAACTGGAACGCCTCTGCCTTGACCGCGCGACCTTCCATTTCAAAGAAATCGCTGCTGTAAAATACTCGGAGCTCGTATATGACGGGATGTGGTTCGCACCGCTGCGCGAAGCACTGCAGGCCTTCGCTGACAAGACCTCTGAAACCGTGACCGGCAAAGTCACCCTTCGCCTCTACAAGGGCAACATCATGTCCAATGGCGCAGAAAGCCCGTATTCCCTGTATAATGAAGAATTCGTCACCTTCGGTGAAGATGATGTATACAATCAGGCAGATGCAGAAGGCTTCATCAACCTCTTCGGTCTGCCGCTCACCATCCGTGCCCTCATGAAGGAGAAGAATGCAAAATGAGTGATATGATGTGGGGCGGACGCTTCACGAAGGCAGAGGAAAAGAATGCACTGGATTTCAATGCATCCATTTCCTATGACTGCCGCATGTATCGTGAAGATATCGCCGGCTCTATCGCCCATGCAAAAATGCTGGCGGCTCATGGGATCATTTCCAAAGAGGATCAGGAAAAGATCACCAAGGGTCTTCTCTCTATCAAAAAAGAGATCGATGAAGGGACATTCCCTTTCTCCGTCGAACTCGAAGATATTCATATGAATATCGAAAAACGTCTCACCGAGGAGATCGGTGATGCCGGCGCCCGCCTCCATACGGCGAGAAGCCGCAATGACCAGTGCGCGCTGGATCTCCATATGTATATGAAGAGAAATATCGCGCGCCTGTCTGAAAAGCTCATCGCCGTCTTAGAAGCCCTCCTCGCTGCTTCCAAGAAATATCAGGACGTCATCCTGCCGGGCTACACCCACATGCAGCGCGCGCAGCCGGTCCTCTTCGCTCATCACATGCTCGCGTACTTTGCGATGCTCGAGCGTGACTTCAAGCGTCTCGAAGACTGCTACGATATGTGTGACATGTCGCCGATCGGCGCCTGTGCGCTGGCAGGGACCACGTACCCGACACATCCCGAGGAAGAAGCGAATGACCTTCACTTCGCCTCCGTCTATGGAAACAGCCTCGATGCGGTCTCGGATCGCGACTACCTTCTCCAGTTTCTCTCCTTCGCATCGATCTGTGCGATGCATCTCTCGCGTCTGTCGGAAGAATTCATCTACTGGTCCACCAGCGAATTCCAGTTCATCGAGCTTGATGACGGATACTCCACAGGCAGCTCTATCATGCCGCAGAAGAAGAATCCGGACATGTGTGAGCTCATTCGCGGCAAAACCGGCCGTGTCTATGGACACCTCATCGGTCTTCTGACCGTCATGAAGGGTCTGCCGCTGGCCTATGACAAGGACATGCAGGAAGATAAGGAAGGCGTCTTTGATGCCTTGGATACCCTGTACTTCGCCCTCGACATCTATGCCGGCATGATCTCCACCATGACTGTCAATGGCGATCACACCCGCCAAGTCCTTGAAAGCGACTTCTCGAATGCGACCGACATGGCAGACTACCTTGCGAAGAAAGGCCTGCCTTTCCGTCAGGCGCATGCCGTCGTCGGAAATGCGGTCCACTACTGCATCGAGCACCATAAGGTTCTTCTGGATCTCTCCATGGAGGAATTCAGATCCATGAGCCCGCTCTTTGAAGAAGATATCAAAGAAGCCCTCTCTATCGAAAACTGCGTGAAGAACCGTGAAAGCTACGGCGGCACAGGGCCGAAGTCCGTAGAACGTCAGCAGATACACGCAGGGGACATGATCGCTAAGATGAAAGAAATGTCCGCGTCTTGGAAAGAGGAAATGGCGTTTCTTGGATGAGTGACTGGTGACTAGGGATTAGCAGCTAGGGATTAGAAATCACGTTTCTCTGAACTGCCTCATTGATGTAACCACGGCGTTCCCGCCTGGTATAGACAATTTCACAAGCAAAAAGCCCATCGTCTGATGGGCTTTTTGCTTGTGAGAAGGGCGGGGCATGGTGGCGGCTCTCTCATATGGCAGGATATGCTTTTATCGGATCTGGTGAGCCGCGCGATCACTAAAAAAGAAGGCACCAGAAAGAAGATGCCTTCTTTTTTTCTTATCTTTCCGGCGGAAGTCCGGCATATTCTCTGGCGAAGTCAGAGAAATTCTCGATGATATAGCGCTTCAGCATATCTGCCGGGGGAGAGAGCTTCTCGCCTTTTTTCCACGAAAGGCTGATGTAGCGCGAGCAGCTCGGAGAGGAGATCGGCACCAGCGCGACATGGTCGCCGCCGACACCGTGCCATGTGATGCGCGGCGCGAAGGATACACCGAGGCCGGCGCGGATGAATTCACGTACCGTCATCGGGCTGTCGCTCTCGAGTACCACGTGTGGGACAAAGCCTGCCATGCGGCAGTAGAAGTCTGTGATGGTACGAAGGGAAGAGCCTGCTTCCAGAGAAATGAATCCCGCTTTCTCAAATTCATCCAGATTGACAGATGATTTTCTGGCATGCGGATCCGTATCCGGCATAGCCAGCATGATGTCTTCCTTGAGGAGCGTCACAGAGTGGTCATTCTCGATCGGATTGATGGAGGAGGACAGGAAGAGATCCACATGATTCTGGTTCTGTTGCCCCGGCTTATTGTGCTGCTGCAGGATCTCGAAACGGATATCCGGATGCTCCTGACGGAAACGGGTGAGGAAAGCAGGAATGATCATAGAAGCCGCGAAAAGAGAAATGGTGACGGTGAGTTTTTGTGCTTCCTTGGTATCAGCCAGCTCCTTCTGCGCGCCGTGCAGCTCCTGCATGATGCGGTTCGTATGGCGAAGCAGGATCTCGCCATATCTTGTGAGGACGATGTTTCGACCGCTTCGGGAAAAGAGCGGTACGCCGAGCTCTGTCTCAAGTACCTTGATGGTATGGGACAGGGACGGCTGGGAAATGTGAAGGGCTTCTGCTGCGCGCGTCAGGTGCTGCAGCTCGGCTGTCTTTTGGAAATAGCTCAGGGCGAGCAATGTCAATTTCATGGAGATCCCCCAAATGATTGATAGAAAAAACAAAAAATCGAATATCACTTATAAGTATTATACTCTTACATATGGAAATTATCAATCAATCTTTCTTCTTATGCACTGAAATTTAAGAATCCTCAAAGAGATATCGGCTGTCTTGCGGTTCAAAAAAGTCCCGCACATTCATGGGAGCTAAAATCATCAAGAACTGTCGGGCATAAGAAAGATAACGGGAAGGAATACATGGTCAATGGAAGTGACTTATTCATAGATAACAGGCAATGAATCGATAGATAAAGTCTTGGTTCACTCGGAAGCCCGCGTTCTTAAACCTCCCCTTCATTTATAGTATAATAGGGAAAATAATAGCATTTTGGAAAGGAGCTTTTCTATGAAGAGGAAAAAAACTGCCCCTATGACGAAGGCAGAACGCATCGCTGCCGCCATTCGTGGAGATGCAGTAGACCGTGTACCATACTCGCTGTGGTCTTATCTGCCGATGATCGATCTCGATCCCGCAGCGAATGCGGAACATACCTATGATTTCTATAAGACCTATGACGTCGATATCTTGAAGACGATGAATAACGGGATGTACAGCGTCGAAGATTTCGGCGTGACAGTCGATTATTCAGACATTGAAAGAGGCGGCGTGGCGAAAATCATTTCCACTCCGGTCCATACGCCGGAAGACTGGCTGAAAGTCAAGCCGGTCTCACTCCATGAGGGGGCGCTGGCTCGTGAGCAGGACTACCTGAAGAGACTGCTGAAGAAGACCAATGGCGAAGTGCCTGTCATTTTCACTGTCTTCAGTCCGCTGACTACGGCAAACAAACTGTGTCCGCACATGATGGAGCACATCGCTTCCGGCCATGGAGAGCAAGTGAAGGCAGCTCTGACTGCCATCACAGAGACCACCTGCGCCCTCGTCCAGCGCGTCATCGAGCTGGGCGCGGATGGCATTTTCTTTGCGACGCAGCTCTCCTCCTATGATCTGGTGAAGGAGGATCTCTACAAAGAGTACGGCATGCCCTATGATATCGCGGTTCTTTCCGCTTCGCAGGGCTGGTGCAATGTGCTGCATGCCCATGGAAAGCACATCATGTTCCCTCTGCTTCGGAAATACCCCGTTCAGATTTTCAACTGGCATGCCTTTGAATCTCTGCCGGGCATCCACGAGGCGCAGGTCATGACCGGTAAGTGCATCATGGCCGGCCTTGAACGCATGGATATCACTGACGGACATAAGAATGAGATCGAGCACCAGATCTATGAGACGCTTAGAGAGACGGGCGGCCGCCATGTCATTCTCTCGCCCGGCTGCGTCATCCGCTATCCGCTGGATCCAGATATGCTTTCCTTCGTCAGGAAGGCCAAGGGAGAAATAGAAACGAAACTATTGGGGACTAATGACTGGTGACTAGTGACTGGGAGACATCTGACTCTCTCGTATTGTCATTTCGAGCGAAGCGAGAAATCTTTGTTATTCGCGGCTCATCGGACGATGTTAGAAAGAGCTAAAACAGGAAGCCTGTTATCAAGAAGCCTTCGGGCATCGACTCATATATATTCGCGGCGAAGCCGCCACCTTCATTCCTCATTTGAGCAGAGCTTTCAAACGGAATCCAAGGAACGATCCGCCCCTTGGGCTCACTCTGCATCTGGCAATAAAAAAACTCCCGATTTTGTCGGGAGTTTTTTTATCTTATTTATTTCTTTTCCATCGGTGGAAAGGTGGAGATCTGTGCTGTGGTGTAGCGGAGCTTTGGCGAAACGATCGCGTAGATCACGTAACTCATAGCGGTGACGAAGGCACCTTCCAGAATGACGGTCCAGCCGCAGCCGTAAACCGCATATACACTGTAGATGCCGCCGATGATAGCAGCGATGTTTGCGATCTTAGCTTTTTCTATCGGTACGCTTTCCGCTTTCTGCAGATCAGAGACAGCACCCATCGCGAGAAGATAAGGGATGAGATTGATCATGACCGCGAGGTTGATCAGAATGTTGAACTGCTTCAGGAGAGTCGGGCTGATGGTAGCGAGCGTCATGCAGAGCTGGATGCCGAAGAGGCAGGCGATCGCTACATAAGGCGAACGGAATTTGTTGACCGTGGAGAGGAAGCGCGGGAAAAGGCCGATGCTGGAGGCTTCACGAGCAACTTCCGATACAGTGAACTGCCATGCGGTCAGAGAGACGAAGCAGGAGCAGACGAGCATGCAGGAAACGATGTGGCCGACAGTGTCGCCAAACATGGAGGCATACGCAAGGCCAAAGGGCGCACCAGAGACCATGAGCTGCTGGTAAGGTACGAGTCCACCGATGATAGCCGTCGAGGTGGTGTAGCAGGCACCGGCGAGAAGTGTCCCGGCGAGGACTGCGATCGGTACGTTCTTTTCCGGGTTTTCTACCGTATCAGAATTGGCACAGGCAGTTTCAAGACCAAGGAAAGCCCAGATGATGACAGCAATGGAGTCTTTCATCGCCGCATAGAACGGCATATCGGACGGATTCCAGGCTTCTCTGTAGATGTTTGCATCGAAGAAGAAACCGCCGGCAAAGAGGAGACCGATGACCGGAATCACGACGCAGATGACACCGAGAGAGGTGAATTTACCAAATTTCTTCGGGCCGACCAGACTGATGGTCGCTGCAAGAAAGAGAGTAGCAATGGTAGCGAGGCAGACTTCGACCGGCGAAAGGTCAAAGCCGAAGACATATGAGCCGTAGCTGACGACGCCGCTTGCGATAGCAACATTCGCAATGATGAGGGAAATCGTATAGCAGAAGTTAGAGACGAAATTTCCCGATCGGCCAAAGCGATACTCTGCATAGCCGCCCATGCCGCCGACCTTCTTTGTGAACATGCCGCACTTGGCAAACGCATACGCGAGGATGGTCGCGCCGATCGAGGCGAGGATCCAGGCGAAAATAGAAACTGTCCCGACTTCAGCCAGTGTCGCTGGCAGAAGAATAATACCGGAACCCATCATGTTGATGGCTGTGACTGTTGTGAGCTGTACCACTCCCATTTTTTTGCTCTTAGACAAGGTTTGTTCCCTTCTTTCTTAATCCAACTCATGACGATGTCATGATGGGGGAAAAAATGTTGTCCCGGACGTCTCCGGATGATGCAGTCTGAAATCATCAAGGCATGCACGAGCCCCATTTGCTTTCGATGACGGTGAAAGAAACAGGGCATAAAGAAAACCTACCGATCACAGAGTGACCGATTCGCAGCTCAACTGCCGAAACAGGGCGCGTGAATTTTTATTTATTGCAATATACCATAATCGAACCCGTATGACAAGACTTTTTTTGAAAAAATTTGATATTTTTTTTCAGAGCAACTCCTATGAACTTTTGAGGACTTCAAAGGAAAAAAGAGAAAAACAGAAGAAAATGGCAGCTATCACGGATTGGCATGGATTGGAATGATAAATCAGAATGTATCATGATTTTTCCTACTAAAATTTCATAAAACCTCAAACTGCCCTTTTTATCGCCCTTCCGGGGTTTTCAACCAAAATAGGCTTGTGAATATTATGCATATTCATGTTTGAAATATGCAACTCTATACGCTTGCATCTGAGGATCTCTTTCTGCAGTTTATCCTCTGAGCGCCTGAAATGGGGCGAAATTGCCCCACAATGCCTCACAGTGACAAAAATGATAAGCTACATGAGAATGGGAGTCTTGTAAGTGAGAATAAATATATTTTATTACCTATGGTAAAGAAGAAATCTATAATGCGAAAGGCACGGGCTTTCTTCCTTCTAGTCGCACCTTCCCAGGGACTCTTTTGCATGGATAGGACCCGCTTTGCACGTTTGGCAATGAAAGCGCTGCGTGGGGCTTGGCCACCAGTCCCCGCTTTCCTTGACACTCCGTTTATATTTGCTATATACTATTAAATATGACTTTCTATGGGATCCCCCATATAAGGAATAAAATTATTCAGAAAAGAGGCAAATTGTCATGGCAGAAATGCAGCGTACCCTGGTCACCAAAGAAGGCCTTGAAAATATGCAGAAGGAGCTCGACGAACTCCGCAGTGTCAAACGTGCGGAAGTCGCGCAGCGTCTGAAAGAAGCCATTGCCATGGGCGACCTTTCGGAAAACTCCGAATACGATGAAGCGAAGAATGCACAGGCGTTCCTCGAAGGCCGCATCCAGCAGCTTGAACAGCAGATCCGTACAGCACAGGTCATTGAAAAGGGAACGAAGAACCGTGTAGATGTCGGTTCTACCGTCGTTATCGAAGATATGGAAGAGCATGTGCAGGAAACCGTCACCATCGTCGGCTCCACCGAGTCGAATCCTTTCGAGGGACTGATTTCCAATGAATCTCCGGTCGGCCGTGCCCTTGTCGGCGCGAAAGCGGGCGATATCGTCGAAGCGGATGCTCCGACCGCTGTACTGAAGTACAAGGTCATCGAGATCAAAGATAATTAAAATGATTTTTCATCCTGCACAATCCGCCATTATCTGGCGATGCAGGGTTCAGGATTCAAGGTACGGAGGCAGGACGGGCTTTTTCAAAAGTGTCCTCTCTCGGTGCATGGGTCTCTGGACCCTTTTTGTGCTATTTATAAAATGAGGGTAAAAATGACAGAGAAAATGAATCAGAATAACGGGCCAAAGCTGAATGACCAGATGCTGATCCGTCGTGAAAAGCTGGAGAAGATCCGTGCGCTCGGCGTAGAACCATATGGTCAGAAGTTTGACTACGATCACCATGCATCTGACATCAGACAGCAGGCTGAGGAGCTCGAAAAGAATGAAACTCATGTCCGCCTCGCTGGCCGTATCATGATCCGCCGCGGGCAGGGCAAGACCGCATTCTGTGTCCTGCGTGACCAGAGCGGCGATATCCAGCTCTATTTCAGAAAAGATGAGCTGCCGGAAAATGAATGGGCTCTCTTTAAACTCGTCGATCTCGGTGATATCCTTGGTATCGAAGGTGTCGTTTTCAAGACCCACACCGGTGAGCTCACTGTTCGCGTCCTGCATTTCACGATGCTGTCCAAGTCGCTGCGTCCGCTGCCGGAAAAATGGCATGGTCTCACCGACAAGGAACAGCGCTATCGCCAGAGATACCTTGACCTCATGGTCAATCCGGAAGTCAAAGATACTTTCGTCAAGCGTGCGGCTATGATGCGCGCCATTCGACAGTGGTATACGGACCACGGCTTCCTCGAAGTCGAGACCCCGGTCCTCCAGCCGCTGTATGGCGGTGCGAATGCGAAGCCATTCACCACCCATTTCAATGCTCTCGATATGACCATGTATCTGCGTATCGCGCCGGAGCTTTACCTGAAGAGACTGCTGGTCGGCGGTTATGAAAGAATTTTCGAGATCACGAGAAACTTCAGAAACGAGGGAATGGATACCCGCCACAATCCGGAATTCACCGCGATCGAAACATACCAGGCTTATGGGGATATCGAAGACGTCATCAACCAGACGGAACAGATCGTAGAAGCCTGCGCGATGGCTGCCTACGGTACGACCAAGTTCAAGTACGAGGATACAGAAATCGACGTCAAGGCTCCGTGGCCAAGACTCACCATGGCGGAGGCTGTGAAGAAATATACGCCAACCCATGAAGACTTCGATGCATGTAAAACCATCGATGATGCACGTGCTATCGCTGACCGTCTGCATGTAGAATACAGTGAATTTGATGGCTTTGGCAAGATCCTGGCAGAATGCTTCGATGCCTATGCCGAAGAACACCTGATCCAGCCGGTCCACATCACCCGTCACCCGATCGAAGTCTCCCCGCTCTCCAAGCTCGACCCGGCCGATCCGCGCTATACCATCCGCTTCGAGTCCTACATCTATGGCCGTGAACTCGCAAACGGCTTCTCGGAATTGAACGACCCGATCGACCAGAGACAGCGTTTCGAGATGCAGGTCGAGGAAAGAAAGCACGGTGATGATGAAGCGCATCCGATCGATGAAGATTTCCTGACGGCTCTCGAATATGGTATGCCTCCGACCGGCGGTCTCGGTATCGGTCTTGACCGTCTCTTCATGCTGATGACGAATTCTGCAAGCATTCGCGACATCCTCCTCTTCCCGGCGATGAAACCGGAAACGGCGCTCGAGAAGAAGGTCGCTAAAGAGGCAGAAGCCGCAGCGGCTGATATGGAAGAGGCAGAAGAAGCCATTGATTTCTCCAAGGTAGAGATCGAACCTCTCTTCCAGGATTTCGTAGATTTCGATACCTTCAGCAAGTTTGACTTCCGCGCCGTCAAGGTCAAGGAATGCAGCGCTGTGCCGAAGAGCAAGAAGCTCCTCAAGTTCGTTTTGGATGATGGCACGGGCGAAGACCGTATCATTCTCTCCGGTATTCATGCTTACTATGAACCGGAAGAACTGGCCGGCAAGACACTGATCGCGATCACAAACCTTCCACCACGGAAGATGATGGGGATCGACTCTTGCGGCATGCTTCTCTCGGCCATCCATCAGGAAGAGGGCGAAGAAAAGCTCCACCTCCTCATGGTCGATCGTCATATCCCGGCCGGTGCAAAGCTGTACTAATTAAAAATAGCAGGCAGAGTAAGCTTCCGTGCGTGAAGTGCCGAGTGGACAGGGAGTTGTCACTCGGACAAAGAGACAGGAAGGCGATGAGTCCGTCATCGCCTTCCCGCCTCGCGGTACGGAAGCTGCATCCCGCTGCTGCAGAAGGCTTCCTCCTGTAGCAAGTCAAGCAGGAGGAGGTCTTTTTTCATGCCTAAAAATAAAATTCATGAGCTGGTCGTGCTTGGCATTCTGACCGGGCTTGCCGTGCTTTTGTCCTACGTCTTTGCCATCCAGACGCCCTTTGTGCGCATCACCTTCGGATTTCTGCCCATCGCACTCGCCGGTGCTTTCTACGGACCGTGGAAATCAGGGCTGGTGGGCGCGCTGGATAATCTCATCGGTACCGCAGTCATCGGGACGAGCATTTTCTTCCCCGGCTTCACGCTGTCTGATTTTCTGACAGGCTTTCTGTTTGGATGGTTTTTCTATCATAAGGAGATCCGATTTCCCTATGTCTGTGTGCCGTTTCTTCTTGTCATGCTCCTGATCCATCTGGGCCTCAATACCCTCTGGCTGGTCCTCTACTATGACAAGGCGGCTTCGGCCATCTTCCTGTCCCGCGTCATCAAGAACCTCCTTTGCTTCCCCATGGAAGTGGGACTGTTTCTCGCGGTGTACAAAGCGGTAGGGAAACAGGTGATCAAGGGATTGGTGTGACTGGATATGAGGCAACAAAGCTGTTAAACGCTTTGACTCAAAGTGAGGAGTGAGGAATTAGGAGTGAGGAGTGAAGGTGCGGCGCATAAAATGAGGATGCGCCGAAGAGTTTTATATAAATAACGAATAAGTTATTCTATATAATGCCGGATATTTGGATGCCCTATGAGTGGTGCGTTCCTTCCGGGGTTAGCCCCTGGGGCGTGCCGTCCACTGATTCTGCATGAAAGCTTTGCGCGAATGAGGAATTAGCAGTGAGGAATTAGGAATGAAGGGGGCGGCTTCGCAGCGAATATATATGGGCAATGCCCGAAGGCCGGAGGATAGAAGTCAGAAGTCAGAGCTCTGATGTCTGATGTCTGATGTCTCTTAGTCTCCTAGTCTAATCCCTAACCCCTAGCTACTAATCCCTGCTTTTAAACTTCTCATTCTGATTTCGTAAGGAGAAACGTTATGGCAAACTATTCATTTATCGTTTCCTATGATGGCAGCCGCTACGAAGGCTGGCAGCGGCAGACACGCACGGAAGAGACGATCCAGGGCAAGCTGGAAAAGGCACTCAGGAAGCTGACGGGCGAAGAGGCGCAGGTTATCGGCGCAGGACGGACAGATGCCGGAGTCCATGCGCGTGGACAGTGTGCGAATGTTCAGCTTTCTGTGGCGCTGCCGGTCAGGCAGCTGGAGGATGAGCTGAACCGTCTTCTGCCGGATGATATCGGTGTGTCGCGCATGAGGATAGCGGGTGAGCGTTTTCACAGCCGTTTCTCCGCGACAGGAAAATTCTATCGTTACCGCATTCGCATCGGTAGTGAAAAGAACGTATTCACGCGGCGCTATGTGTGGCAGCTGGGAGAAGCGCTCGATATTCCCGCCATGGAAGAGGCCGCGCATCTTCTGGAGGGCAGGCACGACTTCAAGTCCTTCTGTGGAAATCGGCACATGAAGAAGTCCTGTGTGCGTGATGTGAAGGAGATCTCTCTTCACGTGACGGAGGGAGAGCTGGTCATGGATTTCATCGGGGATGGCTTCCTGCAGAATATGATCCGTATCCTCGTGGGGACGCTTGTCGAAGTGGGCGAGGGGAAGAGGAGAGCCTCTGAGATGGAAGATATCCTCGCGGCTCGCGATCGCAGCCGCGCCGGCTTCACTGCGCCTGCCTGCGGGCTTTGCCTTGAAAAGGTGATGTATGAGTGATCGACGGTGCCGGCCCGTCGCACCATGGGCCGACCTTCCTTTCACTGAAAAAAGCTCGACTTTTCAGAAACAAAAAGGGGCTGTGAAGAAATGAATCCTCATTTCTTCACAGCCCCTTTTATTGTTTTATTTCACGACGAGTACCGGGCATTTGACGTGGTGGATGACATACTGACTGACACTCCCCATGACGAAGGAGGAGACAGCGCCCTTGCCGCTGTTGCCGATGACGACCATATCGATGCCCTGCTGCTCTACGATCTCCGTAATAGCGGCACCCGGGATGCCGGTCTCTACGATCTCTTCATAGTCAAGCTCGATCGGGATCTCTTCCTTCAGCGCAGCGAGCAGTCTTTCTGCCTTGGCTTTGATATTGATGAAGCCATTTTTATCCAAAGTGACACCCATGATCGGATAGGCAGCCTCGCTGACATCAGCGATGCAGGTGACGACGAGCTCAGCGCCTTGAACCTTTGCGACATCGATCGCCATTTTGAAGGCGCGCTTTGAAGCATCCGAACCATCGACCGGTACGAGAATTTTTTTGATTTCCATTTGGGGTACCTCCTTTGGATGAAAGGTAAAGCGGGATAGACCCGCCATTTGACTTGACAGGGGATCCTGATTTGCCAATGACTTGCTTTTCTTATTTTATTCTAACATGATTCTGCAAAGCTTGGTATATCTTGCAAGCAAAAAATTATTTTATGGGCTATAATAGAAAAAATGAATTTAGCGGCGGACTGCAGGTGACTATAAACAAAGAAGAGGCGATGGGCCCGCTGACAGGAAACCGAAACATCATGATGGAGGATACACTATGTTTTTCAATCTGTTTGGCAAGAACAAAGATGAATTCATCACCGCTTATGCGGGAAAGCTCGCAGAGGCGGTGTTGGAGGATGCCTTAGATGAAGATGTCCTGGAAGAGCTGATCCATTACGCGAAGGAGAAGGACCTCAGCAACAAGCAGCTCGCCAGTGCACAGGCGATGGCGTGTGACAAGGTTTTTGAAGAGCTGTATCAGGAAGGCTATATGACCGATGAGGACTATGAGCTATACCAGTCTCTCATCGAGGCCTGCTACATGATGAAAGAAAAGGAGAAATATCGCTATCAGACCATCGCGAAGCGCTGCAATGCCATTTACAAGATCCAGGAGGAGGGGCTGCTCCCGAAGATCAATCCGGACTATGCCGGCGTGAAGTATCGTGAGGGCGAAGCGCTTCATTTTGCCGCATCCGCCAAGCTCATGAAGCTTTCCGGTACCAATGAGAAAGGACTGGTGATTTCCAAAGACTCGCCCTTCCGGGCGGGAAGCCTCAAGGATCCCAGCAATGGTCCTTGGAAGGAAGACAGCAATGGCGCTCTCTGGATCACCACGGAGCGTATTGGCTTCCGTGGAAAGAAGGATGCCTTCACCTTGGAGATCGCGGATCTTGACCATGCTGAGCTGGATCACGGCCCTCTTCGCTTTTTCGAAAAGGGAAAAGAAATGCCGAAAGCCGTCCGCATCGATGACTACGAGATGGCGGGGGTCATATTGACAAATTTACTGCAGAGATAGGGCCTGGGAATCAGAAGTCAGACATCTGATATCTGCGAACTGTCATCTGGCAGCAGTTGCCATTTTCAAAAAGGAGATTATCATGGAATTTGATCAGGTACTTGCACTTCGTAAATCCATCCGTTCCTACACGGATGAGCCGGTCTCGAAGGAAGACCTTGCCGCGCTGGTGAAAGCGGCGCTCGCTTCTTCTGTCGGAAAGCACAATGATGCGGGCTATACCCTCTGCGTCGTGACGGACAGAGCGTTGCTTTCTGCCATCGACAAGGAAGCGGAAGAAAAGCTCGGCAAGCCGCATATGTTCTTTGAGGCGCCGGCGCTCATTTTCATCTGCGAGACGAAGGAGGCCTTTGATTACCTGAAGGAATTCGATGCCGGCATCATCGCTGAGCATATCCACCTGAAAGCTTCCGACCTCGGCCTCGGCTCTGTCGTCCTCTACGGCTTCATCCGTCATCTGGGTCACGACGCAGACTATGTGAAGGCTCTCGGCCTTCCGGAAGGCACCTATCCGCTTCTTGCTGTCGCAGTCGGTCACAGCCGCGCGGCAAAAATGGAGCGAAAAGGGGATCGCGAATTTGAGGTCATCTATCGCTAACCTTCTGCCGCATATGCTAAAGGCCACCAAAAAATAAAAAATCCCTTGACACCGCTTCTAAATGATGATAAAGTATACACAACGAAACGATGAAGGAAAGAGTAAGCAGTCTGATGACAGCAAAGCGAGTCCGGAGAGTGAGAGCGGGCATGGATAAGATGCTGAAGTGCATTTCTGAGTTTGGCAGGCTGAAGCGATAGTAGGTCTTCCCGGGAACTCCCGATACAGGGTCAGGGTTTGTTAGAACCTTTTAAGGTATACTTGGTGACAGGTATATGAAATTGGGTGGAAACACGAAGCTATGGCTCTCGTCCCTTATGGGACGAGAGCTTTTTGTTTGGCAAAGAAAGGATGAGGAAGAATGGGCAAGCTGATCGCAAGAGAACTCGATGAATTGAAATGGGGTCTGGCAGGCTGCCTTCTCTTCATCGGCATTTCGTCTCCTGCCTTTCATCAGTTTTATAAGAAGTCATGATGGCTGTCAGGAGTCAGAGGGCCAGCCGTAATCAAGTCTTTCGTATATCATGTACTCAGGGAGGAATACATCATGAAAACATCTCTGAAATTTGCTGCCATCGCTGCTGCTGCAGCTCTTTCCATTCAAAGTCAATGAGACTGTTATCATCATGAACAAGAATGAACAGAAGCTGGCTGATGAGATCGAAGCGGCTTTCGAAAAACTCTCCAAGGATGGCACACGGAAGAAGATTTTCGAAACGTGGTATCACAGAGACCTATTTTTCTACTATCATTCCCTATAATAATGTAATAAAATAAGGAGGGGCAGGAATGCCCCTCTTGTTTTTTTCGGAGGTACATATGGAACATACAGAATACATCGCCCACTTGCAGGGCATCGTCCAGATCCCGACCGTTTCCTCGGTCAATGATGCCAGTACGGACTGGAGCGAGTTTGACAGGCTGCACCGGTTTTTGCAGGAAGCCTATCCTTTGATTTTTGAAAAGCTCGAAGTCACGACGATCGGGAAGGCAAGCCTGCTTTTCCACTGGAAGTCATCGCATGCGGAAAAGCAGCCGATCATCTTCATGGCGCATCAGGATGTAGTGCCTGCGCCGCATGAAGAGCAGTGGAGTCATCCGCCCTTTGCCGGCGAGATCGCTGATGGATGCCTTTATGGACGCGGCACTGAGGACTGCAAGTCGGTCCTGACATCGGAAATGGATGCGATCACAGAGCTTTTGGAAGAAGGCTTTGATCCTGATTTCGATATCTATCTGTCTTTTGGCCATGATGAAGAGGTGCAGTGCACCGATGACAAGAAGGGCTCTGTACTTGCGGCGAAGTATCTCGAAGACCACGGTGTCAAGGCGTACTGTATTTTCGATGAAGGCGGGCATGTGGAAGCTGTCGGATATCATGGAAATGAACGTCCCGTAGCGCTGGTGGGGCTGGCAGAAAAAGCACCGAATGAATATGTCCTCTATAAGGAGGGAGCAGGCGGTCATGCCAGCAAACCGGGGAAAGGGACCGTGCTGGGGGATGTCGCTCGCGCGATAGCCGCCGTGGAAGCCCACCCGATGCCCTATCGCCTGACCCCGCTGGTGAAAGCGCACCTGAAAGCGCTGGCGGAATCTGTCGCAGATAAGAAAGTCGCAAAGCTCTACGCGCATCCCAAGAAGCACTGGGATGATATCGTGAAGCTGGCGAAGCACGACCGGGAGCTGGATGCGAAGCTCCACACGACTTTCGCTGTGACCATGGCAGAAGCGAGCGCACAGGCGAATGTTTTGCCCTCTCATGCGGAAGCTACGATGAGCGTGCGCATCCTGCAGGGAGATACGGTGGAATCGGTCAAGCACTATCTGGAGTCCATCATGCCCTGTGATGTACAGGTGAAAGCGACTTTCGCAGAGGATCCGAAGCCGGCCGGCAGTGTCGAAAGTGAAGCATACCATCTGATGAGCGAGACCATCTATGATATCTTCGGCAAGGAAACCCTCATCGTGCCGAATCTCATGCTGGGGGCATCTGATTCTCGAAATTACGCGAAGGTATCGGATAATGTCTTCCGTTTCAGCGGCCGCCTAAAAACGGAGCAGTGGGGCGAAGCGCATCAGGTCGATGAACGCATGCCGACTGACCATCTCGGAGTGCCGGTTCAGTTCTTCAAGGCATTTTTGAAAAAGTATAGTGAGAAGTGACTGGTAGCTAGGGATTAGGGAATCTGGAAAGTTGTGCGAATGGTATCCTCGTATCGTCATTTCGAGCGAAGTCGAGAAATCTTCTTTGCAGACTGATAAACGATGGATGTGTGAAAGCAGGGATGAGTAGCTAGTAGCTAGGGATTAGGAGTGACTAGTGACTAGTGATAGGGAGATGTCAGCCTCCCGTATCGTCATTTCGAGCGCAAGCGATAAATCTTTGTCATTCGCGGTCACACAGTCGATGTCTGGAAACCGCAAACGGGAAGCCTGCGATCAAGAATTCTACGGGCATCGCCCTATTTATACGCTGCGGCGCTTCTGTATTTTTATGCGCCGCCCCACCATTTCTCATTCAAGCGAGGCTTTCAAACGCAGTCAAGGGATGGCACGCCCCATGGGCTAATCCTATCCATATTTCCAAACAACTATCAACCAACAATTATTCGGAGAAACAACTACATGTATAAGAAACCAAGTATCGGAGCCGTCCGGCTGGACGGCTGGGCGCTGCTCGCCCCGATGGCGGGCGTGAGCGATCTGGCGTATCGCGTCATTGCCCATCGTATGGGAGCTGCACTGACGACGGCGGAAATGGTCAGTGCCAAGGGCCTGTATTATAAAAATGAAAAGACCGAGGATATGCTGAAGATCGATCCCGGCGAGCACCCGGTCGCGCTGCAGCTCTTCGGAAGCGATCCGGAGATCATGGCGCTCGGTGCGAAGGAAATGGAAAAGGCGGGGCCGGACATCATCGATATCAATATGGGTTGTCCCATGCAGAAGGTGGTCAAGAATGGCGATGGTTCTGCACTGATGAAGAATATCCCTCTGGCCCAGTCTATTGTGAAGGCGATGACAGAGGCCGTCCATGTGCCGGTCACCGTGAAAATGCGTCTCGGGTGGTCGCGGGACACGGAGAACTGCATAGAGCTTGCACGCGCGGTCGAAGAGGCCGGCGCTCAAGCGATCACCGTGCATGGCAGGACGCGGGAGGACTTCTATCAGGGAGAGGCTGACTGGGCGATGATCGCGAAGGTGGTGTCTGCCGTACACATTCCCGTCATCGGCAACGGCGACGTGGTGGATGGACCGTCAGCGAAGCGCCTTATGGAGGAGACAGGCTGCGCCGCGGTCGCGATCGGCCGCGCGGCGTGGGGAAATCCGTGGATCTTCAAAGCCGTCGATACGTATCTGGAGACGGGAGAGATCATGGATCCGCCCTCTTGGGAAATGCGTCTTGCTATGTCCCGGGAGCATCTCCACGGTCTTGTCCTTGAGAAAGGAGAGTATGCGGCGGTCCGCGAGATGCGCGCGCATGCGAGCCGCTATTTCAACGGCCTGCCACAGGCGACGGCGCTTCGCCGTGAGATCATGAAGGCATTGACGGAAAAGGAATACAATGACACGCTCGATCGGTATGAAGCGGAGAAGGGGCTCCGAGTGACTAGTGACTGGTAGCTAGTGACTGGTGACTAGGGATTAGGGATTAGGAGCCGCTAGTGACTTGTGACTTGAATACTGCATTCGGGCATCGCCTCATATATTCGCGGCGAAGCCGCCACCTTCAGTCCTGATTTCCATTCCTCATTTCTCATTAGAGCAGAGCTTTCATTCACCATTGAAGGAGAGTATGCCCTACGAGTCAACCATGTGAGTAAGAATAATGCTGGATGAGAGTTTCTGAAATTCACTTTACTCTCCCATTATATTTTGCGATTTCTATACGTAAGAGGTCGCAGAAGCGCTCGATATCATTGACAAGAGAAAATAGAAATATTAGAATGATTAAGGATATTTCATGGTTGAGAGGGGCATGGATAGCTGGCTTGTGCAGTAGAAGGGCGCAGGCTTTTTCTATCATGCAGGAGGGAGCAAAGATGTCGTACAGCAGCTGGCTTTGCGGAAACAAGTGCCACATGGCAGGCATGCGTGCGCCCTTGTGTCTTTGCCATGCCATCCTTATAAGAGTATCTTATAGAAAACTCCTTTGTAGAGGGGCTGTGCGTCTGATGCGCAGCTGATTTGCAGAGGAGTATTTTTGTTTTATGGCGCATGCCATAAGAGGGAGGAAATCATCATGCATGTAGGGATTGTTATGGGGAGTGATTCCGATCTGCCGGTCATGAAGAAGGCATTTTCCATTCTTGACGACTTTGGGGTCACTTATGACGTGACGATCGCATCGGCTCACCGCACGCCGAAAAAGCTCGCAGACTTTGTAGCCGCAGAAGAAGAAAAGGGCGTCGGCACCTTCATCGCAGGCGCTGGTATGGCAGCTGCTCTGCCGGGTGTCGTAGCCAGCCTGACACTGAAGCCGGTCATCGGCGTACCGCTTTCTGGCGCAAAGCTCGACGGTATGGATGCGCTTTTCTCTATCGTGCAGATGCCTTCCGGGATCCCGGTCGCTACAGTGGCGATCGATGGCACCAAGAATGCAGCCTTCCTCGCTGTAGAGATCGGTGCGGTATCAGATCCGGATCTTTTCCAGAAATACAAAGCCTATCGTGAAAAGGCAGCCAAAGAAATTTTTGAAAAAGACGCAAAACTGCAGAAGGAATTAGGAAGATAAGGAGTCAGGGTTAGCCCGAGGGACGGGTCGTCCTTTGAAGGCGGATGAAAGCCTTGATTGAATGAGGAATTAGAAATGAGAAATGCGAAATGGCGGTGCGGCGCATAAAAAGATAGAAGCGCCGCGAATATATATGGGGCGATGCCTGCCTGAGACATTAGACATTAGACGTCAGACGTCTTCCAGCCTTACGATCTTTTAGTCTCTAGTCCCCGGTTCCTAATCCCTAGTCCCTAGTCACTATCTTACTATGATTGAATAAACGATACGAAGTTCAAAAGGAGAATACCAATGAAAGAATACAAACCATTCAAATCCGGCAAAGTTCGTGAACTGTATGATCTGGGCGACAGCCTCGTTATGGTCTGCACAGACCGCATTTCTGCTTTTGACAACATCCTGAAATGCCCGATCCCGGAAAAAGGCTGTGTGCTGAACCGCATGTCCAAGTTCTGGTTCGATCTCACGAAAGACATCGTGCCGAACCATATGATCTCCATCGACACCAAAGATATGCCGGAATTCTTCCAGACTGCGGAATTTGAAGGCCGCTCCATGAAGACACAGAAGCTCGACATGATCCCGGTCGAATGCATCGTCCGCGGCTACATCACCGGATCGGGCTGGGAAGGCTATCAGAAGGACGGCAAAGTCTGCGGCATCCAGCTGCCGGAAGGCCTGAAGGAATGTCAGAAGCTCCCGCAGCCGATCTTCACCCCCTCCACCAAAGCACCGGCGGGTGAACATGACCAGAACATTTCCATGGAAGAAGGCGAAGAATGGGTCAACCGTTTCTTCCCGGGCAAAGGCAAGGAATACATGGAAAAGCTGTCTGAACTGACCTTGGCTCTTTACAACAAGTGCGCGGACTATGCACTGGAAAGAGGCATCATCATTGCGGATACGAAATTTGAATTCGGCCTCGATGAAAATGGAAACATCGTCCTCGGTGATGAAATGCTGACACCTGATAACTCCCGCTTCTGGCCGGCAAAGGGCTATGAAGCAGGCCATGGACAGCCTTCCTATGACAAGCAGTTTGTAAGAGACTATCTGAAGGCTCATCCGGGAGATACCGTACCGCAGGAGATCATCGATAAGACCATCGGCATCTATAAAGAAGCCTATGAACTTTTGACTGGCGAAAAATTTTAAGATTGGGGACTAGAAGCTGGTGACCAGTCACCATTTATATGTATAGGAGAATTCCCGAATGTACAAAAGTACAGAAATTTATGATGACAAACCCCATGAAGAGTGCGGCGTCTTCGGCATTTTCGACCATAATCTGTCGGCGGTGCATGAAGTGTACTATGGTATCTTTGCCCTGCAGCACCGCGGGCAGGAAAGCGCCGGTATCACCGTCACTGACGGCAAGGAAATGGAGACCTTCCGCGGCATGGGACTTGTAACGGAAGTATTCCGCAACCTGCCGGAAAAGGAAGGTCACATCGGCATCGGCCATGTGCGCTATTCCACGACCGGCTCTTCCATCCCGGCGAATGTCCAGCCGCTGCAGGCAGACAGCATCGATGGCCCCATGGCACTCGCGCATAACGGCAATCTGGTGAATACACTGAATCTTCGCCGCCGCCTCCTTTTGAAAGGTTCTACCTTCTCGACTTCGATGGATACGGAAGTCATCATTAAACTGTTGGCAAGAAGCCGCCGTCCGACCGAAGAAGAAAAATTCAAAGAACTGATGGATGAGATCCACGGCGCATATGCGATCGTCGCCTGCACGAATAAGGCGCTCTATGGCTGCCGCGATCCCTTCGGCTATCGCCCGCTCGTCCTCGGCAAGACCGAAACGGGCTGGGTCCTGGCTTCGGAGACGCCGGCGCTGGATGCCATCGATGCCAAATTCGTCCGTGACATCCTTCCGGGTGAAATCGTTTCCATCGATGACAATGGCGTCCGTTCCACCATGTACTGCCCGGTCGATGCTCATAAGCATGGCATCTGCTCTTTTGAATACATCTATTTTGCCCGCCCGGACTCCATCATGAATGGACAGGACATTTATCAGGCTCGCCTCAATATGGGCAGGAAGCTCTGGGAAGAATGCCGTTTCGACGGAGACGTCGTCATGAGCGTCCCGGACTCCGGCAATGTCGCTGCTCTTGGCTATGCGGCTGCTTCCGGCATCCCCTTCGTAGAAGGGCTGCTCAAGAATAAGTACATGGGCCGTACCTTCATCCAGCCGGGGCAGAAAAAGCGTGAACGCGCTGTCCGCATGAAGCTGAACCCGATCCGCATGAATGTCGAAGGGAAACGCATCGTATTGATCGATGACTCCATCGTCCGCGGGACGACGAGCGGCATCATCATTAACCTTCTGAGGAACGCAGGCGCCAAGGAGATCAAGCTCTGTATCAGCTCGCCGCCAGTCAAGTATCCCTGCTTCTTCGGCATCGATACCGCGGAAAGAAAGCAGCTTATCGCAGCGAAGTATTCGACCGAAGAGATCTGCTCCATGATCGGCGCAGATGCCCTGCACTACCTTTCCCTGGAAGGGCTTGCAGAGTCGATCTCCTGCATCAAGAAGGAAGATATGTGCTTCGCCTGCTTCGATGGCATCTATCCGGAACATGTTCCGCACAACGGCCTCGGAAGCATGGATGATGAGGAATAGCTGATAAATTAGTGGCTAGGGATTAGGGATTAGGTTTCCTGCTTGTGGCGCAGGACAAGGTGCCACGAAGCGGCCAGCATGCTAAGCGCATGTATCGTTTTTCTCGTATCGTCATTCCGAGCGAAGCCCTCGAATCTTTGTGCTGCTGGCAAAATGGAGAGATGAGCAGGCATTTCAATCGATGCCTCGGTATTGCATGTCAGCTGCGGGCATTGCCTCATATAATAATGCGGCGCTTTATGATTTATGCGCCGCACCATTTCCATTGAACCCTCAGAACCTATAGAACCTGCTGAACCCATTTCTAACATCTTTATTTATACATTTATACACGGAGGAACTATGGCTGAAAAGAAGAAAGGCCTGACCTATGCAGAAGCCGGCGTCGATATCGATGCAGGAGAAAGAGAAGTAGAGCTGATCAAGAGATCCGTACAGGCAACCTATACCCGCGGCGTCATGGGGGATCTTGGCGGATTCGGCGGACTTTTTCGCCTGAAAGAAGAGCTCTCCGATGACCCGATCCTTGTCTCCGGCACGGATGGGGTCGGCACGAAGCTGCGCCTTGCCATTGAGATGGGCATCCATGATACCATCGGGCAGGACTGTGTTGCTATGAGTGTCAATGATGTCTTGGTACAGGGCGCACGTCCGCTCTTTTTCCTCGACTACATTGCGACCGGCAAACTGGAACCAGAACTGATGGCAGAGATCGTAAAGGGCGTCGCAGATGCCTGCATCGAGTCCGGCTGCGCGCTGCTTGGCGGTGAGACCGCAGAAATGGCTGGCTTCTACGCTAAGGGTGACTATGATGTCGCAGGCTTTGCTGTCGGCATCGTGGATCGCAAAGACATCATCACCGGCGAAGACATCCGGGAAGGAGACGTCATCCTCGGCCTGCCATCCACGGGCGTTCATTCGAATGGCTACTCTCTGGTGCGCCGCATCATCAAAGACAATGGCCTCTCGCTCAAAGAAACCTATGAAGGCTTCGACAAGCCGCTTGGCGAAGTCCTCCTTACTCCGACCCGTCTCTATCCGAGACCTGTACTTCCGGTGCTGAAAGGCGCGAAAGTAAATGGCATGGTACACATCACGGGCGGCGGATTCTATGACAATATCCCGCGTGTACTTCCGAAAGGCACCCGCGCGGTCCTCGATGCGGACAAATGGCCGATGCTTCCGATCTTCCCGTTCCTGCAGCGTGAAGGCGGCGTCGAAGCGCATGAAATGTACCGCACCTACAACTGCGGCCTTGGCATGCTCCTCATCATGAGCCGTGAAGAAGCCGAAAAGGCGAAGGAAATTCTTGCAGCCATCGAAGAACCGGTCTACGAAGTCGGCGAGATCACGAAAGGCGAGCAGGATGTCATAGTGACAGGTGGTCTTTTCCATGAGTAAGAAAATTTTGATTTTCGCTTCCGGCCGGGGATCGAATGCGGAAGCCATCCATGAAGCGACGGTCAATGGTACCATTGACGGCACTGTGATCGGCGTGATCTGCGACCATGCCGATGCCCAGGTCCTTGAACGTGCCAAGCGCTGGAATGTACCTGCGACGGTTCTTGAACGCAAAGACTTCGCTGCCAAAGCGGACTTCAATGCAGCCATTCTGTCTGCTGCCAAGTCCTATGCGCCGGACCTCATCTGCCTTGCGGGATATATGCGTATCTGTGGGGAAGAGCTTGTGAATGCATTCCCGAACCGCATCATCAATATCCATCCGGCGCTTCTCCCGAGCTTCCGTGGACTTCATGCCCAGCGTCAGGCGATCGAAGCGGGTGTAAAAGTCGCAGGCTGCACAGTCCACTTCGTGGGCACCGGTCTTGACGACGGCCCGATCATCACGCAGGTCGCTGTGCCTGTCTACGACGATGACACCGAAGACACACTTGCAGATCGCATCCTTGAGCAGGAGCACCCCGCCTACGTTCGTACCGTAGCAGCTTACTGCCGTGATGAACTCCATGTAGAAGGACATCATGTGACGGGGATGCATAGGGAAAAGTGACTAGTGGCTAGAACCCTGAACCCTGAACCCATAAATAAAAGGAGGAATATCAATGGCAATTAAAAGAGCACTGATCAGCGTATCGGATAAGACCGGTGTTGTAGAATTTGCAAAAGGCCTTCATGAACTGGGCGTGGAGATCATTTCCACCGGCGGCACGATGAAAGCCATCGCGGATGCCGGCATTCCGGTCAAGTCCGTTTCTGAAGTGACCGGTTTTCCGGAAATGATGGACGGACGCGTGAAGACACTGCATCCTATGATCCATGGCGGCATCCTTGCCATCCGTGATAACCCGGACCATGTAAAAGCGATGAAGGAGCATGGGATCACCGGCATCGATCTTGTCGCTGTCAACCTGTACCCCTTCCGTGAAACCATCGCCAAGCCGGATGTGACCCGCGCTGAAGCGATCGAGAATATCGATATCGGCGGCCCATCCATGGTTCGCGCGGCAGCAAAGAATTACAAATACGTCACCATCGTTGTCGATCCGTCCCAGTACAGCGACATTCTGGAACGCATCAAGTCAGATACGCTCACCGAAGAATTCCGTCTGGATCTCTCCAGAAAAGCCTTCCTGCATACCGGACTCTATGACTGCGCGATCGCTGACTATATGACGAAGGAAGTCAATGGCAGCAAAGATACCCTGCCGGACATCTACAGCAAAGCGTATGTGAAAGTACAGGACCTGCGTTACGGCGAAAACCCGCACCAGAAAGCCGCTTTCTACAAAGATCCGGAAGTGAAGGGCGGCATCGCGGATGCGAAACAGCTTCACGGCAAAGAACTCTCTTACAACAACATCGTCGATATGGAAGCGGCCTGGGATCTGGCCAGTGAATGGAAAGACCAGCCGGCCTGCGCCATCATCAAGCACACAAACCCATGTGGCTGCGCACTCGGTGAGAATGCACTCGATGCATTCAAGAAAGCCTTCGCGGCTGACAGCAAGTCTGCTTTCGGCGGTATCGTCGCGATGAATCGCGAATGCGACAAGGCAACGGCAGAAGAAATGAAACCGATTTTCTTCGAAGTCGTCATGGCGCCGAAATTCTCCAAGGAAGCCTTGGAAGTGCTGGAAACGAAGAAGAATATCCGCCTGATCGAAGTACCGTCCCTTACGCATGAAGAGCTGCAGCTGCACAAGGTATCCGGCGGCCTCCTGATCCAGACACCGGACAACAGCACAGAGACCCGTGCGGACTGCAAGGTCGTCACTGACAGAGCGCCGACGGAAGAAGAATGGAAAGCATTGGAATTTGCCTGGGTCATCGTCAAGCACGTGAAGTCGAATGCGATCGTCCTCACAAATCAGGACACCACCCTGGGCGTCGGTGCCGGCCAGATGAACCGCGTCGGCTCTGCTGACATCGCGATTGCAGAAGCAGGCGAAAAAGCGAAGGGCTCCGTCATGAGCTCCGATGCATTCTTCCCCTTTGGCGACACCATTGAAGCCGCAGGAAAGGCAGGCATCACGGCTGTCATCCAGCCGGGCGGATCCATCAGAGATCAGGAGTCCATTGACATGGCAAATAAATATGGCATTGCGATGGTATTCACCGGACATCGTCATTTCCGCCATAGCTGAGAGAGGAAGATCGTATGAAAGTTTTAGTGATTGGGAGCGGCGGCAGAGAACACGCGCTGCTCTGGAAATTATCGCAGAGTCCATCGGTGACTGACGTCTATGTCGTCCCGGGCAATGATGGAATGAGCGATGTCGCATCACTCATTCCTATCAAAGGAAATGATGATATCATCGACTTTGCCCGCCTCATGCAGGTCGACCTCACCGTCGCTGGTCCGGAGACCGTCCTGACCGAGGGCCTTGCGGATGAATTTGAAAAGAGAGGCATGGCCTTCTTTGGTCCGTCCAAGGCGGCGGCCCGCATCGAAGGATCCAAAGGATTCGCCAAAGCTCTCATGAAGAAATATGGCATCCCGACAGCTGCATATGAGACATTCGATGATGAAGAAAAAGCCATCGCTTACCTCAAAGCCAATGATACCTATCCGATCGTCATCAAGGCTGACGGTCTGGCCTCTGGCAAGGGCGTCATCATCGCGCAGAGCGAAGAAGAAGCCATCGACACCGTGAAGGATATGCTCGAAGGGCATACCTTCAGCGGCGCCGGCAGATCGGTCGTCATCGAAGAATTCATGGAAGGCGAAGAAGCCAGCATGCTCTGCTTCTGCGATGGGACGAACGTCGTCCCCATGATTTCCGCGCAGGATCACAAGCGCATCTTTGATTTCGATAAAGGACCGAATACAGGCGGCATGGGTGCCTATGCTCCCGCACCGGTCATGACCAAAGAGATGTGCGAAGAAGTTAATGTCCGCATCCTCCGTCCGATCGTAGCGGCCATGAAGAAGGAAGGCTACCCTTTCAAAGGCTGCCTCTATGCCGGTCTCATGATCACCAGCGAAGGGCCGAAGGTGGTAGAATTCAACTGCCGCTTCGGGGATCCGGAAACAGAAGCTGTCCTCCCGCTCTTTGACGGCGATCTCGCTCGCGTCATGCTCGACTGCGTCCATGGTACGCTCTCCGACGATGCTGTCGTCTGGAAGAAAGCCTGCGCCGTCGATGTCGTGCTCGCATCCGAAGGATACCCGGCTTCTCATTCCTCCGGCGAAGTCATCTCCGGCATTGAAGACGCAAAAAAGGCAGGCTGCCTTGTGTTCCATGCAGGTACCGTCAAGAAGAACGGCCAGTACGTCGTCAATGGCGGCCGCGTGCTGAACGTCGTTGCTCTTGCGGATACCCTCGCCGAAGCGAAGGCGAAAGCCTATGAAGGCGTCAGCCGTATCTCCTGGCGCGGTATGCAGTATCGTCATGATATCGCAGACAAAGGCCTTCTGCATCTGGAAGCGAAGAAATAAATGAAAGGGGTTGTGAAGAAATGAATCCTCATTTCTTCACAGCCCCTTTTTATTTTGCTTTCATTTGGTTCAGGGTTCAGGGCTCTCGTGGCGGCTTCGCCGCCTTTTTTTAGAAGATGGTATTCGCGTATCGCAGCCTTCCCCTCTAGGGGAAGGTGCCCCGCAGGGGCGGATAGGGTGACTATGGCATGAAAGACAGCTGGGATAAGATTTCCCGGTCACTCTTATGAGAGCTGCAAGTCCCATCGGCAGATTGAACGCGAAAATGAGATGATCGTTATTTCACAGCCCCTTTTTATTGGGCTGGGGCTGCATGAAGGGCGTATGGATGTCAGAAAAGAGGCCTCACCGGTGCAAAGACTTTACCGGGGGATCCTTGGGAGAAGTCCTGCCTTTCCGCCAAGCGACCTTTCACATACGACATTTCCTTCCGTCACAAGGTACGGAATGCTCCTGATCCCCAGCGGCTGATCATCAGTCACCGCTTGCTGGATACGCCGGATCCCCTGCCACACATTCACTGCATTTTCCCCATTGACACAGGGCTACCATTAGCTTAGAATTAAGACATACTCAAAGCTCTCTATTGGGGGAGTGTTGTTAGGAGGATAAATTATGAAAATGAACAAAACAGTAGCAGCTGTCGCTGCTGGTATGATCGCATTTGGCGCTTTCTTTTCCACTTCCGCTGCCGGCATCGGCTATGTAGACACCAATGCAGCTCTGCAGTCCCATCCGAAGATGCAGAAAGCACAGCTCGATATGAGACAGGCTGTCCAGAAAGCACAGGAAAACTTCGAAAAGCGCAGTCAGGGCAAGTCTGATCAGGAAAAACAGCAGATCATGACCGAGATCCAGAAAGAAATGAACCAGAAAGAAAGCTCCACCATGCAGCCGATCTTCAATGATGTCAGAAAAGCCATCCAGCAGGTTCGTCAGGAAAAAGGCCTCGACATCGTTTTGGAACAGGGTGCAGTCGTTGACGGCGGTGTAGATATCACCAAAGATGTCACAGCTAAACTCGCAAAATAACTGAAATAGAAAACTGCGGATCGGAGGAGCTACTTTTCGATTCGCAGTTTTTTTGTAGGAATAAGTGACTAGTAGACTAGGAGACCTCAGATCCTCGTATTGTCATTTCGAGCGAAGCGAGAAATCTTTCTTGCCGTCCGATAAACGACGTATGTGTGAAAGCAGAAATACACAGAACCAACACTCCTCACCCTTACTAGGGAAACGCTGATTCAATCGCAGAGCCAAGTTGGACAACGATTGAATCAGTGTTTCCCTAGAGAGTAGAGCTTTCATCCACAATCAGTGGACGAGCCGCCTCACGGCAAACCCTGAACCTATCAAATATTTTTAGAAAGGAATCATACACTATGGATAAACTCATGACACTCTGCGAAGCCATGATCCATTATGATCGTGGCGATGCGAAACGGATTCACCACTTTCTGAAAGTCCATGCCTTTGCCAAGCAGATCGGTCTGGAAGAAGGATTGGATGCAGAGACCCAGTTCATTCTTGAAGCTGCGGCATATGTCCATGACATTGGCATCCATCAGGGAGAGATCAAGTATGGACGAAATGACGGCATGATCCAGCAAGAGCTTGGCCCGAAAGAGGCACTTCCGATGCTGAAGCGTCTGCACTTCACGCAGGCAGAAATCGACCGCATCCTCTGGCTCATTGCCCATCACCACTCCTATGGCTCCATTGATGGTCCCGATGCTCAGATCCTGGCTGAGGCTGACATGCTGGTGAACCAATTCGAAGACGGTGCCTCCGATGAGCAGAATAAAGCCCTCTATCACCGCTTATACAAGACCGAGACAGGCAAGCGTCTCTTCCGCGAGCTGTACTTCGAGACCTATGATCCGGTGAAGAAATAGCTGGTGGGCTAGTGGCTAGTGACTAGGGATTAGGAGCCTCGAGAGACTAAGAGACCAGGAGGTCTCAGACTTTCTCGTATTGTCATTTCGAGCGAAGCGAGAAATCTTTGTCATTCGCGGTCAAAAGAATCATGGCAGAAACGCTCAAACGGGAAACCTGTTTCCCAAGAAACCTTCGGGCATCGCCCCATATATAATCGCGGCGAAGCCGCACCACCATTTCTAATTTCTCATTTAAGCCAATCCTTGAACCCTATTTTTTACGAGGTCATCTTATGCGAGATACATCATTGGTTTTTCCCGTCGCCCCTGACGGTCGCATCCTTCTGGGGCGGAAACGCCGCGGCATGGGTTACGGCAAATGGAATGGCTTCGGCGGCAAGATAGAAGCCGGCGAGACCATGCGAGAGTGCGCCGCCCGCGAGCTCTTCGAAGAGTGCGGCCTCACGGTAAGACCGGAACGACTTACGATGGTGGGGGATCTCTATTTCCACCAGCCATCCGATACCACCTGGTCGCACGCAGGGATCATCTACCTCGCGCAGGACTGGAGCGGGACGCCGCACCTTTCGGATGAAATGGACCCTAGATGGTTTCATCCGAAAGATTTTCCCTACGAAGACATGTGGATGGCCGACCGCATCTGGCTGCCGATGATCCTCTCCGGCAAGAGGATCCGCGGGACTGTCTACTTTGCGGAGGACGGGGATACCGTTTATGATTACGAATTTGAAGAAATGAAATAAACAGTGCGCAGAAATGATGATTTCTGCGCTGTTTTTATACGATGCGACGCGAGGAATGGATCAGGAAGGAGAAAACATTGACATATACCGAATGGCCGGGTATCCTGTTGGCCTGGTTTGATCAAAACAAACGAGAGCTTCCCTGGCGGGAGACAAAGCCCAGAGACCCCTATCATGTCTGGGTGTCCGAGATCATGCTCCAGCAGACGCGGACAGAAGCCGTAAAGCCCTATTTCATGAGCTGGATGGAGAGATTTCCTACCATCGAAGCCCTGGCAGAGGCGGACGAGGCAGATGTACTTCATCAGTGGCAGGGCCTCGGCTACTACAGCCGCGCCAGAAATCTGCACAAAGCGGCTCTGCTCATGAAAGAAAACTACGGAAGCGCCATGCCGCAAGGAAAGGAAGAGATCAGAGCCCTTCCCGGGATCGGCGACTACACCGCCGGTGCCATCCTCTCCATGGCTTTTGGAAAAAAAGAAGCTGCTATCGACGGGAATGTCCTTCGCGTCTACGCCAGACTCTATGGTATCGAGGATGATATTTTAAAAACAGCAGGAAGGAAAAGGATCACACAGCTCGTTTGCGAGAC
>NZ_BAABYQ010000001.1:585000-1770000 GCF_042846925.1 Dialister sp. i34-0019-2H8
GGACATGTGGACCGTTAAGAAGTGAGAATGCCGGTATGAGTATCGAAAAGAAAGGTGAGAATCCTTTCCACCGAAAGCCCGAGGGTTCCTGAGCAACGATCGTCGTCTCAGGGTAAGTCGGGACCTAAGCCGAGGCGGAGACGCATAGGCGATGGACAACAGGTTGAAATTCCTGTACCGGATACAATCGTTTGAGCGATGGAGCGACGCAGAAAGGCATATGATCGCGCGACTGGAAGAGCGCGTCCAAGTGCGTATGTTGAATCGGAGGCAAATCCCTGATTCTAAAAGCAGAGACACGATGGGGAGTTATACGAAAGTATGACGAACTCATAGATCCTACACTGCCAAGAAAAACTTCTAGTGAGAAAGTATCCGCCCGTACCGTAAACCGACACAGGTAGGCGGGGAGAGAATCCTAAGGTGCGCGGGAAAACCCTCGTTAAGGAACTCGGCAAATTGCATCCGTAACTTAGGGAGAAGGATGACCTTAAGTAAGCGAAAGGGAGAAACCCCTGGAACAGAACAAGGTGGCAGAAAAGAGGCCCAAGCAACTGTTTACCAAAAACACAGGTGCCTGCGAAAGCGAAAGCTGAAGTATAGGTGCTGACGCCTGCCCGGTGCTGGAAGGTTAAGGAGAGATGTCAGAGCAATCGAAGCATTGAACTGAAGCCCCAGTGAACGGCGGCCGTAACTATAACGGTCCTAAGGTAGCGAAATTCCTTGTCGGGTAAGTTCCGACCCGCATGAAAGGCGTAATGATTTGGGCACTGTCTCAACGAGGGGCCCGGTGAAATTGAAATACCTGTGAAGATGCAGGTTACCCGCGACTGGACAGAAAGACCCCATGGAGCTTCACTGCAGCTTGAGATTGAATCTCGGTGATGCATGCACAGGATAGGTGGGAGACTTTGAAGTATGGGCTTTGGCTTATACTGAGTCGATGTTGGGATACCACCCTTGTATTGCTGAGATTCTAACACGGAGGCTAACAACCTCGTGGACCATCTCAGGTAGGCGGTTTGACTGGGGCGGTCGCCTCCGAAAGAGTAACGGAGGCGCCCAAAGGTTCCCTCAGGTCGGACAGAAACCGACCGAAGAGTGCAAAGGCAGAAGGGAGCTTGACTGCGAGACAGACAAGTCGAGCAGAGACGAAAGTCGGGCTTAGTGATCCGGTGGTACTGTGTGGAAAGGCCATCGCTCAACGGATAAAAGCTACCCTGGGGATAACAGGCTAATCTCTCCCAAGAGTTCATATCGACGGGGAGGTTTGGCACCTCGATGTCGGCTCATCACATCCTGGAGCTGGAGTAGGTTCCAAGGGTTGGGCTGTTCGCCCATTAAAGTGGTACGCGAGCTGGGTTCAAAACGTCGTGAGACAGTTTGGTTCATATCCATCGCGGGCGCAAGAAGTTTGAGGGAGGCTGCTCCTAGTACGAGAGGACCGGAGTGGACGGATCAACGGTGTACCAGTTGTCACGCCAGTGGCACGGCTGGAAAGCCGCATCCGGAAAGGATAAACGCTGAAAGCATCTAAGCGTGAAGCCCGTCCCGAGATGAGACTTCTCATCAGCAATGAGTAAGACCCCTTAAAGACGATGAGGTTGATAGGCTGTGAGTGGAAGGCCCGTAAGGGTTGGAGCGACGCAGTACTAATAGGTCGAGGTCTTAACTTGAATTTCACAAGCGCGACCAAGTGGCGGAAGCCCTTCGGAAAACTTTTCTTCTATATAGTTTTGAGAGAACAGACACTCTCAACGATTCAGTGGCGATAGCTGTGAGGATACACCCGTACCCATGCCGAACACGGTAGTTAAGCTCACAAACGCCGAAAGTACTTGGCTGGAAGCGGCCCGGGAGGATAGGAAGCTGCTGATTAACTAAAAAGGATCAATCATGTGAATGGTTGGTCCTTTTTGCTTTGTCTTACATTCTCGGTTGGCCGGAGTCGCCGGGAGGAACAAGCTGCTGATTAACGGAAAGAACTAATCATGCAAATGGTTGGTTCTTTTTATTTTGTCTGGCGGTTTTGGTTGGCTGGAATCGACGGCGGTATGAAAGACTATGAGGGGCGATCTTCTCCCGCATGTCATTTCGAGCGCAAGCGAGAAATCTTTTCCGTTTGCGGTCAAACGGTGTATGCGTGTGAACGGAAACGGGAAGCCTGATACTCCATGAATGTGGGATACGGTGCTTCATGCAAACGGATGAGCAAAGGGAACAACAAAGCCGCAGCAATAAAGATCCCTCGGCTACGCTCGGGATGACGATACGAGAGGAGGGATAGGCTCACATTGCGTTTAAGAGAATAATCTTGGTTGGCCGGAATCGTCGGGAGGAACAAGCTGCTGATTAACATGAAAGCACATCTGCAAAGATGTGCTTTTTGCTTTGCCTTCATTTGGTTCAAGGTTCAGGGGTGAGGTGGCGGCTTCGTCGCCTTTTTTTATTGGGCGATGCTCGAAAGTGGAATGAAAAACGATATGAGACGATCCGTCTTTCTTGTGTGTCATGAGGGCCGAAGTAGAGGGATCCTTCCGGCAGAGCGGTAAATCGTGAGCGAGGGAAAGGCGAAAAAGGAAGCGCCAAGGCGTCGTTTGAGTGAGGGCGCATGTGTGCATATGGCGGCAGTGCAATAAAGATCCCTCGGCTTCGCTCGGGATGACGGTACTTGGGGAGCGAATAGGTTCAGCGGATAGATTCACAAGGGCGGCTTCGCCGCCTTTTTAGAGGATGGTATTCCCGTATCGCAGCCTTCCCCTCTAGGGAAAGGTGCCCCGCAGGGGCGGATAGGGTGACTATGGCATGAAAGACAGCTGGGATAAGGTTTCCCAGTCACTCCAGGGAAGGAATCAATCATTTACATGGTTGGTTCTTTTTACTTTGCTTTCATTTGGTTCAGGGTTCAGGGGTAAAGAGGCGGCGAGACTGCTCATTAAAGCGTCTTCCTGTCACGTAGCAACAAAAAACGCTTGTAAGAGGGGATCGTGTGACAGGCGGTGAAGGCAGTTTGTGTACTATTCTACGGCATTTTTGGATAAGGTTTCAGGATAGTGGAATAGTTCTAGAAAAATAATTTTAGATAAAGTCTAAATTTAAAGTTGCATATAGACGAAAATCAGGGGGGGGTACTATTAAACCATATTAAAACGCTTTCCCATGGATTCTGCGTTTCTACTTTTTTAGAAAGCGTTTATATTAGGAGGAATTGGTATGATGAAAAGCAAAAAATTAATTTCGGCAATTTTGGCTGCTGCATCGATCGCAGGGAGTGTGGTTGGCGCACAGGCTCAGACTATTGATGGTCTTGATCACAAGGTTGACAATATCATCAATGAATTACAAGATCAAAAGAATAAAATTCAGGGACTTGAAAATAAGGTTAATGGCATAGATACCACCAAACTGGTTGAAGCAGAAGCAACAGCACGCAAAGATGCAGACCAGAAACTGCAGGGAAATATCGATGCAGAAGCAACAGCACGTAAAGATGCAGACGCGAAGCTGCAGAAACAGATTGATAAGAATGGCATCAAAGCAGATACAGCACTGAAGGTAGCTGGTAATGGCGCGATGCAGAATGGCGCAACCAATCTGACAAATGGTGTAAACCAGAATACCAGACTGGTTGAAGCAGAAGCAACAGCACGCAAAGATGCAGACCAGAAACTGCAGGGAAATATCGATGCAGAAGCAACAGCACGTAAAGATGCAGACACGAAGCTGCAGAAACAGATTGATAAGAATGGCATCAAAGCAGATACAGCACTGAAGGTAGCTGGTAATGGCGCGATGCAGAATGGCGCAACCAATCTGACAGATGGTGTAAACCAGAATACCAGACTGGTTGAAGCAGAAGCCAAAGCACGCAAAGATGCAGACACGAAGCTGCAGACACAGATTGACACCAACAAGCAGCAGATTAGCCAGAACCGGCAGAATATTGATAAAAATTCCAGTGACATCAAAACTCTCAAGGATAACTGGAAGGACTCTAATCGTGCTTTCAATGCAGAACAGGTGCAGCAGATTGATCGCAACAAAGCTAATATTGAGTTTATTCATGATCAGATGGATATGGGCGCTTATAAAGATGGCACTTTTATCACCAATGGTGATAGCATCGGCGAAGCACTGAAGAAACTGGATACCAATGCAGTGGATCAGCAGAAACAGATTGATAAGAATGGCATCAAAGCAGATACGGCACTGAAGGTAGCTGGTAATGGCGCGATGCAGAATGGTGCAACCAATCTGACAGATGGTGTAAACCAGAATACCAGACTGGTTGAAGCAGAAGCAACAGCACGCAAAGATGCAGACCAGAAACTGCAGGGAAATATCGATGCAGAAGCAACAGCACGTAAAGATGCAGACGCGAAGCTGCAGAAACAGATTGATAAGAATGGCATCAAAGCAGATACGGCACTGAAGGTAATTGGTAATGGTGCGATGCAGAATGGTGCAACCAATCTGACAGATGGTGTAAACCAGAATACCAGACTGGTTGAAGCAGAAGCCAAAGCACGCGACGATGCAGACAAAGCAGAAGCGAAGGCTCGTGAAGAAGCTGACACGAAGCTGAAGAACAACATCGATAATGAAGCGGCAGCTCGCTTTGCAGGCGATAATGCGCTGAACAGCCGCATCAATCAGGTGGAATCCGATGCGAATAAGGGCATCGCCAAGGCATCCGCTCTGGCTGCACTTCACCCACTGGACTATGATCCGGACAATAAATTCGACATTGCTGCCGCAGGTGGTTTTTATAAAGGCGAGAATGCATTTGCTCTGGGTGCATTCTACCGTCCGAACAGAAATGTCATGCTGAGCATGGGAACGACCTTGACCAGCGGTGATAATGCTTACAATGTCGGTGTGACCTTCAAAATCGGTAAATCCGGTAAGCACACGGAAACTGGTCTTACCACAGCTGACCTGTACGCAATGATCAGTGCTATGCAGGACAAGATGGATCAGCAGCAGAAGAAGATCGAAGAACTGGAAGCAAAACAGGCTAAGTAATCATTTCCCTGTAGACTTCGAAGAGGCCCAGATAAAGTCTGGGCCTCTTCTTGTGCATAGGGAGGCTATCCGAGATAAGACTCTTCTCTATTTATTCCAATAGCACCCATCTAGTTGTTTTTGAAGACCTGCTATGGCAAGCAAAAACACCAGTCTTTATGGCTGGTGTTTTTTGCTTGCTGGTATGTCATCCGCATCGGGGGCGCTGCCGTTTTATTTTTGGGGGGCAGGTCATTTCCTCTTTCGTCACCAGTTACCGGTTACGCTTACGCTTACGATATGGGAGAGTGGTCTTTCCTGCAAGGCACGCAGGCTTATCAGCTGTCAATCACACACAAAAGCGCGCCCCGTGCTTGGGAAGGCGATATGAGAAAATGCTCCTTACCCATTCCTTTTTATTCCGCTGTGTGAGCCAACCTCCGCCCCTTCGGGGCACCTCCTTCCATAGGAAGGAGGGAGAGCCATGTCCCTGCATAGCTTTCCCATACTGTCATTTCGAGCGCAAGCGAGAAATCTTTTTCGTTTGCGGTCAATAAGAAACGGGAGGGCATCGGAAAACGGGAAACACGGTACTCCATACGCTACTTCCTGCGCTCCGGGATCACGGCGTTTCATTTGGGCATTAAAAATCCCCTAAAGCAGTTTGGTTATTTACGTTGTCTGCTTTAGGGGGGATCATATCAGTGTGAGGGCGCGCTTTTGTGCGTAGATTATTTCCCTGTATCACTGGTCGTGCTTTCCGTCGATGTGCCGAAGGAGGAGTAGGTGACGCCATTAAAGGTGCAGGTGACTTCGCCTTTGCTTCCTACGGTATAAGCACCGGCACCCGTGGGCGGTTCGGGGACTTTTTTCAGATAGCCGTTATCGCCTGCGAGTGTGGAGAGGTCGGTGGGGTAGGTGCCGCCTTTCTTGACGTGGTAGACTTCCATGGCGGTGCCGATGGTGGAAAGATCAGACTGGATCTTGGCGACCTTCGCTTCGTCGGTCATGCCGACGAAGTTCGGAATGGCGACAGCGGCAAGAATGCCGATGATCGCGACTACGATGATGAGCTCTAAAAGCATGAAGCCTTTTCTTTTCTTGATCGTTCTCTTTTCTTTTTCCATAGGACCTCCTTGTTGTGAAGTGACGGGGGAATCGTTTCATTCATTATGCGCTTTCCGTTTTGGATTTACCAATATGAAATGCGAATGCTTACTCAGGGTATCGGTGAGCAAATTAGATGAGAGGGACTTTTTCCGAAAACACTCATCCATGAAGACTAGCACCTTTTTTGCGAATCGTCATCGCTCACTGGCCGCCGATCCCCTTGCATTTTTCAGAGCACAATGCTAGAATAAGCCGGAACGAAGATCCTGGAAAAGTCAATAGAAAAATTGACGCATAAAAACTTTTATATAGCGTATGATAATTTCTATAAAAGAAAATAAACAATATGCATTATAGAAGAAATCTTTATGTGGGTTTTCGTGAGAATCATTGCGGATATTGACTTTGTGTGATATGATTTTTATTCGCAACGGTTCTTTTAGTAGAGTATATATAATAAGGTTGTGTAATGCTTCCGGAGGCAGGCAGGGACTCGATGATTGGTTCGATTTCCTGCTTCTTTTTTCCGGGAGGAAGAAAGCCATGTTGTTTTTATGAAAGGGTGAGGCAAGGAATGCCGAACAGCAAGATGTTCAGACCTGTCGTGGTAGGGAAGAAAAAGAGATACACCTATGCCAGATCGCAGGAAGTACTGAAGATGCCCCATTTGCTCGATCTGCAGACGAAGTCGTATGAATGGTTCTGCAAGGAAGGGCTGAAGGATGTTTTCGCAGATATTTCTCCTATCGAGGACAGCGCTAAGAAATGGGCGCTGCACTTTGGCGATTTCTATTTCGGCAAGGGCAAGTACAATATCGAACAGTGCAAGGCGAAGGATGTGAACTACTCCGCTCCGCTGTACGTGAAGACGCGTCTGGAAAACAAGGAAACCGGCGAGCTGAAAGAGCACGATCTGTTCATGGGGGATTTCCCGGTCATGACGGACACGGGTACATTCATCATCAATGGTGCCGAGCGTGTCATCGTATCCCAGCTGGTTCGTTCTCCCGGCGTATACTACAAGCGCGAAAGAGATGCTTTCGACAAGGAGATCTATACCGCGCAGCTGATCCCGAACCGCGGTGCGTGGATCGAGCTGGAATCGGATCCGGCAGGCTCCGTTTCCGTCCGTATCGACCGCAACCGTAAGATGCCGGTCACCGTCCTCATCCGTGCGCTGGGCTACTCTTCCAATGAAGAGATCCTGGAGCTTTTCGATCATGATATCCATATCGAAAAGACGCTGGAGAAGGACAGCACCACGGACAAAAAGTCCGCTCTGATCGAGATCTATCACAAGCTCCGCCCGGGTGAACCGGCTACCGAAGATAGTGGTACGACGCTGCTCCATAATTTCTTCTTTGATCCGCGCCGTTATGATCTCGCGAAGGTCGGCCGTTACAAACTGAATAAGAAGCTGGCTTGGAAGAACCGTCTCCTCGGTCACAAGACCGAAGGCCCGATCGTCAATATGGAAACGGGTGAAGTGGTCATCGAAGGCAACAGCACCATCGATGAAGAAGCGATCGCAAGGATCGAAGAAAGCGGTGTATTCTCTTCCTTCGATCAGGTCGAAGTGATGACCCAGAAGGATGATGGCACTCCGGTCAAGGTGATCTGCTCTTCCGGCAACCGCGAAGACAATTACCGCACGCTGGAGATCTGCGATATCATCGCCTGCATTGATTATCTCCTGAACATGATGCAGGGCTATGGCAAGAGTGATGACATCGACCATCTGGGCAACCGTCGTGTCCGTTGCGTCGGTGAGCTCCTGCAGAACCAGTTCCGTATCGGTCTCACCCGTATGGAAAGAGTGGTTCGCGAGAGAATGACCACCCAGGACCAGGATAAGATGAGTGTACAGGCGCTCGTCAATATCCGCCCGGTCGTAGCTGCTATCAAGGAGTTCTTCGGAAGTTCCCAGCTGTCTCAGTTCATGGACCAGACGAACCCGCTGGCAGAACTCACGCATAAGCGTCGTCTTTCCGCTCTGGGACCTGGCGGTCTTTCCCGTGAACGTGCAGGCTTCGAAGTCCGCGACGTACATTACTCCCACTATGGACGTATGTGCCCGGTAGAAACCCCTGAAGGCCCGAACATCGGCTTGATCTCCTCTCTGTCCAACTACGGCGTCATCAACAAGTATGGTCTCATCGAGACACCGTACCGTCTGATCGATGAAAAGACCCACACTGTCACTGACAAGTGCGAATATGTCACTGCTGATATCGAAGAAGATAAGATCATCGCACAGGCGAGCGAACCGCTCGATGCAGAAGGTCATTTCGTTCATAAAAATGTAGCGAGCCGCCGCGGCCCGGACGTACTCGAAGCGGAACCGGAAGAAGTCGTGCTGATGGACGTATCTCCGAAGCAGGTCGTCTCCATCGGTACCTCCCTCATTCCATTCCTCGAACACGATGATACGAACCGAGCTCTGATGGGTGCGAACATGCAGCGTCAGGCTGTACCGCTCCTGCGTCCGGAAGCACCGCTCGTCGGCACCGGCATGGAATGGGTCGCTGGTCAGGACTCCGGCGTCTGCATCCTCGCTAAGCGTGCCGGCACTGTCGAAAGAGTCACTGGCCGCCAGATCATCGTTCGCGCAGAGAATGGCGAGCTTGATACCTACGACATCATCAAATTCATGCGTTCCAACCAGTCCACCTGCATCAACCAGCACCCGATCGTATCCAAGGGCGACCGCGTAGAAGCGGGAGACACGCTGGCGGACGGCATGGCGACCGATGGCGGCGAGCTGGCTCTCGGCCACAATGTACTCGTAGCTTTCGTATCCTGGGAAGGGTACAACCACGAAGACGCCGTTCTGATTTCCGAACGTCTCTGCAAGGATGACCTGTACACCTCCATCCATATCGAAGAATATGAATGCGATGCCCGCGATACCAAGCTGGGCGAGGAAGAGATCACCCGCCAGCTGTCTTCTGTTTCGGAAGATGCTGTCAAATACCTCGACGAAAACGGCATCATCATGGTCGGCGCTGACGTCCGTCCAGGCGATATCCTGGTCGGCAAGGTCACTCCGAAGGGCGAGACGGAGCTGACGCCGGAAGAACGATTACTGCGTGCGATCTTCGGTGACAAAGAAAGAGAAGTCCGTGATACCTCCCTGCGTGTGCCGCACGGCGAATTCGGCAAGGTCGTCGATGTCAAGGTCTTCACCCGTGAAAACGGTGATGAGCTGGCACCAGGCGTGAACAAGCTCGTCCGCGTTTACATCGCGCAGAAACGTAAGATCCGTGAAGGCGATAAAATGGCAGGCCGTCACGGCAACAAGTGCGTATGCTCCCGCATCATGCCTGTCGAAGATATGCCGTTCACCCCGGATGGCCGTCCGGTCGATCTGGTACTGAACCCACTGGGCGTACCGTCCCGAATGAACATCGGACAGATCCTGGAAATCCATCTTTCCTGGGCCTGCCACATGCTCGGCGAAGAGATCCATGCGGCAATGGCAGCCGGTGTCGGCTCTCCGAAGTATGAAGAAATGAAGCAGCGCCTCATCGACTGCGGCTATGATTTCGAAAAATACGGCATGCCGGAACCGACCGAGTCCGGTATCCATATCGCGACCCCGGTCTTCGACGGCTGCCGAGATGAAGACCTCGCAGCGACCCTGAAGGCAGCAGGCCTTCCGGCCGGTGCGAAGACGGACCTCTATGATGGCCGTACCGGTGAAAAACTGGACAATCAGGTCACGATCGGCTGGAAATACATGCTGAAGCTCCATCATCTCGTCGATGATAAGATCCATGCCCGCTCCACCGGCCCATACTCCCTCGTTACCCAGCAGCCGCTGGGTGGCAAGGCACAGTTCGGCGGCCAGCGTTTCGGTGAAATGGAAGTCTGGGCTCTGGAAGCCTACGGCGCGGCTTACACGCTGCAGGAAATCCTGACCGTGAAGTCCGATGATGTCATCGGCCGTGTCAAAGCCTATGAAAAGATCGTCAAGGGCGAAAACATCCCGAGTCCGGGCGTACCGGAATCCTTCAAGGTCCTCATGAAGGAACTCCAGTCCATCGGTCTCGACGTCCGTATCCTGAATGAAAATGGCGATGAAGTCGTCCTGAAAGAGCTCGATGAAAGCGATCTGGAACAGGGCTACGGCGGCGGACAGCCATGGCATAAGGATGAACTGAAAGAAGCCATGGAAGGTGATGATGCCGTTTCAGATTCCAGAAACGACATGGAAAGCCACATGAATGGCGCTGTCGAAAACGCCGGCGATGATGTCGCATCCTTCAATGATACACTCGAAGCAGAAGCCAATGCACAGGCTCCCGTAGAAGCCGGCTTTGGTGAAACTGATCTTGATACAGAACTTGGCTTTACGAATGACAGCCAGGATGACTGATTCCGGAAAGGAGCGCTAATCAATTGTTAGATGTAAATGAATTTGATTCCATGAAAATCGGTATCGCTTCTCCGGAAAAGATCCTTGAATGGTCTCACGGGGAAGTGACGAAGCCGGAAACCATCAATTACAGAACCCTGAAGGCAGAAACCGACGGCCTCTTCTGTGAAAAGATTTTCGGACCGACCAAAGACTGGGAATGCAAATGCGGCAAGTACAAAAAGATGCGTTACAGAGGCACCATCTGCGATAAGTGCGGTGTCGAAGTCACCTCCTCCAAAGTCCGCCGTGAACGCATGGGTCATATTTCTCTGGCCTGCCCGGTTTCCCATATCTGGTACTTCAAGGGCACGCCGTCCCGTATCGGCCTCATCCTTGAGATCTCTCCTCGCCAGCTCGAAAGAGTCCTGTACTTTGCAGCTTATATCGTCCTCGATCCGGGCGATACGAACCTGTCCAAGTGCCAGGTCCTGAATGAACAGGAATATCAGGATGCCGTAGCTACCTATGGCAAGAAAGCATTCAAAGCCCAGATGGGCGCAGAAGCCATCCAGTACCTGCTGAAAGAGCTCGATCTGCCAAAGCTGGAAAAAGCACTGCAGAAAGAGATCGAAGAGGGCAGCGGCCAGCGCAAGGTCAGATGCATCCGTCGCCTCGAAGAAGTCGAAGCCTTCCTGCATTCCGGAAACAAGCCGGAATGGATGATCCTCTCTGTCCTGCCGGTCATCCCTCCGGATCTGCGCCCGATGGTCCAGCTCGATGGCGGCCGTTTCGCCACCTCCGACCTGAATGACCTCTATCGCCGCGTCATCAATAGAAATAACCGTCTGAAGAGACTTCTGGAACTCGGTGCTCCGGAAATCATCATCAGAAACGAAAAACGTATGCTTCAGGAAGCTGTCGATGCCCTGATCGATAACGGCCGTCGCGGACGCGCCGTCTCCGGCCCGGGCAACCGCCCGCTGAAATCCCTCTCCGACATGCTGAAGGGCAAGCAGGGCCGTTTCCGTCAGAACCTTCTCGGCAAACGTGTCGACTACTCCGGCCGTTCCGTTATCGTCGTCGGACCTGAGCTCAAAATGTACCAGTGCGGCCTGCCGAAGGAAATGGCGATCGAACTCTTCAAACCGTTCATCATGCATGAACTCATCAAGAGAGGCGTCGCAAGCAACCTCAAGGCAGCACGCAAGAAGGTCGATAAGCTCGCTCCGGAAGTCTGGGAAGTCCTTGGCGATGTCATCAAAGAACACCCGGTCCTTCTGAACCGCGCACCGACACTGCACAGACTCGGTATCCAGGCTTTCGAACCGATCCTCTGGGAAGGCCGCGCGATCAAGCTGCATCCGCTCGTATGCCCAGGCTACAACGCTGACTTCGATGGTGACCAGATGGCCTGCCATCTGCCGCTGTCCGTTGAAGCGCAGGCTGAAGCACGCACCCTGATGCTCTCCATCAACAACATCCTGTCCACGAAGGACGGCAAGCCAGTCGCAATTCCTTCGCAGGATATGATTCTCGGCTCCTACTACCTCACCATCGTACAGACAGCCAATGATACGAAGGTCGATTTCACCGATGAAGAAAAGAAAGAAAATCCGAAGGCGAAATTCGATGTCATGAAGCAGTGGAAGAAAGCCGAAGATGAGATGGACACCTCCAAGCTTCGCGCTTACACCGGCTATGACGAAGTCATGCTGGCTTACAACCTGCATCAGATCAAGATCCATGATTTCATCAAGGTCTTCATCCCGAAGGAAGATCGTCCGGATGGATTCAATGAATCTGATGATGATCTTGTCATCACCACCCCGGGCCGCCTGATCTTCAACTATGCGATCCCGAGAGAACTGCGTTTCTTCTACAAGCGTCATGAAAAGCGCCTTGATGAAAATGGCAATACCTATACCGTCGAAAACAATGGTCTCGGCGTCACTATCGGTAAGAAGCAGATGGGCAAGCTCGTCAATGACTGCTTCAAGAAACTCGGATTCAAGGCGACCGGCGACCTGCTCGACTCCGTGAAAGCCCTCGGCTTCCACTACGCTTTGATCTCTGGTATTTCCATCGGCATTTACGATGTCGCTGTACCACCGGAAAAGGATAAGATCCTGGAAGACGGCGATGAAAAAGTCGAACAGATCAAACGCTTCTTCCGCCGCGGCCTCATGACCGATGACGAAAGATACAGAAGAGTCGTCGAAGTATGGAGCAAGAAGACCGACGAAGTCGGTGCTGCGATGAAGAGCTCTATGGTGAAGTTCAACCCGCTGACCATGATGGCCCAGTCCGGCGCCCGTGGTAACGATAACCAGATCCGTCAGCTGGCCGGCATGCGCGGCCTCATCGCCGATACCTCCGGTAAGACGGTCGAACTCCCTGTAAAGGCAAACTTCCGTGAAGGTCTGACCGTCCTCGATTACTTTACCTCTTCCCACGGCGCTCGTAAGGGTCTTGCCGATACCGCACTCCGTACCGCAGACTCCGGTTACCTTACCCGTCGTCTGGTTGACGTTTCCCAGGACGTCATCGTTCGCGAAGAAGACTGCGACGTACAGGTCCTGAATTTCGACAGAGAACAGAGCCTTATCGCCTCTCAGCCGGAAGTCAAGAAGACCATCATGGGTCTCAAGCAGACACTCCTCGGCGCAGTTCTGGATGAAGATGTCCTCGACCGCAGAAATGGAGATATCCTCCTCGTGAAGGGCAAGACCCTCGATGCGGACGATGTGACCCTGCTGAACCGTCACCTCGTAGAACATATTTCCGTCATCATCCCGACCGCTGACGGCATCGAAGCCGCAGAACCGAAGACCTTTGACCTCGGCACACAGGATGCTGTCGCTGAATACAACCGCGCGATGCGCCATCATCTGACTGTCCACTTCGCAGGCAAGAAACTCGAAGAAGATGCCTATGACCGCCAAGGCAATGTCCTCTTCCCGGCAGGCACCGTCATCGACAGCGATGTCGCAGAGAAGATCCTCGTTTCCGATATCCCGGTGCTCAAAGTCCGTATGGATGAAGCGGAAGGCGTCGAAGTCTCCCTCATCGAAGAAAAAGGCCAGCCGATCGAGTCTCTGGCTGACCGTATCGCAGGCCGCTGCCCGCTGGAAGATGTCGTGAACCCGACCACCGGCGAAGTTATCGCGAAGAAGAATGAAGAAATTTCCGATGCACAGGCAGAAGAAATCCAGAAATACTACGACAAGCTGAAGGTTCGCTCCATCCTCACCTGCCACTCCGCTCACGGCGTCTGCGCGAAGTGCTATGGCAGAAATCTGGCAACCGGCCGTCACGTAGAGATCGGCGAAGCAGTCGGCATCATCGCTGCACAGTCCATCGGCGAACCGGGTACCCAGCTGACCATGCGTACCTTCCATACCGGCGGCGTTGCTTCTGCAGAAGATATCACACAGGGTCTTCCACGAGTCGAAGAATTGTTCGAAGCCCGCAAACCAAAGGGCAATGCGATCATTTCCCGTATCGACGGCACGGTTTCCATCACCAGTGCAGAGGATAACCCGAATGTCAAGATCATTACCATCACCAGCAATGATCCGGAAATCGCCCCGGAAAGCGAAAAGATCCCGGTAGCGAAGAAGATCTCCGTCACAAACGGCGAATTCATCAAAGCCGGCACCCGCCTCTTTGAAGGTAACATCAACCCGCACGATATCCTTGATGTCCTTGGCGTACAGGCGACTCAGAACTATATCGTCAAGGAAGTCCAGAAGGTTTACCGCAGCCAGGGCGTAGAGATCAACGATAAACACATCGAGATCATCGTTCATCAGATGCTGCGTAAGATCAAGATCACCGAACCGGGCGGCTCCGGCTGGCTCCCGGGCGAGACTGTCGACATCGTCGCATTCCGTGCGATGAACCAGCGTCTTGACGACGAAGGCAAAGACAGAGCCGTCGGCGAAAACCTGCTCCTTGGTACCACCAAGGCAGCTCTTGCGACCGACTCCTTCCTCTCCGCCGCTTCCTTCCAGGAAACCACCCGTGTCCTCACCGAAGCAGCGATCAAAGGCAAGGAAGATCCGCTCCTCGGCCTCAAGGAAAATGTCATCATCGGCAAACTTATTCCGGCTGGTACAGGCATGTCCCGTTACCGCAAGCTGAATGTCATCCATAAGGGTGAATCCTTCGAAACCGGATCCGATGCGGAATAATTGATGCATCAGATGTAGCCAAAGCAGTCCTCACATCGTGGGGACTGCTTTTTGCATGGAGGGTATTCTGCACGATCCGGCGTATTTACTGGGCAGCAGCTACTTGCCGCAGGTCACCGTGCTTTCCTCTTGCGAATTTCTTCGAGATTCTCTACAATAGAATAGATATGACAGGGGGACTTGCATCACAGGCGTCGTCTGTATCCCTTTCCGCGATGATCCTACGATCCTATGCGTTGCACGGCCTCGCTGCCTCTATAGGATCTCCCGAATCTCTTTCGCCCAAGATCAAAGGGGTGCATCCCCAATGGTTCACACGGAATACATTTTCCTGCTCTCGGATTTTTCAAGGAGATGCTATGATAAAAAAACTCTTCCCTCTCGCGCTAGCTGCGATGCTCTCAGTGACGGGGCTTTCGATCTCCGATGCGGAGGATCTTGTGATCGATGGGCTCGGCCGTCTGCCATTTCCCAAGGACGTGACGGTCACGGATGGCGGCGGGTCAGAGCTCTCGCGGTTCATGATCGAAGGGACACACCGGGAAAATTATGGGAGATCGGCGCGTGCTGCGATGTGGTCGATTCTGACGGTACCGCCAGGCATGCAGCTGTATCCGGAGAAAGCGCCGTATCCCTATGACTCGATGCACATGTACCAGATACGCAAGACGGATGTGCGCGGGACATACAGCGCGGGCATCTATGTCATCTCGGGGACGGAGAAGGATTTCTTCCATGAGGGGCATCCGAAGGCAGCCCGCTTCTGGTCTACGGCTTTCCTTGAGGATGCCAAGCGTCCGACCTCGCTCTTTGGAATGCCGAAGATCCAGACATCGGAGTTCCAGGCATTGGTGGATCAGGTGCTTTCTGAGACAAAAGGTCCATCTATACAGGTGAAGATCTTGAGATTCGTCCCCTGGCGTGCTTTCAAAAATGAAGACGGTACCTACCGCTGGGGACAGGAGGCGAAGGTCATCCTGACGAATGAAAAGGGCTTGTCGTTTCCCCTCTGGATCTCTGCCAATCTTTTGAAAGCGGGGGATAAGTACTATTTGATCGAGGTGAATGGCAGCCACGCGGCGGCCGAACAGCTGTCGGATCTCCTGCTGTATGGATTCTATCGGATGAAGAGATGAGATAGCAGCGATGCGATGATTTCAAAATGCGCGGTGCTTCCGCTTTACGATGTGCGCTCCATCTAGGCAGGACAGCGTAAGCTTTTTTACTGCTGCATTTACTTTTGAAAGGGGATTTTCCATGAAATGGAAATGTTTGCTTCTCACGCTCGCGCTGGCCTGCGGGATCTCTGCGGGGGGAGAAGCGTATGATATGAATGCCGTCGCAGCCGCTTCGCTTCCCAAAGGCTTCACCTACCGGGAGGCAGCGGGGACGGAGACACTCCATTTTATGGAGAAAGACATTCCTTATCAGATGGGACAGCTGCAGTATACATTGGAAAAACAGCAGAGCTTCTCATCCGGCTATATCATTCGCGCGCTGCTTCCTGTAGAGATGGCGGAAGCGCTGAAGCCGTATTTCAAGATGAATCGTGATGAACATGTCTGGCGCCGGCTGATGCAGATGAACCGCGCACTCTTAAATCCGGCATCCCCTCTTCGGAAGGGGATCGAAGAGACGGTACTGAGTCTGGCTCGCAATGCCATCGGCCCCGCTGCGGATTCTTCGATCAAGGTAGAGCTTTCTCGGCTGGAGCCTTTCCGCCGCCTGGATGTCGATGAGGCCTATGTCTATACCGCAGGCGGGCTGATCACCTACAATGCGGAGGGGATGAAGCTCCCCATGTACTGCCGCTCCTATTTCTTCCCCGGAAGTGAGGGACTCGATGTCCTGATGCTTTTCACCCCCGACGAAGGCAAAGCGCCGCTCCTATATGCCATCGATGATCTGGTGAATGCGGCCGCGAAGGAAGAGCTCAATGGGGCAGCAGGATATAAAGACCTCGGCGTGGTGCTGGGGAAGAATCAATAAGAAAAGGGGCTGCCAGTGACAGGTGACTAGGAATTAACAGCTAGGAATTAGGAAGCTCGAGGGACTAGTGACTTGAATACTACTTTCGGGCATCGCCTCATACATCATTGCGGCGAAGCCGCCACCTGAACCCTGAACCATAAACCTTAAATTACATATTTCCATACAACCAACCCATTTACAGGAGGACCTATGAACGTATTTGCCTCGCTTGGCGTGAATGAGACGCTGACGAAACTTTTGAAAACACAGGGGATCAAGACCCCGACGCCCATCCAGATGTCCGCGATCCCAAACGCTTTCAAGGGACGCGATCTGATCGGCCGTTCGCAGACTGGGACCGGAAAGACGCTGGCCTATCTGCTGCCGGTCGTTCAGCGCGTAGAAACAGACAAAGCCATGACGCAGGTGCTTATCATGACACCGACCCGCGAGCTTGCCAAGCAGGTCTTTGACGTGATGCGCCCCTTTGCCATCGAGTGCGGTGTGGATGGAGCAGATATCATCGGCGGACGCACGATCGAGAACCAGTTGCAGAAGCTGAAGCGTGATCCGCATGTCATCATCGGGACACCCGGGCGCCTTCTGGATCATATCCGCAGAAAGAGCCTCGACCTTTCGAATGTGAAGACGGTCATCCTGGATGAAGCCGACCAGATGCTGGCGAATGGGTTCCGCAAAGATATCGAAGCCCTGATCGATGAGACGCCGAAGAAGCGCCAGCTCCTGCTCTTCTCTGCGACGATGCCTGACGATGCGAAGCGTCTTGCCAGAAAGTATATGCACCACCCGGTCTTCCTTGATGTCGCAGAAAAAGCGACTGCATCGACGGTCGAGCAGCGTATCTATGAGACGACTCTCCCGCGCAAGTTCAAGCTCCTCGTCCGGCATCTGACGGAGATGAATCCGTACATGGCCGTCGTTTTCACGAATACCCGTGAGGAAGCGCATGAGCTCGCCGGCAAGCTGCAGGAGGAGACAGACTTCATCGTGGATGAGATCCATGGTGATATGAGCCAGAGCCAGAGAAATCAGGTCATTCGCGAATTTGAGAAAGCACGCATTCAGGTGCTCGTTGCCTCCGATATCGCGGCACGCGGGCTTGACGTCGAAGGCATTACGCATGTCTTCAATTACGGGATCCCAAGAAATCTCGAATACTATATCCATCGCATCGGCCGCACCGGCCGCGCCGGTACGAAGGGGATCGCCATCACCTATGCGACGCCGGAGGATGGATTCCTTCTCCGGAAGCTGGAAAAATCCATTGAAGAGACCATCACCCGCTATGATGAGAAGGGAAATGTCCGCCGCGTGAAGGCAGGCAAGCCGAAGAAGAAGGTCGTGACGCCCGGCATGTACAAACCGACCAAGAAGAAAGAGCATAAAGCGCTCGGACACAAGGGGCGGAATATGAGACAGAAACGGAAGAAAGAAAAGAAATAAGGGAAACGGACAGTTGCGGCTGTCCGTTTTTGGGGTAATGCTATTAAGTTAAGGAAATCGTTAGCTGCGTAACGTCTTGCTTCCCCCTTCGGGGGAAGTGCCGAAGGCAATAGGGGCATGCCAGCGGTATAGCGTGCTATGTTGAATAGTCCGATGTTATTGCACTTGTCAACAAAAATTGGACACGAAACTAAAAAAATTAGGCATAAAAATTGAATACTTGTACAAGATACAGTGAATCTTCCAACATCGTCTCGGGAACCGCCAGACACTTTATGCCAACTACAACTTGAATAAGTTCAGCATTTAGAAATATGGCGTTCTCGGTACTGCTTCGGCGTCAAGTAGCCCAATGTATAGGCTGGCCTATATTCGTTAAAGAAATGGATGTAATCATCCACCTCTTCCGCGATGGACTTCTCTCCGGTCACGTGCAAGTCCATGAACATTTCGGCCTTAATCCATCCATTGACAGATTCCATTGCAGCGTTATCTGTCGGCGTTCCGGCACGTGACATCGACCGGGTAATGCCGTACATGGGCAACAGGTCGTTGTAGGCCTTAGATGCGTAGACAGATCCCTGGTCCGTGTGCAGGATCATTTGGTGTTCTGGATGTTGCTCCTTCCATGCAATCAGATCTCTCAGCCCACTGATATAGGTCATGCGGTCGCCACGCTTTGACGAAAGGGAATAGATGACAATCTCATTGTTCCAGAGATCCATGTAAAGAGTCAGTTCGTAGTAGGTGCCCTTCACATAAAACGCTGTCATATCGCTCACGATGCACTGCATCGGCCCGTCAATCTGCATCTCTGACAGGAGCAGATTTGGGAATATCCGTGCCGGATCTCCAGCCTTCTTGTAGCGGTAATGCTTGGACTTGCTCTTGATTCCCGCAATCTTGCAACACTTATGAGCATAGGGGTCAGACAGGACAATGTTTTTGTCTAGGCGTATCTTGGCATTCAGCCAGCGGTAACCATGCGACGGATACTTCGAGTGGTATTCTTGAAACAGCCTGACATTGCTTGCAAGGTTCTTCTCTCTTTCCGAAGGATGGGAGAGATGCTTCTTCCATGCGTAGAAACTGCTCCGCTGGATGCCCATTGCTTTACATAGGATCTTCACTGGGATTTCTCCTGACAGCTCCATAATCACTTGGTAGTCTTGCTGGCGTATAGAATTACCGTACCATCTCCCTTCACCTCGTATCCTTTTTTTAACCTTGCTTCTGTGATCCTGGCCTTGATCAGCTCCTGGATCAATTCCTCCTTTGTCATAGATTTCAGTTCATCCAGCTCTACCGGCTCTTTCTTGAAAGAGAGTGTGCCGATGGATCTCTGACCGTGTTTGGGCGGTAGCCGATTGACATCCCGATACATTCTCATGTAATTCCGTGCGGTCTGCTCACTAATGCCATATTCTTCCGCGGCTTCATACCGACTTATTTCGCTGTAGTAAATTCGTCGACCGATGTCCAATCTTTGTTCTTTCGTGTACTTCATGGCAAACCTCCTGTCCAGTAAGGGGGACACTCTGTCCAGTGCTTATTTTGCACTGCCTATGCAGTGTACACTGTAGGTCTAAAGATTACCCCCTCTGTGTCCAATTTTAGTTTACCACTTCATATCGATATTCCAACACTTTCATGCAATACCGCTACGTAGCCCCCTCACCCCTTCGGGGAGCTCCCCCGATGGGGAGCCAAGAACGTTCTGCCGCTTAACGCTTAACTTAATGGCATTACCTAGAGGGGAAGGCTGCGATACGAGAATACCATCTTCTAAAAAAGTCGGCGAAGCCGCCACGAGAACCTTGAACTCTGAACCAAATGAAAGCAAAGTAAAAAGGGGCTGTGAAGAAATGAGGATTCATTTCTTCACAACTCCTTTTCTGTAGGGGGATTTCCTCGTGCCTTTGTGCCGAAGCGTACTGCCAACACGCCTGAATTGTGATACAATAGTCCCCATCGAGGTGATACGTATGATCAAAAATAAAAAATTCATTCATCAGCTGCTGTGGCTCTTGGCGGGAATTCTTCCCTGGGGCTTCGGGGGATTTCTGGTACACACTGCTGAGTCCATGGCAGTGGGGACGCTCGCTTACTGGGGAATGGGGCTTCTGGTGCCGTTTCTTTTTTTCCTCTTCCAGCGGAAAGGCTATGGCAGTGAGTGGGGAGCATTACGAGCGGCAGTACATTTGCCGCTCTGGATCTCCTTTATCATCCTGCAGATGGTCATTTTCTGGAGCTATCTGCCGATGGCAGACAAGGCCTTCAAGGAAAGTCCGATACCGATCTCGATCGCTTTCTTTATCGTGCTGACGCTTTTTGCCGGGGCGGCGATCATGCTGGACTATCTGCTTCCTGCTCTCTATGAGAAACTTGCGGAGAAGGGGGCTTGCCGGAAAGTCTGGCTGGGCGCGGCTTATTTCAGCGGACTTATTCCCGGCTTTGCCATTCTCTCCTTTCTGGGGCTCTACTATGCGAATGGTATGCGCCTTGATCCTTTCACGGCGAGCTTCTTCCTGCTGGAGGTTTTCAGCTTTATCTTCTACGGAAAAATCATCCTCGGCATGATGACATTCGGGATTTATCTCTTTCTGGCGCTTTCCGGGACAAAGGGGCGGCGCATCACGGTGTGTGCTTTCAGCGGGATATTCTGGCTGATGCTCCTCTATATCCCGATGGTGATCTCCCTCCATCTTCCGCAGGCAAGCTGGCAGGTCTATATGGATCCGTCCTACCTTCCCATGATCCCCTTCGTTTCAGATCTTTGGCTGACAGGGATCGCGATCTGGGGTGGGAAAAAGGTCACGGAGTGGATATTTAGATAATGGGGTTAGCCCATGGGGCGGGCTGCTCACCTGATTGTTTGCGAAAGAGGGGGAGCGGGTTCTATAGGTGGAGAGGGTTCAGCGGGGGCGGTGCTCGAAGGTGGCATGTAATCACCTTTCGGGCATCGCCCCTTTTTTTTGAACCTATAGAACCTGCTGAACCTATTTCATCCGCAATCAAAGGGCAAAACGTCTCAGGGGCTCGTCCTGCGCCTTCACCGTGAAATTCTAATTTTTCTCCATTGGACAGGTATGATAAAATGTAACTGTATTAGTGGCTTTTTTCATTTCCGACTGGAGCCTGCGCCTTTGCGCCGGCGAGTAACGAGGAAGGAGTGTTGAACTTGTCTGATATCAGACGTTTGTATGTACGAAAGAAGGCTGGTTTCCGTCAGGGCGAAGAGAGCCTGACGGCTGAGCTGAAAGAGGTGCTGGGAGACCGCATCGAAGGCTGTGGGATCTATCATCGCTACGATGTCGACGGACTTTCCGGAGAAGACTATGAGAAAGCGGTCTCGACTGTATTCTCTGAACCGCCGGTCGACAGTGTAGAGACAGAACTGCCAAAGGGCGATCTCGTCATCGGCGTCGAATTCCTGCCGGGGCAGTATGACCAGAGAGCGGATTCGGCAGAGCAGTGTCTGGCCATTGTCACCGGAAAAGATGGCGCGCGTGTGCGTTGTGCGCTGGTCTACACCTTTGATGGACATTTCGCAGAAGGCGACCGCGAGAAGATCCTGAAATTCCTTGTGAATCCGGTGGAGTCCCGTGAAGCAAGTCTCGCTCCTGCGGAAACGCTGGATCTTCCCATCGAAGACCCGAAGGCAGTACCCGTTGTCAAGGGCGTCTGCGAGCTGGATGATGCAGGGATCGATGCCCTGATCGCCGACATGGGCCTTGCCATGAGCCATGATGACATGGCGATGATCCGTGACTATTTCCGCGATGAAGAGAAGAGAGATCCGACCGTGACAGAGATCCGTGTGCTCGATACCTACTGGTCCGACCACTGCCGTCACACCACTTTCTCCACCAAGCTCTCCTGTGTCGAAGTCGAAGACGGCACTTTTACCGCTCCGATCTCCAAGGCGCTCAAAGACTACGAAGAGACGCGTATCCATATCTATGGCAAGGACACGAAGCGCCCTGTGACGCTGATGGATATGGCAACAGCGGCTGTCAAGGCTCTCCGCAAGGAAGGAAAGCTGGAAAATCTGGATCAGTCGGAAGAGATCAATGCCTGCACCATTAAGGTGAAGATCGATACCATCGACGGCGAGGAAGACTGGCTGCTCCTTTTCAAGAATGAAACACACAACCATCCGACCGAGATCGAGCCATTCGGCGGGGCAGCGACCTGCCTGGGCGGATGTATCCGAGACCCTCTCTCCGGACGCTCCTATGTGTATCAAGCGATGCGCGTGACGGGCGCCGCAGACCCGCGCATGCCGCTTTCCGAAACGCTTGCAGGCAAGCTCCCGCAGAGAAAGATCGTTGTCGAAGCGGCTAAGGGCTACTCCTCCTATGGCAATCAGATCGGTCTTGCCACCGGTGAGGTCAAGGAATATTATCATCCGGGATTCATGGCGAAGCGCATGGAGATCGGCGCCGTTGTCGCAGCGGCTCCGGAAGACCATGTCATCCGTCTTTCTCCGACACCCGGCGACGTCGTCATCCTGGTCGGCGGGCGCACGGGCCGTGACGGCATGGGCGGTGCGACAGGCTCATCGAAGGAGCTGAATACCGAGTCCATCGAGACTTGCGGCGCAGAAGTCCAGAAGGGCAATCCGATCACGGAAAGAAAGATCCAGTGCCTCTTCCGTCGCGGGGAAGTCACACGCCTCATCAAACGCTGCAATGACTTCGGCGCAGGCGGTGTCTCTGTCGCTGTCGGTGAACTGACAGATGGCCTTGACATCGATCTTGATCAGGTACCGAAGAAATACGAAGGCCTTGATGGGACTGAGCTGGCGATTTCCGAATCGCAGGAGCGTATGGCGGTCGTCGTCAGAAAAGAAGATGCAGACCAGTTTATCCGCTATGCCGCAGAAGAAAACCTTGAAGCCACCATTGTGGCTGATGTGACCGATACCCGCCGCCTCGTCATGAAGTGGAGAGGGGATACCATCGTCGATATTTCGAGAGATTTCCTCGACACGAATGGCGCGCAGCAGGTGAAGGAAGCCTACATCGCAAAGCCGGATGAAGCTGGCTATTTCCATAAAGAAGAGATCCATGACATCAAAAAGACCTGGCTTTCCGCCATGGCAGATCTCAATAACTGCTCGGAGCAGGGGCTGGCTGAACGCTTCGACTCCACCATCGGTGCCGGTACCGTACTCATGCCATTCGGCGGCAAGTACCAGAAGACCCCGACCGACGGCATGGTAGCGAAATTCCCGGTCCGCAAAGGAGAGACTGACAGCGCCAGCTTCATGGCACATGGTTTCGATCCCTATCTGGCATCCTGGAGCCCGTTCCATGGTGCAGCCTATGCCGTACTCCTCTCCGTGGCCCGCCTCGTGGCGATGGGGGCTGACTGGAGAAAAGCCTACCTGACGCTGCAGGAATACTTCGAAAAGCTCACTGACAAGACCAGCTGGGGCAAACCGGCGGCCGCACTCCTCGGTGCTTTCCATATGCAGGAAAGCCTTGGTCTGGGAGCGATTGGCGGCAAGGACTCCATGAGCGGTACCTTCAATGATATCCACGTCCCGCCGACACTCGTTTCCTTCGCAATCGCTCCGGGGAAAGCCTCCGAAGCTGTCAGCCAGGAACTCAAGAAGGAGGGCGATGTCCTCATCCTCTTCGGCCAGCCGAAGGACGAAGCCGGCATGCCGCTTCTTGATGTATTCAAAGCGCATGCGGATTTCCTCTATCAGGAAGTGCAGGCCGGACACATCGCAGCGATGAAAGCGGTCGAACACGGCGGCGTCGCAGTGACCGCAGCCAAGATGGCTTTCGGCAACAAGCTCGGCGTCACCTTTGGTGAAAATCTGCCGCTCTTCAAATACTTCAGCAATTTCTATGGCGCGATCCTTGTAGAAACTACGCCGGAACTGGCAGAGGCATTTGCCAAACAGCCGCACACGAAGATCCTCGGTACCATCGGCGGGGACAGCATGAAGCTCTGCGGGGAAGAGATCGCCGTCGAAGAGCTCCTGCGTTCCTATGAAGGTACGCTCGATCCGATCTTCCCGCGCCGCGCAGCAGACATCCAGAAAGAAGCGCCGATCCTTCCGGAAACGAAAGCGATCCCGCAGTTCTATGTCCATACGAATCTTTCGCGTCCGCGCGTCTTCATCCCGACCATGCCGGGCAACAACTGTGAAGTCGACTGCGCGAGAGCCTTTGAACGTGCCGGTGCGGTCAGTGATATCTTCATCTTCAGAAATCGCGATGCAGCCGAACTCAAGGACTCCGTCGATGAAATGGCAGAACGCATCCGCCATGCGCAGATCGTCATGTTCCCGGGCGGCTTCTCTGCAGGCGATGAACCGGACGGCAGCGGCAAATTTATCGCCGCTGTATTCAGAAATCAGAAGCTCATGGAGGCCATGGACCAGCTCCTTCATGTCAGAGATGGTCTTGCCATGGGCATCTGCAACGGTTTCCAGGCTCTGATCAAGCTCGGCCTCGTACCGTATGGCGAATTCAAGCCGCTCACCGATGACGCACCGACGCTCACCTTCAATACGCTCGGCCGTCATATCTCCCGCTTCGTCACGACCAAGGTCGTATCGACCAAGTCCCCGTGGCTTGCCCTCTGCCAGCCCGGTGATCTCCACTCCATCGCCATCAGCCACGGCGAAGGACGCTTCATCGCTTCCGATGAACAGATCCGGGCACTCGCAGCCAATGGCCAGATCGCGACACAGTACGTGGGGCCAGATGGCGAGCCGACCTACGACAGCCGCTACAATCCGAACGGCTCCTCCTGGGCTGTTGAAGGCATCACCAGTCCTGACGGACGCGTCCTCGGTAAGATGGGTCATACCGAACGCCGCGGCCAGAATGTCGCAAAGAACATCGCCGGTGATACCTACCAGCCGCTCTTCGAAGCCGGTGTGAAGTACTTCAAGGGCTAATGGTCCATGCATAGAAAAACGCTCTCGTGAATGCGGGAGCGTTTTTGTTTAGGGTTCAAGGTTCAAGGTTCAGGGTGAGCCCCGAAGTTTGAAAGCAGGGATGAGGGATTGGGGATTAAGGAAACGCTGATTCAATCGCAGAGTCAGATTCTACAAGAATTTTTATACATAGCTTCGTCATAGCCTTCCTTAAATAGCTCGCTATTCGCGTCAGGTTATTCCTCGCTATGCATAAAAGTTCAAGAGTAAAATCTGACAACGATTTAATCAGTGTTTCCTTAGAAATCTCAATGACTTGTGACCAGGAATTAGTATCTAGGGATTAGTAGCTAGGGATTGGGTTCGCGATAGGAGAAAACCGCAAATTCAAATCTACGCGGCGCTTCCTGATTTTATGCGCCGCACCACGGGCTAACCCCAAACCGCAAACCCTGAACCCTGAACCCTGAACCTTAAAAATTTTCATCCTAAAAACTATTTGACACGCACGTAAAAAAACTATATAATACTCCTTGTGAGATTTGTCCGGAAACCACTAGCCCCGGAGGAAGGATGACATCTTGCGGTTCTGTTTTTTATTCAGAAGGAGTCATTACTAATGAAAACAACATTCATGGCCAATGCGGGCAACATCACTCGCAAATGGTATATCGTTGATGCTGCAGGACTGACTGTTGGCCGTCTGGCTGCCAGCGTTGCCAAAGTTCTGACCGGCAAGAATAAACCTACCTACACACCGCATGTTGACACTGGTGACAACGTCATCATCATCAACGCAGATAAAGTCGTTTTCTCCGGCAAAAAAGAACTGAAGAAAGTTTACTTCCACTACACCGGATATATCGGCGGCGACAGATACCAGAAAGCTGGCGACGCTCTTCGTGAAAAACCGGTATGGGTCGTAGAACATGCTATCCGCGGCATGCTTCCGAAGAACAAGCTCGGTGCTCAGATGTACCGCAAGCTCCACGTATACGCAGGCGCTGAACATCCGCATGCAGCACAGCAGCCTGAAGAACTGAAATTTGATATCCGTTAACCAGAAGGGAAGGAAATAAGAAATGGCAGAAGCTACATACTACGGCACTGGCCGCAGAAAAACATCCGTTGCCAGAGTCCGTCTGGTACCGGGACAGGGTAACATCACAATCAATGGTCGTGATCTGAAGGATTACTTCGATCTCGCAACCCTCGAACTGATCATTAAACAGCCGCTCGAACTGACCGGCACCACCACCGCATATGACGTCATCGCTAACGTAAAAGGCGGCGGACGTACAGGCCAGGCTGGCGCTATCCGTCATGGCATCAGCCGTGCTCTCCTCGATGTCGATGGAGACTACAGAAAAGTTCTGAAAGTCGCAGGTCTCCTGACCCGTGATCCAAGAATGAAAGAACGTAAGAAATACGGCCTCAAGAAAGCAAGAAAAGCAAGCCAGTTCTCCAAACGTTAATCATTGGACGAATACCGAAAACGCTCATGGATTTCCATGGGCGTTTTTTGATGCATGAGAAGCAGAAACGAAGGGGATGAGCAGCATATGATGAAAGCGTGTCATCCCGCCTTCCCCGCGGCTCCTCTTCTCTTTTAAAAGCTGTTTCCCGTCCCAGATCCACCAACCAAGTGCATTTCCCTACTATTTCCTTCCTCTATGAAGTATAATAAGGGAGACCGATTCACCAAGGAGGATTTATGACTGCAAACGATATTCATGACGCGATAGAGACATTTGCTCGCTACGGTGTGCCGCGGGAGCGGATTTTTAATGAAGTCATGCGTGCGCGCTACCTGGACTATGTACTTTTCCTGAATCCGGAGAATGTCCAGTACGGGATCTCCATCGATGACCTGTACGAGAATATGAAGCGCACGGCAGACAAACTGGGCATGTATGAGGGCGATGCAGATACCTATGCGCGCGTTTATACACTTGCGCTCCGTGTGGAGCCGCTGGTCTTTGCGCCGGAAATGCCGACGGCACCTGCCAAAGTGCATGCGCTGCTCGCAGAAGCGGTAAAGAAGGCAGAGGCCGCGGGAAATACGGTGCTTTTCACCGGCGCGGAAGAATATCTGCCTTACCTTGCCGGAATTTTCCAGGATCTCGGAGGAAAACGTATCGCCGTGGCGGTGAAGGATGGCATCTGGAAGGAGCGTCTCCACTACGTCTTCCCACGCGGCCGTGCGATGCTGGAGAGCGAACTTGCGGAAGATACCGAACACTACGATTACATTTTTGATTTTGAAACAGACGGCATCGCAGCGGCAGCTGATTTGAGACATCGCCTCGCCGAGAAAGGCGTGATGGACGTTATCATTCCTTCGGCGCTGCTGACGAAAGAGGGGGATACTGCGCTTGCTGCCAGAAGAAACTTGGCGGCCGAGAAGAAACTGACGGCTTTCTATGATACGGAAATCGGCGGGAACGAGTACGCTTACCTGCGCTTTGCCGGAGAAGCAGCTAAGACCGTGTCTTTCGGGCTGTCGGATTTCTCAGACGGCGCCTTCCGCGGCATAGACCAGCTCTCGCTTCCGTCGGAAACCTTCATTGAAGCCGATGACTGGAACTATGATCTCTACGCTTTCAATGGCTCGCCGAGCGTGCAGATGCTCCTTTCTCAAAATATCGTTTCGCCGGATTTCACGCTGGGAAAGGTCTTCTCTGATGTGCCGATGGAAGAGATCGAGACCGACCTGCCGCAGATTTCCCGCGAAGCGGTGACGGACTCGGGCGTGCGGATGGATCTCGCGGCGCATGTACGTGAGAAAACGCCGGCGGTTCTGCGCGTCCTTGCAGCAGGCGACCTCGTTCTGACCACGGTGGAAGGGCATCTTCGCACTGCCGTCGTAAAAGAACCTTGCGCTGTATCTGACGAAGGCATCCTGGTCTTCCGCCCGCTGGAGGGCTATACCGGCGAATATGTGAAACTCTATTTCGATGGGAAACTGGGCGAACTTTTTCTCGCAACTATGAAAGCAGGGAAGCATTGGTATCTCACGACATCCCGACTCCTTCGTTTACCCATTCCGCCGGCAGGAAAGGAAACCATGGAAGCCCTCACCAGACTTTGCGATGAACGTACCAAAGCCCTCGCTCATGCGGAAGCCGCATGGAGAGAAGCCAAAGAAGAGAGTGTCAGAAGGATGGTCGGGAAATAGGTTTAATGGGTTCAACAGGTTCAGCTTGATAGGGGGGATAGCCACTTCCCTTGGAAGGGGCAGGCGAGCCGGGGTTGGTCGAGGGAAACGGAATTAACGTATTCCACTAGCCAACCTCCGCCCCTTCGGGGCACCTCCTTCCAGAGGAAGGAGGGAAATGCGAAATAGTTAAGGAAACGCTGATTCAATCGCAGAGTCAGATTTTACAAGAATTTTTATACATAGCTTCGTCATAACCTTCCTTAAATAGCTCGCTATTCGCGTCAGGTTATTCCTTGCTATGCATAAAAATCCAAGAGTAAAATCTGACAACGATTTAATCAGTGTTTCCTTAGCAGTTACTTCTACGCCCTGAACCCGCCAACCTGAAGTTTGAAAGCAGGGATCAGGGACTGAGGATTAGTAGCCTCGAGTGAATGATGTCTTGAATACGACTTTTGGGCATCGCTCTATTTATACTTCGCGGCGCTTCTATATTTTTATGCGCTGCACCCTGAACCTTGAACCCTAAACCCTATCTACCAAGAGGAGATTCAAAATGATGGAAACAAAAAAAATCGTACTGGCTACGCACAATCAAGGAAAGATCAGAGAATTTCAGAAAGCCTTTGCAGAGATCGGATGGCAAGCTGTGCCGATCGCAGACATTGCGGAGGTAGAAGACCCGGAAGAGACGGGGACGACCTTCGAAGAAAATGCGCTGCAGAAGGCCCGCTGCTATGCGAAGGCGGTGGATCTTCCCGTGCTCTCCGATGACTCGGGCATCATTGCCTGCGCGCTCGGAGACAGGCCTGGGGTATACTCGGCGCGCTATGCCGGACACCATGGCGACGATGAAGCCAATAACCAGAAGCTCATCCGAGACCTCGCCCCTTACACGGGGGATGATCGCAAGGGCTACTATGCCTGCGTCGTCGCACTTGTCTGGCCGGATGGCAGATCCCTTACGGGAAAAGGGACGTGCGATGGGATCATCCGTGATTTCTATCAGGGGGAAGGCGGCTTCGGCTATGATCCGCTCTTCTATCTGCCGGAATTTGGAAAAACCATGGCAGAGCTTTCGATGGAAGAGAAGAACCAGATCAGCCATCGAGGAAGAGCTCTCCGGGACTTACTGTCGAAAATAGGGAAATAGATTCAGGGCACGCCCCTCGGGGCGTCCTTTGGTTGTTTGCAAAAGAGGGGGAGCAGGTTCTATAGGTTCAAAGGGTTCAGCGGGGGTGGTGCGGCGCATAAAAATCAAAAGCGCTGCGGAGGTTTGAAACTGGCGGTTTACTCGTATCGCAAACCTAATCCCTAGCCACTAATCCCTAGCTACCAGTCACTAGTTACTTTGCGCCCCTAATCCCCAATCTCTAATCCCTGGCTACTAATCTGTGCTTGCCATGCGAACCATTGACTTTTATTTCCCAAAACTCATACATAATGTATCTACCTATACAGAAATAGTATACTCGATTTTAAGCAGTTTCATTCAATAAGGCTCTATGTTATAATGGAAAAAGTTCCAATCCATAGAGGAAAAGAACGGGGGTGGCAGTTTACTTCATGAAACGGGGTAAGCTCAAACTGCTGGGTTTCAACAATTTGACCAAGACACTCAGCTTCAACATGTACGACATCTGCTATGCCAGTACAGAAACAGAAAGAAAAAAATACATCGCTTACATTGACGAGGTCTACAGTGCCGAGCGCCTGACCCAGATCCTCGTGAAGGTCGCCGAGATGATCGGAGCCCATGTGCTGAACATCGCTTCACAGGACTATGATCCGCAGGGCGCATCCGTCACGATGCTGATCGCAGAGGAAGAAGTCGAGAAGCAGGATGTGGTGTGCCATCTGGACAAGAGCCATATCACTGTCCATACGTATCCGGAAATGCATCCGCAGGATGGCATCTGTACCTTCCGTGCAGACATTGATGTATCGACCTGCGGGAAGATCTCGCCCCTGAATGCGCTGAATTTTCTCCTCCAGTCCTTCGATGCAGATATCGTCATCACTGACTACCGCGTGCGCGGCTTTACGCGTGACGTGCAGGGCAAGAAGATCTTCATCGACCACCGTATCAATTCCATCCAGAACTACATGGCGCCGAAGCTGCGCTATAAGTACGACATGGTGGACGTCAATGTATATCAGGAAAATATTTTCCACACGAAGATGCTGATCCATGATTTCAATCTGGATAACTACCTCTTCGATATGAAAGAGGCAGAGCTGGATCGCAAGGAAGGGAAACGCATCCGCCGCCTGCTGAAGCAGGAAATGTATGAGATCTTCAATGGCAGAAATCTTCCTGCCATCAAAGATTAAATATAAAGCGGCTCCATTCGAAGTCGCCGACGCATAAAGTATCAGTCTTTTTTTAGGAGGAAACAATGGATACTGCAAAGCTCAAAGAAGAAGCACTCGCACTCAGAAGAGAAAAGCATCAGATGATTAAGACCGGCTTGAATGCTGCTGTCGAAAGCAATCACGACCTCGCGATCGTATACACCCCGGGTGTATCCGCTCCGTGCCTCGCGATCAAAGACGATGAAGACCTGTCCTTGGAACTGACCTGGAGAGGCAATGTCGTAGCCGTTATTTCCGATGGCACCCGTGTCCTCGGCATGGGCGATATCGGCGCAGCTGCTGCTATGCCGGTCATGGAAGGCAAATCCGCACTGTACAAGAGATTCGGACAGATCGATGCGATCCCGATCACTCTGGACACCAAGGATCCGCAGGAATTCATCCACACCGTCAAACTGCTCGAAAAGAACTTCGCTGGCATCAACCTCGAAGATATCTCTTCCCCGAAATGCTATGACATCGAAGACGAACTGAAAAAGATCATGAACATCCCGGTCTTCCACGATGACCAGCACGGCACTGCGATCGCTGCTCTGGCAGCACTCCTCGGCGCTCTCGAAGTCGTCGGCAAAAAGATCGAAGATGTGAAAGTCGTCATGAATGGTGCTGGTGCTGCCGGTACTGCGATCGCCCGCCTGCTCCTCGAAGACGGCGTAAAACCGGAAAACATGACCATCCTGAACTCCAAAGGCATCCTCTTTGACAATGGCAAGAGAGACCGCGTACAGCAGGAACTCATCGCCAAAGTCAATCCGGAAAACAAACAGGGCACCTTTGCTGACGCTGTCAAAGGCGCTGATGTCCTCATCGGCTGCTCCGCACCGGGCGTATTCAACGTAGAAGCCATCAAGACCATGAACGACAAGAGCATTGTCTTCGGCATGGCAAACCCGGTACCGGAGATCATGTACGAAGAAGCCAAAGAAAAAGGCGTTTACATCTATGGCTCCGGCAGAAGCGATATGCCGAACCAGGTCAACAACTCCTCCGTATTCCCAGGCCTCTTCCGTGGCGCTCTCGATGTACGTGCCCGCCAGATCAATGAGGAAATGAAACTCGCTGCTGCTCATGCTCTCGCAGACCTCGCTATCCATAGCGGCAAACTCGACCCGGATCATGTCGTCGTCGACGTATTCGATCCGAAGGTTCCGTTCGCTGTAGCGAAAGCCGTTGCCAAAGCAGCCATCGCTTCCGGCGTAGCAAGAGCTACCGAACTCCCGGAAAAATACAGAGACTAATCGCGCATAGCGCATCAAAAAAGCAGGAAATGAGACGTTCTCATTTCCTGCTTTTTGTTTTGGGAGATTGGTGACTGGTGACTAGTGACTGGTGGCTAGGGATTAGGTTTGCTATACGAGAAAACTGCTAGTTTCAAACCTCCGCGGCGCTTCCATATTTTATGCGCCGCACCACCATTTCGCATTTCTCATTTCTCATTCAAGTGGGGCTTTCCATCGTAATCAAGGGGCGGCACGCCCTTGGGCTAACCCTGAACCCTGCCCCCAAACCATTTTACTTCAGCCCCAATTCATCCTTATGGGCGGTCATGCCATCGATGCAAGCCTGCATGACCTCGCCCGCTTCCATGCCGAGCATGGCAAAGCCCTGCTTGATCACATCGCGGTTGCAGCCAGCTGCAAATTTCTTGTCCTTGAATTTCTTTTTGAGCCCTTTGAGCTCCATGCCGCTGATGCCTTCAGGGCGCATGAGTGCATACGCCATGACGACACCCGTCAGCTCATCGACCGTGAAAAGACTCTTCTCGATATCAGTTGTCGGCTCTACTTCATTGCTGCAGAGACCCCAGCCGTGGGAGATGATGGTCTTGATGTCTTCTTCGTCTACCCCTTCCGGTTCCAAAAATTCGCGGACGTGATGGCAGTGCTCATGCGGGAAGGCTTCGTAGTCGACGTCGTGCAGATAGCCGATGGCTTCCCAGTGATCTTTGTCACCTCCGAAGATGCTCGCCATCGCGCCCATGGCAGCGCTGACAGCCGCCGCATGGGTGAAAAGATGGTCTTCTGTGGTGTGTTTCTTCAGGATCTCTTTGGCTTTCGCAAGGGTAAGTGTGGACATAGTAGGATCTCCTTTTTAATCAGGGACTAGTGACTTGTGACTGGTAGCTGGGGATGAGGCAGGAAGCCCGAGACACGCCCTCCTTCCTCTGGAGGGAGGTGCCCCGAAGGGGCGGAGGTTGGCCGAGCAAAAACATTTTTAAAATATATCTCGATGGTAGAACATATGGAATGAATTGTCAATGAGAAAGGGAGAAATTGTGATACAATGAGAGAAAGAAGGGTTCAGGGTTAGCCCTTGGGGCGGCTCTACCCTTGATTAAGTTTGAAAGCATCGATTGAATGAAAAATGAGAAATGGTGGTGCGGCGAATAAAAGTATGGAAGCGCTGCGAAGTATAAATAGTGGCGATGCCCGAAAGTGGTACTTCAGTCACCAGTCCCTAGTTACCAGTCCCTAGTCACTTTGATTCTATTCCACGAAAGGAGCCATCAACATGACCGACATCGAGAAACTGAGAGCTATGATCGCATCCCATCACCGTATCGTTTTTTTCGGCGGAGCAGGGGTCTCCACGGAGTCGAACATCCCTGATTTTCGCGGAGCGAATGGCCTTTACCGGCAGAAAACGGGCCTCCCATGGACGCCGGAGGAAATGCTTTCCCACCATTTCTATGAGGAGCATCCCGTGGAATTTTTCACCATGTATAAGCAGTTCGCAGAAGCCATGCTAAAGGCCTCTCCGAACCGTGCGCACTTTGCACTGGCAAAGCTCGAGCAAGAAGGCAGGCTCTCCGCCGTCATCACGCAGAACATCGATGGTCTCCATCAGCGCGCGGGGAGCCGGAATGTCATCGAGGTCCACGGCACCATCCTGACGAATACCTGTGAGAAATGCTTTGCGACATATGATGCAAAGACCCTCCTTACTCTGGCATTGCCCGTGCCGCACTGTCCCAGTTGCGGCGGCGTGATCAAGCCGGACGTCGTGCTCTATGAAGAAGCGCTCGATACGAATGATATCGATGAGGCGATCGATGAGATCTCCAAGGCCGATATGCTCATCATCGGCGGTACGAGCCTCGTCGTTTATCCGGCGGCAGGCTTCGTCACCTATTTCCGCGGTGATGCTCTCGTCGTCATCAATCAGGACGCGACAGCGCAGGACGCCCGCGCTGACCTCGTCTTCCATGAGAGCGTGGGGAAGGTACTGGAAATGGCCGTGGAGGGAGATTAGGAGTTTCGCGTGACTGGTGACTTGAATACCACTTTCGGGCATCGCCCCATATATACTTGATATACTTGCAGCGAAGGCTCGACCACAAGTTTGAAAGCAGGGATGGGTAGCTAGGGATTGGGGATTAGGGATTAGGATTCTCCGGCATCGTCATCCCGAGCGCAGCCGAGGGATCTCTACCGCCCTGCGGGAATCAGCGTGTATGCGACGAAGGGAAACGATGTCTTGGTGTTGTCTCATCTGCAACAATGAGCGTTCTGCCATAGAGATTTCTCGCTTGCGCTCGAAATGACGACGGCGCGAAGCGCCATCAAAACTCTGCGGCGCTTCATTATTTTTTTGCGCCGCACCACAATTTCTCATTCCTCATTCCTAATTTGAGCAAAGATTTCACTTACAATCAAGGGGCAGTACTACCCCTGAACCTTGAACCCCGAACCCTCAATCTCATTAAGTGTATACTCCAACGCATAGACTTTCTTTTATCTGTTTCAAATGATATAATACAGGTATACGCGAGAAATGATGAAGCATTTTTCGTACACTCTATTTCCTTATAGAAAGGACAAAGAACATGGAATATCGTATCGAACATGACACCTTAGGCGAAGTAAAAGTTCCGGCGGATCATATGTGGGGCGCGCAGACCCAGCGCTCTTCTGAAAACTTCAAGATCGGAGCACGCATGCCGGAAGAGATCATTCATGCGTTTGCCGTGCTGAAGAAATGCACCGCCCTTGCGAACCTCGCAGAAGGCAAGCTTTCGGAAGAAAAAGCGAAAGTCATCGCAGAGGCCTGCGACGAGATCCTCGCCGGCAAGTGGAACGGCGAATTCCCGCTCGTCGTGTATCAGACAGGCTCCGGCACGCAGAGCAATATGAACATGAATGAAGTCGTTGCGCACATCGCGAATGCGAAGCTCGAAGCTGTCGGCAGCGAGACACGCATCCACCCGAATGATGACGTCAACATGTCTCAGTCTTCGAACGATACCTTCCCGACCGCTATGCACGTTGCGGCCGTTTCTGTCCTGCACCGCTGCCTCTACCAGCCGCTCGCTGAACTGATCGCGACCTTCCGCAAGAAGAGCGAAGAATACATGCACGTCGTCAAGATTGGCCGCACACATGTACAGGACGCCGTACCGCTCACCTTCGGACAGGAAGTCTCCGGATGGACGACCATGCTCGAAAAGTGCCAGCATATGATCGAAGCATCGGAAAAATATCTTCTTGGGCTTGCCATCGGCGGCACCGCTGTCGGTACCGGTCTCAATGCGCCGAAAGACTTCGGCACCAGAGTATCGGCTGAGATCGCCAAAGAAACAGGCCTTCCGTTCGTATCGGAGGAAAATAAATTCTATGCACTGACCGGACGCGATGACTTCGTTTTCGCTCATGGCGCTCTCGAAGCTCTTGCGATGGACTGCATGAAGATCGCTGACGACCTTCGCCTCCTGGCAGGCGGGCCAAGAGCCGGCCTCGGTGAGCTCACCATCCCGGCGAACGAACCAGGTTCTTCCATCATGCCGGGCAAAGTGAACCCGACCCAGTGCGAAGCCCTGACCATGGTCGCCTGCCGCGTTCATGGCAATCAGGCCGTCGTCTCCATGGCCTCCTCGCAGGGCCGCTTCGAGCTGAACGTTTATGCACCGGTCCTGGCACAGGCCTTCATCGAATCCGTCAAGCTCCTGGGCGAAGCCATCCACTCCTTTAATATCCACTGCGCCGTCGGCATCGAAGTCAACCATGACCGCATGGAAGAGCTGGTGGAGAAATCCCTGATGCTCGTTACCGCACTCGCGCCGCACATCGGCTATGAGAAGTCAGCAAAGATCTCGAAGAAGGCCTTCGCAGACGGCAGCTCCCTGAAGGAAGCCGCTCTGGCTTTGGGCTATGTGACCGAAGAAGAATATGACCGTTGGGTCGTCGCAAAAGATATGTGTAATGTAGATCGGTAATTTTTTATCCATGAAAAGCCGGGCGAAAGCTCGGCTTTTTAAGTGATACAAGTCCCCAGTCACAAGTCCCCAGCCACTAGTCACTTTTTTGACACATCCTGTATAATAGAGATAGAAACCAGCTGGGGGAGCCCTACGGGGCTGAGAGGCGCGAAGCGCTGACCCTTTGAACTTGAATCGGATCATACCGGCGTAAGGAAGCGGGCTCTATTTTGACAGAGTATCCGCCGGAGGCGGATTTTTTTATTGGAGGTTGACTATGACGCAGCTTGAAGCAGCAAGAGAAGGCATCATCACGAAGGAAATGGAAACAGCCGCACGTGAAGAGGGCGTGAGCGCAGAATTCATCCGCTCCGGCATCGCAGAGGGGACGATCGTCCTTCCGGCGAATATTTACCATACATCGCTCCATCCGTATGCGATCGGCAAGGGGCTTCGGACGAAGATGAATGTAAATCTGGGGATCTCTTCTGATGTATGTAACTATGACACGGAGCAGGCGAAGGCGAAGCTCGCCTGGGAGATGGGGGCGGAGGCCATCATGGATCTGTCCTGCTATGGTGAGACGGCGCCGTTCCGTGAATGGCTGGTGAAGAACAGTCCGGCGTCCATCGGTACGGTGCCGATGTATGATGTGAAGGGCGTCCTTCACAAGGGGCTGAAGGATATGACGGCAGACGATCTCTTCTCTGTCGTGGAACGTCATGCGAAGGATGGCGTGGATTTCATGACGATCCATGCGGGGCTGAACCGTGAGACGGCGAAGCACATCATGAGAAATAAGCGCATCACAAATCTGGTCTCGCGCGGCGGCTCGGTGCTCTTTGCGTGGATGTACATGCACGGGAAGGAGAATCCTTTCTACGAACAGTTTGACCGTCTGCTGCTGCTTTTGAAGAAGTATGATGTCACACTGTCTTTGGGCGATGGATGCCGCAGCGGCTGCGGGCATGACTCGACAGATGCCGTGCAGATCTCGGAGCTGATCAATCTGGGTGAGCTGGTCGTGCGTGCGCGCAAGGCGGGGGTACAGGTCATGGTGGAAGGCCCGGGGCATATGCCGATCTCGGATATCCGCATGAATGTGGAGATCGCAAAGAAGCTCACTCACCAGGCGCCTCTCTATGTCCTGGGGCCGATCGTCACCGATGTGGCGCCGGGCTATGATCACATCACCGCGGCGATCGGGGGGACGCTGTCGGCAGCATGCGGGGCAGACTTCCTCTGCTACGTCACTCCGGCGGAGCATCTGCGTCTGCCGGATCTGGATGATGTACACGAAGGGATCGTGGCTTCGAAGATCGCCTGCCACGCCGCGGACCTCGCCAAGGGGGTGAAAGGCGCAGAAAAATGGGATGAAGAAATGAGCTGGGCACGCCGCAAGGTGGACTTCCATCGCATGATCCCGCTCGCCATCGACCCGGGCAAGGCGCGTCGCTACAGAGAGAGCAGCATCCCGGAGGATGAAGCGACCTGTACGATGTGCGGCTCCATGTGTCCGATGAAGACGCTTGATGAGATCTTGAATAACCGCAATGCGGAGGAGGATCCGTTTAAGGACTAAAGCAAAGGTTGCGCCGGAAGGCGCAGCCTTTTTCGATGTAAAGGGGGCAGCAGGTTCAACAGGGAAGGGGACAGCTTCGCTGCAAACATAAATGTGGGCGATGCCTGAAAGGGGTATTTTATCAGTGCTTCCTTAGTTCCCCTCTTTCTGGTTTTTAAGCACCCATACATACGCGTCATTTCCGTTTCCATGCACACCGAGTATTTCGGGGGAAAAGTCAGGGAAGGCGCTCTTGTATTTCTGCAGGAAGAGAAAATAGGAAAGTGCCTCGTCAGTCCAGACCTCGCCGGGCTCTAAGACGGTGATACCGGGGGGATAGGGGAGGATCATTTCCAAAGATACGCGCCCTTTGGCTTTCGGAAGTGGGACGCGCTCGCGTGCTCCTTTGAGGAAGGCCTGATGGGCTTCTTTCCCGGTGAGCATGGCTTTGGGGAAATGATCTTCATCGAAGAGCGCCTGCGTAAGGCGGGCGGCTCCTTCCCGGCAAAGGAAGTCCTGATAGCGCAGGGAGAAGTCTTTCAGCCCCTCGCCCGGAAGGCAGGTGACGTCCGGCGCAAAGACGGACATCGGTGTATTGGCCTCATAGGCCGCTTCGCATTCCTGAAGAAGGGAGAGGAGGTGTTCCTGCTTTTCCTTTGTATCACCCGGCTCGATGAGGAAGAGGAGGGTGTGGAAATCAGATTTCTCCACTGTCACATGGCGGCTTTCGAGAAAATGGGAAAGAAGCGGCGCGGGGAGCGGGTCTGTCACAAGGAGTACCTTGCAGGGATCGGTGAGGTAGAGGTTTTTTGCGATATGGGAGAAGCCGTGCCAGGTGTCTTTGGGGGAAATCGCAAAGAAGGCGGGATCTGAGAGGATCTCTTCTGCCGGATGGGCGTCCCAGGAAGCGGCGCGCACCGTGGGAGCGGTGAATGGCCGAAGGAAGCGGCAGTGTTTGAGGATGGCTCTCTTCAGCTCTGTCGCCGTGATCGCGGCTTCTTGCCAGAGCTCCTTTCCTTTCTTCTGGTGCAGGTACGCATTCATTTCCAGCCCGGCAAGGAGCGGATAGTAAGGGGAAGTCGATATATGCATGAGAAAGGCAGCCTGCAGGACGTCATCCTCGAGGTAGCGCGCCATCCCCCGCAGGTGGCTGTCCTTCTTGTGAAGCTGGCTCGTCATGGAGAATCCGGCAAGCTGCTTGTGGACGGACTGCGTCACAAGGATGCCGGGATCGTCTTTCGTCAGGGGGAAGGTGAGGACGGCAGAATCCTGAAGGAGTGGGAGAAAATTTTCGTAGCCGGCCCATGCGCCGTCGAAGAGGATGTAGTCACAGAGGGAGCCGATGCGGCGAAGAAGCTCTCTGGCATTCAGAAAGAGGCCGTCATAGGTGGAGAGCTGGAGGCAGGCAAGGCGGTAGGGGCGCTGCTTTTTCCCCGCGGCGGGCGAGAGCATGGCCGCTTTCTCGCGGAGGCGGACGGGGTCAAGCGTTTCTTCCGTCAGTCCGCCGATGATGCCGCTTTCATTTCGCTCGGAGGCGAGATAGACAGGAAGTCCGCCTGCGGCGGCGAGTGCGGCCTGCGAGGCAGACTTGTGGTTATTCCTGTCGAAAAGAATGAGGTCGCCCTCTGAGACGAGCGCGCTGATCGCGATGCGGTTCGAGGCGGAGGTGCCGCCCAAGACGAAGAAACAGCGGTCGCTCCCATACACGCTCGCGGCGAGGGCTTCTGCCTCTCCGGAGACGCCTTCGTGAGAGGACGGATCCCCGATGACGGAAGAAGAGTCCGAGATGTCCGCTGTAAAAGCGCCTTCACCGAGCGCGGAGACAAAGGCGCGTCCTTCAGGGATTTCATCAAACAGTGCGCCGCTGTGGTGTCCCGGCGTACAGAAATCATCGCGCGCTTCTTTTGCAAAGTCTAAAAGCGCTTTCGTGAAGGGGGGAAGGTGGTGGGGATCGTTCATGGGTATCAGCTCCTTTTAGAGGTATTGTAACATAAGTTGGGGGTTCAGGGTTCAGGTTGATGGGTTCAGGGTTAGCCCTGGGACGGCTCCGTCCACTGATTATGAATGAAAGCTCGGCTCTCTAGTTGGAGTGAGGAGTGGTGGTGCGGCGCATAAAAATCAAAAGCGCCGCAGAATTTTGATAGCGCTTCGCGCCGTCGTCATTTCGAGCGAAGTCGAGAAATCTTTTTCGTTCACGATCAGGCGGATTATGTTTGTAAACCCTAAACGGGAAACCTGTTATCCTCAAGACCTTCGGGCATCGCCCCATATTATATTCGCGGCGAAGCCGCCACCTTCATTCCTCATTCCTAATTCCTCATTCCTAATTCGAGCAGAGCGTTCATCCCCGATCAAGGAACAGCACGCCCACGGGCTACCCCCTGAACTTATAATTCTATCAACAAATGATTCGATTTATGATAATATAGTAGAGTACATTCATGATGGGGTGGTGCGCGCAAGGAGGCGGGAGCGATCGAAAAAGAATATCAGGTGAATCTTCCTGTCTTCGAAGGGCCGCTGGATCTTTTGCTGCACCTTGTGACGAAGAATCGGATCGATATTCACGACATACCGATCCATGAGATCACCGAGCAGTATCTTGCTTACCTCAGAAGGGCGCAGGCGTTCGATCTGGAGCTGGCGAGCAGTTTCTTCGCCATGGCTTCGACACTCATCTTCATCAAGTCGCGGATGCTGCTCCCGAAGCGGAGGCAGGAGGCGGCCGATGAGACGGAAGACCCGAGAGCTGAGCTCGTGAGGTCACTCGAAGAATTCAAGCGGATGAAGGAGATCAAGGGACGTATCGAGGAGCTCATCGATGCCGAAAGGCCGTACTGGAAGAAAGAGCCCGAGGCTGTGAAGGGCGGGCTGTATCAGGGGCGGATCTCCCTCCTGAAGCTGCGAGCGGCCTTCCTCTCGCTCTATGACTCTCTCCATGAAGAGAAAGAAGAAATCCTCGCCCCCGAGGAGGTGTCGATGGAGCAGGAGATGGAGACGCTGAAAGAGACGCTCTCGCGACTTCGCCGTGTGGACTTCACGCAGTATTTCCGGCGGCTGAAGACACGCCTCCGCCTCGCCGTCACACTCGTGGCACTCCTTGAACTGATTCGCCTTGGCGAGGCTGGCGTGATCGAAGGCGCAGGGGGACTGGAAATTGTAAGCGGCGAAAGCGCAAAGAGGATCAGGAATGAGGAATGAGGGCGGTGTAAGGGGCTTGGCAGTCTCCAAAGACTCGACAGGTATCGACATGCTGCGGCGCTTTCAAAGGGTGATAGGCCAAGCCGCGCCCTTTGCGCCCGCTGGAGGCAAGAGACCTGCGATTTCCATTCTTCTTGACTCTCGATCTCAAAAAAGGACATTTATGACAAATACATTGCTTCAGTTATCAGCACTCATCGAAGCCTTTCTTTTTGCGAAGGGGAGCCCTGTCTCCCTGACCGACATGGCAAAGGCCGTGGGCGAAGACTCTCAGATGATCGAGAAAGCACTCACGCTGCTGACTGAAAAATATGAAAAGCCAGACTCCGGTTTGACGCTCCATCACACGGGCGCGGGGTACATGCTGGCGACGAAAAAGAAATATGACACCTGGCTCTCCTCCCTTCTGGGCAAACAGACGCCGCTCTCGGCTGCGGCGCTGGAGACGCTGGCGGTGGTGGCCTGCAAAGAGCCTGTGACGCGAGTCGAGATCGAGAAGATCCGCGGCGTGACGGCAGGCCGTGTGCTGGGGCTCCTCATGGAGAAGGGCCTCATCGAAGAAAGAGGACGTCTGGATATCCCCGGACGGCCGATCCTTTATGGTACGACGAAGCGTTTCCTCGCCTGCACCGGGCTTTCAGATGTGAATGAGCTTCGGATGCGCTGGCGAGAAGGACTGGAAGAAGGAGAACTATTTTGAAAGAACGTTTACAGAAGGTATTGAGCCATGCGGGCATCTGCTCCCGCCGCAAGGCTGAAGAATTGATCGCAGCGGGACAGGTCCGTGTGAATGGCAAGGTCATCCGCGAGCTGGGGAGCGAAGCTGATCCCGTTTCCGATCGTATAGAGGTCGCCGGAGAACGCATCCGCCCTGAGCGGAAACGCTATTTCCTCTTCTACAAGCCGGATAATGTCATCACGTCTGTCACCGACCCGCAGGGGCGGCGCACGGTCATGGACTATTTCAGAAATATACGTGAGCGCATTTTCCCTGTCGGACGTCTTGACTATCACTCCGAAGGACTGCTCCTCATGACGAATGACGGCGAGCTCGACAACATCCTGACGCATCCGAAGCATGAGGTCAAAAAGGTATATGAAGTCACAGTCCGTGGGAAATATTCACTGAAGCTGGCAGATAAAATGTCGAAGGGCGTGCGCATCGACAGCGGAGTGACTGCGCCGTGCGAGATCGAAGTCCTGGGCTATGACAAGGAGAAGAATAAGACAAAGGTACGCATGACGCTCCACGAAGGGAAGAACCGTGAGATCCGTAAAATGATGGCGGCGTTCCACTATCCTGTATTCGGACTGAAGCGCGTGCAGTACAGCTTCCTGACGCTTGCCGGCGTCTCCCGCGGGGAATACCGCCGCCTGTCCTTGGAGGAGGTCAAGAAACTGTATGAGCTCCACAAATAAAAAGATCGCCGTCATCGGAGCCGGTGTGGCGGGACTTCTGGCCGCTGTCACGGCAGCGGACCGGGGAGCCAAGGTCATGCTCTTTGAAAAAATGCCGAAGGTCGGCCTGAAGATGGGCATCACCGGCAAAGGCCGCTGCAATCTGACCAACAGCGCGCCCATCATGGATTTCATCGGGAAGACACCGGGCAATGGGAAATTTCTCTACAGTGCCTACGAAGCCTTCTCGAATACAGACCTGCTGGAGCTGCTCCATGGCTACGGTCTTGTGACCAAGGTCGAGCGCGGCGGACGTGTCTTCCCTGCCAGCGATGATGCACAGGAGGTGCGCCACCTTTTCATGCGCCTTCTCAAAGAAAAGAAGGTCGAGCTTCACTTGGAGGAGCCGGTGTCTCATATCGTCGTCATAGACGGCAGGGCGAAGGGCGTCGTCACGAAGAAGGGACGCTACGATGCCGATGCCGTGATCCTGACGACCGGCGGCGCTTCGTACCCGCGTACGGGCTCGACGGGAGACGGGTATCGGATGGCTGGGGAGATCGGGCACAAGGTCACGACCATCCGTCCTGCCCTCATTCCTCTCATCACGAAGGAAAGCTGGCCCAAAGACCTGCAGGGGCTCTCGCTCAAGAATGTCACACTGTCTCTTTCCGCCGGCGGGCGCAGAAAGGCAGAGGAATTCGGAGAGATGCTCTTCACCCATTTCGGGATCACCGGTCCCATTGTGCTCTCCCTCTCGGATAAAGCCTCCCTCTGGCTCTCACAGGGACATCCCGTGGAAGCGACGCTCGATCTCAAGCCTGCGCTCACGCAGGAAGTCCTCGATAAGCGTGTCCTGAGAGATCTGGAAAAGCATCACCTGAAGCAGATGGCCGGCGCTCTTGTCGAGCTTCTCCCGCATCGCATGATCGACGTCGTACTCTCACTGGCAGGTATCTCTCGGGACCTTCCTGTCAGCGAGCTCAAGAAAGCCCAGCGCGCGTCCCTCGTGCAGACGATGAAGTCCATGAAGCTCACCATCACAGGCACTCGTCCCATCGAGGAAGCCATCGTGACAGCCGGCGGCATCTCCGTCAAAGAAGTGAATCCGTCCACCATGGAATCAAAGAAAGTGGCAGGGCTCTACTTCGCAGGAGAAGTCCTTGACATCCACGCCTTCACCGGCGGCTACAATCTGCAGGCGGCCTTCTCGACCGGACATCTGGCAGCGGAAAGTGCAGCCGGCAGGGACTAGTGGCTAGTGACTAGTGGCTAGTGACTAGTGGCTAGGGATTAGGGACGCAGGGGAACTGGTGACTAAAAGACTTCAGACTCCCGTATCGTCATTTCGAGCGAAGCGAGAAATCTTCCTTGCAGAGCGATAAACGATGGATGTGTGAAAGCAGGGATTAAGTGCCTCGAGTGACTAGTGATTGGGGTGACTAAATACTGCCTTCGGGCATCGCCCCATAATTATATATTCGCGGCGAAGCCGCCATCTTCATTCCTAATTCCTAATTTCTCATTCGAGCAAAGATTTCATCCACGATCAAGGAACGGCACGCCCTACGGGCTAACCCTGAACCAACCAATTCATATAAAGGAGATCATCATTTATGCGAAAATTATCCATCGCCATCGACGGCCCGGCGGGGGCCGGCAAGAGCAGCGTATCGAAGATCCTTGCATCACGCCTTGGCTATGCCTATCTCGATACCGGAGCGATGTATCGCGCCGTCGCCTATGAAGCCCTGAAGAAGGGTCTGACAGATCCGGCGGAGATCACCGCTATGACAAAAGCCCTCGATATGGAAGTGAAGCCCGGCATGGATGCCATGCACGTCATCGTGGATGGCGAAGATGTGACGCCCTTCATCCGCACGCCGGAAGTCTCCGGGCATGTATCGGAAGTTTCCGCCATCGGCGGCGTGCGCACGGCGATGGTCGCCATCCAGCGCCGCCAGGCCGAAAAGGGTGGCATCGTTCTTGACGGCCGTGACATCGGGACGACTGTCCTGCCGAAGGCTGATGTGAAGATCTTCCTCACCGCCTCCGTCCACACCCGTGCGCTTCGCCGCTTCAAAGAGCTCGAAGCCCAGCACCCGGAGCTTTCGCTCGAAGACATCGAAGCCGATGTGGCAAAGCGCGACTACATGGACAGTCACCGAGAGATCTCCCCCCTGAAGCAGGCAGAGGACGCCATCCTTCTTGATAATGGCGACCTCACGCTCGAAGGTACTGCAGAAGCCATGATCGCCATCTGCGAAAAGAAATTTCCGGGGTTTAGCAGGTAAGTGATTAGTGACTAGGGATCAAGGACTGGACATGGAGATTTGGAGACATCAGAAATCTAAAATTTGAAGTCTAAAGTCTTATAGTCTCCCTGTCTTCTTGCGCTTTATCAACGGCAAACGGCTAACAGCCAACCACCATTTTCAAACGAGGTGAATCCTATGGGCTATGCTATTGTCAGAGCCATCTTAAATTTCTTCTTCTTCGTCATCTTCGGACTCAAGGTCGAAGGGCGGGAGAATGTGCCAAAGACCGGGGCCATCATCGTTGCACCGAACCATAAAAGCTATTGGGATCCCCCTGTCGTCGGCGTGGCTTTTAATACCCGCATCATCCACTACATGGCGAAAGAAGAGCTATTCAAAAATCCATTCTTCGGCTGGCTGATCCGTCAGTTCGGCACTTTCCCGGTGAAGCGCGGCAGCGTCGATCGCGCTGCTGTGCGTCAGGCCATCAAGGAGATCAAGGAGGGCAATCCCCTCGGCATTTTCCCGGAAGGCACCCGCATCAAGAGAGATGGACTCGGCCGTTTCCACACGGGCATGGCATCCCTCGCACTCATGACCGGCACTCCGGTCATTCCTGTCGCTGTCCTTGGCACAATGGATCTGCCTCGTAAGAATGGTCCTTTGGCCGTTCTCATCGGAAAGCCGATCGAGGTCAAAAAGCAGCGCCCGACCGATGAGAAGGTGGCCGAGCTCAATGACATCGTGAAGGCAGAGATCCAGAAGCTGATGGATGACTATAAAAAGTGACTGGCAGCTGGTAACTAGGGATTAGGGATTAGGAGTCTCAAGTGACTGGTGACTTGTGACTGAAATGCCGGCACAAGGCATTGCCAGTATTTATACTTCGCGGCGCTTCCATATTTTTATGCGCCGCACCACCATTTCGCATTTCTCATTTCTAACATTTCGCATTTCTCATTTCTAATTTCTCATTCAATCGAGGCTTTCAAACGTAATCAAGGGGCGAGCCGTCCCATGGGCGAACCCTGAACCCTGAACCCTTTATCTTGCTATTGAACTTTTCTATTTCAAACATAATGCCTGCTCTATAGCGGGCGCTTCAATTGAGAATCAAAATCATGGAAATCTATAAATCGAAAGTGATGGGCTTTTGCTACGGCGTGAAAAGAGCCATGAAAATCGCGGAAAATGCGGCAAATTCGGGCATTAAGGCCGTTACCTACGGTCCCATCATTCATAACCCACAGGTGGTCGGAAGGCTTTCTGAAAAAGGCGTCCATCCGGTGGACGATCTGGACACTTTGACAGATGAAACTGTAATAATTCGCTCGCACGGAGTAGGCCCTTCGTGCTATAATAAACTCAAGTGCAAAAATCTGGCCCTAATGGACGCGACGTGCCCTTTCGTCAAAAGGAACCAGGAGATCACTAAAGACCTCGTGGCTGATGGAAAGACCGTCGTACTCATCGGTGAAAAGAAGCACCCGGAAATGAAGAGCGTAGCGGAGTGGGCAGTGGGTCATTCCTTCCAGGTAGAAACCCTCGAAGATGTAGACCGGCTTCCAGACATGGAAGAGGCGCATATCGTCACGCAGACCACATTTTCGGTGGCTTTGGCTGACCAGCTGGTGCAGGCGATCCGGCAACGGATCCCGCATGTGTTTCTTCACAAATCCATTTGTGATGCGACCATGCAGCGACAGCAGGCGGCGCGTGAGCTGGCGAGGAAAGTAGATGTGATGATTGTCATCGGCGGGCGCAACAGCGCTAATACCAGCCGACTGGCAGACGTATGCAGGAGCGAAGGCGCCTGCGTTCATCATATCGAAACGGCAGAGGAACTAAAATCTGAATGGTTCCAAACCCGGGACAAGATTGGCATCACCGCCGGTGCATCCACACCGGACTGGATCATAGAGGAGGTAGTTTTTATTATGGAAAACATGAAAGAAATGCTGGAACAGGAAGAAATGAACCTGGACGTGCATAAAGGCAGTGTAGTAGAAGGGGAAGTTGTTGACGTACTCGACGACAAAGCCTATATTTCCTTCGGCTACAAAACAGAAGCTGTACTGCAGGCTCATGAATATGCATACCCGGCACCAGCATCTCTGAAGGACGTACTCAAAGCTGGCGACAAGCTTCGTGTACAGATCGTCAGCGGTGTCAAAGAAGACAGCACCATTTACGTATCCAAGATCAAAGTCGATCGTCTCGCTGACTGGGACGTTGTTGAAGAAGCTTTCGAAAAAGGCGAAGCTGTCGAATGCGAAGGCATCGAAGCTATCAAAGTTGGCCTGCTCGTTCAGCTGAAGTCCCTTCGCGGCTTCATTCCGCTGTCTCAGGGCGACCTGCGCTTCGTTCACTCCCTGCAGAACCTGGTCGGACAGAAATTCCCGGCTAAGATCCTCGAAGTCGACCGCGCTAAGAATAGACTGGTTCTCTCCCGCAAAGCAGTACTGGAAGATGCCAGAAACAATGAAATGGATGAAATCGAAGCTGCTTATGAAAACGGCGACGTTCTTCAGGGTACTGTCAAGAAGATCATGCCATATGGTGCTTTCATCGGCATCAATGGCGTAGAAGGTCTGCTCCACATCTCCGATATCTCCTGGAAGAAGATCGGCAAAGTGGAAGACGTCCTCAAACCGGATCAGGTCATTGACGTCAAGATCAAATCCTTCGATCGTGAAAAACAGAGAATCTCCTTCTCTCACAAAGACTGCCTCCCGAATCCATGGGAAACCGCTGTCACCAACCACGCTGCTGATGACATCGTAGACGCTAAAGTCGTCAAGATCCTGGAATTCGGCGTTATCGTTGAACTCGAAGACGGCCTCACCGGTCTGCTCCACATCAATGAAATGACCGATGATCACAACAAGAAACCGGGCGACATCTGCCAGGTCGGCGATGATCTGAAAGTCAAGATCATCAACATCGACGAAGCTCGCAGAAGAATCTCCTTCTCCCTCGTCGAAGCACCGGCTCATGATGCTGAATAAGAGAAAATGATAAAAACCGCATTGCGAGAAGCGCAATGCGGTTTTTTATTGGCCCGGATAGGACATCTCATAAGACACCGCTATAGCCCCTGTGACTTTATGGGGATCATGGGACGGCAGAAAGTGAAAAGCGGAGGATCACTTGACTTTGCCTCCTTGCTATCATACAATTTTATTTACAGTGAAAATGGGGAAGTGTTGCTTCTATCTTTTGGAATGGCCGGCTCTTAGAAACCGGCAGGCAGCATGCTCCTTGGTTAATATATGATTTCCATAGAAATAGAAAGGAATGGGCTCATGAGTAAACCTCTCGTAGCCATCGTCGGGCGGCCGAATGTTGGCAAATCGACCTTGATCAATGGGCTGGCGCAGCGTCGCGTGTCCATCGTAGAAGATATCCCGGGCGTCACCCGTGACCGCATCTATTGTGATGTGAAATGGCTGAACCGTGAATTCACGCTGATCGATACCGGCGGTATCGAGTTTAGAAATGGAAAAGACCAGATCTCGAGCGGCATCCGCCAGCAGGCAGAGCTGGCGATGGAAGAGGCGGATGTGATCCTCTTCGTCCTTGATGCACGCGCCGGACTGACGTCAGATGATGAGATCATCGCCGGGATCCTGCGCCGCACGGGGAAGCCGGTCGTCGTGGCTGTCAATAAAGTGGACAGCGAGAATCAGGAGATGGATGTATACGAATTCTATTCGCTGGGGCTGGGAGATCCGATCGGGATCTCCGCAGTGAACCGTCTCTCTTTCGGCGAGCTTCTGGATCGCATCACGGAAGGCTTCCCGGAGCAGACAGAGGAGGAGTCGGAAGATATCATTCGCACGGCCATCGTAGGGCGCCCGAATGTCGGGAAGTCCACCCTGATCAATTCGCTTCTGGGCTATGAACGCTCGCTCGTGGCGGATGAAATGGGGACGACGCGAGATGCGGTCGATTCTCTCTGGACCTACAAGGGAAAGACCTTCATCCTGGTCGATACAGCGGGCATGAGAAAGAAGAGCAAGATCGATGAGCCGCTGGAAAAATACAGCGTCATCCGTTCTATCCGCGCCATCGATAACTGTGATGTGGCGATCTTCGTACTGGATGCGGTCGATAAGCTGACGGAGCAGGATAAGAAGATCATCGGCTACATCCACGAGGCAGGGAAGGGCCTGCTCCTTTTCGTGAACAAATGGGATGCGGTCGCCAAAGAGACGAATACGATGGTGGAATTCGAGAAGGAGATCAAGAATGGTCTGCCATTTGCGTCCTATGTGCCGATGCTCTTCGGCTCGGCGCTGACGAAGCAGCGCATCCATCGTCTCGGGGATATGATCTACAATGTGGCTGAGCAGCAGAGTCTGCGTATCCCGACATCTGTCCTGAATGACCTTTTGGAGGATGCGAAGATGGTGAATCCGCCGCCGGCACATTCCGGCCGCGTGGCGAAGATCTACTACATGACGCAGGTGGGGATCCGTCCGCCGACGTTCGTCATGTTCGTCAATGATGCGAACCTGATTCATTTCTCTTATGTCCGTTTCATCGAGAACCGGCTGCGTGAGTCCTTCAGCTTCGAAGGTACGCCGATCCGCATCGTGGTACGAAGCAAGAAGGATGGTGAAGAGGCGTGATGGATGGCATAGTTTGGATCGTGCTGGCGTACTTTATCGGTGCGATACCAAGCGGATATATGATTGGCCGTGTATTTTATGGTGTGAATCTGAAAAAGGTGGGGAGCGGCAATATCGGAGCGACGAATGCGTATCGTGAGCTGGGCGCCGTCGCTGGTCTTTCTGTCTTTATCTGCGACTTTTTGAAGGGATTTCTTGCGGTGCATCTGGGGATGCCGGATCCCACGCTGGTACTTGCGTGTGCGATCTTTGCGATCGTCGGCAATGACTGGTCCGTTTTCCTGAAGTTCAAGAGCGGCAAGGGCGTCGCCTGCGGCGTAGGTGCCTTCGCCTATATCTGTGCTCCGGCCGTGCTGGTGGCCTTCCTGGTATGGCTTGCCATCTTCAAGTGGAAGCACATCGTATCCCTTGGCTCCATCGTGGCAGCGCCGGTCGTAGCGATCGTCATGTTCTTCATGGATAAGCCGATCGAGTATGTGGCATTTGCTGCCGCTGCCGCCATCATCATTATCGGTAAGCATAAAGACAACATCGGGCGGCTCCTTCGCGGAGAAGAGAAGCCGATTTCCCGGGAAAAGAGGTAGCAGATGAAAGTAGCTATGATAGGCGCCGGCGGCTGGGGGACAGCGATGATGATCTCCCTCGCGGCGCGGCATGATGATCTTTTCATGTACTGCAGAAATCCCGAAACAGCGCAGGAAATGCAGAAGAGCCGCGAAAATAAGAACTACCTTCCGGGCTGCCGCATCCCGCTCCATGTGAAGATCACGAGCAGTCTGGAGACAGCGGTGAAGGGGGCAGGCTGTGTCATCCTCTGCACCCCGTCACATGCGGTCGAAGCCATGACGGAAAGCCTTGTACCGTGGCTGGAAAAGGATACCGTAGTCGTCTGTGCATCCAAGGGGCTTGCAGATCATGCCGGTCATCGCCTGTCGGAGGTCATCAAGGATAAGGTGAAAGGCATCACGAAAAAGATCGTCGTCCTCTCCGGGCCGAACCATGCCGAAGAAGTCGGCCGTGGGCTGCCGTGTGCGACCGTCGCTGCTTCCGAAGTGCCGGAAGCGGTGCAGGTGGTACAGGACCTTTTCATGAGTCCGGTCTTCCGCGTGTATCGCAGTGACGATATCAAGGGCGTCGAGTACGGTGGTGCGCTGAAGAATATCATGGCGCTCGCCTGCGGTGTGCTGGATGGCATCGGCCTCGGCGATAACAGCCGCGCTGCTCTTATGACACGCGGGCTGGTCGAAATGACCCGCTTCGGCGTACATTTCGGCGCACAGATGACGACCTTCTTCGGCCTTTCCGGGATGGGAGATCTCGTCTGCACCTGCACATCTGTCCACAGCCGCAACCATACCGCCGGTATGATGATGGCAGAAGGCAAGACAGCAAAGGAGATCACGGAAGGCACGAACATGATCGTGGAAGGGATCCGCACAGCTCGTCTGGTGCATGACATCGCTGTCCGTGAGCACATCGATATGCCGATCACGGAAGAGGTATGCCATCTGATCGATGGTGACCACACGGCATTGGAGGCTCTCAAAGCCCTCATGCGTCGCGCCAAGAAGGCGGAGTCTGAGACGTACCCGATGTAAAAAGCGGGTTCAGGGTTCAGGTTGATGGGTTCAGGGTTAGACCGTAGGGCGTTCCGTCCACTGATTGCGTGCGAGAGAGGTTCAGCGGGTTCTATAGGTTCAAAAGGTTCAACGGGGGTGGTGCGGCGCATAAAAAATAGAAGCGCCGCGGAGTTTTTGATTGTTATGCCCTGAACCCCGAAGTTTGAAAGCTGGGATGAGTGGCTAGGGATTAGGGGTTAGGGATTAGAAGCAAGCGGTGATTAAAGTGGCGCAGTTGGCATGCTGACCATTCTGCAATAGAGATTTCTCGGCAACGCTCGAAATGACGACGGCGCGAAGCGCTATCAAAACTCTGCGGCGCTTTTGATTGTTATGCGCCGCACTACAACCCTGAACCCTGAACCTTCCCCCAAAAAGAGCACCGACGAAAGTCGGGTGCTCTTTTTGATTTTCCTATGCTATAATAGAAGCCATGGAACAAAAAAAATTATCACAGAAGAAAACCGTGTCCTTCATCACACTTGGCTGCAAGGTGAACCAGTATGACAGTGACGCGATGCGTACCCTTTTCGTCCGGAACGGGTACAGCCCGGCAGAGGGCGATGACGCGGATGTCTATGTCATTAATACCTGCTCTGTCACCAGTGTCGGTGACAGAAAATCTCGCCAGATGGTGCGCCGTATCCGCCGCGCGCATCCGGATGCCATCATTGCCGTCGCCGGCTGCTATGCCCAGCTTGCGCCGGAGGTCTTCGAGAAGATGGGGGATGTCGATGTCATCGTCGGCCATCAGAATCGCACGCATATCGTCGAGTATGTGGAGAAAGCGAGAACGGCGGAGCAGCCGCTGAACGAAGTCGTGGACATCATGAAGGTGAAGGACTTCGAAAATATGGAGGTCGACCCAGAAGGAGAGATCAAGACCCGCGCCTTCATCAAAGTGCAGGAAGGCTGCGACAATTACTGCACCTTCTGCATCATCCCCTATGCGCGAGGCAAGCTGAAGTCAAGAAAGCAGGAGGATGCCGTTTCCGAAATCCGGAAGCTTGTCGCTCGCGGCTATCGTGAAGTCGTGCTGACAGGCATCCATCTTGGCAACTATGGCAAGGATCTCCATGACGGGACGTCCCTTTCCAGCCTTGTCGCCGAGCTCGTCAAGATTCCGGAGCTTCTCCGTATCCGCTTAGGCTCTATCGAGTCCGTCGAGCTTTCGGAAGAGCTGATCCGGATCATCCAGAATGAGCCGAAGGTGTGCCGTCACCTCCATCTTCCCATCCAGTCAGGCTCCGACAGCGTGCTGAAGGGGATGAACCGCCATTACCGCCTTGCTAAATACAAGGCACTGATCGCCGAACTGCGCGATAAGATCCCGGGCCTTGCTCTGACGACAGATCTCATCGTCGGCTTCCCGGGAGAAACGGAAGAAAACTTCAAGGAAACACTGGAGACATTGAAAGAGATCCGCTTCTCCGGTATTCACGTATTCCCGTACTCCCAGCGCACCGGTACGCCGGCGGCAACCTATCCGGATCAGGTCTCGAATGAGGTGAAAAAGGAGCGAGTCCATCGCGTACAGGAGCTGGAAAAAGGCATCGCGAAGGACTACCGCGATCAGTTTCTCGGCAAGGTCGTCCATGTCCTCGCCGAAGAGGTCAAGAACGGCTGGTACGAGGGCCTTACGGATGAATACATCCGCGTCACCATCCGTAGTGAAGGTGTAGAGCGGGGCATCATGTACCCGGTCCGCATCACCGCCATCACCGAAGAAGGAATGGCGGGGAAGATTGAAAATCAGGAATTAGAAATTAGAAATTAGAAATTAGAAATTAGAAATGAAGGTGGCGGCTTCGCCGCGAATATATATGGGGCGATGCCCGAAAATAGCTTGTAAGTGATTAGTGACTGGGAGACATCAGACTTCAGACGTCTGACTTCTGAATTTAGCACACTGACCGTTCTGTAAGGAAGGTCTGCAGGCTATGATTCCAATGATGACGGCGCGTAGCACTATCATAATTCTGCGGCGCCTCATTGTTTTTTGCGCCGCACCACCCCCGTTGAACCTCTGAACCTATAGAACCTGCGAAACCCTTTGTTAGTTATTTAAGGAGGAATCACCATGTCTGACTGCATTTTCTGCAAGATCGCTGCCGGAGAAATCCCGAGCACCAAGGTTTACGAAGATGACAACTGGTTTGCATTTAAGGATATCGAGCCCTGCGCACCGGTCCATATCCTTGTCATTCCTAAAAAACATGTCGACAACATTCTGGCTTTCGACGAAGAGTACAACAAAAACTTCTCCGACTTCTTCCTTGTCGTGAAGAAGATCGCGGAAGAAGCCGGTCTGAAAGAAAATGGCTTCCGCCTCGTCATGAATACGGGCGAAAAAGCAGGACAGTCCGTCTTCCATTTCCACGCTCACATCATCGGCGGCAAAGAAATGGGCTGGCCGCCATTCCCTGAAAAATAATGAGGAATGAGGAATTAGAAATGAAGGTGGCGGCTTTGCCGAGATCGAGGGCTCAGGTCGCAGCTGTTCTGGCATTCGTTATCTCACATACGACGTTTCTCGCCGCTCAGGATGACGAAACGGGGCGATGCCCGAAGGCTGGAGGATAGAAGTCAGATGTCAGATGTCTCCTAGTCTCTTGGTCTAATCCCTAGTCCCTAGTTCCTAGTTACTTTTTTCATAAAACAGATTGACAGAATGCCACTTGTACTTTATACTAATTAAGTGTGCAATAGCACCCCATCAGTCTTATTGGGAGGGAGGGATATAGATGTCTGAAATCAAAGTTCAAAAGGGCGAAACTCTTGAAAGTGCTCTTCGCAGATTTAAACGTTCCTGCCAAAAAGCCGGGGTTCTTTCTGAAGTAAGAAAACGTGAACATTATGAAAAGCCCAGCGTAAGACGTAAACTGAAATCTGAAGCCGCTAGAAAACGTAAGTTTAAATAATAGGTTGTAAGGTGATTAGTTTTGTCAATCAAAGAACAGCTCATGGCTGACATGAAAGCAGCTATGAAAGCGAAAGAAGAAGGAAAGCTTGCTCTGAACACGATCCGCATGGCTCGTGCTCACATCAGACAGGCTGAAATCGACAACGGACACGCGGACTTCAATGATGATCAGGTTCTTGCGGTTCTCCGGAAAGAAGTGAAGCAGAGGAAAGAAACTCTGTCTGAGATCGAGAGTTCCGGAAGAGAAGACCTGGTTGAACAGACCAAAGCGGAGATCGATGTACTTGAGAAATACCTGCCGGCAGAAATGACTCCGGAAGCCGTCGAAGCAGCAGTCAAGGAAATCGTCGATGCCATGGATCCTGGGCAGAAAAACATGGGCTCTGTGATGAAAGCTGTCATGGCGAAGCTTAAAGGACAGGCAGACGGAAAGCTGATCAATCAGATCGTCCGCAAACTGCTTGCTTAGGCGAAAGGCTTGACAAAGTAAGAAGCGTGGTGTATTCTTAATCCATAAGTTCATATGCTGCGTCAAAGATGACTCATTCCTACCGGGATGGGTCATTTTCTATTGATTCATATAGCTTATTTTCAATCTAAAAAATGGTGGAATTCAAGAAAGTCTATAGGAGGACTCAAATGAACAAAAACTTATTGTACTGCATCCCTGCTGGACAGTATGGCAAAGAAGGGGTACTTTCTTTACTGGCACAGCATCCGGAAATTCGGTTCGTCTCTCTGGTCGGAATCGATCTTGCAGGCAATGATACAGATGAACGCATCCCGATCGAGATCTTCATGAAGGACTACGAAGATTTCTTCGCTGGCAAAGCTGTCCAGACAGATGGTTCTTCTGTCGTGTTTATGAATATCGCCACACTGAACGATGCCCGCGTCGACATGGTCGCTGACAGCACCGTGAATTGGTATGTAGACTATAATGATGATAACGTGGATGAAGAAACCGGTCTTCCGATCGGCACGCTCCGTATTCCGAGCTTCCTGATCCACAATGGCAAATACATTGATTCCCGTTCCATTCTGAAGCAGTCCTGCGAATATGTCGCTGACCGTCTCAGAAAGCTTCTGGTCGGTGCACAGGTCAAGGGGATGGAAAATTTCCCATTCTCTGAGATCCAGGACATCGTATTCACCACCGGCACAGAGCTGGAATTCTGGGTGAAGACACCGAGCGAGAAGGAGACCGTACAGCATCTTTCCATTTCCCAGCGCCTGCAGGAGCAGTACTGGCAGCGCATGCGCGGCAATGTCCGTACCGCTATGGAACAGGCGATCGAAGAACTCGATGCCCGCGGCATGCATGTAGAAATGGGACATAAAGAAGTCGGCGGGATCAAACCTAAGATCGATGATGATGGTCATATTTTTGACGTTTGCGAACAGCTTGAGCTCGACTGGCTCTTCTCGACAAACCCGCTGCAGGCGGCAGATAATGAACTGGAAGCCCGCATTGTGGTTCGTGAAGTATTCCGCAGAAACGGGCTCGACGTCTCCTTCCGCGCGAAACCGATCATCGGCGTCGCCGGCTCCGGGGAACACACCCATGTCGGCTTTGCTGCTCTTCTTAAAAATGGCAAGACCATCAATCTGTTGGCGCCGGAGGATATGCAGGCGGATTTCCTCTCCACCATCGGCTATGGCTTCATCATGGGCATCCTCAACAACTACGAAGCAACGAATCCATTCGTTTCCTCGACCACCGATGCTTTCAACCGCCTGAAGCCTGGCTTCGAAGCGCCGGTCTGCATCGTCACCTCTCTGGGACATAAGCCGGAGTTGCCGTCTCGAAACAGATCCATCCTGATCGGGCTCATCCGTGATATCGGAAATCCGAAAGCCACCCGCTTCGAGCTCCGTGCGCCGAACCCGTTTACCAATACCTATCTCTGCGTTTCCTGCCTGTACCTGACCGCTTTGGATGGCATCGAGTATGCACTCGCTTCCGGAAAAGGCCCAGAAGAACTTCTCGCCGAGCTTTCCAAGAAAGCCGGAGAAGAAGCCGGATACCTTGACAAGAATAGAGAATATCGCTGCGAAGACAACGTATTCGAAGACTATACGCAGGAAGAACGCGATGCTGTCTTCGGCAAGCCGCCGGCTACCGTCTGGGACAATGTCAAGATCATGAAAGCCAATCCGGACAAAGTCGCTGCGCTCACCAAGAGCGGTGCGATCTCTGAACAGATTGTAGACTCCTTTGTCGCATCCATCCTTTACCGCTGGAAGAATGAGCTGATCGATCGGATCATTCCTGGCACCGAACTGGCTGTCAGAGGATATAAGAAGCTCGATAACGACGATAAGATCGATGAAAAGCGCTGGAAATCCATCAAGGCGAAGCGCATCGAGCTCGCTAAGGATACAGAGGATGAGAAATGCCTCTGCACCCGCCTGAAGGAAGCTCTCGAGGCAAATGACTTCGATACCGCTTCCACGCTGCAGGTGGAAATGGCAAAGAAAGCAGAAGCACTGGAAAAAGAATATCGCGTCTATGCGCTGAATATTCTGGACTAGAGAAATGCTGGTGCATCAGGGCGAGGGGAAAATGAAATTTCTAATCCCTAGCCACTAATCCCTAGCTACCAGTCACTACTAACCAACTATACATTCATCTGGCCGAAGATGACCTATTCTCTGGATACCCAGAGAGTAGGTCATTTTTATTTTGCAGGCAAGCTCAAATAGGGGGGACAACCTGGATGAGACGTTTATGGAAAATGGAGTACTGCTACTCCACGCTGGGGTTTCGCCAGCTGTGTAAAAGAATCCAGAGATTAGGGGTTGGAGGTTAGGAATCAGCGAACCTCACCCATAGGCAAACAGCAATCAAAGACCAACAATCCACGATTATCAAGCAGGAGGAATTCAAAATGATCAACAACGACTTACTGTACTACATCCCGTCCGGTGAATTTGGCAAAGAAGGCGTCCTGGGACTCCTCAAGACCCATCCGGAAATCCGTTTCGTTTCTCTGGTCGGCATCGATCTGGCCGGCAATGACACCGATGAAAAGGTGCCGATCGAACTGTTCCTGAAAAACTACGATGATTTCTTCGCCGGCACAGCCGTACAGACCGACGGCTCCTCTGTCGTTCTGATGAACATCGCCACACTGAATGATGCCCGCGTCGACATGGTCGCAGATGCCAGCGTAAACTGGTACATCGACTACAATGAAGACAACCTGTACAGCAATGGCCGTCCGGTCGGCACGCTCCGCATCCCATGCTTCCTTCTGCATAATGGCAAATTCATCGATTCCCGTTCTATCCTGAAAGAATCCTGCGCTTTCGTCGCTGAGAAGCTGAAAGGCCTCCTGGCAAGCGGCAAGCCGGTCAAAGGCATGGAAGATCTGCCGGTCGATGAGATCGAGGATATCAAATTCACCATCGGCACGGAACTGGAATTCTGGGTCAAGACACCGAGCGAAACAGAAACGGTACAGCACCTGTCCATTTCTCAGAGACTGCAGGAACAGTACTGGCAGAGAATGCGCGGCAACGTCAGAACTGCGATGGAAGAAGCCATCGAAGAACTGGATGCTCGCGGCATGCATGTAGAAATGGGGCATAAAGAAGTCGGCGGTATTAAACCGAAAGTCGACGATCTGGGACATACCGTCGATGTCTGCGAACAGCTCGAACTTGACTGGCTCTTCTCTATGAATCCGCTGCAGGCGGCTGACAATGAACTCGAAGCCCGCATCATCATCCGTGAAGTCTTCCGCAAGTACGGCCTCGATGTTTCCTTCCAGGCAAAACCGATCATCGGCGTTGCCGGCTCCGGCGAACATACCCATGTCGGCATCTGCGCTTCTCTGAAGAATGGCAAGACCATCAATCTGTTGGCGCCGAGCGATATGAAAGCTGACTTCCTCTCCACCATCGGCTATGGCTTCATCATGGGTATCCTGAAGAACTACGAAGCAACGAATCCATTCGTCTCCTCCACCACTGATGCCTTCAACCGTCTGAAACCGGGCTTCGAAGCGCCGGTCTGCATCGTCACCTCCCTCGGCCACAATCCGGAAGTACCGTCCCGTAACAGAACCATCCTGATCGGTCTGGTCCGCGACGTCGAAAGCCCGAAAGCCACCCGCTTTGAACTGCGCGCGCCAAACCCGTTCACCAATACCTATCTCGCTGCCTCCTGCCTCTTCCTGACCGCACTGGATGGCATTACCTATGCGATCACCTCCGGCAAAGCACCGGCAGACCTCCTCGCAGAACTCTCCAAGAAACCGGGCGATGCTGCTGACTATCTCGAAGCAGGTCGTGCCTATCGCTGCGAAGACAACGTATTCGAAGACTTCACCCAGGAAGAACGTGATGCTGCTTTTGGCAAGCCGCCGGCAACCGTATGGGAAAACATCAAGACCATGAAGGCAAACAAAGACAAAGTCGCTGTCATCACCGCCGGCGACAGCTTAAATCAGGTCATTGTAGACTCCTTCCTTGATTCCATCGAATACCGCTGGGAAAATGAACTCGTTGACCGCATCATCCCGGCTACAGAAGCACTCGTCAAGAGCTTCAAGAAGCTTTCCAGCGAAGATGAACTCGATGAAGAACGTTGGGAATCTATCGCAGCAAAGAAATATGAACTTATCAAAGATACCAAAGCCAGCAAGTCTATCGCGACCAAGCTCAAAGAAGCCCTGGAAGCTAAAGACTATGACACCGCTTCTGATCTCCAGATCGAACTCTCCAAGAAGTCCGAAGCACTGGAAAAAGAATACGCTGTCTATGCGCTGAACATTGTCGGCTGATAGAAAGCAATAAAAAAGGGGCTGTGAAGAAATGAGGATTCATTTCTTCGCAGTCCCTTTTTGTTGCTTTCATTTGGTTCAGGGTTCAAGGTTCAAGGTTCAAGGTTCAAGGTTCAGGGTTCAGGGTTGAGGTGGCGGCTTCGCCGCCTTTTTTAGAAGATGGTATTCTCGTATCGCAGCCTTCCCCTCTAGGGGAAGGTGCCCGAAAGGGGCGGATAGGGCACAGGCGGTATGAAAGAGAGTGGGAAGGAGTGTCTCAAGTCGACGATTTATGAAAGTACCCTATCCACCGCTCCGCCTAATCCTTCCCCGATGGGGAAGGATTAGGCGGAGCGACGCTTCGCGTCGATTTTTATAAAGGGCGATGTCCGAAAGTGGTGGGGATAGCGATACGGGGGAAACGCATTTCCAACATACGGGGGGAGCCAACCCCGTCTCGCTACGCCAGGCAGCCCCTTCCAGAGGAAGGGGCGAGAATGTGGGGCGTTTTGAGTGTATCTATCCCTCCTTCCTTTGGAAGGAGGTGCCCGCAGGGCGGAGGTTAGGGGCGCAGAGCGGAGTGAAAGATGATGTGAGGCTATCCATTTTTCTAGGGAAACGCTGATTAAATCTGATAACGATTGAATCCGTGTTTCCCTCGTCACCAGTATCCACTCACTTTACCGCAGTAAATGTGAGCGACTTTGTATCAAGTGAAAGAGTATAGGTGGCGTCTGTGCCATTTTCCTTCGTGTGGAAGAGGATCTGTTTCTTCTCAACGGTGAAAGAAGAGGTACCATTGATATTTTCCAGATCCGCTGCATCGAAGGCGCTCTTGAAGGCGGCGCCTTTATAGGAAACAATATGCGCGCCGCCGGCTTCGCCGGTATCGACAAGGTAGAAGCGCAGGCCATTCGCGTCATTCACGAGCGGCGTGATGGTGAGCTTTGCATCCGCAAAGCCGGCTTCTTCGCTTACGAGGACGGGGAGAGCGGTGAGAGACAGCGCACTCTCTGATGCTTTCGTCGTGAAGGTGAGGTCAGCCTTGCCTTCTTCGCCTGCGGTGAGATTTACGTCGAGCCGCTGGTCACCCGTGAGGGCGGTGTGGAAGGCGGCCTCCCCGGAATTGACGGCAAGGATCGTAGGCTCGCCCGTGATCCAGTTCGCGGAAACAGAGGAAGCGAGGGTGAGGGCTGCGAAGGCAGCAGTCAGTAAAATTTTTCGCATAGGAGACTCCTTTCATGAATGAGAAATGATGAGCAGTGAGAACGCCGCATGGGGATAAAAGGACAGGAGCATCGTATCCGGAGGCCTGAACCACAGTCATAAAAACTGCTATTTATTCTCATTATATAGAAAATTCGAGCATGTTTCAAGCCGGGCGGAGGGGCGGGAAAGCTCCTCCGCCTTTCTTGCGACCGATCCTCAGCCACTAAAAAACATGCAAAAAGAGCCGGCTGAAATACAGCCGGCTTGAAATGCAGCAATCAGATGATCGATCAGATGTCTCTGTTTACTTTATGAGAACGAAGGCAACGAGTGCAGACATTCATTCTCTTGACCTGTCCGTCAACCAGTACGCGAACTCTCTGGATGTTCGGTTTCCAGGTTCTCTTTGTTTTCAAATGGGAATGGGATACATTGAATCCCGTAGCGGTTCCCTTGCCGCAAACTTCACAATAGTTAGCCATGTGCTACACCTCCTTGCACTTCCGCGATTGCAACATTCATACTATATCACAACTCTTTTTTTTACGCAAGTATTTTACAGCAGAGTATTTGAAGAATTATAATAGGAGAAAAGAGATAGGGGGTCAGGTTCGGGATTCAGGGTTAGCCCATGGGGCGTATCGCCCTTTGATTGCGAATGAAAGCTCTGCTCGCCAGTGACTAGTGACTTGTGACTAGGAGACATCCGGCTCCCGTATCGTCATTTCGAGCGAAGCGAGAAATCTTTTTTATTCGCGGTCTGGGACTCACGCTTTCCCCACTTGTGCCTCGCACCTCTCCAGTTTTCTCATCTGTCTTTCATACCGCCAGTGCCCTATCCGCCCCTACGGGGCACCTTCCCCTCGAGGGGAAGGCTGACGATACGGGAATGCCATCATCTGACATTGCGGCGAAGCCACCACTACAAGTTTGAAAGCAGAAAGAACAATCTTTCCCTTATATGAATTCTCATAGGTTCAAAAGGTTCAAAAGGTTCACGGGTTTCTCGTTTTTCGTGAATACCATATCTTCAAAACTCCGCGGCGCTTTCCTATTTTTATGCGCCGCACCGTCCCCGTTGAACATGTAGAACCTATAGAACCTATAGAACCCATAGAACCCATAGAACCCATAGAACCCGCTCCCCCTCTTTCGCAAACAATCAAGGGGCACCACGCCCCTAGGGCTAACCCTGAACCCTGAACCCCGAACCCGTAACCATTCAAAGGAGGTCATCCATGAAACTATCTGATTCCGTCCAGTACCTGAAGGGCGTCGGCCCTCGGATGAAGGAGAAGCTGGAGCGCCTCGGTATTCATACCGTAGAAGATATCCTTTCCTATTTTCCGAGGCGCTATCAGGACTGGACGAAGGTCACACCGATGGGAGATCTCGTGCCTGATGAAGAGGCTGTGGTCTACGGAGAGGTAGTGGGCCTGAAGGAGATTCATCCCCGAAGAAGCATGTCGATCCTGAATGTCATGATCGTCGATGATACGGGCGCGGTGGTGCTCACCTATTTCAATCAGCCGTGGAAAGCCGATCTTTTTCATCGTTCGAAGCATGTGCTGGCATATGGCAAGGTGGAGTATGGCTACAACAGAAACCAGATCAGCAATGCGGAGATCGAGACCATCGAGCCGGAGAACCTGCCGTCCTTTCAAAAGCTCGTCCCTGTATACGGACTGACCGAGGGCATCAAGACGCCGCAGCTTCGGCGCATGATCGAAGGAGCGCTCGCGCTGGTGGAGGATGCCGATGAGAATCTTCCGGAGGATACCGTCCGGAGAGAAAAACTGATGGGACGGCTTGCGGCCATCCGTGCGATGCACGATCCGAAGGACTGGGCCGAGCAGAGAGAAGCGCGCAGACGGATCGCATTTGAAGAATTGTTCTTCATGCAGGCAGGTGTTTTGCTCCTGCGTAAAAAGAGAGAAGAGGGGAGAGAGAGCATCAAGTGCGCGCCATCCGGTGAGCTCGTCAAGAGGGTGCGCGAGCAGTTCCCCTTCCGGCTGACCGAGGGGCAGCAGCAAGCCTTTCGTGATATCGAGGACGATATGGAAGGGCTCATCCCGATGAACCGCCTGGTGCAGGGGGATGTCGGGAGCGGCAAGACGGCTGTCGCGGCACTCTCGCTCGCCAAAATCGTAGAGAATGGCTATCAGGGCGCACTCATGGCACCGACCGAGGTTCTGGCAGGGCAGCACTATGAGACATTCCAGCATTTCTACGAAGGCCTTCCCATCCGTGTCGCTTACCTCTCCGGAAATACGAAGGCATCTGAGCGCCGCGAGATCCTGAAGCAGCTGGCAGCAGGCGACATCGATGTGCTGATCGGTACCCATGCTTTGATCGAGAAAGATGTCATCTTTGCCCATCTGGGCCTTGTCATCACCGATGAACAGCACCGCTTCGGCGTGAAGCAGCGAAAGGCATTAGAAACGAAGGGGGGCTCGCCGCACATCCTCGTCATGACGGCGACACCGATCCCAAGGACAATGGCGCTCTCCGTTTATGGCGATCTCGATGTTTCAGCCATCCGCGGGATGCCGCCGGGAAGACATCCGGTGAAGACTTACGCCATCGGGAGTCAGATGCTTCAGCGTGTTTTCAATTTCATGGGACGGGAAATGGAAGCGGGACATCAGGTGTACGTGGTCTGCCCGCTCGTCGAAAAGAGTGAGAAGCAGGACCTCGCCTCGGCCGTCTCCGTGTATGAAGAGCTGCGTGACCGTATATTCCCCATGTTTCCCGTGGGCCTTGTCCATGGGCGGATGAAGAACAGCGAGAAAGAGGCGGTCATGCAGGCCTTTCATCGGGGAGAGAAGAAGCTCCTCGTCGCTACATCCGTCATCGAAGTCGGCGTCAATGTACCCAATGCCACCATCATGTTCGTCTACGGAGCCGATCGCTTCGGCCTTTCGCAGCTGCATCAGCTTCGCGGCCGTGTCGGGCGCGGGGAGGCGCAGGCTTACTGCATCCTTTACTCGGATAATCAGAATGAGATCACCCAGCTTCGTATGAAGCTGATGTGCGAGATCCAGGATGGTTTCCTCCTGTCAGAAAAAGATCTTATCCTGCGCGGCAGCGGTGAATTCTTCGGCTATCACCAGCATGGCATGCCGGACCTCAAGGCGGCAGATATCGTGAAAGATCTCCCGCTCCTCGAAGAAGCGAGGAAGGAATCGCAAAACGCCATGGAGCGGGGGATGGATTTCAGGAAAGAACTCGCGCATCGATTTGGAGGGGCGTTCCTTGAAAAATTGGGGGGGGAGAAGTGACTGGTGACTGGTGACTAGTGGCTAGGGATTAGGAGCCTCAAGTGACTAGTGACTGAAATGCCACCTTCGGGTATCGCCACCATCTATACTCCGCGGCGCTTCCATATTTTTAAGCGCCGCACCACCATTTCGCATTTCTCATTTCTAATTTCTCATTCAAGCGAGGCTTTCAACCATAATCAAGGGGCGCTCTGCCCCACAGGCTAACCTTGCACCCTCAAAAATCATACAAGACACAGCTCTGTGATTTATGGTATAATGTTTTAATTGAAAAGAATGCACCTCTTTGGCATATGAGGGGATGCGGATCCTAAAGATCTGCATTTCCTGGCTAGAGAGCTAGACATGACATCACATAAGTAACCAAAGTTTTTGAATGGAGGCTATGATGAGAGAAGACAAATTTGGCAAGCAGGGACTGACTTTTGATGATGTGCTGCTGATCCCGGCACATTCGGATGTCCTTCCGCGCGACGTAGATGTACGCACCCACCTTACACAGAATGTCACACTGAATATTCCGGTCATGAGCGCCGGCATGGATACCGTCACTGAAGCAGAAATGGCGATCGCCATGGCGCGCGAGGGCGGTATCGGTGTCATTCACAAGAACATGAGCATTGATGAGCAGGCCAGAGAAGTGAAGCTGGTCAAGCGTTCGGAACACGGCATCATCGTGGATCCGATCTACCTCGCTCCGGACAACACCCTGTCGGATGCGGACGAACTGATGAACAAATACCATATTTCCGGTGTGCCGATCACAGAGAATGGCAAACTGGTCGGCATCATTACGAACCGTGATATGCGCTTCGAGACGGATCTGTCCCGTCCGATCAGCGACATCATGACTTCGAAAGGTTTGATCACCGCTCCGGAACATACTACCATGGAAGAAGCGAAACGCATCCTGCAGGCGCACCGCATCGAAAAACTGCCGCTCGTGGACGATGACGGCCATCTGAAAGGCCTCATCACCATCCGTGATATCGAAAAGATGAGAAAATTCCCAAATTCGAACAAAGATTCTGACGGCCGCCTGAAGGTGGCTGCTGCCATCGGTGTCACTTCGGACGTGGAAGACCGCGTCGAAGCGCTTCTCGATGCCAAAGCAGATGTCCTTGTCATCGATACCGCACATGGTCACAGCGAAGGCGTGCTGCAGACCATCCGCCGCCTGCGCAAAGCATTCCCGCATCTGGAACTCATCGCCGGAAATGTCGCAACCTATGATGCGACCAAGGCACTGATCGAAGCTGGCGTATCCGCTGTCAAAGTCGGCATCGGACCTGGCTCCATCTGCACGACCCGCGTCATTGCGGGCATCGGTGTACCGCAGATCACAGCGATCTATGACTGTGCGAAAGCAGCCGAAGGCACCGGCATCCCGATCATCGCTGACGGCGGCATCCAGTACTCCGGTGATATCGCAAAGGCCCTTGGCGCCGGTGCGTCCTGCGTCATGCTCGGCAACCTCCTCGCAGGTACGGAAGAAGCTCCTGGCGAGATGATCATTTATCAGGGCAAGAATTACAAATCCTACCGCGGCATGGGCTCTCTGGGTGCTATGCAGGCTGGCAGCAAGGACAGATATTTCCAGCAGAATGCGAAGAAACTCGTACCGGAGGGTATCGAAGGCCGCATTCCTTACAAAGGACATGTCTCCGACGTCCTCTTCCAGCTCATCGGCGGTCTCCGTGCATCCATGGGCTACTGCGGTGCGAAGAACATCAAGGCCATGAATGAAGACACTCAGTTTATTCAGATTACCGGCGCAGGTCTGCGTGAAAGCCATCCGCATGATGTCAGCATCACCAAGGAAGCACCGAACTACAGCGTAAAATGATAGATATAGAAAAATCCTCGCACAATGTGATGGACGTCACGGTCTATGCACTCACCATGCAGGAAGTCCTCCAGTGGGCGAAAGAAGGGATGGGGGATGAAAAGCCCCGCCTCATTGCCACGGCCAATGCAGAAATGATCATGCAGGCGCAGGAAGACAAGGAGCTCGGGCGCATTCTGAATCGTGCCGACCTCGTCGTTCCTGACGGAGCCGGTGTACTTTGGGCGGGAGAAACTCTCGGCACTCCCTTTCCGGAACGCGTGACCGGTGCCGACCTGTCTGTCGAGCTGCTAAAGATCGCATCGAAAGAAGGTTGGCCCGTCTATTTCTTGGGCGGTGCGCCCGGCGTCGCAAAGAAGGCGGCCGATCGCTTCCAGAAGTCCCATGGAGAGATCCGACTCGTGGGCTGCCATGACGGCTACTTCGATGAAGAAGAAGAGAAAAGGATCATCAAAGACATTCGGAAAAGCGGAGCCAAGCTGCTCCTGGTAGGCCTCGGCGTCCCGAAGCAGGAGAAATGGCTCTATCGTCACAAGGACGAGCTCGGACCCGTGCTGGCCATGGGCATCGGCGGCGTCTTCGATGTCATGAGCGGAAATCTGAAACGCGCCCCGCTCTGGATGCAGAAGAACCGCCTAGAGTGGGCGTATCGACTCTACCTGCAGCCCTCCCGCATCGGGCGCATGATGGCCATCCCCAAATTCATGATGGCTGTCAAGAAGTGGAAGAGGGAGAGAAAGTAATAAGGGGTGAGTGGCTAGGGATTGGGGATTAGGAGCCGCAAGTAACTGGTGACTAGTGACTGGTGGCTAAATACCACCTTCGGGCATCGCCCCATATATACTCGCGGCGAAGCCGCCACCTTCATTTCTAATTTCTAATTCCTAATTCCTAATTTCTAATTTCTCATTCGCGCAAAGCTTTCTTCATAATCAGTGGACGGAGCCGCCCCACGGGCTAACCCCGAACCCTTAACCCTTAAACCCAACATATTCATTTAGGAGTCAGTGATGCTGAAAAAACCAATCATTCTACCGGAAGGATACCCTTTTATCATCGTGGCACTCCTTCTTGGCGTGATCGGACTCTGGATGAAATGGTACTATGCTGCCGTCGTGCCCTTTGTACTTGCAGTATACTTCACCTATTTCTTCCGCTGTCCTCCCAGAAATGATAAAATCACTCCGGGTGATGATGTCCTCGTCTCTCCGGCGGACGGCACCGTCGTGGACGTGTGCCATGACGCGAAGGAAGACATGTTTCTGGGACAGACCTGTCATAAAATCACCATTTTCCTCTCCATTTTCGACGTGCACTGCAACCGCAGCCCAATGGAAGGGAAGATCACCTACCAGTCCTATACACAGGGCAAATTCCTGCCTGCGTATGAGGAAGGGGTAGGCTTTGAAAATGAACGCGGTGCCATCGGGATCACGGGCAAGAACCGATCCATCCTGGTCATCCTCATCGCGGGGATACTGGCACGACGCGTCGTTTCCTGGAAAAATCTGGGAGACAGCCTGAAAAAAGGCGAACTCTACGGTATGATCAAATTCGGCTCCTGCACGGAGCTCTACATCCCGGGAGACTGTGAGATCTGCGTCAAAAAAGGCGACAAAGTACGCGGCGGCCTGACCGTCGTAGGGAGGCTGAAATAAGTTGAATAAATCTTGGATTGCCAATGGAGTCACAGCGGCCAATGCATTCTTTGGCGGCTTATCCATAATGATGTCTATCGAAGGTCACTGCGACCTTGCAGCGATTTTCATACTGATCGCGATGGTGGCTGATGCACTGGACGGGAGAGTCGCCCGTGCGCTGCACACCGCCGGTCCCATGGGCGTCGAGCTCGACTCCCTCTCCGATGATATTTCCTTCGGCATCGCAGCCGGTGCGCTCATTTACTCCTACCAGCTCCATGAGCTGGGCTGGGTGGGCATCATTCCCTGCGCCCTCCTTGGTACCTTCTGTGCCTTCCGTCTGGCACGTTTCAATGTGAAGGTCACATCCGTTCATGGCTACTTCGAAGGACTGCCCTGCCCGACGACCGGCGTCATCATTTCCGCTTACGTGCTCTCCGGTGCGAAAGTCTGGAACTGGCTCATCGTCCTCTGGGTCCTTCTGCTCGCCTTCCTCATGGTGAGTGAGATCCACTACCCGGATAACAAAGGCGCAAGCGCAGACCGACTGCATCGGCCCGCGATTCTGATCTGCCTTGCCTTCTTCGTCATCGCGACCATCTTCTACTGGCCGATCTGGGCGGCTGCCATCTGCGCTGCCTACATCCTCTTCGGCATGATGAATACCTACCTCAACCGCAGAAAAGGCAAACGGAAAGCTATCAGAAGAAAACAGAAAAGAGCACCTGAGGACATCGAACAATGAACCACTACCTCGATATAATCATGTTTCCGATACAGATCATCGTTGGGATTTTTACCATCTACTATACGGTGATCGCGTTATTCGGCATGTGGCATCGAAAAGAAACGAATCTGGCTGCCCCAAAGAGCCGCTTCGCCATCGTCGTACCGGCGCACAACGAAGCCATGGTCCTGGGAGACCTGCTGGACAACCTTCGCATCCTGAAATATCCGAAAGAACTCTATGACGTCTTCGTCATCGCAGACAACTGCACCGACAATACCGCTGACATCGCGCGCGCCCATGGCGCCCACGTCTTCGAAAGAGAAAACAAGGAACTCGTCGGCAAAGGCTATGCCATGGACTGGGTCTTCCCGAAGATCTTTGCACTGGATAAGAAATATGACGCCTTCTGCGTCTTCGACTCCGACAACCTCGTCCATCTGGATTTCCTTGCCGTCATGAACAATCGTCTCCTCAAAGGACAGAAAGTCCTGCAGGGCTACCTCTCCGCGAAGAATCCGACCGACACCTGGGTCTCCGGCACCTTCGCCATCGCCTTCTGGACCATCAACCACCTCTGGCATCTCGGCAAGTACAATATGGGTCTCTCCTCCTGTCTTGGCGGCACCGGCATGTGCATCGCTTCCGATATCGTTAAGAAATACGGCTGGGGCTGTGACTGCCTGACCGAAGACATGGAATTCGCCATGAAATGCCTCTCTCACGGCATCCGTACCTGCTGGGTACATGACGCTATCATTTACGATGAGAAGCCACTCTCCTTCATGGCCTCCTGCCGCCAGAGAAAACGCTGGGCGCAGGGCCAGTTCGATTGCTCCGAGCGCTACATCCCGATCCTTTGGAAAGAAGGATGGAAACGTCACAGCATCGTCATCTTAGACGGCATCATGCAGCTCCTGCAGAACTACTTCCTCCTCGTCTCCACCTTCTACCTTCTGATGACCTACATCAATATGTTCTACCCCTGCTTTACGGTCATCCTCTACAACGATGTGCTGGTGCCGCACCAGTTCTGGGCGATCCTTGGATTCATCCAGTCCGTCGTCCCATTGATCGTTCTTCTTCAGATCAAGGTGCCCTGGAAGATCTACCTCTACTGGCTCATCTACCCTGTCTTTATGTACTCCTGGATCCCCGTCACTATCCTCGGATGGAAGGATCGCCATGAGAAAGGCTGGGTACATACCATTCACACCAGAAGCATGCACTTCGAGCAAGCCAGCCTCACCAGAAAGAAAGAAATCGACTCTTGAAACTAAGCCAAAGAACCACGGCATGCGCCGTGGTTCTTTTTTGTTGGTTGGCGGTGATTGGTGACTAGTATTGCGTTTCCCTAAATAACTGGCATGTAGGTCAACTTTGAAATCAAGTGAGGAGTTAGGAGTGAGGAGTGAGGAGTGAAGGTACGGCGCATAAAATGAGGAAGCGCCGCGGAGTTTTATATAAATAATGGATAAACTGTTTTATATAATGAAGGGGGGATTGGGGCACTATATGAATGGTGTGCCTCTTCTGGCACTTCTCACTAAGTCCAGAAGCTGACAAATCGCTATACTAGTGACTGGTGACAAGGAATTCACCGTCATCCTGCGTAGACGGAAACGGCGCATGTGCGATAACCGCATGCGGAACAAGCGTCGAAGGATCTTGCGGTGAATGTGGCTTGCTGCCTGCTTGATAGAAAATCGAGAAAATATGTAAAATCAACATTTGAAAACTTTGGAAAATATGCAATTTAATAGAAATAAAACTATGACGCCTTTTTTATAAATGACGGAGATCACTGTTTCCCTTCCATCTTTTTTATCCAAAACCGTGTAAAGTCCAAAACTTCCACGATAGTATTTTATGGAGAGAGGAAAATCCTCCCGGGAGCCGAAAGCTCCTCCACACTCCTACGTGCACATACCTATAGGAAAGGAGAGCGGAGAGGGCTGGCGGCGGATCCGATTTCCCTCCTCCCGCCAGAAAGCGTGCTAGCCGCCGGACAGCGTGAGCCATACAAATACATAAAGACGCAGCAAGCAAAGAAAGATCTCATGCAGGATTCGCCTCCACGGCAAACCCTAGAGCGAAGTTTAGCCGTACCTGTACGACATGAACCGTGAAATGCGCTGGTGCCAGATTGCAGGGAATGCTTCCATGGATACTTAAGAATGCTTGCTGCGCCTTTGTGATGCGAAAATGCCCTTCGTCCACAAAGGGCATTCTCGCATTTCTCATAATGACCCGTGAATTTTTTTACCCCATCATTTCATAAATTGACATTTCATGTCTAACCCGCGTGCTATACTAAAGACAAGGGAGGGATCTTGATGTATCGAAAGAGAATAGAAAAAACGAATTGGAAAATGCAGAATGTGAATCCGCAGGGGAAAGACTGCAATGACTGCGTCTTTCGGGCCATTGCCGGAGGCACGGGGATTTCATGGAAAGACACCTTCGCCGGACTGTGCCAGACGGGCCTTTCCCTGCATGCCATGCCGGACTATCCGATCGTCTTTCGCAAATATCTGAAGGAAATCGGAGCCCGCTACGTGTATAAGTCCGCCCAAGCGCACGCCCATACCGAGGACGAAGCCAGCACGGCAGACATGACCGCGGGAGAATTTATCCGGCAGCATCCGAAAGGAAACTACGTCCTCCGCCTTTGGTGGCACGTCACCTGCGCGCGGGATGGTTTTCTCTATGACACATGGGACGCGAGCAGCGAAAAACTGCTCGAAGCGTGGGAGATCCCGCCCGACATCGCATCCGCGCCGCGCCCCTCCGCCCCATGGCTCTACGAAAGGAGCGAGCGCCGCCTCGCTCCTTTGGAAGACATCGACGTCGCCGCGGGCCAGACATTTCTTTTTAGAAATCCAAGTCCCGTAAACCGCGGGTATCAGGACAGCTTCGTCCGTGCCATCGCCCTCGCCGAAGGCAGGACATGGGAAGAGGCTTATCAGGATCTCTGCCGTCAAGCCCTCTCTCAGTGTAATAATCCGCAGTCTACGTCCGTCGCGGCATCCTACCTCAGCCGCTATGCCGTGGGGACTTGCCGGTATTTCACGCGTGGAAAGACGCCGGTAAAAGAATTTCTCGCCTCTCATCCGTCCGGTGCCTGGGTGCTCCAGCTCGGCAAAGGCTGGGCGAGTGCGGTGGTGGATGGCGTGTTGATGGATACGAGAAATTATATCAATAAGCCGATCGAGGTCGCATGGCGACTGCGTTGAGCGGCGAATTTCAAACCCACTCCGGATTTTTTCGGAGTGGGTTTGTTTTGGAATCAATTTTCATATAGAGAACTTCATTTCTGTTATGATCTGTCATTCTTTTTATGATATGATGATCTAAGGAAACGATGATTAAATCGCAGAATCAGTGTTTCCCTAAACGCAAGGAGGTGTGTCGTGATGAAAGAAAGTAAACGTTGTGAAGGCACACTCTTTTTGGGGCATTTTTTATTGGGGGGGTAAACCAGCCTCTTCCGTAAAGGTAAACAATATTTTTGTCGTGCAAAATCAGAGGAAACGAGAAGCTATGGGGACATGGCTTTCGTTTCCTCTTTTTTTTAGGTGTTTGGTATGAAATATAATACGTGGAATATTTATTCGGCTGTTCTTCTCATGGAAACGTATGAGCGTGCGCGAAAGCACCCGCAAAAGAGAAGTGCAGAAATCATTCAGTTGTCTCAGCTGCTACGGAAGCGCGCAGGGCAGGGGAAGCCCTATCACGGCGTATTTGGCTCTGTTGCGGATATCAACTACCAGCTGGGGAAGGTCGAGAGCCAGATGACGGCAGGAAGACGAGGCCTGCCTGGGGCATTGCCGCAAGCGATCATGAAAGCCGTAAAAATGTATCAGTCCCAGCCCACGGACTATGATCGCTATCTGCGTGCTGCCCATCAAAATATCACAGTGGATGAACTGAGAAATCTGGAAATGGAGCAAGGCGGAAGACGGGGGCGGGGGAAAGCCATTCCCCTGAAGGAGATCGAGGGATCGGCTGCTAAAAAGGAGGAGTCCGTAAAGCCAGCAAAGGTGGAAGTCGCTGCGAAGGTGGAAACTCCTGCGATGGAAGAGCCGAAGACAGTGGCGGCAAAGAAGGAAATGATTCCTTACGAGAGCGCAGAAAGTGCGCCGCTGCTTGCATTAGATGATTCTATTTTAGACTTGCATGTATCGACTCGCTTGGAGAATCTACTCATGCGACACCATGTGAAGACCATTCGCGATATGCTTTCGTATCCGACCACGGAGTGGGAGCTCATGAAAGGGATGGGAGCCAAATCGCTATGCGAGCTACGGGATATATTGAGACGATATAGCAGGATCGATCCGAATCAAAAACCATCGCAGGGGCCGAAATCTACCATAGAGCTGGCAGATGAGGCGATTTCATACGATATGCCTATCGGGCGGGTACACTTTGGTACGCGTATGGATAGGGTACTTGCGAGTGCCGGCTTTCAGACGCTGGGGGAAGTGCTGCATTATCCGAAGGAAAAGTGGGCGGAGATGTCTGCATTGGGGACGAACAGTCTCGCACATCTTGTGAAGGAAATCGAAGTGTATCGCCAGGCGGCAAGAGCGACGGCGAAAGCAGAACGTGAGAAAAGGAACCGCGACATCTCGAAAGACCAGTTGCGTGAGGAAGCGGAGGCGATGGAAGACTTCGCGGATATGCTCATGGTCACCTATGAGCATATGATGAGGGTTGCAAAGCAGGCAGAGGCGCAGGATATCCCCTTAGCGGAAGGCATCTGGCAGGATGAGACAATACGGAAAGCGGCACAAAACTATGTGCTTCGTCTTCTTGTCCACGAAAAATATGAAGGCGCGTCTTTTGAGACGCTTTCGACAGATTTTCCACATAGGATTTTTGATGAAACTGCTTTTGTGGCGCTTTTGGACTCCATGGAAAAGCAGCAGCTCATCTGGAAGCAAGGCAAGCGCTACTACTGTGTCTATCCTTCACTGGAAACGGTACTTCCCTCGGTTTGCCGGGAGCGGAATGCCAAGGTGTTGAAACTTCGTTTGTCGGGACTGTCGCTGGAAGAGGTGGCAGGGCAAGTGGGGGTGACACGCGAACGCGTGCGCCAGATCCAGAAGAAGATTTTCTCGAAGCTCCCGCCCGTACGGGAAGGATACTTCGCTTTCTACAAGCAGAAATATGTCGGACTGACGGATGACGATTTTCAATACATTTTCCAGCTTGCAGAAGAGACGTGCCATTTTATCTCGCTTTACTTGGATGAGCAGCGGGTGAAGGAAAAAGATGTGGATGCGGGACAGCGTCTGCAGGCTTTGCGTGCCGTGATGCATGATCAGATACTGGATGCGAAAATACGGGAAAGGGCGGACGCGCGGCTGAAAGCGATCGATCCGTATTTTCTCATCGACGGAAAGCATGTGATGAAGAATCGCCAATCCCTCATCCGTTTTGCCATCAAAAGATATTGCCAGGATGCAAAACCTTCGGGTGCATTACTGGAAGATTACCTGCGGCTTTTGGATAGTCTTTCCGTTTCGCGTGAGAATCCGCGCTTTTCCCTGAATGTGAGATACATAGAACATTATTTCTCGGAAATGAAGGTATTGGTGAGCTGCCATCGACAGGTTCGCTATTATGACATTCTATCGATGGACTATCAGGATTTGCTGGATACGCTGCAGCTGACCGCATATAGCAATGTTGAAATATCCAGCCGCAAGTTTTTCCGTGACTACCCAGAAATCATGGGGCGGTATGATATCAGAGACGAGTATGAACTGCACAATCTTTTGAAAAAGCTCTGGGCGCATGGTCATTACAATGACTATCTGGATGATGCACATCGAATGACTTTTGGCAGAATGCCAACGCTGAAGATTGGTCATACAGATCGTAAAAAACAGGTCGTGGATATCATTCAGGAACATGGTTATATTTCTTACATGGATCTGGGATGCGCGATAGAAGAAGCGTATGGTGTTCCTCAAAATGCTGCAATGGCGAATGGCTGGGGCGAAACCTGCAAAGAGTATTTTGACCCTGGTACGGGGATGTTTCATATCCCGGAGACATTTCTTCCTGAGGATAAGGTGGAGCGCATGAAGAAACGCCTGCCGGAGGATTTTTATCTGATGCAGGATATCCTCGATACGTACTTGGAAGAATACCCAGAGGGAAATGTATGGGATATCGATCCGGCGGCTGTAAGGCAGATGGGTTTCATCTCGCATCGGAAATATGTGATCCGTGATACCTATAGCAGTGTAAAAGATTTCTTCAAAAAGCTGTTTGTAGAAAATGAAATACTGGATCTTCGAGATCATCCTGAATATGCGGTATCTTCCATGTTTTCAGCAGTCTGGCTAGGTCTTGCCAAAGATTTTAAGGTCGTAGAGACTGAGCCGGGGGTATTCTGCAATAGCCGGTATTTAGAAAAACATGGAATTACGCAAGAAGCTATCCATGAATTCTGTGAGAAGGTGTATCACTTTATAGAAAATGGGAAATGCTTCAGTATCAGATCCTTGCGAGCAGCAGGTTTTGATCTTCCGTGGCAGGAAGAGGGATGGGGTGACTGGTTCTATGGATCACTTTTGGCAGCTGACTATGAGAGCTTCAATAGCCAGAAGTATGGCTCGGGACATTTGCTGCGCAAGAGACAGATGCAGCGGAAACTCAGCATGGCGGAACTCGTCGAGGAAATCGTCAATGGTTCGGAAAATTTGCTGACGACTTCAGAAATTTCCGGCATCATCGAGGATACCTATGGGATCGAATTCTCTCCATTCAAAGTGAAGGAAATCGTAGAATCGAATGATGATACATTCTGCGAGAAAGTATTGTATTAAAGCGTGAGAAAGAAATGAAAATAGCAGTGATAGATGCAGACCTCCTCGGGCGGCGAAGGCATCGTTTTCCGAATCTGGTCTGCGAAAAGATTTCCGGCTACTACAAGCAGGTGGTGAAATTGCCGCCGGAAAATGTTGTTTTAAAAACGGACTATGAACATCTGGAAGAATTTGACCGTGTGTTTATCGCCAAAGTCTTCACAGATACCCCCGTTCCGGAATGGCTGCAACATGTGTCGCAGCCGAAAGAGCTTCTGATTCGTGTGGGGCGGCCAGACGCCGGAGCGCTGCCTGTCGAGAAGTGGCTGGAGAAAACTGTGGGATATAAAATCAATGGAAAGATACCTGTCAACGTAGGCGGCACAGGTTTCTTTTTTGATCGTGCTCCCAATCTGCCTGATGTCATCGAGCATTGCATGCCTGACTACCATCTTTACGACAACTGGATCGAGGAGAAGGTAGAGCAGGCGAAGAAAAAGGCAGAAAGTGAAGGCCGTGAATTTCATCGCAGCCGGTTTCTGGTGCAGTTCAAGGAGTACCTGGAGTACAGCATAGGGTACTTGACCCGTGGGTGCTTCCGGCACTGCGGCTTCTGCGTGAATCAAAAATATAACAGGGTATTCCGTCATAGCCATTTGACGGAATTTTTAGATCGGGATCGCAAGAAGATCTGCCTTCTGGATGATAATTTCTTTGGATATCTTGACTGGCGGCCGCTTCTGGGAGAATTGGTCGCAACAAGGAAACGATTCAAGTTCAAGCAGGGAATGGATGAACGTCTTCTGACGCCAGACATAGCGAAGGCACTTTTCACATCGAACTATGATGGGGATTTTACGTTTGCCTTTGATAACATTAGCGACTATGACCTGATTCATGCAAAACTGGAGATCATGAAGCCGTACAAGAAGGGGCGGAGCGTGAAATTCTACGTGCTGGTGGGATTTGCATCCACCGATTGGAAGGATATCCGAGATACCTTCCGGCGTATTGAGCTTCTGATGCAGTATCACTGCCTGCCCTATATCATGCGCTATCAGAATAAGAATGAAGCGCCTTGGAAGAATTCGCCGCTTCATGCGATGTATGTGGCGATTGCTCGTTGGTGTAACCAACCGAATATTTTCAAAAAGATGAGTTTCAGAGAATTTTGCAAGGCCAATCAGGCGATGAAGAAGACGCCAGGTTATTGCTCGGCCATGCAGGCGCTGAAGGATTTCGAAATGAGACATCCGACGCTGGCAGAAGAATTTTTTGATATGAAGTACTCCGACTATTCTGACTGAGGGAGCTGATTCCTATGGATTTTTTCGAGGAGTGGGGAAGAAATCTGGAGAACGCTAAGTACCTGTATGCGTTTCTGTCTGAGAAAGAATATGTGAATCAGGTTTTCCTGTCCGGCACAGGGCCAGAGGAAGAGAAAGCATGCCGAGTGCTGTCCAAAGTGTCTATCGAAAGACTGGTGGACTGCATTTGCCGTCTGTCTCCGAAAAAGGAATTTAGTGTGGCGGATATTCCCATGTTCAGTAGTCTCGAGCGCTCCATCATTCGCGTCCCCGAGTTGTTGGAATTTGCAGACGATGGGCTCTCTTTTGATGCTCTCGGCTATCAGCTGATGCAGTGTGCCACGCAGATAGCCAAGAAGAAATATGGGGAGAACCAGTCAAAAACGGCCGCACTTTTCAGCCTTGTATCCATCACGGATACGCGGCCTAAGATGGTGCATCTGACGTCTTTGGGAAAGTACCTGATACCGATACCTTTTCCGGAAAAATCGGAGATTTTAAGAAAACTGCTGCTTCGTAATGCTTATCTGCACTGCCTCATTCACAAGGCCGCGAAAGGCAAGGTGCGGTATGCGGATACGGTCGCCTGCGTTTCCCAAAGCACAGCGGTGAGGAGGCGTGGTAATGTGCGGGAACTGATGGAATTTGTTTTGAAAGGTACGAAGAAAGAACAGCTTTTACAGCATATCGATTGGGAGGTGTAGCCATGGGGCTGAGAGATTTATATCTGGAGTCCTGCTATGAGACAGAAAGCAGCAAGGAACATCTGCTGGAAAAATTCTATATTCCGGTCTTGAAAGCGACGAAGCGGTACTACCGCATTGCGGGCTTTTTCAGCTCGACTGCTTTGACAGTAGCCGCGGAAGGTATTGAGGGGCTCTGCCAGAATCACGGGCATATGTACCTTCTCGTTTCTCCGCAGCTTTCTCGCAAGGACTTCGAAATCATTCAGAAACACCAGCCGCTTGATGAGCACGCGGATCTGTTTCAGGAGTTGAAGCTCGATGAGGCGGCCGATGATCATCTGAAGCTCCTTGCCTACCTGCTGGATCAGGGATTTCTGGAAATCAAGATCGTCGTATGCAACAATTCACCGACCAGCCTCTTTCATCAGAAAGTCGGTATTATGATCGATGAGAGGGGAGACATGATCTCCTTCTCCGGCTCCATCAATGAAACGGCGCAGGCATGGCTGGAAAATATCGAAGAATTCAAAGTCTTCCGCTCTTGGGAGTTGGGACAGCAGGTCTATGTGGATGCGGATAAAAAGAAATTCGAGGACTACTGGAGCAATCGAAAGGCGTCCATCGCGACGGTTTATGATATCCCGGAAGCCGTCCGAGAAAAGATCGTCAAGATCAAGCCGAAAGATCCATTCGATCTTGACTGTATGAAGCGATACAAGAAACCGGGTGAAAAAGACCCGATCGGACTCTTCCAGCACCAGAGAGAAGCCGTGCAGAAATGGAAAAAGAATCAGGGCCGGCTCCTTATGGAAATGGCGACAGGGACAGGGAAGACGCGGACGGCCATCGGCTGCATCTATGAAAAAATGAAAGAGAAAAAGCCTTTTCTTACGATTGTCGCGACACCGCAAAATACCCTCTCGCGCCAATGGCAGGCGGATATGGAGAAGGTGGGGGTCTCCTTTGATTATAGTCTTATCGCGGATGGGACGAACCCGAAGTGGAAGAAAGAACTTGAGAGCATGCTCTTGACATTTTGGGAATACACGAATGCCATCGTGTACACCACACATGCCACGGCTTCCTCTGATAAATTTATAGAGCTCATTACAAAGTATAAAGGAGATACGCCGATTCTTTTCATCTGTGATGAAGTCCATGGGATCGGCTCGAATAAGCAGCAGAAGGCGCTTCTGCCCTGCTATGAGCAGCGCATCGGTCTTTCAGCGACGCCGGAACGTCTCTTTGATGAAGAAGGTACGCAGCTCATCCGGGACTATTTTGGAAATCAGTCATTCGAATTCGGTCTTTGGGATGCCCTGCATACGAAAAATGAAATCACCCAGAAGCCATTCCTGAATCCTTACGTCTATCACCCGCTCTTTGTCCATTTGTCTGAGGAAGAAAAGCAGAAGTGGGAAAAGCTGCAGCGAAAAATTAGGCCGCTTGTCTTTACGATCGAGAAGCTGAAAAAACAACATAAATCGTACCAGAAAGAGAAAAAGGTACTAGACAATCTGTATGAAAAACGTGCCGATATCGTCAAAAATGCAGAAGAAAAGATGGCGGTGCTGGATGGACTGCTGGACAGTATGGATCCAGACTCGATCCAGGATACGCTTCTCTTCACATCGAATGTGCAGATGGATGGTTGCATGCAGATGCTGGCCGAGAAGAAAATCACGCGGGCAAAAATCACGGAAGAGATCTCCGCCAGCAAGACGGATAGAGAGACGGGCCTGACAGAACGGCAGGAAATTTTGAAAGGGTTTGCCGCTCACAGCCTGCAGGTCGTCCTCGGCATCAAGTGTATGGATGAAGGCATTGATATCACGACTGCCCGCGTGGCGATCATCCTAGCGAGCAGTACGAATCCTAGAGAGTACATCCAGCGTGTCGGACGTGTCATTCGACCGGCACCAGGGAAACAGATGTCGGAAATCTATGATTTCATCGTTTTGGGCGATCAGGATCTTCCGCTCTTAAAGAATGAAGAAAAGCGCGTCGCGCTGATTGCGCAGAATGCCGATAACTATATGGATGTATACCAGTTGTTCAAGGGAAAAGGTGTGGATTTAAATGAGTATCAGCAAGAGAATTAAAGACCAGATCGAAGCGCTCGATGTGAATCGGAATATGAAAGATCTGATGCTGGATATCCTGGAAGCGCAGAGCCGAGGAAGCAAAAAAGCTTATGATAAAAAGATTCAGGAGTATCTGGATAAGCAGAATAAAAAAGGAGGGGAGGCGTGATGGGCATTCAGATCGATCGACTGTCATTTGTAAATTATCGCCAGTATGGGACGTGTGAAATCAATTTCAAAAAATCGGAGAAGGCTGATACCCAGCTCTTTGCCATCATCGCGCAGAATGGTACCGGGAAGACGACGGTGCTGAAGGCGATCACATGGTGCCTCTATGGGAAAGAGAATCCGCGTGAATCGAATGCAAAAACGGAAGCACGGAGCCTGCCGCTTGTGAACAGCTCAGTCCTAGACAAGGCGAAGGTGGAAGAACGCGTGCCAGTTTCTGTGTCGTTCCGCTTTACCAATGAGTCCCAAGATGTCATCGAACTTACCAGAAAAGCATTTTTCATGAAGCACAGCAATGGCGCCGTCACTGGCAGTGCTCCTTCTTTCATGGCGACGGTCACCCCGCATGATAATTCCAATACCAAAACGCTTAGCGAAGAAAATGCAGGCATTCTGGTGAAACAGTACTTCGATGAAGCCATTTATAATTTCTACTTCTTTGATGGGGAAAAATTGAAGGATTTCTTCGCTACGCCGCTGAAAGAGTCGATTTATAATATTGCACAGGTCAATCTTTTGGAAAATACGATCAATGCGACGAACAATAAAAAGGTGGCGTTGAATCGAGCGATTGGCAAGAAATTACCGGACTACGCCAATCTTTTTTCGGAGAAAACAGAGAAGGAAGATTGGATCGCTGCCACGACGAAAGAAATCGAACGAGCGAATAGAAAACTGGAAGAAGCCAAGCAGCGAGAAAATTCCTATGATAATAAGCTGATGGGATTTCGTGAAGTAGAGCCATTACAGAGGGAAAAGAAGCGTCTGGAGAGAGAAGAAAAGGCGCTGGAACAGGAAGACGCTAAGAACAAAGCAGAACAAACGACCATTATCAAAGAATACCTGGTATTGCTCACGATGTACCCCAGACTGAAGAGAATCTATCGCTACATCTCGGCTAAAAAAGAAGCGGGAAAACTGCCGCCAAGCATTGATAGAAATCAGATTTTGGAATTGCTGCACCATAAAGAGCAGCCCTGCCCGCTTTGCCATAGTCATCTGACGGAAGAAGCCATTCTTCATTTGGAAGAAATTTTGAAGGAAAATAAAATTTCCTCCGCCACCTCCAATTTTTTAAGCTGCATGATATCGCCGCTGGAGGTCTATCTCGATAGAGCACGGGAGTATATGACTCAGCGTGATGCCTGGCGCAACAGGGTCATTGCTACCCAAAAGCGGAAGGCAGAAAATAAGGCGCAGCTGGAAGAGAATAACCGCAAACTGGACGCTTATGGTGGCGATGCGGGAACGGCGAACGTAGCTTTGTGGAATAAAGAACGTGACCAGGCAAAGGGGGAAATCAACAACTATAATAAAGAAATCGCAGGCCATAAAGCGATGATCGCAGTCAAAAGTGCAGAAATCGCCAAACTGGATAAGGAGCTGTCTGTGTATGAGAAGCAATCAGCGATTCAGGGAAAGCAGAGAGAAGAACTGAATGTATTAAAGAAAATTGGCGATGGTTTCACAAGGGTCAGAGATGCGATCGTCAATGAAACCAAGAAGGAAATGCAGGAACAGACATGGAAGACATTCCGCTCTATGATCTGGAAAGAGAATACTTTCGGAAGCATCTCCATCGATGATCAATATAATGTCGAAGTTTATAACATGCAGGGGCATATCATGACGAATTCAACTGGTGCTACAGAAGCCATGGCACTGGCATACGCTTTCACGCTTTCCGTACATCAGGTTTCTGGGAAGAACTGTCCGCTCGTCATCGACTCTCCCTTAGGCCGCGTATCGGATGAAAACAGAGTACGCATGGCTAAAGCGCTCCTGAATATCGCGAAAGAGAAGCAGATCATCATGCTCTTTACGCCAGATGAATATTCTCCCGCAGTGGCAGAAATGTATGATAAGAAAGCAACCGTGCGGCATCTGAACCTGTCTAAAGATGAAAGTGTAGTAGAAGGAGTGGATCGATAATGGCAGATAGAGCGTATATTGCGGACGAAAATAGGGACTACATCAATACCCATGGGAATATCCTCGATCTCGAAGCGACGCCGAATAAGGAAATCTTTTTTCTCACCATGGCACTTGGCATGGACGAACCGAAAAAGCTGCCAACCAAAAAGACGGGCTGGATTCTCTTTAAGACATTTGATACCAGGGACCAGGCTCTGATCCAGGCGCTGCGTCTGGGGGCAGAGGATGTGAATGAAGAAAATATCAATGATTTTACCGACTTTGACAAGTGTATAGACTATGCAGAGCAGTGTTCGGAAAGAGGCTTTGAGAAGCTTAGGCAGATGGTCGCGGATGCAGATGGTGATAACACGACGCTGCAGGATCGCTTGATGAATGAGCTGGACCGCCTGTATCGCATGAACGTAGAGGGAAAGTAGATTTCATCGATCTTGAGCATGCAGACGCCAGCCTCATGGCGCTGAAAGAAAAACTGGCAGAATGACGAAGGCTAGCTGTTTCGTTAGAATGAGTTTATAAAACCGTCTTGTCGATGAGACAGAAACCGTGCTATATTGTCTTATGAATGAGACAAAACAGCACGGTTTTTATCTTATGTATGAGACAACAGGAGAAAGAAGGCAGAAGAAATGGGTTTTCGTTTTCAGCGGCGGATCAAGATCATGCCGGGAGTGACGCTGAATGTCGGAAAGCGCGGGGTCTCGACGTCGATCGGACGGCGAGGGGCGCATATCACGTTCGGACAGAATGGTGTCCGGACGACAGTGGGGATCCCGGGGACGGGGATCTCTTATACGTCGCTTTCAAAGCCTTCGCATGCGCCGGAGGCGGGGAGCCGGGAGGCGTCGTGGCCGCATCTTGCAAAGTGTCCGTACTGCGGGCATGGGATGCGGAAGCGCTGGGATCGATGTCCGGCGTGTCATCAGGTGCTGGAGCAGCCGCTGCCGGAGGATGCGGTGCGCTGCCGAGGGTGCAGGCGGGTGTATGAGGGGAATATGCTCCGTTTCTGCCCGGCGTGTGGGTGCCGGCTGTTGGATACGCCGGTGGAGATCCTGCCGGAGCTGACGGCGGAGGAGCGCGCGCAGTATGCGGCGGGGCACTGCGAGGTGTGTCCGCATTGCCGTGGTCCGGTGCCGGATGTCGTGGGGCTGAAGTATTGCCCGCATTGCGGCTTCGAGGTCTCGACAAAGCAGAATCGGCAGGCGTTCTGGGGGAAGTTCTTCTATTGTCTCTTTGTGGCGATCCTGATGATTGCACTTTTTGTCATGATGTAGGATGTGAAAAGTCTGCTTCTTGCTTCCCTCCTTTTCTTGCGTTGGGGTGGGTGAGTCTCCGCCTCTTATTATCTCCTTGTAGCTCTCTTGAAAAGATGGGAAAATGAAACTCTGGAACTTATTATACGAGAAAGAGGACTGGTAAGAGATATGGGACAGAAGGGGAACAACTTTGTGGAGTATGCCCTCATGCTGGCTCTGGTGGTCGGGATCGGATGGGGCCTTTTGGGGTCTTACGGAGACGGGATCCCCGGGATCTTTGGCTCCGCCGCAGAGCTTCTTCAAGCGGGAGGCAAAAGTGATGAGGATGGAAAGCCGAATACGGAGCAGAAGGTCTATGACCGTCATATGAAGTGGCTGCAGGATACGCTTCTTGCACTCACCCAAAAAGAGACGGGCGCTGGGTTCCAGTCATTTGTCGACTATATGGGTGGAACGAATGGAAACTATTTCGATCAAAGAAAAGGCCCGGAGTTTACGACGACGAATGGGCTGATCGATAGTGACAGTCTGTCGCCCTTTGTGAGCCAGATTGATTCCAGTGCGCTCGAAAATGACAGCTGGGCGATGGTCGGTTATAAGGAAAAAGACCAGCTGTACTATGCGGTCGCCATTTACAGCCCGGATAAGAATAAGGGGACGAAATTGACCGATCAGACGGTGGGGACGAAGGTCACGACGGATGTGTATCGGGTGAATCCTACTACGGGTGACATTATTCGACTCGATAGCAGCGTACAGATGCAGGTGGCAGAGAAGAAACGAAAGAATGGAACTACATATCGTGTTCTTCGTGATCTGTAATGAGAAGTACAGAGAGAAACGCACAGGCTTTTCCGCCTGTGCGTTTTTGTGCGTAAAATCTCATAGTGACTGCAAGTCTAACTAGACCTTGCATTAAATCGAGGAATTCTGCATTTTTTGAATGAAACTGGGATTAAAAACTGCACTTTTTCAATGCTTTTTGTCCTATTTAAGCTATTTTGGGGCACCACAAAGAAGCGTTTCTAAATCGATTTTTTTAGAAATACTGTAAAATTGCATGCAGTTAATTCGAGAAATCCTGACGCTCTTTTTCTTAAAATAACAGTGAAAACTTTGTGATACATTTGGTCAAGTTGACATTTCGCTGCCGAAATTTGTTTTTTCACTGCCGCTCCATCCAGTGCAAGGACTAAAGGCCTTGCACTGGATGGAGCGGCAGTGAAACAGACTCCCTTATAGCGTTTTAGCCCGTAATATTCAGAAGCTTAAGCAATCTTTTGCTTTGGATAACTTTGTCAGCGGGAACTTCGCGTATTTCCAGTAAATCAGCCATCTCTTTCCCGTGATATAAGCAGAATAACTGGTAAGGCGTTTTGCCGTTGTATTGCTTTCTGGCGGTGCTGTTCATGTGCGAGAATATGATGTTTAGCTGCGACTGTGTCATTTGATCGAAGCTGGTTCCTTTGGGGCAAATATCCCGCAGCAACGTATGGTTTTTCTCAACACGTGGCTTTTGGCACGATTTCATTGCATCACAGAAAAACAGATGCGTCTCTCTAGTGCCAGCGGCGTTGCACTCTATAGAGTGAATATTTGCAAATTCTCCGCCGTTATCTGTCAGGATCAGCGGGAATAGCTGGTCAAAGGGAGTTTGAGCTGCTGCAAATTTTTCATGAAGGTGTCTAAATTCCTGCGAAACCGCAAGTGCGGATTTGGAGTCAAGTAAAATGCCTACCATGAAATTACAGATGGTAAAGAGCAGCGTCAGAATGACTTTTCCGCCCTGACGGCCTATAACGGTATCCATCTCTACCCAGTTAGGTATTTCGTGAGTTTCAATGTATTGAAGGAAATCCGCGTAAGTGCGCCCTTTTTTGACAGCAGGTGGAATGTAGGGCGTTCTTTTCTTCTTGCGGGATTTAAACTTCACCTTTCTAGGAAGATCTAGGCTGGTAAATGAGAAGTAACCTTTATCTGCGTATTTGTATGCGGTGGATACGGCTATTTCTACACCGGTAGATTGAAGAGCTTGATACATATGCTGTCCGCTCTGGATGGCAGCAGAAAGCTTTGCATCCATGTCGTAAAACTCAGCTTTATTCAAAGGAATGCCTTCACGTGAATCACGAAGCATGTTCCTGTATTGCTCATGTGCTTTGCGTGAAACGTAAAGATAACGCTTTAATCGACAGCTGTGGCGCTTCTTGCAGGCGTTACAAACGTAGGGCGGCCTTTCGAGCTTAGGGCAAGATTCATTAATGACGTTATTCTGTTCATCGTAATTAGTGAACCTATTGGCTACAAGGGTTCGATGTTTACGGACTTCGCGTGAGATCGTGCAGGCATCTTTGCCAAGTGCTGCGGCGATGGTCTGGAAAGTGGTAGCGTTTTGTAACATTATCTCGAGAATGCTTCGATCATCCTGGGTAAGGTGTTTGTACCTTTTATTGCCTTTGTTGACAATCATTTGAATGCAACCTCCTTCATGCGCAAGATTTCTCTATCTAAAGTCTAGCAAAAGGTGGTTCTACATGTAAGTGCTACTTTTACTGCTAATCCGGCACTTACTTTGAGAATTAACGGTGCGTTTTTGTGTAGAGGAATGCCGCTTTCGCTTTCCTTTTCTTCTACGAACTGTCATACAAATATGCTATAATGAAGCGATGTATATTTTTGATTGAGGTGCAATATGACTGACTTAGAAGAAATCAAACGCCGCCGGACGTTTGCGATCATTTCCCACCCGGATGCCGGCAAGACGACATTGACGGAAAAATTACTGCTTTACGGGGGTGCGATCCATCTCGCAGGCTCCGTCAAGGCGAGGAAGACGGCGCGCTATGCGGTGTCTGACTGGATGGAAATCGAAAAACAGCGCGGGATCTCTGTCACGAGCTCGGTGCTGCAGTTCGACTACCAGGGCTGCCGCATCAATATCCTGGATACCCCGGGGCATGCGGACTTTTCGGAGGATACCTACCGCACGCTGATGGCCGTCGACTCGGCGGTCATGGTCATCGATGTGGCAAAGGGTGTCGAAGCGCAGACGAAGAAGCTCTTCAAGGTCTGCTCGGATCGCGGGATCCCGATCTTCACCTTCGTGAATAAGATCGACCATTTCGGTAAGAATCCGTTCGATCTGATGGCGGACATTGAAGATGTGCTTGGCATCCGTTCCTGTCCGATGAACTGGCCGATCGGTGTGAACGGTGACTACACGGGCATCTATGACCGTGAGACGGAGATGTGCCATATCTTCATCAAGGACAATGCCCATGGCGTGAAGAAGCTGGAAGTGATCTCCGGCAAGATCGATGACGAAGCCATCGTTTCTCAGGTCGGGCAGGAAGTTTTGGATGCGCTCCGTGATGACTTGGAGCTTCTTGATGAAGCGGGCGATCCCTTCGATGCGGAAAAAGTCGCCAAAGGGGAGCTGACACCGATGTTCTTCGGGTCGGCTATGACGAATTTCGGCGTACAGCCATTTCTGGAGAAATACCTCGAGCTTGCGCCGCCGCCGGAAGCGAGAAAGACGCTGGAAGGCACCATCGAGCCGGAAGATCCGGCGTTCTCCGGTTTCATTTTCAAGATCCAGGCAAATATGGACCCGAAGCATCATGACCGTGTCGCTTTCATGCGTATCTGCTCGGGCGTCTTCGAGAAAGGCATCACCGTCCTGCATCGCCAGAGCGGCAAGATGCTCCGTCTCTCCCAGCCGCAGCAGTTCCTCGCGACGGAAAGACAGACGGTCGAGAAAGCCTACCCGGGCGACATCATCGGTCTTTTCGATACCGGTGAGCTCGGTGTCGGCGATACCGTCTGCGAGAAGAAGCATCCGGTCACCTTCATTGATTTCCCGGTATTCCCGCCGGAGCTTTTTGCCCGCCTGTCTCCGGAAAGCAGCATGAAGAGAAAGCAGTTCCTGAATGGTGTCTCCCAGCTCGCGCAGGAAGGGGCGATCCAGGTCTACAAGCAGCCTTACGTCATGGAGTCTTTCATCATCGGCGCTGTCGGCCAGCTGCAGTTCGAAGTCATGAAGTACCGGCTGGAAAATGAATATAATGTCCATGTGAATCTGGAGCCTCTCTCCTACACCGCAGCCCGCTGGACCGAGGGCGATGTCCCGCCGGAAGAGCTTATTGGCATCGACAATGCGATGGTCGTCTATGACCGCCGCGAGCGTCCTGTCTACCTCCTGCCGAATGCATGGCAGGCCGGCTGGCTCGCCCAGAGAAATCCGAAAGTCACCTTCCTTGAAAGCCCGCCGCTCGGCGTAGCGAGACTGGAAGGGAATTAAATGAGGAATTAGGAATTAAGCATGAAGGTGGCGCTTCGCCGCTGAGCAGGAATCGCCTTCCCCATTGGGGAAGGGGGACCGCGTCAGCGGTGGATAGGGTGCTTTCGTAAATCGTCGACTTGAGACGCATTTCTCCATCCTCTTTCATACCGCCTGTGCCCTATCCGCCCCTTTGGGGCACCTTCCCCTCGAGGGGAAGGCTGACGATACGAGGAAAACCTGTGATCAACAGACCTTCGGGCATCGCCCCATAAATATTTGCGGCGAAGCCTTAGGCGGAGCGACGCTCCGCGTCGATTTTTGTAAACGGCGATGCCCGCATTCCGCGCGCTAGTCGCCAGTTACTTTGATCAATGAAAACGTCCGCCATCTGGCGGGCGTTTTTGCGTGTGACTAGGAAATTAGAAATGAGAAATTAGAAATGAGAAATGGTGGAGCGGCGCAACAGATAAGGACGCGCCGCGGAGTGAGAAATGGGCGATGACCGCACTTTGCGTGCCGGTCACTGTCCTTAGCCACCAGTCACTCTGATCAATGAAAACGTCCGCTATCCGGCGGGCGTTTTTGCATGCGGCTTTTCATTTCAAATTTCTAGGGAGATTATGGTATACTAATGGCGAATATGGTTTTTCGTGACTGGTAACTGGTGGCTGGCATTGCGTATTTCGATGAAGAGGACTTTCAATCGACATACAAATGCAGTCAGAATGAGCGTCGTAGCCCCCTCTCCCCGAAGGGGAGAGGGGGCTACGTAGCGGTATTGCATGAAAGTGTTGAAATATCGATAGCATCGGACTATTCAACATAGCACGCTATACCGCTAGCATGCCCCATCTCGCTTTTCTCGAAATGGCGTCTCACTGGATTTTAGCGTCGCTACGCTCCTAAAAATCCAGTTCGCTTGCACATATTGCCTTCGGTACTTCCCCCGAAGGGGGAAGCAAGAGGCTGCGTAGCTAACGATTTCCTTAACTTAATAGCATTACTCCATCGGGGAGCCAAGATATTCCACCACTTCTCATTAAGTCCAGAAGTTAACAAATCGCTATACCAGTGGCTGGAATTGTATCTCGGAAATAGCTGTCATTATATAACTTCGTGGCGCTTTTGCTTTTGCGCGCCGCCCCATCATTCCTCACTCTTCATTTCGCATTTTTCATTTCTTATTGCTTCGCTATGAGGTGATACTATGACTTTTTTGAATCGACTGCTTTCCCGCATCAAGAATGAGCGCGGAGCGTACATGGTATTTTTTGCGATATTGATTCCGATCCTCTTCGGCTGCGCGGGGCTCGCGGTGGACCTTGGGAATGGCTTTGCCCGTCACGCGCGCCTGCAGAAGGCGGCAGATGCAGCGGCTCTGGCTGGTGCCGCTGCTTTTGCTATGAATCAAGAGACTGTCGATAGTCATCCAAAGGCAGATGCGCAGGCGGAAACTTATGCGAAAGTGAATTGGGGGAATGGGAGAGCATCATTCCAAAAGCTGCCCCAGGCGAAGACGGTGGATGGTGTATCGTATTATCGCGTCCTTCTTCAGGAGTCGATACCTACGACATTTATCAAATTTGTGGGCATTAAAGAAGACCTATTCAATATTGAGGCAGAAGCGGTGGCAGTGATTCCGACGAAATCGAATGAGCAATCGAATGAGCAGTTGAAATTCGATAGCCTGGCTTCTTTTAGCGGGAGCATGTCCGGAACATTTAACAATAATAATGGTACGGATGGTCAAATGACGGAATGGGGTTGGGTCAATGGCAATAACAATCCGATAGCTTCGACTTATGATGGGCATGTGGTTTGCTATAATCAGGATTTTTATAATGCCAATTACAATAAGCCGGAATTCCAAAAGTTCTTTACCAAAGAAGCTAGAAATTTGCCAAGAAATGATGCCGTTCAAAAAGGCCTTTATAGCCCTATGGAGAAGGGTAATGAGAGTGATTTTACGGCGTTTTGTCAAAAGTCTAATGAGGCTATTGAAAAAATGTTTTCGGATTCTGCCAATTATTTTACGCCGCCTAAAGGAGAGCAGAATTATTCTTTGCCGAATGGCGATTACAATGGAACGCAGTCCAATAGAATTCTTCTAACCGGGGAACCGGGGGTCGGAAATTTTTCGCTGAATCTTAAAAATCTGGGTGGAAATCAAAATGAGCCTGTTTATGTTTATCTCAAAGGCGTTTTTGTCTTAGTGAATATCAATTTGCAAGAGGATATCAAGCGCCCCATTATTTTTTGCCTTCCGGAAAAGAATCCCTGGTGGCCGACTGAAATCCATTTTAATGGAAATGGTCACGATTTTCGTGGCGTATTGTATACGCCATATGCAAACAATACGCCGCTCAATTTTGAAAATGGAACATTCAGAGGTACTATTTTAACGCATGACTTAATGCTTCAGTCTAACCATGGTTCGTTTGTTTTCGAAGAGTTTGGATTCCCTACGGACGGTTCTGGTTCAAGTGGCGGAACCGGCAGCGGAAGCTCCTCGTCGCAGAAACTTCGTCTGGTAGATGGTAGTAAGCTCTCGTGGCAGTGAGGCCTTAACTGATATATTTTGGTATTGTCGCTTGAGGTACTGTGATAAACAAGTACGATTTTGAGAAAAATGAAATTCCAAAGAGGGAAGTCCTGACGGGCTTCTCTCTTTTTTACTGCTGTTGCCCTACATCACGTCATTATACAGGATCTTTTGATCCTACGCTTTTTCCATACCATACTATCAGAATTTCCTTTAACAGAAAGCCTATCCTTGCCGCCGACGTTCCGGCGGTTCATGGTATAATTATAAAGGGGAACTTTGCCAGTCTTTTACCTGCTTTTTACGCAGATGGGCTAGGATAGAGATGTGTCCAATACGTACAACCCATTGTCATGAAACATATGGCGAGACAAAAGGGGCAGAAGTGAGAGGCGCGGGAGCGGCACATAAAAAAGAAGACGCCGCACCACCATTTCACACTTCACATTTTTCGCGTTGCTCTGCCCTGCATGGCGTTTGAACGCTTATATCGCATATTCATTTATAAAAGGAGGGCCACTTATGTCGGAACAAAAGCCGCTCATTTACGGTATCATTCACATCGGCTCGTCGAATCTGTCTCTTCGCATCGTGGAGTACAAGAATGTTAATGAAGTCCGTGTCATCGAGTCCGTGAGGAAGGATACGAACTTTGGGGAAGAGGTATTCAATCATAAGAATCTGTCTTTCGCTTCGATCCGGAAGCTCTGCCGCATGCTGAATGGCTTGAAGCAGCTGCTGTCGGATTATCAGGTGAAGGTATATGCGGCGTATGCGACGGCGGTTTTCCGTGAGGCGGATAACTGCCGCTCGATCCTGGATCTGATCCGTGTCAAGACGGGATTCAATGTGCAGGTCGTGGACATGCCGCAGGAGATCTATTTTAAGCATTTCGGCCTTTCCTACCAGCTGAAGCAGTATAACCGGGCGGCGAATGAGCGTCTGGGGAAGAATTTCCTCTTCGTCGACATCACGTCGGGCTGCGTGGGGCTGACGGTGTGGGAGAAGGGCTCGCTCTGCTACCAGCACAATGTACACATCGGGACGCTGCGGCTTTTGGAGACGTTCACGACGAACCAGCGCGAGTCGCGCTATTTCCCGGAAGCGCTGGCGGAGTACATCCATGCGATCATGGAGCCGCTCTGGGTATCGATCAGAAAGTATGACATCGATACGGTCGTTCTCTCGGGACGCGAGGCGAGGATCGTCGCGATGCTCTTGCACCATGACCTTGATCGGCGGGATATCGCAGAGGTGAAGCCTCAGGAATTCGGCAAGGTGTATGACGAGGTGGGAAAATTCTCTACTTCGATGATCATGCAGAAGTATCACATCAGTGAGGCATGGGCGCTCACTGTCTCGCCGACGCTGCATATTTATCAGGAGATCCTGAATGCGATCCCCGTGAAGCATGTAGTCATGATGGGGATGACCTTCGTGCGCTCGGCATCGCTCTTCTATGGGGCGCAGAAGACGAATGATCCGGCACTTGCGTACATGCGCGCGCAGAATCTGGAGCTGACGCGCTCGATCGCGGCAGACTATTACTATGAACCGGTGCATGCGAAGGCGATGGAGCTCTACAGCAAAGTGATCGTTCAGGCCTTTGACCGCGGAAATGGGCTCAATGACCGTGATGAATTCCTGCTTCGCATGGCGATCATCCTGTACCAGATCGGGAAGTATGTGAATCTTCTGGGCTCGTCCATGCAGGCGTGGAATATGGTTCGCGGGACGGATATTTTCGGGATCTCCGACCGAGAGAAAGATATCGTGGCGTGCATCGTCTACTATGATCACAAGGGGATCCCGAATGATGACGATGAGCCATTCCGTATCCTGTCGGATGAGTCGAAGATGACGGCGCTGAAGCTGATAGCCATCTTCCGTCTGGTCCGTGCGATGGATATGTCGAGGAAGCAGAAGCTGAAAGATCTTTCGGCCCATATCTCGGGGGATGCACTTGTCATCGAGTATGAGTCGAGTGAGGATACGGCTTTGGAGACATGGCTGTTTAATAAAGAAAAAACAATGTTTGAAACGGTATTTGGCATGGAAGCCAAATTGGAGCGGAGGTAACTATGGACATGCAGGATAGACATCAGCATTATTATCTGAACCGCGAGCTGTCGTGGCTGCAGTTCAATCGCCGCGTACTGCAGGAAGCAGTGGATCCGAACAATCCCCTGCTGGAAAAATTGAAATTCCTGGCGATCACGAGTTCGAATCTGGATGAATTCTTCATGATCCGCGTGGCGGGGCTGAGGCACCAGAAGGAAAATGGCGTGAAGCGCCGTGACATCGCCCATATGACACCGGAGGAGCAGCTCGAGCAGATCTCCGACACCTGCCAGAAGCTCGTCGCGCGCCAGTACCGTTTCCTTCATATGATCCTGTCCGAGCTTCGCACGGAAGGGCTCTACTTCATCCATCCGGAAGATGCGACAGAAGCGCAGAAGAAATGGATGGAGGACTATTTCGAGCGGCAGGTATTCCCAGTCGTCACGCCGATGGCCGTCGACTCCTCGCATCCGTTCCCGTTCCTCGCTTCGAAGAGCCTCAATATTGCGATGCTGCTCGAAAGGAATGAGCGTGACCTTTCGCTGGATGAGGAAAATGATATCGATGTGAAGACAGCGATCGTGCCAGTGCCATCGCTGCTCCCTCGTATCGTCCGCCTGCCGGATGATCCGGAAAAGAAGGGACGCCACGACTTCGTCCTCTTGGAGCAGGTCATCCGTCACTTTGCTTCCCGTTTCTTCATCGGCTACGACCTCTTGGAAGCACATCCTTTCCGCATCACACGTGACGCGGATCTTGCCATCGATGAAGAAGATGCACAGGATCTCGTCGTCGAGGTGGAGCGCCAGCTGAAAAAACGCCAGCGCGGGGAGGCCGTGCGTATCGAATTCGAAGCAGGCACCAGCCGCTTCATGCAGCGCTTCATGACGCAGGAGATGCACCTCGCGAAGGAGGATCTGTATGAGATCGACGGACCGCTCGATATGACGATGTTCTTTTCCTTCTGCGGCATCAAGGGCTACGACCGTCTCCGCTATCCGGAAGCGCATCCGCATCGCCCCTGGTCCATGATCCAACTCGAAAAGGATGGTCGAAAGAATATTTTCGAGATGATCCGTGAGAAAGATCTCCTCGTGCATCTGCCCTATGAATCTTTTGAAGACTCTGTCGTCAATTTCGTCGCTTCTGCTGCGGCTGACCCCGATGTCCTTGCCATCAAGCAGACCCTGTACCGCGTGGCTTCCTCCTCGCCGATCATTCAGGCGCTCGAAAAAGCAGCGCAGAACGGCAAGCAGGTCACTGTCCTCATGGAAGTCAAGGCACGCTTTGATGAAGCGAATAACATCCTGATGGCTCGCCGCCTTGAAAAAGCAGGCGCACATGTCATCTATGGCCTTGTCGGGCTCAAGACGCACTCGAAGTGTACGCTCGTCATCCGTCGCGAAAAGGACGGCATCCGCCGCTACGTCCATGTCGCGACCGGCAATTACAATGCATCCACAGCCAAGCTCTATACGGATCTCGGCGTATTCACCTGCAATGACCAGTTCGGCAGCGATGCTTCTGCCTTCTTCAATCTGCTCTCCGGCTACTCTGACCCGCCGCTGTGGGACTCCTTCATCGTCGCGCCGATCAATCTCCGCCAGCGCTGCATGGAGCTCATCGACCGCGAGATCGCCTTCGCCAAGCAGGGCGAGCAGGCACACATGGTCGCCAAGATGAATTCCCTCCTCGATAAGGAGATCATAGATAAGCTCTACGAAGCCTCTCAGGCAGGCGTCAGGATCGAGCTCATCATCCGCGGCATCTGCGTACTCATCCCGGGCATCCCCGGCGTCAGCGACAACATCACCGTCAGAAGCCTTGTCGGCCGCTTCCTGGAGCACAGCCGTGTCTTCTGGTTCGCCAATGGCGGTCGTGAAGAGCTGTATATCGGCAGTGCGGACTGGATGCCAAGAAACCTCAATGACCGCGTCGAACTCATGATCCCTGTGCGTGACGCCGATCTCTGCCATCGTCTGAAGACCATGGTCAATATGGAGCTCGCGGACAATCAGAAAGCGCACATCATGCAGTCTGATGGCATGTGGAAAAAGGAGATCGCACCTGCTGATAAAGTGGGCGCCCAGGCTGAATTCCAGCGTATCGCAGAGAAGCGTGACCGCGAAGATGAAATGACCCTCGCGCAGAAAATGGAACCCTACATGCCTGTCTTTGGAAAAAAAGAAAAGTAAATCATGCTAAGGAAAAGCCGAAGCGAATGCTTCGGCTTTTTTGCGTGGCTGGTGACTAGTGGCTGGTGACTAGTGACTGGTGACTAGTGACTGGTGACTAGTGACTGGTGACTAGTGACTGGTGACTGGTGACTGGTGGCTAGTGACTAGCGGCTAAAGGCTAAGAGCCTAAGAGACGGCAGACTCTCTCGTATTGTCATTTCGAGCGAAGCGAGAAATCTTTGTCATTCGCAAGCGATCAAGGAATGGCACGTTCCATGAGCTTTGATTCTCTATTATCCACTTTTCCTTCTGCCATCTTCTCTTTTTGGGAAAGAATTGTAAATTTCAAGGATTTTGGCGGGCGAATTTCCCACTTTACGAAAAAATGAGAAGAACGAAAGGTCAAAGATGGGACAAAGTTGGGCTATCTCGGATGAGAGATGAAGTCGGCTCGGGGTTGACAATCGGGCGGGGGTCGAAATGCATAAAATGCGAAAGAAACGATAACATGGGAGATAGACTGATTCATAATTCGTTAATAATTCTCAAATGTCTATTGGGGAAATACAAGATTGACAATTTGATTGATGAATATTATTCGATAATATCAGATAAAAATCGTGATATGACAAAAAGCGAGACAAAGAATAGTGTGCGATGTATATTGGAGAATATGCAAGAAATATTCGATAAATACGGAATAAATGCGGGCTTCTATTATTGTCAACATCGGAAAAATTGACAAAAAGTCTCTCTATGGTAGAATAGCGGCCATAGGAGATGCATTTATGAAACCTTCAACGATGAACAAAGCGAAAAAAGTATTAGTATGTATATTGACGGCGGCTGCCTTGGGAAGTCAGGTGGATCTTGCGGCAGCATCTTTAGATTTTCTGGGTGGCAGTCACGCGAAGACAGTGACCGTATATGATGGGGATCACAAGCAGGTCATTTCTACGGCAGCCTCCAATTTCAAGAATGTATTAAGCGACCTCCATGTATCACTGAAGGCGTATGACACATTCTGGACAAGCACAAAGGACGTCACGGACGGCGCAGTCATCGTGGTGGAGCGGGCGGTGCCTGTTTCCATCATCGCGAATGGCAAGAAAAAGGTCGTCTATACGACGCAGCAGACGGTGCAGGGCGTGGTGAATGATGCGGGCTTCGACTGGAAGAAGATGATGCCGATCGAAGACGGTCTGATGCAGGTGAAGGAAGGCATGCAGATCCACGTCGTTCCGTATACTGCGAGGAAGGTCTTCCGCAAGGAGGCGATGCCGATCCACTATAATAAATGGTATGATGGTAGCCTCGGGGAGGATCAGGAGGTCGTCGTCCAGGAGGGGATCCCCGGCGAACGGGAAGTGGAGATCGATGAATTCATCTCCGGCGGCAAGGTCGTGAAGACGGTCATCGCTCATGCCAAGGTTCTCTCTGATGGCACGCCGGGCATTATGAAGACCGGTAAAGCAGAAGGGACGATGGGCTGGGTCGCCAATATGCATGCGAGCGCATATCATCCGAGCGATGGAGGCGGCAGCGGCATCACTGCGACCGGTACACAGGCCGGTCACGGCACGGTGGCGGTCGATCCTTCCGTCATCCCACTCGGTACGAATGTATTCATCCCGAACTATGGTCATGCTGTCGCAGCAGATACCGGCGGTGCGATCGTCGGTAACCGCATCGACCTCTGCATGGAGTCTTTCGAAGACTGCTATAACTTCGGCAGACAGAATATCGAAGTGTTTGTGAATTATTAAGGGTTCGAGGTTCAGGGGTGTGGTGCGGCGCATAAAAATATAGAAGCGCCGCAATGTATAAATGGGGCGATGCCCGAAGGTAGTATTTCAGTCACTAGTCACCAGTCACTAGTCACTCGGCGCTCCTAATCCCTAATCCCTAGCTACTCAACTCTGTGTTCAGGGTTCAGGGGTGTGGTGCGGCGCATAACCATATAGAAGCGCCGCGGAGTATAAATAGTGGCGATGTCCGAAGGCAGCATTTCAGTGACCTTCAGGCATCGCCTTTTCTATTTTCCAGCGAAGCCGCTACCACAACCCCGAAGTGTGAAAGCAGGGATGAGTAGCCAGGGATTAGTGACTGGAGACTAGGAGACTAGAAGACATCAGACTTTCGCACCTCTTTGCCTTCCCCATCGGGGAAGGGGGACCGCGTCAGCGGTGGATAGGGTGCTCTCGTAAATTGTCGACTTGAGACGATCTTTCCCGCTCTCTTTCATACCGCTAGAACCCTATCCGGCTCGCTTCGCTCGCCACCTTCCCCACGCGGGGAAGGCTTTGTTTCTGGGATAGCGGTATTCTCGTTTCGTAGCCTTCCCCATTGGGGAAGGGGGACCGCGTCAGCGGTGGATAGGGTGCTTTCGTAAATCGTCGACTTGAGACGCTCCTTTTTCACTCCGCTCTGCGTCGCCCAACCTCCGCCCTGCGGGCACCTCCTTCCAAAGGAAGGAGGGATTGATACACTCGAAAAGCCCCACATTCTCGCCCCTTCCTCTGGAAGGGGCTGTCGAGCGTAGCGAGACGGGGTTGGCTCCCCCGTATGTTGGAAATGCGTTTCCCCCGTATCGCTGCTCCCACCACTTTCAGGCATCGCCCTATATATATTCGCGGCGAAGCCGCCACCTTCATTCCTCATTCGAGCAGAGCTTCCATCCAAAGTCAAGGGGCGCCCCGCCCACGTAATGCTATTAAGTTAAGCGGAAGAACGTTCTTGGCTCCCCATCGGGGGAGCTGCCCGAAGGGCTGAGGGGGCTACGTAGCGGTATTGCATGAAAGTGTTGGAATATCGATAGCATCGGACTATTCAACATAGCACGTTATACCGCTAGCATGCCCCTATTGCCTTCGGCACTTCCCCCAAAGGGGGAAGCAAGACGTTACGGAGCTAACGATTTCCTTAACTTAATAGCATTGCCCGCCCACGGGCTAACCCCGCCCCGTTCCCACAAAAAAACTCCCTACTGCGCGCACCCTCTCTCTCATGCTATAATAAAGCAATATATAGGAGGATACTATGCTGACAGTTTATATAGCTTTATTCGTGACCGTGCTTGACCAGCTGGTGAAATGGATCGTCCAGCAGCACATGGTCTGGGGAGAATCGATCCCGCTCATTTCCGGGGTATTTCATCTGACCTACATCATCAATCCCGGTGCGGCCTTCGGCATTCTGGCGTATCAGAGATGGTTTTTCCTTGCGATCGTCATCCTGCTCTTTGGTGCGTTCTTCTTTTTCCGGAAACGCATCCCGAAAGAGCCCCGCTATTTTTCCGCCGCGATCGGTATGCTGCTCGGAGGGGCTTTGGGAAATGCCATCGACCGCGTGCGTATCAGCGGCGTGGTGGACTTCTTCGATTTCCGCATCTGGCCGATCTTCAATGTGGCAGACATTTTCATCTGTGTCGGTGTGGCACTGATCGTATTTTATTTTTGGAGACATGAAGCATGAGTGAGAAAATTTACGTTGTGACCGAGCAAGAAGCAGGACAGCGTCTTGACCAGTTCCTGAAAGAGGCCTCCGGGCTCACCCGTTCTGAAGTGCAGAAATGGATCAAAGACGGCCGTGCGCTGCTCGCAGATGGCAAGATGATCCGTCCGAATTACCATGTGCAGACAGGCGATCAGATCTCCTTCTCCTGGGAAGAGAAGAAGGAGATCGCGCTCATTCCGCAGGATATACCGCTTGATATCCTCTACGAAGATGAACACATGCTGGTCATCAATAAAGCGCGCGGCATGGTCGTGCATCCCGGCTCGGGCAATCCGGATGGCACACTGGTGAATGCACTCCTCTTCCATGTCGGTCCTTCGCTTTTTGAGGCCTGCGAGGATCCCATACGTCCGGGCATTGTACACCGCCTTGACAAGGATACCTCAGGCGTCATGGTCGTCGCGAAGTCGAAGGAAGCCTTCCCTGTGCTGAAGGAAGAGATCGCGACACATGAAGCGGAGCGTCACTACGTCGCTCTCGTCCATGGGCAGATGGAAGGAAATACGGGCGTCATCCGTTTCCCCCTGGGGCGCAGTACGAAGGATCGCATGAAATGGGACGTACAGCCTAAGACCGGCAAGCATGCCGTCACCCATTTCCGTGTACTTGAATTCATGCCGCATTACTCATGGATCGAGTGCAAGCTGGAAACCGGACGTACCCACCAGATCCGCGTCCACATGGCACACATCCGCCATCCCGTCGTAAATGACCCGCTCTATGGCTGGAAAAAAGACCATTTCCCTATCGAAGGGCAGGCACTCCATTCGTGGACACTCGATATTCGCCACCCTGTGACGGGCAAGGCCCTGCACTTCGAAGCGCCGATCCCTGCTGATCTTGCGCTCTGCCTTCAGATGGCAAGAAAAGGGGAAATGTAAAGAAACACTGATTAAAGTTAGGAGTGAGGAGTTAGGAGTGAGGGGTGAAGGTACGGCGCATAAAATTAGGAAGCGCCGAGGAGTTTTATGTAAATAACAAACAAATTGTTTTATATAATGAGGGGGTATTGGGGCACTATATGAATTGTGTGCCCCCTTCCCGCACTTCACACTTCTAACTAAGTCCAGACGTTGACAAATCGTAATACTAAAATCCCTAATCCCTAACCACCAGTCACAAGTCCCTAGTCACTAGTCCCTAGTCACTTATTTCCCCGAAAGCCGAAAGGAGAATTTCTATGATCACACGTACCATATCTGTCCCGGGATTTCGCATCGGCACGGCGCAAGACCGTGTGGGTCTTACGGGCGTGACCGTCATTCTGGCGCCTGAAGGGGGTGCGACCGCAGGGGGCGATGTACGCGGCTGCGCACCGGGGACACGGGAGACGGATCTTCTCTCTCCGGAGAAAACGGTGCAGCAGATTCACGCCGTGGTCCTTTCCGGCGGCTCTGCCTTTGGCCTGGAAGCCGACAGCGGCGTCATGAATGCTCTCGCAGAAGACGGTGTCGGATTTCCCGTAGGGCCGGTGTCTGTACCGATCGTCTGCGGCGCGGTGCTCTTCGACCTTTTGATAGGTGATCCGAAAGCCCATCCCGATCTTGCCATGGGATACGAGGCGGCGAAGCGGGCGGATGTGACATTTCCCGTCGGCTGCTACGGTGCAGGGACAGGCGCGACGGTCGGCAAGCTCAAGGGTGCAGAGCATGCCATGAAGAGTGGCGCCGGCTATGCTGAGATCTCCCTCGAAAGCGGACTCTGCGTCGGGGCCTACATGGCTGTCAATGCGTGCGGCGAAGTGTACGACAAAGAGACCACGCTCGCCGGTATTCTTTCCGATGATGAGAAAACCATCCTTTCTTCGCACGACTTCATGCTCAACGGATTTGAACGTATCCTTGGCGGCAATACTTCCATCGGTTGCGTCGTAACGAATGCGAAGCTCACCAAGGCGGAATGCAAGGCGGTGAGCGGTATGGCACACGATGGCTTCGCCAGATCCATCCGCCCCGTCCACACCACGATGGATGGGGATACCGTCTTCACCATGGCATCCGGAGAGATCGCCGCGCCTGTCGATACGGTGGGCTATCTAGCAGAAGAAGCCATCCGCCTTGCCGTCCTTGATGCGGTCAAGAGTGCGGAATCCATGGGCGCTCGCCCTGCGTATGCGGATATCACGCGCGGGGAGTAGAGCGTGCGCCTTAAGGAAACACTGATTAAATCTGACAACGATTTAATCAGCGTTAGCCCGTGGGGCGGGGTGCCCTTTGATTGCGTTTGAAAGCCTCGCTTGAATGAGAAATTAGAAATGAGAAATGCGAAATGGTGGTGCGGCGCATAAGACTATAGAAGCGCCGCGGAGTATAAATAATGGCAATGCCCGAAGATGGTATTTAGTCACCAGTCACTAGTCACCAGTTACTTGCGGCTCCTAATCCCTAGTCCCTCATCCCTGCTTTCAAACTTCCTTATTTCCCCACGGGCGGCTAAATTGACATTTTCCTTCTTATCGCATACAATAGATAAGTACCTTTGGGGATGTACCGGTTTCGACAGGAGATTCTGGGACATAAACAGCGAGTCGGGATCCCACCTGCCCGTTAAACGGTGGAAAAACCTAAACGCAAAATGTGATTTTGCTTTAGCAGCCTAATCTGCTAATGTCCCCTGCGGTTTTCCTATGACCGCAGGCTGACATCAACCAATAGGATAGAGCGGAAGGATGCTTGGGACTTTCGTTTCGAAAACAATTCCGAGATCGGCAAAGGCAGTTTGTTCCTGTACGATACTTTGCTTAAATCTTAAAACAGTGAACTGCACTCGGAGAGGTTTATGGGACAGGCTTTTTGGACAGGGGTTCGACTCCCCTCATCTCCACCAGCAAGTGATGGATCGCAGCGATGCGATCCTTTTTTATTGCCGCTTTGGCTTTTCAATGAATATTATTTTTCCATTTTCGGGCATGTGGGGAGCAACACGAATCCATCTATGATGATTATATTGACATGTATCGATATCCATGATAGAATACACATAGAGAACAATCGATATTCCAGAAAGGAGGAATGAACCATGATTCAAATGATCACAGGTACTAAAAATTTTGATCAGGTGCTCGCAAAGGGCGATATGATCGCCGGCTTCAGCGCACCATGGTGTGGCTACTGCCGCCGCCTGCAGCCGATGATCGTGAAGCTGTCGGAGGAGATCGACATCCCGATCTACGGCGTGAATATTGATGAGGATGAAGCACTGGCAGAGCGCTATCACATCGAGACGATCCCGGATATCGTGTATTTCAAGGACGGCAAGCCGGTGGACAGCATCATCGGCTATGGCAATGTAGGGTATCCGGAGCTCAAGGCGTTCGTGGAGAAGAATCGGTGATAGCGGCTCTACGATAGATATCAGCTATAGTGAGCGGCACAGGCGAGCGCAGCGAGTCGGGCTGTGAATGAAAGCTCTGCTCGCATGAGGAATGAAGGCAGTGGCTTTCTACCATCTTCTAAAAAAAGGCGGCGAAGCCGCCACCTCAACCCTCAACCCTCAACCCTGAACCTTGAACCCTGAACCAAATGAAAGCAAATAAAAAGGAGCTGTGAAGAAATGAGGATTCATTTCTTCACAGCTCCTTTTTATTTTGCCTCCTCTTTTCTCAGGCTGCGTGGTAAAATAAAAAGAAAATTCAGAAATGAGGAGACACCATGAGAGAGGACGAGGCGGATTCCCTGGTGAGGCTGGGGAAGGACTATCTTCATATACGAAATTACGATAAAGCGATGGAGTATCTGGGGCATGCCGTGATGCTGGGCAAAACGAATGCGGCGCAGGATCTCTATGCGCTCGGCGAGCATTTCCTGGCAGAGAAAAACTACAAGAAGGCAGAGGAGGCTTTTCAAATGCTGGCAGATCGCGGGCATGGGGAAAGCTGTCTCATACTTGGAGAGATGTGTGAGAAGGGTCTTGGCCGCCAGCGGGATTATCAGGCGGCCTTTGGCTTCTATAGCGAAAGCTTCCAGCAGGGAGTCGACCGGGGGGCGTACCGGGCAGGGATGCTCATGCGTGAGGATGCGCTTCGGGTGACCGAGGTGCGAGACATCGCACTCACCTGGCTGGAAGAGGCGATCAAGGCGGGGATCTATGAAGCGTATGCGGCGGTCGGGGATCTTTACAGCGAGCATTTCACGGCGGGCTCGACGCCGCGAGATGATCAGGAGGCATTTTCCTGGTACATGAAGGGGGCGATGCGCGGTGATGCGCTGTGCCTCTTTCGCGTGGCGGTGTGCTTCGCTGAGGGCTATGGGACGAAGCCGGATATCCCGCGTGCGCTTCGCCTCTATCGGCAGGCGGCGGATGCCGGGAGTGCGCTCGCCTGCAGGCAGCTTGGGGAGATGTATGCGGCTGGTATTCACGTGCATCGTGAGATCCGAAGGGCGCTTACGTGGTATCTGCGTGCCTATGAGCTGGGGAATCCGGAAGAGAAAAGAGCGGCTGCGGTAGGGATGCTGCGCGTGGTGCAGGCGTATATCGATACGCCGCGCTATGAGGAGGTCGAAGAGCTTCTCCATTCCTTCCTAGAGAAGCTTCATGCGGCGGGAGATACGAGCTGTCTCTTCGCACTTGCAGACATCGAGCGACGCAGGGGACGGATGGATCTCTATCTGAAGGATCTGGAGATGGGGATGCAGGCAGGGCATGACAGCTGCCGTGAGCGCTGGGTGCAGTATTATATGAATGAAGTGGTGACGGAGCTGCGGGTACTGGAGCCGATATTTGACGAGCTTGCCGAAAGGCGGGGCGAGAGAAAGTTCTTCGATGATTATCTTGCGCATACGAGGCATGCGGCTTCTTGCTGCGAGAAGGCGGCAAAGGCGGGCAGCCCGGAGGCTTGGGCGCTCCTTGCGTATCTCTATCTCTACCATGGCGCAGATATCGGGAAGAGAAATGCGGATTTTCTGGAGGCTGCGGCGAATGGAAGAAATGCACGGATCATGGATATGGATCTCTTTCTGTGGACGTACTTTGCAGGTCCCTCCGGAGAGGAGCAAGGAGAGCTTCATCACGAGAATCCTTTGAAGGCGTTCCGGTTTGCGCAAAAGATGGCAAGGAAGCGGAATGAGGATTTCTATGAAGTGATGGCGGATTACTATCGACGCGGATATGGGACAGAGCCGAATCCCCAAATGGCGGAACGGTATCTGGATAAAGCGGCTAAAGTGAAAGAAAAGGGGAAAAGGAAATGACATTTACATCTTATATCGATCAAGTCAGAGCGGAAAGACCGCTTGTGCATCACATCACGAATTATGTGACGGTCAATGACTGTGCGAATGCCTGTCTTGCGATCGGCGCATCGCCTGTCATGGCTGATGCGGTGGATGAAGCGGAGTCGATGGTCTCCATCGCGCAGTCGCTGGTGCTGAATATCGGGACGCTGAATGTGACGAAGGTCGAAGCGATGATGGTGGCAGGCCGCAAGGCGAATGCGCTCGGTATTCCGGTCGTTTTTGACCCTGTCGGCGTGGGGGCGACGCCTTTCAGAAACCATATGGCGGCTGAACTCATGTGTCAGATCCGGATGGCGGTCGTGAGAGGAAATATTTCTGAGATCTGCTCTCTGGGAGGAGAGGCAGCGCGGACCAAGGGAGTCGATGCGGGCGATGCAGATGCCAAGGTCGCGGAAGAGGTCGCTTCGATGCTGGCGAAGAAATGGCATGCGACGGTCGTCATCAGTGGCAAGACGGATATCATCACAGATGGGAAAAGGGTCATGCATATCCGCAATGGCTGCCCGGAGATGTCGGATATCACGGGTTCCGGCTGCATGTGTACCACACTCGTCGGTGCGTTTGTCGGTGCGCATCCGGAGGATCCCTTCGGCGCCTCTGCCGCGGCGATGCTCTCGATGGGGATCGCGGGCGAAAGAGCCTGGAGATCATATGGGCATCAGGGGCTTGGTCATTTCCACATGGGCATCCTGGATGAGCTTGGCAGCATGAGCGCCTCTGTCATGGAAGCGGAGGGCAAGTATGACATCCTTTGATCTTACGCTCTACCTCGTGACTGACCGGCGTATGCCTAAAGAGGGATTTGAAACTGTCGTCGAAGAGGCGATCCGGGGCGGCGTGACGCTTGTGCAGCTTCGTGAAAAGGAAGGGGATACGGGTCTGCTCTACGAACGGGCGCGCAGGCTGAAGAAAGTGACGGACCGCTATCATATCCCTCTCATCATCGATGACCGCATCGACATCATGCTGGCGGTGGATGCGGCAGGCGTTCATGTGGGACAGAGCGATATGCCGGCGGCCATCGCAAGGCAGATGATCGGCCCAGATAAGATCTTGGGCGTCTCCGCTGCCAATCTCACCGAGGCACTGAAGGCAGAAGCAGACGGCGCAGACTACCTCGGTGTCGGCGCGATGTATCCCACGAAGACGAAGACGGATGCGGACTTCACGACCAGAGAGGCGCTGGAGGCGATCAAGCGCAGCGTCCACATCCCCGTCTGCGCCATCGGCGGTATCAATGAGAAGACCATCCCTGACTTCAAAGGAAGCGCGATCGACGGCTTCGCCATCGTCTCTGCCATCATGGCGAGCGAAGAGCCAAAGGCGGATGCGGAAAAGCTGAAACGGATGATCGGGAATGTGCTGAAAAAATAAGGAATCAGGAATGAAGGAGCGGCGCTTCCGCTTTTTATGCGCCGTATTTCCCGCTGAAGTTTGAAAGCAGGGGGCGCTAGTGATTGGTGACTAAACGACTAGAAGACTAGGAGATATCAGACTCCCGTATCGTCATTTCGAGCGCAGCGAGAAATCTTTGGCATTCGCGGCGAGGGACTCACGCTTTCCCCACATGTGCCGCGCATTTCTTCGCTTTTTTCATCTGTCTTTCACACCGACTGTGCCCTATCCGCCCCTACGGGCACCTTCCCCTCGAGGGGAAGGCTCCGATACGAGAATACCCTCTTCTAAAAAGACGTCGCACTACCCTTGTGACCCATCCGCTCCCCGTATCGTCATCCCGAGCGAAGCCGAGGGATCTTTATTGCACTGCCGCCATATGCACACGTGCGCCCTCACGCAAACGACACCTTGGCGCTTCCTTTTTCGCCTTTCTCTCACTCACGGCTTACCGCTCTGCAAGAAGGATCCCTCCACTTCGGCCCTCATGACACGCAAGAAAGACGATAGCCTCACATCGTTTTTCACACCGCTGCGTAGAGTTGTGCCTCTCCGAGGCACTCTATCCTGCGCCTTCGGCGCGGGCCGTTTGGCCTCACAGGAAGGCGCCTTGATGGGCAGGCTAGGCGCCTCTTTGGATTAGGCCAAACTCGGAAGTCCCTCTGCGGGACTTCCGTCTCCAAGGGCCCACTCGTATCATAGGAGTGACTGGGAACTAGTGACTTGAATACCACTTTCGGGCATCGCCCCATATATATTCGCGGCGAAGCCGCCACCACAACCTTGAACCTTGAACCTTGAACCTTGAACCTTGAACCCTCTTTCGCCCAATCAAGGGGCCCCCGCCCACGGGCGAACTCTGAATTCTATTTCCTCTTGACCTGTACTACAGAGTAGTATAAAATAAGGTTTGATATTGGCTTTATATTCGATAGGAAAGGCCGATCTGCCCTTGGGTAGATTCAGAGGAGGATGCAGAGTGAAGTATTTTTTGATTGGTTTGACAATGGTTGTTTCCTTACTGGTGATCGTAGTCGTCGTAGCTCAGGAATCCAAGCAGGCGGGAATGGGCTCGGCCATCGGCGGCGGCGCAGAAGGCGCTGTTGGCGGCAAAACCAGAGGTAAGGATGCTGTACTCTCCAAGTTCACGGTGGTATTTGGCATTGTCTTTGCTGTGCTTTGTCTCGTGCTTGGAAGATATATGAATACTTTCTGATGAAAAGAAAAGGGGCTTGCATAGAAGCAAGCCTTTTTTTATTAAGGGATGGCAAAGAGCAGTGAGCGGTGACCGGAGAACGAATCGGTGCTTCTTCAGTCCATGGTGAGGCTTCCTTATGGCTCTACGCGGAGCCGCGAAGCCATTTCATCGCGCATATACAGGAGAACAACAATGGAAGAAAAGAAAACGCTTTTATCTTATAAGCCGGGGACGATCCTGCAGGGCGTATACAAGTCGTATGGCCGGTTCGGATTTCTGATCACCGATGACGACCACGAGGATGTGTATATTTCCGACCGCGACCATCTGAATGCGGTGAATAATGATACCGTCGAAGTGAAGACGATGAAGAGTGAGACGGGCCGTCACAATACGGAAGGCCGTGTCATGAAGGTCTTAGAGCGTGCCAATGATACCTTCGTCTGCACCTATGAGATGCTGAAGGATGGCGGTGAAGCCGTGCCGATCGATGAGAAGGTGGATATGTACATCGAGATCCCTGAGGGGCAGGAAATGGATGCCACCACGGGGGCGCGTGTCATCGTCGAAGTCACTCGCTGGCCGGGGGAATGGACGGATGCGGAGGGCCGTGTGACGGAAGTCATCGGCTACAAAGGCGATAAGGGGCTTGATATCGATATCATCGTTGCACAGCACCGTCTGCCGCATGAATTTTCCGAAAAGGTACTGGATGAGGCGGAAAATCTGCCGCGGGATATCCGGATGGAAAAGGGACTCACCGATTTCAGAGCTCTTCCGATCGTCACCATCGACGGGCCTGACTCGAAGGATTTGGACGATGCAGTCTACTGCGAGAAGAAGGCAAATGGACATTTTGAGCTGTCTGTCCATATCGCGGATGTGTCTCGCTATGTGACGAAGGGGTCGCTCCTCGATGATGAGGCCTACCGCCGCGGCACCAGTGTATACTTGGCGGACCGCGTCATCCCGATGCTGCCTTTCCAGCTGTCGAATGATCTCTGCAGCCTAAACCATGATGAAGACCGCTATGCGATGTCCTGCGTGATGGATGTGTCGCCGGATGGCAAGGTAAAGACCGAGCTGGTCACACCGTCCATCGTGCGTGTGGCACGCCGCTGCAATTATCCGGAGATCAATAAAGCCTTCCATGAGGGCATTATGCCGGCAGATCTTGCACACTTCATGCCGATGCTCGAAGACCTGAAGGCCTGCGCGGATGCCCTTCGCGCAGACCGCACCCGCCGCGGCGCACTCGACTTCGATTTCCCGGAATACAAGGTCATTCTCGATGAAGAGGGGACACCGCTTCGCATTGAGAAGCGCATCAGAAGTGATGCGGAGAAGATGATCGAGGATGCCATGATCGCGGCGAATGAAGCGGTAGCGCGTTTCCTTGAAAAGACAGGACATACGTCGATCTACCGTGTGCATGAGCATCCGGATGAGGAGAAGCTGAATTCCCTGAAGCGTCTCATCGCCATCATGGGACTCGATCTCTCCATCCCGAAGGATCCGGAGCCGAAGGATATCCAGAAGCTCTTGGAAACGGTGAAGGGAGAAGATATCGAAGCGGTCGTGCAGGTGATGACGCTCCGCAGCCTTCCGCAGGCCTGCTACAGCACGGAAAATGCCGGACACTTCGGGATCGCCAGTGAATGCTATACGCACTTCACCTCGCCGATCCGCCGCTATCCGGATCTGATGGTACATCGCCTCATCCGACAGGCGATCTCGGATGGCCTCTCCAAGGCAGAGCTCAAAAAGCAGACAGAGTTCCTCCTGCGTGCGGCTGACCACTGCTCGGAGACAGAGCAGAATGCGACAGATACCGAGCGCGATGTCGATGATCTCAAGATGACAGAGTACATGGTGCCGTTCGTTGGCGAGCCATTCGATGCGCATGTGACCGGGATCACCCGCTTCGGTGTTTTCGTAGGCCTCGACAATGGCGTAGAAGGTCTTGTCCACATTGACTCCATGGACGATGACGAGTACATGTATCAGGAAGATACGATGACCTTGAAGGGCCGCTTCTCCGGGACGACTTATTCCATGGGGATGCCCGTCCGCGTGACCCTTGTCAAGGCGGATAAGGAACGCCGCGAAGTCGACTTCATCATGGGAGAGATCCATTCCCCGCTGAATCTGGAAAAGAAGACCAGAGCATCTGCAAAATCCAGATCACATTCGAAAAAGAAAATGAAGAAGGGGAAGAAGTGACTGGTGACTAGTGGCTAGGGATTAGGATATTTCCTTTATAAGCCCGCTCTCCCTCCTCCTTTTGGAAGGAGGTGCCCCGAAGGGGCGGAGTGTGCAAGCGAACTGTATTTTTGCAAACCGACGCGAAAATCCAGTGAGACGCCATTTCGAGCAAAGCGAGATGTTGGCTTCGCGAAGCAGGCTTATCACACATCGCGCGGGCCAACCCCGCCTAGCTGCGCTTGGCTGCCCCTTCCAGAGGAAGGGGCTCGCCGGAAGAGCATCTGGCAAGTCATGTACCAGCATTGCTTTATACAAAACTCACGGCGCTTCCAAATTTGATGCGCCGTACCTTCACTCCTCACTTCTCACTCCTAACTCCTCACTTGAAACTATGTATTACATGGAAATTGACCAACATCCGTAAAGGAGAGATACATGGCCGAGAAAAAAACGGCGCCGCCGATCGCGCTCAATCGGCAGGCACATCATAACTATTTCATCCACGAGACGTATGAGTGCGGCATTGCGCTCACCGGAACGGAGGTGAAGTCCATCCGCGCGGGCAAGGCGAACCTGCGTGACAGCTTCGCTCGTATCCAGAAGGGCGAGGTCTACCTGTGGAATGCACATATCAGCCCCTATGAGCAGGGAAATATTTTCAACCACGACCCGCTTCGTACCAGAAAGCTGCTTCTGCACAAGAAGGAGATCCGAAAGATCGAGATGCAGCTCAAAACAAAGGGCTACACCTTAGTCCCGCTCAAGATGTACTTCAAGCACGGCAAGGTCAAAGTGGAGATCGGTGTCGCAACGGGTAAAAAACTCTACGATAAGAGAGAGGATATGGCTGCGAAAGCTGCTAAGCGCGATCTTGACAGGCGCATCAAAGAACAAAGGTATGATTGACTAGTGACTAGTGACTAGTGACTAGTGACTAGTGACTAGTGACTAGTGACTAGTGACTAGGGATTAGGGATTAGTGACTAGTGACTAGGGATTAGGGATTAGTGACTAGTGACTAGGGATTAGGGATTAGTGACTAGTGACTAGGGATTAGGGATTAGGGATTAGGGATTAGGATATTCCTTTATAAGCTCGCTCCCTCCTTCCCATGGAAGGAGGTGCCCCGAAGGGGCGGAGGTTGGCTAATGAAGCGGGTTTGTCACACATTCATGGAATTACCCCCGTTGAACCCGTGTCAACCTGAACCCCGAACCTTGAACCCTTATCATACCATCATTTCAACTAACAACCACAAAGGGAGAACCATAGCATCATGGAAGAAAAAAACAATAAGCCCCGCAAAGACTTCAAAAGTAAGGGAAAATTTGGCGGTAAGAAATTCAGCGGCCGCGGCAAGAGCTTCGGCAAGGATAAGCCGGATTTCAAGAAACGGAAATTGGCTCCCGGCGTCGAATTCGTGGACCGCGAGCTCGGCGTGGGCATCGTGAGAAAGCTGACAGATGAAGGCATCGTCGTTGCTTTCGGCGATGCGGAAAAGCTCATCCCGAGAAAGAAGCGCGAGGGCGGCTACAAAAAAGACGGCTTCAAGAAGGACGCACATCGTAAGGATTTCAAAAAGGAAGCCTTCAGCGCGGCGAAGCCGATGGAAAAGAAGGTATTCACCTTCGATGCACCTCTGCCGGATGCAAAGCCGACCGGTTTCAAAAAGAGAGAAGCGGCTGTCGGTCTGGAGGTCACGGATGAGACGCTCGGTAAGGGCACCATCACCCGCATCACAGAGCGCGGCACGTATGTCACTTATGATGCGACAGGCGAGCGCATCCTCTATCCGATGGGACTTCCGTCGAAGCTCTTGAAGACAGCATTCCCAGAAGAGAAGAAGGAAACGAAAAAAGAAGCGCCGAAGGGACAGGCGCGCACCTATACCGTGCCGGTAGCCGACAGACCGGCTCCGAAGCCGAAGGTGGAAGTCCGTCCGGTCAAGGAAACGCACCGCGGCAATACCCACTATATCGAGATCGGCGTGGGCACGCCCGTTGTCTCCTCTGTGTATGGACCGGGCGTCATCACGGATATTGCGGATGGCAAGCTCGTCGTAGACTTTGGAAATACGGAGCAGTCCTTCTTCTATCCGAAAGCTTTCGCGGAAGGCCAGATCGAAGTGGTGGAAGACTAGTGGCTGGGGAGGAGCTCTCCTCTCGGTCTGTAAGACAAAAAAGGAGCTGTGAAGAAATGAGGATTCATTTCTTCACAGCTCCTTTTTACTTGTCTTATTTTTTTGTCTGCTTGATGAAGGCTTCATCGCGTAGGAATTGTTCCCTCATATCGATCTGGAACTTGACAAGCTGCCCTTCCACGCGGAATTCGACGCGTTTGATATTGGGAAATTCGGTCAGCGTATCGACAGTCATGGCGATGAAGAGGGACTGTCCGGTCTCTCCTTGAAGCTGGTTCAGCTCTTTCGTGAAATTCACGGTGCAGGTGCCGTCTTCGACATGGACGCTCTTCAAGCGGGTACCGGCAGGAACGAGAGGATACTTGGACTTTCGATCCGCGCGGAGCATTTCTTCGATGGCTGTCTTCGCAGTGCGGTCAGCGGCTTTCACTTTGACCGTGGCAGGAAGGATATGAAGGCCGTCTTCTGTGGGCAGGTAGTAAGTGAGACTCGCTTCTTTTTCTGCGGGGATCTGGCTCGAGGAAGCGGCGGGCGGGACGACCTGTCCCGCGCTCTGCGGTTTGCTGTTTCCACCGCAGCCGGAAAGAAGAGCGGTGAGGATGATCGGGACGATCAGTGCATAATAGGTATTCATAGGAGCTCCTTTGGGAAGCATCGGTCTGATTCAGCGAATGGATCCGTGTTTCCTCCCTTTTCATTTCTCATACAATGGTAAGAAGCAGTCTCAGAGAGCTGCGAAATAATCCACCAGTCCCTTGAAGAGGCTCTTGGCGATACTCTTCGGCCCCCAGCTGGACGTGAGCATCTGGACGCGGTGCGCGTTGCTGATATAGCCCATTTCCATCAGGACGGAAGGCATTTTTGTATTGACATTCACATAGAGATGCCCGGAGCGGACACCGCGGTCAGGGATGGAGAGCAGGTTCATGGTGGACTGGTGCAGCATCTGGGCGAGCATCAGGTCCTTTGCGGTCTTGGGGTAGTAGTAGGCGGTGGTACCATCGACAGAGCCATTGGAGAAGGAGTCGATGTGGATGGAGACGAAGACGTCTGCATTCGCTTGATTTCCGACATCGCAGCGTGCCTGTAGCTCGGGGTCATCGTCAGCCCATGGACCATAGACGTCCTTGTCGGTGCTGCGGGTCATGACGACCTTCGCACCGGCAGAGGTGAGCATGTCGCGCAGCGGCAGGGCGATGGAGAGGGTGACATCCTTCTCGTAGATCTCCTTATTTCCTTTGTGTCCGATGGCACCGACGTCCGTGCCGCCGTGGCCGGGGTCAAGGCAGATGATCTTGCCTTTGAGTATTTTTCGGGCATCGGCAGGTACAGAGACTTTCTGCGGGGGGGCTTCTTTCTCAGCAGCAGGCTTTTTGGCGGCTGGCTTTTTGGTCGCCGTGTTCTCGGCGCTTGCTGCCGGCTTTGTGTAGCTCTTTTTGGCGCCCTGGATCGGGATGTCAATGACGAGGCGGTGCGGTTTTCCCAGTTTTGCATCCGGACGAAGGGCAAAGACGTGGATGTCATCGATCTTCTGCGGCTTGGTGAGGGCGACGTCGATGTAGGTGTCGCCGTCTTTTTCAGAAACTGTGGTGAAATCGATGGCGCGCGGATCCATATCGTATTGAGAGCCGCTGAAGCTCTTTTGGGTGTTCTTTAGGATGACTTCGAAGTTTTTGCCGGATTTGTCTATCGCAGCCTCCGCCTGTACCGCTTTCGTGAGATCTGTCACGATACGGACGAAGGGGGGATCGCCATCATTTCTGGCTGTCCAGCGAAGATCGGTGATTTCTGCATCTTTCGCCCATGCTTCATTCGCTGCCAAGGGCAGCCAAAGAAGCGAAAACACAAGCAGGATGAGTTTGAAATATTTCATAGATATCCTTTCTTATACATGTCTTACACGTGCGTAACGATACTCTCTCATATGGTTTTATTATAACACAGCGAGAAAAGGGTGAGCCCGTGGGGCGTGCCCTCCCTTGATTGGGTTTGAAAAGCTCGTTTAAATGAGGAATCAGGAATGAAGGTGGCGGCTTCGCCGCGAATATATATGGGGCGATGCCCGAAGGTGGTATTTAGTCACCAGTCACTAGTCACTTCTTATCCCCAATCCCTAGCCACTCATCCCTTAAAGTACCGAGAAAAACTTGACACTTACCGTTCTTGGCAAAACGCTTTATTTTCTTGCAAAATCGTAGTAAAATATTATAGTGTTGTCATAATAGGAAAACTATAGCAATTCGATACAAAGGAGTTTGACCATTGGATTTCTCGTATAGCAAATGGAAAAAAGCAGCAGCTCTCTCAGCGGCGTCGCTGCTCGCACTGTCGGCTTTTGCACTGACGGGCTGTGGGGGACAAGGCGGGGAGAAGGCAGCGTCTTCTCAGCCGGCAGCGGCTTCGGCACAGGCGGTGGATCCGAATCTGAAGCCCGGCGTCGCTGTCGTGCATCGCGCAGCAGATGTGAAGTATAGTGTACCGGAGGGCGTGTCCGTCCTCATGTACCACATGATCGGAGACGAACAGGGCAATGCGGCCATCATGACCGAGGCAAATCTGCGTATCCAGATGAATTATCTGCGTGATCACGGCTACCATCCGATCACCATGCAGGAGCTCTATGACTATGTCACCAAGGGGGCGCCTCTTCCGGAAAAGCCTGTCTGCATCACTTTCGATGACGGATATCTTGACAGCTACACCATCGTATATCCGCTCATGAAGGAGTATGGCTTCCCATGGACGCTCTTCCTGATCACCGATGATGTAGGAAAGCCGTATAACCGCATGACTTGGGATCAGCTGAAGGAAATGGCAAACAGCCATGCTGTCACCATCGCAAGTCATACGCTGTCGCATCCCAAGCTCCACAATCTTGCCACCCGTGCAGAAAAAGAGAAGGAGATCGTCGAGGCGAACAAGGCGCTCAAGTACCAGCTCGGGATCGACAATGTCTGGCTGGCATATCCTTATGGCGACTATGACGATGAAGTCATCGATATCTGCAAGAAGGCCGGTATCAAGATGGCTGTCACGACAGACGCCGGCCGCGTCCATGTCGGCAGCTTCCCCTATGATCTGAAGAGAGCGTATATCGGGAATGACATTTCCATCGCCCGCTTCTCGGAACGTCTGAACAAGGATAATTACACGCCGGTTTGATGGCTGAGCGGGGGCTTTGACGTGAATCTTCATAGGTTAAGCGGGTTCTGAAGGTGAAAGCAGGGATGAGTAGCTAGGGATTAGGGATTGGGAGACTCAAGTGAATGTTGACTGGGATTCTCCGGCATCGTCATCCCGAGCGCTACGCTCGAAATGACGATGCGCGCGAAGCGCTATCAAAACTCCGCGGTGCTTAGATCCTTCGACTCAGTTCTCATATTTCAGATAAGCCATTATTTAACATACGACGTTTTTCTCCGCTCAGGATGACGAAATACGCCGCCCTGCTCCCCGTTGAACCCATAGAACCCGCTCCCCCTCTTTCATCCCCGATCAAAAGGCGATACGCCCCAGGGGCTAACCCTCAACCCTTTTTCAAGGAGTCACAATGAAACGATTTTTCAACAACATCGTGGTCAAGTTTATCCTGATCACCCTGGTCTTTTTCATCATCACGTCTCCGATCGTGGTGCTCTTCGGGCCGTTCGGCAATTTGAAGCGTGCTGTGGTCGGTGCGATCATGCGCTCACGGCATCCGCAGTACATTACGTGGCTTTACGATCAGGAGGAGCTGAACCAGATCCTCGGCACCGTGACGACGACGGATAAGCAGAATGTATTCGCTTTCAAGCCGCGCACGGATGCGACACTGAAGCTGAAAAAGATCGAGACATCCCGCTTCGTCGGGTATCTGCTGGAGATCCCAAATCCGAAGCGTATCGAAGTCGCTACGGCAGAAGACATCAATGAGAAGGGGGATACCACTTCCAGCATCGCGAAAAAGAACAATGCCGTAGCAGCCATCAATGGCGGCGGCTTCTACGATCCGAATGGCACCGGCATCGGACGTCTGCCCTATGGCTTCATCCTGCATCAGGGCAAGTACCTTTTGGGGCAGCAGGTCGATGACAAGGAAAAAGTCGACTTCGTCGGAATGACGAAGAACGGAAATCTGATTGCCGGGAACTACAATAAGAAAGAACTGCGTGACCTTGGTGCGGTCGAAGGCCTGACCTTCGGCCCGCCGCTCATCATTAATGGGCAGAAGGTCATCAAGAGCGGTGACGGCGGATGGGGGATCTCCCCGCGCTCGGCCATCGGACAGAAGAAGGATGGTACGATGCTCTTCCTCGTCATCGATGGACGACAGCCCGGCTACAGCATCGGCGCGACGCTTGTCGATTCGCAGAATATCCTCTATGAAAACGGGGCCTACATTGCGGCCAATCTGGACGGCGGATCTTCCACGACACTTTACTATAATGGCAAGGTGGTCAATAAGCCTGCCGATCTCCTGGGCGAACGTATGATACCGACTGCATTTATCGTGAAATAAGGAGAACAGCGTGAAGAAAAAAATCGCACAGCTCATGATCTGCTTCCTCCTTGGCGCAGGGGTGCAGGCAGGGGCCTACGTATATATGGACCGCGTCCTTTTTGCCCCGCTCTCCTCAGGTGACTATGATATGTCTGATGTGAAGGACAAAGTCGCAGAGCAGGCGGAAAAGGAAGGCAAGAAGCTCTATGCGAAGGTCAGCGTGAAGGGGAAAGCCTACTACTCGCATGACTATAAATATATGGCAGATGTGACCGCAGAGACGGTCACCATTTACAAAGCCGAAGATCTTGGACATCCTCAGATCGTGGATCTGAAAGGACAGGGCGTTTCTTTCTTCGAATGGATGCCGGACAGAAATCTGGCGCTCATGGCGCTCTATCCGATCCACTGGAAAGGCGGACGCTGGGATGTGACACTGGCGCGCTACAATCCGGAAGGCACCACGCACGAGTCCGATGCGCCGATCCGTGATCTCCCAAGAAATGCGAAGATCGTGGATGTCGCTTACTCGACCGCGACCAATGCCGTCTACATGAAGATGGAGGTCGGCAAAGGACTTTACCGCATCTACCGCACGGATGCAAACTATGATACCCGCCGCATCTATGTGCAGACCTCGCACATCGGCAAGATGGCCGTCTACTATGATGCAGACCGCCTCTTCTATGATGACAGCCAGAAGGGCATCATGTACACCTTTAATGGGGATGACAGCTCGTGGCGTGTCATCTCTCCGCCGGGGGCTTACCGTCTGGTCGGTCTTGGAGATGATAAGACCATCTATGCAGCCAAGATCAACAGCAAGGGCGAGGCGACCGCTTACTATACGGGTAAACTCGGCGTCGGCTTCAAAGAAGTCAAAGCGCTGGAAACACCTGTAGAATTCAACTCTATCACCGTCCATATGATCCGCGAAGCCGCCATGCACGCGGGAAAATAAAAAGCAGCGCTTCGGCGCTGCTTTTTGTGTGCGAGTGACTGGTGGCTGGTGATTAGTGACTAGTGACTAGAAGACTCTCGCATTGTCATTTCGAGCGTAAGCGAGAAATCTTCCATGCAGACCGATAAACAAAGGATGTGTGCAGCACCAAGGCGTCGCTTTCCTGCAGTGCCTATGTGATACTGACCGCAGTGCAAGAAAGATCCCTCGGCTGCGCTCGAGATGACGATACGGGAAAGGGTTGCCCCAAAAGTTTGAAAGAAAGGATGAGTGGCTAAGGATTAGGAGGCTTGAGTGTTTGGTGACTGGGCTGAGACTGAAAGACTAGGGGACTTGGAGACATCAGCCCCCGTATTGTCATTTCGAGCATAAGCGAGAAATCTTCCATGCAGACCGATAAACAAAGGATGTGTGTAGTACCAAGGCGTCGCTTCCGTACCGTGCCTATGTGATACTGACCGCAGTGCAAGAAAGATCTCTCGGCTGCGCTCGGGATGACGATACGAGAAATGGCTACCCAAAAAATTTGAAAGCAGGGGCGAATAGCTAGGAACTTGTGACTGGTGACTAGGAGACCTCGGACTCCCGTATCGTCATTTCGAGCGTAAGCGAGAAATCTTCCATGCAGACCGATAAACAAAGGATGTGTGCAGCACCAAGGCGTCGCTTCCCTGCAGTGCCTATGTGATACTGACCGCAGTGCAAGAAAGATCTCTCGGCTGCGCTCGAGATGACGACGGCGCGAAGCGCTATCAAAACTCCGCTTCAAAGAAGTCAAAGCGCTGGAGGCACCCGTAGAATTCAACTCCATCACCGTCCATATGATCCGCGAAGCCGCTATGCACGCGGGAAAATAAAAAGCAGCGCTTCGGCGCTGCTTTTTGTGTGCGAGTGACTGGTGATTAGTGACTGGTGACTAGTGACTTGGAACTAGTGGCTAGTGACTAGAAGACTCTCGCATCGTCATTTCGAGCGTAAGCGAGAAATCTTCCTTGCAGACCGATAAACAAAGGATGTGTGCAGCACCGAGGCGTCGCTTTCCTGCAGTGCCTATGTGATACTTACCGCAGTGCAAGAAAGATCTCTCGGCTACGCTCGAGATGACGACGGCGCGAAGCGCTATCAAAACTCCGCGGCGCTTAGGGAAACACTAATTCTTCGATTGAAACAGCGTTTCCTTAACATACGACGTTTTTCTCCGCTCAGGATGACGAAATGCGCCGCTCCCATCCCTTCAGCTTCCATCTTTTATAATTTTCTTCCCCGATTTCCTGAATAAATGATATAATAGCTTAGATACCTATTATTCCCATGAAGGAGAGCGGAAATGGCAGAAGAAAACGAAATCTATACAGCCGACGACAGACTGATCGTCGCACTGGACGTCGACAGCTTTGACAAAATGAAAGCGCTGGTCGATGAGCTTGGCGATCTGATCTCCTACTACAAGGTCGGCATGGAGCTCTACTACAGTGCAGGCAGTGATACGATCCGTTACCTGAAGGAACACGGAAAGAAGGTTTTTCTTGATCTGAAGCTCCACGATATTCCGAATACCGTCGGTCACAGCGTGGCCTCCGTCACTCGCCTCGGCGTGAACCTCATCACCGTCCATGCAGCAGGCGGCCGTGCGATGATGCAGGCAGCGACGCGCTATGCGAAGATCACTGCGGATGAGCTGGGCGTAGAACGTCCGAAGATCCTGGCGGTCACCGTCCTCACCAGCTTTGATGACCAGGGATGGCAGGAAGTCGGCGGACATCTCCCCATTCAGGAGCATGTCCTGGAGCTGGCTTCCCTTGCGAAATCCTCCGGCGTCGATGGTGTCGTCGCTTCCCCGAAAGAAGCCGGCAGTATCCGCGAGATGGCCGGAAAGGATGATTTCCTCATCGTGACCCCGGGCATCCGCCCATCCTTTGCCCAGACCGATGATCAGAAACGTATCGCGACCCCATCACAGGCTTTCAAGGACGGATCTTCCATGCTCGTTATCGGACGTCCGATCACACAGGCGATCGACCCCTGTGCGGCTGCCCGTTTAATTTTAAAAGAAATAAAGGAGAACGCATAATGAACGAAAAAGAAGTCGAATCTTTGCTGAAAGAAACCAAAGCCATTCTGGAAGGTCATTTCCTTCTGACCAGCGGTCTTCACAGCCCTCTTTATGTAGAAAAATTCAACGTGCTCCAGCATCCGGAATACACGGAAAAGCTCTGCCAGGAATTTGCAAACCATTTCAAGGATATGGGCATCGAGACCGTCATTGGACCGGCGACCGGCGGCATCATCCTGTCTCAGGTCACTGCCCGTCTGCTGGGCGTTCGTTCCATTTTCACCGAAAGAGAAAATGGCAAGATGACCCTTCGCCGCGGCTTCAAGGTCGCTCCTGGTGAAAAAGTCCTCATCGTCGAAGACATCGTCACCACCGGCGGCTCCATCAAGGAAGTCGTCGATGTCGTGAATGAAGCCAAGGGCGATATCGTCGGCATCGGCCTCTTAGTAGACAGAAGCGGCGGCAAAGCAGACTTCGGCGTACCGCAGGAAAAGGTATATCCGCTGCTCCACCTCACCGTTCCGACCTACAAGCCGGAAGAATGCCCGCTCTGCAAAGAAGGCGCGCCGATCACCGAACGTGGCAGCCATCATCTGAAAAAATAAGAGTGAGATCTGAAAACACACCTATCGAGAGATCGAGGGTGTGTTTTTTTCTTGCCGCTCACAGCTCTTGCTCATGACCGCCTGCGTTCCTCTCTCTTTTTCATAGAAGGGGGGAGAGTCTTCCGGCAGAAGCAAGACGTTTTAAGGAAACACTGATTCAATCGTTGTCAGATTTTACTCTTGAATTTTTATGTATAGCGAGGAATAACCTGACGCGAATAGCGAGCTATTTAAGGAAGGTTATGACAAAGCTATGCGTAAAAATTCTTGTAAAAGCTGACTCTGCGATTTAATCAGCGTTTCCTTAAGCCGCAAGGGTTCTTCGGCTGGCCAATACCTCTTAACCGTCAAGCATAACTTTCATGCAAAACGTGTATTTTATTCCAAGAGGAAAATCATGCTATGATTTGTAAGGATTAACCTAGTATTAGCATATAATTAGTATAAAAACGAGGAGGACATGATGGCACTGGCGTCGCTTGCAGCATTGGGGCTTGCTATATTTCTTGGCTTTGTGAAAAAAATGAATACGGGGCTGTTATGTACCGCGCTCGCACTGCTCGTAGGCAGACTGGCCGGGATCTCTGATGATGAGATCATCCGTGGCTTCAACTACTCCTTATTCCTCATGCTTCTGGGCGTGACCTATCTTTTCGGACTGGCGGAGATGAATGGGACCTTAGCCCTGCTTTCGAAGAAGATCGTGGCGCTCTCCGGACGTCGCACCTACCTGGTACCGATCGTCATGTACCTTTTTGCGACCATCCTCTCTGCCCTGGGACCGGGCACCATACCGACGGCAGCCATTATGATGGTCTTCGGGATGACGCTTGCGAAGGAAATGAATATCAATCCGGCGATGCTGGGGGCCATCATCTTTCTCGGAGCGGCCGGAGGCGGGATGTCTCCACTGGCTGCGACGGGCATCATCGGGCTGAATCTATGCGGAGAATTCGGCCTGACCGGCATCGAGGAACCGCTTCTCGTGAATGGCGTCCTCTCCTCGACCGTCTATGCCGCGCTGGTCTACTTTGCCTTCGGAGGCTATCGGCTGCGGTCAGACATCGTACTTCATCTGGCAGATACGCCTTCATTTGCGCGGCAGCAGATCATCACATTGATAGGCATCGCGGGCATGGTGGTCCTTGTCCTGTTCTTTCATATCAATGTGGGACTTGCCAGCTTCGGCGTCGCTGCTATCTTGTCGTTTCTGAATGTTTCTGATGAAACGGCAGCGCTTCGCCGCATCCCCTGGGGGACGCTTCTTCTGATCTGCGGTGTCGGCGTGCTGATGAATGTCATCATTTTGACTGGTGGGATCGATCTTCTCTCAGATGCGCTTGCTTCCATCATGAGCGACTCGACCGCAGTCAGCATTCTGGGGATCACGGCAGGCGTCCTTTCGTGGTTCTCCTCGACCTCCGGTGTCGTCATGCCCACGCTCATTCCGACCGTGCCGCATATCCTGTCACAGATGGGAAGCAGTGCTAATCCGGTCGAATGGGTCACTGCGATCACCATGGTCTCCAATACCGCAGGCATCAGCCCCTTATCGACGGGCGGTGCGCTGGCGCTGGCGGCTTATTCGGCAGAAGGCGGATTGAAAGACGGCGAGCTGGATCGGCTCTTCATGCGGATGTTCTTCATCTCCGCGGCGGGCGTTGTGTCCCTGTCTGTTCTGGCCTACTTCGGGCTCTACCGTTGGCTGCTGTAAAGAAATAAAACAGAGAAGCGAGTCAGGCAGCCGACGGAGATCCCATGGCTGCCTGTTTTCCGTATCGTAGACGAAGAAGGAGTGACGAAAATGAGTGAAAATCATGATGCTTTGCTTTACATACTGCGTATCGTCGGATTTCTTTTTGCTGTGTGCTGCGTGTGGCTGATCTATGCCAGACAGAAAACGAAAATGAAACGTCTGAAAGCGGCCAACCAGCATTCCGCCATTGTTCTCCTGCATAAGCGTCATGCGGGAAATATAGACTATGCCAGCATCAATGCGATCCTGCACATCGATGGACTTCGTGCAGAGACCTTCCTCTATGCGCTCGGAGTCCCTGCGGTATATCTTGCCCCGGGAAAACATGTCATCGAAGTCGAAGCACACTGGTCCAGGCACATCCGTGGACGGCGTATGAAAGACTATCAGGCAGGGCCGAGCATGATCTCCGTCTCTGTCGAATCAGGAGAGTACTGGTCCCTGGAGTATTGCATCTCTAAGGATCATTTTACGTTCGAACGCTGTGATCCAAAGAACTTATTTTTGAGGAAGGCAGGCTAAGGAACCGGAGCCTGCATAAAAGTTTCTACAAAAAGGCATATTTTCGAGAAAAAATACCAAAGATATAACCGATTGGCATGAACTATAGACAAGCGGAAAACAGATGGATATAATGGAATCAGAAAGGATGAAGAAGGAAATACCTTTCAGACCGGTCAAAATCACTTCAAATGAGTGTAAACTTCCTAATTTCGGATTATTTCCTCGTGCAGCCGCTGAATGCAGAAAGGAGACTATCATGAACAAGATGTATGATGCAGTGATGAAAATGGAAACTTTACTCGATGCGTATGAAGCTCTCATTGGCAATATTACAGATTTCCTGAATGACAATGGGATCGATATCACAGGGGATCCATCGGAACATCCGGCACTGATGCTTTACGCAGAAGCCGGACGGATCTATGGCCGTTTGCTCCATACGAGAAAGCTTGAGGACCTGCTCCGTATGGAAGGGGAGTACCGTCTCATGACCTCCATGGTCGCTGAAATGAAGGCAGGGGCGTGGATGACGACCTCCCATCACGAAAAAATGGCCAAGGCCGGTTGATTTCGTGAGGAACAGGATATGGTAACGGGAAAAAGGAGCTGTAAAGAAATGAATCCTCATTTCTTTACAGCCCCTTTTTACTTTACTTTCATTTGGTTCAGGGTTCAGGGTTCAAGGTTCAGGATTGAGGTGGCGGCTTCGCCGCCTTTTTTTTAGAAGAGATGGTATTCTCGTATCGTAGCCTTCCCCTCTAGGTAATGCTATTAAGTTAAGGAAATCGTTAGCTACGTAACGTCTTGCTTCCCCCTTCGGGGGAAGTGCCGAAGGCAATAGGGGCATGCCAGCGATATAGCGTACTATGTTGAATAGTCCGATGCTATCGATATCACAACACTTTCATGCAATACCGCTATGTAGCCCCCTCAGCCCTTCGGGCAGCTCCCCCGATGGGGAGCCAAGAACGTTCTTCCGCTTAACTTAATAGCATTACCCGCAGGGGAGGATAGGGTGACTATGGCATGAAAGACAGCTGGGATAAGGTTTCCCGGTCACTCCTATGAGAGCTGCAAGTCCCCCCGCGGCAGATGGAACGCGAAAATGAGATGATCGTTATTTAACATCGCCTTTTTGCGTGGGAGGAGCTATAGGGATGGACAGGGAAGCAATGGTTTTCTGGAGAAAGCATTCAAACGGAATAGATATTTTGTCTATTTCTTATGGGAATGCCTGCCTTTATTCTATAGAGACGTATTTCATTTCAAAGGATCAATCATCTATTCTAATAAAATATATAATTATATCTCGATAAATATGTTACAAATGATAAATAAAGAGATATAATTTACCCATCAAGAGCAATGGATAGGAGGCGCAGCTCGTGATGTGGTATCTGTTTGGAAGTTCATGATCTGGCATATAGGCAGAATAGTTTACGGCAGAGAAGCTCTGGATCCAAGAGAGAAGAGCGTCTGCCCATGTCTGAAATGCGAAGGAGTTGACTTACGTGTCATTGAATACTCATGAGATCCTGGCACTTTCCATTTTTGTGGTTGTTTATTTTTTTATCATCTCTGAGATCGTTCATCGAACGATCATCGCTCTTTTAGGCGCTGCTGTCATGATCATGTCAGGCATATTGACGCAGAGCAAAGCCATCAGTTATGTGGATTTCAATACGATCGGTCTTTTGGTCGGGATGATGCTCATCGTAAGTATCACGGCAGAGACAGGAGTATTTAATTATATGGCCTTGTGGTCTGCACAGAAGGTCAAGGCCAGGCCGCTTTACCTTATGGGAGCACTCGCTTTTCTGACTGCGTTCTGCTCCGGATTTCTGGATAATGTGACGACGGTATTGCTGACCGTACCGGTGACATTTTCAATTTGTAAAAAATTGAAAATCTCAGTTTATCCATTCTTGCTGGTACAGATCATGGCTTCTAATATCGGGGGGACAGCGACCATGATCGGTGATCCTCCGAATATCATGCTGAGCAGTGCGGTTCCGCAACTCAACTTCGTCGCCTTTCTGACTCATTTGGGGATCGTCTGTCTCTGTATTCTGACCGTGACGGTTGCGATTTTTATGCGACTCTATCATAAACAGCTGATGACGACAGAAGAGCTTCGCGAGGAAGTCATGAAGATGGATGCAGGCGCGGAAATTACGAATGCGCCGCTATTGAAACGCTGCCTCGTCGTCCTTGCCCTCGTGATAGCCGGTTTTATTTTCCATGATCTCCTTCACGCGGATAATGCCAGCATCGCTCTTTGCGGCGCCGCGCTTTTGATGCTTTGGACTATGAGGAAAGATGAGAAATCCATTGGCAGCGCCCTTGCTGGCGTGGAATGGGTGGCCATTTTCTTCTTTCTTGGACTCTTCATTATCATAGGCGGATTGGTGGAGACAGGCGTCATTACTGCGCTTGCCAAAGCGGCTATGCATGCGACAGGCGGGAATATGACGACGACGACCATGCTTGTCCTGTGGCTCAGTGCATTTGCCTCTGCTTTCATTGATAATATTCCTTTTGTTGCGACCATGATCCCTCTCATTAAGGATATGGGAAATATGGGGATCACGAATCTGGATCCTCTTTGGTGGGCCTTATCTCTTGGCGCCTGCCTCGGCGGTAATGGGACCTTGATCGGTGCGAGTGCCAATGTGGTGGTGGCTTCTCTGGCCCAGGCGCATGGGATCAAGATGACGTTTGCCGGATATACTCGCTACGGGTTGCCGATGATGCTGCTTTCGATCGCCATCTCGGCTGTCTATATATATTTCTGGTACTTGTGATCGAACGATTCGTGTTTCCATCATTTGTTTAGTTTCTTTGGCGGATCTGCGGAAAATCATCCGCTTTCCCCAGTGATACAAGGAGGAATATACATGAACGAGAAAAAAATGAATGAAGCAGGGTATTGGGAAGAAAAAAGCTTAAAGAGGGCGGAAATGCTGAAAGAAAATGATGGCCTTGGCGTGATTTCAGGAAGACAGTACCGTCATGACTCCATCCAGATGCCGGAGATCATGGCAGAGACATCGGCGGGTTTGCAGCACTTGGTGAAGAAAAGCCTGAAGAGGGCAGATGCCATGTCTGAAAATAATGGGATGTATGAGTGAGGGAAGTAGAAAGCTCTTGTTTTTCGCATACATAAAAAAGGGTGTGACCTAGGTCACACCCTTTTCGTATCAGATGGCATCTTTTTTATAGTAGGGAGAGGTTATCCAGTTTCCTGTCTGCATATCCGACAAAATCGAGCGAAGAAGATCATATTCGCCTTCCAGAATGCAGAGCGGATCGATATTCTTCATCTGCGGAAGAGAGGTATAGATACGGAGAGCTTCTTTGTAGAGCATCAGTTCAGGCGCGTTGCCATCGATGTCGATATCGGCATCCTTGAAGTAGGCTCTGTACTGAGCGAGCAGCTGCTCGAAGTCATGGATCATTTTCTCGCGCTTCATTGTGGTGTCATATAAACTGCCCATGATGGTATCCTCCTTCGCTGCTGCGGCAGCGGAATAGAAAGCCGAGACCTCTTGAGGTGCTATGGCGTAAGCGATGGGAAGCGTAGTTCCGTCTGTTTGCACATCGTTTCCGCACCTACTGTATGAGTATCTGCTTTCGGAATTCTTATGATTTCATTATAAGAGATAAGCAGATCTTCGTCCATAGCATATGCCCATGTGTTATAACTTTCATTTTTGGAACAGGAAATATGCGAAACTAATCGATCCATGTTCCTCACCGATCTCGGATCACAGATCTTTGATCTTGATCATGCGTTCCGAATCACGGACATCGCTGTAAAACTGCAGGAACTTTTTCGCGACCACAGAGAGTGGGCGGCCCTTGACGCGGACGACGGTCTTGTACAGATCCGTATCGACCCCTGTGATGGCTTTGGCAATGAGCCCCTCTGGGAGCTTTTCTTTCGGCTCCATAGGGACGATGCTGACGCCGCAGTCATCTTCTGCCCAGCACAGAGCGGTGGTGCGCGTGGTACAGATGGAAAGGACCTGCGGGCGGATGGATTTCTCCGCGAAGATCTTCGACATCATGAGATGACAGCCGGTGGAGAGACAGAGCGGACATTCCGCAAGCTCCGGCAGCGTCGGTGTGGTGGTCCCTTTCAAAAAAATAGAATTTTCTGCGGTCACACAGACGATCTTTTCTTTGCGGCGGAACAGGACGTCAAAGTTATTCTGGTGGATCGGGGGAACCGAAAGGATCCCGAGCTCTGCAATGCCGGAGAGAAGCTGCTGCGACTGCTCCGTAATGCCGCCTTCATGGATCTCATAATTGATGAGAGGGAAGAGGCGATGAAAAGGCTCGAGACATTCCTTGATGAAGACAGCCGCTCTGGAATTGGCAACCGTGAAGCGCAGCGTCCCCTTGCTGCCGTCGCTGACATCTCCGATCTCATTCTTGGCCATATCTTCCAGAGAGCAGATGTATTTCGCTTTGTGGTAGAGGATGCGGCCTGCATCGGTCAGGATGAGGTGCTTGCTGCCGCGTGTCGTGATGATGAGCTTCGTGCCGAAATAATTCTCCAGCGACTTCACCTGCTTCGATAGTGCAGGCTGCGCGATATGGATATATTCTGAGGCGGCCGTCATGCTGCCCGCTTCGACGATGGCAAGAAAATTTCTGTAATTATCAATTTCCATATAAATCTCCTTTACATTCAGATCATGTCTGCCAGGATAGGAAAAGAATGCACATAGGAATCATGGTTCTGTATATTATATAAGAAATAACTAATAAGTGCAATCATAAACGCCAATGAATAGCAAATGTGCGGAGGCGTGGTGTTATTTTCGGATTTGCATGACTTTCATTCCTGTAAGTATCAATGATTTTCTTCGGATAACTAAAATTCCTATCAGATATTTTTAATTTTGCGATAAATTTTGTATCATATAGCCAAGTTAAATCCCATGTCTGCCAGGACAGGAAAACGCCGCAAGGCCAATTTCATAAAGGAGTGATGGAAAATGTTAGCAAAACACACAACCCCATTTGACAGAATTTTTACCCATCGGCTTGATGCAGCCAGCCAGTATCTTCATGATAAGGAACAGACTCGCCAGTTCACCGATACCATTCAGGGCAATGAGCTGACTCTGTCTCAGCTTGAAACATTGCACAGAAGAAAACTGAGCTTCATCGGTCACCTTCATTAAAATATACATGGGCGCAGGACAGATCGCCTACAGCCCATCATCTTCCCTTTGTTTGAAAGCTGTCTCACTATAATGTATTTCATCCTGTTACCTTCCTCAGCTTGAATGCAAGATGGCTTGCCTAAAGGACCCGTTCAGCGGCGGGTCCTTTTTTTATGGGATGGGCCCGGGAGATACCGCCTGGCAGCCGATGATCCCTCTCGTGTGGTCATGACAAAAGGAAAGCGAGAGATTGTTTCATTGGCGGAGAAACAAGGCTCGTCAGCGGAAAAGCCGCCTGGGGCTCATTGGTCGGTGCCGCATCTGCGCAGCAAGAGCAATAACATATTCCGTGCAAGCATAAATGCGGCAGAAAGAAGAACTGCAAAACCAAATGGAATGAGAATATAAATACCAGTATCTAAAATTCCTATCATATATTTTTAATTTACTCACATAAATGCTATGCTTTCCCTGTCAGTTGTTCTTGCTGTTTTTTCAGAAAGGAGGTTCACGTGACAGAACAAAAAGGGAACACCGGATTGGACCTATTGCCACTCATGAAGGAATGGGATAAAAATTACTATTTCCGCTTCATAGAGACAGATCAATCAAATTTCGGACTCATCAGTACCTATGGTCACTATGAAGATTGGCAGCCGGTCAGCATCGTGTATCCCGAAAAAGAATCCCGCTTCATAAAAAAGGGGAAAACGTAATGAGAATTTTGAAGAGCAACTCTCCACATACATTTCTTAGAAGGATATAGATTCCTTCCTCAGATTCACACCCATAGGAGGATGTAAGAACGTTATGGATTTCTTAATCGCGATGGATCCAGCAGTGAAATGTCTGCTGCTTCTGCTTGTCGTCGCCATTCTTTTCGTTACCGAAAAAATTCCGCTGGCGGTCACCTCGATCGCTTCTGCTGTTTGCTGTTGGCTGCTCGGGCTGGTACCGCTCAAAGAGGTATTCCTCGGTCTCGCTGATTCTACTGTCGTGCTCTTCGGCGGCATGTTCGTCGTCGGTGCGGCGATGTTCTACACGGGTCTGGCCCAGGACATCGGTGCCCGTATCGTCAAGGTTTTCGGTACAAGTGAGACGAAGCTGATGATCGGCGTCATGATCATCGCAGCTGTCATGTCTGCCTTCCTCTCGAATACCGGCACCACGGCCTGCCTCATTCCGGTCATCATCGGCGTCTGCAAAGAAGCAAATCTTTCGCCATCCCGTATTCTCATGCCTCTGGCATTTGCTGCCGGCCTCGGCGGTACCTGCACACTGATCGGTACGCCGCCAAACATCATTGCAAACGTGGCTCTGAAAACCGCCGGTATGCCTGAGCTGCAGTTCTCCTTCTTTGAATATGCATATATCGGTATTCCGATCACCGTTTGCGGCATCATCTATATGCTGCTCATCGGTCGTCACATCCTTCCGGAAGTGAAGGTGGATGATTCCTTCGCAAAGACGGCAGAAGTCGAACAGGAGATCGAAGCGAACGAAACCACCAAGACCAAGAAGATCATCTGCGGTGTCATTATGCTCGGCGTCATCGTCACCATGGCAACGGACCTTGTTCCGCTGGAAATCGCGGCTGTCATCGGCGCACTCCTCTGCGTTGTTACCGGCTGCCTTACAGAACGTCAGGCCTATGACTCCATTGACTGGGTCACCATTTTCCTCTTCGCCGGCATGATCCCGATGGCTACAGCCATGAATACATCCGGTGCAGGCAAGATGATCGCGACCTTCACTGTCGCAGCTATGGGCGGTAACCCGTCTCCTTATCTCATCACCGCTGTTCTTTTCGTCCTCGCAGTCATCCTGACCCAGTTCATGAGTAACACCGCCTCCAAAGCTCTGCTTTGCCCGGTAGGTATCGCTCTGGCTACCCAGGTCGGCGCTTCCCCGAGAGCAGTCCTCATGGCGATCCTGATCGCGTCCTCCTGCGCATTTGCTACCCCTGTCGGCACTCCGCCAAACACCCTTGTGCTTGGACCAGGCAAGTACTCCTTCATGGACTATGTCAAGTCTGGTTCCGGCCTCGTCGTGGTCTGCCTGATCGTATCTGTCATCGTCATCCCGATCGTATGGCCATTCTTCCCGAACTAATAAAAATATATTAGTAAAATATAATAATAAGAAATAATCTCCTCCTTTTATGCCCGCTGGATATGACTCATCCGGCGGGCTTTTTCTTTTTGGGGGAAGTTGGTTGGTCGTTGTCTTGGTACTAGTGACTGGTGACTGGGATTCTCTGGTATCGTCATCCCGAGCGTAGCCGAGGGATCTTTACTGCACTATGGGAATCAGCGTGTATGCGCTGAGGGGAAACGATGTCCTGGTGCTGCCTCACATCAGGCGTTGAGCGTTCTGCAATAAAGATCGCGGGCTACGCTCGAAATGACGATGCACGCGAAGCGCTATCAAAATTGCGGCGAAGCCGTCACTGCCTTTTCGTATTTCTAATTCAACTCGAAGATTGAAAGCGGGGACAAGTAGCTAGGGATTAGGGATTGGGGATTAGGAGTGACTAGTGACTGGTGATTGGTGACTGGGATTCTCCAGCATCGTCATCCCGAGCGTAGCCGAGGGATCTTTACTGTACTGCAGGAAATCAGCGTGTATGCGCCAGGGAAAAACGATGTCCTGGTGCTGTCTCACATCAGGCAATGAACGTTCTGCAATATAGATTTCTCGGCTACGCTCGAAATGACGACGACGCGAAGCGCTGTCAAAATTGCGGCGAAGCCGCCACCGCCATTTCGTATTTCTAATTTCTAATTCAACTCGAACCCTGAACCCTTTTTCCCTTGCCTATTTCTCTTCCAGCTTTTATAATGAAAGGAAATGGCATGATGTATCCTACAGTCTTTCAAGGAGGCGTTTGAATGAATCGTCAATGGATGAAAGCAGGAGCTGCCCTTCTCACTTTGGCAGCATTGGGAGTCACGGCTGGCTGCGGGGGAGCGCCCGCAAAGAGCAGCCCGGAGAAAGCAGCGGCATCAGGAGCCGCGGAACGGACACTGAAGGTCGCCTGCATCGCGACATATCCGCCATTTGTCTATAAGGATAAAGAAGATAAGATCATCGGCTTCGATGTGGATATCACGAATGCAGTCGCCAAAGAAATGGGAGCGAAGACCGAGTACAAGAGCATGCCTTTTGACCAGATCGTACAGGCCGTCGCAGACAATAAGGCTGATATCGCCGTGGCGGCCTGTGATATGACGCAGGACCGCGCAGATAAGGTGAATTTCTCCTCGATCTACTACAATAAGGAAAGCGTTTCCATCCTGTCTCGCAAGGATGATGAACGGATCCATGGCTCGCAGGACCTCTCCGGAAAGACCGTCGCTGTCGAGAAGGGCACTGTCTATGTGATGACGGCCAAGCAGCTCGGCGCGACAGTGAAGGAGTATGACTATCATGACCAGCTCATTCAGGCCGTGGAAAGCAAGGAGGCTGATGCGCTTATCCTCGATAAGCCTGTCGCTCTCTTCTACATGACGCATGGGGCAGCGGACAAGCTCCGCTCCGCCGGCATCATTTCCGGTAGCGGCGGCTTCGTCATGCTTCTCAATAAGAAAGACCCTGCGCTCCAGAAAGAAGTGAATGAAGCACTGGGCAAGCTCATGAATAATGGAGAATATGATAAGATCTATGACAAATGGTTTGCCGATACGAATTTCGAAAAAGAACCGGATGTGAAGAAATAGGTAAGCGTGAAAAGGATTCTCTCATGACGAGGGAATCCTTTTTGGCTGGATTCAGATTTTCCTGTGGGGCGGGGGCCTTGATTGTGGATGAAAGACTCGCATGAATTAGAAATTAGAAATGAGAAATGGTGGTGCGGCGCCAGATCCTTCGACTCAGTTCTCACTGCTTTGCCTTTACATTATCGAACATCCGACATTTCACTCCGCTCAGGATGGCGAAATGCGCCGCGAAGTATAAATCAAGGCGATGCTATGAGCTGGTATGCCAGTCACTAGTCACCAGTCACTTGAGACTACTAATCCCTGGCTACTCATCCCTGCTTTCAAATTTTTTAGGGCAGCCATTCCTCGTATCGTCATCCCGAGCGCAGCCGAGGGATCTTTCAAGGGAAACACTGATTCAATCGTTGTCAGATTTTACTCTTGAATCTTTATGCATAGCAAGGAATAACCTGACGAGAATAGCGAGCTATTTAAGGAAGGGTATGACGAAGCTATGTATAAAAATTCTTGTAAAATCTGACTCTGCGATTGAATCAGCGTTTCCCTTGCACTGCGGTCAGTATCACATAAGCACTGGCAGGGAAACGATGCCTTGTTGCTGCGTGTTTTTGCGTTCACATAGGCATCGTTTATCGGTCGGCAAGGAAGATTTCTCGCTGCGCTCGAAATGACAATGCGGGACCCGGGGTCTTCTAGCTACCAGGCACTAATCCCTAGCTACTCATCCCTGCTTTCAAATTTTTTAGGGCAGCCCTTTCCCGTATCGTCATCCCGAGCGCAGCCGAGGGATCTTTCTTGCACTGCGATCAGTAGCACATAAGCACTGGCAGGGAAACGATGCCTTGTTGCTGCGTGTTTCTGCGTTCACATAGTCGTCGTTTGTCGGTCTGCAAGGAAGATTTCTCGCTACGGTCGAAATGACAATACGGGGGTCTGATGTCTCCAAGTCTCCTAGTCTTTCAGTCTCAGCCCTAGTCACCAAACACTCGAGGCTCCTAATCCTTAGCCACGCATCCTTTCTTTCAAACTTTTGGGACAGCCCTTTCCCGTATCGTCATCCCGAGCGCAGCCGAGGGATCTTTCTTGCACTGCGATCAGTATCACATAAGCACTGGCAGGGAAACGATGCCTTGTTGCTGCGTGTTTTTGCGTTCACATAGGCGTAGTTTGTCGGTCTGCAAGGAAGATTTCTCGCTGCGCTCGAAATGACGATACGGGAGACCGAGGTCTTCTAGTCACCAGTCACTTGAGGCTACTCATCCCTGCTTTTCAAATTGGCGGAGAAGCCGCCACCTTCCTCATTCCGCAGTCCTGATTTTCTGGAACCCCGAACCCTATTCATTTCCCCATTGTAATCCCTGCCTAAATCGAATATAATGAAATAAGTTATCAATTGTATACGGAAAAATGCGCATACAAGTTTACAATATATCATGAGGTGATCAAATGAGTGAATTACTTCGCGTGGAGAATCTCCACGTATCTGTAGGCGGGAAAGAGCTCCTTCACGGCATTAACCTCACCGTGAATCAGGGAGAAGTCCATGTCATTATGGGTGTCAATGGGGCAGGCAAGTCGACGCTGCTTCACGCCATCATGGGAAATCCTGTCTATCAGATCACTGAGGGTCATATATATTTCGAAGGAGAGGACATCACAAAGCTTTCTGTCGATAAGAGAGCGAAGCTCGGTATCTTTCTGTCTTTCCAGAACCCGATCTCGGTGGCCGGCATCACGATGGAGAATTTCATCCGTACCGCGAAGACGACGATTTCCGGAAAGCAGCAGCGCCTTTTCCCATTCAAGCGTCTCATGCGCCAGCGCATGGAAGACCTCGCCATGGATCCGTCCTACGCAGACCGCTACCTGAATGACGGCTTCTCCGGCGGGGAACGCAAGAAGAGCGAGATCCTGCAGCTTAGGATCCTCGATCCGAAGCTCGCGATGCTCGATGAAACAGACTCGGGACTCGATGTCGATGCTGTCCGCATCGTATCGAAGAATATTTCTGCGTATCATAATGAAGGAAATGCGATCCTTCTCATCACCCATCTGAACCAGATCCTGAAATTTATCCAGCCGGAATTCGTCCACGTCCTGATCGATGGCAGGATCGTGAAGGAAGGCGGACCGGAGCTCGTGGATGAGATCGAGACCAATGGCTTCGATGTCTATCGCAGCGAGGTGTGACTATGGCAGAAGAGAAAGTCAGAAGCCAGGTCGAAGATATCAATCGCAGCATCTATGACGTCAAGGACAAGGTGGAATTTTCCTATAAAGCAGAGACAGGTCTTACGGAAGAGATCATTCGCGAGATCTCTGCCAAAAAGGAAGAACCGGAATGGATGCTCGAGAAACGGTTAAAGGCTCTTGCGATTTACGATCAGCTGGACTTCCCGCCGTGGGGACCGGATATTTCCGAGCTGGATATGCAGCACATCGATACCTATGTGCGTCCGAAGACGGACATGAAAGCAAGCTGGGAGGATCTTCCCGAGAATATCCGTGACACCTTTGACCGTCTCGGCATCCCGGAAGCGGAGAAGAAATCGCTCGCCGGTGTCGGCGCGCAGTACGACTCGGAAGTGGTCTATCACAATATCCAGAAAGAGCTGGAAGAGCAGGGCGTCATCTACGTCGACTTTGAGACGGCTGTGAAGAAATACCCGGAGCTCATCAAGCCGTACTTCGGGAAGCTGATCACACCGAATTATCATAAATTTGCGGCGCTGCACTATGCCGTATGGTCCGGCGGCTCCTTCGTCTATGTGCCGAAGGGCGTCCATGTGAAGATGCCGCTCCAGAGTTATTTCCGTCTGAATGCACCGGGCGCAGGACAGTTCGAGCATACGCTCATCATCGTCGAAGAGGGGGCAGACTGCCACTTCATCGAAGGCTGCTCGGCACCCCGTTACAATGTGGCCAATCTCCACGCCGGTGCTGTCGAGCTGTATGTGAAAAAAGGCGCGACGCTGCGCTACTCGACCATTGAAAACTGGTCGAAGAACATGTACAACCTGAACACGAAGAAGTCCCTCATCGATGAAGACGGACACATGATTTGGGTATCCGGCTCCTTCGGCTCTCATACCTCCTGCCTGTATCCGGATACGGTTCTCCGAGGCGACCGTGCGACCTGTGAATTCACGGGTATCACCTTTGCCGGAAAGGGACAGTATCTCGATACCGGCTCGAAGGTCGAAGCCCTCGGGAAGGATACCTCCCTCACCGTGAATTCGAAATCGATCTCCAAGGGCGGCGGTACGGCCATCTACCGGGGCGTCGTCTACATCGGGCCGAAAGCTGCGGGGACGAAGGGCTCTATCAGCTGCGAATCCCTGATGCTCGACAATGAGTCCCGCTCGGATACGATCCCGGATATCATCATCGAGAATGATGATATCGATCTCGGGCATGAAGCCAAGATCGGCCGCATTCCGGATGAAGATATTTACTACCTCATGAGCCGCGGCCTCTCCGAAGAAGACGCCAAAGCCATGCTGGTTCGCGGCTTTGCAGAGCCGATTTCCAAAGAACTGCCGCTGGAATATGCGGTAGAAATGAACCGCCTCATCGATCTTGAATTCGAAGGCGCGATTGGTTAAGGAGGGCATCATGGAAGAAATCAGAGTCAACCGTCTGCCGCTTCTCACCTATCGGTATCTGCATACGAATGATACGCCGCTTTCCTTTGAAACGCCGAAAGGGAAAGGCAGCTTCACCTTCTCCGACATGACCCATGTCAAAGAAGGCGGCGCGCTTCCTGAAGATTTCGATGGCGCATCGAAGGAAACCGTGCTCGCTGCAGAAAAAGGCAGTCACTATACCATCACCATCCCTCAAGGGAAGGATGCTCGTCTCGTCATCGATGTCCAGGCGGAAGAGGGCGCGTCGGCAGCCTTTCTTTTCCGGCTGGAAAAAGGCGCGTCCCTTTCCCTCACATGGAAGCTCACGGGCGGAGACAGGGAAGGTACCTGCGTCCTTGCTGCGTACTATGAGCTTGCGGAGGATGCAAGGCTCCACGTATCGCGCCTGGAAAGCGGTCTCACCAAGACCATCATCTATGACCAGCGTCACAGCGTACTCGCCGCTCGTGCCCGCGCCGACTTCTATGCGGCCGAGCTCGGCGGAGAGAAGATCATCGTTCACAGCTATGGAAAGCTCTCCGGCGATGCGTCCGAGATGAATGAAAGAGCCATCTATGCCGGCCGCGGGAGGCAGCATCTCGACTTCTTCTACCACATCGATCATGTGGGGAAGAAGACGAAGGCAGAGATCGACCTCAAAGGCGCACTGGCGGATGAGTCGAAGAAGATTTTCCGCGGTACGCTCGACTTCAAGCGTGGCTGCGCCGGATCCGTGGGCGACGAAGGCGACTTCGCCATCCAGCTCGATCCGAAGACGAAAAACATTTCCCTCCCGCTTCTTCTCTGTACCGAGGATGACGTACAGGGCAATCATGCATCCAGCGCAGGGCAGCTTGACCAGAATACCATCTACTTCCTGATGAGCCGCGGCTTCACCTTGGAAGAAGCCCGCCGCATCGTGGTCGAAGCTCTGATCCGTCCCATCATCGACGGTATGGATGAGACCATCCGAGAAGAAGTCCTGACGGCTGTCAGAGAGAAGCTTGACAGAGAATAACGGGTTAGCCCCCTGGGGGGGGCTCGCCCCTTGATTACGTTTGAAAGCCTCGATTGAATGAGAAATTAGAAATGAGAAATGCGAAATGGTGGTGCGGCGCATAAAAATATGGAAGCGCCGCGAGTATAAATAATGGCGATGCCATGAGCTGGAATTCCAGTCACCAGTCACCAGTCACTAGTCACTTGAGACTCCTAATCCCTAGTTACTCATCCCTGCTTTCAAACTTCAGGGCTCGCTTTAAATGAGAAATGAGGAATGAAGGTGGCGGCTTCGCCGCAAATATATATTTTGCAGCGTAGCTGCCACTACAACCCTGAACCCTGAACCCTAAGGCACTTGCATGAAATGTTTGAATCAGGTGCTACACATATATTTGGAGGAATCATGAACAGCGAACTTATTCGAAATGATTTTCCTATTTTGAAAACCAAGGTCGGCGGTCATCAGATCGTCTACTTTGATAATGCTGCCACCACGCAGCGCCCGCTTCCCGTCGTCAATGCGGTCTTAGACTATACCACCCATGAAAATGGGAATCCGCACAGAGGCGCGCACATCTTTGCGATTTCCGCCTCGGAAGCCTACGATACCTCGAAGGAGGTCGTCCGTGACTTCATCCACGCCAGAAGCGAAAAGGAGATCATCTACACCAGAAATACCAGCGAATCCTTGAACCTCGTAGCCCGTTCCTATGGGGAGACACATCTCAAGGCAGGCGATCATATCCTGATCACCATCGCAGAACATCACTCAAACCTTGTCACCTGGCAGCGCGTCGCCCAAAAGACAGGGGCGACACTGGACTATATCTACGTCGACAAGGAAACCGGCCATTTCCCGGAAGAAGAGCTGAAAAAGATCGACGATCCGAGAGTGAAGCTCTTCGCCTTCGCCGAAGTATCGAATGTCCTTGGCATCGACTTCGATCCGAAGCCCCTCATCCAGAGAGCCCACGCGCATGGCGCGATCGTCGTCTTAGACGGTGCGCAGTCCACGCCGCATAAGCCTGTCGACGTACAGGACTTAGACTGCGACTTCTTCGCCTTCTCCGGACACAAAATGTGCTCGATGGGCGGCATCGGCGTCCTCTATGGCAAGGAAGAGCTCTTGAACGACATGGAGCCCTTCCTGATGGGCGGCGACATGATCGAGGATGTCCATGAGCAGGAAACCACCTACGCCGAGCTTCCTGCCAAATTCGAAGCCGGCACACAGTATGTCGAAGGCGCTGTCAGCCTTGTCGCAGCCATCCGCTATGTGCAGGCCATCGGCTTTGACGAGATCCGCGCGCAGGAAAAACGCCTCGTCACCCGCTGCCTGGAAGGCATGAAGAAGCTCCCCTTCATTCACATCATCGGACCGACGGATCCGGAAGAAAAAGAAGGGCTCGTCGCTTTCGAAGTCGAAGGCGTCCATCCGCATGACGTCGCACAGATCCTCTCTGCGGAAGGCATCTGCATCCGCACCGGACACCACTGCGCCCAGCCGCTCCACATCTACCTTGGCATCAATGCCTCCTGCCGTGCCAGCTTCTATTTCTACAACACGGAAGAAGAAGTGGACTACTTCCTCGAAAAGCTCAAGGATGTCCGGAAAGTCATGGGGTATGACGACTGATGGAACTCAAACAGCTTTATACAGACCTCATCCTCGAATACAACAAGGATAAGAGCAACAAACGCAAAATCGAATGCCCGACCGTCCATGAGCACGGACATAACCCGAGCTGCGGCGATGACATAGATATCGAGGTCAAGATCAAGGACGGCGTTATCGAAGACCTCGCCTACACCGGCAGCGGCTGCGCCATCAGCCAGGCCTCGACGGCGATGATGGCTGAGCTCCTGCATGGGAGAACCGTCCCGGAAGCCCTTCGCCTCTGCCGCCTCTTCCTCGATATGATCCGCGGCAAAGTGACGGAGGAAAGCGAGCTCGAAGAGCTCGAAGCCGCTATCACGCTGAAGGATATTTCCAAGATGCCCGTCCGCGTCAAGTGCGCGACCTTAGGCTGGCATACGCTCGAAATGGCGCTCGAAAAAATAGAAAAAGAACTCACGAAGTAAGACAGAGCCCCCGACCGCATAGCGGTGCGGGGGCTTTTTGTGCCGAAAAGGAGTGGAAAGGGAAAAGATTCCTCATCCTATCATCTAAACTTATTATTGTCCTAAACCTAATATAGAAATTTGACAATACGAGATTTATGATTCATAATAAAACACATAAAAACAATAATAATGCACTTCAGATAGTTTAATATAATGAGAACCTTGAGACCCGAAGCCGGACTTGTTTTCAGGTTCTCATTTTTATTTTCTAGCCTTGGTTTTTACGCAGTCGTCGATGGTCCGTTTCAGGACATCTGAAATCGTCTGCGTTATTTATAAGAGAGAAGGATATATATGAAGAAGGATGTCAAATGTTTGCTCTCAGCACTCGTCTTTGCCGGAATTTCATGGGGGGGATACGGAATAGCGTCTGCTGCCGGTGAAGCAGTGTATGAGCTGAATCCGGTCGTCGTGACGGCAACGAGAACGGAGAAGATGGATGTGGATGTGCCGGCCACTACGACGGTCATTACGGCGAAGGATATTCAAGATAAAGGCTATGTCAGCGTTTTTGATGCACTTGAACATACCGTAGGGGTCGATAGTTATAACTATAGTGCCGGTGGTGGTGATGACCTCGGTGGATCCCAGAGCCGTTTCTATATTCGTGGGATGGATAAAGGGACATTGGTTCTCGTCAATGGTGCGCCGATCAATGTGATGAATTACAGCTCAACAGAAGGCGTTCCTGTCGATGCGGTAGAAAAGATCGAAGTGATCAAGGGTTCGAATTCTGTACTTTATGGTGCGGAAGCTATGGGTGGTGTCGTAAACATCATTACGAAGCATGGCGGAAAACCGAGTGCATCGATTTCCGCAAAATATGGTAATTATAATTCCGGTTATCAGGTGGGAATGACCGGTGAAAGGTATACCGCTTATTTTACTCGTGATTTTGAAGATGAATTTGACGATGCAGCCAAAATTTTCCCTAACTCTAAATATAACTGGACAAATGGAAAGGGGAGAAAGAGCAGCCTTTATTTGTCGACGCAGCTGAATGATCGCTTGACGCTGGACTGGTCTCATGTGGATAGAAATAAAAAGAGATCGGCCTTCAAAGTCATTGGTGGAAAGAAAACGGATAAATATTATAGTTATGGTATTTACGATTATGATACGCAGCGGAATAACATCAATTTGATCTATAATGACAAAGACCATGAGTTTAAATCTGTTCTTGCGTATAACAGCAGAAGAATTGATACGAAGCAATATAAAAATGGTCAAGCACCTGCGGTGCGTGGCACGAATTATGATGTGTACGGGATCACTTTTGATAATCAGAAAACATGGCATTTCAATAACGGGAAGGACAACCTGACTAGTGGAGCCACCTTTAAGAGAGAACACTACAAAGCACTGGCTACACCGTCTGATCGTATTCATCGAGATGCTTACAGTATTTATTCTTCTTATGAACATCAGTTCAGCGATAAACTTTCTACCATCATTGGTGCGCGTGGTGAGTTTGTCAAAGGAAATGGCTGGGATAAAGAGCAGAATGTATTCCTTCCGCAGTGGCAGATGCTTTACAAGCTGAATGATAGCTGGAGCTTGTACTCCAATATTGGGGAATCCTTCGATATGCCGTCGATCAATTCCAAATTCTATTCGAAGAAGACAAAAGCGATCGATTATCAGCCACAGAAAGGCTGGTCTTATGAAATCGGCTCAAAATATGTTAAGGACAAGGATAGCGTAAAGATCGCCCTCTTCCATATGAATATTGATAATTACTTCAAGTGGGTCAAGGAAAACCAGATCATTGATGGTGGTGCCAGTGACATCAATGTGCAGATCAATGGAGGCGAGTTCAAAAATACAGGTCTGGAAGCTGAATGGACGCATAAGATCAATGAGAACTGGCAGTATAATCTGGGGGTAAGCTGGTCGGATCCAAAGCTGAAGAGCAAATGGGTAGTGGGCCATGAAAATGAATGGATGCAGGAGGCGGCGAAGCTGCAGACCAATGCCGGCGTACAGTATTCCGATAAAAAATGGACGGCCAATCTGAACCTGTTCTTTACAGGAGAAAGAGAATACTCCTATTATACAAATAAAGGGGCTATTGCTAAGAATGACGGCAGCTATGACCACGCCATTCCGAACAGAGTCAATCTGACGTCCTCTATTTCATATGCTCCCAATGATAGTCATCGCATCACACTGAATATGTACAATTTGCTTGATCGGCACAACAACTGCATCAATGAAAATGAAAACTATGATCTTCCATTCAACTGGACACTGACCTATAAATATTCTTTCTGATCGCAGTGAACACAAAAGCGGCTGACAGCCAAAGGCTGCCGCCGCTTTTTATTTGATGAGCCAAAAGGAAGCTATGTGGAAAAGAATTTTTTTTACGATACTTGCCGCGCTGGCATCGATCCTTCTTCCTGCCTGCTCGGTCACGCCCGCGCCGCAAAGTGAGACGCGAAGTATGACGGATGATGCCGGGCGCACTATATCCGCGCCCATCCATCCTACGCGCATCGTTTCGCTCACGTATGGGACGGATGAGATACTGACGGCGCTTCTTTCCCCTGGGCGCATTGCCGCCTACTCGAAGTATGCGGGAGATGACGGGATCAGTTTCCTCACCAAGGACGAGGTCAGCCGGGTCGGGCGGACGGTCGATATGGAGCCGGAGCATATTTTGGCGCTTGCACCGGATCTGGTGATCGCTTCGACGTCTACGCCCATGCAGACGGTCGAGGTACTCACACGCTCTGGTGTCCCTGTCTATGTTTCCACCATCCCGACGACGGTAGAGGAAATGAAGGGGAAGGTGCGCGGCGTTGCGAAAGCAGTCCACGAAGAGGAGAAGGGGGAGGCGCTGGTTTCTGACATGGAGTCGAAGCTGGCCGCTCTTGCGTCTAAGCTCTCAGTGGTTTCACCGGATAAGGAGCGGGTGGCTCTCGGCATGTCATTCCGCGGGATCCTGGGCAAGAAGGGGACGCTGTTTTCGGATGTCCTGCGTCTCGCGCATGTGAAGGATGGGGCAGCGGTGTATGAGGTGCCGAAGGGGGCGGATGCGTACCTTTCTTTGGAGATCCTCCCGAAGATCGACCCGGATGTGATCCTTCTTCCCACCTGGCGGGTGAAGGCGGGGGATGATACGAAGGCCTTCGAGGAGGGGCTTCTGTCAAATCCTGCTCTCCGCGAAGTGACGGCGGTCAAAGAGAGGCGGCTCGTGCCCTTTTCGGAGAAGTACAAGTACGTCATGAGCCAGCATGTCGTGGACGCAGTGGAAGCGGCGGCGCGGGCGGTGTATCCGGAAGTGTTTGTGACTAGTGACTAGGGATGAGGGGCTAGGACATTTCACCCCTTCTCGCATTTCGCCCGTTTGCATTTTTGCTTGACTGATGAATGGGATGATTGAATGAGGTATAAGGAGACTCACCTATGACACCCAAAATCATTTATATGACGAATATTGATCGTCGCTATTTCATGATGCGCCGTGCGCTTGACGAATTGATCGCAGATGGAGAGATGCCCGCATCCTCACAGGTCGTAAAGACGGAGGATGGCTCTGCGTGGAGCGCGTCGTGGGAAGAAAAACTACGCGGGAGCGCACTGGTCATGATCCGTTTCATGGGAAATACGATCCGTACGAAGTTTTGGACGGCGTGTATGCATTTTCTCTCGCGGGAAGGGATCCCGTATTACATGGATGCGGCGGGATCGGCAGAGGAGGAGTGCGTAGAGCGGGTCGCGGCAAAGGACATCGAGGCTATGAAGGCGTACTCGTTCTATGGGGGTCTGACGAATTACAAGAATCTGTGGCTCTATGCGCGTTCCCTTTTTGATCAGGGGATGCCTGATGCGGAGCCGCCGTCGCCAATCTGCTGGGCAGGGATCTATCATCCGGGGATGGCGAAGAAATTCATGACGGATCTTTCCTTGTATGAGAAGGCTTTCCTGCAGGCGGGGCGTCCGACGCTGGGGCTTCTCTTCTATCGGGATGAGTGGATCTGGGATGACCTGCATTACCAGAAGGCATTCATAGAGGAGGCGGAGCGGAAGGGGCTCAATGTCATTGCCGTCTTCACGAATGGTCTGCCGGATCCGAAGCTGGGGATGCCGACGATCCATGAGGTGTTTGAGAAGTATTTCATGAAGGAGGGAAAGCCTCTCGTCGATGTCATCGTGAATGTGATGAAGTTCTCCTTTACGACGTCGGGGTCGATTTCCATCAAGGCGCTGGAAGAAATGGGCGTCCCTGTGCTGGAGGCCTACTCTCTGATCGCTCCGAAGGAGGAGTGGGAGGCTTCGCCGGAGGGAATGAATGCGATGGAGATCTCCATCTCGGTCACGATGCCGGAATTTGATGGGATCATTCATGGGATGCCGATCGCTGCGAAGCATGTGAAGGAGGATGGGGAGGTGGAGTACCTGCCCATCCCCGAGCGTATGCGTGCGATGGTCTCGCGGGCGGGGGCATGGGCGAGACTGCACAGGAAACCGAATGCGGAGAAGAAGATCGCGATCATTTTTCACAATTACCCGCCGAAGAATTCGAACATCGGGAGTGCGTATGGTCTGGACAGCATCGAGAGCGTGCGCCGTCTGCTCGGCTTCATGAAGGAGGCAGGCTATCAGGTCGATTTCATCCCGGAGGACACGGAGACCTTCATGAAGCGGCTGACGGCGCAGGCGACGAATGACCGCTCGATGCTGACGGAGGAGCAGGAGGCGGCGTGTCAGAAGGTCCAAAAGAAGCTCTACTGTGATCTCTTTGCTACCTTCCCCGAAGAGACGCGGCGGCAGATGGAGAAGGACTGGGGAAAGGCGCCTGGCAGGGTCATGACGACGGAGTCGGGCGATATTCTGGTACCGGGGCTGATGGACGGGCATATTTTCCTCACGGTGCAGGCGCCGCGCGGGTATGGCTTTGATGCGTCGAAGATCTATCATGATCCTTTTATCGCACCGACGCATCAGTATCTGGCATACTATCAGTGGATCCGTGATGTATGGGGAGCTGATGCCGTGGTCCATGTGGGGACGCATGGAAATCTGGAATGGCTTCCGGGGAAAAGTGCGGGGATGGATAGAGGAAGCTATCCTGATTTAGCTCTGGGAAGCCTGCCGAATATCTATCCCTACCATATGACGATCACGGGAGAGGGAATCCAGGCGAAGCGGCGCGGCGGTGCATGTCTTGTGGATCATTTGCCTGCACCGATGGAAGAGGCAGGGACGTATGAGGAGCTCTCTGAGCTGGAGCAGGCGATGGATGAGTACGCGCATTTTGAGAAATCGGAACCAGAAACGGCGAAGCGGCTGGTACCACGGATCCGTGAGCTTGCGGAGAAAGCAAGTCTGGACGGGGAGGTGCCGTATACGGAAGCGGATTTGGCAGGGTATCTTTCGCGCCTTCACTGCTATATCGAGGATCTTAAAAATAGCGAGTGCCATGTCGGACTGCACATTCTGGGAGAGATGCCGAAGGGGGAAACGCTCATCCATGAAATATTGGCTCTTCTTCGTCTGCCGAATGGTGACATCCCCTCGATCTGTGAGCTGCTGGCTGAGGAGGAGGGGACATCCGTAGATACGCTGTTGGGACAGGCACAGACACTTTTTCCGAATGGTCTCACCGGGGGCGAGTGGATGGCGCGCCTTCAGTGGAAGGCAGAGGGTCTGGTCCGCAAGCTGGCAGAATTGCATTTCGACAAAGAGAAGGCGAAGACACTGGGGACAGAGAGAGAGCAGCCGCTGCTTCGTTTCGTTTGTGAGGAGGTATATCCGCGCCTTGCAGAGACAAAAAAGGAAATGGAGCATACCCTTCGCGGGCTTTCTGCCCGTTACATTGTGCCGGGGATCTCCGGCTCTCCGCACGCGGGAGGTGTCTCTCTTCTGCCGGCAGGGGTGAATTTCTATGGCATCGATCCGCGGCGTCTGCCGACAAGGACGGCATGGGAGGTGGGAAAAGAGCTTGGGGATCAGGTCATCTCGCAATATATCGAGAGCGAAGGCCGGTATCCGGAAAGCGTCGGCATGGTTTTCTGGTCGGGTGCGAATATGCGAAGTCACGGGCAGTGCATCGCGGAATTTCTCTATCTCATGGGCATCCGTCCGATCTGGGAGCCGGGCAGCCTCTATGTGAAGCGTATGGAGCCCATTCCCCTGTCGGAGCTGCAGCGTCCGCGCATCGATGTGACGGCGCGCATCAGCGGTCTTTTCCGCGATACCATGCCCTCTGTCGTCTCGCTCATGGACAGGGCGGTGCTGCTCGCCGCCTCTCTTGCGGAAAATGACGAGGATAATTACGTCAGGAAACATATTTCCGAGGACAGCCGGATCATGGAAGAGAAAGGCTCGCCCAAGGAAGAGGCGTGGCGGGAGGCTGCGTATCGCATCTTTGGGGATGCCCCGGGGACGTATGGTGCAGGCGTTGCGGCGCTTCTGGAGGAGAAAAATTGGGACAGCCTTGATGACCTCGCGAATGTTTTCATCCGATGGGGCGGTCATGCCTATGGATCGAAGTCAAATGGCAGCTACAAGCCCGAGCTCTTCCGTGAGCGTCTCTCGCATATGGAAGTCACCATCAAGAATGAGGATAACCATGAGACCAATATGATGTCATCGGACGACTATAATGCTTACCACGGCGGCTTGATCGCAGCGGTCAGAAGCTGCTCGGGAAAGAAACCGCATGCCTACGAAGGGGACAGCAGCGATCGGAGCCGCATTAAGGTACGCACTGTCGAAGCGGCAGCGAAGCGTATCTTCCGCACGGAGACTGTGAATCCGAAATTCATCGAAGGCCTTATGCAGCATGGCTACAAAGGCGCGGCAGATCTTTCAAATCGCGTCGCCGTCAGTTTCCAGTGGGATGCGACGAGCGATGTCATGGAGGACTGGATGTATGAGAAGCTCTCCGCCGCCTATGCCTTGGATCCCAAGGTGCAGGACTGGATGAAGCGTGTGAATCCATGGGCGCTTAGCCGCATCACTGAGACGCTCCTTGAGGCAGCGCGGCGAGGTCTGTGGCAGGCCAAAGAAGAGACTGTGGATGCTCTCGAGAAGCTGTATCTTGAGGTCGAAGGCGAGATCGAGGAGGAATAAGAAAACGCTGATCTGATCGCAAAGCGATCGGATCAGCGTTTTTTTCACGGAATGGCATTGTCTGTGCCATTGTCACAAAATATCCAGATCCTCATAAGCGGGGCGCATGACATAGCGCCCCGTCTTATCAATGAGCCCCCATTTGCCTTTGACTTTGACGCCAGCGAGACCGGAGGAGAAGGGGGTGACGTCGGAAAAGGTGTCGTCATGAGGGAAGGCTTCATGACCCGCAGGTGTGAGGAAGCTCCAGCCGTTCTTTGTCTTGACGGGAAGGAGGCCTTCTCCTGCTTTCGATACAGCGAGGTAGAGGGGGGCGGTGAGGCGTGTCCCTTCTTTGTCTGCGATGCCCCATTTGCCCTCTTCCTTATAACCGAAAAGACCACTGCCCAAGGATCGGATCTCCTTGTAAGAGAATGGCAGAAGCTCGTGACCGTCTTCCATGGAGAGGAGGCCCCATTTCTTGCTTTCGTCTTTGGCGAGAAGTACGCCGTCTTCCTCATCGGGGAGGAGACCGGTATAGATAGTATGAGCGATGTAGTTACCTTCGCGGTCGACCCAGCCATAGCGGCCGTCTTTCGAAAGGAGGATGCCTTTTCTTCCGGCGGAGAAGACGCGGTCATTGGCGGGGCTGGCGATGACTTTTCCGTTCTTGTCGATATAGCCGCGCTTGACCGTGACGGATGGGACAGGCTCATAGTCGTATCGGCCGGGATACCAGATGGGCAGGCCGATGCCCCATCCCCAGCCCCATGGGTGATGGTGATGGCGGAAGGCAAGCCAGTCGCCCCATCCCCAGCCGATGCCGATGGAGATAGGAGGAAGGCTGCGGACGGCGCGCGTCTCCACCTCGCCTTCTCTGACTTCGGCAAGGCCGTCCTTGAAGGGGAAAAGCTGGTCATAGTCTGCCATGAAGGCGATGGTGCCGTCAGGTCTGGCATAGCCGTTGCCGTCGATGGTCTTGACACCGGAGAGACCTTCGGAGAAGGGGGTCAGCACAGCTTTGAACTGCGGCTTCGCGGTGACGTTTCCTTCGGTATCGATGAATCCCCAGAGCTTGCTGTCGCCTAGGATAGCCGCATAGCCTTCGCTGAAGGCCGGCGAGACGGCTTTGTAAGCGGGAGGGATGATTTCCTTGCCCTCTCTATCTATGTAGCCCCAGAGATTCTTCTGGTTTTTGACGGCGAGGCGTCCCTCTTGGAAGGCAGCACCGGTGTCCTTGTAGGTTGGGGAGACGATATAGCGGCCCGTCATATCGATGACGCCCCAGCGTCCTTTTTCTTTGACGGCGGCGAGGCCGTCTTCGAAGAAGCGCGCTTCCTGATAGACAGGCTTCACTTCTTTTCCATCGAGCGAAAGATAACCATAGGTCGCGCCCCGCTTTACGATCGCCATGCCGTTCTCGAAGTCGGAGACTTGATCGTAGGCGGCACGAGAGATCAGCGATCCATCCTTTTTATAGAAGGAGATTTTCTTGTCCTTCCCACGGACGGCGAGAGCGCCTTCCTTCCAGATGGAGCGGCTTTCATAGGAGATCGGGATGACTTCCTTTCCCGCGCGGGTGAAGAATCCGCGAAGTCCGCCTTTTTCTGCTTCGATGAGATCATCACGTCCCTCTTCAGAGAGAAGGTCCTCCTTCTGCTCGTCGGCCTCGGAGAGTGAGAGGCTGAGACGGTCATATGAGATCGGGATCACGACTTGGCCGGCACCATTCACTGCGCCCCACATGCCGTTTTCTTTGACTGCGGCCGTGAAGGGGAGCGTGGGTTCATTGGCAGAAATCGCAGTTGCTGCCCCAAAGGCAGCAAGCGTCAGGAGTAGTGTACGTTTTTTCATAGAGAGCACCTCCGGGAAGATGATAGATTCTATCCTAAGGAAACACTGATTAAATCGTTGTCCGACTTGGCTCTTGCATTTTCATGCAAGGCGAGGAATAATCCGACGCGAATAGCGAGCTATTTAAGGAGGGTTATGACGAAGCATTGCATGAAAATACATGCCAAATCGGACTCTGCGATTTAATCAGCGTTTCCTTAATTATAGTCAAAGAACGAGGGGCTGTAAAATGAAAGCCAAAAAGCATTTTCCGCGGGGAAAATGCTTTTTGATGCTATGGGGACCTATGGGGCGGCACGACCCGGGGGATAAGTTTGAAAGCAGGGAAGAGTAGCTAGTGGCTAGGGATTAGGGATTAGGAGTGACTAGTGACTAGTCACTGGGATTCTCCGGCATCGTCATCCCGAGCGTAGTCGAGGGATCTTTACTGCACCGCAGGAAATCAGCGTGCATGCGCCGAGGGAAAACGATGTCTTGGTGCTGTCTCACAGCAGGCAATGAGCGTTCTGCCATAGAGATTTCTCGGCTACGCTCGAAATGACGACGGCGCGAAGCGCTATCAAAATTCCGCGGCGCTTCTGATTATGATGCGCCGCACCAATCCCTTTGAACCTCTTGAACCTATAGAACCCGCTGAACCTTTATCATTCCACTTCGATGAGTTCATACTGCGGATTTCCCATCTTGAGCTCTTTCATTGCCTGCAGCTGATGGAGACCGTGGCGAGACTCGATACGCTTGACGAGATCCTGATTTGAAGCGGTCTGATAGACGAGGTCGACCGATGCCTGATCGATGGCGAGAAGGTCGGTCGAGGCGAGGATGCCGATATCCGGGATCGTCGGCTCGGCAGCGATGAGACCGACGCAGTCGCAGTCGACAGACATGCGGCGCAGGACATTCAGGTAGACGATGTGCTTGCCGAAGAGATCAATGGTGGCTTTGGCGGATTCCGCCATGTTCTCCATGAGGAGCTCCTTGCCTGGCCAGGCGTTCCAGTCTTCCGGCTGGTTGTTTACATCGACGCCATGGACCTGGCTTTTGCCGATGCGTCCATCCGCACAGCCGATGGCGAGATTCTTCATCGAGCCGCCGAAGCCGCCCATGGCATGTCCTTTGAAATGGGTGAGGACGATCATCGAGTCATAGTTCACGATGTGGCTGCCCATGGAGACTGTCTTGAAATGCTTGCCGCCACGGACCGGAAGTTCGATAGTCCCTTCTTCGTCCATGATATCGACGGGGCAGAAGGTCCAGCCATTCACCTGCAGGGTGTCGCGGTGCATGGCTGTCGTGTGGCGGTCTCCCTGGTAGAGCGTATTCGTTTCTACGATCGTGCTGTCCTTCACCTGCTTCTGAAAGGCAGCTACCATGTCACGCGGCAGGATATTCGGCCCATGCTTTTCACCTGTATGCAGTTTGATGGCTACTTTGCCATAGATGGCATCATTGATCCGTGCGTAGAGCGAGATCAGGTGCGCCGCATCGATCACGCGGGTGAAGTATACCTTTGCGCGGCTGCCTTCTGCGCTCTCATCCACACGGCGCGAGCCGATGACGGGAGCCTGTTTGTATGTTTTCATATCGTATCCTCCTTGATGGCTAGGGCTGCCTGTGGCAGCTCCGATCTGCGTTACTAGTATAGTCTGTATGTTCTTCAATCACAAATGCTTTTGGCGAATGAGCATGGAAGCTGGAAAAGCATGGGAAAGCCCGGGCGGCGCTCTGCTGAGGAGAACCGATGGGATGGGGATCACAAAAAAACGCCCATGCATACACATGGGCGTTCATGTTCTGGAGCCGGCAACAGGATTTGAACCTGCGACCTACGCATTACGAATGCGCCGCTCTACCAGCTGAGCTATACCGGCATTGACATGAAATATTGTAACAAATGGAGTGGGGGTTTGTCAAATGAATTTTACTATTTCAGAGAAAGCTGCGTGTTTTCCAAGAATCATGCCGAGCGTATGCACCTGCATTCAGGAAACAGGATATGCGTCATGGGCTTTTAAAAATGTATTGACAAATCTGAATTTCCGTGCTATACTTCTAAACATTGTCGGGGCATAGCGCAGTTTGGTAGCGCACTTGGTTCGGGACCAAGGGGTCGCAGGTTCAAATCCTGCTGCTCCGACCATTTTTATGCGGGTGTAGCTCAATGGTAGAGCGCCAGCCTTCCAAGCTGGTTACGAGGGTTCGATTCCCTTCACCCGCTCCAGAAACGATCCGCTCTTGGGGCGGGCTTTTTTATTGCCTGAAATGACTGGCGTCTGCCTTTCGTGCATCCAAGGGAAAGGCTGCTCCTGCGATTTTCCGTCATTTCCTTATACCCGTTTCCGAAATATGATAAGATAGTAGCAATAGCAGTGGAGGTGGATCACGATGGCATACACAGAAGCAGAATTGATCGGTCAGCTGGAGAAGGATCTTGCGCGTCCGGGCGAGCTGTATGTAAAGGACTATATACAAGAGGGCGGGGCGGCGAGTGATACAGGGCGATCCTATGAGGACATCATCAGCACGTATCTCGTCTCTCACGCAGAAGCACTGAAAATGACGGATACGAATTGGGGCATGGTGCATACCGCTATCGGCAAGACTTCCGAGCGAGGGAGCCGCATGGCACAGAAGCTGCTTTCGGAGAAGGATTTTTTCCATGCCATTCCGCTGGACGGAGATGTGCGTCTGACAGATGGGACGATGGCGGAGATCGGATACTTTGATTTTATGACGCTCGATAAAGAAGGAAAGAGCCTCACGCTCTTTGAGATCCGGCCATATCTGGAAAAAGAAAAGCCGCTTTCGCGTCTCCTTCGCTGCTGGAGCCTCAAGACCTCACTGAACAAAGCGCTTCTTTTGCAGATGCTCGGCATGGAAAAGCTGCCACGGATCTCCATCGTGACGCTCATCACCGGCGGAGGAAGTGATCACTTCACGCCTGCGGGGAGACAGCCGGTGTCTCTTCCTTTGAAGCAGCTGGGCGGGATGCTCGGTGTTTTTTGCCTGTATCTCTTCCACGGCCTGTACGGCGTCCCCGTGAGCGGAGCGCAGGCTCCGGCGCAGATGACGCGCGCGGAGCTGCTCTCGCTCCTGGAAAAAGATGCCAAGCATCCGGAGCTTCTGTATCAGAAGGACTATATCAATCGATTCGGCCTCACGGCGGATACGAAGGAGCCGTACGCGGCTGTCGCAGCCGGCTGGCTCACCGGGCATCGGGATCTGTGGATGGGGGTAGCGCATGGTCTTTACCGATTGGTCGAAGGGAATCGCGTCGGCATCATGATGAAGGATCCCGATCTCCAAAGGATCCGCAAGCAGCGCGTCTTTCCGCCTTTTGGCGAAGTGCTGCCTGTCGCGCTCGTGCTTTTGGGAAATCGGTCGCAGGAGCTAGGACGCCCCTCCATGCTGCTCTATGATGGAAATCCGTCAGGGGTGGGGACGTACTCTCTCGTGAGAGCACTTGAAAGGGTCGATCCGTCCGACAGCCTGCTTCGGAGCGTACTTCGCGCGTTCACGCATCTCGTGCTGGTCGATCGGAAGAAGCTGATGGCAGATCTTCGGCTGCCGGAGGAAACGACGCTGGAGGTACGTCTCGTCGTAGGAAAGGGGATGCAGTACGACCTCTTTTTGCGGGATCTTCCCTTCGTAGAGCCGCTCATGAAGGCCATGGGCATCGGACTCATCACGATGGGGGAAGGATATGAGGCGATGTATTGAGGGAGATTTTAGTGACTAGTGACTGGACACAAGCTACCAGTCACAAGTCACTCTTTTCAAAAACCTTGAACCTTCCCTTCGTTCCCTATATAATAAGAAGAAGTAAAAATGTAAGGAGAGCAACTATCCATGGGATTTTTTGATAAAAAGCACGAATCCGACACCCCGATAGGAAACCTGAGAGCGCACATCGGTACCTACATGTACTTTGTCAAAGTGGGCAAGTCGAAGTTCAAGCACAAGGGACGCATTGGCGAGATCTTTGCGGATATGGACAACACCCAGTTCCTTTTCAATCAGGCGACAATGGGGACGATGTATGATTTCAAAAAGAAACTCGACTATGCACTTTGGGATGCAGCCGTTCATAAATACACCGAAGACATGGAAGCCCTGAAGGCAGAGCTATTGAAGGTCGTCGATCAGGAAGAGGCAGCGCCGAAGGAAGAAGCACCGAAGGAAGAAGCACCGAAGGAAGTGGAAGCGGTGGAAGTCGCCCCAAAGGAAGAGGAGACAGGCGACTGGAAATCCTCCATCAAAGGACAGATGGCGGCTGCGGAAGAGAAGGCGAAGAAGGAAGCCGAGCGCAAGAAGCGCGAAGCTGAGGCGGAGGAAGGCTTTGAGGTCGATGCCAGCGAAGAAATGACCGAAGCCGACTGTCGCGAGCTCTGGCGCATCCTTCAGGGACTCGAAAGAGAATTCCAGGAAATGAAGAGCATTGCGGACGACTGGTTCACCGTACACGGTAAAGGCAATGGCTGCTTCGGAGCGCTCGCCATGATGGCTCTTATCCCTGTGGGCGCGATCTACGGGATCTGTCAGATGCTGTAAATGAGGAATGGAAGGGAAAATGGACCGATGTGCCTGCCCGGCCCCCACTTCCTTATAATAACTTTTCTCGAGAGGGTGTACATTTACCCTCACCTATGGTATGATAATGCAAGAAATCTTGGTTTCAGGGAGGTGACATCATGTCCAAACACATCGTTACAATCAACAAGTCTTCTCTGCAGGACTCCATCAAATTCGAAGGCTGCAGTGAATGTCAGACTTCCTGCCAGTCCGCTTGCAAAACAAGCTGCACCATTGGCAACCTGATCTGCACAGAACAGGAAGAAGCAGAAGCAAAGAGAGCATAAGCTGATGCACGGCCAAGCCCCCGGCCTTGAGACCGGGGGCTTTTCTTGTGAGAGAATGGATGAGGGTGGAAGGGAAATAGCATCAGAATTTTCGGCGCTTCCTGATCGGCTGCGCCGCACCATCCCTTTGAAGTCATAAAACTGTTGAGCCCTTCCAGACCATAAGCCTTACCTTGATATACCAGCAAGCAATCAATAAAAGGAGAATAACATTTCATGGATTACAACGTTAAGCCAATGATCCACCGTTTCCAGCAGAACGGCATGAATATCGTCATGGATGTGAACAGCGGCATCGTACATGTCGTCGATGATGTGACGTACAAGGTCCTCGCGTATTACAATGGAACCAACCGGGGAATGGTTCTGGCGAATCTGGCCAAAGACTACGAAGAGGCCGAACTCAATGAAGTCATGGATGACCTTGATGAACTCATCGCCAAAGAAGTGCTCTTTGCACCGATGGATAAGAATTACAAAATGGCGATCGAAGACCGTCCGATCATCAAAGCACTCTGCATCAATATCGCTCACGACTGTAATCTGCGCTGCCAGTACTGCTTCGCCGGGCAGGGCGGCTATGGCCAGTGGCGCATGTTGATGAGCTTCGACGTTGCCAGAAGAGCTGTCGATTTCCTCATCGCACACAGCGGTCCGCGTGAACACTGCGAGCTTGATTTCTTCGGCGGTGAACCGCTCATGAACTGGCATGTCGTACAGCAGACCATCGACTATGTACACAAGCAGGAAAAGAAGCACGGCAAGAAGATCAAGATGTCCCTCACCACGAATGGCCTTCTGCTCGACAAGGAAAAGGTCAAATACCTGACGGACAATCACATCAGTCTCATCCTGTCGCTTGACGGCCGCAAGGAAATGCATGACCGTATGCGTCCGGGTGTCCATGGCGAAGGCACCTATGATGAGATCGTGAAGAATCTCCAGTACTGCGTGGCGAACCGCAAGGGCGAGGAATACTATGTCCGCGGTACCTTCACCCGTTACAATATGGACTTTACGACCGACGTCATCGATATGATCGACAAGGGCTTCCCGGCTGTATCCATGGAACCGGTCGTCGGCGAAGACACTGCCGACTACTCCATCAAGGAAGAGGATCTGCCGCGCGTCAAAGCGGAATATGACCGCCTCGCCAAGCTCTTCATCGCAAGAGAAGAGGAAGGCCGTCCATTCTTCTTCTTCCATTTCAATATGGACCTCTGGAAGGGCCCCTGCCTCCCGAAGCGTCTTCGCGGCTGCGGTGCCGGTCACGAGTATCTCGCCGTCGTACCGAATGGCGATATTTACCCCTGCCACCAGTTCGTCGGACGAGAAGGCTACGTCATCGGCAACGTCTATGAAGGTCTCAAGAACTTCAAGATGATGCGCGACTTCCGCATGAACCACGTCTTCAGCAAGCCGGAATGTGTCGACTGCTGGGCGAAATTCTTCTGCTCCGGCGGCTGCCATGCGAATAACGAAGCATTTGCCGGCGACATTCATAAGCCGTACCACATTACCTGCGAGATCCAGAAGAAACGCGTAGAATGTGCGATGATGATCCAGGCGTACAATGAAATGAAGAAACCAAAGGTCATGGCGCAGCCAGGCACCTACCAGGCAAAGAAAGAAGCCATGGAAGAGAAATAAAAAAGCCGCAGCGGACATATCCGCTACGGGGGTTTGTTATCCTAAACGGGTACGTCCTTGCTTGCTAGGGACGTACCCGTTTGCTATTCAGCTGGCAACGGCTACCTGCAGTTTGAGCTGTAGTGCCTGCATCAGTTTGATGAGAGTATCGAGCTTGGGAGCTACACTGCAGGACTCGATGCGGGCGACAGAAGACTGTGGGATACCGCAGCGCTCAGCCAGTGCTCGTTGGCTGAGGCCAAGCTCCTGCCGACGCTTGATCAAGGAGGAGACGATATCAGCCGCCGCTTCAATTTCTTCCATATTTCTACGGTCGTCCTCACTGCATGCTTTGACGTGCTCTTTATAGTCATTCCAGTTCATGATTTTTCCTCCTTTTGTTTGATGTAATCATCGCGTTCTGCCTTGGCCCGGAGAAGCTCCTTCGCTGGCGTCTTTTGCGATTTTTTGCGAAAATGATGAAGAAGCACATATTGCTTGTTGTCATAATAGAAATAAAAAACGCGGTTATAACCCGGACGCAGCTCCCAGATATCTTCTTCTAAATGTTTCGTGATCTTAATGGGAAGATTGCTGCCGTTCTTTGCAAGCAAATCGATATAGAAAACAATCTGGTTGTATTGAATGCGTGCATCTTTGCTGGTTTTACTTTTTGTACGCAATGCTTCAAGGAAATTCAGAATCTCAGATTGGCCATTTCTGTTTGTATAAAACTCAATATTGTACATAGCAGACTCCTTCTTCCTATACTGATGATAGCATAAATGCTATTAGGAGACAAGGGGGTAAATCAAACTATCAATAAAAATTGTTGGTTTGTCAAACATATGTTACACCGTGCTTGATGAAATCATGGAGTGTATCTTTTGGAGATTTCCATCCAAGCGGTCGCATTGGGAAGCAGTTATAATCTCGATAATTATATCGTTTGAGTTGTATTCTGAAATCTTCAAAAGAGAAGAAACAATGCGTGGCATAAAAGCGTTCGTTATCCTTGCGATGACTGCGTTCTACTTTCCCATTGTGCCTTGGGGTAAAGGGACGAATCTTTTTGTGCTTGATGCCTAATTCCTTTAATTTACGCTCAAAAAGAGTAAGGTCTTCGTCAAGCTTTGCTTTGGTGAATCGTTTAGTGAATTCGGTGCCGTTATCTGTCTGCACACATTCAATAGGCATCGGGAAAGCCTGAACGAGATGCCCAAGAAATATCATGGAAGAGTAGGTGCTGTGCTCTTCAAAGGCTTCCACATAACGCCAGCGTGAGAACTCGTCAATGGCTGTATATTGATAGAAGCGTTTTCCTTTGGCTTCACCAGTCAGACATGCGGACGGCACAAACTTTACGTCAATCTGGATGCGCTGCCCTGGATACAGCATCTGTTCATAGGGTTTGGGCACATATTTGGGGTTAGGTGGTTTCACCGGAGTCACCCCTATGCGTTTCAATGTACGGTAAAGTCCGGTAACTGAACGACTGTATCCACGCTGACGCAGCTTTACCCAGAAAACCACCAGACCGGCTTCTGGATTTCGACGCCTCATATCCTGAATGAGCTTTAATTCCGCAGCTGTATGTGCTTTGGGATGGTGTTTTGGCCTGCGGGATTTATTACGTAGGGACTCCAGTGAGCCGTCATAACGTCGAAGCCAGCGATATACGTATTGGCGATATGTATTGTATTTGATGGCAGTTTTAGTAACGCCATGTTTCAATGCATATTCGACCATAGATCTACGATATTTCATAAGTTGTGATATACTGTTCATGCGAGATACTCCTTTGATAAAAGTTTCTTTTGACGAATTAACTATATCACAAGGGTATCTCGCTTTTCATGTTTTCAATGTGTAACACATGTATTGTAATCCTACAGGGTAAATCAAACTATCAATAAAAATCCTATTGACAGAAAGAAAACAAAATGCTATAATCATCTACGTTGTCGGGGCATAGCGCAGTTTGGTAGCGCACTTGGTTCGGGACCAAGGGGTCGCAGGTTCAAATCCTGCTGCTCCGACCATTTATGCGGGTGTAGCTCAATGGTAGAGCGCCAGCCTTCCAAGCTGGTTACGAGGGTTCGATTCCCTTCACCCGCTCCATTTTTTTATCCGCTCAGTGAGCGGATTTTTTATTGGGAGAATAGGTGACTGGTAGCTAGTGACTGGTGACTAGTCACTAAGAGACTGGGAGACTAGGAGACATCAGACTTCTGACGTCTGACGTCTAACGTCTAACGTCTTAAGCGGGCATCGCCTCATATATATTCGCGGCGCTTCATTATTATTTGCGCCGCACCACCACTCCTCACTCCTCATTCCTCACTAGAGATGGCAAACGGAATCAAAGGGTAGCACGCCCTATGGGCTAACCCAGAAGTTTGAAGGCAGGGATTGGTGGCTAGGGATTAGGAGCCTCGAGTGACTAGTGACTGGGGATTAAAAGCAAACGGTGATTGAAATAGCGCAATTAGCGAACTGACCGTTCTGCAAGGAAGAGCGAGGGCTACGCTCGAGATGACGATGGCGCGAAGCGCTATCAAAATTTTGCGGCGCTTCTATATTTTTATGTGCCGCACCACCATTTCGCATTTCGCATTTCTCATTTCTAATTTCTCATTCAAGCGAGGCTTTCAAACGTAATCATGGGCATCACGCCCCTTTACATTTCCATCGCGATTTGCTACAATGTTCCCATATACGGCGATGAGGAAGAGGAGTATGTCCGACAAAGCGAGCCGGCGGTGGTGAGAGGCCGGCGATGGACAGAAGGCGTTTCTGAGCTGTTTCCTGAACAGAGTAGGGAAATAAGAGAAATCAAGGTGGGCCTTAGGGAACACTGATCAAATCAGACTTTGCGATGTAATCAGTGTTTCCTTGGGTCAATGAGGGTGGAACCGCGGGTTAATGATCTCTGTAACTCGTCCCTGTAACTTTTTGTTACAGGGATTTTTATATTGTCAGGAAATGGGAGCGCAGTGATCGATCGGTCACACCCCATTTCATCGATCAGGAGGAACAAATGACTTTTCAGCAGATCGTCTTAGCACTCCAGAAGTTCTGGTCCAAGCAGGGCTGCGTACTCGGAGAAGCTTACGACACAGAAAAAGGCGCAGGCACGATGAATCCGGCTACCTTCCTGCGCACCATCGGACCGGAACCGTGGAACGTAGCCTATATGGAACCATCCCGCCGTCCGGATGATGGCCGTTATGGGGATAACCCGAACCGTCTCTACCAGCACCATCAGTTCCAGGTCATCATGAAGCCGTCTCCGAATAACATCCAGGAAACCTATCTGGAATCCTTAAAAGAGCTCGGTATCGATCCGCAAGAACACGACATCCGCTTCGTCGAAGATAACTGGGAGTCCCCGACTTTAGGCGCATGGGGCATTGGCTGGGAAGTCTGGCTCGACGGCATGGAAATCACCCAGTTCACCTATTTCCAGCAGGTCGGCGGTATCGATGAGCATCCGGTCTCCGTAGAGATCACCTATGGCCTCGAACGTATCGCGATGTACATTCAGGAAGTCGACAATGTCTATGACCTCGAATGGACCGATGGTGTCACCTATGGCGACATCTGGCACCAGAATGAATACGAGCAGTCCGTCTACAGCTACGAGCTCTCTGACCACGACATGCTCTTCAAGCTCTTCGACATGTATGAAAAAGAAGCACAGCGCGTCGTAAAGGCCGGCCTCGTACTCCCCGCCTATGACTATGTACTGAAATGCTCCCATTCTTTCAACCTGCTGGACGCTGCCGGAGCGATCTCCCTCTCGGAACGTACAGAATATATTTCCCGCGTCAGAAACCTGGCCCGCATGTGCGCCAAGGCCTGGCTGAAAAAGCGCAAAGAGCTGGGATTCCCCATGCTTAAAGGAGGCGAAGCGAAATGAGTAAGAATCTTCTCTTAGAAATCGGCACAGAGGAAATGCCGGCCAATATCATGTCCGGTGTCGTAGACCAGCTGAAAGCACTCGCGGCTTCCCAGTTCGAAGCCCATCGCATCGCTGCCGAAAACATCACCATCTACGCGACCCCGCGCCGCCTTGCCGTCCTTGTCAAGGATGCCGCAGACCGCCAGCCGGATGAAGAAGTCAAGAAACGCGGCCCATCCGTCAAAGCTGCTTTCGATGCTGATGGAAATCCGACACGCGCTGCCCAGGGATTTGCCCGCGGCCAGCACATCGATCCATCTGAACTCGTCAAAGAAGGGGAATACACCTGGGCGCATGTCGTACATGCGGGCAAGAAAGTCGAAGACGTCCTTCCCGAGCTCTTCCTCTCCCTCATCACCGGCCTGAACTTCACCAGAAGCATGCGCTGGGCCGATGAAGAAGCCCATTTCATCCGTCCTGTCCGCTGGATCGTCGCTCTCTGTGACAAGGAGATCATCCCGATGGAATTTGCCCACGTCAAGAGTGGCAATGTCAGCCGCGGACACCGTTTCCTCTGCAAGGAACCTGTCGTGATCTCTGATCCGCTCTCCTACAAGGAGACCATGCGTCACGCCTTTGTCATCGTTGATCAGGATGAACGCCGCGAAATGATTCGTACCGGCCTTCTCGCCGTTGCAGATAAGCTCGGCGGTCACGTCTGGCACAATGCAGACCTTCTGGAAGAGATCAACTACCTTGTCGAATACCCGACTCCGCTCTATGGCAGGATCGATGATGAATTCCTGAAGCTCCCTGTACCGGCCGTCGTCACCCCGATGCGTGACCATCAGAGATACTATCCTGTCAGAAACGAAGACGGCTCCCTCATGCCGTACTTCCTGACTGTTCGAAATGGCGGCACCAAGGCCCTTGAAAACGTCCAGCACGGCAACGAAAAAGTCCTCCGTGCCCGTCTCGACGATGCGAAATTCTTCTTCGAAAACGACCGCAAGAAGACCTTGGAAGGCCACAGAGATGACCTCACCCGCATCAACTATCAGGAAGGCATGGGAGACATGCGTGATAAAGCAGACCGCCTTCAGAAACTGACGGAAGCCATCGGCAAGGACTGGGGCTTCACGGCAGAGAAAGCCGCTGACGCCGACCGCGCCGCCTTCCTCTCCAAGTCCGACCTCGCGACCGGCATGGTCACCGAATTCACCGAACTGCAGGGCGAAATGGGCAAGGAATACGCGCTCCTTGACGGGGAAAAACCGGAAGTCGCACAGGCCATCTTCGAGCAGTACATGCCAAGATTTGCCGGAGATATCCTCCCGCAGCAGGAAATCGGCCGCGCGCTCTCCCTCGCTGATAAGCTGGATAACCTCGCTGCGACCTTCCTGCGCGGTCTCATCCCGACCGGCTCTCAGGATCCCTTCGCGCTCCGCCGTCAGACCATCGGCGCCGTAAATATCCTGACTGATGGAAAGATCCACTGGGACATCCGCCGCGGCATAGAGGCAGCGCTTGCCCTTCTTCCGGGCGATGAAGAGACGAAGAAGACCGTCCTCTCCCAGATCGAAGACTTCTTCCGCCAGCGCATCAAAGCCATCATGCTTGATGAAGGCATCGCCTACGACATCATCGACGCCGTCCTCGCCGGCCCTGTTGATGACATTTATGCCCTCTTCCTGAAGGCGCGCAGCATGGCGGAAAGCCATCTGAAAGACGAAGCCGAGCTCCGACAGGCTGTCACCCGTCTTGCGAATATCACCAAGGGCAAGACCGGCGGCAAGGTTGATCCATCCCTCTTCACAGAAGACGTGGAAAAGAAGCTCCAGAATGCTTTCGAAGCTGTTTCTGCCAAAGCCCTTCCGCTCTTTGCTTCTTACGAGTACGGAAAAGCCCTCCCGGCTCTCAAGGAACTCACGGCCCCGATCAATGACTACCTCGACAACGTCATGGTCATGGTCGATGACGAAGCCGTCAAAAACAACCGCATCTCCCAGCTCCTCGCTACCCTCGCCCTCTTCAATACCTGGGGCGACTTCAGCAAGCTGGTGTGATCGGCTTTCTGGAAATCGTCTTTTCGATAGACTGCTAAAAAAGGAGTTGTGAAGAAATGAATCCTCATTTCTTCACAGCTCCTTTTTTGCGTTGTTGACTGGCGGCTAGGGATTGGGGGAAGACGCTATCCCCGTATCGCCTGCCTTCCCTGCATAGTGCATAGAAAAAAGGATACTTCACGCCGTGGTGTGAAGTATCCTGAAGAATCCGGTACAGCTGCTTTTACCCTTCCTTCTTCATATCAGGGATCAATTTCAGCACGCAGTACAGGAAGGCAAGGAAGGCGAAGGCTGCGCCGGCGAAGCCGATGCATGTGATCGAGATATACGTGCAGAGGAGGCCGCCCAGCCAGGTGCCGGAGCCGATGCCCAGATTGAAGATGCCCGAGAAGATGGACATGGCGACAGGGGCTTCAGCGCTGGTGGTGACCTGGATGGTTTCTGCCTGCAGTCCGACATTGAAGGCTGTCGCAGCCATGCCCCATAGGACGCAGATGGCGCAGATGGCGTAGAGATCTCCTGCAAGCGGATAGAAGAGGGAAAGTGCGATGACGAGGAGGAAGATCGTCGAGGCCAGGAGGGAATAGCGGTGGGCGTTATAGAGCTTGGAGAAAAGGAGGCTGCCCAGAAGTCCGGCAAAGCCGAAGACGGTGAGAAGCATTGTGATCCAGTCTGCCGGGAAGTGGGAGATCTGCAGCATGAAGGGTTCGATGTAGCTGTAGCAGGTGTAGTAACCGGAGGAGACGAGGAAGGAGAGGAGGAAGATACCGGCGAGGACTTTATTTCTGAAAAGCTTCGGCACATCTTTCACGGTGAAAGGCGCATTGCCGGAGACCTTCGGGAGCAGGAAGAAGAGGTAGGCGAGTGTCGCGAAGGAAATGACGGCCACGCAGGCGAAAGTCATGCGCCATCCGGCGGCGAGACCGATGAAGCGGCCCATGGGAAGTCCGAAGATCATGGCGATGGATGTCCCAGTGACGACCATGCCCATGGCAGTGGACTGGTGGGAGGCGGGGACAATGCGTGTCGCGATGGGGGTCGCGATGGACCAGAAGACGGAGTGGGCAAAAGCGACGCCGATACGGGAGGCGAGGAGGGTATAGTAGCCCGTAGAGATCGAAGAGAATACCTGTGATACGGCAAAGAGCGCGATCACGCCGAGAAGCAACGGGCGCAGCGGGATGCGTGAGCAGAGGATCATGAGCGGGAGCGACATCGCCATGACGACCCAGGCATAGATGGAGATCAGCAGGCCTGCGCGGGCTTCGCTGATGCCAAAGTCCATTGCGATGTCCGTCAGAAGGCCGATGGGCATGAATTCAGAGGTATTGAAAATAAAGGCAGAGAGTGTGATGCCGACGAGCGGCAGCCATTCACGTAAAGTCATAGATAAGCCATCCTTTGATAACGTATTCGCATAGGTGCGTAGATACGTATTATAGCATGCGATGGGGCGGGGGACAAGGTGAAGGGGATTCACAGGTTCAATGGGTTCAACGGGTTCAACGGGTTAAGGTGGCGGCTTCGCCGCGAATATATAGGGGGCGATGCCCGAAGGTCAGCGGATAGCAGGTTTCCCGTTTTCAGTTTTCTGACATCATACGCCAAACCGCGAATGACAAAGATTTCTCGCTGGCGCTCGAAATGACGATACGAGAGAGTCCCCGGTTCCCAGTCCCTAGTCACCAGTCACTAGTCACAAGATCGCCCCAATCAAAAACCCGCTTTGCAAAGCAGAGCGGGTTTCGTGCCAAAGCTCACTTTCCCATCGCTTCCTTCAGCTGGGCGCGGAAGATGGCTGCGCCGCCGTTTGCAGGATGGCGCAGGCCAGTGACGGAGAAGCCTGCTTCGGTGAGTGTCATCTCGCTCTTCCTTCCGATGGCAAAGAGCGGAAGGGGGCCGGTTAAGGAGAGGAGCTCTTTCGTATACGTGAGACCGATAGCGAGTTCTTCATCCGTCGGTGTGCGGTTCGTGAGGAGATTTCCTTTTTTATAAGGATGAAAGGGAAAGATGTTCCACAAGAGAAATTCATCGGGGGCAAGGCCGGCTTCGAGGCATGCGCTCCAGACGACGGAGTCAGTGGGCTCATTGAAGCCTTTTTCTTTCTGAGCAGCCTTCGTGATGAAGGGGCTGTCCATCCGGCTGGTGCGTGTGCCTTCACGGCAGAGGATCATCCGGCTCGTGACTTTGGGATGCTGGTTCAAGAGCATACGCTCGCAGGTCATGGCGATGCCGGAGAAGTGTCCGCCCTGATAGCCGCAGGCTTCAGCGATGAGAAGGATCTTTGCCCGCCCGATGCGCAGGGCGAGGTAGTCCGTAAGCTGCTCTTGTCGGATAGAGACGGCGCGGGCGACTTCGTAGTCTGCGTCTGTATCACGCCATGGATTGAAGACGTTCTCGCCCTTGTAGGCGGAGAGAGAAGTGAGGAAATGGGAGAGATTGTCGTTCATGATGAGCCTTTCAAATGGGGAGTTAGTAGGAATTAGGAATTAGGAATGGTTGTGCGGCGCATAAAAATCAAAAGCGCCGCGGAGTTTTGATAGCGCTTCGCGCCGTCGTCATCTCGAGCGTAGCCGAGAGATCTTTCTTGCACTGCGGTCAGTATCACATAGGCACTGTACGGAAACGACGCCTTGGTGCTACACACATCCTTTGTTTATCGGTCTGCAAGGAAGATTTCTTGTTTGCGCTCGAAATGACGATACGAGAGAGTCTGATGCCGCTTAATCTCTGGATCGCTAGTCACCAGTCATTAGTCACAAGTCCCCACAAACCGATAAACTGTCCCAGCCTTGGTGCTTTCTACTTTTTCAAAATGGGGAGCGAGCGACCATGCGTCGAAGAATTTGGCTTTCCCGTTTGCTACATAGAGGTAGCTGGGCCTATCAGAGGCCTTGGCAGATTCTATGAATTGCTCTTCGTTGACGGTAGGGATGGGAGATTTCTTATCCCAGCGGGCATCGCGCTTTTCCTGGTTCAGCAGCGGTTCATCAGGCAGGAGGCGTGTTGCGATGTCGCCTGTGTAGTAGCTGTAGCTGGCGGGATAGGTGAGGAAGAAATAGTGCTTTCCTTTCTCTTCCTGAATGGCACTATCGATCTCAAAGGCGGATCGGGTCATCATGAAGTGGGGAAGACCTTCGGAGATACAGCAGAGGAAGGCGGACGCCGTGACCGCGGAGATGATGGTGAGGCGTTTGTATTGGTTCGCTTTCCAGCGGATGAGGTAGGCGAAGAGGCCATAAGCAAGGACCGCGTAGAAGACAAGCCAGTTTCCTTCTTTTAGACGGAAGGTGCCGACAAGGAGCGCTGTCATAAGGATCAGGAGGCCGAGACCGCCCAGAATGGAGGGGAGCTTTTCGCCCATGCGGATGCGGAGCGCGCCGAAGGCGGCAAAGGTGATGGCGGGAACGACGGAAATGTAGGAATAGGTGACATACTTCGTGGCCATCAGGGTGTAGAAGAGGATGGTGCCCCAGCACCAGACCATGAGGAAGAGGTAGAAGGCGCCCTTCTCTTTCCAGCGCATTTTCATTTCATAAAAGGAAACAAAAGCCCATGGGAGGAGCGAGGCGGGAAGGAGGATGAGGTAGTAGTACCAGTGGTTGTCCTCGGGATGCTCGGAGGAGGTGGCGCGGAGGACGTTGTGCAGTCCCAGAAATTCATTGATGAAATCACTGCCGTGGATCGCATACATGCCGCCGTACCAGGGAAGGACGATGGCAAAGAAGGCGAGAAGCCCCTGCCAGGGGAAAAGGCGGAGAATGGTCTTCGGCTCTTTCATCGAAAGGCACCAGATGACAAGGAGAAGGCCGGGAAGGACGAGGCCGACGGGGCCTTTCGTGAGGCAGGCAAGCCCTGCGGCAGCGTAGGCGATCACCAAGTGCTTTTTGCTGTTTTCTGTGATGCCGATGTAGGCAGAAAACATGGTCGGGATGTTGAAGAGGAGAAGGATGCTGTCGGTGATGATGGCGTGGGAGATCACCCAGCACTCGAGCGAGGTCGCGAGCATGACGCCGGCCCAGATGGAGACGACATTGTCCTTCAGGGTGCGCCGGAGGTACCAGATGAGAAGTGTCACGGAGAGGGCGCCTGTAAGTACTGCCGGCAGGCGGGCGGCGAGGTCGGTAAAGCCAAGTGCGCTGTAGGCGAGCGAGAGGAGCCAGTAGACCATGATGGGCTTGTCATACCAGTAGACGCCATAGATCTGCGGGGACATCCAGTCGCCGGACTCCACCATTTCACGGGCGGTCAGTGCGTAGTTCGACTCGACCGGATCGGTGATCGGAAGCAGCCAGCTGCCCCAGAGGAAGAAGAGAAAGGCGATGATGAAGAAGCTGATAAAAGAGATCAAGGTGCTGCGTTCGTTCTCTTTGGCAAGCTGCGCCTGTTTTCTCTCACGCTTTTGACGTTTTGTACTCAAGGAGACCTCCTGTAACTAGAACTGTGACATGGTGAAGCGGCGTACCCTTCCGTACGCTACGAAACATAGAGAGTGATGGTCATATCTCATGTCATGCATGCCTGTCGGATCGGACGATGATGGAAACAGCAGCTCCTCATGGCTCTGCATGTCTTACCAGAAATACCGCTGTATCCTTTTCCCACAGCAGCCGTGCTTCTGCTTTCAGCTTTTCCGGCCAATGGTCATAGATCTTTTTCTGTACAAGAATGTAGGCATGATCTGGAAGGGTGAGGGCATTGTCTTTGCCGGGAAGAAGGACGCCATCGGCTTCATTTTTTTCCGTTTCCCGGCGTTTTCGTTCGTCAAATTCCGGAAGGGCTTTTCCGTAGATGCCTGTGTAGAAGGCAACAGATGGCCGGTAGAAGGTATCGATATAGACCGGAAGTTCAGGCGCCTTTTCTGTTTCCGAGAGCGTCTCTGCAATGGCCTTCGAGGTGAAGAGACTGGAAACGGGAGCGGCAAAGAGGCCCCAGACGGATGTCACGAAGAGAAGGATGAGGCAGGCCTGCGAGCAGAGGAAGCCGCGCATACGCCCCTTTGACAGCATGTGGACAGAAAAGAGAGCAGAGAGGATCATGAAGAGGGAAATGCCGTATTTCACTATAGCGCCGCCTGCGGGGGTAAGCGGCGCGAGGCTGATGGCGATAGCGGTCGTCAGGGCAAAGAAGAGATGGAAGCCCATGAGGGACTTGGAAACATGCCCCGCTTCTCTGATCTCCGTGAGATATTTCCCCGCCAGAAGCGAGAGCGGAGGAAACATCGGAAGGATGTAGGAGAAGAGCTGCGTCGAGGAGAGTGTAAAGAAAAGGAAAATGACGAGCGCCCAAACGATGAGGTAGAAGAGGACAGGGTCTGATCTCCATTTTCGTAAACGCCGAAGTATACCGGGCAGTGTGCCTGTCCATGGATAGAAACCGGCGATCAGGACGACGAGGTAGAGCCAGTAGTGGTTCTGCCCGGCATGCTCCGGACTGATGAAGCGCGTCACATTGTGATAGCCGAGGAAGGTATCGATGAAGGCATCTCCGTGGATCATGCCCATTGCCAGATACCAGGGAAGTCCCACGAGACAGGCGAGGGGGATCCCCCAGGTCCAGCGGAGTGCCATGATATTTTTGAAAGTGAAAGATCCCCTGAAGATCATCCAAAGCCCTACGATGAGTGCTGGAAATCCAAAGCCGATCGGGCCCTTCGCAAGGAGCGAGAGACCGCAGAAGATATAGGCGGGGATATATTCTTTTCGAAGAAATGAAATGAGGGCGACGGTGAGCGTGAAGGTCAACGTCGCATCCGTCACCGAGCTTCTGGCAAGGACGATGATCTCCAGAGAGGAGGCAGAGATGAAGGCACCGTAGAGCGCAGCCTTCTCACCTACTAGCTTTCGCATAGACAGGTAGAGGTAGGGCGAGAGCAGCGCACCCATCAGGATCGAAGGGAGACGGGCACTCGTGGTCGAGACTCCGAAGAGAGTGAAGGAGATCGATTCCAACCAATAGAAAAGCGGCGGCTTATCATACCAGAATTCGCCATAGATGCGGGGAGACAGCCAGTCGCCTGTAGAGAGCATTTCCTTCGCTGTTTCGCCGTAGACTGGCTCATCTGGGTCGAGCAGAGGAATGAGACCGGAAAAAGTGCCGTAGAGGGCGAGACAGAAAAGGAAAAGTAAGATGCAGTTTTTATTGAGCTTCATGTTTATTATTCTTATGTTTCTGATAGAAATGGAAAGCAACTGCGATGATGGCGCAGATGACGATGCAGACAAGAGCGATCTCCAGCTTGTAAGAGAGGAGCGAATGCCAGTTTTCTCCCAGCATGGCACCCATGTAGACCAGGAATATGGTCCAGGGGATAGTGCCGATGATGGTCAGGATCGTGAATTCCGGGAGGGGAAATTGTGCGATGCCCGCAGGCAGGGAAATGAAGGTACGGATCCCCGGAAGCAGACGGCCGGTAAAGACCGCAATGCCGCCGTAGGTCTCAAACCAGTTTTTTGCGGCGATCATTTTTTTCGCGCCCATACCGCCTTTCTGCGTGTGGCGAAGGATCATGTCGCGCCCGCCCTTGTAGCCCATGTAGTAGGAGGCCAAGGAGCCGATCAGCCCAGCCAGTGTGCCGATCAAGATCGTCGGCCAGAAGGAGAAGACACCCTGCGAGACGAGGAAACCCGCAAAGCCCAGAATGATCTCACTGGGGATGGGGATATTCATGTTTTCGAGCGCCATACAGATAAAGAGCGCAAGATAGCCCCATTCAGAGAGAAAAGATATGATGAATTCCATAGATAGGTCCTTTTGAAAAAACAAGTATAACAAGGGGCAGGATCGGATGATGGCAGGCGTCACTCTCGGAGTCAGCCGCCGGGTCACTCGCTATCGGCTGTTCGTATTTCTAAAGCCTAGACCCTGATTCCTATCATCACTATATCAGACATTGCTTTCGATTTTTTAAATAAATTGTGGGTATTTGTAGAATCATATATATTCTAAACTATAGCATGGATAAAGGGGTGGGTCAATCAAATAGCAGGTTTGAGAAGGGCAATAGGAATTAGGACCGCGAGTGACTCGTGACTGGTGGCTAGGAATTAGTAGCTAGGGATTAGGTTTGCGATACGAGAAAATCGCTAATTTCAAATCTCCGCGGCGCTTCTGATTTTTATGCGCCGCACCACCATTTCTCATTCAAGCGAGGCTTTAAAATGTAATCAAAGGGGCACCACATCCCACGGGCTAACCCTGAACCCTTCTTTGAATATTTATTCGAAAAGCTAGAATAATTTGACATATGTCCGAAGAATTGATAAGATACAAACAGTTGGTTTACTGCTTATTTATATATGTATAGAGTATGGAGATGATCAGAATGATGAATAAAAAAATGAAAATTCTTCTGGCGATGGGCGCTATGGCAGCGGTGGTCCTTGTTTCCGGCTGCGGCGGCGATGCAAAATCTGGCGAGAGTGCAGCGAAGTCTGGCTCCGGCATCCCGAAAGTCATCCGCGTCGGCTCGGAAACCACGTTCCCGCCATTTGAATTTACCAAGGATGATAAATATGTAGGCTTCGACCTGGATCTTGCGGATGCGGTCATCAAACAGATGGGCAGCCAGATGGAATTCAAGTCCATGGGCTTCGATGCGCTGATCCCGGCTGTCCAGTCCGGACAGATCGATCTCATTGCAGCAGGTCTCGATGCGACACCGGAACGCGAAAAGCAGGTCGCTTTCTCCGATCCCTATTTCACACAGAATGGCTATATCATCATTGTCAGAAAAGACAATGATGATATCAAGGACTGGGCAGATCTGGAAGGCAAGAATGTCGGTGCGCAGGTCGGCACGCAGCAGGTGAAGCTCGCGCAGGAAGCCAAAGCCGCACAGGTGAAGCAGCTCGACTCGAATTCTCAGGCATTCATGGAACTGCAGGCTAAGACGCTCGATGCGGTTGTCATCGACCAGCCTGTCGGCATGTACTACCTGAAGCAGGGCGGCGACAAAGATCTGAAGATCGTCGGCACCTCCAAGGGCGCCAACGGCATGGTCTTCGCAGTGAAGAAAGAAAATAAAGAACTGCAGGCGGCGGTGAATAAGGCGCTGAAGGAGATCAAAGCAAACGGGACCTATGATAAGATCTTCGAAAAATGGTTCGGCAAGCAGGAAAAGAAATAAGCGTGACAGGATAGAAGGAGCGGGCATTGTCCCGCTCCTTTTTGCGTGCGTGCCATCGCTGACCGGAAGGACGGTTTCATAAAGTTGAAATTTTAAAGTCTTTAGAAAAACAGTACATGATGCCGGGTTTTATTGGAAACACTTGAAATTTTAAAGTGAAAAAATGGTCGGATTCCAGTATACTTTTTATATATGATTCTGCAAAGATTTAAGGAAACGCTGATTCAATCACAGAATCAGATTTCATATGGATTTTTATACATAGCGTCGTCGACATTCTTCTTAAATAGCTCGCTATTCGCGCTCCCTGTCTCCTCGCTCTATATAAAAATCCAAGAATGAAATCCGATAACGATTGAATCAGTGTTTCCTTAAAAACATTGGATCTCGGGAGGAAATCACATGAACAAAAATGTAATGAAATCAGCCGCTTTCGTTCTGGCAGCCAGTGCTATTTTCTTTTCCACCGGATGTGGTGGGGAGGCAGGGAGCAGCATGGCGACGTCGAAGAAAAAGCTCAGTGTTGCTGTGGAGGCCTCCTATGCCCCCTTCGAATATAAAGATGAAGACGGTCACATCATCGGCTTCGATGTGGACCTCATGAAGGCAGTCGCACAGAAAATGGATGCGGAGGCAGAGTTCAATAACCTTCCTTTTGAACAGATTTTCCACTTCGTCGGTGACAAGAAGATCCAGCTTGGGATTTCCGCCATCGGCGCAACGGAAGAACGTAAGAAGCACGTGTCTTTCAGTGATCCATACTACAGCCTCGGAAGCTACGTCATCGTAGTCCGCCCCGGCACGGAAGGGATCCATGGGCCGGAAGATCTGAAGGGTAAGATCGTAGCCGCCGAACGTGGTACTACGAATGAAGTGAAGGCGAAGGAGCTTTCTCCGGCGCGCACGGTGATGCCTGACTACTATAAGGATGTCTTCAAGGCAGTGGAAGAGGGAGAAGCGGATGCAGCTATCATGGATGAACCGGGAGCGAAGTACTATCTGGAACACGAAGGCAGAGGCAAGCTGACCACGGCCGGCGCCATCCCGACCGGAGAGCAGTTCGTCATCATCATGGCGAAGGATGACAAGGCCATGCAGCAGGAAGTCAATGCGGCGCTGAAGAAGGTCATGGAAGACGGGACCTATGACAAGCTCTCGCAGAAGTGGTTCTTTGAAAAAGCGGCCGATGAGGCAAAAAAATAATAGCTGGAGAAATGTTGAAGCAAATAAAAAGCTATGGTGAAACGGAAGTTTCATCATAGCTTTTTTGTTCATGGCTAGCCCATGGAGCGTGCTGTTCACTGATTACGTTTGAAAGGCCTGCTCGAATGAGAAATGTTGGTGCGGCGCAAAAATAATGAAGCGCCGCGAATGATATATGGGGGATGCCCGAAAATAGTATTCAAGTGACTGGTGGCTAGTGACTAGTCGCTCAAGACTCCGAATCCCTAGCCACTAATCCCTAGTCACCAGTCACCAGTCACGAGTCCCTCAAGGCCTTCATTTCAGATCCGTTTTGTGGAACAGGACTTTGATGAAGGCGGCAATGACCTCGGGATCAAAAAGGATAGAGGAGCCGCTGAAGATCTCACGTGTGACTTCAGCCTTTGTCTTCTCTGAGAAGTCCGGTGAGGAGTAGATGGCGGTATCGTAGTAGTCTGCGACGGCAATGATCCGCGCTCCGAGAGGAATATTCACGTTCTTGAGGTGCTTCGGAAAGCCGGTCCCGTCCCAGTGCTCGTGATGGCAGCGGATGTAGGGAAGAAGATCCTGACAACCCGGGATGGACTCGAGCATATTTGCGCCAAGCTCCGGATGTTTTTTATACAGCGAGAGCTCTCTTCGAGAAAGGTAGGGCGCCTTAGACAGGATCTGATTCGGCAGGGAGATGAGGCCGATGTCATGCAGAAGCCCCGCATAGCGGATGAGTGTGATCTCATTCGAAGGCAGCTTCATATATACGGCTGTCGCAGCTGCATAGTTCGAGACGCGGACAGAGTGGTCGTAAAGCGCAGCGGATTTCAGACGCAGCAGGTCTGCAAAATGTAGAGTGATGGTTTCGAGCATGTTTTGCGTTTCCCGGAAAGAGATCGGGTTTTGAAAGAGAGACGAACTATACATGGTGGTTCCTCTGTGAAAAAGGGTTAAAGGTTCAGGGTTCAGGGTTAGCCCTTGGGGCGTGCCGCCCCCCTTGATTGTAGATGAAAGTCTCGCATGAATGAGAAATTAGAAATGAGAAATGCGAAATGGTGGTGCGGCGCATAAAAAATCTGAAGCGCCGCGAAGTATAAGAAATATAAGAAGTATAAATAATGGCGATGCCATGAGCTGGCATTCCAGTCACAAGTCACTTGTTTTTTTCCATCCAATGGCTCATGTAAGAGCATTCGGAGTGGATGATATAGTGATGGCGGATGGCCCATTCATAGAAGGCAGAAGCCAGCTTTCCGGCGATGCCGCGTCCGGCGAGGGCATCGGGGACTTTTGTATGGGTGACGGTGAGAATATTTCCCGCGCAGGTATACTCCATATAGGCGGTTCCTTTCGGGTCTTCCTGTAGAAATCGACAATGGGCTTCATCATGGATAATCATAAGAAGGACCTCCTGTTTTCTGCAAAAGACACAATGAACATTGTACACAATTTAAGGACAAAGGTCAAAGAAAATCTGAAAAATATATAAATCCCATCAGGTATGGTATAATTGGTGCCGAAGGCGGCAGCAGGCAGATCTCTGGCGAATACGCTGTATTTCTGCTGGATTCCGTTTCCTGCTCCGTATGCTGACTCTTTGGCTATCATACTATATATATGCTATTGATGAGGTAATTGCACAACAATTATAATTATTATACTATAAATAGTTCTGCTTTTCATCACAGGTAAAATCTATAAATACGTACGAATCTTTCAATATCGGAGGAGAGTGCTTATGAGCGATATCATTTATTTTCTGCATCACAGCGGATTCATCTATGAAAATGAGACAAGCCTTCTTGTTTTTGATTTCTATAAAGACCCGGAGAACCGGCTGGAGACGCTTCTTAAGGATTCTACGAAGAAATTGTATTTCTTTGTGAGTCATTATCATGCCGATCATTTTAACCGCGATATACGAAAGTGGGAAGAGCGGGCAGAGGCCTACATCATGCATAAGAACTGCTGGCTGACGATGGACAGGGAAGAAAAGAAGCATCTTATGGTCCCCGGAGATACGCTGACGATCGGCGATCTGACGGTCACTATGTATGGCTCGACAGATGAGGGAGGCTCGTTTCTGGTCAAAAGCGGGGGCAAGACGATCTTCCACGCGGGAGATCTGAACTGGTGGCACTGGGCCGGCGAACCGGCGGCGGATAATCTGGCCGCCAGGCGGGATTTCTTCCATGAGCTGTCCCGCTTTTCCGAAAGACAGGTCGATGTGGCCTTTTTCCCGGTGGATGCTCGGCAGCAGGCGGCCCGCGAGTGGGGCGTCATGGCGTATCTTGAAAGGGTAGAGCCGAAGCTCCTCGTCGCGATGCATGCTTACGGCAAGCGCTGGCTTCCCTCTTATGAATTTCTCTGGCATTATCCGGAACAGAAGCTCTGGATCCCCGAAAAGGATGGAGATGTCAAGGAGGCGGAGTCTTAGCCCTGGCGATCTCTGATCTTGGTTTAAGGAAATGCGGAACGGATCAGCATTTCCTTACCTTTGACACGAAGGATTATATAACCGGCATGGGAGGAACTTTATGACAAACGGCTGGATGTGGATCATTGGCATTATGCTGATTGGCGGATTCATCCTGCAGATGACGCCGCTCATGTTTTATCTGTACGCGGTCTTTGGTGTGCATCTCTCTATCCTTTTGATCTCGTACCTGATCCTTCGAAGAGAGCGGGGCATCGATCTGCGGGCGAATATGCTCTTCATGCTGGGGCTTACGGTGATCAATATCATGACGGATCTTGGGATCATGAATTACCATATGTCCTGGGCAGCGGTGGCGGCTCTTTTCATATGGTCTCTCTTTGGGGGAGGAAGAAGGGGATAGGAGTGGCTGGTAATTCGTGACTAGTGACTGGTGACTGAAATACCACTTTCGGGCATCGCCCTATTTATACTTTGCGGCGCTTCTGATTTTTATGCGCCGCACCACTCCTAACTCCTAACTAGAAAGCGTGACGTTTTCAAATGGAATCAAAGGGCAGCACGCCCTACGGGCTACCCAGCCCTCTATCTCAACCTTGACAATAAAAAATAAACATTTTAAAATTGATGCAGTGCTTAAATCATCGTGATACGATGCCCGTCGTATGTGCAGCGTCCCCGATGGATCAGCATGCAAGCTGCAAGCCCAGTGAGAACTCCGCGAGCGGAGGGATTCTTATTATAGATAAAGGCCATCCGTCAGCCTTTTCGCCATCATCACCTGCTGTAATTTTTGCAAAGGATGTTTTGTGTCATAGGAACCTTTTCTCTTGAAGGATGAAAGACCATTTACCACGGCCTGCACTTTCCGGCGTGCCCGGAGCTACGTATTTCCTGTCTTAAAATAATAAAATCAGAAAGAGAGAGGTGAACCATTTGACACTGGATGAAGTTTTACTCTACGTCATTCTCTGTGGTATCGCAGCGGCTGTCTGCGGTACGGGGATCGGTTATCTGCTGCGCAAGCGTATCGCAGAAGCCCGGATCGGTTCTGCAGAGGAAAAAGCGAAGCAGATCGCAGAGGATGCGAAAAAGATGCTGGATACAGCGTCTCGTGAAGCGGAGACGCTGAAGAAAGAAACCTTGGTACAGACCCGTGAGGAGATCCATAAGCTCCGCGAGGATATGGAAAAGGAAAATAAGGATCGCCGCGAAGAACTGGCGAAGTACGAGCAGCGTCTGGTACAGAAGGACAATAATCTGGATCAGCGCAGCAGCAATCTGGAACAGCGCGAATCACAGCTGGACCGCAAAGAAAATCAGGTCAAGGCCCAGAAAGAAAAAGTCGATGCCCTGTATGTGTCCCAGCAGGCGAAGCTGGAAGAGATCTCCCAGCTGTCCCGTGAACAGGCGAAGGATATGATCCTGTCCCGTGTGGATGAGGAGCTGACGCATGAGAAGGCGGTCCGCATCCGTGATGCGGTCGAGGAAGCCAAGAGCAGTGCGGATACCAAAGCGAGAGAGATCATCGCGGCTGCCATTCAGAGAAATGCGGCCGATACCGTATCAGAGACCACAGTTTCCGTCGTGGCTCTTCCGAACGAAGAGATGAAGGGACGCATCATTGGTCGTGAAGGCAGAAATATCCGCGCCATCGAAACGCTGACCGGCGTCGATCTTATCATCGATGATACTCCGGAAGCTGTCATTCTGTCGTGCTTTGATCCGATCCGCCGTGAAGTCGCGCGTCTTGCGCTGGAAAGTCTTGTCAAGGATGGCCGTATCCATCCAGCCCGCATCGAAGAGGTCGTGGCAAAGACGAAGAAAGAAGTGGATAAGGCGATCCGTGAAGCCGGTGAACAGGCTGTCATGGAATGCGGAATCCGCGGTATGAATCCTGAACTGATCAAGACGCTTGGCCGTCTGAAGTATCGTACCAGCTATGGGCAGAATGTCCTGCAGCACTGCATTGATACCTCCTATTTCTCCGGCATCCTGGCGGCTGAAGTGGGAGCCGATGTAGAGCTTGCCAGAAGAGCGGGTCTGCTTCATGATATCGGCAAGGCTGTCGATCGGGAACAGGAGGGGACGCATGTAGAACTCGGCGTGGAGCTCGCTCAGAAATACCATGAATCGCCGCAGGTCATCAATGCCATTGCTTCCCATCATGGGGATACAGAGCCGACTTGTGTCGAGTCTGTACTGGTCGCTGCGGCTGATGCGATCTCCGCTGCCCGCCCGGGTGCCCGCCGCGAGACACTGGAAAACTATATCAAGAGACTCACGAAGCTCGAAGATATTGCGAAATCCTTCCCAGGCGTGGCCAGCTGCTATGCCATTCAGGCAGGACGTGAGCTGCGTGTCATCGTGAAGCCGGAGAAGGTCAATGAGGATCAGGCCGTCATTCTGGCGCATGATATTTCCCAGCGGATCGAAAAGGAGCTCCAGTATCCGGGGCAAGTCAAGGTGGTCGTCATCCGCGAGACCCGCGCGACGGATATTGCAAAATAATGCTTACCAAAAGAAGCTGCTTCGGCAGCTTCTTTTTCTTTTTGGGGGCAGGTATGCTATAATGAGGAACACATTAGGAGGGGGACTCTGGCGGACGGGGAGCAGGGAGCGGATTGCGATCTTGTTTCCGTTGGTTCCATCGGGCCTGACAGACAAAAAGGACAGATCGAGTGATAGATTTTACAGTAATGAATAGAGGTACTCATCATGGATAGAGAAGACTTGGATCAGCAGCTGAAAGAGCATGGGGAAGCCATGCAGAAAGAGATCACCGGATCCCGCAAGGGACGGATGAAGCTCTTCGCCGCAGCACTTGCGCTGCTCGTCATCGGCGGCGCGGGAGGCTGCTTCTTCGGCGAGTTTCCGGCGATCCCGAAGAGGGACGCTTCTTCCTCGTACCAGGTACCGCAGGGGGCGGATAAGAAGCTGCAGGAGCTGCCGGCCATCCGCAATACGGCGATCGTGCAGGCGGTGAAAGAGGTCGGGCCGGCGGTCGTCGGCATCACGACCAAGGTATATGATCGCGATATGTTTAACCGCCGCGTCGAAGTCGGGCAAAGCGTAGGATCGGGTGTGGTCTTTGACAAGAAAGGCTACATCGTGACGAATAACCACGTCGTCTCCGGCAGCAGGGAGGTCAATGTCTCGCTTTCTTCCGGAAAGACAGTTTCCGGCAAAGTGGTGGGGACGGATCCGTCGACCGATCTTGCTGTCGTCAAGATCGAAGGCAGTGACGATCTCCCCGTAGCTTCTTTGGGAGACTCGGATGGCCTGCAGGTCGGAGAAACGGCGATCGCGATCGGGAATCCATTGGGTCTTGAATTTCAGGGAACCGTAACGGTCGGCGTCATCAGCGCATTGAACAGAAGCCTCGATGATATCGACCAGCGTTTCAAGCTCATTCAGACCGATGCAGCCATCAATCCGGGCAACTCCGGCGGGGCACTTGTCACCGCTGATGGAAAGGTCGTCGGGATCAATAGTGCGAAGATCGCGAAAGAAGGGGTCGAAGGCATGGGCTTTGCCATCCCGATCAATCAGGCAAAGGGCATCATCTCGCAGCTCATAGACCATGGCAAAGTGACGCGTGCCTATCTTGGCGTGTATGCAGCAGACAAGGATATTGCCGCCCGCTACGGTTACAGCTGGGATCACGAGAAGGGAGTCCTCGTCATGAAGATCGCGGCCAGGAGCCCGATCAGCCTGACTGACATTGAGCCGGGGGACTACATTCTTGCGATCGATGGGAAGGAGTGCAATACTATGAAGGAGATGCGGGAAATCCTCGATACTCATAAGCCGGGGGAAAAGATCTCCATCACCTACGAGCACCAGGGAAGAGAAGCCAAGGCGGATGTCCTTCTTGCGGCTGCACCGGAGAATAATAAGTAAGGAAACGATCTGACGAGCGGTTTCCTATCGAAAAAGAGGTCCTATGGACGCAGCTTCGGGGCTTGGCGGCAGTCTCGGATCATCATTTTCTTTGCAGCATCGGTCTACAGAAAAGGAAGAGCTATGAAATTTACACTGCTTGCCATCGGCAAGATCAAAGAAAAATGGATGCGGCAGGGCATCGAGGAGTACGTGAAGCGCCTGAAGCCGATCGCACCTCTGGAGATCATCGCACAGGATGAAGAAAAAATGCCGGAGAATCCATCTCCTGCCATGAAGGAAAGGGTGATGGAGAAAGAAGGAGAGAAGATGCTGAAGTATCTCTCTGGCGATGACTGCCTTGTGCTGCTTGATCTCAAAGGGGATCCCATGTCCTCGGAAGGATTGGCAGACTGGATCTCACGGCGTATGGTCACCGGGACGAGCCATTTCTACTTCATGATCGGCGGTCCCTATGGGAATGGGAAGAACATCCGGCATCGGGCGGATCTCAAAATCTCCATCAGTGCGATGACCTTTACGCACCAGATGGCACGCCTGATCCTCTCCGAGCAGCTCTATCGCGCGATGAAGATCATACGGCATGAACCGTACCATCTATAAAGAGGTTTCCCGGGAAAATCCTTTCTCAAGAACTGATGTCTTCTTCGCCAGCCCTCCTATTGCAGTTCCGGCTCGAAAGAATTAAAATATAAATAGAGAAAGTGTTTTCCTCATTTGTCTCAGTATGAGCCGATTTTTCGTATTTCCTGCAAGGAGGTCTTATCATGAAATCTCTGAAAGCGAAAGACTTTATGACGAAGTATGTGTTCACGGTATCACCGGATACGACCGTACAGGAGCTGGTGGGACTTTTCGTGACGCATCCCGTGTCTGCGATCCCGGTCGTGGGAGATGATAATGAGCTTCTTGGCATTGTTTCCGAGGGTGATCTTTTGTACAAGAAGGTGCAGCCGAAGATCCCGCCGCATGTCGATGTGCTGGGCGGCACAGTGTACTACTGCGGTTTTGGCCGGTATGAGAAATCCTTCAGGAAGCTGCTCGCAACGACTGCAAAGGATATCATGACGACGGATGTGCGCTGTGTCACGCCGGAGACGGACATGGAAGCCATCACGACACTCATGGTGGATCACCATCTGAAGACGGTGCCTGTCGTACAAAAGGGGAAGCTTAGCGTGGAGCGTGAGGGTGATGAGCCGCCGGCACGCCTTGTCGGGATCATCACGCGTCATGATATCTTGGGGGCTATCGCAGCAACGCAGGTCGAAGAGCATATGAGAAACAGGAAATAGCGTGCTGCTGTTCCTTGCGGGTAAAAGAGAAGGCCGATGGGACTTCTCTTTTTACTTGTGTGCGTTCCCTGTCAATTCTTTTGCGGGCATAGTATAATAAGGAGAATGTATGTATGAGCGGCCGGTGGATCGTCACTGGCGACAGATAGCTGCGGATCCTTGCGTGATTCGCTTTTACAATGGGAGAGGCACTCATGATGAGAAAATTATTTAACGCGCTGAGCCAGCTTCATCGAGGCGTCCTCATCTGTGGTGGCTTTGCGGCCTTCATGCTGTTTGGGGCGCTCCTCCTCATGCTGCCCATCTCGCAGACAGGAACGAAGGAAGTCTCTTTCTTGGATGCCCTCTTCATGTCTGTCAGTATCGTCAGCGTGACGGGGATGAGCATGTTTGATCTGAAGACTGACTTTACCATCTTCGGGCAGCTGGTCGTGCTCTTTCTGATGCAGGTGGGCGGTCTGGGGATCATGACGATGATGGCCATGGTCGGCATCTCCCGGGGGCGGAAGATTCGCCTGCAGGAGAGGCTCCTTATCCGGGATTCCTTCAATCTGCAGACACCGTCTGGTATGGTGATGCTGGTGCGGAAGATCATCCTGATGACGCTCTCTATAGAGTTTTGTGCCGGCAGCATTCTTGCGGCCTATTTCTTCACACAGAATGGATGGATCGGCATTTATCAGGGCTACTGGCATGCGGTCTCTGCCTTCACGAATTGCGGTATGGATATCATGGGAAATGATGTCGGATTCGCCGGAATGGCAGCCAATCCGCTGGTCAGTACCGTTGTCTGTATCTCGATGTTTCTGGGAGGCGTAGGCTTCATCGCGCTGGATGATCTTTTGAGGCACCATAGCTGGAGCGCACTGACTCTGAACAGCAAATTCATTCTGGTCATGGAAATGATACTGATCCCGCTGGGCGTTATCGTCTATTTTCTTCTGGAGGGCAATAATCCGGCGACGCTGGGACATCTCAGCACGGCTGAAAAGTGGCAGAGTGCCTTCTTCATGTCGATCTCTTCCCGCATGGCAGGCTTTACTCTCTTTGATATCCACGCTATGAACAATGCGACCGGGCTTATCATCATGCTCTTCATGTTCATCGGAGCAGCGCCTGTCTCGACCGCTGGCGGCATCCGCACGACCACCATCGGACTTCTTCTGCTCTCGCTCTGGTCATGGATCCGCGGGAGAAAAGATGTGGTCATCTTCCATAAACGGGTCGATCCGGAATGTCTGGTGAAAGCATCGAACGTTTTTACACTGGCGACGGTACTGACCTTCCTCACTGCGATGATGGTCTTCCTCTTAGAGCCTGCGTCTCACTTTGATTTTGAGGATGCCCTCTTCGAAGCTGTCTCCGCCTTCAGCACCGTCGGCTTCTCGATGGGACTCACGACGGAGTGGAATGTCCCCTGTAAAATCGTCATCATGATCGCTATGTTCATCGGGCGTATCGGCGTCATGACGCTCGCCGTCACCTTTGCCGGCCGTCCGAAGAGTCAGATCAAGTATCCGAAGGAAAATATTGTCATCGGATAAAAGGAGAGGGGCTGAAACGCTGCCTTCGGGCAGCTCTCCTTTAGATCCGATCGAACCATTTATTATTGCATAGAATCATCCATCACGAGGTACTCTCTATGGCAAAGAAATTACAGTTTTTCGTGGCAGGTCTGGGCCGCTTCGGCATCAGTGTCGCTGTCACATTGGAAAAGATGGGCTATGACGTCATGGCCATGGATATCGATGAAGAGGTAGTGCAAGATCTTTCAGATACACTGGGCTACGTGGTCTGCGCGGACTGTTCCGATGAGAAGAACCTGGTAGCCATCGGTGCCGGCAATGCAGACATCGCTGTCGTTTCTGTCGGCGATCTGTCAGCAAGCCTGATGACGACACTGCTTTTAAAGGAAATGGGCGTCAAGAAGATCGTCGTCAAAGCCCTGGATCCCATTCATGGAAAAATGCTGCAGAAGATCGGCGCAGACAAGATCATTTACTCAGAGAAGGAAATGGGTGTCCGCGTCGCGCACAATCTGATCTCCCCAGGCATCGTTGACTATATCGAGATGGAAAACAACATCACCATCCTTTCCATTCGTGTGCCGCAGGAGTGGGTGAACAAGAGTCTGATCGATACCGACGTCAGAAGAAAATATAACATCACCGTCGTTGCGATCAAGCGCGGAGGAGATATGTTCGTCAATCCGAGACCGGATATGAACATGAAGGAACAGGATACGCTCATCATTCTGGGAGACTCGGAAAGTGTCAAGCGCGTCACCGAGTCGCTGGAACAGTAAAAGAGGATGGGCAGCCGGCGGGCTCCTCCCATGGCTTAGGACCTCTTTCCTCCCGAATCCATGGGCAGACTTTCCCCCAGAGGCTTAATCCAATTTTCACATTGAAATCCCTTGTTTTTTTATGGTATCATACATATAATTGACGTTTGTAGGACAGCGCCGCATCTTTTGGCTGCGGTATCAGATAGATCTTTGCTTTCAGTATTTCATCAGTACAGGAGTGATTCCTTTTGGAAAAATTAGTAATTCATGGTGGACATCCCCTGCGTGGACACGTCCGTGTTTCCAGCGCAAAGAATGCCGTTCTTCCTATCATTGTAGCGACACTTTTGCCTGAGACACCGGCATCCATTGTCGATACACCGAATCTCGATGATGTGGTGACCATTTGCAGTGTACTGGAGTCTTTGGGGGTCAAAGTCCAAAGAGAGGACAATGTCCTGACTTTTGATGCATCCGGGGTGAATAAGACCGAAGCTTCTTATGAGCTTATGAGCCGCATGAGAGCCTCTTTCCTGATCATGGGACCGCTTCTGGCCAAGATGGGGCATGCGAAGATCGCGCTTCCGGGGGGCTGCATGATCGGCAGCCGTCCGATCGATCTGCACCTGAAAGCCTTTGAAGCCATGGGGGCAGAGATCAATGTGGGCAACGGCTATGTCGAAGGATATGCACCGAAGGGGCTGAAGGGCACGACCATTTATCTCGATTTCCCGAGTGTCGGCGCGACAGAGAATATCCTCATGGCAGCTGCTACGGCAGAAGGCCGTACCATCATCGAAAATGCGGCGGAAGAGCCGGAGATCGTGGATCTCGTGACGTTCCTGAATTCCATGGGGGCAAACATCAAAGGCGCAGGGACGAATATCATCCGTGTCGAAGGCGTCGAGAAGCTGGAAGGCGTCGCTCATACAGTCATTCCGGATCGTATCGAAGCGGGGACCTTCATGATCGCAGCGGCTATGGCCGGCGGCGATGTCGTGATCGAAAATGTATTGAATGAACATCTGAAGCCGCTCCTCGCAAAGCTGGGAGAAGCAGGCGTCAAGGTGATCAAGGATGTCGACAGTGTCCGTGTCATCAGTGATGGGCATATCCGCTCTACGGATATCAAGACGCTGCCCTATCCGGGCTTTCCTACGGATCTGCAGGCGCAGTTCATGGCACTCATGACCGTGGGCAGCGGCGTCAGCCGTATCACAGAGACGGTATTTGAAAATCGTTTCATGCATGCCGGCGAGCTGCAGCGGATGGGGGCTTCCATTCAGGTCGAAGGCCGCTGTGCGATCGTTGAGGGCGTCCCCTTCCTGACAGGTGCCTTCGTCAGAGCGACGGACCTTCGTGCAGGGGCAGCACTGACACTGGCCGGGCTCGCTGCGCACGGAGAGACGGAAGTGGGCGAGCTTCATCATATTGATCGTGGTTATGACCATCTTGTAGAAAAGCTGCAGGGGTTAGGAGCAGACATTGTCCGTGTCGATCGAGACTAAAGCGCTGGCGGAGAAGGCGGAGCGTCTGGCGGGGCAGAAGACCCTTCTGGACTGGATCGGCTCTTTCGGCTCAGAAGACATCGGCGTCGATATCGGGACGTCGAATGTAGTGATTTACGTCAAGCATAAGGGCGTCGTATTTCCGGAAGCCTCTGTGATCGCCCGCCACGCCGTGACGAAGGAATTCTTCGCTTACGGTACGAAGGCAGAGGAAATGGAGGGCAAGGCGCCGCGGGACATAGAGATCGTCCATCCGATGAAGCGAAGTGCGATCATCGACTATAACGGGGCGGCTTATCTTTTGAATTCCATCGTGAATCAGTCGTATTTGAAAGGGATGTTCTTTCATCCGCGTCTCATGATGTGCGTGTCTCGGGGAATGGGCAGCGTACAGAGAAGGGCGCTTTTGGAAGCGGCTGTGGCTATGGGCGCACGGAAGACAGTCCTCATCGATCAGCCTATCGCGGCGATGATGGGTCTCGGGCTCACGGGGGATAACTGTCAGGGCGCGATGATCGTGGATATGGGCGGCGGCTCGACGAAGGTTTCCGTGCTTTCGAAACACGGGATCGTGGTCAGCCATTTCTCACCGGAGTCCGGACTGGAAATGGATCAGGCCATCATGGCGGCTATCCGCGACAAGTATCATATCCGCATCGGCCGCAAAGAGGCGGAAAGCCTCAAGATCTCGCTGGGCGCATACTGGGATCTGGATCAGGCGCCGCGCGTGGCTGAAACGTATGGCCTTTCCATCGTATCGGGATCGCCGGTCAAGATCGCCGTAACGGCTGAAGATGTGGCGCATGCCATCAATCCGATCCTGTACAGGATTTTCAAAAACATTCAGGATGTGCTGCAGAGGACGCCGCCGGCGCTTCTCGCAGCGATCCGAGAGCAGGGCATCATGCTGGTCGGCGGGGTGTCTCAGCTGAAGGGCATCGATGAGCTGATCACCCGTATCACCGGGATCGCAGCGAAGGTAGCGGAGAGACCTTCCTATGTGAATGCCATCGGTGCCGGAGCTTCGCTCAACTATATCAATGCATTCAGAGACTCACTGCAGGATCTGCACTGAGCAAAAGCGGAACAGATCGCATTCTGTCGACACATACATGGGGATATAACATTCATTTGTTATGTCCCTTTTTATTTTCTTCATGCCAAGAGACAGATAAAATGGTAAAATATAATATACCTATATGTGAATTTTACAACACAGGGAGGTACATCATGAGAAACGCGATGAAAATCGGCTTGGCGCTGGCAGCACTTGTGGCTGCCGGTGTATATAGTGTGTCTGCGGAGGACGTCTCGCAGCAGGCTGTACTGAATGGGACGGTCGTTTCTGTCATAGAGGCAGGCACACCTGTCAAGGAAGGCGATGTACTGGTCTCTGTGGACTCACTGGTCGGCGGTGTACCGGCGGCGAGAGCCGATCGGGACGGCGTGGTCAAAGAGGTCCGCGTCCAGAAGGGCCAGACGATCGCCAAACAGGACGTCGTAGCGGTGCTGGAGAGCAAATAAAGAAGTCGGCAGTCTGGCACGGTTCCTTCGTTCCCCAGACGGCCTGTCCTTTGCCTTTCATTGGAAGCCTGCTGCACCTATGCGGATGCATCCGATGAAATCGCCATTTCTGATTTCAAACTTATATTTCGGTAAGGGGGATCCTATGCCCAATCGGTTTAAAAAGTCAATGAAGCATCTGGCAGCGGCTGTCTGCCTCACGCTTTCCTGCGTGATGCCTTGTGCAGCACAGGAATTTCTTCCTGTGTCAGAAGTACAGGAGGGTATGCATGGCTATGCCAAGACTGTCGTACACGGTACGAAGATCGAGACCTTCGATGTCGATGTGTTGGGGATTATGAAAGGCAAGGGAGCGACCGGCGGAGATCTGGTGCTGGTGAAGGTATCCGGACCGCTGATCGATCAGACAGAAGGCATCGCGCAGGGGATGAGCGGCAGTCCGGTCTACATTGATGGGAAGCTGCTCGGCGCAGTGGCGTATGGATTTCCACAGTCCGGCGGGCGCATCGGCATGGTGACGCCGATCGGCGACATGCTGAAGCTCTGGACCATCGATGACGGAAAGGACACCGGTCTTACGCCGCCATCCTCCAAAGGGCTGATCCCGCTTACGACGCCTCTCATGGCGAGCGGATACACCCCGGATGCGATGGATTTCCTCGCAGGGAAAATGCAGGATTTCCACATGGTCCCATTTGCTTCCGCATCTGCCTCGCAGGACGATGTGCCGCAGCCGCTTGAACCGGGAAGTGCCGTCTCGGCAACCATGGTGACAGGCGATCTCAAGCTCGGCGCTGTCGGGACGGTCACTTATGTCGACGGTGATCGCATGGTGGCTTTCGGGCATCCGTTCATGGATCGCGGAAATACCGATTACTTCATGCACAATTCCTATATCTTCACCGTCATCCCGAGCAAGAATATCCCCTTCAAGCTGGGGTCCGTCGGGGCAGAGATCGGCACGGTCAACCAGGACCGGGGAGCCGGTATCGGCGGAATGATGGGGAAGCTTCCACACTCTGTCTCGCTTCATGCGTCCGTGACCGATGAAGATACGAAGAAGAAGGAAGATCTCCATGTACGCATGATCCCGAATGAAGCGCTGCTGCCGACTTTATCCGTCACTTCGGTGTACCATGCGATCAGCAATGCCATGGATCGTAAAGGACAGGGGACGGTCGATTTCACCTATACGCTTTACCCGGAGGATATGAAGCAGAAGCCTTTCACCAGAAGCAATATGTACTGGTCGTCCAAAGACATCGCGGAGCGAAGCGTAGATGAGCTCTATAATGTGGTACGGCTTCTCGAGCAGAACCGTTTTGAAAAATATCCTCTCCGCAGCATTATGGTCGACATGCATGTGACGAGTGAACGAAAGACCGCGCAGCTTCTCGATGCCTCGGCGTCTCCGATCATCGTGAGCCCGGGCGATACCATCTATGTACGCGCGCGTCTTTCTCCCTACAGGGGAGAAGTCTTCTACAAGGACCTGACATTCACCGTGCCGAAAGATCAGCCGTACGGAGATATGATCCTCGAAGTCCGCGGCGGCGGTGTCGTGCCGCTCCCCTACCTCATCCAGCAGCAGAAGTTCAATTTGACGGATGAGATCTTAGACCGCATCCGCACGTACAAGGATTTCAATGACCTGCACAGCCGACTGATGAAGGAAGACAAGAACAATCAGGTCGTCGTGGAGATCCTGGATCCGGAGGTCAGCATGATCTCCAAAGGTGAAAACGGCGGCAAAAAGGCAGAAATACAGGAGAAAAAGGCACCGGAAAATCCAGACTATCTGAAGAATAAGGACGGGCTCAAAGAAGACGGAGAAAAAGAGACTCCGAAGAGCGCCGTCGATACGGACTATGTCATCTATGGTGACGGACAATTCACCTTCAAAGTTCTGCCGCAAGCGGAACGCGATAAAGCCCTGAAGAAGCTCGCAAAGAGCAAACAGCAGGCCACCATCGAGATGAGCAATAAGGAAAAAGAAACGCTGGAAAAGAAGGGCGAGAAATCCGCAGATGATGAAAAGCCGGCAGAAAAAGCATCGGTGATGATAGCATTGTAAAAAGGTTCAGGTTGATGGGTTCAGGGTTCAAGGTGGCGGTGCGGCGCATCAAATAATGGAAGCGCTGCAGAGTTTTGAAGATACTCTTCGCATGTACTGCAAAGTCCTTCCTGCGGAATGAGGGCAATACGAGTTTGACGTTAGCCTCAATGACGCACTACCCCGTTGAACCATAGAACCACACCCATAGTTTGAAAGCAGGGACTAGGGATTAGAAGCCGCGAGTGACTGGTGACTTGAATACGACTTTCGGGCATCGCCCAATATATATTCGCGGCGAAGCCGCCACCTTCATTCCTAATTCCTCATTCGAGCAAAGCTTTTATCCACAATCAGTGGATGAGACGCCTCACGGGCTAACCCTGAACCCTGAACCCTGAACCCTGAACCCTGAAAGGAGGTCTCCCCACCCATGTCATTCTTAGAAACGCTTGGCCGCTATACCATCGGCATCTTTCATCAGCTGGGAGCGGTGATCCTGCTCCTTGCGGCAGCGGTGAAAGAGATCGGCGCATTCCGCGGGCGGGAGACGATGAAGCAGTGCCTGGCATTGGGCGTGCTGTCCTTTCCCATCGTGGCATTGACACTGCTCTTTACCGGCATGGTGCTTTCTGTACAGATCGCGGGCGAGCTCACAAAGTATGGCGCAGACTTCACCGTCGGTGCGATCGTAGCCATCGGCATGGGGCGTGAACTCGGACCGGTGCTCTGCGGTGTCGTCCTTGCAGGCCGCGTTGGGGCAGCCATCACGGCTGAGATCGGTACGATGCGAGTGACCGAGCAGATCGATGCGCTAAGGTGCCTTGCGGTGAGTCCGGTGGGGTATCTCGTGGTGCCGCGGCTCGTCGCCTGTATGACGATGCTGCCGCTTCTGACAGTCTTTGGTGTCACCATCGGCGTTGGCGGCGGTATGATCGTCGCTTCGCTCACGCATGGCGTCTCCTCCTATACCTTCATGCACTCCATCCACGTGTACTGCGTCCCTTCTGACCTGTACATCGGCGTTTTCAAGTCGGTCATTTTCGGTATGATCGTCGCCCTTGTCGGCTGTGATCGCGGGATGACCTGTACGGCAGGGGCAGAAGGCGTCGGCAAGGCGACCACCCAGTCCGTAGTATATTCAATTATTATGCTTTTTGCGGCGAATTACCTGCTCTCGTCCATTCTGTTTTGAGGCGTCCTATGATTGATATCAGGCATGTATACCAGACTTTTGGCGATCGTCATATCTTGAAAGATGTCAGTCTTTCCATCAAGGAGGGAGAGACGATGGTCATCCTGGGAGCGTCCGGCTCCGGGAAATCAACGCTCCTAAAGCTCATCATCGGTCTTTTGCGTCCTACATCCGGAAAAGTCCTAGTGAATGGGAAGGATATGGGACAGCTCAGCGAAGTGGAGCTGAATGAGGAGCGCCGCTCGATGGGGATGGTCTTTCAGTATTCTGCGCTCTTTGACTCTCTCAATGTGAAAGAGAATGTGGCCTTTGGTCTGCGTATGCACACGCGGCTTTCTGAAGAAAAGATCGATGCCATCGTGAAGGAGAAACTGCATCTGGTCGGGCTTGATGGGATCGAAGACCTCATGCCGGCGAATCTGTCCGGCGGCATGAAGAAACGCGTGAGCCTTGCCAGAGCGATCGCGCTCGAGCCGAAGATCATTCTCTATGATGAACCGACAGCGGGGCTGGATCCGATCCGTTCGACCGATATCAGTCTTTTGATCAAAGAGACGCAAAAGGTCCTGCATGCGACGAGCGTCGTCGTGACGCACGACCTGAAGTCTGCGGAAATGATCGCGGACCGCATGGCTTTTTTGTATAAGGGCTCGTTCCTTGCGGTAGGGACAGCTAAAGAATTATATGCATCGAAGGATGAAAGAGTACGGCAGTTCATGAACGGTCTGCCATCGAATCCTGATTTTTTGAAAGAAGGTGATGCCTGATGAAATGGTCGACGGAAGCAAAGGTCGGAGCTTTTGCCCTTGCGGGGATACTCCTCTTTGCCGGGATCCTGATCGAGCTTTCCAGCCTTGTGATCTTTGGAAAGAGCGGATTTCATGTGACCGGCTATTTCAAGGAAGCGGAAGGCATAGAACCGGGAAATCCGATCCACTATGCCGGCGTCGAAGTGGGCATGGTCGATGGCATCACGGTGGAGAACGGGGAAGCTGTCGTGAAGCTGCGTTTTTATCACGATGCCAAGGTGCCCAAGGATGCGGACTTCTCCATCCAGACCAGCAGTGTCATGGGCGGACGCTTCGTGAAGGCCTCTGGTGGTCATCAGGAACGCGGCTATCTGGCAGAGGGGATGAAGGTCGAGGGCAAGTCAGCACCGGGGATCGATCAGGCGATGGATAAGATGGATAAGCTCATCACGTCTGCGCAGACCATGCTCGATGGGATCAATAGCGTCGTCGCAGACCCCTCTTCGCAGAAGCATGTGAAGAACAGCATCAATAATTTTGATGCGATTTCCGAAAATCTCGCCATCCTGACCGCGCAGGGGATACAGACAGCGAATGAGATCCAGAGTATCACCTCGCAGGTGAATCAGATGCTGTATCAGCTGAATGGAGACGGCAAAGCCACCGGTGATGTACGCAGGATCATGGACAATATGGTCGTGGCATCGGAGAATGCGAAGGAGATCTCTCAGAATGCCAAAGAGATTTCCGGGAAAATAAATGGATTTATGCAGGGAAATGGTGATTTTGATGTATCTGTTTCCGGCGAATTGTTATATAATACTAAGAAGGACGATTTCTCGCCGAATCTCTTCCTCCGCGTGGGGAAAGACTCCTATGGTCTTCTGGGGATAGAATCCATGGGGAATGATCCGGTCTATGATGCGCTCTATGGTCGTATGAGAGGGGACTATGGCGTACATGCCGGTATCATTCGAAACAAGATCGGCGCTGGCGCGGACTATGCGTCCGGGCGGTGGAAATTCTCCGCAGATGTGTATGACCCCAATGATTTCTCTGTCCGCCTGCGCGGACAGTATGCTCTTACGCCGAATCTGTTCCTGACCGGACAGTCCATTTTCCCGCATAATAACCGCGGCGGCGGAGAGTACATCGGTGTGGGATACAATTATTAAATGAAAACAGCGCCCCCAAGAGGGGCAGTCTGGATACAATGACAACAAAGACATCTGTCTAGAAGGGATGAATGTTGAATGAATACAATGACCTGCAAAATTCTGACTGCTTCTATCGTGCTTGCTCTTTCCTGCGGGCTCGGTGCAGAAGCAAAAGGATCTCAGACGAAGATCATGACGGATCCGTCGATCACACAGAAAGCCATCGAGGCACAGATGAATCAGACGGTAGCGAATAAAGATGTGAACTTCAATAACATGCTGCTCCAGAAGAATCTGGCGTCTTCCATCACAGAAGCGGCAGCTCCGGAAGCAGCGGCTATGGATATCGACCTCAAAGGTGCGGTCACGACTGCCATTCAGAACAACCGCGACATCACCATCGCAGAGTTGAAGCGCAGAGAAGCGGAAGCCGATGTCAGCGCAGCGGCAGCCAAGAAGAATCCGTCCGTCAGCTACTCTTGGCAAAGAAATCAGTATCCGACACAGGTAGTCACTACTGTCGTAGGCACGCAGAGCTCCAACCATGGCTATAGTCAGGGAATCAATGTTTCCTGGCCGATCTGGACCTTCGGCAAGGTAGAAGGTGCGATCGATGCCGCACGCTATCAGAAAAACATCGCAGATCTTAATGTCTACAAAACAGAAGCGGATACGAAGCTCGCGGCCGTGCAGGCATACTACCAGTACCTTGAAGCGGTCAAGCTCGCTGAAGTGCAGGCACAGTCTGTCACTGACTATGCAAGCCATCTGAATAACGTACAGCAGCAGTTCGATGCCGGCATCGTGGCTAAGCTGGACGTACTTTCTTCCAATGTATCGCTCGCCAATGCGAAGCAGAAGAGCATCGCAGCGGACAACACCCGTGATGTCGCAGAAGCGAACCTGAACAACATCATGCGTGTCCCGATGAATACGACGCTGAAACCGCTGGATAAGAATTTCCCGGAACCGGAATTTGACCTCACCATGGAACAGGCCATTCTGATGGCGCAGAAATACCGCTGGGAACTCGTCGAAGCAGACTATGGCGTAAAGGCAGCTGAGGCCGCTCTTCGCTCTGCAAAGGCAGGCTATCTCCCGACAGTCAGCGTCGGCGGCGGATACAGCTGGAAGGAAGCCAGCGTGACGGCGGTCGATAAAGATGACTGGGCTGTCCAGGGCGGGCTTTCCTGGTCACTTTGGGATGGCGGCGCTACCCAGGCATCAGTGAAGAAAGCGGATGCCGCGGTCAAAACAGCACAGGAAACACTCCTGCAGGCGAGAGAAAAGATCGAGCTGGAAGTCCGTCAGGATTACCTGAATGTCCTCTCTTATAAAGAACAAATCCGCGCTGCCGAAGCATCGGTCGCTCAGGCAGAAGAAGCATATAAGATCGCGACCGTCCGCTACAGCAGCGGCGTCGGCATCAACCTGGATGTCCTCGATGCAGAACTCGCCCTCAATACTGCGAGAACGAACTATATCACCGCGCTCTACAACTACAACATCGGTCTCGCTACGCTGGAACATGCGATGGGCGTACCGGCTGTCATTCACCCGGAATTTGCAAAAGCATAATTTTTAGTGACTAGTGACTGGTGGCTGGGAGACATCAGACTCGCATATCGTCATTTCGAGCGAAGCGAGAAATCTTTGTCATTCGCGGTCAAAAGGATGATGTCAGGAAACCATAAATGGGAAGCCTGTTAATCGCTGACTTTCGGGCATCGCCCTATTTATACTCCGCGGCGCTTCTGATTTTTTATGCGCCGCACCAACCCCCTTTGAACCTTTTGAACTTATAGAACCGGTTTCCACCCTTTCATCCCCGAGCAAGGGGCGGCACGCCCCCGGGGCTAACCCTGAACCTTGAAACTTTATTTTTACTTTGGAGAACTTGACCTTGGCTAGCAGAATCAAATGGTGGATCAATGGTATCGCAGCATTCATTTTCGTTATGCTCTGTATCATTTATCTGCTGATCCGTCCGATCATCACACAGAATCTGGAACCTGTCATCAAAGACGCGGCAGGGGAGCGCATCAATGGCACCCTGACGTGGACCATGATGGATCTGGATCCGAATTATGATCTTTCCTTCACTGACCTGGAGCTGAAGGACGCGAAAGGAGAGGTTGTGTTTAAGTCGCCCTCTTTGGCGATCGGATGGTCTGCTTCTGCGTTGTACAACTATGCCTTCAAAGATGGCGGTATCGCTGATGTCGTGAAGACGGTGACCATCGAGAATCCGGAAGTGCACCTTGCCAAGGGGAATGATGGACTCTGGAATGTAGAGACGATTCTAAAACCATCGGACTCTTCGGACAATGGTACTTTCACAGGACAGGTCATCGTGAAGGACGGGAAGGCTTCCATCTCTGCACCAGATATCGGTTCGTATGATTTCACTTCGCTGGGAGGCACGCTCGGCTGGGACAGCAAGGGTACGATCACAGGCTCTTTTGCGGGAGAGTCATTTGACAGCCATTTCAAGGGAGACGTGAAGTACACGAATACGAATAACATGGAAATCAGTCTGGAAACGGATCCGGTTTCCCTTACCTCGTTGAAGCCGCTCTTAGAGCAGTTCCCACAGATTTCTTCAAAACTTGATATAGACAAAGGGACAGGACAGGTGACCAGCGCCAAGATCTGGAAAAGTGATGGCGCTGTCGCTTATCATGTCCAAGGTTCTATCAAAGATGCTGCTCTTCGCTATGATCATTTTATTCTGGCTGACGGAGCAGCCTTTTTTGATATTGAAAATGGTGAAGCTGTCATCACCGAAGCAGCCGTAAAGGTCAATGGGCAAACATTCACCGGAGATGCGAAGGTCCTTTTTGACGTGGACGATCCGATCCTGATGGGACATGTGACGCTGAAGGATATCAAGGCGGAAGAGTTGCTGCCTGAGAAAGGCGCCACCGGAGTCGTTTCCGGCAGCGTAGATATTTCGGGGACGATGGGAGATCCTTTCGTGTCCGGCGAAGCCCATGTGAAGGATGGGCAATATGAGGATCTTTCTGTCAAAGAGGCGAATGTGCGCTTTGTCTATGGAGAGGATCGGATCTCGATCCCTTATCTGAAGGCACAGATGGCGGGCGGTCTTCTGATCGGCGAAGGCTCATATACTATGACAAGCGGAGTCTTCGAAGGCGAAGCAGCCGGAGAGCATATCGACCTTTCTTCTCTTCCGGTCGGGATTTCCGCTTCCGGCATTGTGAGCGGATCTGGGAAGGCGAAGGGCACCTATAAGGACGGCGCACTGTCTTTGGAAATGGCTTCCGGAGAAATGGATGGCGCGGGTCTTTCGTATGAGAATATGGCAGCCGGCAAGGTTTCCGGCTTTGGCAGTTACCGTGATGGTGACTGGCATGGCGTTTTCTATGGCATGGATCTTTCGTATGATGGGATGTCCATGGATACCCTCTCGGGGGAGGCGACTTCGCGCGGCGGCGTGATGGATATTGCGTATCTGACAGGCACATCTGGCGAAGGCTCATTCACCGTGAAGGGGACATATGGGCCGTCTCTCTCGCTCTCGGGCGAGGTATCGTCCATCGACCTTTCTGAGCTTTCCGGTCTTTCGGGAATGGATATGGCCGGATGTCTCTCCGGCCGGTTCGTAGTCAGCGGGAGCAGGGAGGATCCATACGGCGCGGCAGATTTCACAGCGCAGGATGGGGAGATCCGTGGCATCTCCTTTGAACGTATCGAAGGACATGTATCGCTGGGAGATCAGTTGGCGACTATCACTTCGCTTCGCTGGGAAGGGTCGGACGGTAAGCATACGGTGAAGGGGACCGTCGGTCTCTTTGCGCCGCACCCTCTCACGCTCACTATCGATACCGACAAGACACGCATCGAGAAACTGCTTGCGCTTGCCGGAGAGGACTACCCGGTGACGGGATGGGTCGAAAATACAATGACCGTCACTGGCACGATGGAAGCGCCACAGGTGAAAGGGGATTTTCTGGCCTTCGACGGTTCGGTCATGGGTGAGCTTTTCCAGAGCATCTCCGGCGAATATACCTATGATGGAGATGACATCACCCTGAAAAACGGCCTCGCCTATATCTACGATGGTACAGCCATCGTGAGCGGTACGGTGAAGCCGGATATGATCGATATGGATGTGTCACTCAATGACATCAGCCTTTCGTGGATGCTTCCGGGACGCGGAGCAGACGGCAAGGTCAATATGCGCGGGCATGTATCCGGAACGATGGAAGATCCGGTCTTTGAAGGGACGATCTCCTCCAGGCAAATCTCTGTAGGCGGCACTGCCATTTATATGGCATCTGCCGGCATCTATTATCAGAACCATGTCGTAAGCCTTGATGACGGTATATTCAATCAGAAGAATGGCCATTTCGAATGGAAAGGCAGCTATCACATGGACTCCCATACCCTGCAGGGGTTCCTTCGATTTAAGGAATGGAATATCAAGGAGATCATGCGTCTTTTCAAGCTGCCTGAGTCCGCTGTGGATGGCGCTGTCAATGGAGGCATGCAGATCGGAGGGACTCTGGAGAACCCCAGCATCGACTTCAAGGCAGATTTCCTGGGAGGACATCTGGGGGATACACCTGTCGGTCAGGGAGCGATCGATTTCTCCTACCTGAATGGGGCGCTCTCGATCCGTAAGTTTCATCTTCCTGTAGGAGATGGACTGCTCGCCGCAGAAGGCTCTATGAATAGCGATGGGGAGCTCGCTGTCCAGCTCGCAGCCAAAGACATGGAGATGTCCTGGCTGCCGCAGGTATTGGGACGAGATGACATACGGATGGGCGGTCGTCTGACGGCCGGAGTCGTTCTCAGCGGAAATAAAACATCGCCGGAAGCAGACATCTCGATCGGTATCGAGCATCCGAGCTACGGAGAAATCAGCTTTGACAGCTTCTCTCTGATGGCGAATGCCAAGAGCAATGTCGTGACGCTGCAAAATGCACTGGTATCGAAGGGAAACTATCGTGCGAGTGCCAAGGGCATACTCCCCGGTAATCTTTTTACCGGCAGCACCACAGATGAGGCAGTGCCGCTTTCTGTTGATTTCAATCTCGATCAGGCAGATATGAATATTCTGGCTCTCTTCGGTAAAGCCGTGACGAGTGCGAGCGGCCCGATCAAGGGACATGTACAGCTTGTCGGTGACTATCGTGACCCGGAGCTTAAGGGCAGCATCATAGCAAAGAATGGGGCGCTCGGTCTTATGACCATGAATGAAGTCATTCAGCCGATCGATCTGTCCTTACGATTTGATGGACATCGCGTGATATTTGATGGCAGTGCCTCCTTCGGTGGCGGCGGCGTCACTGCGAAGGGCTCTGCTGACTGGAAAGAAAAGGCGATCACGCATTATGATGGGGAAGTGCATATGCATACTCCTTCCATCGACTCTGCCTATTACAAAGGAGCAGTCGATGCTGACCTTTCACTGGGGGAATTCATGGATCAGCTCGGTGTCACGGGCAAGATCTCTATCCACAATGCGACTTGCGAAGTGCCGCTCGCTCTCCTTGCGGAGAGCGGTGAGTCGTCGGCCAATTTCCTGACGAAGATCGACATAGCCATCGGAGACAATGTACGGCTCTACAGCAGCTCGCTCTATGACCTCATGATCAAAGGAAATATTTCGATGATGGGCCATTTCCGCGAACCGATCATGACGGGCCGCGTGAATGTAGAAAAAGGAACTGTCAAGATCAATACCACGGAATTCAAGATCGATCAGGCCAATGCTGTCTGGGGTGGTACCCCCGGCTCCTTCCTGCCTGTCATCCATGCGCGTGCCGATACCAAGGTCGGTCATTACAATATCAAAGCCGAGCTGGATGGACTGCCCGGTGATATGAAGACGACCTTCCACAGTGATCCTGCGCTGAATGATTCGCAGATCATCATGCTGCTGACGCTCCATCAGGATCCGACCAAGGATAAGGATGGCTCGATGCAGGGGGCGCTCTTCAATGCCGGCCTCACCATGCTCTTCGGAAATACAATGCAGGACTTCCTCGCAGATAAGATCGGACTTGACCTCATCAGCATCACGTCGAACCTGACAGACTACTATGACAATATCGATGATAACAATGACAGCTACTACTACATCAAGATCGGGAAGTACCTCTTCAATGATTTCATGCTGACTGCGACCATGGGAGTGAATAATGAGGAAAAAAGTTTGGGCTTCCATTATGATTTGAATTCGCGCGTCGGTCTCTCATCGTGGTATAATAGCAATCACGACAGTTACATCGGCAGCGATTGGAGCTTTAAATTTTAGTTCATAAGCCTGATGGGCTCGGGGAGGAGGTGCGGCTTCGCCGGAATCCTTCGGCGCGAACTCATTTTCCCATTCGCCGCTTGTCGAGCCAACGACATTCCCTTAGATCACGGAAAATGCGTCAATGATCCGGTAACGCATTTTCCGTTCAGCGCTGACAGGAGGGGAAGGTCTATTTCGCGAAATCCCATTTACATGGAGTACCTATTATTATGCTCGAAGAATACAAAGCCTGCCTGTCCCGTGTGACCTTGCTCAGCCGGGAGGAAGAGCAGGCACTTTGGAAAGAATACAAAGAGGAAGAGGAGATCGACGCGCGACAGCGTCTGATCGAGAATTACCAGCCGCTTGTCTTCAAGGAGGCCGTCAAGTACGGCCTGCAGGAGGCGGTGACGATGGACCTTATTCAAGAAGGCACTGTAGGGCTCATGGAGGCGGTCGAGCGCTATGATCCTTTGGCCGGTGTCGCCTTCTCCCTGTATGCCATCCATCGCATCCGCGGACGCATGCTGAATTTCCTGAATGCCAATAAGAAGGAGATCCTTCTCAAGGACGGGGAGGAAGAGAAAGTCTTCCTTGCGCAGGCCATTCCCGATATGGCTTTCGAAAGTGCCGACCGTGAATCGCTGCATGTGGCAGTCGACATGGCGGTGCAGCGACTCTCTGCCAAAGAGCAGGATGTTATCCGCTCGGTCTACCTCGCGGAGCAGACCGCTCAGGAGACCGCTGATGCCATGGGCGTCAGCCAGGCCTACGTCTACCGCCTCGAGAAACGCGGCATCCGGCGTCTGCGCGGGATGCTCTCAAAGCTGATCCATGAGAGAAAGTAGGGGATGACGTGGCATAGCGTTTCTTGCGATCCCATTTTCGGCACTGCCTCGCTGCCCCGCTGAACCTATAGGAAAGAGTAAGATGGAACAGGAATCGGATCTTTGCTCCTCGGACCCTGTCAAACATATCATCCCAGCTTGAAAACACTCGAATTTCGGCAAAAATGATTGAGAATACAAGAAAATGTGAAATAAATAATAATTTTGGATGTTCACTTGTACTTCTAAAACACTGATTATATATAAGAATCATGTAACCAGTGGTTGGCAGAGATCGGAATGATTCCGGTTTTCTCAGCAGGAGGCAGTATGTCGGGGGATACGCTGAAGAGAGTGAAGTCGGTGAAGAGGTGGCTGGAAAAGGCAGAGAATTCCTATTCCAACCATAAAGAACTGACAGGCGAGATGAATCTCATCATGGCGCAGGCAGAGATGCAGCGCCTGAAAGAGGTGAGAGGGACTTCGCCGCGGCGGAAGTGGCTGCTTCGCGGCGGCGCGCTGGCTGTGGCGGGAGCGCTTTTCCTCGGCGCCTCTTTTCTGAAGGACAGTTTTTTTGCACCTGCGCCTACTCCAGCAAGGCCGGTGGAAACAGCAGTCACGACACCGACTACGGCGGTTGTGCCAGTCGAGGAAGCGGATAAGAAAGCCGAAGAGGTTCCTTCGGTATCTGCAGAGACTGTCACGACAGAACCGGCGGAAACGGATCCGCCAAAGCCAGATTCAGAAGCAGTGCCGCCTGCTAAAGCAGCGCCCGTCGTCATGACGCCCGCGCCGGCTCCGGTGGAAGTCTCCGCCGTCACGAAGCCGGAGCTACCCGCCCTCTCCGATCAGGAGATCCAGCGTGTCGTAGGCGAAGCGGGAAGGGCTCTCCGAGGAAATTAGTGATAAGAAGAATTCCGGAGGTTTGAAGGGTCTCCCCTTTAGGAGCTTCCGTCTTGCACTGAATCCATCAATCCCAATGTTATTTAAGGAAATCACACGTTTTGGCAAGTATGCCAGATACCCATCTGTATTTCCATAAATATATAGAAATTCACCATCCAATACATGAGGAGGAATTTACGATGACAGCAACATATAAGAAAGCACTGCTTGCCTCTGCGATCCTGCTTGCGCTTTCCGGGGCGGACGTCTTTGCGGAAGCACCGCAGATGACCGGCTCCCAGAGCGGCATGTCCCAGAGCTCCATGATCGACGTGAAGAGCGGTAAGGAAGCGGGCAAGACCGGTGAGATTTCCGACCAGACGGAAAAAGCGGAACCATCCATGGAAGTGAAGGAATCCCACCAGACCGTCGCAGTGGGCGATGCCTCGCTCTATCTTTCGGCGGACGATGACGCAGCCATCGAAGCACATACAGGCAAGACCATCGCGCATGTCGACTTCGACGGGATCCCGGAAGAAGTCAAGACGAAGCTGTCCCCTCTTCTGCAGAGCAAACCGGGCAGCACCATCACGGCTGAGGGCATCCGCAATGATGTGGCATCTCTTGGCTCGACAGGTGTTTTCTCTCAGATCCGTCCGAAATTCAAGGAAATCCCCGAAGGCGTGGATCTCACCTATGGTCTTGTCACAAATCCCATCGTTCGTGATGTGGAATTCACCGGCAATACCATCTTCACCTCTGACTACCTGAAGTCCATCCTGCAGGTGCCAGAGGGCAGCGTCCTGAACTTCGTCCTCGTGAACCAGAAGCTCAAGGAGATCGAAGATGCCTACCTCAAGCAGGGCTACATGCTCGTCTCCATCCCGAATGTGGAAGTGACGCCGAAGGGCATCCTGAAAGTCCATATTTCCGAAGGCGTCATCGAAGATATCCAGCTCGTCGGCAATGATAAGACGAAGGACAAAGTCATCCTCCGCGAACTCAAGATGAAGAAGGGCAAGCCCTTTAATAAATTCCAAGCAAGCCGCTCCATGGAAAGACTCTATAATCTGGGCTACTTTGAAGATGTCAACATGAAGCTGCTCCCCGGCAAAGAAAATGAACACAATGTCGTCATCGAGATCGATGTTGTCGAGCAGAAGACCGGTGTCATCACTGTCGGCGCCGGCTACTCGGACTCTGACGGTACAGTCGGCATCATCGAGCTCGGTGATACGAACTTCCGCGGCACAGGCGATAAAGTCAATTTCCACTGGGAATTCGGCGGCGCCGGCGACGGTAAGAACTATACCATCTCCTACACCCGCCCGTGGATCAATTCCAACGGTGACTCCCTCGGGGCTTCCATCTTCAACCGCATCTATGAATACGATGACTATGATTCGAACGGTGATACCGTCGCAGAATACGATAAGAGAAGAAGTGGCTGGAACCTCACCTGGGGACGTCAGAATGGCGAATATCGCACGAACTACTTTGCATTTGAAAGTGCGAAGGAAAAATACGATGACCATGACGGTTTCGAATGGGGCAGCGCAGCAACTGACCGCTTTAAGAATTATAAGACGGAAGGTTATAATAGCGAGGATGAAATGAAAAAAGCTTGGCGTGGCGCTATCGATGATAATTTTGGTACCACGAACAGCTTCACCTTCACGCATGTCTTCGATAACCGCGACAACTACTTCAATGCCAGCAAGGGCCGCCGCATCTCCTTCTCTACCCAGTGGGGCGGACATGGCCTTGGCGGCGACTATGATTTCTACAAGTTCACGACAGAAGGCCGCTTCTACAAGGGGCTTGGCAATGGTCACATCCTTGCGCTCCGTCTGCAGGGCGGCTACATCGACGGCGATGTCTCTTACGGGAACCTCTTTGACCTCGGTGGTTCGAATACGCTTCGCGGCTATGAGGATGACCAGTTCAAGGGCAAGAAAATGTACGCGGCGACACTGGAATATCGTTTCCCGATCGCCAAGAAAGTCCAGGGTGTCCTCTTCACCGATGGCGGCAGCACCTGGGGCATCGATAACGGACAGATCCCGTGGTATGAAGATGATGATGGTTTCCAGTGGTCTTGCGGCGTAGGCCTGCGTCTCCAGACCCCGATCGGACCGATCCGTCTTGACTATGGTCACGGTGATAAGAATAAATTCCACTTCAGCTTCGGCACACAGTTCTGATTTGAATGCGAAATGAGAAATGGTGGTGCGGTGCAACATGCATAAAGCGCCGCAGCTCCGATTTTTCCCTCTTTCCGCTGGAAGGAGGTGCCCGCCGGGGCAAAGGCGAGTTCAGGAATGTTCTCCGTTGCACCTGCTGAATCCATTGCACCTGCGGAACCTAGCTATCCACTGATTTTCCAAAGGAGGAGCCATGCATTCTTCCTTATTTCATTCGATGACTCGAGCAGGTCTTGCCCTGCTCGTTTCGTCATTCCTGCTTCCTGCGTGGGCAGATGCGGCACCGATCCGTGAAGTGAGCGTCTCCGTCACGGGAGCGGGCGGCATGCCGCCCGCAGTGGAGAAGCGGATCACGGCGAGTATTTCTGCCATAGGAAACCGCATCCTTGTCGGCAAGGATGAGAGCCTCTTTCGCTCGCATGAGAGCGAGTACGATAAGGTCCTTGCAGACATCGTGAACCGCGTGGTCGTGGGCTATGTGGTGGATGATATATCTGCCGCCTATGGAGAAAAGACAGCGCTTCACGTATCGCTCACTCCCGTCGGGCAGATGATCCGCGAGGTGGAGACCGAGATCGACTACGGGAATCTGTCTCCGGAAGCGGCAGCGCTGGTGAAGAAGGACAGCGCCGGTGTACCGCTCCTTATGAGTCAGCTCCTCTCGGGGCTTCCCGTCGATTCGGTCGGCTGGGCGGAGAGTGTCTCTGAGTCTGCCGGGCGAGAGCTTCTTAAGGAGATCCTCCCGGAATTTACTGCCAACTTCGAAGTGACCTCGGGGGAGAAGACAAGAGTGCGGATCTCCCTCATCCCGCAGGGGACGATCGTCCGTACCGGAAAGCTCACACTGCACAAGACCACCATTCCGCGCCTCCTGATGCTGCGCGCGGTGAATGAGACGGAACATGCCCTTCGAAGTCTTGAAGGGCTTCCGCTCGCTTTTGTCGCCCGTCATCAGAAGGATCTGGCTGCCTCGATGAATGACATCCTCGCCAAGGACCCCTTCATTGAAAAGTATGGCATAGAGACAAAGGCCTATCTTTACCCGGGAGAGATCACAGAACTCAAAGTCGATGCACTGACCGATCACTGGATCATCCGCACGGAAGCATGGATGGATGCCGGGCGCGATGGAAATCGCAATACGGCGATCGAAGGCATGCTCGGGCATTTCGTGGGCAGGAACAATGTGATCTTCGGCGAGGCCCGCTTCTACCCCGGCCCTGTCGACTGGAATGTCTATGGCGGCTGGTACCATCACTTCGGGCGCGTCATGGATCTGGGCTATAAGTATGATCTTGTAGAAAACAGCCACCATGCCTTTGGTCAGATCCCCTTCGGCGAGAACTTCGCCCTGCGCTATGACCGTGATTTCAAGAAAAAAGAGAATGAATATGGATTTTCCTATAAGATCCATAATTACATGACGATCGAATATGTGTATAATGATGAAGAAGGCAAATGGCTTCGGCTGATTGCCAATTTATAAAAGAGGAGAGTAACCTATCATGATGACAACTCTTGGTAACAAGAAAAACGTAAAGATTTTTTCCTTCGCTTTGGCTGGCGTATTCATCGCCTCCGTGGCAGCGATGGCGGTGGTATCCATGGGTGATACAGCGAATGCTGCTCCGACCTCTGACATCGGCGTCGTTGACCAGAGAGAAGTGATCTCCGCGAACAGTACCCTCGCAGCGAACTACCAGCAGAAGATGAAAGAAACGGCAGATGAAATGCAGAAAGACTTTGATGCGAAGTCGGAAGGCATGAGTGATGCGGAAAAAGAGAAGCTCTTCGCTGACATGCAGCAGCAGTTCAATCAGAAGAGACAGGCCATCGAGAAGGACATGGATGATCAGGTGACCGGCGCTGTGAAGTCCGTCGCATCCAAGAAGGGCCTTGCTCTTGTTGTCGATAAATCTGCTGTCATTTACGGCGGCACAGACATCACGAAGGAAGTCACCGATTCCCTTTCGAAGTCTCTTTCTTCCGCTGCCTCCTCTTCCGCAGCATCCGCAGCTTCCTCAGAAAGCAAAAAATAAGGACGTCTCATGAAATATAGAAACTGTGTATACACCGTGGCGGCTGCCCTCCTCGTGGCGTGCTCCCTGGCGGTAAGCGGATGCAGCGATAAAAAAACCGAGGAGCCGGCGCCACCTGCCGTTTCCTACGGCGTGGTCGACTTGGAGACCCTTGTGAAAGCCCATCCGAAATACAGTACATATTTCCGCCTCGAGACTGAGTACAACCATCTCCTTGATCAGTATCAGAATGAACGAAACAAGCTCATTCACATCGCCTCTCAGCAGCAGCACATCAAGGCCGCGCTCTCCGATCAGAGCCGCCGCATGGCTGCCGAAAATGAGTGGAAGACGAAGGTCAAGGCAAAAGAAGACGAATTGAATGACGGCCTCGCAAAACTCTACAAGACCATCAGCGAAGCGCACAAGAAGGACAGAACCTTCACGCCCGATGGCCTCACTGACGAAGAGCGCGCAGAGATGGCGAATCTCCAAATGAAGCTCACCGTCCTCGGCGTCACCGGCTCCGAAAAGGAAGACGTCAAGCAGCGCCTCCATGATCTGATGGACCTTCGCACCGAGCGTGCGAAGATGGATACCATCGGCTGGTCAGAGGACGAAGTGAAAACGATGAAAGAGGCAAAAGAAAACGCATCGAAGGAGCTCGCTGACTTTTCAGAAAAGACCGCGAAAGACATCAAGCAGAACCTCGCGGAGGAAACGAGCGTCGATGTGCCTCTTCCCGAAGACCCCATCGACCCATCGTGGAACGAAGACTGGCAACAGAAGATTGATGCCAAGCAGAAAGAGATGGCCGCCGTCAAGAAAGAAATTATGGAAGACATCCGGAAAGAAGCTGCCCGCGAGGCCTCTGACAAGCACCTTTCCATGATCTTCTCGAAATACAAAGCCAATATCCACGCCGAAGACGTGACGGGGGATATGGTGAATCGTATAGTCAATATCACCAAGTAGGAGGAAATCGAATGGCTATGTGGAAAAAACTGGCCTGCGTAGGACTCATTGGCGCAGCACTCGCCTTTGCCGGCTGCGGCAGTGAACATAAAGTGGCAGTCATTGACTACCAGAAGCTGGAAGCTTCTTCTCCGAAGATCCAGTCTATCGAAAAAGAAATCAACGATAAGGATAAGGAGATCAGAGACCGCCTGGATCAGGACTCCCAGAGCGGACTCTCCGATGAAGACATGCAGAAGAAAGTCCAGTCCGCTCAGCAGGAGCGCATGATCTTCATCCAGAGCAAACAGAAACAGATCCAGTCCATGGTCGAGTCTCAGGCAGCCCAGATCGCGAAAGAAAAGGGCATCGGTATCGTCATGCATAAGAGAGCCGTACCCGGCGGTGCCGTCGACATCACCGATGAAGTGATGGCCAAGATCGATGGCGCATCGAAAGCGGCATCCGGCGCTGCTTCGTCCGCATCCAAGTGAGGTCCATCATGAAAAAAACAGCAGGTGAAATCGCTGCCCTGATTGGCGGCACTCTCTATGGAGACAGCACGGTCTTGATCGACGACGTCGCCAGCGCAGAAAGCGCTGGCCCGTCGCAGGTGACCTTTGCCCGCGGTGTCTACGCCGAGCACATCGAAGAAATGCAGGCAGGTGTCATCCTGGTCGATGAACTCCCAGCCCACTACACGAAGAATCTCATCGTCGTTCCCGATGCCCGCCGCTCCTTTGGCGAACTCATCGAAGTTTTCCGTCCGGAAAACAAATGGGAACCGGGCATCCAAGAGACTGCCGTCATCAGTGAAAAAGCCCTGATCGGCAAAGACGTCACAATCATGGCGTATGCCGTCATCGAAGAAGGCGCTGAGATCGGAGACGGCTGTGTCATCTACCCGTACTGCTACATCGGAAAGAATGCGAAGCTCGGCAAAGACTGCGAACTGAATCCGGGCGCCGTCGTACATGAAAACAGCATCTTAGGCGACCGCGTCGTCCTTCGTGCGCATGCCGTCGTCGGCGGTCAGGGCTTCGGCTTCTCCACTGACGAGGCAGGCCATCACCATCACATCCGTCAGCTCGGCCGCGCTGTCATCAGAGACGACGTCGAGATCGGCGCCTGCTCCACCGTCGACAACGGTGCGATGAACAATACCATCGTCGGCAGCGGCACCAAGATCGATAACCTTTGTCACTTGGGACATAATGTCGAGGTCGGCCAAGACAATTTCCTCTGCGCGCAGGTCGGCATCGCCGGCAGCACCAAAGTCGGCGACCACGTCATCATGGCCGGACAGACCGGCGTGAATGGCCATATCACCATCTGTGACAACGCTGTCTTCGGAGGCAAGACAGGCATCATCGGTACCATCAAGACCCCAGGCACCTACCTGGGCTATCCGGCGAGGACCCACGCCCAGTGGGGGAGAGTCGAGGCTGCACTCTCGCACCTGCCGGAGCTGATGAAAAAGATCCGCCGTCTGGAAAAGCAGCTCGCTGAGAAGGAAGAAAAGTAAATCAGCTTCTTATCATAGCTGATACAAAGGGGCTGTGCTTTCATTTGGTTCAGGGTTCAGGGTTCAGGGTTCTCGTGGCGGCTTCGCCGCCTTTTTTAGAAGATGGTATTCTCGTATCGCAGCCTTCCCCTCTAGGGAATGCTATTAAGTTAAGCGGCAGAACGTTCTTGGCTCCCCATCGGGGGAGCTCCCCGAAGGGGTGAGGGGGCTACGTAGCGGTATTGCATGAAAGTGTTGGAATATTGATCGCATCGGACTATTCAACATAGCACGCTATACCGCTAGCATGCCCCATCTCGCTACGCTCGAAATGGCGTCTCACTGGATTTTAGCGTCGCTACGCTCCTAAAAATCCAGTTCGCTTGCACATATTGCCTTTGGCACTTCCCCGAAGGGGGAAGCAAGACGTTACGTAGCTAACGATTTCCTTAACTTAATAGCATTACCCTCTAGGGGAAGGTGCCCCGCAGGGGCGGATAGGATGACTATGGCATGAAAGACAGCTGGGATAAGGTTTCCCGGTCACTCCTATGAGAGCTGCAACTGCAAGTCTCCCGCGGCAGATGGAACGCGAAAATGAGATGATCGTTATTTCACATCGCCTTTTTGGCGTGCACTGGCGCATGGCTCTGAATGCGAGTGACTATACGGGGCGGCATAAGGGCTATCATGGCAACATCAGCGTGACATATAAGTTTTGATGGATTTTCTAAAACGGCTGGTCGGGGATCACATTTCCGGCCAGCCGTTTTGCTCCCTCGGAGCATCCGGAATGAATTGAAATTTTCAGAAATTTTCAAATTTCATAGGAAAGTATGGTACAATAATAAGGTATGTAAAAAGAAGGATGAGGCAGCGGTATTCCTATATTGCTCATCGGGGAAGGCTCTCATTCGATTCCCAGCCTCTCTCGTCCCCAGTCCACTAGTCACAAAGTCACTACAACCCCTAAGGAGGTCTATAATGGCAAAAGATTATTCATTCGACGTGGTATGCCGCACGGATCTGCAGGAAGCGGCAAATGCTGTGAATCAGGCGTCCAAGGAGATCGGCACGCGCTATGATTTCAAGGGCAGCAAGAGCTCGGTCACGCTTGACGAGGACAAGATCACGCTGATCGGCGATGATGATTTCAAGCTGAAGCTGGTGAAGGATATCATTCATGGAAAGCTCGTAAAGCGCGGGATCTCTCTCAAGAATCTGAAGGAAGAGAAGAAGGAAGCGGCAGCTGGCGGGACGGTCCGTCAGGTACTCTCGCTGCAGAACGGGATCTCTTCGGATATGGCGAAGGATATCGTGAAGCGTGTGAAGGCTTCGAAGATCAAGGTCGCTGCCAAGATCAATGGGGATGAGGTGCGTGTATCGAGCAAGGATAAGGATTGTCTGCAGGAGTGCATCCAGTTCCTGAAGCAGCAGGACATTCCGGCGGATCTGCAGTTTGTGAATTACAGATAAGAAGGCTCTGCGGGGGCAAGGGCTTTCACAGGTGTGACGAGGCTCAGCTTTGAATGGCGCGGCGTCGCATTTGCCTTGCACCGTGAACCGAATGAACCCGCTGAACCTTTATGTATGGGAGGAGTTATGAACGCAGAGGAAATGATGGCGAAGACGCTCCGGGAAGGGCATACCACCGGCGCAACGGCGACGGGGGCGATGAAGGCAGCGATCCTGGCTATGCGAGGAGAATTTCCAAAGCAGGTGACGGTCCTTTCGCCGCAGCGCACGGAGCTCACGATCCCGGTGGAGTCTGCCGAGGCACATGGGCGGACGGGTATCGCGACTTGCCTTAAGGATGCGGGCGATGACCTGGACTGTACACATGGGACGCCGATCGTCGTGACGGTGGAGCTGGTGGATACGCCGGGTCTTACGCTCCGTGCGGGGAAGGGCGTAGGTACGGTGACGAAACCGGGGCTGCAGGTGAAGGTGGGACGACCCGCCATCAACCCGGGCCCGCAGATCATGCTGCGTTATGTGTATGAGGAGCTCATCGGCAAGGATCATGGCTGCATCGTGACGGTTTCTATCCCGAAAGGGGAGGAGCTGGCAAAGCAGACGCTGAATCCTTCGCTGGGTATCGTCGGCGGGATCTCGGTCCTGGGAACGACAGGGATCGTGAAGCCAATGAGCGAGGAGGCGTACAAGAAGTCGCTGGCACCGCAGGTGCCGGTGGTCTATGCGAGCGGGATCCGCACGGCGGTCCTTTGTCCCGGCCGTATCGGTGAGACAGCAGCGAAGATCATGGGGATTCCAGCGGATGCGATCATCGAGACGAGCAATTACATCGGCTTCATGATGGAGCAGTGCATCGCAGGCGGTTTCCAAAAGATGCTGCTCATCGGCCATATGGGAAAGCTGGTCAAGGTGGCGTCAGGCAGCTTCCATACGTACAATCGCAATAGTGACGGTCGTATGGAGACGATGGCGGCGTATGCGGCCATGAATGGGGCATCGACAGATACGGTGCGTGAGATCATGTGCTGTACGACGACGGATGGCGCGGCAGCGGTCGTGCATCGGGAAGGACTGGATATGATTTACCAGCAGATGGCGGAGAGGGCGCAGGTGCGCTCGGAACGCTATATTTTCGGTAAGGCCAGGGTCGGCGTGATTTTTGCGGCGATGGATGGCACGGTGCAGGCAGTCAGCAACCATGCGAAGGAGATTCTGGAGGAGGAACAATGGAGCATACATTGATCGTAGCGGGGATCGGGCCGGGAGATCCGGACTATATCCTGCCGAAGGCGCAGAAAGCCATCGAGGGGGCGCATTACCTCGTGGGCGGCCGCCGCGCGCTTTCTGACTATGCGAAGCCTTCTCAGGAAACATATCCTGTGACAGGCAAGCTCTCTTTGCTGGCGGACTGGCTGGAGGAGGCGCTTAAGAAGGATGATGTCGTCGTCATGGTGAGCGGGGATCCGGGCTATTACAGTCTGCTTCCGTGGCTCAAGAAGCGGTTTCCGGAGCATCCGATCGAAGTCATCCCGGGGATTTCTTCTGTGCAGGCCTGCTTCGCTCTTGTCAAAGAACCATGGCAGGGGGCGCTGTGGCTCTCTTTCCATGGCCGCGTGCCGGAAGAGAAGGATACGTCATATTTGCCCGGACGAAAGCTCGCCTTTCTGACGGATCATGAGCACAATCCAGCCTATATCGCGAGATACCTGATGGAAAAGGGCTGGCCGAAGGAGACGCGCGCTGCGGCGGCCGAGCATATTTCATATGAGAATCAGCATCTTTCGGATTCGACTCTTGAGGAATTGTCGCATCTGGAAGGCTATGGTGAATCAGTCATGGTGGTGATGGGATAAATGCAGTTTGGCATCAAAGATGAGGAGTTTATTCGGGGAAAGGTACCGATGACGAAGGCTGAGATCCGTGCGATGGTCATGGTGAAGGCCGCCATTCAGCCTGGCGATATAGTGGCTGACATCGGTGCAGGGACAGGCTCTCTATCCATCGAGGCAGCGCTCTGCTGCCCCAAGGGGGCTGTGTATTCGATAGAAAGAAATCCGGAGGGGATCGAGCTGATCCGGAAAAATGCGGAAAAGTTCGGCTGTCGGAATATTCATACCATAGCCGGCACAGCGCCGGAGGCGATGGAAGGGCTGCCGAAGATGGATGTGATCATCATCGGCGGGTCTTCCGGAAATATGCATGAGATCCTGGATCGATGTGAAGCGCTGCTCGCTCCGGGCGGACGCATCATCCTTACCGCTGTCACCGTGGAAACGACGGGGGAAGTGGTGAAGGAATTCGCGGATCGTCCTTTCGAGCTGGAAGGCTTCGAAATGCAGATCAATCGACTGAGAAAACTGGGACGGTATCATCTTTATGATCCGATGAGCCCCATTTTCATATTTACAGCAATCAAACATTGAGGAGGAAGTTATTATGGGAAAATTGTATTTCATCGGCGCAGGCCCCGGAGATCCTGAGCTCATCACGGTGAAGGGACAGCGTCTCATCGCAGAGGCGGATGTCATCATCTACGCCGGCTCTCTTGTGAATCCGGAGATCCTGAAGTACGGCAGAAAAGACGCGGAGATCTACAACAGTGCGACCATGAATCTGGATGAAGTGCTGAAGGTGGAGATCGATGCGCTCAAAGCGGGCAAAATGGTGGCTCGTGTGCACACCGGCGATCCGGCCATTTACGGTGCGATCCAGGAACAGATGGACGGCCTGCGCGCAGCAGGGATCAAAGAAGATCAGTTTTGTGTCGTCCCGGGCGTCAGCTCCTTCCTTGCGACAGCAGCTGCGCTGAAACAGGAATATACCCTGCCGAGCATTTCTCAGACCGTCATCATCACCCGTATGGAAGGCCGCACACCAGTCCCGCCGAAGGAAAAGCTGGCGCTTCTTGCTGCACATCAGGCGACCATGTGCATTTTCCTCTCTGTCCAGGCGATCGATCAGGTCATGGCGACCCTGAAAGAGGGCGGCTATCCGGGCGATACCCCGGTTGCTATCGTAGCCAGAGCGACTTGGCCTGACCAGCGTATTTTCCGCGGCACCATTGATACCATCGCAGACATTCTCCATCAGGCAGGCGTCGTCCGTCAGGCCATGATCGTCGTCGGCAAGGTCCTTGATACCGATTATGAGCTCTCCAAGCTTTACGACAGCAAGTTCACCACCATGTTCCGCAAAGGCACAGATGGAGAGTAAGGATGATGGGGATGACTGTTGGTCTCATTCTTCATTCAAAACTACTTCGCAGAGTGAGGAGTTAGGAATGAGGAGTGAGGAGTGACGGTAGCGGCGCACAATTTATAAAGCGCCGCCAATAGGAGAAAGATCTACAAATGCAGAGAGAGTCGTAGGCATGTAATCATCATGAAGGTGTGTTTCTCTAACTATTTAAGGAGAATAATGACGAAGCAGTGTATAAAAATTCTTATGAAATCTGATACTCAGCGTTTCCCTAAATAAGGTCAATGTACAGATCAATATTTGCGGCGCTATATTATTTTTGCGCCGCACCAACACTCCTAACTCCTAACTCCTAACTCCTAACTTGTAATAAGAGAAGCGAGAGCCAATATCATTTTCTGGAGTTTATCGTATGAAGTACGCTATTGTTTCTGTATCCAAAGAAGGAGCCCAGCTGGGGGTGCGCGTGAAGGCGGGCATTTCCGGTGAGGGGACTCTGTATGAAAGAAAAGACGGTGCGAGCGGCAAAGAAGCCGTGTATTTTACCCGCACGCTTGCGCTCACGGCGGATATCTTCTCCCGCTATGATGGGATCCTTTTCATCATGGCCTCCGGCATTGCGGTCCGCGCTATCGCAGCGCATGTAGTGAGCAAGGCGTCCGACCCTGCGGTACTTGTCATGGATGAGTGCGGGAAACATTGTATTTCCCTTCTCTCCGGACACCTCGGCGGGGCGAATGCCTGGGCAAGAGAAGTCTCGGCGGCAGTGGGAGCCGATCCCGTCATCACGACGGCGACCGATGTCCATGACCGCCGCGCGCCGGATGATATCGCCCGCGAGCTGATGATGCGTGTCGAGCCGCTTGCGGCCTTGAAGCCTGTGAATACCGTCATCGCAGCAGGGCGCACATTCCGATGGTTTCTGGATGAGAGCGTCGAAGGGAGCGCATCCATAGCGACGCGCCTCAAAGAGAAAGGGATCCGCACGGAGCCCTTAGACCGACTGGATGCCAATGCGTTTGACGCATGCGCCATCATTACCGAAAAAACGATCACTGTGAAGAAGCCTTTCGTCTGCCTTCGTCCGAAGAATCTTTTCGTTGGCATCGGATGCAAGCGCGGCACCTCCGAAGAGCTGGTGCAGAGCGCATTCACCGCAGCACTTGCTCAGGCAGGGGCTTACCCGTACCAGGTAGCATCGCTTGCGAGCGTCGATGCGAAAGCGGATGAAAAGGGCTTGCTTGATTTTGCCAGTTCCATGCATCTTCCGATCCATTTTTACAAGGCAGAGGAGCTTAAAAAGATCGCGGAAGAGTATCATTTAGAAAGTTCAAAATTTGTAGAGAAAACGATAGGAGTGGGAAACGTATGTCAATCAGCAGCGTTAATGGAATCAATGAAGGGAAAAACGCTTCTGCCGAAAACGAAGTTTGTCAGTGCCACGGTGGCGATCGCCCTGGGACTATCCGGGTCATCGGCATTGGACCGGGCCATGAAGAAGAAATGACGCCGAAGGCCATCAAGGCCATGGAAGCTTCCGATATCATCGTGGGATATAACACCTACATTGCTCTCGTGAAAGACCTCATCAAGGACAAAGAGGTCGTCGGAAATGGCATGCGCCAGGAAGTCGATCGCTGCCAGAAGGCTGTTGATCTGGCGGCAGAAGGCCATCAGGTGGCCGTGATCTCCTCCGGTGACCCGGGCGTCTATGGCATGGCCGGCCTTGTGCTCGAGCTCATCCAGAAGCTGCCGAAGGAAGCGCGTCCGGAGTGCGAGGTCATCCCGGGACTCACGGCAGCAAATACCTCTGCTGCGGCGCTCGGCGCTCCGCTCATGCATGACTATGCCGTCATCAGTCTTTCTGACCTCATGACCCCATGGGAACAGATCAAAAACAGAGCGAAGCTCGCCGCGGAAGGTGACTTCGTCATCGCCATCTACAATCCAAAGAGCCGCGGCCGCGCGACCTACCTCGATGAGATCCGCGATATCGTGCTTCAGTATAGAAAGCCGGAAACACCGGTAGGCATCGTCAGAAAAGCAGGACGTCCGGGCATGAACTGGACGATCTCCACACTGGAAAAACTGCCGGAAGAACATGTAGACATGCAGTCCACCGTCATCATCGGCAAGAGCACCACCTTCGTCGCTGACGGAAAAATGATCACACCAAGAGGATACAAAGCATGATCTGGATCATTTCCGGAACACAGGACGGCCGAGAAATCGGCGCTGCACTCGCAGACCGAGAACAGTCCAAGCCGGAGGGGGAGCGCCGTGAGATCCTTATGACCGTTGTCAGCCAGTACGGTAAAGTGCTCGCCGCACATAAAGGGCTCGACATCGAAGTAGGGCGTTTCCGGGAAGAAGACATGCTCCGTGTCATCAGGGAAAAGGGGATCTCGCTCATCCTTGATGCGAGCCATCCCTATGCAGCGATCGTTTCTGAGACGGCCCGCGCGGCCTGTACCAAGGCAGGGATCGACTATGTACGCTACGAGCGCGCGGAGATCCCGCTCCCTGACTATGACAAGCTCTATCACGCGAAAGATGAATTCGAAGCGGCAGATCTTGCCGGTCAGCTTGGAAAGAGTATCCTTTTGACGACCGGCTCCAAGACGCTTGCCACCTTCGTAGGGGCGAAAGCGCTGGAAGGCAAGGAGATCTGGGCGCGTGTGCTGCCGACATCGAATGTGATCAAAATGTGTGAAGACCTCGGCATGAGAGCCAAGTACATTCTCGCCCTGCAGGGCCCCTTCTCCTATGAAATGAATCTTGCCATGATTCATGACTATCACGCTGATGTGATGGTCACCAAGAACAGCGGTCTCATCGGCGGCAGCGATACGAAACTCAAAGCCGCGATGGACGCTGGGATTTCCGTCATCGTTATCGATAAACCGAAAGCAAAACTGGACGGCGCTGTGGTCTTCTCGACCGTAGAAGGCGTCCTCAACTATATGGAGGAAAACTATGGATTTCATCAAGAGCCCTAAGGCCATCGAAGATAAAAGTATGGATCTCATCAATCCATTCATCATGGACATCGACCTCACACCGGAAGAAGTGACGGTCTATTCCCGTATGATTCACGCCTCCGGCGACGTAGACTACGGGCATCTCATCCAGACCAGCAAAGGCGCTGTCGCTGCCGGTATCGAAGCGCTCGCCAAGGGCTGCAACATCTATACCGATGTGAATATGGTCAAAGCAGGGATCAATAAGAATGCCCTGCATGCACTCGGCAGTGAGGTATTCTGCCGCGTATCCGATCCGGAAATCGCAGCCATTGCCAAAGAGAAAGGCATCGCCCGCTCCATGGCAGCGATGAACTCCTTTGGCACCGATCTCAATGGCTCTATCATCGCCGTCGGAAATGCTCCGACCGCTCTCTACGAAGCCATCCGCATGGTCGAAGAAGATGGCATCAAACCGGCACTGATCATCGGCATCCCTGTCGGCTTCGTCGGCGCAGCTGACTCGAAGGAGCAGCTTGTCCGTCGTGCGCCCTGCCCCTTCATCACTGTCCGTGGCACCAAGGGCGGCAGCTCCATCGTCGCCTCCTGCGTCAATGCACTGATGTACAATCTGGTAAAGCGCAACAACAATATGCTCTTTGTCGAAGGTAAGAAATAGAACTCGTCAAAAGCGCGAAAAAAGGAGCTGTGAAGAAATGAGGATTCATTTCTTCACAGCTCCTTTTTACTTTCATTTGGTTCAGGGTTCAGGTGGCGGCTTCGCCGCCTTTTTTTAGAAGATTGCATTCTCGTATCGCAGCCTTCCCCTCTAGGGGAAGGTGCCCCACAGGGGCGGATAGGGTGACTATGGTATGAAAGACAGCTGGGATAAGGTTTTTCCAGGTCACTCCTATGAGAGTTGCAAGTCCCCCGCGGCAACACGTTTTATGGGGGGACTGGGTTTCCCATTGAGCATGCATCACCTATAGGACCTGCGGGATTCATCAGATCAGTTTTCTGAAATATGGGATCTTCTTGATTCCCCACGTCAGCACCACACCGAGTGCGTAGGCAAGGGTGATCCAGATGACGGCATCGAAGAAGGGGAAGCGGTAGAGATAGACCAGAAGAACGCGGGAGAGGATGATGTGTGTGAGATTTCTTGTGATTTCTTCGAAGAGCATGACGCCGAACGAGATGCCTCCGAGGAAGACGAGGCGGTGAGACCAAGCATCGGAGATGTGGTGGGTCATGAAGTACCAGCGGGTGAGGCAAAAGACGAAGGCGGTATTCAGGAAGAGGAAGGAGTCGTAGAAGCGCTCGGAGATGGCTTCCGTCATGCCGCCGGCGCATACGCCGTGGTAGTAGGTCATGAAGCCGGCTATGGCGGTGCCGATGATGGCAATAAGTCCCAATCTTGCAAGATTTCTCTTCGTCAGCCATGTGTCGGGAAGTACATGTTCGATCCAGTAGCCCATGAGGAAGTAGAAAGACGGCTCGCTGATCGCGAGGAGCGGGTTTACAAAGTAGTTCATCTCCGCGCTGCCCTTGAAAATGAGAAAGGAAATGACAGGCACGCAGCCAACGAAGAAAAGATTGAGCCCGATGAGGTAGAGATAGAGATCCTCCGTCATGGCCTTCACCAGTTTTCTCCAGATGGGGAGCATCAGGAGAAAGCCGATATATATGTATAAAAAATAATAAGCGGTTGCCATCTGCGAGGAGTAGAGCATCGTGAAGAATTTCGCGATGTGACCAAGGATCGTGAGGGGAAGATTGTGGTAGAACCAGACATAGTTGATGAGAGAGAAGACAAAGATGACCTGAAGGAAGCGCCAGATGCGTTTCTTGAAGATGGTGGAGATCGGCTCTTCGCGTCCCAGGAGCAGTGCGCCCGAGATCATGAAAAAGATAGGCACCGCGGTCTTTACCCAGAAGGGGACGGCGAGGTAGAAAGGATAAAAGAGCGACTCGGGGCGGTGAATGAAAATAGAGAAACCTTCGGTCGCACTATGGGTGAACATGACCAGCCAGATGCAGAGGAAGCGCAAAAATTCGATGTGGAGCAGCTTCTTTTTGGCGGGTTTGGACGTCGGTGTGGGGGTATCATTTGTCATGGGAAAACCTTCTTTGCTAATATATTTGCGGCTTAATCATACCATGAATGGGGAGGAGGGGAAAGGGCTTTGGGAGCAGGGCTTGTAAGTCGGCTTCCTATGAACGAATGGCTTCCCCATGCCGTAAGCCCCATTTCTCTTTCCAAATCTATGCCCGTGTGTTATAATTTCTTTAACCCAATGCATAGTACAAGACGCAACCGCTGGTGAGCAAGACGTAGGATGGTATTTTCGGAGGCGGATGGAGGGTCATGTGCTTGCAAAATAGAAATGGAGGAAAAGTAGAATGGCAGGTAAAAAATGGAAGAAAATTTTGGCGGCAGGTCTTTGCGGGCTGATGGCTGCGGGTCTCATCGCAGGCTGCGGCGGCAGTGACGGCGGCAAGAGCGATGCGAAGATGAAGGTCGGGGTGGTACAGATCGTGCAGCACCCGGCACTGGATGAGTCGAACAAAGGCTTTGTCGATGCACTGAATGAACAGGGGCTCAAGGACAAGGTCGATATCGATCAGCAGAATGCCCAGGGCGACCAGTCGAATCTACGCTCGATCGCCAATCGCTTCGTTTCAGGAAACTACAACTTGATCTGTGCGATCTCTACACCGGCAGCGCAGACGATGGCGAATGCGACGGACAAGATCCCGATCATTTGTACGGCGATCGCTGATTTCGAAAATGCGAAACTCATGAAGTCGGAAAAAGCGCCGGACAGCAATATCACAGGAACCCACGACAGAGGTCCGCTGGATAAGCAGGTGGCACTCATTCATGAGATCCAGCCGAATGCAAAGAAAGTCGGTATCATTTACAATTCCAGTGAAATCAACTCCGTCATTCAGGCCGATCGTCTGAAAAAGGCTTGCCAGCCGCTTGGCATCGAAGTCGTCGAGCTCACGGTGAACTCGGTGAATGATGTGCAGCAGGTGGCTGAGGGCTTCCTTGGAGGCAAGGTCGATGCGATCTTCGTTCCGACGGATAATATCATCGCTTCATCCATTCCGACACTGATGGCCGTCGCAAATAAGGAAAAGATCCCGGTCTATGGCGCAGAGGTGGGGCATGTGAAGTCCGGCGTCCTTGCTTCGGAATCTATCAGCTTCTATGACATTGGTCATAGAGCAGGTGAGATGGCAGCAGAGATCCTGAAGGGCAATAAAAAGGTCAAGGATTTCCCTGTCGAAGGCGCTGACAAATCGAAACTTTACATCAATAAAGCAGAAATGGAAACGCTTGGCATCACCATCCCGCAGTCGGTTCTGGACCGCGCGGAAATGATGTAGTAGTAAGGAAACGCTGAATTACCTTAAGCAGGCATTTGCCGGGAGATACGGTTTGCATGTTCCCGGTGTATAAGTAAGGCATACAAAGGAGTAACCTTTTCCGTGAAAGAGGAAGAGGTTACTTTTCCTTGTATAAAAGAGAAAGGAAAACCTCATTGGCTTCGAAACTGAAACAGCTGTGGTGGCTCATGCTCATTTTCGCCATCTGCAATATCGCGATGGCTATTCTCCTCTATCATGACAGACCGGTACCTGTGGATGAAAATCCGCCGGTCCCGATCGCCAGGAAAGAAGTCTATAGCATCGGTATCCTGCAGTCGGACGATCTGCCCGAGCAGGATAAGATGCTCGAAGGCGTCATGGCGTCTCTTGAAGCCGGCGGCTATCAGGACGGAAAGAATATGAAGGTCGAGCTCGTCAAAGCAGCTGGCAGTGAACGCAAAGTGAAGAGCGCGGTGAATCAATTCGTCCGCAGCAAGAAGGATCTCATCATTGCCATCGGCACTCCATCAGCCAAGGCGGCCGCAAAGGTGACGAAGAGCATCCCTGTCGTCGGCATCGGCGTTCTTTATTTCCAGAAGGACAAAGACTTCGAAGACCATGAAAACTTCACCGGTATCAGCGACTATCCGCAGGTCGTGAATCAGGTACGGATGGCATCTCGCTTCATGAAGCTCGATCCGATGGGCGTGATTTACAATCCCAAGGATGAGGGGGCTCTAAAGCAGGTCAAGATGCTTCGCGCCGTTGCAGAACAGAAGCAGCTGAAGCTGGTGGAGATCAAGTATAACGACAGCGAAAAAGCAGGGCCGCAGTTTGAAAACCTGATCTCGCAGGTCAAATGCGTCTATATGCCGGAAGATCCGATGGTTCTTGCACACTTTGATGACATGGTGAAGATCGCCACAGACGCCTGGGTGCCGATCATTGGCGAGCAGAAGGAAATGGTTTCCCGCGGAGCAGTCCTCTCCGTGTCTCCGTCCTATTACCGCATGGGATTCTCCGGTGGGCGTATGGCCTGCTGGCTTCTTGCGGGAGAAAAGATCCCGAAGGATATCCTCATCACCAAGCAGCATGATCCGGATCTTGTCATCAACATGAGACAGGTGAATGCACTCAATATTCCACTCCCCGGTGACATCTGGCAGCGCGGCAGAAAGCTCTATCTTTATGATGGACAGCCGGCAAGACCGTAAAACAGGGCTGTTTATTGATCGTTCTCGGTCGTCCGTCACATAGGGCGTACGCCTTTAAGGGAAGTTCATCGGATGGATTTCCCTTTGATTTTATTCCGTAGCATAGCAGAAAAGGAGCATTGAATTTACATGGCAGATTTAGCATTTTCCACCGTTGCCCAGGGGCTCATGTGGTCCATCCTGGCCATCGGCGTATTTCTTTCCTTCCGCGTACTGGATGTACCGGATATGACCTGCGAAGGCAGCTTCCCGCTGGGCGGTGCTATCGCAGCATCCATGATCGCAGCTGGTGCTTCGCCATGGCTTGCCATTGCAGCCGGTGCTTTCGGCGGTCTTCTTGCCGGTATCGTGACCGGTATTCTTTACACGAAGCTCAAGATCCCGGCCATCCTGGCAGGGATCCTGACCATGATCGCGCTCTACTCGGTGAACCTGCATGTCATGGGGAAAGCGAATATTTCCCTGCTTCGTGTGGACACCATCTTCTCGACCACGGCGAGCCTCCTGCATGTGAGCAACTCTGTCGCGGCCTTCCTCGTGCCGGCAGTGCTGCTTTTCCTCTGCAGTGCTTTCATTTACTGGTTCTTCGGTACAGAGCTTGGCATGTGCATCCGCGCGACCGGGTATAATACACAGATGGTGCGCGCCCAGGGTGTAAATACCGATACCATGATCATCATCGGTCTTTTCATTTCGAATGCCCTCATCGGTCTCTGCGGCGCGGTTGTTGCACAGAACAACGGCTTTGCTGACGTAGGCATGGGCATCGGCACCATCATCATCGGGCTCGCATCCGTCATCATCGGCGAAGTTATTCTTGGCGTCGACAGCTTCTCTGCTTCTCTTGCTGCCGTCATCCTCGGCTCTGTCATTTACCGTGTGGTCATCGCTGTCGTCCTCTATATGGGCATGCCGCCGAATGACCTGAAGCTTTTTACTGCTATTATTGTTGTCCTTGCACTGGCTGCGCCAATGATCAAAGGCAAAGTCAATGTCGGAAAGTGAGGCTGATCCCATGTTAAAAGTTACCAACATCAGCAAAACCTTCTTCAAGGGCACCAGCAATGAAAAGAAAGCATTGAATGGTCTGTCGCTCACTCTGAATGACGGTGATTTTTGTACCGTCATCGGCGGCAACGGCGCGGGCAAGAGTACGCTTCTTAATGCCATCGCCGGCGCGTATATTCCCGATGCAGGGACGATCGAGATCAATGGCACGGACGTCACCCGCGTCAGCGAATACAAGAGAGCGAAGTACATCGGCCGCGTTTTCCAGGATCCGCTGAAAGGCACTGCGGCCGGCATGCAGGTCGAAGAGAATCTTCTGCTCGCTTCCCGAAGAGGGGAGAGCCGCCGCCTGAAATGGGCTTTTTCCGCCGGGGATCATGAGAAATACAGAGACATGGTGGCCCGTCTGGATCTCGGTCTGGAGGATCGCCTCGGCACCCGCATCGGACTTCTTTCCGGCGGGCAGCGCCAGGCTCTCACGCTGCTCATGGCGACCATGAAAAAACCGGACATTCTTCTCCTCGATGAACCGACAGCTGCTCTCGACCCGAAGACAGCGTCCAAGGTGCTGAAAATCACCGATGAGATCGTCACCGAACAACATCTGACGACACTGATGATCACGCACAACATGAGAGACGCGCTGAAATACGGCAACCGTCTCATCATGATGAACAGCGGTCGTATCATTGCGGATTATACACCGGAAGAAAAGAAAAATCTCACCATCGAAGATCTGCTGAAGAAATTCGAAGAGACCAGCGGTACGGTCAGTGACCGCGTCGCTTTGGGATAAAGGGAAAGCCTCTCTGCCATTGTGATATGATCCCCCTAAAGCAGACAAGGTAAATAACCAAACTGCTTTAGGGGGATTTTTTTAATGGCCAAAAGGAAACATTCAGCAGATTGGATGCTTGCCAGAGTGAGAGAATATCTTTCCGGCAAAGGATCTTACCGACAAATCGCCAGAGCGAATGGGATATCCGAGCGGAGTCTTCGTGGCTGGGTAAGGAAATACGAGAAACAGGGCGAGGCCTCTTTCATGGATAGAGCTGGGAACGCAAGCTACAGCAAGGAATTCAAGGCAAGCTGCGTCCTTGCCGTGCTACGTGGCGAGGGCAGCATTGACAACATCGTAGCAAAATACAACATTTCAAGCCGTTCCGTTCTCCGGCACTGGATGAAGCAGTATAATGACCATATAGAACTTAAGGACTACGATCCAAAACGGGAGGTCTATATGGCAGGAGCAAGAAAGAAAACATCGCTTTCGGAGCGCAAGGAGATTGTGGAGTATTGTCTATCGCATGGCAAGAACTACAAGGACACCGCTGCGCACTATGACGTTTCCTACAGTCAGGTATACGATTGGGTGAGGAAATACGTCGCTGACGGGGAAGCTGGCCTTACCGACCGGCGCGGACATCATAAAACCGACGAAGAAGTTGACGAGATGGAACGTCTCCGGCGTGAGAACCGGCGCTTGAAACGGCAGCTTGAGGAACAGGAGAGGTTGGTCTATTTCTTAAAAAAATTGAAAGCCCTGGAAGGGAGGTGAAACTTGGCAGGCTGCGCCATGCCATAACCTATGAAGCAATCCAGCAGTGCCACGCAGAAAAGGGCTGGGGCATTTGCTGGCTGTGTGGTCAGGTAGGTATTACGAGAGCATCCTATTATCAATGGCTGAAGCGAGATGTCCCAAAAGCGGAAAAAGAAAACGAGATCATCGCCCAACTGATCCAAGAGTATGATGAACGATTCCACCACATCCTGGGCTATCGGCGCATGACTGATTGGATCAATCGCCTGAACCACACGCATTACAGCAGGAACCGCATTCATCGACTCATGAAGGAGCTCAATATCCATTCCGTGATCCGGTGCAAGAAGGCAAAATACAGAAGGACCACACCAGAAGCCACATCAGAGAACATCCTTCACAGGGGTTTTCAGGCAGAACGACCGAACCAGAAGTGGGCAACGGACGTGACAGAATTCAAATGGTACGAAGGATCAGTCGTCAAAAAGCTCTATTTGAGCGCCATCCTCGATCTCTATGACCGGTCGATTGTCGCCTACGTCATAAGCGGACGCAATGACAATAAGCTGGTGTTTGACACATTTGAGCAGGCGATTCGCAAAAATCCGGAAGCACACCCGTTGTTCCACAGTGACCGGGGGTTCCAGTATACCAGTAAAGCATTCCAGTTCAAGCTCTCGAAGCAGAGGATGGAGCAATCCATGTCCCGTGTTGGGCATTGCATCGACAATTGCCCAGTGGAAGGTTTCTGGGGAATTGTGAAGACAGAGATGTATTCCCTGAATAAGTTCAGCAGCGGCGGCGAGCTGCGTTCGGCCATCGACCAATACGTCCATTTTTACAATTACGAACGTTTTCAGGAACGATTTGGAGTAAGGACGCCAATGGAAGTTCGCATGGCAGCTCTGCACGCGAAGAACCCGGAACAGTTCCCGATTGCCGAGAACAAACGGATTCAGAAATACAAAGCAAAATTCGCGGCATAACAAAATGCCGCAAATCCCATGCTGATACTAAAACACCAACATGGAACTTACGGCTATAATTTTTTAGATATTTGCCATGTCTACCTTGACAGGGGCTGATCATTGGTGCAGAGGGGCTTTTGGGGTTTAGTGTGACTAGTGACTAGTGACTGGAGACTAGGAGACATCAGACTCTCGTATCGTCATTTCGAGCGAAGCGAGAAATCTTTTTTGCAGACCGCTAAACGAAGGATGCGTGAAAGCAGAAATATGTAGCACCAAGGCGTCGTTTCCCTGCCGGTGCTTATGGGATACTGATAGCAGTTCAAGAAAGATCCCTCGGCTTCGCTTCCGATGACGATGGTGCGAAGCACTATCAAAATTCCGCGGCGCTTCCATATTTTTATGCGACGCACCACCATTTCTAATTTCTAATTTCTCATTCAATCGAGGCTTTCAAACGGAATCAAGGGGCAGCACGCCGCAAGGGTTAAGTTTGAAAGCAGGGATTAGGGATTAGGGATTAGTGGTTAGGGATTGGGAGCCTCATGTGACTGGTAGCTAGTGACTGGTGACTACATACAACCCTCGGGCATCGCCATTATTTTTACTCGCGGCGCTTCTATTTTTTCATGCGCCGCACCAGCACTCCTAACTGTATTCGTATATTAAGCCCCCATCTGAGATGGGGGACCCGGTGGAGCCGTAGCTTTGCCTAGAGTATAAAAAATCCTCCAGTGTTAGAATAAAGAGGGTCTAGCAAACCACTTTAGCTAACAAAGGAGGAGTCCAAATGGACAACAATAGTATAGCTCATACCAAATGGAATTGCACATATCATATCGTATTCATCCCAAAATATCGCAAGAAAGTATTCTACGGGCAAATGAGGAAAGATTTGGTTGAAATCATCCGAAAATTGTGCGAGATGAAGAAAGTGGAACTGATCAAGGGAGCTGCATGCGTGGATCATGTGCATCTGTATCTCGGGATACCGCCGAAGTTGAATATATCAGACGTAGTAGCCTATATCAAAGGGAAAAGTGCGTTAATGATATACGACCGGCATCCCGGGATAAAAGCCAGATGGGGAGAACGGCATCTCTGGGCACGAGGCTATTATGTAGAAACCGTCGGGAATATCAACGAAGAAGTTATCAAGCGTTACATTTCAGAGCAAGAAGAAAGCGATAAGTTCGAGAAGTAAGTAAGACGAATAAGCGAAAGAGCCGCCATAGGCGGCTGTAAGTACAAAGACGATTTGCTAGACCTGCCATAGGCAGGTGTCAGTACAAAACCCCGGAGGGGTTCCAAATAAACCCCCATTTGAAATGGGGGTTGCTAACTTCCTAACTGTATTCGTATATTAAGCCCCCATCTGAGATGGGGGACCCGGTGGAGCCGTAGCTTTGCCTAGAGTATAAAAAATCCTCCAGTGTTAGAATAAAGAGGGTCTAGCAAACCACTTTAGCTAACAAAGGAGGAGTCCAAATGGACAACAATAGTATAGCTCATACCAAATGGAATTGCACATATCATATCGTATTCATCCCAAAATATCGCAAGAAAGTATTCTACGGGCAAATGAGGAAAGATTTGGTTGAAATCATCCGAAAATTGTGCGAGATGAAGAAAGTGGAACTGATCAAGGGAGCTGCATGCGTGGATCATGTGCATCTGTATCTCGGGATACCGCCGAAGTTGAATATATCAGACGTAGTAGCCTATATCAAAGGGAAAAGTGCGTTAATGATATACGACCGGCATCCCGAGATAAAAGCCAGATGGGGAGAACGGCATCTCTGGGCACGAGGCTATTATGTAGAAACCGTCGGGAATATCAACGAAGAAGTTATCAAGCGTTACATTTCAGAGCAAGAAGAAAGCGATAAGTTCGAGAAGTAAGTAAGACGAATAAGCGAAAGAGCCGCCATAGGCGGCTGTAAGTACAAAGACGATTTGCTAGACCTGCCATAGGCAGGTGTCAGTACAAAACCCCGGAGGGGTTCCAAATAAACCCCCATTTGAAATGGGGGTTGCTAACTTCCTAACTGGCGAACAAGGCTTTCATACACAATCAAGGGATGGCACGCCCAAGGGGCTAACCCTGAACCTCTAATTCCCCTTGCACTTTCCTTGATTTCCATGTATAATAATTATCGTTGTGAATACTGTATCCCAGTGGCACGTATCTCCGGCGGCGACTTAGATACAGCTCATGTGTTATTTTAGGAGGCTATTATGCTTACAACCGAACTGAAGAAAGAAATCATCGAACAGTATGCCACCCATGAAGGTGACACCGGATCTCCGGAAGTTCAGATCGCTATCCTCACCAAGAGAATCGTTCTGCTCACCGAACATCTGAAATCCCACAAAAAGGATCATCATTCCCGTCGCGGACTGCTGAAAATGGTCGGCCAGAGAAGAAACATGCTCGACTACCTGCGTCGCAGCGATATTGAACGTTACAGAGCTCTCGGTGCTAAACTGGGCCTGCGTCTGAAATAATTAAAAATTTTTTCCACTTATATAGACATAGATAATTCACAGGAAAGCAGTGGCCATTGCCGCTGCTTTTTTGTTGCCGCAAAAGGAGCAGCGGGCGAAAACGGATCCATCAGGGCGGATCAAACCAGTTTACGGCTGACGGTCACTGCTTTCTTATGTTTATACAAAAAAACATTGACCTTATTCATAAAATGCTATACAATTTATACAAAGTATCTTCCATACTTTCGGGAAGTATGGCTTCGTTTATGCAGATATTTCAGCCTATGCATAAAAGTATGTTTATGAATTGCTTGAGGAGGACAGCTATGAAACGATATAGAATCATGAAAATCAAAGAGATCATTCAGTCGCAGATCATCGAGACACAGGAAGAGCTGGCAAATGCTCTCAAAAAAGAGGGGATCGTCGTGACACAGGCGACGGTATCCCGCGATATCAAGGACCTGATGCTTCTCAAGATCCCGTATGGGGATGGGCATTATCGGTATGCTCTCCCGAGTGAAAAGCCGAATGTGATGTCTAAGAGTCACACCGCGATTCTTTTCCAGGAAGCGGTCATCCGGATCGATAGTGCGATGAATATGGTCGTGCTTCACACATTGCCGGGTTCTGCATCCTCGGTCGCCTTTGCCATCGATCATTCCAGGACAGAGGAGGTCATCGGTACATTGGCGGGGGATGATACTGTGCTCCTGATCCTGAAGACGCCGGAAGATGTACCGGCTATGATCAAAAAGCTTCAGGGTCTCTTGAAAAATTGACGAGGTTGCCATGCTGCAGAGTTTACATATCGTGAATTTTGCCATCATCGAGGATACGGTGATCGATCTCACGAAAGGGGTCACGATCTTTACGGGTGAGACAGGAGCGGGGAAGTCGATCCTGATCGATGCTCTTGCGGTTCTCACCGGACGGCGTGCGAAGACGGATCTCATCCGTACCGGCGCTGATTTCTTCAAAGTGGAAGGGATCTTCTATGCGGATGACAGCATCGTCTCTGCTTTGCAGAAGCTTGGGATCGAGTGCGAGGGGCGCGAAGTGATCCTGTCGCGCAAGCTGAATAAGTCGGGGCGCGGGCTCTGTACCATCAATGGGGATTTCTGTACCGTCAAACAGCTTCAGAAGATCGGCAAGATGCTGGTGCGTCTGCATGAACAGAATGACAATATGGAGCTCCTATCCATCCCTTTCTGCGAAAAGATGGTGGATTCGGGGACATCGGAGGTAGTAGCTGCCTACAGGGACTATCAGGATTCCTACCGGGAGTGGAAAAAGCTGAAGGATGCCCTCGAGGACTATGAAAATGCGAAGCAGGAGCGGGAGCGGCGGCTGGACATTCTGGAGTGGGAGCTTTCCCAGATCTCTTCCGCACATCTTTTGCCGGATGAGGATGAGGAGATCGAGAAGAAGCTCTCCGTCCTCCAGAACCATGAGCGCATTTTCCGCTCAGTGCATCAGGCACTGGAGCTTCTGACGGCAGAAAATGGTCCGCAGGATGCCATCGGGGATGCGATCCGTGAGGTGTCATCGGTCTCCAAGTATGACGAAGCGCTGGAAGCCTTCGTCGAGTCACTGAACAGTGCCTCGTATGCGCTGGAAGATGCCATCAATGGGCTTGATTCCTACATTTCAGATACCGACTTCTCTGAGGAAGAGCTGAATGAGCTGCAGAGCCGGGATGAAGTGATCTCTGAAATGAAACGAAAGTATGGTCCGACGCTTTCGGATGTGCTCGCCTATGAAGCAAAGGCAAAAAAGGAATATGAGGCGCTGAAGGAAGTCATCTATGACAATGAGGCGCTTCAAAAAAATTATGCATCACTGACCGGTCTTTTGATGAAGAAGGCAGAGGTGCTGAATCGGTATCGCATGATCTCCTCGAAGCGGATCCTCACAGGGGTCGTCACGACGCTGAAGGATATGGGCATGGAAAATGCGCGGATGGAGCTGCACCTCGTCGCGCAGAAGAGCCCGATGCCCAATGGCGCAGAGGAGATGGAATTTTATTTCTCGGCGAACCCGGGTGAGCCGCTCCGCAGCATGCGCGATACGGCATCCGGCGGGGAGATTTCCCGTATTGCGCTCGCCATTGAGATGGTGATTTCTCACCTGCTCTCGCAGCAGACACTGATCTTTGATGAGATCGATGTCGGCATCAGCGGTAAGGTGGGGCTCAAGGTCGCCAGAAAAATCGCCTGCCTGGCGAAGACGATCCAAGTGCTCTGCATCACGCACCTTCCGCAGACTGCCTGTGCAGCGGATCGACACTATCAGATCGTGAAGACGATCGCAAATGGCCGGACATCGACAAAGGCGGTACTCCTCAATGACGCGCAGCATTTGGACAATATCGCGCAGATGATCTCCGGTACGGAAGACTCAAAGAGCGCACTGACATCGGCGAAGGAAATGCGACGGCTGGTGATAGGAAGATAGGAATGGAGCCGGAGGTTTGGCGGATTCCTCGGATGATAGTTCCATTTTCCGTGTTGCTTACCAGAGCGGGCTTTTCCTGTAAAAAGATCCTCTGCTCAGGGGAAAATGACGATGCGGGAATACTTTTACGAAGCGATCACAGGATAAGCTTCACACCTTATCATAAATAAGAAAAGGGGCTGTGAAATAACGATCATCTCATTTTCGTTTTCAATCTGCCGCGGGGACTTGCAGCTCTCATAGGAGTGACCGGGCAACCTTATCCCAGCTGTCTTTCATGCCATAGTCACCCTATCCGCCCCTGCGGGGCACCTTCCCCTAGAGGGGAAGGCTGCGATACGAGAATACCATTTTCTAAAAAAAAGGCGGCTAAGCCGCCACCTAAACCCTGAACCTTGAACCCTGAACCAAATGAAAGCAAAGTAACAAGGGGCTGTGAAGAAATGAGGATTCATTTCTTCACAGTCCCTTTTCTTATTTGTAAACGATGATGGTCGATACATCATCGCTGTCGTTCTCGGAGGAAAAGGTTTCCGGTGACGGCTGCTCCGGAGCGATCACAGTGTCTGATCTTCCGGCGGTTTTCGCTTGGGCATCGGCTTTCTTTTTCGCAGCCTCCTCGGCAGCTTTTTTCTTAGCAGCTTCCTCGGCAGCCTTCTTGGCTGCTTCTTCCGCGCGGCGCTGTTTCTCTGCAGCGGTCAGGTAGACGGTGTATTTCGGTGTGGGCGAGACCATGGCATTGATCTCAAAGAGGCGTCCCCATGGGAAATCGGCGGAGATCGTCGCAGGGTCAAGTCCCATTTTCCGTTTGGCAAAGTCCTGCACCTCGGCGATCATTTCCTCTTTCATGGCCGGGGTGGGGATGTAATTCGTCCTTTCGAGCTCTGTCAGGCGGTTGATGTTCTTCCTGACGTTTGCCTGATATGCCCAGTTGTCGATGTATTGCTCGGTCAGCATATCGCGGTGATCTGTCTCGCTCATGTCCGGCGCGAGGATGGCCTGAGCGATGGCATAGCCGATCGTGTTGGAGGCCGTGTTCCATCCATTGTAGGCGGCGACCTTGTAGAGAAGATCATGCTGCTTCATGAGGCTCATGAGCGTATTGTCCGAGCCATTGGCGAAGTAGACGTCCACCATGGAGACGGGAATGCCCTTATCGATGACGGCTTTCACCTGATTCATGAATTCCGTGGTGGAAGGCTTCATCATGCCGTAATTGGAAAACTGACCGGACTCACCCGTGGAGGAAAGGGGGGTATTCACGGCGAGTACGATGTCGGGGCGGCCTTTGGGATCCATGATGCCGCCGACGGCTTCTACATGCTCGGCGATGGTCTTTCCGATGGGCTGGCTTTCATAGCTGGGGACCGTATCCTCTGCGCGGCCTAAGGGATAGATGGAGGTGAAGCTCGGCGTGAGGTGATTCACGTCATTGTGATAGCGTGCGATGAGGAGCAGGGCAAGCTGGTCTGCTCCCGGGAAGGAGCCATAGACTTTGGGAGACAGCTTCGCACTTTCCTTTCCCAGATACCGTGCTTCCATGGCGGACTGGGAGTTCGTGCTGTTATCATCATGCCCCTCACAGAAATAGGCAAAGATGCCGCTCTTGGTATCTTTGAGGAGCAGGCGGTTGATCGTATGGTTCTTTGTGCGGCGCTTGAACCAGTCCTGCAGATATTCGGACGGGATGGAGAGCTTCAGGGACAGCATTTCCGCCGCCTCATCCTTTGTGAGTGTGCCTAGATCCATCTTGTCCTGCAGGCCGGAGAGTACATAGAGGTCGTGGCCGTACTTGGCATAGTAATACGGTTCGACACCGCTGTTTGAAGCATACGGCGTTCTCATGATGGTGCCGAAAGCATAGATCGGCACATTCGGATACATGTGGTGAAGCCGCTGGATACGGTTTTCCCGTGCCATCAGCGTATCGAGCGATTCGTTGTGCTTTCTGGAGTCGACAAGACCGCCGTAGATGATGGTGTCCGTAGAAATCACCGCCGCATCGGCCTCGCTCATGTGCTGCTCGATCCAGCGCCAGACCTGATCAGGACTGCCCTGATAATTCTTCCCGGAAAGATAGCCTTTCGGCGGCGTCAGCACCGTGTAGCCGGCCTTTTCTGCGGTGGAAACCGTGTAGTCAAGAGAGACGGGACGGTCATCCTGCGGTACAAGCAGGATGGTGCGCGCATCGATCGAAGCGAGTCCGCCTGCGAGCAGGAACGCCATAGCCAGCGCGCCGATTTTTTTATGATAGTGCAATGGAAAGCCCCCGTTTGAGAATGAGAAATGAAAAACAGAGAAGCGGCGCGTCAAAGTATGAAAGCGCCGCATGACAGATCTTTCAACGCGGTAGAAGAAACGCTACTGCGTGACATATTTATATGGTATTATTATACCATGAATGAAGAAGGTACGCAGGCGTGACCAGCGAGAAATGAATATATGGCGGTGGTCTATGCATCGGATACGCCGTGCCCTCTTTTTTCACTCCCAAAGGAAAGTAAAAATGAAGGTCTGTGAATACAAGGAGATACATTGTGGCAAAATATCAATTTGATGAGCTGGTCAAGGCGGCCGGATCTGGTGAAGGTATCTATGATCAGCTGAAGAAGAAGGAGATCAGCGAGAAGGAAGCCATTGAGGACATCCTGCAGGGAAGCTTCCGCTTCTCCATCACCGATGGCTATCTCGTAGAAAAGGGCGGGCAGTTTGACTACGCTTTTGATTTTGGAAATGGGGCCTGCGTGCGCTATGACTGGCGAAGCGGAGTCCCTGTCAAGAAAGAGGCGGTGCTGTCACGGGACGTGATGGAGACTTTCGCGAAGGAAATCGCATTTCTTTACCAGCTTCCGCAGAAGCAGTTTGTGACCGACACGAAGTCGACGACCGTCCAGACGAATGCGTATGAAAGAGAGAAGTATGGTCCCATCAAGCGCCTCACCCGTGCGGAGCTCAGATTCGGTGATAAATTCTTCCGTTGGGTACCGGAAGAGGATGAAGACCGGCCGTTTAAGGAATTGTATGCAGCATTGATGACGCTTCGAACGGCGGTGGATGAGGAAATGAAATAGGGGCTAGCCCGTGGAGGCGCACATTCCCTTGATTGCGTGTGAAAGAGGTTCAGTGGGTTCTGTAGGTTCTACGGGTTCAAAGGGGAAGGTGCGGCGCATGAAAATTAGAAGCGCCGCGGAGTATAAAAAGGGTGATGCCCAAAAGTAGTATTGAAGTCACCAGTCACTAGTGACTAAATTCCCTAGACCACTCGCCTAGAATGGTGTACAATAGGGGCGTTGTTTATGAAAAATCTGCGGTCATTCCAAGAAAATTGTCTGTGGATCTTTTGATTCATTAGAAACAAAAAGGGGAATGAGAATAGCGGCGGCTCCGCTGCCAATCAAAGATGGGCGATGCCCGAGGGGAAAATAGGGCAAAGGCTGACATCTGCTATCTCTCGATCCCTGTTATCTGCTCACTTATAATAAGGAGACATACTTTCATGCACGAACTTTTTGACTGGATTTATTCCATCGTCGTGGCGCTTTTTATCGCCATGATCATTCATATTTTCCTCTTCGTCCCGACGAAGGTATCGGGGCAGTCGATGTACCCGACACTGAATAATGGCGAATACCTCATCGTATCGAAGATCAGCCACGTTTTCCGCGAAACGCCGGAGTATGGGGATATCGTCATCATCGACAGCCGCACGCATCGCGAACGCTCCTGGATGGATGATCTGGAAGAACCGATGAAGAACTACATCGCCATCTTTGATCGCTCGAGCCGTGAGCACAACGTCTGGGTGAAGCGCGTCATTGGCAAGGGTGGTGACACGCTGGCATTTAAGGAAGGCCATGTATGGCGCAATGGAGAGAAGCTGGAAGAACCATACATCAATGAACCGATGGAATTCTCTATGGACGGCTCCTATACAGTGCCGGAAGGTACGGTCTTCGTTATGGGCGACAACCGGAACCACAGCTCTGACAGCCGTTTTATCGGACCCGTACCTGTGGATCATGTCCTCGGTAAGGTTGCGATCCAGTTTTGATCAGTATTCTTTGGAAGCCGCTCTCTGAAAAGAGGGCGGTTTTATTGTGGGAGACGCCGGCCTCTATCCTTCCTGTTCCATTGGGAAAAGCTGATTCCATCACAGCATCCGGTTTGACATGTATCTGCATGCCATGCTTTTCAAAGCCCTTCTTGCATAGTCCGCTGCCCACGTCGAAGGATTCCTGGCTCTGGTTGAAAGCGTAAGAGAAAACAAGCAACGATCAAGCCAGTGGCTCTTAAAAAATCATAACAGGAGAGGAAATGCCCGGTGGCGGATGGGCGCGGAAAAGTGTACAATGAACGTGGAAAATCACGAACACAGAAACGCATGTGTCAGATCCTTTCCGTGGACGAGAAAAGTAAAGGAGAATAGCCATGATTACCGGAGATATCAAACATTTGGAAGACTACAAGAAACAGCTGCCGACATTCATCTACGAGTGCCTGAAAGAAGTCGCGGCATTTGATTTCACTGCGGTGCCTGACGGAAAGTACAAAATCAATGGCTGCGATATGGGCGTGGAGTCGCCTGTGACAGAGCCGGCGGCGGATAGAAAGCTGGAAGGTCATAAGAAAATGATCGATATCCAGTATGAAGTGGAAGGCGAAGAAGAATGGCTCGGCGTGGAGACGATCTTCGAAGCGGGAGAGTGCATCGAGAGTTATCCGGAGCGTGACCTCTATTTCTATGAGTCTTCGCCCAAAGGGGAGTCGAAGGTGTACTTTGAGACAGGCCGTTTCGCCGTCTTCTTCCCCGAAGACCTCCATCGCCCGCTCTGCCAGGGAGAAAGCGGCAGCCGGCAGCTTCGCAAAGCTGTCGTGAAGGTGCCGGTGGAATGGGTGAGTGTGAAATAGAAGTCAGGGGTCAGAGGTGACTGGTGATTGCAGAAAACTGAGCGAACCTCTTCTTGACTTACAGTCAACTCTTTGCTATTATAGACTATATTCGATTACTAGCGATTTCTACAGTACCGCACGATGAAGGTGGTATGTGTAAGGGGGCAGAGTATGAAGTATAAAAAAATTTTGGCAGCTGCCATGGCGGCAGGCTTTTTGCTTTCCGCCGGCATGATGACCGGCGGATGCGGGTCGGCCAAACAGCAGCAGGGGCAGCAGCAGGCGATGAAGGTCACGACTTTCAAACCGTTCAAGTCGGACACGCCGATCCAGAGAGAGTATGCCGGCTCCATTATGGCCTTGCAGGAGGTGCCGGTCCGCTCGAAAGTATCCGGTACAGTCATGGAAAAATACGTCAAAGGCGGTGACCATGTCACAGAAGGGCAGCCGCTCTTCCGCCTTGATACGCGCACTTATTCGTCCTCTCTGGCAGCCGCAGAGGCGCAGGTCGCGCAGGCTTCGGCTACCTATGAAAATGCGAAGCGCGATCTCGCCCGCTATGAGCAGCTGATCGCGACGGGAGCGATTTCCAGGCAGGCTTATGATGCACAGAAGGCAGCGACAGAGTCCTATCAGGCCGTCGTCGAAGCAGCCCAGTCGCAGGCTGCGATCGCATCGGATAATCTCTCCGATACCATCGTGACAGCTCCCTTCACAGGGACGCTCTCCATGGATGATGTGAATATCGGCACCTTCGCTTCGGCAGGACAGACGCCGCTCGTCACGATTTCCTCGGCAGATCCGCTGTATGTTCAGTTTGATATGTCGGAGAGCGAATACCTCTCGCTCACCAAGAATAAGAGTGGCACAGAAACGCTCGGGGATGCCCTGAAGCTTCGCCTGGCTGATGGATCCATCTATCAGGAGACCGGCAAGATCGTCCAGATCAATCCGGGTCTGACCGGCGGACAGCTGACGATGAAGGCGGCGTATGCAAATCCGGATAACCTGCTCGTACCGGGCATGTATGCGACAGTTGTTTCTGATGCAGAAATCACCAAGGGCAGCATCCTGGTACCGACCAAGGCACTGATACAGCTCCTGAACCGCGATATGCTTGATGTCGTCGTCGATGGCAAGGTCCAGCAGAAGGCGGTCAAGCTCGGCGCGACCTATGGCATCTATACCATCATTGAAAGCGGCATCGATGAAAATGATGAGATCATCGTCGAAGGCCAGAATAAAGTCCGTGTCGGACAGGCAGTCGCTCCGGAAGAAACCACACGCGAGGCCTTGGAACAGGCGGCGATCAAGGCCGTTTCTGCGCAGCATGGCACGACAGATGCTAAGAAATAAGGGGAGGAGCTATGGCAAATTTCTTTATTAAACGCCCTATCTTTGCTATCGTCGTGGCTCTTGTCATCACGATCGCCGGGGCACTCTGTATTTTCTCACTGCCGATCGACCGCTATCCGAAGATCACGCCGCCTCAGGTCTCTGTCCATGCGACCTATCCGGGTGCTGACTCTGAAGTCGTAGCGCAGACGGTGGCCGAGGTCATAGAAAAGAATGTCATCGGTGCCGAAGGTTTTGATAATATGTCTTCGACATCGAACTCGAATGGCTCCTATTCGCTCTCGGTCCAGTTCCTGACGGGGACGGACTCGGATATGGCGACCATCCGTGTACAGAATGGCGTCACAGCTGCCGATGCAGGGCTTCCTGATACAGTCCGTTCCATCGGCGTCACCACGAAGAAATCTTCGGGGGACATGGCACTCGTCGTCGGTCTGCTCTCACCGAATGGCACGTATGATGACGTCTTCCTGAAAAACTATTTCTCCATGAACTACTTGGATGAGCTGAAGTCCATCAAGGGCGTCGGCAACGTACAGGAATTTGGCTCTGACTTTGCGATGCGTATCTGGATGGATCCGACGAAGATGTCGCAGAACAAGATCACTGCGAGCGAGGTCATTTCTGCCGTTTCTTCGCAGAATAAGCAGATCGCGGCCGGTAACATTTCCAGTGCTCCGGTCGATCCGAATGCCTCCTTCCAGTACATCATCACGGCGAAGGGCCGTCTTGTGACGGAGAAGGAATTCGGCGATATCGTACTTCGCACCAATGATGACGGCTCCATGCTTCGCCTGAAGGATGTGGCCCGTATCGAGCTGGGGGCAAAGGACTACAGCTTCATTTCCCGTGCGGCGGGACAGGAGTCGGCGATTCTCGCCTTCTCTTTGACCGATGATGCGAATGCACTCGAAACTCTGGGTGCGATCAAGGAAAAGCTGAAAGAAGATGCGAAGAGCTTCCCCGATGACATGAGCTATGTCATCTGCATGGATAATACGGACTTCATCTATGCCTCCATCAAAGAGGTCATGCATACCTTCGTCGAAGCGCTCCTCATCGTAGCACTGATCGTGTACATTTTCCTGCAGAACTGGAGATCCACGCTCATCCCGATGATCGCGGTGCCGGTATCGCTCTTGGGTACCTTTGCTTCCTTCCTGCTTCTCGGATTCACCATCAATACCCTGACGCTTTTCGCAATGGTTCTGGCCATTGGCCTTGTCGTCGATGATGCGATCGTCGTCATCGAAGCCGTCGAATATGAAATGCGCTATAACAACCTTGGCCCGAAAGAGGCGACTGTCGCTGCGATGCAGAAGGTACAGAGCCCGGTTATCGGCGTAGCGGTCGTTCTGGCTGCTGTCTTCGTACCGGTCGCTTTTCTGGGTGGGATCATGGGTATCCTGTACAAACAGTTTGCTCTCACCATCGCTGTCTCCGTCCTGATTTCCGCTTTTGTCGCGCTGTCTCTGACTCCGGCTCTTTGCGCCGGTCTTCTGAAACCGCCGAAGAAGCAGAATAGGAAAAATTTCCTTGATCGATTCTGGGATACCTTCAATGACGGTTTCGATCGTATGGTGGAGATCTACGGAGCGATCCTGCAGAAGATGGGACACGCGATCGCTGCTCCGATCCTTGTCCTTATCGTCATCACGGTCGCAGCCTTCGGTATTTTCTTCAAGCTTCCGACCGCATTCCTTCCGCAGGAAGATAATGGCTACTTCATCACGGCGTTCTCGCTGCCGGAAGGCTCTGTCAATGTCAGAACGAATGCAGCGATCACCGCTTACCTTGATTACATGGGGAAGGATCCGGCGGTCGAACAGTCGCAGGGCGTCACCGGCTTTGATATTTTGTCCAGTGGGCAGAAACCAAATGCAGGTCTTTCCTTCATCAAACTGAAACCGTGGGATGAACGTAAAGCGCCAAACGAACAGATCAATGCAGTGATGGGCAAAGCCATGGCGTATGGGGCGATCCATCCGGAGGTATCTCTGATGGCGCTGAATCCGCCTCCGATCCCGGGCCTTGGCTCCTCCGGCGGCTTCAGCCTTTACATCATGAACAAGAGCGGCGCATCGGATGAAGAATTCCAGCGTGTCGTCGGAGAATTCCTCGGTGCTGCCAACCAGCGTCCGGAAATTCAGATGGCCTACACCACCTTCCGAAGCGATACCCCATCGTATAATTTTGATATCGACCGAGAAAAAGCACAGAGAAATGGTGTGGCTGTCGGTGATATCTTCACCGCCCTTCAGGCCTACTATGGCTCTGTCCAGATCAATGATTTTACCATTTATGGACGTAACTTCAAGGTCGTCGCACAGGCGGATACCCAGTACCGCACGAACCCGGGGGACAACAAGTTCCTGACGGTTCGCGACAATAAGGGCAATATGGTGCCGATCTCCACCTTCATCACTCCGAAAAAATCCAATGCCGTTTCTGTCATCACTCGTTACGATAATTTCCCGGCCGTCGAGATCGGCGGGCAGCAGAAGGATGGATACTCCTCCGGGCAGGCGCTCGATGCGCTCGAAGAAACCGCCAATCAGGTCCTTCCGAATGGTTATGGCTTAGAATTCGTCGAATCCTCCGCCCAGGAACGTGAAGCGAGCGGTAAGACGGTATATGCACTCGCGCTCGGCATGCTCTTCGTATTCCTGTCTCTGGCAGCTCTCTATGAAAGCTGGAAGGTTCCATTCACTGTCATCTTCGGGATACCGACCGGTTTCTTTGGTGCGAGCCTTGCAGCCATGGCATTCCATGTATATAACGACATTTACTTCCAGATCGGTCTTTTGACCATCATCGGGCTGGCTGCGAAGAACGCCATCCTGATCGTCGAGTACGCGAAAGTCCGTACGGATCACGGGATGGAAGCGCTTCAGGCGGCTGTCGAAGCATCGAAGATCCGTCTCCGTCCGATCCTGATGACATCTCTTGCTTTCATTGTCGGTAACATCCCGCTGGCTCTCTCGACCGGCGCAGGTGCAAATTCCCGCTCTGAAATGGGGATTGCCGTTGTATTCGGTGTGCTTTCCGCTACCATTTTCCAGATCTTCATCGTTCCGATGCTCTTCGTCGTCATTGAACACATCCATGGATTCAAGAGATCGAAGAAAGTCGTCACTGAAGACTGATGATCGTAAGTAAAAAAAGAGCCTCGAGCCTTGTGCTCGCGGCTCTTTTTGCTGGCGGGCACTGCGTTTTTGAAAGTCATGTTTTTTGCTGACCTCCTCATTTGTACGGGCCTTTCCTTGGTGATCCATGGACAGGCGGGGAAGGCAATGCCATTCGGCCAAGACGATCATCGATGATGAAGTGCAGGGAGCGTGCTCTCGCTTCACTTGCTATCATTTCGGATCAAGCTTAGTGTAAAATTTTACTCGGTAGGGGAATTTTTCCAGAAACAATAAAAGAGGAAAGCCTCCCTTTGAGTGGAAATGTTATAATTTCCGTGCACAAATAAAACAAAGAAAGGGCTTTCCTCATGGATATTATAACAAAAACTGGAGAAATTTGGAGTGAAAATGCAATTGGTGCAGTCATTTCTCTCATTAAGAAATCTGATGACTCTATCGAGGCTGAAAGGAAGCTAACTCATTGGCTCACTGAAATGAACTGTCAGCTTATAGCTATGGCTCTGGCGCGTATTGACACTGAGCTGTATCAGATTTACAAGGTACAGGGGTGGCGTGTGGCACGCCGGGACCCTAGGACGATTTGCTGCCGCTATGGAGAGCTGACCTATACCCGAAGACTTCTGCAGAAAGAAGGGAAGAGCTTCTATCCCCTGGACTGCAAAATGGGCTTTGAGTCCAGAAAGCACTACAGCCTGGGAATGATTGAGCGGATTGTCGAGTCTGTCGCAATTACGACATCCCGCAGTGCCAGTGAACTCCTGCAAAACCTGGCAGGGATTACCATCTCCCATCAGTCCGTTATCTCACTTAAGAATTATGCCGGTAAGAAGGCAAAGGCTTACGAAAAAGCATTCGTAGAAGAGAAGAAGGATAAAAAGCCAGTACAGCCGGAGATTATAGCGATTGAAGGGGATGGAATCATCCTCAAAAACAAGAAGAAAGGCGAGGTCTCGGAGGTGCATCGCCTCCAGGTATACGAAGGAGTCAGGAAAAATGGCAACAGGACAGAACTGGTAGGACTTCGCTGTTTTGCGTCCACCAGCAGGAAAGAACTTTTTGCAATGGCAGCAAGCTATCTGCATGGGCACTATGACCTGTCTAAGACCACGGTGCTATCGAATGGGGATGGAGGGTCCGGGTACCAGTTTCAGGACTTTGAGCAAATGGTAGAAGGCTGCCTGGATCACCAGCACTTCCGTGACTGCTATCATGTACATGAAAAGATCCGGACCCGGCTCAGCTTCTGCAAGAGGGAACTGGTAGACCGTATGATCCGAGAGTTTCACCAGACCGACGATATTATGAAACGGATTCCCGTATGGATGGACACTGCCCGGAGCTGCGCCCGAACAGAGGCGGATTTGGAGGAGGTAAACAAACTGCAAAGCTATCTGGAAAGAAATGCTCCCTATATCCCAAGCCTGAGCCAGCGCGGCATCCATACAGAAATCCACTTGGGTACTGCAGAAACGAATCACCGGTTCTACAGCTATCGCATGAAACGGCAGGGGCGGAGCTGGTCCAGCGAAGGAATGGAGTGCATGGTCTGGGTACTGACCGCCCGGAAGAATAAGACGCTTACGCAAGCCCTCTTGTACCATGCTAATGGGAAGAGCTACAAAAAGATGGATAGAGCCATGCACAAAGCCGTGGTGCAGGCAGAGCGCAGAATGAGAAACTATAGGCCAGGATGCCTGGAAGGGCGTATAGGCATTTATGGAGCTTCTTCTTCCCCCATGGGAAGACTTGCCAGAGCAATACAGAAATACTGATTAAACCGAAGCCACGGAGATAGTAATTATCGACAGTCAAATGAATTACCGAGGAAAACTTGACACTTATCGGATCAAGGGTCGTCCCCTCTCATCCCATCCATTTATGCTATACTAGAGACAAATACACAGGAAAGGCGGAAGCTCTCATGCATTGGGATACAGATGATATTCACACCATTCATTGCTTCGGCGACAGCCTGACGGCAGGCTACGGCGCAGTCCCGGGCGCGGGCTGGGTGGAGGTGGTTGCAAAGCGCCATCCGGAGATAAACTGGATCAATCACGCGAGCCTCGGCGCACTCACAGAAGACATTCTGGACGCACTGGAAGGCACTGCCGCGCTCACATCCGGTCAAGAAGGCTTCTTCTTCATGGGTGGAACGAATGATATCCTCTGCGGTTTTCGTCTCTCCTCTCTGGAGGGGCGACTGACAGAGCGGCTGCCCTCGATCTCCGGAAAGGTGCCGCTCACGATCGGCATCCCGCCGCTTGCGACGAAGGAGAGCATCTGGAGCGGATGGCAGAGCGAAGCTGTCTATGAAAGGAATCAGCTCGATCTTGCAGCATATGGGGATTTCTTACGAGAGCTTGCAAAGGAGAGCAACGTGTGCCTGATCGATTTTTCCCATGCGTTCCCTTTGGAGGATGCATGGTACTATGATGGTCTCCATCCGAATGAGAAGGGGTATAAGCGCTTCGCAGATATGGCAGAGGCAGCTTGGAGGATCAAAGAGAGGTAGAAAGGAAAAGACAGGATGAATGATAGAGAAGAACGAAAAAGGGAACTTATGAAGCAGCGCGTCTTTACATGGGAAGAAGCGGAAGCGCAGATCGCAGCATGGAAAGCGCGGGGCGAGATCGTCGTATTTACGAATGGATGCTTTGACATGCTCCATCGCGGGCACATCACGTATCTCGCGCAGGCGGCCTCTCTCGGAGATCACCTGATCGTGGGGCTGAATTCGGATGCATCGGTGAAGCGGCTCAAGGGAGAGTCGCGCCCAGTGAATGGAGAAAACGATCGTGCGCTCATGCTCTCTGCCCTTCGCAGCGTGGACGGCGTCGTGATCTTTGGGGAGGACACCCCGACCGAGCTCCTGTCTCATCTGAAGCCGGATATCCTTGTCAAAGGCGGGGACTACAAGGTGGAAGAAGTCGCCGGAAGAGAGTACGCCGGGCGCGTGGAGATCCTCTCCTTCGTCAATGGATACTCGACGACGAAACTGATTGAGAGAATCAGGGCGTGATGAGGGCTGGTAGCTAGTGACTGGTGACTAGTGACTAGATATCAGACGTCAGATATTAGACATTGGGCACTAGACATCGGACGTGAGTCATTAGATGTTTAATCCCTAATCCCTAATCCCTAGTCACTAGTCCCTAGTCATTTTTTCAAGAGGCATTGATACTATGCAAAACTGGAAACGAATCGTGTATACCATTGCAGCGATACAGATCGGGACAGGGATCTCGATCATTGGCGTCGTTGCCTTCATTCCGCTCTTTCTGACATCTGAGCTTGGCGTCACGGACCCGGGAGAAGCGGCGTTTTGGGCGGGGCTGATTTCGGGTGTGACGCCCTTCTTCGTCGCGATCGCGGCGCCTTTCTGGTCCATGCAGGCCGATCGCCGGGGGCCGCGTTTTGCGCTGTCCATGATCCTCTTCATCTTGGGCGTGGTCATTGCTTTGATGTATTTTACACGATCGCCCGTAGAGCTTCTGATCCTCCGCATGATCCAGGGCATGTCCGGCGGCTTTCTCGCAGTCGGCATGTCTCTCGTCATGAATGTGACGCCAAAGAAGCAGCTGACGTGGGCGATGGGTGTCTTTCAGGCATCCATGGTCATGGGAGTCATGTTCGGCCCTCTCGTAGGCGGCATGATCGCTGATACCATGGGCTATCGCATGCCCTTTGTCATATTTTGCGCTCTGTCATTTTTCTGCCTCGCTGCGGTGCGTCTGATGGTGCCAAAGCAGATCGGACAGGAACAGGCAAGGGGGCGGGAATCTTTTGTGAAGCAGCTTTCCTACTTTATGAAGAATCCCGTCGTCCGGCTGATGGTCATGCTGCAGTTTCTCTGCAATTGCGGTATGACAGGGATCGGTCCGATCCTCCCGCTCTATATCAAGGAAATGATGGGTGGAGATGCCATGGCGGTCGCGACGATCGTCGGGACCATCATCTTCATCGCAGGCGCCACGAGCGTCACCTCTTCTCTGAATGTCTCGCGCCTTGCGCGGCGGGTCTCTATGCCGAGGATCCTCATCATTGCGTCTCTTGTGACAGGCGTGAACTTCATTCTCCAGTACCTGATGCCGGAGGTCTGGACGCTGGGCTTCATGCGCGGGCTCACCGGCTTCTCCCTCGGGATGATTATGCCGCTCGCAAATACCATTCTTGCCTCGGTGGTGCCGGCGGAAAAGCGTACGATGGTGGTGGGCTTCTCGACCAGTTTCGCTCTTATGGGCAATGTTGCCGGCCCCATGGCGTCGGGCGCCATCGCAATGCAGTGGGGCTATGGTATGGTCTTCTGGTCGACGGCCTTCTGCTTTTTCCTCGCTGCATGCGTGATCTATAGGGAAAGGAAAATCATATAATGGGTTCAGGGTTCAGGTTGATGGGTTCAAGGTTGTGGTAGCAGCTTCGCTGCAAAATATATATTTGCGGCGGAGCCGCCACCACCATTTCTCATTTCTCGCTCAAGTGAAGCTTTCCAACGGAATCAAAGAGCGACACGTCCGTGGGCTAACCCTGACCCCTGAAGTTTGAAAGCAGGGATGAGTGGCTAGGGATTTGGGATTAGGAGTGACTAGGAGACATGAGACTCTCGTATCGTCATTTCGAGCGAAGCGAGAAATCTTTCTTGCAGACCGCTAAACGAAGGATGTGTGAAAGTAGAAATACGCAGCGCCAAGGCGTCGTTTCCGTACCGGTGCTTATGTGATACTGACCGCAGTGCAAGAAAGATCCCTCGGCTACGCTCGGGATGACGACAGCGCGAAGCACTATCAAAATTCCGCGGCGCTTCCTTATTTTATGCGCCGTACCACCATTTCGGATTTCTCATTTCTAATTTCTCATTCAAGCGAAGATTTCAAACGGAATCAAAGGGCAGTACGCCCCAGAGGCTAACCATGAACCTTCCAACCCTTCCCATTTTCCTCTTGCATTTTGCTTTAAATCCTGCTATCATACTAACGTATATGTACAAGCAAAGATGGGAAGAAGCTGGGAAATTTCTCACAGAGAGCCGCCGGGGCTGGAAAGGCGGCAGGAAGGAAACAGCGGGTCACCCCGGAGCTGACAGCGAGATCTGTCCGCGGCGCACGTTACGCGCGAATGAGCGATCAGTTACTGATTATTTAGGTGGTACCGCGGAAGCACTCTTTCGTCCTATGTGGATGAAGGAGATTTTTTTATTTAGGAGTGAACGATATGGCAGAAGACATGAAAGATCTGGGAAAATACGATCCCAGTCAGATCGAACAGAAATGGTATAACTTCTGGGAAGAACATGGTGTATTCCATGATGAAGCAGATCCTGAAAAAGAACCGTACAGCATCGTGCTGCCGCCGCCAAATGTCACCGGCCAGCTGCACATGGGGCATGCGCTCGACAATACCCTGCAGGATATTCTGATCCGTTACAAGAGAATGCAGGGCTACAATGTCCTGTGGCTGCCGGGCAAAGATCATGCCGGCATCGCAACGCAGGTCAAGGTCGAAAAGCAGATCGCTGAAGAAGGTCTCAATAAATATGACCTCGGCCGTGAAAAATTCCTGGAACGTGTATGGCAGTGGAAGGAAAAATTCGGCAACCGCATCGGGCTGCAGATCCGCCGCCTCGGCTCTTCCTGCGACTGGTCCCGTGAACGCTTCACCATGGATGATATTTGTGCGCGTGCCGTTCGCGAGGTTTTTGTTTCCCTCTATGAAAAAGGTCTGATCTATCAGGGCTTCCGCATCACGAACTGGTGTCCGCGCTGCCAGACAGCACTCTCCGACATCGAAGTCGAACATGAAGATGAAGTCGGACATCTCTGGTACTTCAATTACCCGATCGCTGGCGAAGAGGGAAAATACATAGAGATCGCGACCACCCGTCCGGAAACCATCCCGGGCGATACCGCTGTCGCTGTGAATCCGGAAGATGAACGCTACAAGGATCTCGTCGGCAAGAAGGTCGCACTTCCCGGCACCGGCCGTGAGATCCCGATCATTGCCGATGAATACGTTGACATGGCTTATGGTACCGGCTGCGTAAAGATCACACCGGCGCATGACCCGAATGACTTTGAGGTCGGACAGAGACATCAGCTCGAGACCATCGTCATCATGAACAAAGATGGCACGATGAATGAAAAGGCAGGCAAGTATGTCGGCATGGATCGCTACGAAGCGAGAAAAGCCATCATTGCTGATCTCAAGGAAGCCGGTCTTCTCGTCAAGATCGAAGAAACAAAGCATGCGGTCGGTCACTGCTCCCGCTGCAAGACCGTTGTTGAACCGATGACCACCAAGCAGTGGTTCGTCAAGATGAAACCGCTTGCCGGTCCTGCTATGGAAGCTGTTACCTCCGGTAAGACCAAGTTCGTCCCGGAACGTTTCTCGAAAACATATATCCAGTGGCTGTCGAACATCCATGACTGGTGCATTTCCCGCCAGCTTTGGTGGGGGCATCGTATCCCGGTCTGGTACTGCGATGACTGCGGCGCTGTCTCTGCATCCCGCACCGACCTCACAGAATGCCCGAAGTGTCACAGCCAGCATATCCATCAGGATCCGGACGTCCTTGATACCTGGTTCTCCTCTGCGCTTTGGCCATTCTCCACGATGGGCTGGCCGGATCAGACCCCGACGCTGAAGCAGTGGTATCCGACCTCCACCATGGTCACCGGCTACGACATCATCTTCTTCTGGGTAGCCCGCATGATGTTCATGTCCATGGAATTCATGAAGGAGATCCCATTCAAATACGTCTTCATCCACGGCCTTGTCCGCGACTCTCAGGGACGTAAGATGTCCAAATCCCTCGGCAACGGTATCGATCCTCTTGAAGTCATCGAAAAGTACGGCGCAGATGCGCTCCGCTTCACTCTGGTGACCGGCAACACCCCGGGCAATGATATGCGTTTCTACTATGAACGTGTCGAAGGAAATAGAAACTTCGCCAACAAGCTCTGGAATGCGACCAAGTTCACTCTGATGAACCTGGATGACTATGACAAGGATTTCGTCCCGACCAAGGAACAGCTGACGCTGGCAGACAAGTGGATCCTCGACCGTCTCGCCTACACCGAAGACTATGTAGGCACGAACCTTGACAAGTATGAACTCGGTGAAGCGGCAGACAGCATCTACAACTTCGCATGGAATTATTTCTGTGACTGGTACATCGAAACGGCGAAGGGCCGTCTCTATGGCCAGCACAATACGGATAGAAAAGTCACCCAGTATGTCCTCGTGTACACCCTGACCCGCATGTTGGCACTGCTCCATCCGTTCATGCCATTTATCACGGAACACCTCTGGCAGCATCTGCCGCATGAAGGCGAAACGCTGGCAAGAGCTCCATGGCCGAAGGCAGACGAGGCGCTCCGTTTCCCGACCGAAGCAGAACAGTTCGATCGCATCATGGACTGCATCAAGGCTGTCCGTAACATGCGTGCCGAAGCGGGTGTCACCCCGAATAAAGCCTGCCATATCCAGATCGCTGTCCTTCGTGATGACCTCAAAGCCTGCCTTGAAAACAATAAGGAATACTTTGAAAAACTCGGCCATGTCGAAGGCATGAAGCTCCTTTCAGCAGATGCGGCAAAGCCGGAAAATGCAAATGCGGCTGTCGTCACAGGTCTTGAAGTCTACCTCGAGCTCAAAGGCCTCATCGACACGGCGAAGGAAAAGGAAAAGATCCAGAAGGCGAAAGATGCTCTGGCCAAAGATATCGCCCGCACGTCCGGCAAACTTTCCAATCAGGGCTTCCTCGCCAAGGCACCGGAAGCTGTCGTAGCGAAGGAAAAGGAAAAGCTGGCGACCTTTGAAGAAAAGATGAAGTCTTTGGACGAACGTCTGCAGTTCCTGGAAAAGCTTGGCTAAAAGACCGTTGGCTGCGTGCAGCAGGCAGAGGGCATCCGCTACCTGCCTGCTGCTTGCAGCGAGCAGCTAACTATAGTAAGGAGAAATCATGAATTACGAAGAATCTATCGCCTATCTGGAAGCGGCGGCATCCTTCGGGATCAAGCCGGGCCTCGAACGCATCGAAGCCATCCTTGAACGTCTGGATCATCCGGAAAAGGCTTACAAAGTCATCCATGTCACCGGTACGAACGGCAAGGGCAGCGTGGTGGCTATGATCACCAGTGTGCTGGAAAATGCGACACTCAAAGTCGGTCGCTACATTTCCCCGCATCTCATCGATTACACCGAGCGCATCCACATCGCAGGCCATGATATTCCGAAGGAAGACTTCGCGAAGGCTGCGACCGTCGTCCGCGAAGCCGCAGAAAAAGCCATCGCTGACGGCGTCGAAGCTCCGACGGAATTTGAACTCCTGACGGCTATGGCGTTCTGGTATTTCAAAGAACAGAAGGTCGACTACGCTGTCATGGAGGTCGGTATGGGCGGGCTCTACGACTCTACGAATGTCATTATCCCTGTCGTTTCCGTCATCACGAATGTAGCGATGGACCACGAGAAATACCTCGGCAAGAATCTGGAGGAGATCGCACATCAGAAGGCCGGTATCATCAAAGAGGGCATCCCTGTCGTCACCGCAGCCCAGCATGTACCGCTGAAGCAGCTGAAAAAAGAAGCGCATGATAAGAAAGCGCGCCTTTATTTCTATGGAAGAGACTTTGAGATCGATACCCGCAGTAAGTACGGTCATGGACAGGTCGTCGTCGTCAAGCGCAAGGACATGCCCAAGGAACTCGAAAACTGTCTCCTCTTCGTGCCCTTCGTCGGCGCGCATCAGGCAGTCAATGCGGCTGTCGCGACCATGGCACTCACGCTCATCATGAAGCAGGATGAGAGAGTCAATGAGAATGACCTGCGTGAAGGTCTTGCACGTGCCCAGTGGAAGGGCCGCTTTGAGATCCATGATCTGGGCGGTATCCCGTTCGTCATGGACGGCGCACACAATCCGGCGGGCGCTGAAGCGCTGAAGGAAGCGATCGAGGAACAGTACCCGGACAAGCGCCGCGTCCTTGTCTTCACTTCTCTTCAGGACAAGGATACGGAGACCGTCATCCAGCTCCTCATCCGCAAGGGTGACCGTGTATTCCTGACGGAAGCACCGACACCGCGCACCAGAAAGCCGGAAGAGATCGCTGCCATGATCGATGAGCAGAAGATCGCAACCGTGCATACGGCAGAGCCGTCTGTCACGAAAGCACTGGATTCGGCACAGAAAGAAGCCAAAGATGGCGATGTCGTCATCATCTGCGGCTCCCTCTACATCCTTGGCGAAGCCATGGAGTGGATGGCAAAGAAGATCGGAAATTGAACATAGTAAGGGAAACGCTGATTCAATCTGACAACGATTTCATCAGTGTTTCCTTAGGAAAACGGTTACATCGCCAGCTGGCGGTGTAACCGTTTTTTGTCTTGGGGTTCAAGGTTCAGGGTTAAATGGGTGCAACGGGATGTGGCGGCGAAGCCGCTGCATCCATTTCTCATTTCTAATTGCTCATTTAAGCAAAACTGGCAAACGGAATCAAGGGGCAGCACGCTCATGGGCTAACCCTGAACCTATCATCTCTAAAATAGATAAATTTATCTAAAAGAGTTATACATATACGCATGCATATGTTATAATGAGAGCACGAAACAAAAGACTATTTCTATGGAAACACTGATTTTGAAAGGAAATCAGCATTTCTGTAAGTGCGGCATGGCTGCGATTTCCTATAGGAGGACCTCAATATGATTACCGAACGTGAAATATTCCTGACCGATCCTGAAGAAAAAGCAAAAGTTGTCGAATTCCTGAAAGGCTTTGATCTGACTTTTACGGGGATCATTGACTATACCATGGGACTTTTTGATGATGGCAAGCTCATCGGCACTGGTTCGCTCGGCGGGCGCGTCATGCGAGATATTGCGATCAGCAGCGATTATCAGCGAAAAGGTCTGACCCACCGCATCATCAGGAACCTGCAGGGGGAATCCAACCGCCGCGGGATCAATGGAAATCAGATCTTCACAAAGCCGAAGAATGTACCGGTCTTTGAACACATGGGCTTCAAGTGCGTGGCTGTCGCTGAGCCGTATGCAGCGCTTTTAGAGTCAGGTACAGATACACTCGAGGACTATCTCGCGCGCGTGCGTACCTTTCTGGGCAGCGGGGAGGGGAAGAACCGCGGGGCGATCGTCATGAACTGCAATCCTTTCACCTTGGGACACAGAAGCCTTGTCGAGTATGCACATAACAACTGTGATGAAGTCATCATCTTTGCCGTGCAGGAAGATAGGAGCGTCTTCCCCTTCTCGAACCGATTCACTCTCATCAAGCAGGGCGTGAAGGATATGAAGGGTGTCGAAGTCATTTCCGGCGGGGATTTCATCATTTCCAATGCGACCTTCCCGACCTACTTCATCAAAGGCACGGATGAGCTCGCTGCGCAGACGAAACTGGATGCGACCATCTTTGCTACCCGCATCGCACCTGCGCTGAATATCACCGTCCGCTTCGTAGGCGAAGAGCCGACCGACAAGACCACGCTGGCCTACAATCAGGCAATGCGTGAGGTCTTCGCTGAAAACGGGATCGAGCTCAAGGTCATTCCCAGAGAGCAGAAGGGCGATCAGATCGTTTCCGCCTCCTCGGTGCGCCGCGCTCTCGCGGCAGATGACTGGGAGACCGTCTACCGCATGGTACCGAAGACCACGCTGACGTACCTTCGAAGCGAGGATGGGCAGAAAGTGATCCGGAATATCAAGATGCAGGAAGCATTCAAACAGATGGAAGGAAAAACGAAATAACGAGAAAAGGCTAAGCTATCATGGGATGGCTTAGCCTTTTCTTATTCCTGGTGACTGGTGACTAGGGATTAGGGATTAGGGATTAGGGATTAGGAGCAAGCGGTGACTGAAATAGCGCAGTTGGCACGCTGACCGTTCTGCAAGAAAGATCTCTCGTCAACGCTTCCGATGACGACGGCGCGAAGCGTTATCAAAATTCCGCGGCGCTTCCATATTTTTATGCGCCGCACCACCACTCCTCACTCCTAACTCCTCACTCCTAACTAGAACAAGCGAGAGGCTTTCAAACGTAATCAAGGGGCGGGACGCCCCAAGGGCTAACCCTGAACCTGTTTCTAATGTCAATCCTGCTTTATAAAATAGTTGACCAATGGTTTACAACTGATTATAATAAGGAAAAATAGTAAACCAAACATTTCCTGTATAGGGGGCATTTCTATGCGAAACGAAATTCTGGATTATTTCCGCAAAGCCAATGGTCAGTTTATCTCCGGCGAGCAGATCTCCCGGGATCTGCATGTGTCGCGGACGGCCATCTGGAAGCACATCAATATTTTAAAAGAACGCGGTTATATTTTCGAGTCCAGCACGCGCAAGGGCTATCGATTGATCTATGCGCCGAATCTTTTGACACCGCTGGAAATCGACAGCGCGCTGCACACGGAGACCTTTGGTCGTCATGTGGTCTATCTCTCCAGCACCACATCGACGAATGAAGAAGCGAAGAAGATCGCGCGCGAGGGCGCGGAAGAGGGGACCATCGTCGTAGCGGAGGAACAGACGGGCGGTCGCGGACGTCTCACGCGCTCCTTCTACTGCCCCTTTGCGAAAGGGATCTGGTTTACGCTGATTCTCCGTCCGAAATTCTTCCCGCTGGAAGCGTCCAAATGTACGCTGATGGCAGCCGTGGGTGTCTGCCGTGGGATCCGCCGTCTGGGTCTTCAGGACGCGGGCATCAAGTGGCCGAATGATATTCTTTATCACGGCAAGAAGCTGGTCGGCATCCTGACGGAAATGTCTGCCTCCATGGAAAAGATCGACTACATCATCATCGGTGCCGGTATCAATACAGGGATGAAGAAAAGCGAATTCCCGGAGCTCTTCCGTGAAAGTGCCACCTCTTTCCTGGCAGAGGGGATCGATGTTTCCCGTAAGGATCTCCTCGCTGCCATTCTGGCAGAGCTGGAGAAGGAGTACGAGATCGCACAGACACAGGGCTTTGACAAGGTGCTTGAGGACTGGAAAGCTCTCTCCATCACCTTAGGTCAGGATGTCCGCGTCATCATGGGCGAGGAAAACTATACCGGCAAGGCGGTCGACATCGATAAGGATGGCTGTCTCCTTGTCGATACCGGTGAAAAGGTCGAGCGCGTCATCGCAGGCGATGTCTCCATCCGCCCGATCGATGCGCCGCTCCCGAAACGATAAGTGCGGTTGGCAGGTAAGTGGTGAAAAACAAACGGGTTCTGAAGGGTCAATGGGTTCAACGAGGGGCGGCGCAAAATAATATGGGAGCGCCGCGAGTTCAGAAATAGTAGCATTCTCGTATCGTTCCTCTTTCTATTTGCGGCTGAGCCGCCACCACAAGTTTGAAAGCAGGGATGAGTGGCTGGGGAGCGGGAGTGACTGGTAACTAGTGACTGGGGTTCTTTGGCATTGTCATCCCGAGCGTAGCCGAGGGATCTTTACTGCACTGCAGAAAATCAGCGTGTATGTGCTGAGGAAAAACGGTGTCTTGGTACTGTCTCACATCAGGCAATGAGCTTACTGCCATAGAGATTTCTCGGCTACGCTCGAAATGACGACGGCGCGAAGCGCTATCAAAATTCTGCGGCGCTTCTGGTTTTTATGCGCCGCACCACCCTCGCCCTACCTATAGAACCCGCTGAACCCTGAACCCTTATTCCTCATTCACGAAAGAAGGTCTTTCCTTTGGAAAAAGGACACATGCATGATATGATCAGTGCCGCTTTATTTGCGGGCATTATGGCGATCCTGTCACAGTTTACATTCCCCATCGGTGCTGTGCCGATCACGCTGCAGAGCTTCGTCTGTGCGCTGGCCGGCGGTGTACTGGGACGGAAGTGGGGCGCGATCTCCATCGGATTATGGCTTCTCCTTGGGATGCTTGGCATCCCGATCCTTACCATGGGGAAGGCTGGCATCGGCATTTTCCTTTCTCCGGTCGGCGGCTACTATCTGGGCTTCGTCGTCATGGCCTGGCTCTCGGGCTTCCGCCTGGCACAGAAGGGACACTTCGTGCGCCAGATCGCCTGTGCACTGGCCGGTCTTGTCTGCTGCTATGCTCTGGGGACGGTATGGTTCATGGGCTATTTCCAGTACGGCCTTGACAAAGACATGCCGCTGTGGACGGCGCTCACCATGACGGTATTCCCCTTCATCGCGTTTGATCTCATCAAAGTCATTTTGGGTGTCCTTGCCGGTACCCGTATCCGTCAGGCGCTGCATCAGGCAGGATTCTATCCGTCCTTGGAGCATTGAGCGCGTAAAGACGTATTGATCTCACCTGAGAAGCAGTGTGTCCTTAAAAACGTTTCATCTCATTTTGAGGTGAGACGTTTTATTTTGGATTCGGTATCAGACCTTCTTGCTGCCAGCCAAGCATCCCTTCGTATCTCCCATCCCGCCTCTTTTTTATTCATAACTCTTTCTGCATGGGATTTTTCATTCATATCAGAATAATCATTTTTCTCTTGACAGAATGGAAACTTTGTTGCATGATACACATGGTAACAAGGGGGATGATTTCAGAAGGACAAGAATACCCCTTGAAATTATTGGCTATGCGCCATTCACTTGGAGGAGATGCACATGCTTCTTGCTTTTGATGTAGGAAATACGAATATCGTCTGTGGTGTATATAAGGATAGAAAATTGATCCGTCACTGGAGGGTAGCGACTGATACCCTCCAGACCGCGGATGGATACGCTGCACTGCTGGGCAATCTTTTCCAACTGACTGGTCTCAGCTTCAAAGAGGTAGAAGATATTATCATTTCTACTGTCGTCCCTCCGATTATTCCTATTCTGGAAACGATGTCTCAGCGCTACTTCCATACCAAGCCGATCCTTGTAGGACCTGGCATCAAGACAGGGCTGAATATACTCTATGATAACCCGAAGGAGCTTGGGGCTGACCGTATCGTGAATGCCGTAGCTGCCGTGGATGAGTACAAATGCCCTCTGATCATCATCGACATGGGTACTGCGACTACGTTCTGCGTCTTAGATACCAAGGGGAACTATCTGGGTGGTGCTGTTGCACCGGGCATCGGGATCTCCATGGAAGCCCTCTTCCAGAGAGCCTCGAAGCTTCCTCGCATCGAGCTGGTCAAGACGCCGAGCATCATTTGCCGCAATACCGTTTCCGCGATGCAGGCAGGGATCTATTACGGTTTCGTCGGACAGATCGATGAGATCGTGAATCGCATCAAAGAGGAACTGAATGAGAAAAATGTCAAGGTCATTGCGACCGGCGGTCTTGCCACTCTCATCGCGAAGTCTTCGAAGACCATCGACATCGTGGATCCGATGCTGACACTGAAGGGGCTTCTTGTCCTGTATGAAAAAAATAAAGCGGATAAGAAGAGAGAAGCGTAAGAGAGTGCCCGATTTACAGGTCCTGCGCTGCTCCCCGCAGGATCCTTCCGTCATGAATCCATGAGGCCTCCGGGGGGAATACGGATCCAATCATGACTTGATTGGATTTCGCGTTTTCCCGGAGGCAGATATTTCTGCATTTTTTCTTTTTTCCCTCTTGCAATTTCTACCCGTGTCGTGTATAATTATTTGCACATGGCCGGTTAGTCAAACGGTTAAGACGCTGCGTTCTCAGCGCAGAGAGTATGGGTTCGAATCCCATACCGGTCACCAAAGTGAAAGCGCCTCGATTCGAAAGGATCGAGGCGCTTTTTGCATGACATGGGGAATAAAGAGCCCCCAAGGTACATGGGGCGATCCCCATGAGGGAGTCTCAGCTCCCTTCAAGGAAACACATACTGCACAAGTCCCATGTAAAGGATCGTGCCGGCGGCCATGGAGAGCATCATCTGCCGTTTCCAGAGGTGGAGCAGCGTGGTCACAAGGAGAGCAATGGCTTCCGGGATACCATGATTTCCTGACAGCAAAGAAACATCCTTCAGGCAGTACACGACGAGGAGTGCGAAGACAGCAGACGGCAGCGCTTTCCCTAGATAACGGATGTAGGAGGGAAGAGATGCCCCGGGCTTAAAAAGGAGAAAAGGAAGGGAGCGAGAAAGCATGGAGGCGAGAGAGCAGAGTGCGATGATGACGCACTGCTGCCAGAAGGGAAGCGGGCTCATCAGAAGCCTCCTTTCTTTTCCAATGGCTTACGATACAGTGTCATGATGAGGAGCATGAGGCCCATGGCGGGCAGGATGAAATTCTCTTTTCCGAAAAGAAGAAGGCTGCCGATGGAGGAAGAGAGTCCGATGAGGGCAGTGTAGTGCTTCTTCTCTTTCATCCACTGCTCAAGGAAGATAACGAGGAACATGGTCGTCATGACGAAAGAAAGACCTTTCGTATCAAAGGAAATAAGGCCGCCTAAGAGACCGCCGATCGCTGCGCCCGAGCACCAGTACAGGAAATTTAAGAGAGAGACCCAGAAGTAGAACCAGCCTTTGTCGATCGAGTAGGGGATGGTGGCAGAGTAGTTCAGCGCGAATGTCTCATCACACATCATATAAATGAGGAAGGGTTTCTTCCAGCCGGTGCCGGCGTATTTCTCCAGCATCGGGATCCCATAGAAGAGGTGACGTGCCTGTACGGTGAAGGCGACGACGAATGTCTCGATCGGGGCAAAGGAAGAAAGCAGCATGGAGATGGTGACGAATTCCAAAGAGCCGCCGAAAATGATCGCGGCCATTGCCATGGGATAGACCCAGGAGAAGCCGAGTGTATTCATATAGAAACCGTAAGCAAAGGCGAGAAACCAGAATCCCGCGAAAATGGGGAGTGTCAGTGGAAAGGCCTCTGCCAAAGCCGCCATGGCGGCGCCATTTTTCCTCATCATAAGAGTCCTCCTAAAAACTGTTACGATGGATGAGAGTTGAATACCATCATAGACTATTTGGGGGAGAATGACAAGGGAAAAGGGGTCAGGGGCAGCCAGTGGGGCGGGGCGGCCCTTGATTACGGATGAAAGCGCTGCTTCGAGTGAGGAATTAGGAATTAGGAATGGAGGCGGCGGCTTCGCTGCGATCGATGACGAGGTCGCAGCTGTTCTGGCATTCGTTATCTCAAGTGCGACGTTTCTTGCCGCTCAGGATGACGAAACGGGGCGATGTCCGAAGGTAGTATTCAAGTCACTGGTCGCTCGGCGCTCCTCATCTCCAATCCCTAATCCCTAGGATCCTAAAATTGTGGTACAATGAAAAAAAGACTATACCAGCGATCAAGAGTAAAGGAGAATACCTATGGAACCCAGCGTTGTCACGAAGGTCGTCACAGACGAGCTCAGCATCACCACCCGCTTCATCAATGGACTGAAGGAATTCGCCATGACGCGCGGGATCGATTTCCTAGAAGCACTCATCATTTTTATCATCGGCTACATCATCTGCCGCAACATCCGCCGCGCGGTCGCGCACATTCTGGAGAAGAGCGACGTGGATCCGTCAGCAAAGACCTTTATTGAAGAGATCATTTTCTTCTTCTGTCTGGCCATCGTCGTACTGGTCGCTCTGGGAACGGCAGGCGTCGGTACAGGGACTCTCGCGGCTGCTTTCGGCGGCGTGGGTCTGGCGATCGGTCTTGGGCTCAAGGATAATATCGGCAATGTAGCCTCCGGCATTTTCATCCTCATCTTCCGTCCCTTCCGTGTGGGCGACTACATCCAGGTCGCTTCGAATCAGGGCACAGTGACGGAGATCAGCATCATGTATACCATGCTTTCGACGCTGGGAAATCAGCGCATCGTCATCCCGAATTCCTCTCTGACGAGCAGCGTCATCAAGAATTTTTCTGCCTATGATACCAGAAATCTGGAGATGACCTTCGATGTCGGCTATGACACGGATCTGAAATCCTGTGTGGAGCTTCTCAAAAAGATATTCACAGAGGATGCGTATGTGGTCGATAAGGAAAAGCTCACCATCTATGTGAGCGGCATGGCTGACTCCTCCATCCGCATCTATGTCCGCGCTGCCGTAGAACGTGCGAAATACTTCGATGCGCAGAATGACCTTTACATCCGCGTGAAGGAGGCCTTCGATGCAGCGGGGATCGATATCCCCTTCCCGCAGCTTGTCGTGCATCAGGCGGAGAAGGAGTGACTGGTGACTAGTGACTAGTGACTGGTGACTTACATGCCATCTTCGAGCATCGCCCTATTTATACTCCGCGGCGCTTCTGATTTTTATGCGCCGCACCACCATTCCTAATTCCTCATTCCTAATTCCTCATTCCTAATTCCTCATTCAAGCAGAGCTTTCAAACAGAATCAAAGGGCGAGCTGCCCCGTGGTCTAACCTTGAACCTTTCCTTCATTTGCCAAATCTTCTTGTTTACGCTATAATCTATATAATGATAAATTTCGATATGGAGAAAGAGGAGGATACCTATGACAGATGTGATCATTATCGGAGCAGGCCCGGCGGGCCTGAATGCAGCGCTCTATGCTGCGCGCAAGGAGCTTTCTGTACAGGTCGTATCGACGGACATCGGCGGGCAGATGCTTCTCACGGGAGAAATCGAGAACTATCTGGGGCTGCCGCATATTTCTGGCTTTGAGCTGGCAGACAAGATGGAAGCCCATGCGAAAGAGTATCCGGTAGACTTTGTCTTTGCCGGCGTTCTTTCCACAGAAAAAGACAGCGAGGGACATTTTCTGGTGCATCTTGATGATGGCAAGGTGCTTACGGGAAGAACCCTGATCGTGACGGCAGGAAAACGCAGCCGCACACTCGATATTCCCGGCGAAATGGAATATACCGGCCGTGGCGTCAGCTACTGCGCGACCTGCGACGGTCCTTTCTATCGAAAGAAAGACACGGCAGTCGTCGGCGGGGGAGACAGTGCGGTGCAGGCTGCAATCGAGCTGTCACGTCTGGCGAACAAGGTCTACCTCGTGGTCCGAAGCCGCATCCGTGCTTCGGAGATCATTGCACGTCGCCTTGAGGGGCTTTCCAATGTAGAGATCCTTCTGGGGTATACACCGGAAGAAGTGAAAGGCGAGAAGAAAGTCACGGGGCTGGTCGTGAAGGATCGCGCTGACGGTGTGACAAGAGAGCTCTCGGTGCAGGGGGTCTTCGTCGAGGCGGGAGGTTTGCCGAATAACCAGTGCGTTCCTGCGGATGTCAGAAAAAATGCAGCTGGTGAGATCGTGACAGACAAGGGTGGATGTACGAATGTAGCAGGCTTCTTTGCAGCAGGGGACGTGACAGACTCTCCCTACAAACAGGTCATCATTGCTGCTGGGGAAGGCGCAGCGGCGGCACTCTCGGCTCATGAATACTTGTTGAGGCAGTAGGTTTCGGGCAGTGCTTTTTGGGGAAACGCGGATCTGATCTGATCATGATAGGATCCGCGTTTCCTAAACAAGATGAAACCATGGATCAAATTTCCGTGACCGGCCATTCTTGTCCCATTCCCGGTCAATGATGAAAGAAAGTGAACAGATGCGAGTTACGAAAAAGATCAAAGAAGAGCAGCTGAAGCGTCTCTCTGAGGTATACCATGACGATGGTACGATGCTTCATTTCACCAGTCCTTTTACGTTGCTGGTGGCGGTGATCCTGTCAGCGCAGTGTACGGATAAGCGGGTGAATGTCATCACCGGCCGCATTTTCCCGCGGCTTGCAAGTCCAGAGAAGATGGGAGCGCTCCGTCAGGAGGAGCTGGAAAACGAGATCCGGGACTGTGGCCTCTATAAGGCGAAGGCGAAGAACCTGCTCGGCATGTGTCACATGCTGATCGAAAACTATGGCGGCGAAGTGCCTGAGGATTTCGATGAGCTGGTGAAGCTGCCCGGTGTCGGACGAAAGACGGCGAATGTCGTCCGCTCTGTCGCGTGGGGATATCCTGCCATTGCGGTCGATACGCATGTCTTTCGCGTGGCGAACCGGCTGAAACTGGCGGTAGGTACGACGCCACTGGAAGTGGAGAAGGGGCTCATGAAGGCCATTCCGAAGAAGGACTGGTCCGCTGCACACCACTGGCTCATCTGGCATGGCCGCCGCGTGTGTACGGCGAGGAAGCCTGCCTGCGAGACTTGCTTCCTGCAGGATATCTGTCCCTCGTGCACGGTGGGGAAGAAATAGAGAAGGGCGAAATGATCTTCGGGTCATTTCGCTTTTTTATGAGTGGGGCTCAGTATGGGGAGAGGATCAATGGGAAGTCCTGTCCCCTTTTGTGTAAAGCCTCGCACTGATTCGCCCTTTTTAGGTGACGGGCTTTATTTCTCATTCCTGATTTGAGCAGCGCTTTCATTCGGGATCCGTGGGGAAAGGCACAAGAGATGCGCGGGGTCCCTTCTCCCCTTTCCCTGTCAGCGCCAATATTGTATAATTTCATAGATACATTCTACGCATTAGCAAAAGAGGAGACGTCATGAAGAGACTGTTTTTAGCGATTACCAAAGGGGAAGAGATCCGTTTCCTGGGACATCTGGACTACCTGCGTACCATGGAGCGCGTGGTGGTTCGTTCAGGGATCCCGATCGCCTTCTCGGAAGGCTTCAATCCACATATGAAAATTTCCCTTGACTCGGCGCTGGCCGTGGGGGTCACAGCGGATCCGCTCTATATGGAGATCAAACTTGAAAAGGATATGCCCATCGAAGAAGTGAAGGAGCGTATGCAGCGCGAGATGCCAAAGGGCATGACCATTTACCACATCGAAGAAGCGGCACAGGAATGGCCGAAATTCGTAGCTTTTTTCAATGAAGACGCTTATGAAATGGAAGGTCCTGTGACGGAGGGGGCGGATGCCGAAGCGGCAAAAGAGGCGATAGCCCGTTTCAATGCGCTTCCATCCTTCATCTACCAGCGTGTCACGCCGAAAAAGGTCCGTGAGATGGATGTAAAGCCGATGATCATGGAGCCGATGAAGGTCCGTATCGAGGGGGAAAGAGCGTATCTCACCTTCTCTCTCATCCGCAGCAATACAGGTACGGTGCAGCCTAAGGATGTATGGAAGATGCTTGCCGAGTCCTTCGGCCTTCCATGGACGCCGGATGCCTTCATCTGCTCGCGTACCGGGACGTATCGGAAGGAAGAGGGGGAGAGAAAGACGCCCTTTGATCCCGGTGTCTTTGATGCATGGGTCAAAAAGAAATGAAACAGATACTGCTCCATGTGACGGAAGAGGAAAAGGTGCTTGCTGTCCTGGATGAGGGCGTACTTTCGGACATTTCTGTCGAAAAAGCAGAGGAAACGGATCTGGTGGGGCGTGTGTACAAGGGCGTCATCCGGAATGTCGTGCCTTCGATCAATGGGATGTTCATCGATATCGGTATCGGTAAGAACGGATTCCTCCGCACGAAAGATATCCTGTCCAAAGAGCCGCATACCGAGGGGGCATCTGTCCTTGTGCAGGTGGAGAAGGACAGCACAGAGACGAAAGGTCCGCTCCTGACGGAGAAGATCTCCTTTGCTGGAAAATATGCGGTGGCTCTCCTTGCAACGAACTATATCGGGATCTCCAAGAAGATCCGAAGCGAAGAGAAACGCGCATCGCTCAGAGCTATGGCGCGTGACATATGTCCTTCCGGTATGGGAGCCATCGTGCGCACCGCGGCAGAAAAGGCGGAGACGGAAGAGCTTCGGCGCGATCTGTCTGCGCTTTCTGCTGTCGGAGAGATCGTCAGCCGTCGCTTCAAGGTGGAGAAGGCGCCTAAGCTCCTCTACCGTGACGGCGACCTCGCGGTGAAAAGTCTGCGTGACTACATGACGCCGGACGTCGAAAGCCTGATCACGGATGACAGGCCGACCTTTCAGCGTTTGAGGCAGCTTGCGGAAGGAGAAGGATTCCCCGCAGAAAAGATCCGCTGCTATGAAGGAAAGGAGCCGCTCTTCCATGCCTCTCATGTCGATGAGCAGATGAAAGCACTCTTCGATCGCGAAGTACCGCTCCCTTCCGGCGGCTCGCTCGTCATCGACTACACGGAAGCACTGACTGCGATCGATGTGAATTCCGGCTCCTTTCAAGGGAATATGCCTCATGGGGAGTTGGCTTTTCTTCTGAATCAGTCCGCTGTGAAAGAGATCGCCCGCCAGATCCGCCTGCGTGGGATCGGCGGCATCATTCTCATAGATTTCATCGATATGGAAAGAAAATCGCAGGAAGCCCGTCTGGTCGAGCTTTTGAAAGAAGAAGTGCGGAAAGACCGCGTGAAGACCGTCGTCTGCGGCATGACCTCGCTGGGCCTTGTCGAGATGACAAGAAAACGTACGGTCCATCGTCTTTGGCAGAATTACTATGAGACATGCCCTCTTTGTCACGGACAGGGCCGCATCCTTTCGGCAGAATCAGTGGCCCAGCAGATCCTAGAGGACTTGGAGCGGCAGAAAAGCCGTGCGCCTTTCCGAAGCGGTATCCTCATCCGCTGTGAAAAAGAAGTGGCGCATCGCCTCCATGCGCCGGACATGCAGGCGCGCCTTGAGTCCCTCGTTCATCATGATGTCATCATCGAAGACAATGTAAGCATGATGAGAGAAGGATACAGCATACTGGGAGCTGGAGACTAGGGGCTGGTGGTTTGTGGATGGGATCAGCCTTTCTAGGGGATCGACCATCCTATAAAAGAAAGGAAGAATCGGTATGATCGAAGACATTCACTCCGCCGCAGACATGGACCGTCTCGTCGCAGAGGGGGAAGGCTATGTGCTCCTGTGGCTTTGGGCGGCCTGGTGCCGCCCTTGCCAGGTCATGGCACCGGCCGTGCAGGCACTGGAAGAGCGTTTCGCGGGAAAAATACGGGTGGTGCGCATGGAAGTCGATGAGCAGGAGGAGCTTGCGGAAGGCTTCGGTCTCGTCGGCGTGCCGACCTTTATCCTGTATAAGGACGGTGAAGAAAAAGGCCGCATCATCGGTTATCGCATGAAAGCGAAATTCTTCGAAGAACTCGAAGCGATGATGATGGAGAATAAGGGCTAGGGAAACGCTGATTCAATCGCAGAGTCGAATTTCATATGGATTTTTATACATAGCTTCGTCATCATCTTCCTTAAATAGCTCGCTATTCGCGTCAGATGATTCTTTGCTCTGTATAAAAATCCAAGAATGAAATCTGACAACGATTTAATCAGTGTTTCCCTAGGAAACGGTGGCTCGCCGCCTTCGCTGCTTTCCTTGCTGAAGGCGCTGAACCCGTGAGCCCTTTTCACCGGATACGCTTGAAATTTTCAAGCGTATTTTTTTATTTGCCTTTTTCTATACAAACCTTGCCTTTTCATGCTATAATGACACCGTAAGATGATACATGCAAAGAGACCTGTCTTTGCATGAGTGAATTTCTCGACAAGTGAAAGCTTAGCGAGCTGAAACGCCAGTATCTTTTGCGGCGGATGATTCATTCATGCGGAGGCAGGTTTTTTGATGGTATCAATCAAAAGCTGTTTTTGCTGAGGAGGAATCATCATGGCAAACGAAGTGACTATGGAATTTGTACAGGGTATGCCGAAGGCAGAGCTGCACCTGCACATCGAAGGAAGTCTGGAACCGGAGCTGAAGCTCGCACTTGCCCAGAAGAACCATGTGGATATCGGACAGTCCACCATTGAAGAAGTCAGAAAATCTTATCAGTATGACGATCTGGCTTCCTTCCTCGCTGTGTACTATCCGGCGATGAATGTGCTTCAGACGGAAGATGATTTCTACGATCTCGCGATGGCGTACCTGAAACATGCGAAGGAAGAGAATGTCCGTCATGTAGAAATTTTCTTCGACCCGCAGGCACACACCAGCCGCGGTATCGCATTTGAAACTTTCATCAAAGGTCTCTACCGTGCGACGGTCGATGCGCGTGCGATGAACATTGATGCTCGTCTCATCATGTGTTTCCTGCGCGACCTCTCCAGAGAGTCTGCCAGAAAGACGCTCGAAGAAGCCCTGCCGTACAAGGATATGTTCATCGGTGTCGGCCTCGACTCGGATGAGCACAACAATCCTCCGATGAAATTCTTCCCTGTCTTCGTCGAAGCGGAAAAGGCCGGACTGCGTCTCACAGCCCATGCGGATATCGACCAGAAGGACTCCATCGAGCATATCCGTGACCTTTTGGAAGTCATCGGCGTAGAACGTATCGATCACGGCACGAACATTGTCGAAGATCCGGATCTCGTCGACTATGCCGTAAAGCATCAGATCGGCTTCACCTCCTGCCCGCTGTCGAATTCCTTCGTTCGTCCGGAAATGAAGGGCCCAGAAATCAAAGAGCTCCTCGAAAAGGGGGCGAAGATCTGCATCAATTCGGATGACCCGGCATACTTCGGCGGCTACATCAGCAAGAACTACTATGAGCTGGCCCGCCAGTTTGACCTCACCAAAGAACAGGTCGTTCAGCTTGCTAGAAATTCCTTTGAAGCCAGCTGGATCAGCGAAGAGCAGAAAGCGATCTATATCGCTGAGCTCGAAGAATACGCGAGAACGCATTAAGAAATGAGGAATGGGGGATAGCTTTCCGCCCACCCTTCCGTAAGAAGGGATGAGAATCGCGGGCTGCTTCATGGTATGATGACGGAGCATTGCATGAGCATACATATAAGATCAGACTCTGCGATTTAATCAGTGTTTTTTCTAATTGTCTGTTTTGCTTTTTAAAACGAGGGATACGCATCCAAAATGTCTGATACTACATCTCACGGTCTGCTGGATCGACTGTTTCATCTGACCGAGAACAAGACGACGGTCAAGAGAGAATGTCTGGCCGGACTCACGACCTTTGTCTCAATGGCTTATATTTTATTTGTGAATCCCCAGATCCTGGGGGATGCCGGGATGGACGCAGGGGCGGTCTTCACCGCTACCGCACTTTCGGCGATTTTGGGCTGCCTTCTCATGGGATTCCTTGCGAACTATCCGATCTCCATCGCGCCGGGGCTTGGTGACAATGCTTTCTTCACCTACTCCGTCGTCCTTGCCATGGGGATGCCATGGCAGCAGGCGATGGCAGGGGTCTTCATCGCTTCCATCCTGTTCACTGTCGTTTCCATTTTCAGGATCCGTGAGATCATCATTGATGCGATCCCGCAGGATCTGAAATATGCGATGGCAGCCGGCATCGGTATCTTCATTTCCTTCGTCGGCCTGCAGGGCGGCGGCATCGTCATTGCAGATCCGGCGTCCATCATTTCCATCGGCTCCTTCAAGGTACCGACTACCTGGCTCACCATCTTCGGTACCCTTGTGACCGCGCTCCTGATGGCGAGAAAAATCCCCGGCTCCATTTTCTATGGCATCGTCATCACCGCGCTCGCCGGCCTTGTGACAGGCGTCATCGCACCGCCGGACAGCATCATCTCCATGGCACCGTCTCTCGCACCGACCTTCGGAGTCGGCGTGACGCATATGGGAGCGATCCTGACGGATCCTACCATGTGGGCGGTCGTTGTCATCTTCTTCCTGGTCGCTTTCTTTGATACCGCAGGCACACTCATCGGCCTCGCACAGCAGGCAGGCTTCATGCACAATGGCAAGATGCCGCGCATCGGCCGCGCACTCATGGCAGACTCTCTCTCCATGCTCGCCGGCGCTGTCATGGGGACGACCCCGACGGCAGCGTATGTCGAGGCTTCTGCCGGCATCGCGATGGGGGCGCGCACAGGTCTTACCGCTGTCGTCGTCGCGATTCTTTTCGGCGTCAGCATGATCTTCTCGCCGCTCCTTGCCGTCGTCACAGCGAATGTCACCGCTCCGGCGCTCATTGTCGTCGGCGTCCTTATGGCATCGGCGCTGAAGGAGATCCGCTGGGATGAGTTCGAGATCGCGCTCCCGGCCTTCCTGATCGTCATCGGCATGCCGCTCACTTTCAATATTTCCTATGGCATCGCCTTCGGCTTCATTTTCTATCCGCTCGTCATGATCGCTGCCGGTCGCAGAAAAGAGCTGAACTGGATCATTTGGCTCATGTTCGTCCTCTTCCTCTTGCTGCTCGCGACACTGACGATGTTGAAATTCTGATGAAGCTTGGCTTCTGGGCCTATGAATCTAAGGAAATGCGGAAAGCGATCGGATCCTTACTTTCGTGAACCCGCTGAACCCACTGTACTTATAGAACCTGTTTTTTACAAAGGAGAATCATATGCTGACTAGAGAATTGCTCGCTTCCTACATTGACGCCGGCGCTGGCCGCATCAAAGCGGACCTGGCGGTCATGGGCGGTACCCTGATCAATGTCAATACCGGTGAATACTATCAGGCGGACGTTGCCATTTACAAAGGCAAGATCACGGCGGTAGAGAAGGATATTTCTGATTATGTCGATGATCATACGAAGATCATCGATGCGAAGGGAAAGTATCTCGCTCCGGGGCTCATCGACTGCCACGTCCATGTCGAATGCAGCAAGATGAGCATGACCCGCTTCGCAGAAGCCGTCGTGCCGCATGGCACTACGAGCATCGTCAGCGGACTTGATGAATATATTTCCGTCATCGGTGTCGATGGGCTCGAGGATATTTTCAAAGAGATCGATGCGTCCCCATTGAAGGTTTTCTGGGCACTTCCGTACAAGACGCCCTACACCATCCCGAAGTCCACCATCGCGTACAATGTCACAGGGAAAGACCATGAGAGATATCATCAGGACTCCCGCTGCTACGGCATCTGGGAGCTCGTCCGTGAAGCCGTCATGACCAAGGATCAGGATACGCTGGATGCCATCGTCGAAGCAGAGAAGCGTCACCGTCCGATCTTCGGCTGCAGCCCGCTCGCTCGCGGCAAAGATCTCAATGAATATCTCATGAGCGGTGTCCGTGTCGATCATGAAAGCTACGATCATGAAGAATTTCTGGAAAAAGCCAGAAAAGGCATCCATACCATCATCCGTGAATCTGCAGTGACGAAATTCCTGAATGAAAATGTCCGTGCCATCACGGAATGCTGCCCGGGCATGGCGCGTCACACCAGCTTCTGCTCCGATGACGTTCACGCACGCGGCATCCTTGCACACGGTCACATCGACCACATCGTCCGTCTGGCTATCAAGGCCGGCGTCGCACCGATGACTGCCATCCAGATGGGCACCATCAATGCGGCGGAAGCCTATCAGATCGATGATCACGTCGGCTCGATCGCGCCGGGGAAAGACGCTGACATCCTCCTCGTCGACCAGCCAGGCACATTCCAGGTCGAGACCGTCATCAGCAAAGGCCAGCTCATCACCGAAAATGGAGAGAACCGTTTCGATTACCAAATCCCGGCGCGCCAGTCCTCCCTCACCGATACCGTGAAGCATGCGCTCCTCACTGCGGATGATTTTGCCACCCATGTGAATATCGAAGAGGGCACCGCTCTTGTCGAGACCATCCACAGCGTAGGTCCCTTCATGAGAAAGAGAAGAGATGTCGAACTGGAAGTGAAGGACGGCATCGTATGCCCGAGTGCGGAGAAAGACGTCGCCATGGTCTCCGTCATCGAGCGCTATGGCATCCACGGCCATATGTCCAAAGGCTTCATCTCCGGCTGGTCCTTCAACAAAGGCGCCATCGCGACCACGGCATCTCCGGATGACAACAACCTTGTCGTAGCCGGCGCGAGCCGCGAAGACATGGCACTTGCTGCGAATACCCTGATCGGTCAGGGCGGTGGTCAGGTCGTCGTCATCGATGGCAAGATCATCTCCTTCCTTCCGCTCCCGATCGCAGGCATTGCATCCGACCTTGCGCCGGAAGAGCTTGCGAAGAAAGAGATCGAGCTCGAGGAAGGCGCGAAGGAAATCGGCAGCAGCCTGCCTGATCCGATCTTCTACCTCTCCTTCCTTCCAATCACAGCGATCCCGGACCTGGCGATCACTGACGGCGGCTGCGTAGACTATACGAAGCTCAGATATTTCGATCCGATCCTCGAAGTGAAAGAGAACTGATTTGTATACAAAAGAGCGAAGCTTAAATGGCTTCGCTTTTTTGTAATCTTAAAAAGGGAAAGACATTATTCTGGGATTTCATTAAGAATAGACGGTGGTGCCGCCAGAAGAAGTTCAAAGATACGGCTGGACGATCTTGCAGCGTGGTGAATTCCTTTCTGTTTTCTTTCAATGTCTTGTATCCATCAGTGTTTCCCTAGAAATAAAATGTACTTGCTTTCCTCTTGACGTGGGTGCTTTCGTTTAGTAGTATGAATTTGTTTATCCTTAAGCGGTGAAAAAACATGCTGATACAATCTGAATATGACCGCATCCATATTTTCAAAATAGAAAGGCAGGACGGAAATGAAAGCACCTATCGAAGAAATCAATGCATTTGTCGATCGAAACAAAGAGGAAATGCTTCTTTTCTGGGAGCAGCTTGTGAACCGACAGGCGGGCTCGAAAGAAGTGGACCGTGTGAACCGCATCATGCATTTCCTGAAGGACCATTTTGAACGAGAGGGCATCGACTGCCGCCTTGTAGACAGCAAGGGGAGTGCGGATGTGCTGGTGGCGGAGCTCAATGCAGATGTCCCCGGTGCGCCGTTTCTCCTTTCAGGGCATTGCGACACTGTATTTCCTTCCGGCAGCTATCCGGAGGATCCCTTCCATATCGAAGACGGCTTTGCCAGAGGCCCCGGCGTACTGGATATGAAATGCGGGGTAGCACAGATCTTCTACCTTCTGGTCGCACTGAAGCACTTCGGCTATCGTGATCGTCCTGTCAAAGCCATCTTGGTCGGAGATGAAGAGACGAGCCATTATGGCGGTATCGCAGACCAGATCCTGAAAGACGAAGCGAAGGGGGCGCTGTGCTGCTTCAATATGGAAAGCGGACGCCTTGATCACTGCATGACCGTAGGCCGTAAGGGCTGCCTTGACTGCCACATCACGGTGCGCGGCGTCGCAGCCCATGCGGGAAATGACTATTTAAAAGGCAGAAACGCCATCGTCGAAATGGCCCAGAAGCTGCCGCTCCTTCAGGCACTCACCATCTTTGAGGAAGGTCTCACGGTCAGCGTAGGGACGATCAAGGGCGGCACCGTCTCGAATGCGGTCCCTGACTACTGCTACGCCGAGCTTGATGTGCGCTACAAGAAACAGAAGCATATGGACTATGTGAAGGAAAAGATGCGGGAGATCTGCGATAAAACCTTCATCGAAGGCACTACAACAACGATCGAATTTGTCGCGCCTATGCCTCCTTTCGAAGAAACGAAAGCCAATCATCAGCTGCTCTCTCATATCAATCGCGTCGCGAAAGACTGCGGCTATGAGCCCTTTGGCGCGATCTACGTCGGTGGCGGTTCGGATGCCTCCTATATCTCCAGTATGGGCGTGCCCACCGTCTGCTCCATGAGTGCAGAAGGCAGCGGCGCACATACCATGGAAGAAAAAGCCTCCGTCGAGAGCTTCTATTCCCGTTGGATCATTGCCCTCGCATCCATCATGGAAATCGATCAGTATGCGGGGGATCAGTGACTAGTGGCTAGGGACTAGTGACTGGGGATGAGGGTCTAGGCTCCCCTCTCAGCTGCGTAATGCTATTAAGTTAAGCGGCAGAACGTTCTTGGCTCCCCATCGGGGGAGCTGCCCGGAGGGCTGAGGGGGCAGCACTACGGTATATTGGGCATTGTTCGATGGCCGCTAGCATGCCCCTATTGCCTTCGGCACTTTCCCCGAAGGGGAAGCAAGTCATTACGGCACTGACAATTTCCTTAACTTAACAGCATTACTCAGATGCGTAGGCCCTTGGAGAAGGGCCGCGCCAAAGGCGCAGGATAGAGTGCCTCAAAGGGGCACCTCTCAATGAAGCGGAACGAAAGTGCATGTGCGATAAAGCTACACCCGTATCGGCATCTCCTCCTTGTAGAACGGTTAGCGCGCTAAGTGTGCTATTTTATCACTGCTTCAGGGGGACGTCTTACGCTTATTTCAATATTCCGCGGTGCTTCTAATCTTTATGCGCCGCACCTTCCCCTCAGAACCTATTGCCCCTTTTTCCTATCATGCCCCTCTGCGTTTCACAGCAAACCAAGACAACAGGAGAATCATATCTAATGAAAGATCAAGTGAAAGCATTCAAAGCACCCAGCCCGATCATCATACTGGTGTGCGTCATCGTATTCTGCGCCATTGCGAGCTACATCATCCCCGCGGGCGTTTATGACCGAGTCAAGGACGTTCAGACCGGAAAAATGGTCGTCGACCCGTCTACCTTCCACTATGTAGCGCAGAAACCGACAGGATTTCTCGATTTCTTCACTTCTATCAATAAAGGATTCAAGGGCGGTATCAGCATCATCGCCTTCCTCTTCATGGTGGGCGGCTCTCTCAATATCCTTGCCAAGACCGGTGCCATCGTGGCAGGGCTCAGCGCTCTCGTTGAAAAGCTGAAGAATCGGAGCGTCCTTCTGATCCCCGTCCTCATGACCACGCTTGCCACCTTCTCGACACTCGCCGGATGCAACGAGGAATACCTCGCCTTCACGCCTCTCGTCGTGAGCGTCGCACTCGCACTCGGCTTCGACTCCTTGACCGCGCTTGGCATGCTCTTCTGCTCGGTCGCAGCCGGTTATGGTGCCGGATGCACCCAGCCATTCTCCGTCGGCGTCGCACAGGGCATCGCGGGCGTTCCGATCTTCTCCGGCCTGCCATACCGTATGGGTATCTTTGTCTTGCTCCTCGTGCTGAACATTTCTTATGTCATGTACCACGCGCGCAAGGTGAAGAAAGACCCTAAGAGCAGCCCGGTCTATGAGATCGACCTGCTGAAACGAGACAAGATCGATCTTTCTACCGCAGAAAAACTCTCCACACGGCAGGCCATTTGCCTTGGGCTCCTTGGTCTGAACTTCGTTTGCATCATCGTCGGTGTGCTGAAATTTGATTTCTATATGAATGAAATCTCTGCGATCTTCCTCATCATGGGCATCCTCTCCGGTATCATCTGCCGCCTGCACCCGAATGACATCTGTGATGCCTTCCTCGAAGGCTGCAAGGGCATGATGCTCCCCTGTCTCGCTGTTGCGATGTGTAAGGCAGCCACCATCCTTTTGGATAATGCCAAGGTCATGGATACCATCATCTACTACCTCGCCGGCATGCTTGACATCTTCCCATCCTCCATTATCGCCTTCGGTATGTTCATCATCCAAGACTGCTTCAATCTTCTCGTCCCCTCCAGCTCCGGACAGGCGGCCATCTCCATGCCGATCATGGCACCGCTCGCTGACATCGTCGGCCTCACCAGACAGACCGCTGTCTTCGCCTTCACCTTCGGCGATGCCTTCACGAACTGTATTACCCCGGCCTCCGGTGCCACCATGTCCTACCTCGCCATGGCAAACGTCCCCTACAAAAAATGGGCGCGCTTCATCCTCCCTCTCATCGGTATGTGGTGGATCGTCGCCTTCTGCTTCCTCACCTACGCGACCGCCATTCACTTGGGGCCGGTGTGAGCAGGAAACGAATTTCATAATATGAGTAGCCCCCTTCTCCAAGGGAGAACGTGTTTTTCTGCTTTCTCATGAAGTAAAGAACCATATGTCATAATATGAGACCATAATAAAATCCCTCTATAGAAACAGCTCTATAGAGGGATTTTATTATGATTACATATCGAGTTATTTCAATTTCGGGGGGGGGCAAATCTTTGACCTTTACACTGAGCGAATTGACATATTCATCCGGATCCTTTGTCGCCCAGTAACTGATGATGGGGAAGAGAAAGACATCACCATCGGGCACGAGATGATTTATCTTCATGAAAGCCGTCAGTTTTTCATAAGCCTCTTCTGCGTGGAGAAAGTACGCGCCCTTCGTCAGAATGGATAAATACAGCCCTGAGGGACGTATATAATTACATGCAAGGAGCGAACCCTCCTCACCGGACTGTGTCACGATAGCGGAAGAATGCTTGAAATTTTTCGAGAAAAAATCCTCCTCACGGATGACCCAGCCCGTCGGGTGGTCCTTGCAGAAGGAATGGGCGAAGGCTTCATGCACATGCTGGGCGCGTATCGCGATGGCATCGAACCCTCCGCGGTGCACTTCTGGGATTGGTGTCAAATACATGCGGCAGTCCGGATAACATTGCAGGAGCACTCGATTGAGTTCCATATGCTGACTGGATTCCAGTGTTTTTCGGTAGCAGGAAATGGCAGCGAGAAGCTGCTGAGTCTCCGACAGAGTTTGTTTACACAGCGATTCCCGCTCCTTCAGAATGCCGAGGATCTTATCACGCGAGCGATGCTCCAGAAACTCCTTGATGTGAGGGACAGAGATATCCAGTTTTCTCAGGAATAATATGATCTCCAGTGTCAGATACTGCGGCATCGCATAGTAACGATATCCGTTTTTAGCCACAAATTCTGGCGTAAGCAGCCCCATCTTATCGTAGTAAAACATCGTCTGCTTCGGAATCCCGAAGAGCTTGGCCAGCTCGCCAGCCGTATAATACTCTTTTTTATCGCTCATGCACTCACCTTTTAGATTTCATTACCGTATGACATTCATATACTTAATGATAACACAATAGTCGATGATATGAAAATAAAGATTGATTTCCCTGACATGAGAGGGGAATGGGTAAATTTTAAGAATGGGCTTGCTATTTGCATCCTTTCGTGCTACAATGACGGCATCAAGAGGTGAAAGCCCTTGAACCAACTGAAGAGGGAAGCAGAGCCTACGGGCTATTGCGCTGAATTCGGTGAGAATCCGAAACTGAGACCCAGCCGTGAAGGAAATTCATTTCCAAGTCGGATGCCGCCTGTTTCCAACATCCAAGAGCAAATCTGCGGGAGTCGTGTCTGCTTTCGTAGACTGGGTGCTGGTCACAGTCTCAGTCTACGCAGAAGTAGAAATCGATCCGCAGTTTTTTATTGCGGAAAACGAATGGATTTTCAAAGGCCTTGATCTATTTCTGATTTCTACTGCCTTCCTCTTTGTGAAAAGGAGAGCCAATGATGAAAAAAATTAAGGATGAAATCGCACGTATCGAAGGCGCGAAAGGAAACGTCGTCCTCGTGAACAAGAAATCCTATCTCTCTCTCCTGAAAGAGCTTTCCGTCCTGCGATTCAAAGTACACAGGGCGGAGAACTGGGAAACCCCCGCGGCAGTCGTTTCCCTTGTAAGACATGGTTATATGTATCAATACTGGTATCCGGAGAACAAACCGGCACAAAACAAAGGAGAACATAAAATGGCAGAACAGAAAAAAACCGAAGCAGTCGAAGTCAAAGTCGCAGCCGAAAAGGTAGCCGCTTTCCAGAAATATCTCGAAGAAAACAAGATCAGCGGATTTGGTCTGCAGGACTTCCAGAATGACGTTCATGCACAGGCATTCCGCAGCAACCTTCAGGTCGAAGGAACAAACCTGCCCTTCATGATCCTCTTAGACGACAGCGTATACACCATGCTCCAGGTCCAGGTCGCAGCCGGCCTTGCACAGGGCGACAAGAGAGAAAAGATCTGTTCCTTCCTGAATGACCTGAACGAACAGTACCGTATGCTGAAGTTCAGTGCTGACGCTGCTGGCAACGTCCTCCTCACCTGCTGCATCCCGGCTGGTGTACCGCACTTCGAACCGGCCCTCGTCATCGCTATCCTGAACCAGATCCAGGGCCTCCTCACTGCGACCTATCCGGAAATCATGAAACATCTCTGGGAAAAATAACAGGCATGCTGATTGGGTGATAGAGCTTTTGATTTCGATCGCTAACTGTCATCCGTTATCCAAGAAAGAAGGTAATTCTTATGAATATGAAAAAACTCGCCGTCGCCGGAGCGATGCTCCTCGCTGGCACCTTTGGCGCCATGGGGATGGCTGATGCAGCCACCGGCATCGTCAATGTGAATGTCGTCCTCTCCGGCAACGCCGCTTTCCAGAAAGCAGGAAAGACCGTAGCAGCAGAACAGCAGAAGCTGCAGAAGGAATACAACGAAAAATCCAAAGGCATGAACGATGCCGACAAGAAAGCCTTGGAACAGAAACTGAACCAGCAGCTCGCCCAGAAGGAAAATGAAGTCATGAAACCGATCCAGGACAACTTCAAGGCCGCTGTAGAAAAAGCAGCCAAAGCCAAGAAGATCGACACCGTCGTCGTCCCGGGCGGCATCATCTACGGCACCATCTCCGCTGACCTCACCGAAGATGTGAAAGCGAATATGAAATAAGGCGGCAGACAGTGCAGGCAATACCGCTTTGTGGTATGACCTCATAGCAGGTCAGCAGGTTCGGTAGGCTCCTTGGACGTGACGCACGAAAGCCGCTTTTCCCTCCTTCCTCTGGAAGGAGGTGGCGCGAAGCGCCGGAGGTTGGCCCCGCAATATGTAAGCTTAAAAGCAAGAATGGGTGACTGGTGAGTGAAATGCCAGCTCATGGCTTCTCCACCATCTATACTCTGCGGCGCTTTTCTATTTTATGCGCCGGACCACTCCTGTTGAACCTTCTGAACCCATAGAACCTTCTGAACCTTTTTCGCACGCAATCAAAGAGCGGCACGTACCGTGGAAAACCGTTTAAAGCTTACGCAGTTTTCGGGGCGATGCAGGGAGAGCACTTGTGATTTTCCCCTCCCAAGTGTTTCCTGCCTCGTCCCCTATGTAGAGCTTTCCCCTCTACATATCACTCCTTTTTCTCCTCTCTCTTTTTTCTTGAAAAAGCCCCTACAGATGTCAGCCTGACATCTGTAGGGGGCTTTTCATGTAGGATAATCTGATTGAATCAGTGCTTCCTTAAAGAAGTATCTTGAAATTGAAGGATTCTAAGATACTTCTTTAAGGAATTTATAAAATTTCAAAAATATTTCTTGACCGTATGACTATCATACAGAGTATCATGCATGTAAATCATAAAGGGAAACGAATGGGGAATACTGGTGAGAATCCAGAGCTGTCCTGCAACCGTATGGGGAAAAGAAGCAGTGTTACGTCTCTCACAAAGAGCTGCTTCTTTGAGGAACTCAGTCGGAGTGCCATGAAATTTCTTATATCCTATAAGAGTAAGCGATAAATCTTGCTTTTATGTGCAAAGACCTGCGAGGTATGGGTTGGATATCTTTTGCTACTTTTTAGTGTGTCAAAAGAATGTTCCAATTCGTACTTGGCAGTTTTTTATTTTCTTGAGATACGGAATATAGAGGTCATTGGATGTCAGGGTCACACCGATCCTGGATGAAGAATGAGCATCGTAAAGCGTGTCTCGCCAGAAAGGAGAACGGAAAATGCAAAGAAAGTGGGTAAAACGGATGATATTGGCGACCCTGTTTTTGGGAGGGGGCGCATTATTTCCTGCCGGGCAGCAGGCGCTGGCACAGGACGCAACGGCTACTACAGGCCGCTCCTATGCGGTTCTGATGGGAGACGAGGATGTGACGCTGAGCGGCTATAAAACATCCAATGTCTATCTTTGGAAGCATGAGAAGGAGGCTCCTGATCAGTTGATCGGCGGGTCTGTGACGGTATCCAGTGCTGGCTTACAGAATTCAGGTGATAAGGCAAGGATCACGCTGGTCACTGATAGTGATGGGTTAAATCTGTCCAATGACGCCCAGGTGAAACAGGTGCTGGGTGCTCTGGCAGATAAATTGACATACACCGCATATACCAAGGGCGAAAAGAATCTGGAAGGTACCGCAGAAATTTATGAAGGCTTGACCTTTGCTTCTGCTTCCAAGAAATTGTCTGCTCTGGATTTTGATGAAACTACGGGCAAGGCAAAATTGGCTGGAGAGGTCAAGACCCCGTATTCCGGCGTCTTAGGTGTTGATGATGAATATGAAAAACGAGGCATCAAACAGGCCGATGGGACATATCGTTTTCAGGAAGATGCGGTGATTCACCCAGGCTTCAACATCACAAAGGATGATAATTACCTGAGAGATTTTGCCTCTGTAATGATTGGCAAAGATACCACCATTGATATGACAGGTCATAATCTGGATGTCATCATGCATGGCAATATTTATAATGGCGGTGGTTTTACCAATCGTGCGGCAGCTTTGTATGTACCGGGAAGTGCAACTTTAACCATTAACAATCCGGGACAGATCCGTCTGGATACGGATTCTGACTATTACTACTATGCTGATATTGGTGCTATGACGGAAAATAGCCATGTGGTCATTCACAATGATGACGATCCAGACCATGCTGTAGTGATGCGCGTTACGACCCCGCTTAAAGGATATGAAATGAATGTGACTGCGCTGAAAACAATGGCAGGAACCATTGACATAGATGGATTGGTGGATATTTACACCAATGGCGGTTGGGCGACCAATGCTGCCTCGGGGCGTATTTCTGTCGGTGGTGGTACTATTGTGACGCAGGCCTATAATAGTGTCACTGCTCGAAGCGGGGGCGTGATGAACGTCAATGTATCGGGGACTGTAGAAAAGGGATTGACGCCAGGAAATCATACGGTCAATATCACGGCGAAAGGAGCCACTGATTGGGATAGGAACAGTTATGCTGCTTTGGCTTCCATGGGAGCCTGGGTGGGCGCAGACACCAATGCTACGGTGAATGCGGCATTGACGACGGCGGATTCTACTTTGTACGGAACAATACAGGAAGCGGTCAATACCAAAGATACGGATGTGGATGGTGTTCGCCTGTTCCTGCAGAATGGGGCAAAGTGGACCAATACAGGGTCTTCTTCTATGCGTCATCTGTATGGGGGTAAAGATGCGGCACATGTCGGGTATATCGATATGTCAAAGCCAGCAAACTCCAACGTAAATTCTGATCTGACGATTGCCAATTACACCGGAAATACAGTGATTTATTATAGCCAGAACAGAGGAAAAATCCAGGGAGGAAATATTCATATCGGTTATGCCGAGAAGACAGATGGAGAGAAGGCTTCCATTACCATTCGCACGGATAGCGCTCGCATCACGCCAGCCAATTTAGCAAATGAAAGTTACATGAGAAATATGCTGAATACATTGGCTAACAAGTTGTATTATGCTGCTTATGCGGACGGGGAAAACAATCTGAAAGGAACAGTGCAGATTGCAGAAGGCTTGACCAGCCAGAGTGTCTCTCGAGAAGAAGATATCCATTTTACCAAAGCAGGTACTGGCTATGTGGATGGTTTCCAGCAGAAGGCAACTGATTTTACCCAGGCTTTGACTGGTATTATGGAAAAAGATGGTCCGTATGTGGACGCCAATGTATTAAGAGCGGGAAATAAGGCTACCTTTACGGAAGATACGCGCATTACTGTGAAAGATGAAGCGGCTATGCAAGCCAAGGATAAGGCTAGCCTTACTATAACCGCCAAGTATACGGATTTTAATTTGACTGCTTCTGGAGTGGAAGGAAAAGGGATAGAGGCTTCCGGCGCCACTCTGAATATGTCGAATCCTGGAAACATAGAAATCAATGCGAATACAGGAATAGAAGCATCCTATGCAGATGATACGAAGGGCAATATCAATTTAAATGGAAGTACAGCGAATCTGACCATTCATCAGGCAAAAACAGGGGTATTGGCATCTGGAAATGCAGAAACGAATAAAGGGTCTACCATTTATATTTTAAATGCAGAGGGAACTACCACCATTCACAACGAATTGCAGGATACAGATTTTGTAGGAATGAAGACAACCCATGGGAGTACCATTACCACTGCTGGACGTATTGATATCGATGCAGGGAAAGGAACGGCGATCCATGGACGGGTTTCTGCCAATGGGGCTACCATTCGTACAGATGGAGGTACAGCTATTATCGTAGCGGATGGGACGGATGAGGACTATGGTGGAAGACTTTCGCTAAACTCTTATAACAGTGGTTCTAAAGCAACGGCCGCAGATATTACGATTGATGCAGGGGATGGATTTGCTGTCGATGCTACTCGTGGTGTTTGGCACATCGGTAGTCAGTCAAGTCGTTCTGATACGGCCAATGGTATCGTCAATGTGACGGGACATATTAAGCTGGGAAAAGAACATGGTCAGCTAGTTCTCACCAAAGGTGGTTCCGTTTGGACTGGAACGACGGTAGATAGCACAGAAGATGGCAGTGGTTCATTAGATCTTGCCATGGAAAAGGATGCCATTTGGAATCATATTGACAAAGAAGGAGATACAGGCAGTGCTGTAAAAGTATTCCTGTATGGTACGGGTTATAAAGGTGACGCTGGTGATCAATCAACCATTTTCCAAAAATCCAAAAAAGATATCGAACTTACAGATTTTAATCGTTTTGATGGGATCCTTCGGGTAGTCTATAACCATGAAACTGAAAATCCAGCTGCTATCATTGGAGGTAATATCATTGTAGACAAAGTATCTACTCGATATGTAGGTGGTAAGGCGACTTTATACGCTGTTACAGATCATGATGGTATTTCTATGGATGATACGGACCAGGTAGGAAGTGTGCTGAAGGCATTGGCAAAGAAGGTTATTTATACCAATCCGTCGGAAGCCAAATTGGTCGGGAAAGTGGGGATTGCAGATGGCTTGACGGCTAAGAGCGCCATGCTGACGGAAGGGTTTATTCACTTTGATCCGGAATCGGGGGGTAGGTAGCTATATACCACAAATGGTGGATACTTTTACCCGCTCCATGACTGGTGATGAGGTCTACGATCAGATTTATACGGACCAGGGGGTTCGTCAAAGCCAATTTCTGTATTCCCTTGGGAAAGATACCACCATCACCGCCGATAAAGCCATGGATTGGAAAGTCAACAGTAACAGTGATGTTGTGCAGATTGTGGGACAAGGACATACGTTGAACTTGGAAGGACAAACAGCTGGGATTTATATTGGAAATGATGGTAAAAATACGAAAAAAAGCACAAATCTAAAATTTACAGAAATGCCAAGCTTGAATATAGCAGCCAGTGCCAATGGTACGGGAATTCTGGTAAAAAATAGTAGTGCTTCTATTAAGATGCCAAAAGATGGACAAATGCATATCGCAAGTAAAGGCGGCGATAAGGACTTTGTGGGGATCAAAGTCGTAGAGGATCGTGATACGGAAGATCAGTTTTTTGGGGAAACAAGCTTTAGCGTAGGATTTGAAGGTGCTGTGGATATAGAAACGCCGGAAGGAATCGCTCTTTGGCTCGATGGAGGGAAAGACTTAAGTCTTCTTAGTTCTGCTAATGTGATTCATGCAGAGGGCGGCACACTACTCAAAGTGACTAAGAGTCAGAACAATAGTAAAGTTTCCATCACTGGTAAAAAGTTAGTCGGAGACCTGGATCTTTTGGGAGCTACTGGCGGTACATATCGGATTACTTTAAATAACGGTGCTACCTGGACAGGCGGTATTGTTAACGACGCAGCGAAATCTGGCGCAATTAGTCTTGATCTTTGGAACGATCAGTACAGTATCACACCTACCCTATGGACTTATCAGTGGGAACAGAAAGATAAAGCACAGGATAGCTATATTCACACGGTGGAAGGATGGAATCCTGGTATCGGTGAAAGTGCTATCTATATGAAAGCGGACACAAACTTGACTATCGGCATGCTAAAACGGGGAATCCGAATCCTCTACGATCATGATGTGTCGCATCCAACTCAAATCCTTGGCGGAAATGTAACCATCGAAGAAGCAGAGAAAGTGAATCCGCAGACTACTCTTTATGTACGGACGGATAGCGATGGGATCGATATGTCGGATGAAACGCAGGTCTCTGATGTCTTACATGCCCTGGCTCAGAAAATCTACTACAAAGGGACGCCAGAATACCTGGATAGCTATGCGGAAATTGCAGAAGGTCTGACTTCTGCTTCTGTGCTGAAAACAGGAAAAATCACCTACGATGAAACAACCCATCAGGGGAGTTTGTCGGGGACGGTAGAGACGCCCAGTCAGGATGGCACGTTATTTGTTACGTCTTTGTATGCCCCAAAACGTACTGGAAAGGATGAAAATAATACGGCCTATGCCAATGCAGGTGTGCAGCAGAATGGCAAGTACTTCATTTTCCGGAAGGATTCCAAGATTCAGATTTCGCAGAGCGGAGAGGTCCCTTACACCAGTGCTATCGATGCTTCCAGTGATACCTGGGGATATGTAGACATCAAGATGGATCTGACAAACCATCAGCTGGATGTACATATTGACGGTGGAGAAGAGGGACTCAATGAAGCCGTAGCAGGGATCAAAGGCGTTGGCTACGGTGTGTCAGCCCAGAATGGCACCCTTCATATAGAGGCAGCCAATGCTAGAGGAGATGCTATCGGTGTACAGACGAAAGGTAAAAAGGAAACGGATAGCATAATCGATTTGAAGACGTTGACTCATATCGATGCGAAGACGGGCTTCGATGTGACGGGTGGCACCGTCCGTGTTAATGCAGGGACTATCCAGGCGGATACTTTGGGCAGAGTCGGTGCGAATGGCATCCTGTCCATCGGTAATACAGGAGATGCGCCTGCCGTATGGACGGGTGATATGTCTCAAAGCGATGGACAGCTGGATATGAACCTAGATGGGGAAGATTCCAGCTGGACAGGCGCTATGGATTGGACCGGCGGCTCGAACAGCCTGATGCTTACGAATGGAGCGACCTGGAAAAATACCGGGGATTCTCATGTGGGACAGCTCGTCAGCGGCATTACGAGAAGCGTCGGCGGCGTGATCGACATGACCGGGGATGCTGGAAATATCGTACTCGATAAGTTCAGCGGAAATGCGTCTATCCTGTATAAGCATGATGCCAATGACCTCACGAACGTGTATGGCGGTGATGTGACTGTCACCAGTGCAGAGGCCGGCTCTCGGATCACATTGATTACAGATCGGGATGGTATCAGCGATGATGGACTTCGTGAAAAGGAAACGGTAAGCTCCCTTTTCCAGGCGATGGCAAACAAGCTGTACTACACCAATTACCAGACAGAGGGAAATCTCACCGGCATTCTCCAGATTTCGGAAGGGCTGACGGCGAGAGCGGCGTCCAAGGTCACCGGGGCTATGGAATTTACCGGAGAAAATGGACAGGGGCAGTATAAAGCGGATAGCGCTTCCCCGTCGATTTATCCGAAAGACCAGCAGAAGGAAACCTTTACGACGGTTATGACAGGTAATGAGAGCGCGGATAGCGAGTACCTCGATGGCGGTGTCATGAAGGTCGGGAATCCTTCGGATATCCGTTATGAATTCACCAAGGATAAGACCGCTGTAGAATTGGCTACGGCTTCTGATACGGCGATCCAGGCGAAAGATACGGATTATTCCATCGATATGAATGGCCATGATCTGACCATTAAAAACGAAGGAAATGCAGGTATCACCGTAGATGGCAAAGCCTTGACTTTCCGCAACGGAAAGACCACAGAGCTTACGGCGGACAAGGTCGGTATCGAAGCCAAGAACGGCGGTACCTTCCGTACCCATGAAGGCGGCGTGTGGAATATCAGCGCCGAGACAGCGGCGAAGGCCGATGGGGCAGGCAGCAGTGTTTCCTTAGGCGCTGGCAAGATCCAGAGCACCACGCTGGCAGAAGCCTCGAATGGCGGTACCATCAGCTTCTTTGCTCCGAATGACACGGCAGCAACAGAATATGTGGGGGATGTGAAGGTCAATGATGCGGATAGCAAGGTAACCTTAGGCATTGCTACCAAAGGCTCTACCTGGACAGGCGGTCTTACCAATCATGGCGGCACCTTTGAAATGGGGCTGCAGAATGGCGGTGTATGGAACAACACGGGAAAGGAAGAAGCCAATATTTCCTTGCTGGATGCAACGGATACCGGAAATGGCGTGATCTTCCAGAACAAGGACAGCGGCGGTATTACGGTAGACCGGTTCCGCGGTCATGCATTGGTGCTCTATAGCCATAGTGCAGCAGACCCGACCGATATTCTGGGCGGAGATGTGACGGTCAAGAAGGCCGATGCCAATAGCTTCCTGACCCTGCGCACCGATCGCAGCGGTATCAATATGGGTGATTATCACGGCGTAGAGAATGTGCTCGATGCTCTGGCGAAAAAGCTCACCTATACGGAGGCGGTCAATGGCGTGACCAACCTGAATGGCCGGGTAGAAATCGCAGAGGGCCTCACGGCTGCAAGTGCTGCCAAGCAGTATGGTACGATTGATTTCAATAAGACCACGGGACAGGGCAGCTATAAAAAGAACAGCATGAAGCCAGGAGAGACGGATCCGGATATCATCTGGGGCAGCTCGGAAACCATGATGATGCGTGGTGCGAAGAATGCCATGAATACGTCTATGTTGTCCTGGAGAAGCAATGTTTCCGATATGACGACTCGTATGGGAGATCTCCACTATGGCGCAGATGATGGGATCTGGGCAAGAACCTTCGGCGGTAAAGTCAAATATGATAAAGGAACCTCTTCCTTCAGCAATAGCTTCTGGGGCGCTCAGGTGGGGGCTGATAAGCTCTTCAAGAACGGCTGGCATTTTGGCGGCGCTTTCGACTACAGCAAGGGAAGTGCCAAGTATGAAATGGGCGGCGAAGGGGATCCGAAGCTCTACACCTTCTCGCTCTACGGCACGAAGCTTTTCGAGGATGGCCAGTATGTAGATATCGCTGTCAAGGCAGGTCACACGACAAACAGCTATACCGTATACAATGATATGGGACATAAGCTGGATGGGGACTACAGTGCTAATGGCTTCGGTATTTCCGCTGAATACGGAAAACGGTTTGGCGGAGCCGATGGCTTTGTGGAACCACAGCTGCAGCTGACTCTTTCTCGCCTGGGAAGTGCAGACTATGATGGGATCAGCGACTATACCGGCGGAAAGAAAATGCATGTCAGCCAGGACGGCATGACAAGCTTCATCGGCCGTCTGGGTGTAGCCGCAGGAAAAACAACGGAACGCGGTAATTTCTATCTGAAGGCAGGCTTGCTCCATGAATTCAGCGGAAAAACAAGCACGACATTCAGCGCAGAAAATGAACCGACGTCTACCGTGGATCAGGACTTTGGGGATACCTGGGCAGAATTGACTCTGGGCGGTACCTATAGACTGTCTCCTTCGAGCATGCTTTATGGTGATATTACCAAGAGCTTTGGTGGAGATTACAAGGTACAGTGGAAGGCCAATGTGGGTGTCCGCTTCACCTTCTGATGCTATACCGAATATAAATAAATGGTAGTAAAGGGCTGTGCCTTGCAGGAGATCTGCAAGGCGCAGCCTTCTTTTTGCATATGTTAAAAATTGATTCGCACTTTTCGGGGAAAGCCTAAAAAGGAAAATGAAGTTATGAAACCGATCAAGGACAACTTCAAGGCCGCTGTAGAAAAAGCAGCCAAAGCCAAGAAGATCGACGCCGTCGTCGTCCCGGGCGGTATCATCTACGGCACCATCTCCGCTGACCTCACCGAAGATGTGAAAGCGAATATGAAATAAGGCGGAAAAAAGAGCAGGCTCTGGAGGCTTGGCAGGTTCCATGACGATGATGAACGAAAGATTTTTCCCTCCTTCCTCTGGAAGGAGGTGGCGCGAAGCGCCGGAGGTTGGCTCATGCACTCTACTGGCAGAACAGAATCAATGAATTTCTCCAGTCGGTACGTTTTCTGAATGATCATGGGATAGGGCTATGAGGCACCATGCGATCATTGTATTTACTCCATGGGGCGATGCAGGGAGAGCACTTGTGATTTTCCCCTCCCAGATGTTTCCTGACTTGTCCCCTATGTAGATCTTTCCCCTCTACATATCACTCCTTTTTCTCCTCTCTCTTTTTCATATGCTTTGTATGAAATCAATGTCTGTACTTCATATCATATTCTCTTTAAAATATGAGGCACTCTATTTAAGAAGCTCGTTTGGTTATAAAAATTGTGATTAAAAATTAGAAAAAATTGACAGTATGATTATCATACGGTTTATTCTTTAATTGGATAGTAAGAGAAGTTGGATGCATGTACAAGGAGAGTAATGATTGAGGGAAATATAGGAAACTCATGATGCCGAGACTTGCATACCGGTTTCTTGATCATACTGTCCCACGGAGGAGTTTCCTCCAATGGTTCTCTGAGAAAGGAGAATAGTATATGAAAAAGTCATATGCGAAAAAATTAGGCTTATGCGTGGTGCTCGCTCTCAGTGCGGGAGTTCTGTTTCCAACGGGTGTGGTAGAAGCAAAGAACTATACCGCGCCGATTACAGGTAACTCGGATATTGATGGTACAAAGACTACATATAAAGGTGTATTAAAAAATGGAGTGTACACTTTTGGTGAAGATACTACGATTAAGGTGGGCAATAATGAAATTGCAGGCGGGAAATGGTTAAACAACATTAGTACTGCTGTTTCTGGTGCTCAGGGGAAAACCCCGGTTATCAATATGAATCACCATACTTTGACGGTTACAGAAACGAATAGCTCCGGCGCAGCCACGGGGATTGCAGCCATTGGCAATGGTAGTTCAGATACCGCCAACTTAGGAAAAGTCACCATTAACAATGCGGGGAATATGAGAATTACCGCTAGAGGAACGAACGTAACTGCCGGTCTCTTTGCCAATAGCAGTGGAGAAATCTACATTGACAATAATAGCAATGGAGCTGTTTTAACCGTAGATGGCAAATCGACCACAAAGAGCTATGGTGTGGGCATCAAAACCATGAATGGCGTCACGGGTACCAGTAAAATCACCGTTACCGGCTTGGTGGATGTGACCGCCGATGGACAGAATGATGGCGGTTATTCCTCTAATGAAGCTGTCAGCGCTGTAGCATCTACTATTGACTTGGGCGGCGGCTATCTGAAAGCTATCAATGGCGCTTGGGCTGCCATTCGTGCTTATGGAGAATTTGTGACTCCCAACTATGGGGTAGTCAATTTCAATGTGACCAAAGATAAAGATGGCAATCCCACTGGTGCTGGAAATCATATTGCACAGATTACAGGCGACTTGGTTACCAATGGCGGTATGGGTACCAAAGGTCGCATCAATGTGGGGCTGAATGGTAAAGATTCCTGGTGGGAAGGCAACTATGCCGACACCCGTGGCTATGGAGAAACCCCAGGAGAGTTTGGGGCGGTCAATCTCTTCATGAAAAATGGCTCTCATTGGCTCGGCTTCGGCAATGGTTCCATGAATATCCAGATGGATGGTTCAGAAACCTACTGGAATGGCTTTGGTATGGGGGATAGTTTGCAGCTCACCTTAAATAACGGATCTACTTGGTATAATGCTATTACCCCGACCCAGAAAGATCAGAGTGGCAATGCTGTTGAAGCAAAAATTGCCTATTTGAACAGCCGTAATGGCATTATTGATATGACCGGTGAAAAAGGTCTATATGTTGCTGATGGGAAGAGTTTAAATGGGAATACGACCGCTTCGGATCCGTCCCATTTCGTTAAAGTAACGGATACTTCTATGAAATCTGGCAATGTCATTATTTCTTCCTTTACAGGGAATGCTACCGTTAGATATGCTCATGATACGTCAGCACCAACAACCATTTATGGTGGTAATGTAACGATTGCAAGTGCATCCAGTGGTTCTATCATTACTGCTACTACTGACAATAATGGCATTGATACCACTAACTCTTCCGCGGTCAATTCTGTATTGAATGCACTGAAGAATAAACTAATCTATTCCGCTTCTGATACCAATCTTACGAAATATGCTCAAATCGAGGAAGGTTTGACTTCCACCTCTGTGTTTGCAAAAATTGCCCCATATGCATGGTATACATCTGGAAATAAAAACATTGTGCAGACTGCAAATGAAGAAGACGGCAAATGGACTGTTTATGATACGTGTCTGAATGCCTATTATGACAATGATTTTTGGCTGAATAATGGGGTACTGAAGTATGATGAAGTAACGGGAACTCATACTTATACTTTTGACAGTGATACTAAAATTATAGGGCCAGACCCAGAGGTTGTTCAGTGGTGGTCATCAGATCCTGTATCTAAAGCCATTGTAGATTTGAGAGGCCATGATTTTTATGTCACGACAAAATCGAAGAGTATTCCTGCATACACTACAGGATTAATTGCGTTTTCTTTGTACGGTGACGACGGTCCCATTAGCGTAGAGGTGAAAAATCCAGGGGAAATCACACTGGAAGGAACGGATATAGATTCCCACAAAAATGGGGTAATTTCAATGTATAAAGATGTGGATTTCCATATCTATAATTCTAATGAAAAGAGTATATTGAAGATTAATTCTATTGGGAAAGCCAGCCCTGCTCCAGCTATCTTTAACCAAAAGAGCAAGATAGTTGTGGATGGATTAGTAGATATTAATAATTTTGCGGATGCTATTTCCACCTGGGGGGATAGTTCCTATACATCCATCGGGGGTGGGAAAATATCCAATGTCACCAATTTTATAAAAACCTCTGGAAAAGATGGTAATATACCGGGTATACAGGCTCTTAAATCCACAAATGCTCGTGTTGACTTTGACGTCAAGACCGATGACAAGGGCAACGTCACTGGCGTTGGAGATCGCTATGCTAAGTTGGAAGGGGATATCAACAACCAGGGCATCGGCTCTATCTTTAATATCGGTCTCGGCACGGCGGACTCCTACTGGAAAGGCACAGCCATTAATTCCGGTGACGCACTGAATCTCTACATGGCCAACGGTTCTACTTGGACCAATACCGGTGCAAGTACCGTGAAGAGTATCACTGCCGATAAGAGCTACATTGTCATGGGCAAAGATGCTTCTTTGAATCTGGGTAGCTTCAGCGGTAACGCAGATATCTTCTACCAGATGAACGGTAAAGACATCCAGGGCGGTGATGTAACCATTGCCAATGCGACCAAAGGCTCCTCCCTTTCTATGATAGCTGATGTAGACGGCACCGATATCACGACAGGTGACTATACCACTATCCTGGACAACCTGGCCAAGAAACTCTACTACACCGCAGGGGATACTCATCTTTCCGGCTATGTCAAGATTGCCGAAGGACTCACCAGTGCTTCTGTCACAAAAGCGCTGGGCGGTATCGATTTCGATCGTGCTACAGGACAGGGGAGCTACGAGAAGTTTGCTTCCAGCCAGAGTAAGTTTAGTTACAGCACAGCCATCAAAGGCCATATGACAGACGATATGGACTATGTAAAGACCGGCGTACTGGACACAGCTACGAACACTTACAACTTCATCAAGAATGAAACCACCATCACGGCGGAAAACAGCACCGTCTCTGGAGGACCTTGGGTGGGCCGTGTAGGCTCTGCCGTAGCAGGGATCGATGACACGACGACTTTGGATATGCATGGTCATACTCTCACTGTCAGGGAGGCCAATGCAGGTCATTCTACCGGCATCACGGCCATTGGTACAAGAGGCAAAGTGGAAATCAATAACGCCGGTGCAATGGATATCTCTGCGAGTGGCACCGGACAGACTGCTGCGCTCTTTGTCAATGGCGGTGGACAGATTGCGATTCACAATGGCGACAGCGACAAAGCCGTACTTCGTCTAAGAGCCAATGCGTCGAACAAAGCCAATGGTGCCGTCATCAAGAGCATGAATGGTGTGGCTAATGCTGCCAGTCAGATCACTATTGACGGTTTGGTTGACGTCGTAGCAGATGGACAGAATTCTAATGAAGCCGTGAGTGCGGTGGCATCCACCATCAATATCGGAGGTGGGATCGTCACGGCGGAAGACGGTGCAGCTTGGGCTATCCGCGCTTATGGAGAATTTCTTTCCCAAAATGTCGGTATTGTCAATATCAATACCACGCAAGACAGTGCTGGAAATATGAATGGCGCAGGTAGCAGAAAGACGCAGATTACAGGGGATCTCTCTACGGCAGGCGGTATGGGAAACAAAGGCCAGATCAATATCGGGCTGAGTGGAAAAGATTCCTTCCTCAAAGGGGATTACGCCACTGCTACTGGCACCGAAGTAGAAGCGCATACACAGGCTGCGACCGGCCTCAATCTGTATCTCTCCAATGGAGCCGACTGGACAGGAAACACCAAAGGCTCTACGACGCTCACTATGAATGCCAATACGACTTGGCATGGACAGAGCACATCCAGCGAAATGGCAGTCAATATGAAAGGGGCGGGTACTTGGTACAATACGGGTGCCAGCACCATCAAGCATTGGACCAGCCAGAGATATGCTTCCCAGGCAGCTACGATCGATATGACCGACAGCAAAGCAGGAGATGTCAGCATTGATAATTACAATGGAAATACCTTTGTAATTTATAAGCACAATGAAGCGAACCCGTTGATCTTGACTGGCGGTAAAGTGACCATCAAACACGCTGATGCGGGATCTTCTATCACCATGAGTACTGATAACACTGGCATCGATACAAACAATATCTATGCAGTCGACAGTGTGCTTAGTGCATTGGCAGAAAAGCTTACCTACAGTGGTTATATCGGTAAAGCGGAAGATAACCTCAAAGGATATGTACAGATCGCGGAAGGTCTTACCGCTCGCTCTGCGGCTAAAGCTACAGGCAATATTCAGTTCAGTGAAAAAACCGGACAGGGGAGCTTCGACAAGGATAGCCTGGCACCGTCTATTTCCTACCCGAGCGAACAGGGGAGCAGCGAATTTGGTACCGCTATTACCGGCGATAAGAGCAAAGATACCGAATACCTCAAGAAAGGCGTCCTCAGCACGGACACTGGGGAATATACCTTCACCAAAGAAAGCAATACCATCACTGGTAACAACCAAGCCATTGCCGGTGGTGCATGGCTTGGAAAGGTTACTGCAGCCGTATCTGGTGGACAAGGAATCAACACCATTATCCATGCAAATCGCAACAAACTGCAGATTTCCGAAGATGGCAGCCAGGGGCGTAATGGAACTACAGGCATTTCTGCCATTGGATTGGGAGAGGACAAGCCAGAGAAATTGGGCAAAGTCACTATCAAAGATGCGGGTAATATGACTATCACCACGCGTGGCAGCGGTGTCACAGCTGGGCTCTTTGCGAATAGCAGCGGTGAGATTTACATCGATAATGCAGGAAAAGATGCTAATGGTAACGACTATGTCCTAAAAATTGACAGTAAATCTAAGGCCAAGGCAAGTGGCGTGGGCATCAAGACCATGAATGGCGCGAAAGGTACCAGCAAGATCACTGTGACTGGATTGGTCGATGTGGTGGCTGACGGCAAAGCAGATGAAAATGGGTTTGCTGCGAATGAAGCGATCAGTGCTGTAGCGTCCACTATAGATATCGGCGGTGGCAATATCGCAGCTATTAATGGTGCCTGGGCGGCCATCCGCGCCTATGGTGAGTTTGTGACGCAGAATACAGGTACAGTCTATGTCAATGTAAAGCGAGACGATAATGGCAAGATGGTCGGTGCCGGAAACAATAAGACCACCATCACCGGTGATTTCGTGACCAATGGCGGTATGGGTACCAAGGGGCAGATCAATGTCGGGCTCAATGGCAAAGACTCCTTCTGGGAAGGTAACTATGCGGATACCAGAGGATATGGCGTGACGCAGGGGCAGCTTGGTGCGGTCAACCTCTTTATGAAGGATGGAGCCCATTGGAAAGGCTTCGCTAACGGTGCCGTCAACGCTAATCTTGAAGGGAAAGACACGTATTGGTACGGCTTCGCCACCAGCGAAAACACCCAGCTCACACTGAAAGATGGTGCCACCTGGATCAATGCCATCACGCCAGATCAGCTGGATCAGAGCGGCAAACCGGTAGAAAGTCACATCGGATACCTCACTAGTGACAATGGCTTTATCGATATGACTGGGCGTAAAGTCTTTGTTGCATCCAGCAAGAGTCTCTCTGGATCCACCACCGGTGACGGTGCTTCTGCTATTACCGAAAGTGAAAATGGCATCACTGGCAACCTGACGATCAATGACTACAGCGGCTCTGCTACCATCCTCTACAGAAGAGACGCAGCAAGTCCGACAGATGTCCTTGGCGGGAATGTTACCGTGAAGAAAGCGGCGGATAATTCTGTTATCAATCTTCGTACGGATGGAGAGGGGCTTGATTACCATGATACCGATACCCTGCTGAAAACCTTCAAGAATCTGGCAAATAAACTCTACTACACTGAAAAAGTAGAAGACAAGGCAGATACTGCTGAGGTAAAGGCTGGGATGCTGGCAGGTGAAGGAGATGTTGTGACAGATACCACGCTGAATTTGGCTGATCATCTGAAAGGCACAGTAGGTATTAACGAAGGGCTGACCAATACCTCTGCTACTGTCAAACTGGCAGATATTATCTTCCAGAAAGATCATCAGGGTCAGGGAACCATCAAGATGGATCCATCGTCAATCAAGACGGGAGATAAATCGAACATCATCTACGGTGATAAAGAAACTGCGATGATGCGTGGTGCAAAGAGCGCAATGACCACCTCCATGCTCTCCTGGAGAAGCGATATGACAGATATGACCAGCCGCGTCGGTGATCTTCACTATGGCGCTGAGGATGGTATCTGGGCAAGAACCTTTGGCGGCAAAGTCAAGTACGACAAAGACAATGCAAAAGTGACGAACAGCTTCTGGGGAGCGCAGATCGGTGCGGACAAACTGCAGAAGAATGGCTGGCATGTCGGCGGTGCCTTCGACTACAATAAGGGCGATGCCAAGTATGACAAGGGCGGTGAAGGAGATCCGAAGCTCTATACCTTCTCCCTCTATGGCAGCAAACTCTTTGATGATGGGCAGTATCTGGATGTCGTAGCGAAAGTCGGACATACCAGCAATGACTATACGGTGTACAATGACAGCGGGTACAAGCTCGATGGGGATTACAGCGCGACTGGTTACGGTATTTCGGCAGAATACGGCAAGCGGTTTGGTGGTGAGAAAGGATTTATTGAACCACAGGTACAGCTGACACTTTCGCGCCTTGGCAGTGCAGACTATGATGCCGTCAGCAACTATGCGGGGGGCAAGAAGATGCACGTCAGCCAGGACGGCATGACCAGCTGCATCGGTCGTCTGGGCGTCGCTGCAGGAAAGGCTACAGATAAAGGCAACTTCTATCTGAAGGCCAGCCTGCTTCATGAATTCAGCGGGAAGACAACGAGCACCTTCAGTGCAGAAGGAGAAGCTACTTCCAGCGTTGATCAGGACTTCGGCGATACTTGGGCAGAGCTTGCTCTTGGCGGCACCTACAGACTGTCGCCATCCAGCATGCTCTATGCGGATGTCACGAAGAGCTTTGGCGGTGATTATGAAGTACAGTGGAAGGCCAATGTGGGTGTACGCTTCACCTTCTGATGCTTTTGATTTCGATAGCTCATCTCTGATCGTATAACAAAAAACTCGTGAATCGTAATGAGATTCACGAGTTTTTTTATATTAAGTTGCATTAGTTGTTGGAATCAAATAACCAGCAACTTACAACAATCAACAATTACTCATCCGCTATCTTATCAGTTGAAAAAGTGAATGAGAAGCTACTGCATTAAAGATTTTCAAATGTTTTTAATTTTCTCGTTGACTGTATGATAATCATACGGAATATCATTTCCTTAATGAAATGGTATGGGGAATGCTGGTGTAAATCCAGAACTGTCCTGCAACCGTATGGGGAGAAGGTTCATTGCACGTCTTTCACAAAGAAATGAATTCATCGAGGAACTAAGTCGGAGTGCCATGCTTTTTCGTAACTATCACATCATGATGGTGTTCAAAGATCTGCGAGGTATGGGTCGGATAGAGTGATATTTCTTTTGTGATGCTCAAAATCCGGTCTATACTTGGTAGCTTTTTTATTTAATCAGTATATCTGAGAGAGGAGTGCATGATTTATGAAAAAGGAAATGAAAAATTGGCTTCGCAGTAGCATTGTTTTGGCTTTGGCGGCGGGTGCCTTGGTCGGAGGTTCGTCTGTGCAGGCGGCTAATACGTATGATATGACCCAGGGGGAGTTTCTGACCAATGGACTCAATTATACGACTACGAACACGTACCAAGATAGGGATACATTGATTTATAAATGGGATGCACAAAACAAGAAAATCATTGGGGGAAATGTTAGCGTTGGTCAAGATGTCTTGAATTCATCTTATGATGGTGTCAATGTGAATCTGGTGATTGATGCATCAGATTTGTCGAGTATGAGCAACGATGATGTCAAAGAAGCTATGACGCAGTTGGCCTCTAAAATTAAAAATTATGCAGAGACTAACCGATATAGGCTGACTGCCTATGTACAAGTACGAGAAGGATTGACCGCTTCTTCCAAGGTTCTTCGTTCTTATCAGTTGGAATACAAAACTCCTGGTTGGGGTGATCCAGATCAAGAAATCAAACCAGATGCAAATGTCGGAGATCTAGCGGAGGGTGTCTTTGCCACTCCTATTATCAATGGCGCAGCAGGCAGTGAATATGAATTTGATGAAAATGGGGTTTGGCGATATAAAGGCTTTAGAGGAGCAGTGGATGTTAATTTTACTACTCCCGCTACAGATAATGTGTATGCGGCTATTCGTACAGATGGGAAAGATACAGGAATTTCAAATCTGACGGAAAATAGTTCGTTCAATTCTACTTTACAGATGAATGCAGATGCGTCTTCTTTAGCTGATTCCAAAGCTTACTTGGCGTATAGTGGGACAGGAAATCAGGTCAGCGTGATTGCTGATGAATTGAATGCTACGGTCAAAGGGACGGAAGCAACTGGGATTTATGCAGGGCATGAAAATGGTGATACCACGAGTAAGGTAGTGGTTAATGGTGGCATTAATCTGACATTGGATGGTAAGAAAACTACTGGTGTTGAAGCAGGAAAGAATGGGGAAGTCTCCTTATTAACTGGTCAGAAGATTTATAATAGAACCAATACTGTTAGTATTGAATCACCCAATGGTCATGCCGTATATGCACATGACGGAGGCAAGGTTACTTTAGATGCTGTGAAAGTCAAGAAAGCAGATAAATCTGTCATTTGCGCAGAAAAAGGTGGCAACATCACATTGGGCATTGTAAGTGGATTAACAGATGAATCGATTAGTACAGATGACGATGCAGGTAGTCAGGTCTCTTTATCTGTGGATGGAAATTACACAGGGCAAGTGAAGGGGAATGTCAATGTAGCCTTTACTAAGGGTTCTACTTATAAGGCAGATAATGATAGCATTGGCACTGTGACTTTGAATGGTTCCACATGGGATGGTTCCTTGTTGCGTGATAATGGATCAGTATCGATCAACTCTAACGGTCAGTGGAATATGGGAGAAACTGGTCGAGGTATCAAATTATCTGCTTTGACCGGCGGTAAAACGACAGCCAGTCGTGGCTATGTGAAGATGGGCAGTGATAATCTTCACATCGGTACTTACAGTGGAAATGGCACATTTATTTATGATCATGATGCTTCTGATCCGACGAAGATTCTTGGTGGGAACATTACTATTGAAGAATCTAAACCACTAAGTCTTTCTAGCACTGATTTGGGGGATAAGGGTGATTCTACAGCAGAGGGGACTTCCGCGTCTACAATTGCTATTGCGACCGATAGTGCCGGTATCGATACCACGGATAATGCTTTAGTTGAAAAAGTGCTGGATAATTTGGCAAGTAAATTGGCTTATCTGAACTATACTAAAGGAGAACGCAACTTGAGTGGTACCGTAGAATTATTGGAAGGACTGACCAGTAGTTCTGTGACCAAGCATTTTGCCAATCTGACTTTTGATGAAAAGACTGGCCAGGCAAAACGGGATTCGGAAGTCTATCATCCCTATGTCACCTATATCACTGGGGACGCTTCTATCGATACGGCCTATGCAGACGCTTACAATGCAGATACCAATACCTATGATTTCAATCAAGATGTATTTATTCGAGAAGCAAAGTCTACAGATTCCGTTTATCCAGGTAGTTTGTATTATGGATTGATTACCAATTATGGGACGGAATATGAAAAGCCAAGCAAAGGTTTTGGCATGTGGAAGAGTGCTAAACCAGATGATGGTCCTTCTTATACCATTGATCTTCACGGAAATAATTTGACTGTTGATTTGGAAGCATTCCCTGAAGCGAAGACGACAGGGAGCCAGCCGATGTGGACTACAGCCGCTATCATGGCAGCTCGTGAAGGAACCATTAAGATTACTAATCCAGGGGAAGTTCATTTGACTTGCAATGCTAATTACTATTATGGTAGTGCCATCCGTGCTTCTACTAGTGCTGGCACTACCAATGGTGCTCATGTGGTCATTGAAAATGATCAAGGAAACTTGAAAGACCATATCGTATACCTTCGTGGTGGCATTGATACACCAGGGTATCAGCTTGATTATCGTACTATTGAGACTTACGGGAATGCTAAAGCTAAGGATATAACACAAGAAAACTCGGTATACATCAAAGGCCTCGTAGACATTGAAGCAGATAAGCATGCGGCTGTTTTTGCACGAGGCGGTTGGATTCGTCTGGGTGGTGGTCGTATTTCTGTGGATAATTACGATGCGCTTTGGACGGCAGGTAAGGGTCGCATTGATATCAATATGCTGGTCGATGATGATGGCACTGTGAAAGGTGCTGGCAGTAATGATTTTGTACTGAAGGGTAATGCAGTGACCGTTACTCCTTACTATGGGAAGAATGGGACATTGAATTTGGCCTTTACCACAGCAAACTCCAGGTTTGATGGGGAAACTGGAGGTACCGGTGAACAGAATCTCTATGTACAAAATGGAGCGGTTTGGAACAATACACCAGAATCGTATAACATCTGGAGTTCCGGTGAAGTTGTAAAATCAGATCTAGCAAGTATTGCTACCCATTTATACGGGGGACAAGATGCAGCGCATACAGGTTACCTGATTCAGGACAGTGCGAAAGATTTAACAATTAAGAATTATAGTGGCTTTATGAAAGCCTATATAGCACGGGATGAATCCAAATCTGCAGGTGAAGATGGAACTGATGCAACTAGCCAGTTTAGTCAAAAAGGAAATATTATTATCGAAAAAGCGGATCAGACAGATGGACAGAATGCAGATTTCACTTTATTGACAAGTCAGGAAGGCATTGACACTTCCAATAAAGAAGAAGTACTTTCAGTAATGAAGGACTTGGCTGGCAAGCTGATCTATAAGGAAGCCACTGACAGTGAAAATCCGGCAGTTCATCTCAATGGACATGTAGGCTTGGCAGAAGGACTGATTGCTGGTTCAGTAGAAACGAGATTGGCTGATTTGACGTTTGATGGGACGTCCGATGGAACGGGTAGTGTCGTGGATAGTACCTATCAGATTCCGAAGAATTATCCGGCTATCCTGTATGGACCTAAAGAAACTGCTATGATGCGTGGCGCTAAATCTGCCATGGCTTCTACAGCTATGATTTGGCGGGCTATCAATAATGACGTGGAACGCCGGCTGGGCGATTTACGTGTAGGCAATGCTGAAAAGGAAAATGGTATGTGGGCTAAAGTGGGCGCTGGGCGTATGTCTTACGACGAAGGAACCACAGATTTCCGTACCCGCTTTAATGAATATCATATCGGTTATGATCATGCCGTAGGCAATGCAGGATGGAGAGCTGGTGCTTCTGTCAGCTACATCGACGGGAAGAGTACCTATGAAAAGGGGACTGGTGATAATGATGTAACCAATTTCCATGTATATGCTACAAAGACCATGCAAAATGGGGCTTACTTGGATATCATTGGCAGAGTTAGCCATGCCAAGAATAAGTATCATATTATGAACGATGCAGGGAATAAACTGGACGGCGATTATGGAACCAATGGATATGGTCTATCTGCAGAATATGGGAAACGGTTTGTCAAAGATAGTGGATTCTATGTAGAACCACAAGCAGAACTGACTTGGGGTAGATTATCTGGCAAATCTTATGATGCTGCTAGTGATTATGGCGGAGGCCGTGCATTGCATGTCGATCAGGATGATTTTAATAGTTTGATTGGACGTATCGGTGTTGGATTTGGTTTAGTGAAAGAACGAAGCAGCATCTATGCAAAACTTTCGCTTCTCCATGAATTCCAAGGTGGTTTTGATACACAGTATACGGCAAAAGGTGAACCTTCTAATGCGACACATATGGACTTTGATGGTACTTGGGTATCTGCTATGTTTGGCGGTACATACCAGCTGGGAGACAGAGCCAATTTCTATGGGTATCTGGAAAAGACTTATGGTGGCGATTTAAAGACCGATTGGCGCTATAATGTAGGACTTCGTTTTACCTTTTAATAGGAGCTAGAAGCCAAGACTAGGGAAACACTGGTAATGATTAAATCATTGTTTCTCTGGTATGTGTGACTGCTATTTTAGGAGAATAAAGAGCTGTGAATTTGAAAGGAAATTCATGGCTCTTTTTTCTTTATGAGGAAGGGGAGAGTCCTTCACATAGAAGCAGGTGTGATTAGGCAAAATCCTGCACACAATTATTGCCTGTTCGTTGTTGGAGCCTTGATAACCATAAATAGGGGGCTTGACTATATGATAGTCATACGGTTGATACTAAATAAGAATACAAAGTATAAAAGGATAGGCGGCACATTTTATTTCATGCCCCATATTCATTGAGCAAGAGGGCAAAATGAAAGGACTAGAGAAAATGAAGAAATGGAATTCATCTTGGCGTAGGGAGTCCAAGAAATCTTACCTAACAATTGGCTTACTGCTAGGAATGATCTCTATGGGACAAATGTCTGTGTCCGCTAACGAACCAGAACAGGCGGAAGGACCCATATTTACATTGCAAGGGATTACTGTAGAGGCTAAAAGGCCAGATTGGGAAGCAAAGCTTTCTCCGGGGACTGTCACCGTGATTCGCCCTCAGGATTTCAAAGGGGAGCAGAAGACGCTACCGGATATGCTGAAGACGGTGCCTGGGGTACACGTGCGCGAGGTGAACGGGCACGGGCAGTATACGACGGTCACGGTGCGAGGTTCTACCGCGGCACAGGTCGGTGTCTTCATGGATGGGATACTGACAAACCTCGGGGGCGATGCGGCTGTCGATATCTCCACCATTCCGGTCAAGAATGTAGAGCGCATTGAAGTGTATCGCGGTTATGTGCCGGCACGCTTCGGAGGAACTTTTATCGGCGGTGTGATCAATATCGTGACCAAGAAACCGGATAAACCCGGAATTTCTGCAGAAGTGGGAAAGAGCTCCTATGGCGGGAAGAGTCTCTCCATGGAGTATACGGCACCTGCGGGCAGCGGTACTTTGCTGGTGGCAGGAAATTATGAGTCAAGTGATAACGATTTTTCCTATACCAATTATGCGGCGGAAAGAAATATACCGGAAGTGCAGAATGCACTATCTGGGTTTCAGAATCAGGTAGCGAATTTCAATCGCGACTGTATTGATTACTTGACTTCCACCAAAAATCAGCAGGGGCAGGAAAAAGTGCCTATTATTTCTTTGTCGCCTGAGGAAGTTGATCACTTCAAAAATAATACGGATGATTGGTTGAACTTCGTCAGAGGGACAGGCGAAAACAGCTTGGCAGGAAAGATAGAAAAGAATGCATTCGCGAATGCGATGCAAGAGGATGCACTGACCTTCAAAGATAAAATTGCCTCTACCGTTGTAAATGGTAAGACTTTACAGGAATTATTCACAAACGAATACGGAGAAGAATGGTGGTGGGGGGAAGCCAGCCGGGAGTGGAAAGAAGGTCATGGTGATTTTATAACGCCTGAAATCAAGCAGGAGATTGTACGAAATTATGTCGATCAAACGGTAGGAGACACTATCGCCAATGAAAAGTTGAATACGGACCCGGAAACCAGCAAGAGTTTAGAAGGATATAAGAAGAAGGTCGAAGAATATAAGAAGAAATTGAAAGAAGCGAAAGATGGGAAACGTTGGCGTAAGTACAATGATTATAAAAATAGCAGCGCATTAGTGAAGTGGCAGAACCAGAACTGGATGGTCAAAGGTTCCTGGAATCAGATCGACCGGCATTTACCGGACGGATTGTGGGGGGGATCGGCTGCAGATGCCATCATCCATAATGGGGTTGATTTGAGAGATGTTTATTTCTATGACAGTCGGAGGCAAAAATTAACCAATACAGAGCTGATGCTACAGAATCGGAACCAGAATGGTCGGTTAGAATGGGGCTGGACGGCGGACTATCTTCACCAGAAGAAGAGCTATAAAGCGGAAAATATCATGAAAAATGATGTGACGGACGTGGAAGCTGTGACAGTTCCCCTAAGAGAATGGAGCAAGTATACTTCGAATAAGTACAATATCCAGCTGGATGGGACGTACAAAGTGTCTGAGCGTAATATGCTTGATTTCCAGATGAATATGTCGCATGAACGGTTACATATCGATGGCTCGCTGATGGATAAGGTGCTGGGAGATTCTGATATAGCCAATACCCTTGGGCAGACAAGAAATCGATATGATCAGGACATTTTGAATGTGCAGCTGCAGGATACGATCACCTTAGATAGGAAGTCCACCTGGTTCTTGACGCCGAGCCTTCGCTATAACCGGTCCAAGATTACTGGCTACAGCGATGGGAAACGATTTGCAGTGAATCAGGAGAATCGTTTCCATTGGCTGCATCCGAAAGACAGCCAGGTGGATGACAAGGTGACCTGGCAGCTCGCTTTGAAAAAAGAGGTCAATGACCAGCTGACGCTTCGCATGACTGGTGGGACATACTACCGCTTGCTGAATATGTATGAAATCGCAGGGGATGGGGCTGGTATCCTGCCCGCTTCTCGTGGCAGCGGTCAGAATTCTGTATTCCCTGTTCCGGAAGAAGGAAAGCAGTTTGATATAGGTGCCATCTGGAAAGGAAAACTGCTGCATGCGGATAACAGTACGCAGCTCACATATTTCTGGAGAGACTCGACCAATATGCTGCAGTTGGTCCGGGCAGGGAAAGACCATTGGTCTTATTTCAATGATAACCGCGGCAAGGTACATGGCGTGGAATTCCAGTCCAATTTCAGCTGGAAGAAGGTGGATCTGGACTTGCGGGCCACTTACATGCAGACACATATGCAAAGGAAAAATAGTGCCGTGGGCTATGGTTATTCTGATATCTGGGCTACCTATCAGCCGGAGTGGGAAGGAAATGCGAGACTGACCTATCGCCCGAATCGGCATGTGGATCTATTTGGCGAAGTCCATTATACCGGCGGTTATTATACCGATTACAGTAAGGACTCCAGAGGCGGAGAGTATGCACATTTGTCAGGGCGGCCGGTTAATGCACTGACGACCATCAATGGCGGTGTGAAATGGAAACCGGCTGACAGCTGGCAGCTTACTTTTGGCTGTAATGACATATTCAACAGGGGACCAAAGATGAAGATCCGAAGCAATACGGCTTTCACGGTGCCGGGATACATCAATCCGGAATTCCCTATCCAGGGACGGACGTATTATGCGTCGATCCGTTATCAATTCTAAGGAGGAATAGATGATGTGGAAAATGAGTAATAAAAAACGCAAGATGGCTTTCCTGACTGCTCTGATAGGGAGCCTTATGGCGGGATCCAGTGTAGGGGCGGCGAATCTGATGGCAACGATCCCATCGGATTATGCCAATAGCCAGATGGGAGGAGTGACAGGTTCCCGCGTGACCACGAAGGTCGATGCGGCTCCAGTGGTAGGAGCGGTGAAGAATTTGAACAGGGATCCGGCTACGTTCTCTGTGATGCTCGATGGGGAAAGCAAGATTTTCCTGCGTCAATACGTCTATGGCGTCACAGACCTGAAAGGAAGTATCCTGATGGATGCGGATGGAGACTGGGCTTCTGGTGCCAATCCTACAGGAGTGATTAAAGCCGTTCCGAATGCGCATGCTGTTACTGGGTTTGGAAATACCATTTATGCGACGGGCTATGATCAGGGGCAAGTGGGTATTGCGCACATTGTGGATAATCAGATTGCAGAAGATACAACCAAAACCGTCGATTTAAAGAAGGATATCAAGGAAAAGACCGGGGATATAGATGCCAAGGCGTATGATACCTATACAGATACGAATGGCAGTATACAGACTACGACGGTTCATGGGGAAGGGCTTTTGGTCAAAGATGGCTATTTATATGTGGCAGCCAGTGTCAATCTCAAGGGCGGATACGATAATTATGATAATGGGTATCTGATGCAGTATAAGATCAATAGCGATGGCGGTTTATCTTATAATGGGTATGCCCGCATTGGGAAAAATACGGATCAGGTGAAACTGAATAATTATAATCATTTAATCTTGAGTACTTCTATTGGGGGCTATCAAAATTATGGTTTCGGAAATAAAGAAACTTCTTTGGATTATGTAAATATTAACGGGAATAATATTGGAAATCTTCATGATAAAAAGTCGATCATTTTACCGGAGCAGGTTAAAAACGATGGCTATGATTTCCGTGATATGAAGGTACTGCCGGATGGTACTGTTTATGTGATGAAGTATACTTTGAGTGATGTAGGAGGGGACAATAAGAGTGGATTTACCGGCCGTGTGTACCAGACGACCATGGCCAATCTGATGTCGAAAAATCCGGATGATTGGAATATAGTGCTGGCGGGTACGGTCGGAGAAGATGGAGGTTGGTTTGGTCGCCTGAATGCGGAGTATTATACCAAACGGTTATGGGTAGAATGGGGTAACAATCTCTATGTGTACGAAGATGGAGATACGAAACCTACGCACCAATGGGAGACGAAGGACTTTTCTACTGACAAGCAGTTCTATCAGTTCAATTCTGTCACGATGCTGCCGACCGATCAAGTCTGGGGAAGTCTTGCCAAGTTGACGACGTATCGTCCTGAAGGCTTTACTGCATCTTCAGAAACAAAAATCACCCTGGAGAATGCAGATGCCAAGATAGGAACTGTAACTAGAAAAGCGGGCATTACTGGGACATCAGCGGACCATAAAGCTTTTAGTGATGTCACTTCAGATGATGGAACGTATTCTTTTACCAAAGATGAAGTGTTAAGTATTAATCTGGGAAAAGAAGGGGATCATGCCACCAATGCGGCAGCGGTCATTCAGGCGAAAGATGGGAAAGACATCACGATCGATGCTTCCGGTCATACCTTACAGCTAGCCTCTAAAAACTATATAGCATCTCCTGTAGGTATTTATGCCGGAAATGGTAAGAATGTAACGATCACGGCAGACAAAGTGGATGTCGTGACTTCCGGATATTCTAGCGGGAATTCCTTGACCAATGCGATCTGGAATGATGGCGGGAAAAATACAGCCAGCCAAATCACCGTCAATGGAGATGTCAATATTTCCATGTCTGGCGGTTATGGTGGCAATGGTGTCGCTATCCAGAAGTCGTTCCGCTGGGGAGAAAACAGTCAGGAATCGACAGTGTCTTCTGCTATTACGATTCATGGCAATCTGAAAATCGCAGGAGAGGACAGTGCAACGTGGGGCATTCCTGTCAATCAGGAGAATGTTCTGTCTCGTTTCAATAATGCAGGCATTCTGACGAATATTGAAAAAAGCAAAGTCACTGTCACTGGTGATGTAGATATGGCGGTGTATGGCAATGGAATCACCACCAATGCAGTTGGTAGCGAGGTATCCATTGGAGGCGGGCATATTACTGTGCCGCAGGGAACGAAATACGGCTATTATACACTGGGTGCCTATGTGGGTACGATCAATGTCAATATGAATGAGGCAGGCTCCGCAGCCGGTACACATGATGTACAGCTGGATGGAGATGTATTTGCTTTAAAATCGACGGGCACCATCAACTTGGGGCTGACAACGAAGAATTCCTACTTGAATGGTATCATTGACAATGGCGGCAAGGTCAATATGTGGCTGCAGAATGGAGCCGTCTGGACCAATGAAGCGAAAAATACCCGCTATAAACAGGACGATGAGGATGTAGGAAATAATGAGATAAGCCGAGTGACATTCCTGCATGGTGGTACGAAGTCGGGGACTGGTGATACAGCGGGTGTCATCATTCAAACAGAAAACAGTAAGTCGCTGACGATTGACAAATTCTCTGGAGCGGCGAAGGTACTGTACTCACATGATAGCAATACCCCCACGAAGATATTGGGCGGGGATGTGAACATCGGCAGTGCTATTCGTGGGTCAGAAATCGTTCTCCGGACGGATTATGATGACAACATGCAGTCTGATGCAGTAAAGAATCAGGTTTTGAATGCATTGGCAGAAAAACTGTACTATAAAAATGCTGTCAATGGTGAGAAATTCCTTTCTGGGAAAGTGGAAATCGCGGAAGGCTTGACAGCTTCCTCTGTGGCTAAATATACCGGAAATATTGCATTTAATCAGACGGATGGCCAGGGCAGCTTTGCAGGAAGTGGAGAAACGCCGGAACCTCCGGCTGAACAGTCGAAGACGCTCTTCACTTCTTCGATAACTGGCGGAGATGACAAAGAGTACAAGGATGATCATGTATGGCAGGATCAGGTGTACACCTTTACCAAGGATAAAACGACTGTCCAGGTAGAGGGAGGCGCAGCTGTCGATGCTGTGAAAGACGTGACCATCACAGCCGATGGAAATGAACTGGATCTGACCGGCGGAGAAGCCGGGATCCGTGCAGCGGCTGGAAAGACTGTAGACATCACGGCAGGTACACTCAAAGTCAATGGCAAGACGGGGATCGATGTGGCTGGCACCGTGACACTCAAGGGCAAGAGCGAAATCACCGGGACTGAAAAGGCTGTCAACGTACAGAAGGGCGGAAGCGTAACGCTTGGCACATCGACCATCTCTGGAGATGTAGAAAACAGCGGCCATCTGACACTTGACGCAGCGACTACCGTGAGCGGCAGCATCGCCAATGCGGGCGTCCTTGCGGTAAACGGTGAGACCCATGCCAAAGATCTGACCACAACGGGAACGATGACTGTAGGAACTGATGGTGTGCTTGCGGCAGACAATATCAATGTCAATGGAGGTACCTTCACAGCCAATGGCAGTGTGAGCAGCACTGTCAAAGCTGACAAAGGCGGCAAGGCCATCCTGAAAGGAAAGAAGACCGTACTGAAAGGTCTGGTAAGTGGTGATCATTCCAGCATCGAAGCGATCCTATCCGGAAAAGACTCCGCATTAAACGGCAGCCTTGATGGAGCAGGGAGTGTGACTCTGTCATTGGCAGATCAAGCAAACTGGACAGGGAATGCTGTTGGAAACGGGGCTTACGCCGTTACCATCGGGAAAGACAGCACCTGGACGGGAAGCAGTGCAGGAAACAATACCAGCCTCACCCTGGGAGGCACTTGGAACAACCGTGGAACAAGCAGCCTGAAGCAGATGGCAGGAAACGGTGGCGTCATCGATATGACAGATGCAAAGGCTGGCACCGTCACCATCCAGAACTATGGCGGCAGCAGCACCTATATCTACAAACATGACACAACAAAACCGGCAGATGCCAACAGCGGTTATGCTATCCTTGGCGGAGATGTGAAGATTTCCCAGGCAGACAAAGGCAGTGAGATCACCCTTCTTACCGATCGTGCTGGTTTGGATTTCGATTCGACCAAAGCAGATGAGAAGAACCTCATCAGCGGTACGCTGAATGCGCTCGCAGGAAAACTCTACTATACGGGCTACGCAGATGGAAATCTTAGCGGAACGGTCAAGATCGCAGAAGGCCTGACAGCATCTTCTACCAGCTTGAGATCTGAAACCATTACTTTTTCCACAGCTGATATAGGTACCAAGAAGGCAGGACAGGGATTCTATGCCTATACTCCGGCGACGGATGAGAAACCTTATGAAACTGGTCCTATTGTAAAATCTGAAAACATTGATGAAACACGTGTTGGCGATGTCAACGGCATTGTTTCTATCAATGTTACCGAAGCGCAGGATAGTGTAGCTTCCAGTGCGCCTAGTGCTATGTATGTAGCAGGCGATGCAGTAAGCCCGCTTGTTGTTGATCTACAAGGGCACACCTTAAAGCTTAACACCAGCGGTGATGCAAAGAAATATTTGTCTACCGTTTACGTTGATGCAGACAAGAGTATGGAAATTAAGGATTCCAAGGGCAATGGTGTCCTGAAGGTTTCCGCCGGTCTTGGTGCTGATGGCAATGCTGATACTAAAGCTAACTATGTTTATGGCATTCGTGTAGGTGAAAACGGCAGCTTTACCGCAAATACTGATGTCGAGATAGACGGAGTAAAATCCGATTCTACTCAGCGTGCTTATGGTTTATATGTAGGTACCAAAGGCAATGTCGTATTTGAAAAGGATTTGACTGTCAAGAATGTTCAGACCGGCAACAAGGTTGGACCGAGTACAGCAGGTATTTATGCAGACAGTTCTTCAAGCGCAGATGCTCCTGTCAATATAACTGTTAAGGGCAATCTTAATATTGAAAACGTATTGGGAAGTGCAATCCGTGCACTGAATACTTCAACTATATCTACTGCCGGCGCAACAATTAAAGCTGCGGATATGTCTAACGGTACTGCAAATAGCCAATATTATGCTTTGCAGGCTAACAAGGGGACTATTAACCTGAATACCGGTGAAGGCATTACTGCCGGAGTTCTGGACGTTACCGGTGACATGAAGGTAACTGACAATAAAGCTTCTGTTATCAATGTCAATATGACGAAGGGTTCCCAATGGACAGGCGCAGTAAGCAATATTCCCGGCAGTACTTATAATGCACCTGCTGGTCAGTTTAATCTGACAATGGCAGAAGGATCCGTATGGAATCATGAAACCGGGCGTTCAGTAGATACGCTGAAGACAACGTTTGCCGGCAGCAATGTTTCTAAGCTGGACGGCTCCGGTGTAATCTATCAGAATTCCGACAAGGGTATTATCGTATATAATTACAGCGGAGACACGACTGTTGTTTATGGCCATGAGGCAAATGATCCGCTGACCATCAATGGCGGTGATTTTACGATCAAGGCTGCCGCTGCCGATTCCAAGATCACTTTGGTTACCGATAGCCAGGGGATTACCGGTGGCTTTGCGGATGGTGATACGGCAGCAGAAAAGAATCATGTCAAGGAAGTACTGAACAAGCTGGCTAATAAGCTGTTCTATACAGGCTACAAGGATGCAAATCTGGCTGGCGTTGTTAAGATTGCCGACGGTCTGACGGCATCCAGCGTAAGCGCTACTGTCAAAGCATCTGGAGATGTGACCTTCTCTGATGGAACGAATGGGACGAAAAAGGCAGGACAGGGATTCTATGCCTATACGCCGGAACAGGAAAAGCCCAATTATAAAACAGGTGCAATTACCAAGTCTGAAGATATCAGCCTGAGTCGTGAGCTGGATGAAAGCGGCGTGGCGCATGTTTCTGTCACAGAATCGAATGTTGGTAATAACAAATTTGCGAGCGCACTCTATGCAGGTGAATCGACATCCTTGTCCAGCCCGATGACTGTCAAAATGTCCGGTAAGGGGCTGGCTTTGAGCGCTCAGCAATCCAGCGGCCAGGCAGCAGGCATTTACGTAGATGCTAACTCTTACATCAAGGTTGTTAATCCGTCTGCGGATCAAAAGCTTGCGATTACAGCAAGCAATACGGATACCAGAGGCTCTCATGGCATTTACGCCCTGGGCAATGCGCACCTGAATATTTCCGGTCCGGTAGAAATTACAGATGTTATCACGAAGGGTGATGCCGCAACCGGCATAAATATCCAGGGCCAGCAGAGTGAGATTACTATTGATGGTCCGCTGACAATCAGCAACGTCAAAGGTCTTAGAGAACGCGGCGCAGGCATGAATGCTTCCGGTATTCAGGTCACCGGTGACAGCTCCACTGTGACTGTCAGTAGTCCGGTCGATATCTCCGGTGTACGCGGCAGCGGTATCAAGCTCGCTGGCAAGGATACCAAGGTATCTGTTGGCGGTGGCACCATCACGGCAGCTGAAGACAGTGGTAAATCGCATAATTTCTATGCAGTCCGCGTAGATAAAGGCACGCTGGACATCAACATGAAGGACGGCGCTGCAGGCGATACGACCACCAAGATTACCGGTGATATGTATGCCACCGGCCAATATGGCAAGAAGGTCGTGGAATATACCGGCGGCGAGCTGATCGACTGGAAAGACGCAGGCATCCTTAATGTGGCTTTGACCGATAAGGATTCCTTCTGGAAGGGCGTGGCTGCTTATGATATGTATAACGACAACTATGGCGCTGGCGGCAATACTATGCATGATATCGGACAATTCAATCTGTATCTGCAAAACGGCGCCACTTGGACCAATGAGCAGCAGTCGCATGTGACAACAACGACCATAGCGTCCAAAAATCCTGTATGGGCAGGCAGCACGCTGGCAACGCTGCATGGCGGTAAGGATGCCGATAATGCAGGCTTGATTTATCAGAAGGACAATAATCCTATTTCTGTTGTAAATTATAGCGGTCATACCACTGTATTCTATGAGCATGATGCTGCTGATCCTACTAAGATGATTGGCGGCAGCTTCCATATTACCAATGCAGCAGAAGGCTCTGCTATCACCTTTATTACAGATAATAAGGGCATTACCTCCGGCTTTGCAGATGGCGATTCCGCTGATGCTAAGGATAAAGTAGCCAACGTACTGAATAACTTGGCAGGCAAGCTGTTCTACAAGAACTATACGGATGGTCATCTCTCTGGCGTAGTGAAGATAGCTGAAGGCCTGACTGCTTCTTCCGCAGAACTGAAGACCGGCGATATTTCCTTCTCTACGGAAGATACAGGCACCTTTACACCTGGCCAGGGCTACTATGATTATAAGACCAGCAAGCCTGGCAGCCAGATAACTAAAGAATTTACTACGGCAATTACCGGTGATGCAGTTGCTGATACGGTTTACATAGAAAAAGGCGTACTGAAGGACGATGACACCTATGTATTCACGGCAGACAGCACAACCATCACACCTGAAAAGCATCTGATTGCCGGTGGTGCATGGCTCCCGCAGATCAGTGCAGCGATTTCCGGCTCCGATGAAAACCATAATGTGACCATGGATATGAATGGCAACAAGCTGACGGTAGATACAACAACCGATACCCATACAACCGGTATCGCAGCCATCGGCAAGGGTGTAGTCAACATCAATAATGCCGGTGCGATGTCCGTCACTGCAACAAGCACCAAGGGTGGTCAGACAGGCGCACTGTTCGTGAATGCCGGCGGTACGATCCAGATTCATAATGCCGGTGCTGACAATGTCCTTACCTTGCGCGCGAAGAGCACGGCTCCGGCAAATGCTGCCGTGATCAAGAGCATGAACGGAGTAAGCGGCGTGATGTCTGCTATCACCGTGGACGGCCTCGTTGATGTTGTGGCTGATAAGAGTAATGCTTCCGGTGCCAACGAAGCCATCAGTGCAGTTGCTTCCAAGGTTGAGGTTGGCGGCGGCGTCATCAAGGCGATCAACGGAGCAGAATATGCGATCCGTGCTTACGGTGAATTCGCTTCCAAGAACCGCGGACAGGTGAATGTGAATGTCAAGAAGGATGCCAAAGGCGCTATCATCGGTGCAGGTAGCAATACTGTTCAGCTGGAAGGCAATGTCTATCTCGGCGGCGGCATGGATAATGCCGGTGCCAATGCAGATGTCAGCCTCGGTCTGAATACGAAGGATTCCTTCTGGAAGGGCGATGTAAGCAATGCTAACGGCAGCAGTGCAGGTATCGTGAACCTTTACATGGGAAGTGGTGCATCTTGGACCGGCAATAACCTTTCCGGCAATACCGTAAACGCGAATCTGGATCACGCCACCTGGACCGGCTCTAGCAGTGGCAATGCGATGCACCTTACGCTAGATAACTCTATCTGGAATGTAAATGGTGCTAGCAAGATTGCTTCCTTCTCCGGTAACAAAGGCAGCATCTTTGTGGCAAGTGATGCGGGCGATATCAGTGTAGCTGATTACAGCGGCAACGCTACTGTGATTTACAACCACGATGCTAATCATCCGACCAATATTCTCGGCGGCAGCTTTACCATCGGTCAGTCGAAGAACGGGTCTGCCATTACGCTCATCACGGATAACCAGGGCATCACGAAAGGCTTTACCGCACAGGATAAGGCTGAAGACCAGAATACGGTCAATGAAGTTTTGAACAAGCTGGCACAGAAGCTCTTCTACACCGCGAATGACAGCAAGCTGGCTGGTACGGTCAAGATTGCTGAAGGACTGACCGCTTCCTCCAAAGCGCTCAAGACTGGCAATATCAGCTTCTCCACCGATGCAACCGGCACGAAGACACCTGGTCAGGGCTTCTATGAGTATACGGTCAAGGATGATTCCGTTATTACTGATCCGATCACAGGTAATCTGGATAAGAAGTATGAAAATCTGGGCATCGAAACCGAAAAAGGCATTTACAACTTTACGCAGGATACAGTGATCGATGTCACAAAGGGTGATTACAGCTCGAACCTGAGTGCTATTGAATCCAGCGGCGGTCCGATTACGATTAACGCTAAAGGGCAGGATCTTGACGTAGCTTACCATGTTTTGAAGGGCAGCAATGTGGCACGTGCGGTCGCTACCGGTCTCAGCTATGGGAAATCGAAGGATGTGACCATTACAGCTAAGAACCTGAAGCTCAGTACGGATACCACAGGCTTCAGGGCGCAGGGAGTTTATGCAACAGGCGGTAAGATCACCATCGATGCAGACACCACTATTTCTACCTCTGCGCAGACAGAAAGCAATGGTATTTACAGCGGGAATGGCGGTACCGTCACCATGAGCGGCAACCTGACTATCCAAAAGGATAGCAAGGCAGCGAATTACATTGCGCTGAAGTCTGACGATAATGGCGTGATCAACGTCAATATGAAAGACGGCAAGGAAGGCGCAGGCATCGTGAAGATTGATGGCGATGTCTACACCAAGTCGGCAGAAAGCTATGATTATTGGGAGGAGGAAACAACTTCTACATCTTCTACCGTTAATCTGGCATTGCAGGGCAAAGACAGCAGCTGGAACGGCCGCAGCCTCTACGAAGTTACTTCCGGTGATGACTCCACCAGCTATGGCACATTTAACCTGTGGCTGACAGATGGTGCCACCTGGACAAACGAGAAGAACGGCAAGGAGGTTCCGAGCGGCTTTACCGGCAGCCATGTGACGAAGCTGACTGGTGGCAGCGATGCGGCACACGCAGGTAACATCTTCCAAAACGATACTAAGAAGATCACCATCGACAACTACAGCGGCTATGCGAATATCTACTATGCACATGAAGGAAATGGCGAAGCGGCAGAGAACTACAAAGCGGGTGACACCATCATCACCAAGGCAGCTGCCGGTTCCCAGATCTCTCTCATCACCGACAACACTAACGTCGCAATGGATAACGAATACAGCGTAGCCAATGTCCTGAATGCGCTGGCAGGAAAGCTCACCTACAGCGCTTATGCAAAAGGCGAGAAGCACCTCACCGGCTATGTGAAGATCGCCGACGGTTTGACCGCATCGAGCAAAGCCCTGCAGACCGGAAACATCGCCTTCAGCGATAAAGATGGCAAAGGCAGCTTGGCAGAAGGGACAGTCACACCTGGGGTCACCTATCCGGAAGAGCAGGTGAAAGACTCCTATACGCAGGCTATCACCGGCATCACGAAGGATGACTATATCTACAAGCAGAACGGCGTCCTGAAAGAAGAAGGCAAGTATACCTTCACGAAGGATCCGACAAAGATCATGGTAGAAAAAGGCTCTGCTATCGATGCCAAGGCGGATATCACCATCGATACCAGCAAAGCGAAACTGGAACTCTCCGGCAAAGACGCCGGCATCAAGGCGGATGGTCATCAGGTATCCATCACCGGCAGCACCGTGATCACCGGCAAAGACGCGATCTCCGCTTCCAATGGCGGCAAAGTCACACTGAATGGTATGACCGACATCAAAGCAGCTGGCGAGGATGGCACAGCGATTTCTGTAGCTGACAAAGACAGTGAAGTCGCTATCACAGGCAATGCAGCCGCTTCGATCACGGGCGCAGTCTACGTCGCAGGCGGAAACCTTACTGTAAATACCGGGGCCACCACCACCATGACGGGAGATGTAGTCATCGATGGCGGCAAGGCTGACATCACACTCGGAGACAAGGCATCTACCCTGACAGGCGATCTGTCTGTCAGCAACAATGGTCAGCTGACGCTCAATGTTAGCAATGGAGCCAAGGTGACAGGCAGCTATGCAGCAAGCAATGGCACCCTCACCATGAACGTCAAGGATGGCGGCTACTGGATCCTGAATGATGCAGAAAACACCACCAGCCTGTATGCGACAAGCCTTGCTGATGAAGCAGGGGATACGAACGCACCTGCAGCAGGAAAACTTTTCGTCAATGGTGGCAGCGATAAAGCACACACCGGCTACATCGATATGACCAAGAGAACCCAGGACCTCGATATTGCAAGCTTCAGCGGACACGGAACCTTTATCATGGCGCATAAAGACGACGGTACATTCACCAGCGGCAACGTGAACATTGCAAAAGCAGCTGCCGGCTCCGGACTGACCCTTTACACAGCCAACAATGGCAGCATCCAGATGACGGACAAAGCTGCCGTAACCAAGATCTTGGAAGCATTGGCAAAGAAGGCCATCTATACAGAGGGGAACGACAATCTGACTGGTGAAGTAAAGATCGGCGAAGGTCTCACCTCCTCCAGCGCCAAGACCGGATTGATTTCCTTCAAAGACAAGACAGGCGCCCTTGTCGATGGCAGCATCCAGTGGGAACCGACCATTGAAGAAGGTGACTACGAGACCTTCGTCATGAAGGGCGCAAGGAGCGCCGTCACCACCTCCTTCCACAGCTGGCGTGACAACATGCAGGACACCTACACAGGAGCAGACCTCGCTGATGAAGACGGCATCTTTGCCAAAGCCCTTGGCGGCAAGACCTCCTCGGATGTCAGCGGACTGAAAGACAGCAACAACTACTGGGGTGCACAGGTCGGCTACGACAAAGCCCTCGCAAATGGCTGGCACACCGGCGTAGCCTTCGACTACCGTGATGGCGACAGCGACTACCTCCTTGGCGGCAAAGGCGACAACAAGCTCTACAGCTTCGGTGTCTACGGCGTGAAGAAGATGGAAGACGGCAGCTACTTCAGAGTGGCAGCCAAAGCCGGCCGTGTAGAAAACGAATACGACGTCTATACCGAACTCAGAAACAAGCTTCATGCAGACTACAAAGCCAATGCCTATGGCCTCACCGCAGAATACGGGAAGACCTTCGGCAGTGAGATGAGCTACATCACCCCGAAAGTACAGCTCACTTGGTCCCGTGTAGGAAGCAAGGACTACAGCGGCAGCGCAAACAATGGCGCAATCATGAACATTTATCAGGAAAGCTACGACAGCCTTGTCGGCCGCCTCGGCTTCGAAGCGGGCATGAAGAAAGCCCATGGCAGCCTCCATGCAGGACTCTACCTGGCGCATGAATTCAATGGAGACATCGACACCCGCTACTTTGCGAAAGACGGCGGATGGAAATCCACCTCCTTTGACGGAGATGACACCTGGGCAGAACTAGTGCTCGGCGGAGAGTATCGCCTTGGCAGAAACAGCCAGCTCTATGCAGACTTTGCAAGAGATCTTGGCGGCGACTTCCAAAGAAAGTGGAAGCTGAATGCCGGCATCCGCCTCAGATTCTGATAAAGTCCTCGATTGACCGCGTGAGAACGCAAACAAAAAAGGATGAAACTAAGCGTAAGGCTTGGTTTCATCCTTTTTTGTTGCCTTGAAAGCAGGCAGGAGGTAAAGATATAAGGGTAGTCCCTGACGTGTGTGGGAGAGAGGTTCAGCTGGTTCTATAGGTTCAACGGGTGCGGTGTGAAAGTAATATAGCGTCGTATGTGAGATGAAGAAGATCCCATATCGTCATCTCGAGCAAAGTCTAGGGAAACGCTGACTAAATCGCAGAGTTAGATTTCATATGGATTTTTATACATAGCTTCGTCATCATCCTCCTTAAATAGCTCGCTATTCGCGTTAGATGATTCCTTGCTCTGTATAAAAATCCAAGAATGAAATCTGACAACAATTTAATCAGTGTTTCCCTGGAGATCTTTCTTGCAGGACGGTATACGGCACATGCGAGACGGTGGTATAACGCAGCAACAAGACATCGCTGCTGTGTCCATGCATACGTGCTGATTACCGCAGTGTAGTTGAGATCCCTCGGCTACGCTCGGGATGACGATACGGGGATTCCCCTTATCCAAGGAAACACTGATTCAATCTGACAACGGATTGAATCAGTGTTTCCTTAGAAATGGCGATACGCTATCTCGTTGACCTCAATAGAAAAGCGCGACAATCTTTGCTGGATTGTCGTGCTTTTGCGTTTGATGAAATATTATTTCACCGGATTTCTCAGTGTCCCGATGGGGTCGATGTTGATCTCTACCACATCGCCTTTTTTGAGGAATTTCGGCGGGTTGAAGCCCATGCCTACGCCCTGCGGGGTGCCGGTTGCGATGACATCGCCCGGGAGGAGAGTCATGCCGTCGGAGAGAGTCGCGATGAGTTTTGGAATGGAGAAGATGAGGTCGGTGGTGGTGCCTTCCTGACGCAGGCTGCCATTGACTTTCGTGTAGATGGTGAAGGGGAGCGGCCAGTCACCGACCATGACGGTCGGGCCCATCGGGCAGAAGGTGTCGAGGCTCTTGCCGCGGAACCACTGGAGGTGCTTTTTCTGCAGGTCTCTGGCGGTGACGTCATTGATGATGGTGTAGCCATAGACGTATTTCATCGCATCTTCTTCCGCGATGTTCGTGCCTCGTTTGCCGATGATGACGCCGAGCTCGCCTTCGTAGTCGACTTCCTGGGTGGCTGCGGGATGGCTGTCGATTTCCTCGTCTGGCCCGATGATGGAGGTGGTGGCTTTGGTGAAGAAGATCGGATCTTCCGGGTTCTTGGCATTGGCGTTCTGGTCAAATTCCTTGACGTGTGCCTGATAGTTCTTGCCCACGCAGAGGACGTTCCTTCTGGGGTAGAAGGGGGCTTCGAGACGGACGTCTGCGAGCGCGATCGGAGCGACGGCTTTGTCCTTTCCGTTCATTTCGAGCGCGTGTGCTAGGTTCAGGAGGCCTTCTTCGCCGCTTTCGATGAAATCGCCCAGCGTCTCAGCGAGGGGAATGAAGTAGGTTTCTTCAAGATCGATGGCAGGGTAGATGGAAGTGCCGTCGGCGGACAGGACGCCCCACTGGCGTTCGCCTTTGTAGTTGTAGGATACAAGTCTCTGCATAATAGACCTTCTTTCTTATAATATAGAGTGTGGACATATTATAGCATAAATACAGGAAATATGGTTGATTGGTTCAAGGCCTGGATAGCGGGGGATAACAGGTTCAAGTGGTTCAACGGGTTCGATGAGTTCAAAAGGTTCAATGGGGGGTGGTGCGGCGCGAAGCGCCGCGGAGTTTTAATAGCGCTTCGCGCCGTTGTCATTTCGAGCGTAGCCGAGAAATCTCTATGGCAGAACGCTCATTGCCTGATGTGAGACAACACCAAGACATCGTTTTCCCTTGGCGCATACACGCAGATTCCCGCAGGGCAGTAGAGATCGATGGCTGCGCTCGGGATGACGATACGAAAGGATGGCTATCCCCACGTCCTTCAGGCATCGCCCTTTTTATACGGCGGCGAAGCCGCCACCACAACCCTGAACCCTGAACCCGCTCCCTTTTCCTCTAAACTTTCTCTATTTGTCCCTTGCATTCTGCTATCCCGTTTGTTATAATAGCAAAGAATTATCTATGTAGTTGAAATGAGGTGCAACAATTGAAGAAGGGACTTCATCCGGATTATCATCCAGTCGTTTTCCGCGACATCGGTGCTGACTACTCTTTCCTGACCCGTTCTACAGCAACTTCCAACCAGACTGTAAAATGGGAAGATGGCAATGAATACCCGCTGATCAATATCGATATCAGCAGCAAATCCCATCCATTCTATACAGGACAGCAGCGTTTCGGTAAGGCTCGTGGCCGTATCGAAAAGTTCAACAAACGTTACGGCAAATCCGCAGAATAAGGAACAGGGCGCAAGCCCTGTTTTTTATTGCCTTTTTTTGATATACTAGGAAAGATGTGTATATGGGGAAATGGATATTTCAAGTATCCGTTTGAAATTTTGGCTATGGTTCAGGGTTCAGGTTGATGGGTTCAGGGCTGGGTTCCGCGTGGCGCGAGATTCTTCGACTCAGTTCCCACTGTTCTGATTACGCATGAGCAAACATACGGCATTTCACTCCGCTCAGAATGACGACGCCGCGATTTCAGTCACCAGTCACACCTAATCCCTAGCCACTCATCCCTAGGTTCAAACTACAAACGACCCAATTTATAACAGGAGTAAAGCATAATGCAGATCAGCAAATTAGATGGCATGGAAGCCAGATATATGGCACTGGAAGATCAGCTGAGCGATCCTTCGGTGATCGCCGATCAGAACCGCTGGAGAGAGCTCTCGAAGGAGCATGCGGAGCTGGGAGAGATCGTTTTCAAATATAGAGAATATAAGGAGGCACTCAAGGGGATCCAGGATGCACTGGAACTTCTGGACGATAAGTCGCAGGCCGATCTCCATGAGCTGGCGAAGGAAGAGCTGAAGGAAAATGAAGAGAAGCGGGATGCGCTGGATCTGGAAATCCATAAGATGCTGATCCCGAAGGATCCGAATGACGGGAAGAATGTCATCCTGGAAATCCGCGCGGGTACGGGCGGCGAGGAGGCTGCGCTCTTTGCATCGGATCTTCTCAAAATGTACCTGAAATTTGCAGAGCGCAAGGGCTGGAAGGCAGAGATCGCGGATGCGAATGAGACGGATCTTGGTGGGTTCAAGGAAGTCACCTGCACCATCGAAGGAAAGAATGCGTATTCGATCCTGAAATTCGAGAGCGGCGTACACCGCGTGCAGCGTATCCCTGAAACGGAGAGCCAAGGGCGTGTGCATACGTCGGCGGTCACGGTGGCTGTCCTTCCGGAGGCGGAGGATGTAGATATCGAGGTGCGCCGCGAAGACCTGCGTATCGATGTATACCGCTCTTCCGGTGCGGGCGGTCAGCACATCAATAAAACGTCTTCGGCGATCCGACTGACGCATCTTCCTACGGGCATGGTGGTCACTTGTCAGAATGAACGAAGCCAGCGTCAGAACAAAGAGAAGGCGCTGCAGATCCTGAAGTCTCGTCTCTATGACCAGGCGATGCGGGAGTCGCAGAGCAAGGAAGCGGCGGACCGCAAGAATCAGGTCGGCAGCGGCGACCGTTCGGAGCGTATCAGGACGTACAATTTCCCGCAGGGCCGCGTGACAGATCACCGCATCAATATGAGTATTTACCAGCTCGATGATTTCATGAATGGGAACATGGACGCGATCCTTGACCGGCTGATGGAAGAGGATCTGGCGCGCCGCATGAAAGAAGGGGAAGCGAATGGCCGCTAATACGCTCTGGACGATCCAGCGCCTGCTCGCATGGACGACGCAGTATTTCCAAAATCACGAGATCGAGTCGCCGCGTCTGGACGCAGAGCTCTTGCTTGCGAAGGTTCTTCACAAGCAGCGGATCTTCCTCTATACGGATTTCGAAGAAATCGTGAATCCGGAGGAGCTCGCACTTTTCAAGTCCTTCATACAAAAGCGTGTGAAGGGAATTTCCACGGCGGCTATCATTGGCGAGAAGGAATTCATGGGACTCACATTTCATGTGAATGAGGATGTCCTGATTCCTCGCCCGGACACAGAGACATGGCTGGAAAAGATCATCCAATACCATAGAAACGACGGCGTGATCGAGGTCGCGGACCTCGGGACAGGGAGCGGGGCGATCCTCCTCTCTTTCCTGTATTATTGCAAGGAAGCGAAGGGGGTCGGCATCGATATTTCTGAAAAAGCCATCGCTGTCGCAAAAGAAAATGGGAAAGAGCTTGCGATGGAGGAACGCGCGGCGTGGCTGCTCGGGGACTATATCGATGCGCTGCCTGAGGGGGTGCTCTATGATGGCATCCTTTCAAATCCTCCCTACATTCCTCGTTCCGATATCGCCCATCTTCAGGAGGAAGTGAAGCATGAGCCGATGCTTGCGCTCGATGGGGGAGAGGATGGTCTCGTTTTCTACCGCCGCCTCGCTGAGAAGGCAACTGCACATCTGAAGGAGGGCGGTTTCCTTGCCGTGGAATTCGGCATCCACCAGTGGGAAGAGATTCTTTCGCTTTTGAAGGAAACGGGCGAGTTTGAGGATTTCGAAGTCATCAAAGACTACGGCGATATCGAACGCGCGATCTATTGTAGAAAGAAGAAGCATCATGACTGAAAAAGTAGAAGTCAATGACCTATATTATAAGGATAAAGTAAAGGCGCTCGGACGCATCATTCGTGAGGGCGGTCTTGTGGCTTTTCCGACGGAGACGGTCTATGGTCTTGGAGGAAATGCGCTCGATGCGGGTGCGGCGAAAAAAATCTACGCTGCGAAGGGCCGTCCCTCGGATAATCCGCTCATCGTCCATGTGGCGGATCCCTCCGAAGTGGAGAAGTACGCAGCCGAGGTCAGCCCGCTCGCAAGGCGGCTGATGGATACCTTCTGGCCGGGGCCTTTGACCATTGTTTTCCCGAAGAAGGATTGCATCCCGATGGAAACATCCGGGGGACTCTCTACCATCGCCATCCGCTGCCCGAGGAGTGAGGCGACACGCGCCCTCATTCGTGCAGCCGGCGTCCCTATAGCAGGTCCGAGTGCAAATATTTCCACCCGTCCGAGCCCGACGACCGCGGACGATGTGCTGCATGATATGAATGGACGCATCGCCGCTGTCATCGACGGCGGGTCCTGTCAGATCGGCCTCGAGTCCACCGTGGTGGGCATCGAAGGGGACGAGATCGTCATCTACCGTCCCGGCGGCACGACGAAGGAAGCGCTCTCTGCCATCGCACCGACGACGGTAGACAGCGCACTCGCCAAAGACGGCGCACATCCGAAGGCACCCGGCATGAAGTATCGCCACTATGCGCCTTCTGCGCCGCTCACCGTGTATACGGGAGAGGCGGGGAAGGTGGCAGAGGAAATCCTCTCCTTTGCGGGGAAGAGTGATAAACGATATGGATTCTTCGTCAGCGAAGAAACGGCTCGTCTTCTCCCCAAGGAACTTCCTGTTTTCGTCTGGGGACATCGGGAGGATAAAGAGAGCTTCGCGCACAATCTCTTCTCCGGCCTCCTTTATTTCAATCGCCATCCCGTCGATGCCATCATCGGCGAGGGCACGGATACCGCAGGTCTCGGTCTCGCCATCATGAACCGCCTCACCAAGGCGTCCGGGTATCATATCGTGGTGGAGAAGAGGTAGGAGCGGACGGGTTCAAAGGGGTTCTAGGTTTTGTGAATTGACGGACTTTTTCCATCGGCATCATAGAAATCCGGCGCCTCTTTTTACCTATATGTACCGCACCATATCCGTTGGGTGCATAGAATATGTTATGCGAAAGGAACAATTCGCCCATTGCCGAGCTGTTCCTTTTTATGTGCCGCTGTTGTATACTGAAATGGTACAGTATTCCTATTTTCCAAGGAGGGCGAAGATTATGAAAATTGCTATGGCGAGTGATCACGGTGGGTTTGCACTCAAGGCTTCTCTTATGAAGCATCTGGACGAAGAGAAGATCGAATACATAGATTGCGGGACATACTCGGAAGAGTCCTGTGATTATCCGGATTTTGCAGAGAAGGCTTGCAAGCTGGTGCAGCAGGGTGAGGCGACGTATGCGATTCTCGTCTGCGGGACAGGCATCGGCATGTGCATCGCTGCGAACAAGATGAAGGGCATCCGTGCGGCGCTCTGCGGCGATACCTTCTCCGCACATTTCACCCGTGCGCACAATGATGCGAATGTCATGACGCTTGGCGCGCGTGTCGTCGGGCCGGGGCTTGCGGAATTCATCATGGACGAATTTTTAAAGACTCCGTTCGAAGGTGGCCGCCATGCCAGAAGAATTGCAAAGATCGCTGCGATTGAAGAGGCGCAATAATGTTTGAAGACTTACAGGAACAGGCAGTAAAAGCTTTCCATGAGCTTTGCGAAATTTCTCATTTCAGAAAAGGGAGTCTCATCGTCATCGGTGGCTCGTCGAGTGAGATCCGCGGCGGACACATCGGCAAGGATAGCTCCTATGAAGTTGGCACGGCTGTCGTGACGGCTCTGATGGAAGAGGCAGAGAAGGAGGGACTCGCTCTGGCTTTCCAGTGCTGCGAGCATCTGAATCGGGCGCTCATCATGGAGCGCAGCGAAGCAGAGAAGCGCGGCTATGAGGAAGTGACGGTCGTCCCCTGGCTGCATGCCGGCGGCGCCTTCTCGACGAATGCTTTCTATCATTTCAAGGACCCGGTTGCCGTGATGGAGATCAAGGCTGACGGGGGACTCGATATCGGGCTTACGATGATCGGTATGCACTTGAAGCGCGTGGCTGTCCCTGTCCGTCTGGTGAATAACCATATCGGGGCGGCCCTTGTGGCAGCTGCCCGCACCCGCCCGCCGCTCATTGGTGGAGAGCGAGCGCACTATGTGAGGGAAAATGACAAGTGACTGGTGACTAGGGATTAGTGGCTAGTGACTCTCTCGTATCGTCATTTCGAGCGGAGCGAGAAATCTTCCTTGCAGACCGATAAACAACGCATGTGTGAAAGCAGAAATACGTAGCACCAAGGCGTCGGTTTCCTGCCAGTTTCTATGTGATACTGAGCGCAGTGCAATAAAGATCCCTCGGCAACGCTTTCGATGACGACGGCGTGAAGCGCCATCAAAATTCTGCGGCGCTTCATTATTTTTGCGCCGTACCACCATTTCTCATTTCTCATTTGAGCAAAGCTTTCATCCGCAATCCATGGGCGCCCCGCCCACGGGCTAACCTTGAACCCTATTTCCTCTTTACTTCTTCCTGATTTGTGCTATACTATCCTTGTGAGAGATTTCACGAATAGCATACCTGCTCAACGGAAGGGCTTAGTCGTGTATCCTGAAGGGTACACGCTAAGCCCTTTTTCTATATCAAGTATGCATATTTCAAACCCAAAGATGCATTCGTGTGCGCCTCATGATACAATAAATCAAATGTATGCAGGAACCGAAAATGAGTGACTGGGGGATATTTGAGGCAGAGAGCGCTGCTTTAGCGAGCGGTGCTTGGTGAAATGGTGCGATGCGCCGATATTTCTCCACTCTCATTGAGGAAAGTTTTGCATCATGGGGTGTATAAATCGATCCATTCGATTTCACTTTGAAAAATGAAGGGAGTTCATTTCAATGAAACACTTAAAAGAAGACAAAGCGGTTTATGAAGCCATTCAGAAAGAGCTGAACCGTCAGAGAAACAAGCTGGAAATGATCGCATCTGAAAATATCGTCAGCTATGCTGTCATGGAAGCACAGGGTAGCGTCCTCACAAACAAATATGCAGAAGGCTACCCGGGCAAGAGATATTACGGCGGCTGTGAATATGTCGATGTCGTCGAACAGCTGGCGATCGATCGTGCGAAGGAGCTCTTCGGTGCGGAACATGTGAATGTACAGCCGCATTCCGGCTCGCAGGCGAACTTCGCTGTCTACTACGGTCTCTTAAAACCGGGCGACACCATGATGGGCATGAACCTCACGGATGGCGGTCATCTGTCTCACGGCAGCCCGGTCAATATTTCCGGCAATTATTTCAATGTCGTTCCTTACGGCGTCAGAAAAGAAGATGAACTTCTGGACTATGAAGCCATGGAAAAGACCGCGAAGGAAGTCCAGCCGAAGCTCATCATCGGCGGCACCAGTGCATACTCCCGCATCATCGACTTCGAACGCATTGCAGCGATCGCCCATGAAGTCGGCGCACTCTTCATGGTCGATATGGCACACTTCGCCGGTCTTGTCGCAGGCGGTGAATATCCGAGCCCGGTGCCGTGGGCAGATATCGTGACCACTACCACCCACAAGACGCTTCGCGGACCGCGCGGCGGCATCATCATGTGCAAGGAACAGTATGGCAAAGCCATCGATAAAGCGGTATTCCCGGGCATGCAGGGCGGTCCTCTCATGCATGTCATCGCAGCAAAGGCTGTCGCTTTCGGCGAAGATCTCTCCGATGATTTCAAGCAGTATGCAAAACAGATCAAAAAGAATGAAAAGGTCCTCTCTGATGAGCTGCAGAAGAATGGCATCCGCGTCGTTTCCGGCGGCACCGATACCCATGTCCTCCTCGCTGATATGAAAGCTATCGGCATCACAGGCAAGGTCGCACAGACGGTTCTCGACGAGATCGGCATCACCGCAAACAGAAACACCATTCCGTTCGAGACTCTCTCTCCATTCGTCACGAGCGGCATTCGTCTCGGCTCCCCGGCTCTGACCACCAGAGGATTCAAGGAAGATGACTTCAAGGAAGTCGCAGATATCATCTCGACGGTCGTCAAAAATCCGGAGGATGCAGCAGTCAAGGCGGACTGTGCAAAGCGTGTCCATGCTCTCTGCGTGAAGTATCCGCTCTACGAAGATCTGTAATGAATACATCAAATAAAAGCCAGTCCGCAAGGGCTGGCTTTTATTATGCTTGTACATGAATATTTTTTTCGTCTAAATAATTCTTGAGACTGCGTGACATCAGTTCATTCAGCGTGAGTCCATTTTCATGTGCATAGAAGTAGGCGGAACGATGCAGCTCGGGTGTGACACGGACATTGAAAGAGCCTTTGAATTCTTTACTGGGAGACTTTCCTGTCTCTTTGCAGACTTCCAGGTAATCATCCACAGCAGCGTGGAAATCAGACTCCAGTTCAGAGACGCTTTCTCCCTCATAAGAGATGGAGTCCTTGGTGCCGAGCACTTTCCCATAGAGGATGCGATCTTCACCGCAGTAGGAAATCGTACCACGGTAGCCTTTGTATTCCATATAGTTTTTCATTTGAGGAGTCCTTCTTTCTCTAAGAATGCTTTGATTTGCTCGATTTGGTACTTCTTCAGTGCATTTTCGGTAGCTCCATGTGGAGCATGAAGAAAAAGCCGATTTCCTACTGCATTGGGGCCGAAAGAAATGCGAGAACCGTTTCCTTGGCGCACCTGATAGCCGCATTGTTTCATCAGTGTAAGAAGTTCGCCATAGGTAAAATCTCTGGGATACGGATTTTGAAAGAGCCGCCCCAACAATTTATCTTTTTGTGTCAATATAGCCTGCCTCTCTGTAACTAAATTTTAGTTACCCTCTTTTCGCATCATACTAAAATCAAACGCCTTTGTCAAGGGAAACGCTGCTCCAATCGCAGAGTCGAAAGTGAGACTTTAGATATCCGAAGTCTCCCTGTCTAAAGGCTCCCCGTCTCTTTGGCTCCCGCCACAAGTCACCCGCTCGCAAACTTCCCCTTGACTTTCCCCGGCCAATCCCGTATACTATTGAAGTTGATAAATTTCTCTAACGCGTTTAGAGCACTGGCGAAACAGTGAAAGACAAACGGCATAACGGCCGATAGGTAAGGAGGTGCGAGAAATGCCGGTTCCGAAGACAAAAAGTTCTAGATCCCGTCGCGACAAGAGACGTGCAAATTGGAAACTGACTGTTCCGGGTCTTGTGGAATGCCCACAGTGCCATGCACTGAAAAAACCTCATCATGTATGCCCAGTATGCGGTTTCTATAAAGGCAAACAGATCATCACCAAGACTGTTGAAGAATAATGGTCAAAGGAAAATGCTTCTCGATAGAGAGGCATTTTTTTATTGCAGAAATTACTTCTCACTATGGCGCGATATGATACAATAGTAGGTGTTTCTCGAAGAAATAGGGTTCAGCAGGCTCTGCGGGCGAGAGCAGAAAAGGCGGCGATTATATTCACAAGGCGCCGTCGGCCCTTCTTTTTATTCAAAGATTGCGGCGCGCTTTATTTTTGCGCTGCATCGCTCTCGCTCAAAAGCAGAGCCCTATAGAAGCTGTTGAACCTGTTGAATAAACAACGACCATCAAGGAGGAAGTATGGGGAAGCATTTTTCTTTTATCCATTGTGCGGATCTGCACCTCGGAGAACCATTCGGAGGCGTGCGCCTCGGGACGAAGGGACCGTGGAACGAGCAGATCGGGAAAGCCACCTTCAAGGCCTTTGAAAAGGTGGTGGATGCGGCACTGGAAAATCGGGTAGATGCGATCTTGATTTCCGGAGATGTATATAATTCAGACCATCACAGTCTGGCGGCGCAGATGGCTTTCGGTCGGGAGTTGTATCGGGCGGCGCAGGCGGGGATCGAGGTCTTTATCGTGCATGGAAATCACGACCCGGGCGAAGCCTGGCGTGCGGATATCCCGCTGCCGGAGACGGTGCATGTTTTTTCTTCCGAAGAAGTGATAGGCATCCCGCTCATGAAGGATGGGGAAAAGGCGGCCACGATCTATGGCATCAGTTACAAGACACGCCATACGAAGGATGATCTGGTGCGCTCTTTCCATGTGAATCCGGAGGATGGATTCACCATCGGGATGCTACACACGGAAGCCGGCGTCGATGGGAGTCCCTATGCGCCTTGCACGGTCGAGGAGCTCAAGACTGCGGGCATCGACTACTGGGCACTGGGGCATGTGCATACGAGAAAGACGCTCTCGATGAAGCCCTATATCGTCTACCCGGGCAATACGCAGGGGCTGGATATCACGGAAATCGGGCCCCGTGGCTGTTACCTGGTTGATGTGGGGGCCTATGGTACAGTGACGTTGAAGTTCATCGAGACGGATGTGATACGTTGGATGGACATGGTCATAGATATCGCTCCGTTCTTGACCGCAGATGATCTTTTGAAAGACGTGGCACGCCGCCGCGCAGGACTGAAGGAACTGACCGGTAGGCCGAATATGGTGCGTCTGGTACTGACGGGGCATGGTGCGCTGCACAAAGCGATCTCGACGGAAGAGGGACGTGATTTCCTTCTGCAGTCTTTGAATGAAAAGGAGCAGTTCCGCCATCTCTTTGCTTATTTCACCCGCATCGAGGATCGGACGCGGCCATTTCTAAATCTCACCGAGCGCCGCGAGCTTCCCGATGTGACGGGGAATTATCTGAAGGCTTTTGATGCGGTCATGGATCTTCCGTCGGAAGAAAGGGCGAAGATGCTCCGAGAGATGGCTTCTTCGCAGCCGGAGCTTTCGAAGTATAAGAATCTATTGGGCAAGGTGTCTGATGAGGCACTTCTTGCTGCTTTCCGCCGGGCGGAAGTGCTGGGAGCGGAAATGCTGACAGAGGAGGATGGACGATGAAAATCACGGATTTGCAGCTCTCAGAGTACGGCATCTATCGGGGCGCGTCCTGGCAGCCGTCGACGTCTTCGCTGAATGTGGTCATGGGAGAGAATGAGAGCGGGAAGACGACGATGCTTCGTTTCATCCGTGATATGCTCTTCGGCTATGGGCGCGGCAAGTGGCAGGGACGGAAGGGAAATATGGCATTCGTCCGTGCGGACGGGCAGGAGTATCGCGTCTTCCGGGAAGAGAAGGAGCGTTGGTTCGAGAATGCGAGCCATGAGAAATTCTCCGAGGAGCTTCCGACACTCTGGTGGCACGGTCTCACACGCTCTATGTATGAGCAGATCTTCGCTGTCGGCTTAGAGGACCTGCAGGGGGCTTCCTTCCTTGCGAATGACTCCATCCGTAGCCGTTTCTTCATGCTGCAGGGTGGCGATAAGCTCGCCAGTGCCAAGAAGGATATCCAAGAGAATAAGGAAAAGCTCTTCGTGGCTTCGTCTCAGGGAAAGCGCAAGATCAATCAGCTGATGGCGGATCTGGATACGGTGAATCAGGAGCTGGATCATCTTTCTCATCAGGAAAAGGATTTCGCCGAGCTGCAGAAGAAGCAGGAGCTTTTGAAAAAGCAGATCCGTGAGCTCGAGGCTTCGCTCGCCAAGGACCAGGAAAAGGACAGAGAGCTCTCGAAGCGGCTGGGCGCCTGGGAATACTACAAGCGGGCGCGTGATATCAAGCACCAGCTGGATCTCTCCTCGCAGGTGAAGATGTTCCCGTCGAATGGTAAGGAGCAGTGGAACCAGCTCATGAACCGCATGAAGGTGATCCACGACCAGAAGGCATCGCTCCAGGAAAAGCTCGATGAGTACACGCCGAAGAAGAAGGAAGACATCATCCCATGGGCGAGAGAGGCTGAAGCGCTGGAAAAACTCTACGTCGATCTGGGGCAGTGGCGCCAGACCATCGTCGATGTGGAAGCACTGGAAGAGGAAAAGGAAAACTGGAAGCTTGATTTTGTGAATCTGGGCTATTCCCTGCCGCTCTGGGACCGCGCACTGCCTTTGGAGGATGCCTGCGTCCATGTGGACTGGGCAGAAGGACGGCGCCTTGCGCAGAGCGTGGGTGTCAGGGGCAATGAGCTCCATTTCTGGGAGCAAAGAGAGCCGGAGGTCGAAGCCGTCGCAGAAGAGGCGGCAGATGGAGACATCCAGACTGAGGAGGACTTCCAACAGATGGAGGACATGGCCTCCTCGCTCGAGCAGCTTCTCCATCAGGAAGCGGAAATCAGAGGCAAGATCGATGCCGCCTCGCAGCTCGAGGATAAGAAATTCACCTTCTGGTTCTGGCTGGGCATCCTTTCTATGGCAGGAGCAGCTGCTGGCATCGCCTCCTTCTACATGGCCATGGCAGGCACCGTGGCGCTCTATGGCGCAGCAGGCGGGCTCATGCTGGGGATTCTCTGCTTCCTGTTCAATAATAAGAGCATCCACAAGAAAGGGAATGACCTTGAGAAATGGAATGATTCGCTGGCTTCTCTCGTGAATGAGAGGAAGGCGATCTCCGACAAATTCCCCGGGCAGGCACCGGAAGACATAGATGATCTGCAGGCCTTCCATAACCTGATGCAGAGCCGTCGCTCTGATTTCTACAAAGACCAGGCAAAGCGGCAGGCTATCTCATGGAAACGGGAAACGGTACGAAAGCAGCAGCTTGCGCACCAGAAGTGGACAGAAGAAGGCAAGCTGCTTCGCGAAAAGAAGGAAAAAGCAGACAAAGACTGGGATGCCTTCCTCGCGAAAAACAAGCTCCCAAAGACCAGTGCAGAGAATCTCTCCGCTCTGCAGGAGCAGTGGCAGAAGATCTACTCCGCCGAAGGCAAGGGCAAGATCCTCGACCTGCGCTTGGAGCAGATGGATGCGCGCCTTGATGCCTATAGCCGCCGGGCAGAGAGCATCATCTCGAAGACGAAGATGCCCTACACCGTCGATCCGGACGGTATTCAGGAGCTTTACGAGGAAACGCATGCGCGCAGCCTCACATGGCAGTCCATTCAGGAAAAGAACAACCAGCACGATGCGTATCGGAAGGAAATGGGTAAGCTCGATGACGGCTGGGCCTCCTGCCAGCGGGAGATGGATACCCTTCTCCATCTGGTCAATGCAAAAAATGCGGAAGAATTCGCGGAAAAGGTGAATGCCCACGAGCATCATGACCAGCTGACGAAGGAATGGGAGGCCGTGAAGCAGGATCTGCGCCTCTATGCAGGCAGCGATGAAGAATTCCAGTCCCTCTGGAACTTCCTGGAAAGCGGACAGTACGATGACTGGATGGAAACCCATCAGAACCTTGCAAAACACATCAAAGAAGAGACGGCGTCACTGGGTGAGCTCCAGAAGAATCAGGGAGCGGTGGAAAATGAGATCTTCCGTCTGGCGGGGGATAATACCATCACCGATACCCTGCAGAAAAAAGAAAAGATCGAAGCCGAGCTTGCCAATGCACTCTCCGAATGGCTGACCTACATGTACACAGAAGAAATCCTGAACCGCGCGCAGGCCGCCTATGAGTCCGGCCGCCAGCCGCAGATCATGAAGCAGGCGAATACTTTCCTCTCTGCTATGACCAGAGGCAAGTATGCCCTTCGGATCTCCGAAGACGGGAAAGATATCGGCATCGTGGACAGCGAGCACCGGGTGAAAGAGGCCAAGATCTGGTCCTCCGGTACAGGCGATCAGGTCTTCCTTGCCATTCGCCTCGCCATGGCGCTCTCCTTTGGAGAGCAGCTAGAGCCGCTCCCTATTGTTTTGGATGATATCTTCGTGCGCTTTGATGAAGAACGCCAGCGTGAGACACTGCGCTTTCTCATGGAGCTCGGCAAGACCCAGCAGATATTCCTTTTCACCTGCCACGCACAGACCATGCGCATCGCAGAAGAAGTCGGGAAGGAAAAAGCGACCGGTGAGTTCATCCACCTGAAGTCCGGGACCATCGAGCTCGGAGCGTAGATTTGGAGTGACTAGTGGCTAGGGATTGATTAGGAAAATCTCGCAACGCGGTGTGATAAAAAATTGAGAAAAGAGACTCTCTTCGAAAAGAAGAGGGTCACTTTTTTCATATGTGTGCGATGCTATGTATAGAAGCAGGAGAGAGCATCCCGGAGATGATCGATTGACAGATTTCCCTCATCCTAGGCAGAGGGAGAAAAGGAAATCGGGCATCATGCGGCTCTCAAATGCTTCTCCCTTTGAAGGTTCTGCCCGGGAGGAATCGGCAAAAGGGGCAAGACAAGTGAAAAAGACAGGATGAAAACCTAATTACGAAACAACTCAGATAGCTCTGACGACAAGATCAGGCTCGCCTCTAAGTTAGTAGAAGTCCTTGTTTCGTCAAGGCCGCCCTCGAAGACTCTACGCCTCCCAGCCTGGCGCCCGATTCATTAGATCTGATTCATTCGACAGGATGACATCCTGTCTTTTTTGCATGGGTAATGCTTGGAAAACACTGATTAAATCGAACAACGGTTTAATCAGTGTTTCCATAAGGGAAATGAAAAAGCTCTGCAGGACTAGCGTGATCAGCCCCTGTCAAGGTAGACATGGCAAATATCTAAAAAAATTACTGCCGTAAATTCCATGTTGGTGTTTTAGCATCAGCATGGGATTTGCGGCATTTTGTTATGCCGCGAATTTTGCTTTGTATTTCTGAATCCGTTTGTTTTCGGCAATCGGGAACTGTTCCGGGTTCTTCGCATTCAGAGCTGCTATGCGAACTTCCATTGGTGTCCTTACTCCAAATCGCTCCTGAAAACGTTCGTAATTGTAAAAATGGACGTATTGGTCGATGGCCGAACGCAGCTCGCCGCCGCTACTGAACTTGTTCAGGAAATACATCTCTGCCTTCACAATTCCCCAGAAACCTTCCACTGGGCAATTGTCGATGCAATGCCCAACGCGGGACATGGATTGCTCCATACCCTGCTTCGAGAGCTTGAACTGGAATGCTTTACTGGTATACTGGAACCCCCTGTCACTGTGGAACAGCGGGTGTGCTTCCGGATTTTTGCGAATCGCCTGCTCAAATGTGTCAAACACCAGCTTATTGTCATTGCGTCCGCTTATGACGTAGGCGACAATCGACCGATCATAGAGATCGAGGATGGCGCTCAAATAGAGCTTCTTAACGGCTGATCCTTCGTACCATTTGAATTCTGTCACGTCCGTTGCCCACTTCTGGTTCGGTCGTTCTGCCTGAAAACCCCTGTGAAGGATGTTCTCTGATGTGGCTTCTGGTGTGGCCCTTCTGTATTTTGCCTTCTTGCACCGGATCACGGAATGGATATTGAGCTCCTTCATAAGCCGGTGGATGCGGTTCCTGCTGTAATGCGTGTGGTTCAGGCGATTGATCCAATCAGTCATGCGCCGATAGCCCAGGATGTGGTGGAATCGTTCATCATACTCTTGGATCAGTTGGGCGATGATCTCGTTTTCTTTTTCCGCTTTTGGGACATCTCGCTTCAGCCATTGATAATAGGATGCTCTCGTAATACCGACCTGACCACACAGCCAGCAAATGCCCCAGCCCTTTTCTGCGTGGCACTGCTGGATTGCTTCATAGGTTATGGCATGGCGCAGCCTGCCAAGTTTCACCTCCCTTCCAGGGCTTTCAATTTTTTTAAGAAATAGACCAGCCTCTTCTGTTCCTCAAGCTGCCGTTTCAAGCGCCGGTTCTCACGCCGGAGACGTTCCATCTCGTCAACTTCTTCGTCGGTTTTATGATGTCCGCGCCGGTCAATAAGACCAGTTTCCCCGTCAGCGACGTATTTCCTCACCCAATCGTATACCTGACTGTAGGAAACGTCATAGTGCGCGGCGGTGTCCTTGTAGTTCTTGCCATGCGATAGACAATACTCCACTATTTCCTTGCGTTCCGAAAGAGATGTTTTCCTTCTTGCTCCTGCCATATAGACCTCCAGTTTTGGGTCGTAGTCCTTAAGTTCTATATGGTCATTATACTGCTTCATCCAGTGCCGGAGAACGGAATGGCTTGAAATGTTGTACTTCACTACGATGTCGTCAACGCTGCCCTCGCCACGTAGCGCGGCAAGGACGCAGCTTGCCTTGAATTCCTTACTGTAGCTTGCGTTTCCAGCTCTTTCTATGAAAGAGGCCTCGCCCTGTTCCTCGTATTTCCTTACCCAGCCACGAAGACTCCGTTCGGATATCCCATTCTCTCTGGCGATTTGTCGGTAAGATCCTTTGCCGGAAAGATATTCTCTCACTCTGTCAAGCATCCAATCTGCTGAATGTTTCCTTTTGGCCATTAAAAAAATCCCCCTAAAGCAGTTTGGTTATTTACCTTGTCTGCTTTAGGGGGATCATATCATAGTCTTGCAGGGCTTTTTTTATTGTTTTGGCTATTTGTTTTCCAAATGCCGGGGCGGTCATTGATTATGTGTTCAATTATCAAAATATTCGGCGATAGCAGGTGTTTTTCCCTTTTCCTTCTTTGGTTAGCTCGCCCGTTGTTACCATTTTACGAAGAGCTCCTTCCACTGAACTGAGACTCAGTGCCGGGCAGAGGTTATGGATTTCTTGCTTGGTAATACGCCCGATTTTTTGCTGACAAGCCATTCTCACTATTTCAAATGCAGACCGTTTTCCTTCCATAAGAGCGACCCGATCGTCTAAATCCTTATATGCAGCCAAAATGGTTCCCAAGAGAAATTTCATAAAAGGAATCACATCTTCTTTTCCTTCATGCCAGCCTTTTTGAGAATCTTGAAGAGATTCGTAATATAAACTTTTATTAACTGCAATTTTTGCTTCCAAAGAAATATATTTCCCTACAAAGAATCCATTTTGATGCAGTAGCAAAGATGTCAGTAAACGGCTCATACGGCCATTTCCATCATTAAAAGGGTGAATGCAAAGAAAGTCATGGATAAAAATGGGGATAAGAAGAAGCGGATCCGCTATGAAGTTTCCAATTGCCAGATTATAGGTGGCACATAAAGCATCCAGTGCATTTGGGGTTTCATCAGGAGCGAGCGGAGTAAAAAGAGTGACGGTTTGACCGTTTGAATAAGTAGCATTGATGTAATTTTGAGTTGTTTTTGTACGTCCGGCTACTGGATTATTCGTGTGACTATATAAAATCTTATGCAGCTGAAGTATATCATTTTGGGTGATAGGAATGGCATCATAATTTTCATAAATTAACGATAAATCATCGCGATAACCTGTAATTTCTTGTTCATTACGGTTCCGGGGCGTCGTTTTTTCTAATGCAAGCTGTCTGAGACGGGTGCGCGTTGTCGTGATTCCTTCAATGGCATTTGAAGATTCTATACTCTGAATTTTTGCAATTTCAATCAATTTTTCCAGTTTTGCCGGCCATTGCTTTAAAAATATCTCCTGCTTTCCTGCTTCTTTGTAAATAGCCGCGATAAGTCCAAGTAAATCGGTATCCCATTTTCGGTCACGCAGCCATGCATAATTAAATGTCCTCATTTTCGTATCAGCACCTTCTTTCCCTTAAAGTATAGCAAAAATTAAGGGTATTTTGTATCCGGCTACATAGTAAGTCAAATTGCCAAGCCTTTAGCGTGAAGCGAGGAGCCATAACGCATCATTTGAAAATTTGAAGTTCTCCTGGTCGATTAGCAAATGAATGGCTTCGATCCGTATTATATCAATCAGTCGAAAAGCGCTTCATTTCCGCTGGGGATGAAGGGAAAGACGGATGATCATTGTGCTGGGGAGAGTATGTGCCGGATATCAATCAGGAAAATCAAAAACGGAGGCGATAGCGTATGGGAGAAAACGAAAAAAGCCTGCACGACTAACCGTAGTGATCAGCCCCTGTCAAGGTAGACATGGCAAATATCTAAAAAAATTACTGCCGTAAATTCCATGTTGGTGTTTTAGCATCAGCATGGGATTTGCGGCATTTTGTTATGCCGCGAATTTTGCTTTGTATTTCTGAATCCGTTTGTTTTCGGCAATCGGGAACTGTTCCGGGTTCTTCGCATTCAGAGCTGCTATGCGAACTTCCATTGGTGTCCTTACTCCAAATCGCTCCTGAAAACGTTCGTAATTGTAAAAATGGACGTATTGGTCGATGGCCGAACGCAGCTCGCCGCCGCTACTGAACTTGTTCAGGAAATACATCTCTGCCTTCACAATTCCCCAGAAACCTTCCACTGGGCAATTGTCGATGCAATGCCCAACGCGGGACATGGATTGCTCCATACCCTGCTTCGAGAGCTTGAACTGGAATGCTTTACTGGTATACTGGAACCCCCTGTCACTGTGGAACAGCGGGTGTGCTTCCGGATTTTTGCGAATCGCCTGCTCAAATGTGTCAAACACCAGCTTATTGTCATTGCGTCCGCTTATGACGTAGGCGACAATCGACCGATCATAGAGATCGAGGATGGCGCTCAAATAGAGCTTCTTAACGGCTGATCCTTCGTACCATTTGAATTCTGTCACGTCCGTTGCCCACTTCTGGTTCGGTCGTTCTGCCTGAAAACCCCTGTGAAGGATGTTCTCTGATGTGGCTTCTGGTGTGGCCCTTCTGTATTTTGCCTTCTTGCACCGGATCACGGAATGGATATTGAGCTCCTTCATAAGCCGGTGGATGCGGTTCCTGCTGTAATGCGTGTGGTTCAGGCGATTGATCCAATCAGTCATGCGCCGATAGCCCAGGATGTGGTGGAATCGTTCATCATACTCTTGGATCAGTTGGGCGATGATCTCGTTTTCTTTTTCCGCTTTTGGGACATCTCGCTTCAGCCATTGATAATAGGATGCTCTCGTAATACCGACCTGACCACACAGCCAGCAAATGCCCCAGCCCTTTTCTGCGTGGCACTGCTGGATTGCTTCATAGGTTATGGCATGGCGCAGCCTGCCAAGTTTCACCTCCCTTCCAGGGCTTTCAATTTTTTTAAGAAATAGACCAGCCTCTTCTGTTCCTCAAGCTGCCGTTTCAAGCGCCGGTTCTCACGCCGGAGACGTTCCATCTCGTCAACTTCTTCGTCGGTTTTATGATGTCCGCGCCGGTCAATAAGACCAGTTTCCCCGTCAGCGACGTATTTCCTCACCCAATCGTATACCTGACTGTAGGAAACGTCATAGTGCGCGGCGGTGTCCTTGTAGTTCTTGCCATGCGATAGACAATACTCCACTATTTCCTTGCGTTCCGAAAGAGATGTTTTCCTTCTTGCTCCTGCCATATAGACCTCCAGTTTTGGATCGTAGTCCTTAAGTTCTATATGGTCATTATACTGCTTCATCCAGTGCCGGAGAACGGAATGGCTTGAAATGTTGTACTTCACTACGATGTCGTCAACGCTGCCCTCGCCACGTAGCGCGGCAAGGACGCAGCTTGCCTTGAATTCCTTACTGTAGCTTGCGTTTCCAGCTCTTTCTATGAAAGAGGCCTCGCCCTGTTCCTCGTATTTCCTTACCCAGCCACGAAGACTCCGTTCGGATATCCCATTCTCTCTGGCGATTTGTCGGTAAGATCCTTTGCCGGAAAGATATTCTCTCACTCTGTCAAGCATCCAATCTGCTGAATGTTTCCTTTTGGCCATTAAAAAAATCCCCCTAAAGCAGTTTGGTTATTTACCTTGTCTGCTTTAGGGGGATCATATCATAGTCTTGCAGGGCTTTTTATTTATATCCATATAGTGCATCGTTATATTTACACTATTTAATTTACTGTAATTTACGGTAAATTAGTCTAAATAAGACTAAATAAGACTAATTTAGAATAAATAAGTCTACTTTTTCTCTGGCGATCTTTAGATTTCTCGTAAAAAGTACATTTTTTAGGTTGCAAAACGTGAAAAGAAGGAGTATGTTAGAAAAGAAGGCCGGAAGGATTAGGGCTGTATGTCAGAATACTTTGTTGAAGAGGACGGATAATGCATAACAGCTGGCGGATGTCGAAAAGGCTGAACAGCGGAGATGTTCTTGTTGGCTTGAAATCAAGAATAATGACTATTGCATGAGAGCAGGCGGGATTGTAATGCTTGTAGTGCTGGCTGGAGAGATCAGGTATGAGAGATATGCTTCGCTTTTAGCGCTTCCTCTTTAACCTGTGGGAGATTTTCCTCTTTTAAAATCCCAGTGAGAGAATTAGTGAGTGGGGCTTCGGAATGATCAGAAACAAAATAGTCAATCGCCTGTTCAGAATGAGCAATGGGGATTTTTTTGCCGAGCATGCCCCTGTCCGATTTTTTATCTAATCTACTTTGAAGAGTATGAGTTGTTATGGTTTTATCCATCATGATAGTAGTCCTTCCTTCATTGGTTGACTACATTTTATCATAAAATGAGTATTGGAATGAATGGCAAAAGGAGAAAACAATATGAGCTGTCACGATATTGGACGTGGGATGAATTCTGTGGTGCTGGTTGTTTTGGACTTGTATGATCACGGGAAGATGTCTTTGGAATCTGCGCGTCAAGTGATAAAAGCTTGCCGCGAGGGGACCCAATGGTGTGATGGCAACGAGAATGAAGCGGTCATGTGTTGCTGCGAAAATCGCTGCGGATACTGTCTGGAACGATTGAAGCCAGGCGATGCTCTCTACTGCCTTTATGATATAGTCGGAGTCGCTGAAAGTGAGGGACTGCTTAAAGATTATGAACCTGTGAAAGATTTTAGGAATAGGACAGATCAGGCATATAAACTGGCAGGAAAGGATTTGGGATATGACTGGATTTGTGCCAACTGTTTTGAGGAGATTATTAATAAAATCACAGGGGATTCCGAAAAGACCGGGTTCTTAAAACAACTGGTGGAAAGCATATCTTTAAATGAATGGCACGTAGCAGCAAACAATATGAGTGATTACTATATGGCAAAGTATATGGAGCAGAAAGAGAAAGATGATGAAGCGGACTAACTGTAGAGACAAAATGGTATGAAGGGCGTGAAAAAGATAATGAGCGTTTTTTACTTAATGAACAAAGATACACCTGCCCTGCGCGTGGAGTTTGAAGCACAGCGGCATATCTGCAAAGAGGTGCAACCGATCAATCTGGAAGCCGGCCCGATTTATCTGGCTTGCCAGGAACACCGCGTGAGTAGCGCTTTTACGGAATGGATGCGCCTAAGAGCGCCTCTGTGGGAGATTGCTTCCAGACGTAAGGAAATCCTTCAAAACTATGCAGTCAACCTTTCTGACCCATACTGGCTGCAGCCGCAGGGATCCGATATTACCTGGAAAGATATTACTCCATTCCGGAATGATTTTACGCCGAAAGCAGTACCCTCGCCGAATCCCTGCACGGATGGGAGACTCCCTAAACACTGGGCGATCATAGATGATAAAAGAGTACTGATCAAGGAAAGCAGCGGCCCGTATTATCGCGAGGCAAAGAATGAAGTGCTGGCGTCTCTTTTGCTGGATGTCTTAGATGTGCCGCATGTTACATATACAGAGCGAAGGAATCTCTCTTACTGCGAAGACTTTATCACAGAGGATAGCGAGCTTGTCCCTGCCTGGCAGGTATTAGGCGCTTGCGAGAAGAAGGAACAAGAAAATCGATTTGACTTTTTCCGGAGGTGCTGTGATACCCTGCAGATTCCCGTCACGGAAAAAGAACTGGCGAACATGCTGCTGTTCGACTGGCTGATCTTCAACGAAGATCGGCATTTCGGAAATTTTGGGTTCATCCGCAGCGTAAGCGATGGAAAGTTTCAGGGAATGGCGCCATTGTATGACCACGGTAATTCGCTGTGGTTTGATTTGCCGGCTGCCAATTTCCATTGCATCTACCTGAAATGTATGCCATTTGCCAAAAACTTTGAAAGGCAGAGCCAATTCATGCGGGCATCAGACCTGGATTTAGGACGACTGACGGATTGCGCAGTGGCAGAGATTTTCCAAAAAGTATGGGGAGAACGTATCCAAGAGAAAACCATCGCAAAGATGCTCTATTTGGTGCAAAGACATATTTCTTCTGTGCGAAAGCAGATAGGAAGATAAGAAAATGTCAGATGATGATGCCGGTGATGCAAGGGCATGATGGTACGCTTGGTGGATATGATCCGGCAATATAGAGAGTTATGACTTTTTAGAAAAATCTTGGGAGATGCGCTATGCTATGGATTATAACCGATACGCACCTTAATCATCACGCCATGGTAAAGAGCTGCGGCAGACCAGAAAATTTTGATTCCAGCATCTGCCAGAACTGGCAAGAAAAGGTAAAAGCACAAGACACGGTCATCCACCTTGGCGATTGCGCCTGGCGACCGGAAGGAATGAAGAGGCTTCTGGGACTGCCGGGGAAGAAAATCCTCGTGCGCGGAAATCACGATGATAAATCACTGGAAAAGTACATGGAAATGGGCTGGGACTTTGCCTGTGATTCCATTGTCATGAAACTCGGGGGTGTGGTCATCCTATTCTCCCACAAGCCCCGCTTGGGGCATCGAGCAGATATCAATATCCATGGGCACTACCACGACCTGCATCGTGAAGATTTCTCCCGACTCTATCTTCCGCTGTCACTGGAGGCAATGGGATATCAGCCAATCGCGCTGGATGCAGAGTTTCTCGGGACAATGGCGAGCTGGGTTAGTAGGCGGCGCATCCCCAAATTGAAAGAAATCTACGAACTCAAACAGAACCATCGCCCGCTTTCCCTGAGGGATATTTATGGACAGCAGGGGAAAGAACGTTTTATCCGTAAGTTTGATGGGACGCCAGAGTTGGACATTTATGCAATTCTGAAAAAGTTTTGCACGATTCCCTCTGCTTTTACCTGATCTTGTAAAAGGAGAAATAACTATGACAGAATACGAAAAAGGGTATCATGATGCGAAATGGACGATGGCGAACCGGCTTTATGAGTGCTATTTAAATAAATACATATTTGGCATGAGTTGGCAAATGATTGAATATATTACCGGACTATCGCTTGATGACCTTGAAAAGTTGCTATTTGAGTATGACGAGGAATTGACTGCTGCCTGTCTGGCAGAGTCGGACTCGCTGGAGGAAAAGATATATCGTCTGCATATTGAACGATACAGCAATGAATATATTCAGGAACAGCTTGGCGTCACAGAAGAGAAAATAAGATCGGTGATCGAAGGGAAAGATGAATGCTGCAAAGACGTTTACTATACAGTTTACAAAAAGCTCAAGGCGAAAAAACACAAGAATATTGCAAAATATCAGTATTATCGCAATTTTACTATAGGCCAGAAAACTGGACATGAAGAGGTGCGATGGAAATGGGTATAAAGACTGCATACAGCAGGAATGAATGAGGATAAGATTTCGGAAATTCTTACATATCCGCAGAAAGAGGTAGAAAGCCTCTTGATGATGAAAAAAGAAGACATCAAAGGCTGGGTCGAGGATCATTGGCAAGATTAAAACTAAGGGGAAAATCTATTAGGCTGATGCTGGTACTCGAGGCAAAAGAAAAACTGTTAAAATTTGGATAAGACAGTCCTAAAGGCAGCTGTGGGAAAGAGTCTTCTGAATGGAGTTAAAATCCTGGCTGGAGAATTGAAGTCAAATCAAATCTGCGGAAGACCGTTGACGCTAGAATAAGTCGAGTATTATCTGGATTCTTCTATTGAGAAGTACGAGGATCACGCGGCTTCCGTTGGCAAAGAGCTGTGAGGTTGACAGAAGAATACAATTGGTGGGTACTGTGCCAGCGAAAGGAAGCCGCGATTTTTTATGATTAAAGATTGGCTCACTTTTTCATTGACATTCACACCTTTGCCAAAGAAGAAGCCAATGCAGCCCTTAAAGCCATCGACGTCGATAACCTGTAGCAGCTCATCGAAGCGCAGATGAAGAACCTCACCTAATCTGAGATGCCAGATGTGTATTTCATAAATCCGCTCTTCTTCTTTGTTGGAAAAAGGGAAAATTTGCCAGCAAATTAAAAGAAGAGCAGATGTGTCTACTCTTCTTGGGAAATGGTGTTTAGTTTTTAAATCTACTAGCGTAGTAAGATGCTGTTCCGTACCCGTCGTGGAATCCATCATCGTATCCTAAACGGTAACCCTGGCGGCGTCCCTGAATATAAGCGGCTTTCTTCTCTTCCTCCCTTTGTTGCTTTAAGCGACGAATCCGTTCTTCCGTCTGCACTTCTTTCTGGTAAATCATACTTGCTTCCCTAAAGTTATCTGCTCGGTCGCTTATTAGATAGCCCGCCATCTTTTGGCAGGCAGCCGCATTATAGATAAATTTTTTTATACAGTTATATGTCTTGGTACTATAATATGGTTAACACACTTTTATTGAAAGGATTTGAAAACTATGATCTTGCTGCATATTCCTGAGGCCAAAGGCTATACTAAAGAAAAACAAGAATTTAGAGACAAGATAAAAAAGGGGTTTGGTGTTAAATGGAATCGAGACTTAATAAACCCAGTAACCAATACTAAAGGCTGCTGGTGCATTTCTGGTGATAAGGCCGCTGGTATTCCCTCCAAATGGTTAATTAGCTAGGAAATAAATTTTGCAGATTTTCTTATGAACGCTGGTAAGCAGGTACAAGTTCCTAACCTTTTATACACATTCAAAGCGGATGTGCATGATGTATATTGCGGTCCTAATGAAGCTTTTTACATGTATATCTTGTTTACGGAACATAATCTTAAAAGAACCATTAAAGTAAAGGTGCCTTTTAATCTGCTCGAAGATAAGCATTACAAGGAATTCATTGATAAAGAAGTTGAAGTGACCGGTCGTGTTTTTGTATACAAGCCTTACCTTACATTCCAGATAGAGGCAATTAGCTTTAAACTGGTTGGGCCATGCACGCGGTTAAAAGAGTTAGAAAAATGGCAATCTGTATGTGATGAATTGGTTACGAAAAAAGTAGCAAATAACGATCCCTGGCCAGATGGAATCCAAAAAGTTGGATTGATTGCAAATACGAATAGCAGTGGTTATGTTGATTTTATTGATGAAATAACAAAGCATAATGCAATACTATCAGAAAATATCATCACAAAAAATGTTACGATGAAGCTGGAAGATATAGTGAACGCATTGCAAGAATTAAATAAAGAGTCTAATTGTGATGTTATTTGTATTGTTCGTGGCGGGGGAGATCCGGAAACCCTCATAGACTATTCTCGGCCAGAATTCTTGGAAGCTATTGTAAATTCAAAAATACCAGTTGTAACAGGCATTGGGCATTCCACTGATAATCTATTGTGCAAACAAGTGGCATTTCATGCATCTAAGACTCCTACTGCTGCTGCTAATTATATCAATACACAGGTATATAAGAAGAAAAAAGAAAAGTGGGGAGAACAACAAGCCAAGTTCTTCAATCAGCAATTAGAAAAAAGGGAAAGGGCCGCTATTAATTGGAAGGAAAGATGCCTAAACGCGGAGAAAAAAATAGAAGAACTTGAAAAAGAAATCAGTGCGTTAAATACTCAAATTGCGAAATTAAGTCAGAAGAAAGCAGAGATAACCTCTGAAAAACAGCCAGAGCCTAAGAAGCAGAATTGGTTTTCAAAACTCTTCAAGTAAATCCTAAGTTGATATAAATTGCCGTAAAATCAAGGAAAATAGAACCCTACAGGACTAGAAATAATCTTGTAGGGCTTTGTTCTAAATAATTTTTTTATATAGCCATATATTGTCATACTGCTATAGTATAATAAAGGAAACAAGAGGTGATACAGGATGCTGAGATGGAAAACAAAAACTATTGCACCGCCGGATTATTATGTTCGCCTAAGAGATATACAAATTTCATTAGGCCTGGAACTAAAGCAAATGGGCAATCTGATATGCATTCCTGAAGTTACCTATTTATACTATGAACGTGCTAATACAATTGAGATGTCTTTAGAAACTTTGATTCAATTTGCTGTTAAAGCTTGGCGTCTTACTTGATTTCCTGATGGGCTTAACGGATGAACTAGCGCCATATACATCCGCTTCAAACTCTGCGCCGCTGGAGAGAGCAGACACTTCAAGGGTTAGAGAAATGCGGCTTGAATAGGGGATTACGGGAAAAGCCATGGCGGAACAGTTAGAAGTTTCCTGCGGATGATAGCAGATGCAGAAGCCGGGAAGATTGACATCATCATCACCAAATCCATACAGCGCTTCGTGAGAAATACTGTCGACCTTCTCCAGACAGTACGACAATTGAAAGAACAAGGGGTCGAGGTCTGGTTCGAAAAAGAGAATATCCATACCATGAGCGAGGATGGGGAACTGATGATGACCATTCTCGCATCCTTTGCCCAGGAGGGAAGCCGTTCCATCAGTGAAAATGTCAGATGGAGAGTAAAGAAACGATTTGAGAAGGGCATCCCCAATGGGCATTTCCGAATTTATGGTTATCGCTGGGAGGACGACCAGTTAGTTGTCATTCCTTCGGAAGCGGCCATCGTCAAACGCATCTTCCCGAATTTCATTGACGGGAAGTCCCGGCTGGAAACAGAGCGGGAATTTGCTGCGGAGGGGATCAAGATGCGAAACGGTTGCCAATGGCTGGATTCGAATATCAAAAAGATTCTTACTAACATCATCTATACAGGCAACTTGCTATTACAAAAGGAGTACATTACAGACCCCATCACCAAGCATCGGAAGAAGAACCAGAGTGAGCTGACAAAGTACTACGTCGAGAATACTCATGAAGCCATTATCGATAAAGAGACATTCGATTATGTGCAGCAGGAAATGGCACGGCGGCGTGAGCTGGGTCCATTGGCAAACAAAGCGCTGAATATCTCCTGCTTCACGGGAAAAATCAAGTGCGGTATCTGTGGCAAAAGCTTCGTCCATTGTATCCGTCATGACAGAGGTGGTTCAGAAGTATGGGAATGCCAGTCTCATAAAGTAAGGAGCTGCAGTGCAGCATGAAGGGCGCTGTTCCTGCTAAAGTGCTGCATGAAGAATGCGCTGCGGTCCTCAGCCTGGAAGAATTCAACGAAGCAGTTTTTCTGGAGAAGATAGACAAAATCTTGGTACCGGAGCACCATACCATGATTTTCTATTTGAAAGATGGCCAGACAGTCACCCGGCACTGGGTATCGACGGCAAAGAAAGACTGCTGGACTGATGAATACAAAGATCGTCAGCGGGATTGGGTGAGAAACTACATGGCAAGTGGAAAGGATACCCGGTTCTCGTCTTTTACGACCCGTGTGCGCTGCGCCGTATGCGGCCACGTCTTCCGGTGGTGCAAGCAAAGTAGAAAGAACGGAATCTCTGTTCATTGGCGCTGCAGTCAGGGCGGCAAGTGCAGTTCTCTCAGCGTTCGCGAAGAGGACATGATGAAGATTGCCGCTGATGCCATGGGGATAGAATCTTTTGACGGAGAACGAAATCAAAGATGCCTTCGTCCAAGCCGTTAATCAGCTTATTGGCAACAAGGAAGAAATCCTCAACAATATCGTCGTGTTGAAGCAACGGCTCACAGATATCGGTTCTCTGGAAAAAGAACGTGATGCGCTGGAATTGGACCTGAATATGCTGGCAGATAAGGTACAGCAGCTCATAGCCGAGAACGCCAGGGTTGTGCAGAACCAGGATGATTATGACCGGAACTACAACGAACTGGTCAGTCGGTATGAAGCAGCGAAGACGCAGTACGACAAGACCTGTGAAGCCATCCAGTATCGCAAGGCCCGGAGCCGTCAGATGGACAGCTTCATCCAGGAGCTTAGGAATCAGGATCTCATTAAGGAGTTCGATGCCCGGCTGTGGGGCAGCCTGGTGGATTTCATCACAGTGTACAGCAAAGACGATATCCGGGTGACCTTCAAGGACGGGACGGAAATCAGAGCATAAGCAGGAAAAAAGGATTACGGCAGAGAATCCAAGAGGAAACGCAGGATTCTCTGCCGTATTTTTGATGAAGAAAATCGGAATATGATATAATAGTAAGGGTTTCAGGTGTGCGAAGTTTGAGTGAGATATAAATGTTTGGCGAAATATTTTTGCGTGATGGCCCTCTCTGCCCATCGGCAATACCGATGCTATCAAGCCCCTTTAAAATACTAAATTATCAAAAATTCGTTTTGCCGCCTCCGCAATCATAGCGTCGTCAGATTTTGCATTTTTTTCCGTGCGGCGCGACATTATCGCCATGACAATGGGTTTGCGATTGGGCGGATAAATCACGGCAATATCATTCCGCGCCCCATAATCGCCTGAACCGCTCTTGTCGATAACTTTCCAACCTTGCGGAGTTTCTGCCTTGATAAGCGTGTCGGTTATGGAATTGTCGCTCATCCAATCAATCAGCAGTTTTTTCTTGTCGTCGCTCAAAATATCGCCGAATATATAGACTTGCAAATTTTTTACCATCTGTCTCGGCGTGCTAGTATCACGATTATCTTTTGGATTGAAAAGATTAAGTTCAGGTTCATTTCGCGCAGGTTTGGTAGTTTTGTCGCCAATATTTTTAAGTGCCACCTTGAAATTTTCCACGCCGCCGATCTCCTGCAAAATTAAATTTGCCGCCGTGTTGTCACTCCACCTGAGCGATGCCGAACAAATTTCCGCCAGCGTCATGCCATCAGCAACATGGTCTTTGGTGATTGGCGCGTAGGACAAAATATCTTCCGCCGAAAACTTACGAATTTCATTCAAATCGGAGGTATTTTTTTGTCTTAGCAATTCTGCAGCCGTAAAAACTTTGTGTGTCGAGCAGTAGGAAAAACGCGTATCAGGTTTGTAGCAAATTTTTTTTCCATTCTCCATGTCAACGGCGTAAACACCAATCACGGCGTTATATTTATTTTCCAGATCAGCAAGATTTAATTTCTGCCGCGCTTGACAATCCTGAAGGCAGAAAACCATCAAGCCACAGATTATCAAAAACAAAAAACAAAATTTCTTCATAATAACCTCCTACTATCTGTTGAACGACCCGCCAAATTCAACGGGTCGTATTGGCTCAATAGAGCGTGATCATCAGCAATTAGCACTCTTATTGCCATTACTAATACATCACTTCATACAATCAAAGATGCAGTCACTTGCACTTGTCAACAAAAATTGGACACAAAACTAAAAAAATCAGGCATAAAAAACGAATCGATGTACAAGATTCATCAACTTTTCTGACATCCTTCAAGCTTGTTAGACAAACCATGCCATCGATAATGCAGACGAGATCAGCAGATGGGCGTGTGACGTTCCCGATACTGCTTCGGCGTCAGGTAGCCTAAGGAATAGGCTGGCCTCTGTTCATTGAAGAAAAGAATGTAGTCATCCACCTCCTCCTTGACCGGTTTCTCGCCGGTCACATGCAAGTCCATGAACAGCTCCGCCTTGATCCATCCATTGATGGACTCCATAGCGGCATTGTCTGTGGGGGTCCCGGCACGTGACATGGATCGGGTGATGCCGTACATGGGCAATAGCTCGTTGTAGGCTTTGGAGGCGTAGACCGATCCCTGGTCAGAATGGAGAACCATTTGGTGCTCCGGATGCCGTTTTTGCCACTCAATCAGATTTTCCAGTCCGCTGATGTAAGTCATGCGATCACCGCGTTTTGCAGAGAGGGAATGACTGACAATCTCATTGTTCCATAGATCCATATAAAGAGTCAGTTCATGGTAGATGCCTTTCACATAAAAAGCGGTCATATCACTCACGATGCACTGCATTGGCCCATCGATCTGCATTTCAGACATGAGCAGGTTGGGAAATATCCGCGCTGGATCGCCAGCCTTCTTGTACCTGTAGTGCTTGGATTTGCTCTTGATTCCCGCAATCCTACAGCATTTGTGGGCATAGGGATCGGACAGGACAATCTCTTTGTCCAACCGTATCTTGGCGTTCAGCCAGCGATAGCCGTGCGATGGATACTTCCAATGGTACTCCTGGAACAGCAGGACGTTGCTCAAAAGGCGCTTTTCTTTGCCCGACGGCTGAGAAAGATGTTTTTTCCAAGCGTAGAAACTGCTCCTCTGGATGCCCATTGTCTTGCAAAGAAGCTTCACCGGAATTTCTCCGGATAGTTCCATGATTACTTGATAATCTTGTTGCCGTACAGAATTACAGTACCATCCCCCTTCACCTCGTAGCCTTTTTTTAGCCGTGCCTCGGTTATCTTGGCCTTGATTAGTTCCTGGATAAGTTCTTCCTTTGTCATCGCCTTCAGTTCATCCAGCTCTGCCGGAGCTTTCTTGAACGAGGGCGCACAGATGCTTCTTCGTCCCTGCTTGGGCGGCAACTGGTTGGCATCCCGGTACATTCTCATGTAATTCCGTGCCGTCTGCTCATTGATAACGTATTCCTCTGCAGCTTCATACCGGCTGATTTCGCCGTCGTAAATGCGGCGGCCAATGTCCAATCTCTGTTCTTTTGTGTACTTCACGGCAAACCTCCTGTCCTGTGAGGGAGAATTTCTGTCCGATAATTAATTTCGTACTATCCGTACAGTATACACCGTATGTCCAAAAATTACCCCCTCCGTGTCCAATTTTAGTTTACCACTTCAAGATTCACCACAAACCAAACACGAGAGGTGCTACGTGATGTCTCAATTATACACCAGTCAGCCGACAGTTAACAGACTCCTGACGACTTTTTCTTCCTTGTTCCCATCTGCGACGAGACGGACGCGCCATCTGCTGGCGTGGTTACTCATTGCTCAACTGGCTCTGGAGTCGGCGCCGTCGGTGCGCTGCCTGTTCCGGCAGTTCCTATCGAAGCAGACGGACGCATCGCTCAACAGCTATTACCGCGCCCTTGGCAACGGCCTCGTCACGGATGCATCCATTCGCCAGGCCTTGGCGCTGCAGGCGCTTGCCATAGTGCCAGAGGCACTGCGGCAGGAGCCTATCCTGCTCAGCGTGGACGACACGTCCATTGCCAAGTGGGGCAAGCACTTCGACGGTGTAGGCATCCTGTACGACCACGCCAAACACGATGGCAAGTCCTATTTCAATGGGCATGCCTTCGTCAGCCTGACGATGAGCGTGCCGGTCCTCCATGAGACCGCAGGCAAGCAGCAGATCCGTTATATCGCGGTGCCGATTGGCTACGTCATGAGCAACGGCGAAGCCTCGAAGCTGACACTTGCCTGCCAGCTTCTCGATGAAGTCATGCCAATCCTTGAAAAACGCCAGGTCATCCTGCTCTTCGATAGCTGGTACGCCAAGCGCGAGTTGCTCGCACATGCTCTCAGCTATCCGAATCTCAATGTGACCTGCAATGCACGCCACGATACGGCCATGTTCGAGTTGCCGGATTCGACGGCAGGCCGTCGCGGCCGTCCACCAAAGTACGGTAAACGCTTGATGCTGGACGAGATTGCCAATGATCTCACGAATTACCTTTGCCGGATGGACAACTATTTTGTTGCTCACCGTCTGGTGAAAACGCGCATCTTTGGCGACCATACCGTCCATGCCTATGTGACGCTGAGCAAGAGTGGCTCGTACCGTCTCTTTTTCAGCACCATAGATCCGATGGCGCTGCACATGAGCATTGCTTGGCAGGAGAACAAAGGGCTCCGCAACACCAGCTCCAAGCATATGGCGATTTACCCGCTCAAGCTCTACAAGCTCCGCTGGGGCATTGAGACGAACTACTACGAGCAGAAGATGTTCTGGGAGCTCGGCAGCTACAAAGTTCGCACAAAGACTGCGATTGAGCATCTGCTGAACCTAACGAATTCCGGGCACGCTCTCATGAAGATCCTGCCGTATGAGGACGAGCGGCTGAACACCTACCGGGACAAGAGCCCGCAAGAGCTGCGGCACGCGCTAAGCCAGCAGATCCACAAGGAAGTATTTTTCGCCACTTTGGTGTCCAAAGCCCAAAGTAGCATAAATTCAAGCACATTGCTCAAGGCTTTGCAAGCATTGGCTTGGGGCGATGAGCAAGCGGCTTAAAAGCTGTAAACTGTTGTATAATAGTAGAAAATTATGGAACTCAGGGACGGCAGGTGAAGCGACAATGGAACGGATTGAAGGAACAGTTACAACGGCAATATCGTATGCCAAGAGTATCGATGAGAAAGCGAGGGAACAAATCCGCCGCATGTGCAGCTATGAGCTGACGAAGGGGAGCCGGGTGCGGATTATGCCGGACGTCCATGCCGGGAAAGGCTGTACGATTGGTACGACGATGACAATCACAGACAAGGCAGTACCGAACATCGTCGGCGTGGACATCGGCTGTGGCATGTATACGATTGCTCTTGACAAGCAGCCGATTGATTTTGCCAGACTCGATGAAGCGGCTCACATCGTACCTTCCGGGATGAATGTCTGGCCTGAGAAACAGGCTGACTTCAATTTGCAGCGGCTCTATTGTTATGACAAGCTGAAAAAACTGTCTTGGATTGCCTGCAGTATCGGTACCCTGGGAGGCGGGAATCATTTCATCGAGGTCGATAAAACCCATGATGGTCGACATTATCTCGTCATCCATACAGGAAGCCGGAACCTGGGAAAACAGGTGGCGGAGATTTATCAGCGCATGGCCGTTGAGCTGAATGCCCATGATGAAACACTGGAAGAACGGCTCCAGCATATCATAGCAGAATACAAGGCAGCAGGACGGCAAAAAGAAATCCAGAAGGCCATCCAGCAGGCGAAGTCAGAACAACGCAGAGAAAAGCTGCCGGAAGATCTTTGCTTTGTCTCCGGAAAATACCTGAGGCAGTATCTGCATGATGTGGCTCTTTGCCAGCAGTTTGCTAGACTGAACCGGGAGCAGATTGCCAAAAAACTGCTGGAAAGAGCCGGCCTTCAGCCCGGCGAAGCGTTTCATACCATTCACAACTACATCGATGTCGATGAGATGATTCTCAGAAAAGGAGCCATCGCCGCACATAAGGGTGAAAAGGTTCTCATTCCCATCAACATGCGTGACGGAAGCATCCTGGCACTCGGCAAAGGCAATGCCGAGTGGAATTACTCTGCCCCGCACGGCGCAGGCCGCATCATGTCCCGTACCCAGGCAATCAAAGAGCTTTCCCTCAAGGAATACCAGCAGGAGATGGCAGGCGTATATACAACATCGGTAAACGAAGGTACCATTGACGAGGCTCCTATGGCCTACAAATCCCTTGACGATATCTTGGATGTCATCGGTGACACCGTGGACGTTATCGACGTGATGAAACCAGTCTATAATTTCAAGGCGGCAGAGGAGAAGCATTTCTAAAGCATCGGGAAGTGAAGTGACATATATGGAAAAACTAGGGTGCATGAAACGGATTGATGACTTGCGGTCTATCTGGCCGCATGAGGAACAGGATTTTTCAAAATGGCTTGCCCAAAAAGAAAATCTGGAACAGCTGAGTGATGCCATTGAAATTGACCTAGAGCTTGAGGAAACGGAATCTCCAGTAGGAAGTTTCAGTGTAGACATCTACGCCCGCGAAAGCGGGAGTTCCCGTGGGATTATCATCGAGAATCAGCTGGAAGATACCGACCATGATCATTTGGGGAAAATCATTACGTATGCGGCAGGGAAAGACGCTGAAATTATAGTCTGGATTGTCAAAAGGGCTCGTGATGAGCATAAACAGGCTATCGGATGGCTGAATCAGCATACGGATGAAAATATTGGTTTTTTCCTGATTGAAATTGAACTCTGGCGCATTGGGGATTCGCTGCCAGCACCACGGTTTAATGTTGTAGAACGTCCCAACGAATGGGCAAAAACGGTGAAAGCTGCAGAAACCCTGACGCCGCTGCGGAAATTCCAATTGAACTTCTGGCAGCAGTTCTGTGACTATGCCTTCGATAAAGACAGTAAGTTCAGCAAGAGCTTCTCATGCAGAAAGGCTTTCGCGACCAATTGGTACAACCTGAGTACCGGCGTATCATCTGTGGTGGTAGAATTTACAATCAACACATCCCGCCATCGGGCGACAGCGGGCTTGTATGTTGCCAAGGGGAAGGATTGGTATAGGCAGCTGAAAGATAATCAAGATACGATAGAAAAGGAATTAGGCGCTTCCATTGAGTGGTCAGAAGGTGAAAAAGATGGACGTATGCTTTTGACCAAGGAGCTTGATGCGGCGTTTGATAGAAAAGAATATAAAACTTACTTTGACTGGTTCATGGAAAAAGCACTTCTGCTCAAGAAGATAGCCAATCAGTACAACAACGATTGAAGTGAACACGGGGGTGTTCAAAATCCCTGCTATCGTTCGATTGTATCAAATACAGACACCTTTGAGATCCTTGCTGCGGATCCGGGGGAATGTTTGTGCAGTCCATGAAATTCATCGAAACGCACAGCGGGCGCAATGATAATGTCTCCATAGGATACCTTCGCCAAAGACTTGCAGGCGTTGTCGCGCTTCGACTTCATCATGGCCCCTTCAGCCTGTCGAACTGAGAACAGAAAAATCTGGTGGATGACCCGCGTTCACTCCTTACTTGATTCGGAAATCAATTGATCGGTGTCTTACCACATAACCTCAAATCAAAAAAACGCTATCCACGAAAATGTGGATAGCGTTTTATCATGTCTGATGTCTAGTCCCCAGTCCTTAGTCACCAGTCGCCAGCAATTAGTCCTGTGTCAGTTCCTGGATGAGGTCATGGACGGTCGTGATCTTATCGATGCGATAGGCATTCGCACCGCAGAAGACGAGGCCGTGGTCTACATCGCCGTGGACGGCGCGGATGAGAGCCATGGTGATGCAGTAGGGGGTGGTCGCCGGGTCGCAGGTCTTGAGGCAGTGGAAGCAGCCCTGCGGCGGGATGCGGTGCTCGGTGAAGGCTTTGACGAAGGGGTTCAAGAGTGCGCGGCCTGGCATGTGGACCGGGCTCTGTACGATGGTGACGTCGCTCTCTTTGGCATTCACATACATCTGTTTGAATTCGTCAGCAGCGTCGCATTCTTTGGTGGCGACGAAACGGGTCGCCATCTGCACGCCGGAGAGACCGAGGGAGAGGTAGTGCTCAATGTCTTTCTTATCGAAGACGCCGCCGCCGAAGATGACGGGGATCTTCTTTTCGAATTTTTCTTCAAATTCTTTGACAACGGCAAGGATTTCTTTGATTTCCTTTTCATAGCCGTCGCTTTCGTGCTCTTTCACCTGTTCTCTGGTGTAGCCGAGATGGCCGCCGGCTTTCGGGCCTTCGATGACGACCATGTCAGCGGTACGGTGATGGTGGCGTTCCCACAGCTTCAGGATGACGCGGGCTGCTTTCGGGGAGCCGATGATCGGGGCGATCTTGGTGTCTGTGCCTTCCACGCAGGCGGGGAGATCGGCAGGAAGTCCTGCGCCGGAGAAGATGATGTCTGCACCGTTTTCTGCTGCGCAGCGGGCATAGTCTTCATAGTGATGGCCTTTGGACATGATGTTCACGCCGATGATGCCGGTCTTTGCTTTTTCTCTGGCTTTCAGCAGTTCGGATTTCAGTGCGCGAAGGTTGGCATTCACTGTATTTGTTTTGAAGTCTGGTTCATTGAAGCCTACGTTGGCAGCAGAGATGACACCTACACCGCCTTCATTGGCTACGGCACTTGCGAGGCCTGAGAGGCTGACGCCGATGCCCATGCCTCCCTGTACGATCGGTACGGTAGCGGTCAGGTTGCCAATGTGTAATGCTGGTAATTTCATGTGATTTTCTCCTAAAATATTCTACAAATCTCACTTTCAAATAACTATACGGTATCACAGATATGTTTGACAAAATAGCAAGCAAGAAGTATCCTGTATTTACTGTAGTTTATGCCATGAGATGAAATAAGTCAATGGATAAGTTTTTAAACAATCCTGAATTTTTAGCAAACGAATTACGCACCGCGTTTGAATTATCACCTGGTGATAAAATCCGAGGCGAAAAAAGTCAGTAAATGTGGGCGATTTCCCTGATTCGGAAAGAAGCCCATCAGGGAGATGCTTTCCAAAGTATCTTTTAGAAATCGCTAAAACAAATGAAATTTTAATCTACGGATTCAGTGAGTCGCCCATGATATCGATGAAAATCTAAGGAATGTGAAAGAAATATGATTTCCTGCATATGTCTCAAAGAAAGGCTCTTTGCTTATTCAATTTCTTCGTGCAATCCTTGACTGCTTGTGATATAGTATTATCAGCAGGTGATAAAAATGAGCAGAAATTTCAAAATGGATAAAACCCAAAGACGCGATGCGATACAGAGCCTGCTCCGCCAACATCCATGTCTGACAGATGGAGATCTGGCAGAGAAATTTTCTGTATCAAGAGCTACGATCCGTCTGGACAGGCAGGCGCTTGGCATCCCACAAATGCGTGACCGTATGGAGCACCTCGTGGCAGGAAGTCCGGAGGCACGCGGGCTGCAGATCTTAGATAAGGATATCGGTATCAAAGGCGTGGGTCTCTTTCAGACCAGCGATGAGATGGCGGATAATCTCGGTGTGGTGGCTGCGGAAAAATTATATGGCGCAGCCGCTGCATTCGCCGAGTCGCTGGCCGGTGTGCCTTTTGCTTCGACGCAGGTCGGAAATATCAAATATAAGATCGCTGTCAAGCCCGGCACGGCGCTTGTCGTGAAAGGGCGGATCGTATTGGTCAGAGGAAATAAAAAACATATCTATATCAGTTTTTTTGACGGTGATAAAGAAGTATACCGTGCAAAATTTATTATGCAGATCCTGCAGTAATGGAGGCGTCCTGTGAAAAAAATAGCTGTTGACGCGATGGGCGGGGATTTTGCACCGCTGGAAATCGTGCTTGGCGCCATTCAGGCGGTCAAGGAATACAAAGTGCCTGTCGTTCTTGTGGGAGATGAGGATGAGATCCGCCCCATCCTGGAGAAGCATCATGAGGATCAGAATCCTCTGATCGAGATCCATCATGCATCGGAAGTGATCGAGATGGGAGAGCATCCTGGGCTGGCGTATCGCAAAAAGAAGGATGCGTCTGTCTCTGTCGGCGCTCGTCTTGTGAGAGAGGGGGAGTGCGGAGCTCTCGTGGCTCCGGGATCGACTGGGGCAGCCGTCACGGCAGGACTTCTTGGCATCGGCCGTATCAAGGGCATCGAGCGTCCGGCGATCCTGACGCCGATCCCTAACCAGAAGGGCGGCTATACGTACCTGATCGATTCTGGTGCGAGTGCGCAGCCGAAGCTGGAGACGTATATCCAGAATGCTCTTCTGGGCTATATTTATGCGACGAAGGTCGCGGGTATCCAGCAGCCGAAGATCGGTCTTCTCAATATCGGGGAAGAGGCGACGAAGGGGAGCCCTTTGGTCACGGAAGCAAATGAGGCGCTTTCCGCACAGAAGGTCATTCCTTTTGCGGGCAATGCGGAAGGACGCGATGTGATGACGGGAGAATTTGATGTCATCGTCACGGATGGATTTACAGGGAATGTAGTCCTGAAATTTGGGGAAGGCGCCGGGAAACTGGTGGCTGCCCTTTTGAAGAATGCTGTCATGCAGGGGGGACTTCGCGCGAAGATCGGCGGGCTGCTCCTGAAGCCGGCACTCAAAAAATACATGGCAAAGCCTCTTGACTATGCTGAATACGGCGGTGCGCCGCTCATGGGCATCAAAGGCGGCCTCATTATCTGCCATGGCGCTTCGAAAGCAAAAGCGATCAAGAATGCCATCCATATGGCGATGGGCGTTTGTCAGGAGCATCTGGATGAGATCGTGATGGATGCGCTGAAACAGATGGAAAATAATGAGGCATGAGGAGTTGTGCGGTGCTTAAAAAGAAGCGCCGCGGAGTATGAATGGTGGCGATGCTTGAAACTGGCATTTCAGTCACCAGCCACTAGCCACTAGTCCCTGGCTACTAGTCACCAAAAATTCTCTTTTCAATGAACGGAAAGGACATTATATATATGAGTGAATTATGTTCTGCAGGAATTCTGGGTACCGGACATTATGCGCCGGAGAAGATCCTTTCCAATGCAGACCTTGAAAGAATGGTCGATACCAGTGATGAGTGGATCCGCACCCGCACGGGCATCGAGACCAGACATATCGCTTCTCGGTCGGAGACGACCTCCGATCTTTGCGTGAAAGCTGCTCTTCCGGCACTGGAAATGGCTGGCCTTACCGCAGACGATATAGACTACATCATTGTAGCGACGGCATCCCCTGACTATGTGGTACCATCCACGGCCTGCATGGTGCAGGATAAGCTCGGATGCAAGCATGCAGGTGCGATGGATATTTCCGCCGGCTGCTCAGGCTACATTTATGCAGTGGCTCTGGCATCGAATCTGGTGAAGGCCGGGATGTACAAGCACATCCTGATCATCGGTGCGGAAATTCTTTCCCGCCTCGTGAACTGGCAGGACCGCTCCACCTGCATACTTTTCGGTGATGGGGCAGGGGCCGCTGTCATCGGAAAGGTCGAAGATGGCTATGGCCTTCTGGCTTCGGATCTTGGCTCAGACGGCAGCCTAGGCAAGATCCTGAATATCCCGGCGAGCGGCGTCGCTGAACTTGTGACCCACCGCGCCATCGACTCCGGCCGTATCTATATCCATATGGAGGGGCCGGAAGTATTCAAAGCCGCTGTCCGTCACATGGGTGCGACCACGCTGAAGACTTTGAAAGCCGCCGGCATCACGAAGGAAGATATCAATATGTTCATTGCCCATCAGGCAAATAATCGCATCATTCAGGCGATCGCAAAGCGTCTGGCTCTGCCGCAGGATCATATGTATGTGAATGTCAATCGCTATGGCAATACATCAGCAGCTTCCGTCGGCATTGCGCTTGATGAAGTCGTCCGCGCCGGACGCGTGAAGCATGGTGACTACGTTCTCCTGACTGGCTTCGGCGCCGGTCTTACATGGGGCTGCGATGTCATGAGATGGATGTAAGGCAAGACCTGATTCCGAATAACCAACAATAAATTAGTATTTATTTTATATGGAGTGTGACAAGATGAAAACTGCATTTCTGTTCCCTGGACAGGGATCTCAGAAGGTGGGCATGGTACAGGATCTGTTTGAAAACTATGATTCTGTCAAAGCCCTGATCAAAGAAGCGGATGAAACGCTCGGCTTCTCTATTTCCAAAATGATGTTCGAAGGCCCGGACACAGAGCTGATGAAGACCGAATTCACCCAGCCGGCCATTCTGACGGCCAGTGTCGCTGTATGGCAGGTGCTGAAGGAACACGGCCTCACGCCGGATATCGCAGCAGGCCACAGCCTTGGCGAATACTCTGCGCTGGTCGCAGCGGGTGCGATCTCCTTCGCAGATGCCGTGCATACCGTCCATCTGCGTGGCCGCTTCATGCAGGAAGCGGTGCCGCTCGGAGAAGGCGGCATGGCAGCTATCATCGGTTCCACCCCGGAAACCATCGTGAAGGTGTGCGGCGAAGTCTCCACAGAAGACCTTCCTGTACAGGCAGTTAATTTCAACTGCCCGGGACAGGTCGTCATCGCGGGTGCTACGGCAGCTGTCGAGAAAGCCTGCGAAGCACTGAAGGAAGCAGGCGCTCGCCGTGCCATCATGCTGAAGGTCAGCGCGCCATTCCATTCCACCCTGATGGAACCGGCAGCTCTTCGACTGAAGGAAGTCCTTGACAAGATCGACATCCATGACACCGCCATCCCGGTCGTAGCCAATGTCAATGCCAAGGAAGAGACCAAAGCGGACGAGATCAGAAAGAATCTGGTCGATCAGGCGGCACATCCTGTACACTGGGAAGAATCCATCCGGAATATGGTCGCCGGCGGTGTCGATATGACTGTCGAAGCCGGCCCCGGCACGGTTCTTACCGGCTTCATGAAGAAGATCGCCCGCTCCGTACCCTGCCACCATGCAGAAGATGTAGCCTCCATCAATGAAGTCGTGGCTGCACTGAAGGGAGAATAATGATGGAAACTATCGAAAAGACCGCGCTCGTCACGGGGGCTTCCCGCGGTATTGGCAGAGCCATCGCTCTTACACTGGCTGCGAAGGGCTATGCTGTTGCACTGAACTATGCCGGCAGCCAGGCTGCCGCAGAAGCTGTCAAGGGAGAAATCGAAGCCGCTGGCGGCAAAGCCTTCACCATTCAGGGCGATGTCTCCAAAGCAGAAGATGTGGATCGCATTTTCAAAACGATCAAGGAAGAATTCGGTCAGCTGGATGTCCTTGTGAATAATGCAGGGATCACCCGCGACGGACTTCTCATCCGCATGAAAGAAGAAAGCTGGGATGCCGTACTCTCGACCGACCTCAAGAGTGACTTCCTCACCATCAAAGCCGCTGCGCAGATGATGATGAGAAAGAAAAAAGGCTCCATCATCAATATCGCATCCGTAGTCGGCATCATGGGCAATATCGGCCAGGCCAACTACGCAGCAGCAAAAGCAGGCGTGATCGGTCTCACCAAGGCCTGCGCCAAGGAGCTCGCTGCAAGAAACATCCGTGTCAATGCTGTCGCACCAGGCTTCATCGCGACCGACATGACCGATGCTATTCCGGAAAAGAATAAAGAAGCCATGCTGACAGCCATCCCGCTCGGACGCATGGGTCTTGCCGAAGACGTCGCCAAAGCTGTCTCCTTCCTGGCTTCCGATGATGCAAGTTATATCACCGGACAGGTTTTAAAGGTGGACGGCGGAATGGTTATGTAATATAATCAGTAGGGTACAATACAAGGAGACGTCTGTCTTCTATGAGAAAGGTGGTGAAATGAGTAATGAGCACTTTTGACAGAGTAAAGAAGATCGTTGTTGACCAGCTGGGCGTTAGCGAAGCTGATGTCACCATCGACTCCACTTTCATCGATGACCTCGGCGCTGATTCCCTGGATATCGTTGAACTGATCATGGCATTTGAAGAAGAATTCGACATCGAAATCCCGGATGATGCTGCTGAAAAGATCAAGACCGTAAAGAACGCTGTAGACTACATCGACAGCCAGATGTAATGCGCATTCGCATTTCAACATCATATTGGAAGCCGGAGGGGGATCCCCTCCGGCATGCCATATGACTTCCTTTGGGGGAGAATATTTCAAAAAAGCGAATGACCGTCGTGGTTCGTTTTTTTGAGGTCTTGTCCATGCGTGATGGATTTGAAACAGGCGGAGCCATGCCTTTTCAAGTCCTATAATTTTTGCTTAAGAACCTAACACGCGATAAATAATGTTTAAAAGAAGTTTATAAGAGAGGTGCCCTTTTTATGGAAAGAAGAAGAGTAGTAGTGACTGGCATGGGTGTGGTTTCCCCCGTCGGTATCGGCGTCGATGCATTTTGGAATGCCCTTTTGTCGGGCAAATCCGGTGTAACGCCGATCACAGAATTTGATCCCACGGATTTCCCTGTCAAGATCGCAGGCGAAGTCAAAGATTTCGACCCCGTCAAATATGTGGGTGACAAGAAGACCGTCCGTCACATGGATAGAAATGCTCAGTTTGCTGTTGCTGCCGCAAAAATGGCAGCCCAAGATGCGAAGCTCGATATGAGCGTAGAAGATCCGAACCGCGTCGGCACCATCATCGGTACCGGTATCGGCGGGATCAAGACCATGGAAGATACCGTGGAACGCATCGAAAAACGCGGTCCGGGAAAAGTGAATCCATTCGCAGTCCCGATGATGATCGCCAACATGGCCTCCGGTATGGTCTCCATCACCTTCGGCCTGCAGGGTCCGGTCCTGACTGACGTCACCGCCTGCGCTTCCGGCAACAATGCCCTTGGCAGAGCGACCCGCATGATCCAGTGGGGCGATGCGGATGTGATGTTTGCCGGCGGTACCGAAGCGGCTGTCGCAAAGACACCGATGGCTGGTTTTGCTGCTATGCATGCGCTCTCTTCCCGTGAATGCCCGCCGGAAGAAGCATCCTGCCCCTTTGATGTCCGTCGTGACGGTTTCGTACTCGGTGAAGGCAGTGGTGTCCTCATCCTTGAAGAACTTGAACACGCAAAGAAGAGAGGCGCGCACATTTATGCAGAGGTCATCGGCTATGGCACGAATGGCGATGCTTACCATATTACAGCTCCGCGTCCGGGTGGTGAACTCGCAGCTCGCTGCATGAAGAATGCCATCGCGGATGCAGGTATTTCTCCGGAAGATATCGACTACATCAATGCACACGGCACCTCCACCGGCCTCAATGATAAGAATGAGACCAAGGCGATCAAGGAAGTCCTCGGTCAGCATGCCTATGACATCGTCGTGAACTCCACCAAGTCCATGACCGGCCATCTTCTGGGCGCTGCTGGTGCGATCGAAGCTGTCGTCTGCGTACTTTCTATCATGAATAACAAAGTCCATCAGACACTGAACCTTCAGACTCCTGATCCGGAATGTGACCTTCACTACGCGGCTGAAGGCCCGGAAGACCGCAAAGTCGATGTGACCATGTCCAATGCTTTCGGCTTTGGCGGACACAATGCCGTTGTCATCATGAGGCGCTATGAAGAATGAGACATGCTGAAGTGAGAAGAAGAGACCGTATGGCAGAAATTGAAAAGTTTGCTGCGGAAAATGAAATTCCCGTGCAGAATGCACAACTTCTCAATACAGCACTCACCCATACCTCGTATGCGAATGAACATAAAAATGAAGTCATTCATGACAATGAACGACTGGAATTCTTAGGGGATGCCATCCTGGATCTGGTCATCGGGGAATACCTTTTTCTGCGTTTCCCCAGCTGGCCGGAAGGGGAGCTGACCCGAGCGAAGGCGAGCGTCGTCTGCAAGCCTTCCTGTGCGGAATGCGCAACGAAATTCCATGTGGGCGACTACATGCGTCTGGGCCGCGGAGAAGAAATGTCCGGCGGCCGCACCCGTATCTCGATCTTAGGCGATGCCTTCGAAGCTGTCATCGGCGCGATCTATCTCGATAATAACTATGAGGTAGCATCCCGCTTCATCTTGGGGCACATGAAAAAATTCCTCGATCTTATCGATCAGGGAGACTATGACCATGACTACAAGTCTGACCTGCAGGAAATGGTACAGAAGCACGGAGATGTGAATATCTCCTATGTTGTCACCAAGGACGAAGGACCGGCACATGACAAGACCATCTGGATGGAAATCCACATCAATGGCAAAGTCATGGGGGAGAGCGTCGGAAAGAATAAAAAAGAAGCAGCCCAGCGGGCTGCCAAAGAAGCCATCCGAAGGATTCAGCTTGGTGAAACCGTATGATGGGAAAAGCTGCCGTAAGGCAGCTTTTTTGCGTGTTCTGCAAGGAAGAAGAAATCCGCGCCGGGCGGTTTGAGGGGGACATAAAGTTTGAAAGCAGGTATTAGATGCTTCAAGTGACTGGTGATTAGGGACTAGGCAACATCGGACTCCCGTATCGTCATTTCGAGCGCAAGCGAGAAATCTTTGTCATTCGCGGCCTAGCGGTCAATGATTGGAAATTCCAAACGGGAAACCTGATACCCACTTACTTTCGGGTATTGTCCATATATATTCGCGGCGCTTCCTTATTTTTATGCGCCGCACCTGAACCCCGAACCCCGAACCCCGAACCCTTAAACCATTCATCCCATTTTTTCAGAAGAAATCGAAAATATCCTTGACATTCCCATAGGTGAATGCTATTCTAATATCGTAAGTTAGCACTCGAGAATAATGAGTGCTAATAAATTCAGGTGATACATATGGCACGTAGAATCAATCAAGAAAGCACCGGACACGGTGTGAATGAACTGAATGAAAGAAAACGGCGTGTCCTGTGGGCGGTGGTGCAGGACTATGCAGACACGGCCGAACCGGTCGGTTCGCGCACGATCGCACGGAAGTATGACCTGGGCGTATCGAGCGCGACGATCCGAAATGAGATGCAGGACTTAGAGGATGAAGGCTATCTTGAGCAGCCGCATACCTCCGCTGGACGTATCCCTTCGATCAAAGGATACCGTTTCTATGTGGACTGGCTGATGCAGCCCGCTCCGGTCTCTTCGGAAGAAGAGCACATGATCGACCACATGCTGATGGATCATGTGAGCCGTCAGGAAGAGATCTTCCGGAATATGGCCAAGGCTGTAGCGGTACTGACGCATACGCTGTCGGTCGCAGCTTCTGCGGGACAGAAGAAGAAATTCAATTATGTCCGTTTCCTTCCGCTCGATGGCAGGCGGGCGATCCTCCTTGTCGTGACGGATCAGGGCGATGTATCGAATGCGGTGGTGGATATTCCGAAAGGATCCTCCTTCGACGAGATGCAGCTCCTAGCGGATAAGCTGAATCATTTCCTGCATGGCAGAGAGATCGACCATACGGATGAAGAGATGATCCTTTCCTTCCAGCGCGACGTAGAGAAGGATCTGACACCGTATCTGTCGGTCTTTCAGGCACTGCAAAGGGCTGTGAGCCCGCAGAAAGAGGTCTACGCCGGCGGGGCTTCACAGCTGATCGAGCAGCCGGAGTTTAAAAATGTAGAGAAGATGCAGGATATACTGAATCTCTTAGAGCAGAGAGACATGCTCGAAAGCATGCTTCTTTCCTCTTCCGATCAGCCTATCGCTGTGCATATCGGGACAGAAAATCCGATGAAGTCGCTCTCGGATCTGTCCGTAGTCAGAGCGCAGTTCACATCCGGCGGCCGGGTCATCGGCTCTGTGGCCGTCTTAGGACCGACACGGATGCAGTACAGCCGCATCGTCGGTATGATGCGCTTCATGCAGCAGCGACTGGATCTGTTATTAAAAGGGAAAACATAGGAGGCTCCTGGATGAAAGAAGATAAAAAGAAAGTCGACGTCGAAGAACCGATGAAAGAAACCGAAGCCAAAGAAGAAAAGAAAACGTCTCCCGTAGATGACTTGATGGATCAGCTCGGCGAAGCGAAGAAGACCGCCGAAGAAGCCAAGAACAAGGCAGAGGCAGCGGAGTCCAAGCTGGCTACGGCTCTTTCCCAGTACGTCAGACTGCAGGCAGACTTTGATAATTTCCGCCGCCGCACCAGAGAAGCGGAAGCGAAAGCTGCGGATACACATACCGCAGAAACACTGAAAGCTTTCCTGCCGGTGCTGGATAATTTCGAGCTGGCGCTTGCTCACATGAAAAAAGATGAAGGCGGTGCGGCTTATGTACAGGGCTTCGAGCTCCTGCAGAAACAATTCGTCAAGATCCTAGAAGGCTTCGGCGTGAAGGAGATCGAAGCACTGGGAAAGACCTTCGATCCGCATTTCCATGAAGCGGTCATGATGCTCCCGGCAGATGACAAAGAAGACGAAACCATTTCTATGGTATTCCAGAAAGGGTATCTGTACAAGGACAGCGTACTCCGCGCAGCGAAGGTACAGGTCGTGCATAACGGCTAACCGATGGGACGCTCTGCGATTCCATTTCTCTATATAGATATAGCATTTCGTAAGTACAAATAGAAAGAAAGGGGACATTTCAAATGTCAAAAGTTATTGGTATCGATCTGGGGACTACAAACTCTGTTGTTGCCGTCATGGAAGGCGGCGAGCCTGTCGTCATTCCGAATGCGGAAGGTTCTCGCCTGACCCCATCTGTTGTCGGCTTCTCCAAGACCGGTGAACGTCTGGTCGGCCAGCTGGCAAAACGCCAGGCGGTATCGAACCCGCATCGCACCATCGTTTCCATCAAACGTCACATGGGCAGCGACTACAAAGTCACCATTGATGACAAATCCTATACTCCGCAGGAAATTTCTGCGATGATCCTGCAGAAGCTGAAGGTCGATGCAGAAGCTTATCTCGGCGAAAAAGTCACCGATGCAGTCATCACCTGCCCGGCTTATTTCACCGATGCACAGCGCCAGGCGACCAAGGATGCCGGCAAGATCGCAGGGCTGAATGTCCTTCGTATCATCAACGAACCGACCGCATCCTCTCTGGCTTACGGCCTCGATAAGATCAAAGACGGCAAAGAACATCGCTTCCTCGTCTATGACCTCGGCGGCGGCACTTTCGATGTATCCATCCTGAATCTGGCGGATGGTGTCTTCGAAGTCGAAGCCTCCAACGGCAACGGCCATCTCGGCGGTGATGATTTCGATGCCCGCGTCATGGACTGGATCGCTGAAAAATTCAAAGCACAGAACGGCTTCGAACTGAAACGTGATCCGATGACGAACCAGAGACTGAAGGAAGCAGGCGAAAAAGCCAAGATCGAGCTGTCCTCCGTCATGAGCACGGATATCAACCTGCCATTCATCACCATCGACTCCGATGGTCAGCCGGTCCACTTCGATGCGACCCTGACCCGCGCAGAATTTGATAGAATCACCGAAGACCTCGTACAGGCGACGGTAGAACCGATCGACCTTGCGATGAAGGATGCAGGCCTTTCCGTCGGTGATATCGATAAAGTCCTTCTTGTCGGCGGTTCTTCCCGTATCCCGGCAGTACAGACCTTGATCAAGAATAAATTCGGCAAGGAACCATCCAAGGGCGTGAACCCGGATGAATCCGTCGCTGTCGGCGCTGCTGTTCAGGCCGGCGTCCTCAAAGGCGAAGTCAAGGACGTCCTTCTCCTCGATGTCACTCCGCTGTCCCTCGGTATCGAGACCCTGGGCGGTGTCTTCACGACCATGATCAAGAGAAATACCACCATCCCGACCTCCAAGTCTCAGGTCTTCTCCACCGCAGCTGACAATCAGCCGTCTGTAGACATTCATGTCCTGCAGGGCGAACGTCCGATGGCAGCGGACAACAAGACCCTCGGCCGCTTCGAACTTTCCGACATCCCGCCGGCTCCACGGGGCGTACCGCAGATCCAGGTCACCTTCGACATCGATGCAAACGGCATCGTCCACGTCTCTGCGAAAGACCTCGGCACCGGCAAGGAACAGAAGATCGATATCACCTCTTCCACCGGCCTTTCTGATGAAGAGATCCAGAAGATGCAGGACGACGCAAAGGCACATGAAGAAGAAGATAAGAAGCGTAAGGAAGGCATCGAAGCCAAGAACAATGCGGAAGCACTGATCTACCAGGCGGAAAAGACGGTCAAAGAACTCGGCGACAAAGCAGATGCTGCCAAGGTCAAAGAAGTCAATGACGCCATCGCTGCCCTGAAAGAAAGCCTCAAAGGCGATGACACCGCGAAGATCAAAGCCGATGCGGAAGCACTCACCAAGCCACTGCATGAACTCACCGAAAAGCTGTACCAGCAGGCACAGCAGGCGCAGGCACAGCAGCAGGCAGGCGCTCAGCAGGGCCCGCAGCAGGGACCTCAGGCAGGTGCCAAGAAAGCCGATGACAATGTAGTCGATGCCGATTACAAGGTCGTAGACGACGACAAGAAATAATTGATCTCCTGCAAGGGGATCATCATAGAGAAACTCAGAAGGTTCTGAAGGTTCTACGGATTTCCAGAAAACGGGAAGAGAGCGGAGCCTTCAGGACCTTTTGAGGCATTTCTAAGGAAACACTGATTCTGCGATTTAATCAGCGTTTCCCTAATTTCTTTGAGGATAGAAAAGAATGGCAGACAGCAGAGATTACTATGACGTGCTGGGCGTCAACAAAAGCGCCTCAGACGATGAAATAAAGAAAGCATATCGCCGGCTGGCACGCAAGTACCATCCGGATCTGAATAAAGACAATCCAAAAGCCGCGGAAGAAAAATTCAAGGAAGTCAATGAAGCCTACCACGTTCTCTCCGATGCGGACAAGAGAGCGCAGTATGACCAGCTCGGACATGATGCCTTCACGCAGGCTGCCAGCGGCGGCGGTGCGGGCTACGGCGGCTTCGGACAGGGCGGCTTTGGCGGTTTCGGTGGACAGGGCGGCTTTGGCGGCTTCGACATGGGTGATATTTTCGACATGTTCACCGGCGGCGGACGCAGACGGAGCAATGGCCCAGAGCAGGGCGCTGACCTCCGCTATGATATGGAGATCACCCTTCGCGAAGCAGCGACCGGTATCAAGAAGAAATTCACCGTACCGAAGAATGATACCTGTACCCATTGCCACGGCACCGGTGCAGAACCAGGCTCCTCCGTTGAGACCTGCCCCGACTGCCACGGTACCGGACAGCAGCGTGTGGTAAGGAATGGTCCTTTCGGACAGATGGTGAATATCATCACTTGCCAGCACTGTCAGGGCAGCGGCAAGATCATCCGGAATAAATGCTCCGAATGCCGCGGCACCGGCACGATCCGCGTGAAAAAGACCATTGAAGTGAATATCCCGGCCGGTGCTGACACCGGTGTGCGCATGCGCGTCTCCGGCGAGGGTGAGCCAGGCAAGCGCGGCGGTCCGAAGGGGGATCTCTACGTATACATCTACGTGAAAGACGATCCGGACTTCGAGCGTGACGGGGATGATCTCTACAAGAGCGTAGACATCACCTTCCCGGTCGCAGCTCTTGGCAGCACCATCAAGGTCAAGACCCTTGACAAAGAGGTCGAGCTCAAGATCCCCGCCGGTACGCAGAGCGGTACCCGATTCCGCATCATCGGCGAAGGCATGCCGCACCTCCAGTCCAGCCGGAAGGGCAATCTGTACGTGGAAGTCAAAGTCACCGTACCAAAGCGCCTGAAGGAAGAACAGAAAGAAGCCCTCCTGAACTACGCCCACCTCATGGGAGAGGACTGCGCGCAGTACAAAGGAAAGAGCTCCTGGCTCGATAAGATCATCGATAAGTTTAAGTAAGACGTAAGACAGGAACGCCCCGCGAATGGGATCTATTCGCGGGGCGTTCTTTGCGTGGGAGTGGCCTTTTATGAAGAAGGAAGGGTCACTTTTTTCATCGGCTTGCGATGCTATGGATAGAAGCGGGAGAGAGCTTCCCGGAGAAATCGGAACCACTCACTTTCTCATCCTAGGCAGAGAAGAGGGCGGGGAAGAAATCAAGCGGTTCTCAAACGTTTCTCCCTTGAAAGGCTTTGCCTGGGAGAAGCTGAAAAAGGTAAAAGACAAGTGAAAAAAGACAGGATGCGATCCGAAACCGAATAAAGTGGATAGCATTGACGACAAGATCAGACTCGCCTTTAAGTCAGTAGAAGTCCTTACTACGGTAAGGACACCCTCGAAAATTCTACGCTCCCAGCTTGGCGTTCGATTCATTGGATCTGACCATTCGACAGGATGGTACTCTGTCTTTTTGCGTGGAGTATTGCGAAACATTAAAAAAAAACAGGCCAGAATGGAATATTATATGTGAAGATGTAAAAAACTTTTCAGGGAAGCCCTATAGAAATAAAATAGACTTATTGGCTGGAGGAGTGCCCTGCCCACCTTTCTCCGTTGCAGGGAAGCAGCTTGGAAGTGATGATGAACGGGACCTTTTTCCAGAGGCATTACGTTTAATCGAAGAAATTAACCCCAAAGCGGTAATGCTGGAAAACGTCAGAGGATTTTTAGACCCAGCATTTAAAGACTATAGAGAATCCATTTTAAAAAGAATTGACGAATTAGGGTACAATGTTCAGATAAAATTGCTCAATGCATCGGATTATGGCGTTCCACAGTTACGACCGAGAATTGTCATTGTCGGAATCAGAAAAGATGTTCAGGGAAAATTTAGCTATCCACTACCAACATCAGAAAAAGTTAAGACAGTGGGGGAAACTTTATTAGACTTGATGAAGAAGAACCAGTGGCAAAACGCAAATGAATGGGCAAAACAAGCATCAACAATAGCTCCCACCATAGTAGGAGGTTCAAAAAAACATGGGGGACCTGATTTAGGTCCTATAAGAGCAAGAAAAGCATGGGCACAGTTAGGAGTAGATGGAAAAGGTATTGCTAATGAAGCGCCAGAAAAAGATTTTGAGGGAATGCCACGATTAACTCCAAGGATGATAGCTAGAATTCAGGGATTTCCTGATACCTGGAATTTTGGAGATAAAAAAACGGCAGCATGCAGAATGATTGGAAACGCATTTCCCCCTCCTGTAGCAAAAGCAGTGGGAGAAGAAATAAGAAAGGTACTTGAAAAATAAAATGGAGACGCTACTTGCAGAAGCACGGAAAAAATATCATGAAAGTCTGCTCAAATATGGAGTACTAACAATTAATGAGAAAGGAATCCCCAGTAATGCAGATTCTGCTTCTAAATTATCCATTACCATTGCGCGTGGAATTGCGGACCAGCTCATGGTGGAAACCCACGATAAAGCAGTTGGACAAACATCTGGAGCAAAGTTTGAACAAATTAACATGGAATTTTTGAAATCTACATTTCCAAAACTTCAAAACTTACGCCCTGGGAAATGGCATATTGAAAAATTAGGTAATCGAAGCGGGACTAAAACAAGCAGTTTTGCCCAATACGAACATTTAGAATATCTAAGTAAAATAACGAAAGATAATCCAGAACTGGTTACTTGTATAGGAAATAATTATATTGTTGCTCCGGATATTGTGATATATCGAGAATTAGAAGCAGACGAAGAAATCAATAAAATGCAGCTACTAGTAAATGATACAGTATGTAAAATGGCCGATATACGAGCAAGTAATGGAGGTCGGCCGATTCTCCATGCATCTATTTCTGCTAAGTGGACAATGAGAAGTGATCGAGCACAAAATAGCCGTACGGAAGCATTGGGACTAATTCGTAATCGAAAAGGGCACTTACCCCACATTGTTGTTGTAACCGGAGAACCAATGCCTGGCCGTCTTGCTTCGTTGGCGCTTGGTACAGGAGATATTGATTGCATGTATCATTTTGCTCTGTATGAATTAATCAAAGCAGTAGAAAAATCAGGAGCTGAAGATTCTATTGAAATGCTCCATTTATTGATTGAAGGTAAAAGGATAAAAGACATAAGTGATTTACCGTTGGATTTAGCTACCTGAAAACAATTTTGGGAATTTATCATATTAGAGAAACAAGGCGGATAGTGTGTGACTAAAAAATAATGAAGCGCCGCAGAGGTTTGGCTGGTAATTGAACCTCTGCGGCGCTTTATATTATTTTGCGCCGCACCGTTCCCATTGAACCCGCAGAACCCGTTGAACCTTCATGAAATTTTTGCACCATTGCCTTCTGCATGATACAATAGAATGTGAATTTTTAGGATAATTTACAAGGAGCGAGTGATGACGGATTTCCTACCTCATGTTTATGGACAGGAAAAAGTTAAGAAGGAATGGAAGCGGCTTCTCGAGGAGAGGCGGCTTCCGCATACGATGATCCTGTATGGCGATGAGGGTCTCGGAAAGACGACAGTTGCTTTTGATCTTGCAGGGGTGCTGACGGGGAAGTCAGGAAAGCTCTGGGAGGAGATCCGTCTCTGGCAGCGGGAGTCTTCCGGCAAGGAGCCGGTCGTGACCTTTGCGGATCATCAGGTCTGGTATCTTCGTCCGATGGGGATGGAGCTCAAGATCGAGCAGTTCCGCCTGTTTCTGGACGCGATGGCAACATTCGATGAGACGGTGCATGTGTGCATCATCGATGAAGCGCAGACGATGATGGATCCGGTGGCAAATTCGCTCCTGAAGACCTTAGAGGAGCCGGAGGGAAATATCCATTTCATCCTCATCACGCATGATCTTCACGCGCTGCTTCCGACCATCATTTCCCGTGGTGAGCGGTTTGCCTTCCTGCCTCTTTCGGAGGGAGACTATCTCTCGCTCATGGCGTCGGATCCGAAGAAGTATCACTTCCCGAAGGGAATGGATGCGAAGGTGCTCTTCCAGCTTTCGGAAGGAAATCCGGGGATCACGCTGGAGGTCTGTGATGAAAAGGGAGAGGCAGAGCCGCAGTCGGCGATGGATTTCTGGAATATCCTGACGCATGATGCGATGCCTTTTGCGACACTCTCCGCTATGGAGCTGGGGGAGAGGAAGGATTTCCTGCGGCGGCTTCGCTGGATCCGTCTGGTGGGGCGCGATATCATGGTGATCGCAGAGACGGGGGATGCTTCTCTTTCCCGCTGCGGGTCGGTCGCGGGACGCGAGGCTTCTCTCGCTTCTTTCTGGGACCGCGGTCGGGGCGAGGAAGCGATGGGCGTGCTGCAAACGGCAGAAACGGCGGTTTCCCGATATATCAATAGTAAAAATGTATGGGATTATATTCTCATCAGTTTGGAACATATACAGAAAGGCAGCCAGAAATGGAGCAGATCGTAGGTGTCCGGTTCAAACCGGCAGGGAAAATATATTATTTCGATGGCAATGACCTGGAGCTTCACTTGGATGACGGGGTCATCGTGGAGACGTCGCGCGGGCTGGAGTATGGCTATGTGGTGACGATGCCGACTGAGGCGGAGAAGGATGAGGAGAATCCGATGAAGCCGGTCATCCGCAGGGCGACGATCAAGGATATGGCGCAGCTGGAGCGGAATAAGGCGAGGGAGAAATCGGCTTTCGATATCTGTCTCCAGAAAATCGAGAAGTTCAAGGTGCCGATGAAGCTCTTGCGGGCAGAGTATACATTTGATAGAAATAAGATCGTTTTTTTCTTCACCTCAGATGGGCGTGTCGATTTCAGGGAATTGGTGAAGGAGCTGGCTGCGGTCTTCCATACGCGCATCGAGCTTCGTCAGGTGGGCGTGCGTGATGAGGCGAAGCAGGTCTCGGGGATCGGCTCGTGCGGACGGCCGCTGTGCTGCGCGACGTTCCTCGGAGATTTTGCTCCGGTGTCGATCAAGATGGCAAAGAATCAGGGACTGTCGCTGAATCCGACGAAGATTTCCGGGGTCTGCGGGCGTCTTATGTGCTGCCTGCGCTATGAAAATGACCAGTACACGGGGGATAACAACCGCAGGAAGAAGTGCTGTGCGATGCAGCAGAAGGGAAAACAGTTCCGTGTCGGCATGAAGGTCATCACGGATGAAGGCATGGGACAGGTGCTGTATGTGAATTCACAGAAGCATACGGTCAAGGTGCAGCTCGATGGACAGAAGACGAAGACGCTTTCCTGGGATGTGGTAGAGCAGGTGGAAAATGACTGAGTGGACACTGAAGGATGGCGAGCGGCTCGATGATCTGGTACGGGATGGTATGCGTCTCATCCAGCGTCCGGATCAGTTCTGCTTCTCGGTGGACTCCGTACTGCTCGCGCACTATGTGAAGCCGAAGGCGAAGGATCGGATCGCAGACCTCGGAACGGGGACCGGCGTCATCTCTCTCCTCGTATCGGCTCTGGGCGGAAGGGATATCACGGCTTTTGAGGTGAATCCCGTCATGGCAGATCTCGCGCGCCGCAATATAGCGGGGAATGGGAAAGAGGATCGGATCCATGTGGTCGAGTGTGATTACCGGAAGGTGAATGAAAGGTTTCCTTCCGGCTCTTTTTCGTTGGTGCTGGCGAATCCACCCTATCGCGAAATGGGGACGGGGAAGATGAGCATGCTAGAGGGTGTCGCCAGTGCGAGCTATGAGATGAATGCATCGCTCACAGACGTTTTCAAGACAGCGCAGTATCTTTTGAAATACGGCGGCCGCCTCGCGATGGTGCATCGTGCCGATCGCACGGCTGATCTCATAGCCATCGGACGGTCGTATCGCATGGAGCCGAAACGGATGCGTTTCATTTACGCCAGAAAAGGCCATACTGCGGTGCGAGTCCTCATCGAGTGGAAGTATGGAGGAAATCCGGAGCTCACGGTAGAGCCGCCGCTCCTCCTGCATAACCGAGACGGATCGTATACGGATGAAGTGCTGGAGATATATGGGAAATAAGGACGACCGTAGGGCGGCTTTCTCAGAATTGTGCTTGGACTCCTGGCTCGAATTAGAAATTAGGAATTAGAAATTAGGAATGGTGGTGGCGGCTTCGCCGCAGTATAAATAGTGCGTTTCCCTCGGCTATTTAAGGAGGATGTCGACGACGCTATGTATAAAAATCCATATGAAATCTGATTCTGTGATTGAATCAGCGTTTCCTTAATTTCTAGCTACTTCTCTCGTCGTTGAATCATTAATTGAATGCCAGTGATCCTGAAAATGCAACACCAGTCACAAGTCACCAGTCACCAGTCACTAAAATATACAAACGGAAGGAGCTATCCCATGAGTGAAATCAATCCCGGCACCCTCTACTTGGTGCCGACACCGATCGGAAATCTGGAGGATATCACAGAAAGAGCGGTGGAGATCCTGAAGCAGGCGGACATCATCGCGGCGGAGGATACCCGTCATACTCGGATCCTGCTGGATCATCTGGGCATCGCAGGTCATGTCGTATCCTACCATGAACATAATAAAAAAGAAGCAGGGCCGAAGCTCATCGAAAAGCTGCTCGATGGACAGTCGGTCGCGCAGGTGAGTGATGCAGGGATGCCGGTCATCTCTGACCCCGGGGCAGATCTGGTGCGTCTGGCACTTGCAGAAGATCTCCCCATCGTGCCGCTCCCGGGACCGAATGCCGCGCTGACGGCACTTGTGGCATCGGGCCTCGATGCCAGGCAGTTTGCTTTCATCGGATTTCTGCCGAAGATCACCGCGAAGCAGAAGAAGCTTCTGATGGATATGAGCCGTGTGCCTGTGACGCTCATTTTCTATGAAGCGCCGCATCGCTTGAAGGAAACGCTGGATACGCTCATCAAATATCTCGGAGACAGACAGGCTGTGACGGCAAGAGAGCTCACGAAGAAATTCGAGACCTTCCGGCGGGGGACGCTGAAGGAGCTCCGCGCCGAGCTGGATGAAAATGACCCTAGAGGTGAATACGTCATCCTTGTCGAGGGCTGGAATGAGGATATGGCAGAAGGGGAAGAGGAAGAAGCTTCCTGGGAGGCAGAAGCACTGGAGCTGGCAAAGACACTTCCGCAGAAAGAAGCAGCGAGAAAGATCGCAGCGAAGTTCCATATGGGACGGCGAGACGTGTATCAGTACTTACTCAAAAATGGTGACTAGTGACTGGTGACTAGTGACTAGTAGCTGGTGGCTAGGGATTAGGGATGAGGGGCTCTCTTGTATCGTCATTTCGAGCGCAAGCGAGAAATCTTTGTCATTTGCGGTTCAGCGGTCAATGTTGGGAAATCCCAAACGGGAAACCTGCTATCCGCAGACACTAGGGCATCGCCCCATATATATTGCAGCGAAGCTGCCACCACAACCCTGAACCCTGAACCCTGAACCCTGAACCCTGAACCCTGAACCCTGAACCCTACAACTTTTATTTTCTTTCCATTTCCCTACATAAGCGGTATAATAATTTAAATATGCATACAAAACGAAACACTTTCGTTTGACCAATAGAGGCAGGAGGAATCTGAATGAACGACAAACCGAAATACTATATCACCACGCCGATTTACTACCCCAGCGCGAAGCTGCACATCGGGCATACATACTGCACATCCATCGCTGACAGCATGGCTCGTTTCAAGCGTCTTGACGGCTATGATGTCTTTTTCCTGACCGGATCGGATGAGCACGGACAGAAGATCGAGCAGAAGGCAGAGGAAGCCGGTGTCACGCCGATCGAGTACACGGATAAGATCGTAGGCATGTTCCAGCAGCTGTGGAAGGAACTCAATATTTCCAATGATGACTTCATCCGCACCACCCAGAAACGTCATGAAAAGGTCGTACAGATGCTCTTCCAGCGCTCCTATGATAAGGGCGATATTTACAAGGGCAAGTATGAAGGCTGGTACTGCGTGCCATGCGAATCCTTCTGGCCGGAAAATAAGCTGGATGAGAATCACACCTGTCCGGACTGCGGCCGTCCGCTTCAGAGAGTCAGTGAAGAAGCGTATTTCTTCAAAATGTCCAAGTATGCGGATCGCTGGATGAAATATGTGGAAGAGAATCCGGGCTTCATTCAGCCGGAATCCCGCCGCAATGAAATGATCCAGTTCGTCAAGAGCGGGCTGGAAGACCTTTGCGTCTCCCGCACGAGCTTCTCCTGGGGCATCAAGGTACCGTTTGACCCTAAGCATGTCGTGTATGTCTGGTTTGATGCACTGGTCAACTACCTGACCGCGGCGGGCATCGTCGACGATCCGGAAAAATTCAAGAAGTTCTGGCCGGCAGACGTGCATCTGGTGGGCAAGGAGATCGTCCGTTTCCATACCATCATCTGGCCGATCATGCTGATGAGCCTTGGCATCGAGCTGCCGAAGATGGTCTACGGCCACGGCTGGCTCATCGTAGACGGAGAGAAAATGTCCAAGTCCAAGGGCAATGTCGTCGATCCGATCCCGCTTCTGCAGGAATTTGGCTCTGATGCGATCCGCTACTACCTTCTGAATGATATCCAGCTTGGGCAGGACGGCAATTTCAGCCGCGACAGACTGATCGGACGTATCAATTCGGACCTGTCGAATGATCTCGGGAATCTCCTGTACCGCTCTCTTTCCATGGTGGAAAAATACAGAAAGGGCGTCCTGACCAAGGGCGATGCTTCTTCTGATGAGACAGTGGCAGCTGCTTCTAAGGAGATCGAAGATAAAGCAGCTGAGACGCTTTCTGCATTCCGCGCAGGCATGAATGGCTGGAAGATCAATGATGCACTGAAAGCGGTATGGACCTTTGTCCGTGCGCTCAATAAATATGTCGATGTGACCATGCCATGGGCACTGGCTAAGGATGAGGCCAAGGCACCGCTTCTCGATGCTGTCCTCTATCATCTCTGTGAAGGCATGCGTTTCGTCTCTTTGATGGCAGAGCCGGTTATCCCGATCGCGTCTGAAAAGATCTGGAACCAGCTGGGACTTACCGATTTCAAGGATGCAGCCTACAAAGACCTCGTCTGGGGCGGTATTGCTGACGGCACTCATATCAATAAAGGACCGCAGCTCTTCCCGCGCATTGAGATCGAAAAGGACGAGGAAGCACCCGCACCGAAGAAAGTAGAGAAGAAACAGCCGAAGAAGGAAGAGAAGAAAGAAGAAAAGAAGGAAGCGATCTCCATCGACGATTTCTTCAAGACAGACCTTCGCGTAGCAGAAATCCTGACGGCGGAAAAGGTGGAAAAATCCAAGAAGCTCATCAAGATGACCGTATCTCTGGGCGATGGAGAGACGCGCACCGTCGTGAGCGGGATCTCCGAATACTATCAGCCGGAAGAGCTCATCGGCAAGCACGTCATCTTTGTGTCGAACCTGAAGCCGGCAAAGCTCATGGGGATCGAGTCGCAGGGGATGATCCTTGCTGCGTCGAAGGATGGAAGCCTCAAGGTGCCTTTCGTCGACATGCCTGCCGGCAGCCGGGTGAAATGATGGGGCTCTTCGATACCCATGCGCACCTGTACGACAAAGCCTTTGACCGTGACAGGAAAGAGGTCATCCATCACATATTCGAGACGCTGGACTACGTGGTCATCCCTTCCGAAGACCTTGTGACCAGTGAAAAAGCGGTGGCTCTCGCAGAGAGCCACCCTTCTCTATATGCAGCAGTCGGCATCCACCCGCAGGTGACAAAGGATGCGACGGAGGAGGCGCTCGCAGCCATTGCTGCGCTTGCCCGGACGCATGACAAGGTGAAAGCGGTGGGGGAGATCGGGCTGGACTATTACTATCTCTACACGGATAAGGAAACGCAGAAATACTGGTTTGCCCGCCAGATCGAGCTTGCCAAAGAGCTTGACCTTCCCATCCTCATCCATGATCGGGACGCCCATGGAGATACGCTCTCGATCCTGAAAGCACACCAGGGAGGAAATCTGCGGGGGATCCTTCACTGCTTTTCAGGGAGTCTGGAGACAGCGAAGGAACTCATGAAGCTCGGCTTCTACATTTCCTTTGCAGGGCCTGTCGTTTTTCCAAAGAGCCTGAAGCTCAAGGAAGTCGCCAAAGAGATACCGATGGATCGGCTCCTCATAGAAACGGACAGTCCTTACCTCACCCCGCCGCCCTTCCGCGGGAAGCGAAACGATCCGTCCAACGTCCGCTTTGTGGCGGAAGAGATCGCCCGTCTCAAGGGGGTATCGGCGGAAGAGATCGCAGAGCAGACGAAGCGGAATGCGATGGAAGTGTATGGGATAGAGGAGTAAGGTTTGACGGGTTCAGGGTTCAGAGGTAGCCCGCGGGGTGTGCGCTCCCTTGATTGCGTTTGAAAGCCTCGTTTGAATGAGGAATAAGGTGGCGGCTTCGATGTGCAATATACATTCGGCGCGAAGCGCCGCACTCCTGAAGTTTGAAAGCAGGGATGAGTGACTAGTGACTGGTGGCTTGAATACCACTTTCAGGCATCGCCCCATATATACTCGCGGCGAAGCTGCCACAATATAGCCTTCCCCTCGAGGGGAAGGTGCCGAGCGCAGCGAGGCGGATAGGGTACTGGCGTTATGAAAGAGAGATGCGGAAAGATGCGTAGTTTCCTGCATTTCTTCTGTAAACATACAACGTTATACCGCGAACGAAAAAGATCCCTCGACTTCGCTCGGGATGACAATACGTGGAATACCCTCGCCTAAAATGGCGGCGCTTCCATATTTTTATGCGCCGCACCAACACTTCTCACTTCTAACTGTATTCGTATATTAAGCCCCCATCTGAGATGGGGGACCCGGTGGAGCCGTAGCTTTGCCTAGAGTATAAAAAATCCTCCAGTGTTAGAATAAAGAGGGTCTAGCAAACCACTTTAGCTAACAAAGGAGGAGTCCAAATGGACAACAATAGTATAGCTCATACCAAATGGAATTGCACATATCATATCGTATTCATCCCAAAATATCGCAAGAAAGTATTCTACGGGCAAATGAGGAAAGATTTGGTTGAAATCATCCGAAAATTGTGCGAGATGAAGAAAGTGGAACTGATCAAGGGAGCTGCATGCGTGGATCATGTGCATCTGTATCTCGGGATACCGCCGAAGTTGAATATATCAGACGTAGTAGCCTATATCAAAGGGAAAAGTGCGTTAATGATATACGACCGGCATCCCGAGATAAAAGCCAGATGGGGAGAACGGCATCTCTGGGCACGAGGCTATTATGTAGAAACCGTCGGGAATATCAACGAAGAAGTTATCAAGCGTTACATTTCAGAGCAAGAAGAAAGCGATAAGTTCGAGAAGTAAGTAAGACGAATAAGCGAAAGAGTCGCCATAGGCGGCTGTAAGTACAAAGACGATTTGCTAGACCTGCCATAGGCAGGTGTCAGTACAAAACCCCGGAGGGGTTCCAAATAAACCCCCATTTGAAATGGGGGTTGCTAACTGGCGTGCAGAGCTTTCATCCTCAATCAAGGGACGATACGCTACACGAGCGAACCCCGAACCCTGAACCCTGAACCATTTATTTTATTTTTCCCCCTTGCATTTCATCTTCGAAACGGCTATAATATAAAAGCTTGCTTTGATGCAGGCAACTTCTCTTCCCATGGAGAGCATGGGACATAAGTCCAAAAAGGAGGCGAATTTCGTGAAAAAGTATGAAGTTATGTTCATTGTGAATGCAGCTAATGATGAAGTCATCAAAGCTGCTGTCAAACTGGTACAGGACACTATCACCAGAATCGGTGGTACCGTTGACAAAGTTGATGAATGGGGCAAACGTCATCTTGCCTACGAAGTCAGACACCAGAGCGAAGGCTACTACGTAGTAGTAGATTTCCAGGCTGACCCGGCAGAGATCAAAGAACTTGACCGCGTTATCAAAATTCATGAAGAAATTATCCGTCACATCATTGTAAAACAGGATGACTAAGAGGTAGCACAATGAATTCAGTTCAAGTTATGGGTAATCTGGCACGAGATCCGGTCGTCCGTGCAACAAAGACCGGCCGCGCTATGGCATCTTTTACCGTGGCAGTGAATCGTTCTTTTACAACGCCTCAGGGTGAACAGAGAGAGATCACAGACTGGATTAACGTTGTGGCTTGGGGAAATCTGGCGGAAGCTGTAGGAAATCAGCTGAAAAAAGGCAGCCGCGTTTTCGTGGAAGGCCGTTTTACTACTCGTTCCTACGATACACCAGACGGACAGAGAAGATGGGTCAGCGAAGTGACTGCGAATTTCGTAGCGCTTCCGATCGGCGGATTCTCGCATTCCCAGCAGCAGCCTTCGGGCAATGCTTTCGGCGGAAATAATGGCTATACTGGCAATAATGGCTACGGCGGAAACAATGGCGGCTTCAATAACGGAGCTTCCCCATTCGGCCAGAGCCAGCCGCAGGGCCAGCCGAAGAGCAGTTTTGGTCAGTTCGGACAGGCTTCCAAGGATGAAGACATTCCGTTCTGAGATACATTGATTTTGGAGGATAAACTAGCATGATCAGAAGAGATAGAGTAAGAAGACCGAGAAGAAAGGTCTGCCAGTGCTGCGTAGATCACGTAGACACCATTGATTACAAAAACATTGCCGCACTTCGCCGTTTCGTTTCCGAAAGAGGTAAGATCCTTCCTCGCCGCGTAACTGGCACATGCGCTAAACATCAGCGTAAGATCAATCTCGCTATCAAGAGAGCAAGAGCTATCGCTCTGCTTCCTTTCAGCGCTGACTAATCAGAAGCGGAAGATCCCAAGACTTCAGTCTTGGGATTTTTTTATTGGAACGGGCGCAATGGAGAAGCCACTGTGCATAAAAATCCGAAAGTGCTGCGAGTATTTGCGCAGAGCGTAAGCTCTTTCCCTCTTACCGGGAAAGCAGACTGTCAGGTTCGACGCCTTCCTAAACCCCTAAATTTGTAGCATCCCATTCTCGTCTATGTTACAATAAAGCTAAGTTTATCTCGATGGAGGTGTCCTATGAAATATAGAAGTACAAGAAGCAGTGAGACCGTGACCGCACTGGAAGCGCTGGTGAAAGGACTGGCGAGTGACGGCGGACTCTATGTGCCATCGGAGCTGCCAGCGCCTTTTCTGGCAGCTGATGATCTGATGCATCTTTCTTATGAAGAGCTGGCGGCTTATGTGCTGTCTCATTTCTTCACCGATATCCCGGAAGAGGATATGAAGAGGCTGACGCATGATGCATACACCGGGACATTCGAGACACCGGAGATCGTGCCGGTGAAGACGATGTCGGAGTCCTTCTCCATGGCAGAGATGTTCCATGGAAGGACCTGTGCATTCAAAGATCTTGCCCTCTCTCTCTTCCCGTACCTTCTGGTGTATGCCAAGAAGCAGCAGAAGGATGAGAGGGAGGTGCTGATCCTGACTGCGACCTCCGGAGATACCGGCAAAGCGGCGCTGGAAGGCTTCCGCGACGTGCCGGGGGTACACATCATGGTCTTCTACCCGTCTCACGGTGTCAGCCCGCTGCAGCAGGATCAGATGCAGAAGCAGCTCGGAAATAATGTGAAGGTCGTCGGCATCGAAGGCAATTTCGATGACGCGCAGGGTACGCTGAAAAAAGTCTTCGGCAGTGAGCTGCGCGAGAGATCTGCAGAGAAGGGCGTGCTTTTCTCCAGTGCGAACTCTATCAATATCGGACGCCTTTTCCCGCAGGTGGTGTACTATGTCTGGATGTGGCTCTCACTTTTGAAGCAGAACTCCATCGGGCCCAAGGAGACCTTCAATGTCGTCGTTCCGACGGGAAATTTCGGAAACATCTTGGCGGCATGGATCGCCAAACAGATCGGTACGCCGATCGGCGAGCTCATCTGCGCCTCCAATGAAAACAAGGTCCTTGCCGATTTCTTCAAGACGGGTACCTATGATATCAACCGTGACTTCCACCTGACCGAAGCTCCGTCGATGGATATCCTGATTTCTTCGAATTTTGAGCGCTTCCTGTACTTCATGACCGGCTCGAAGGAAACTGTGGCTGCTGATATGCAGGCGCTGAAAGACACCGGCATTTACTCCCTCTCGAAGGAGGCCATGGAAAAGGTCACTGGCGAGATGAAGGGCGGCTGGGCATCGCCAAAGGCCATGGAAGAAGCGATGACGAATGTCTACGACAAGTATGACTACCTCATGGATCCGCATACGGCCATCGCCTATGCAGTCTATGATGAGATGAAGAGAAAGGGAGAGATCCCGCGTCATACCCATACCGTTATCGTCTCTACGGCGCATCCCTATAAATTCCCCGGCATCGTGGCAAAGTCACTCGGTCTTACGCCGAAGGATGATCCGTATGATACCCTTCGTATGATCGCAGAAAAGACGGGCATCGCGATCCCCAGACAGCTCGGTGAGCTTGAAAGCAGAGAGAAACGATTCACAGATGTGGTCGATCGAACGGAAATGGCAGAGTCGATCGAAAAGTATGTGGACGAGATTTGTGAGAAGGATTAGTGACTAGTGACTGGTAGCTGGGTATCAGGAGTGACTGGCGAACAGAAAGAGTGCCATCTTCGGGTATCGCCCTAAGGAAACACTGATTAAATCGTTGTCTGATTTCATTCTTGGATTTTTATGCAGAGCAAGGAATCATCTGACGCGAATAGCGAGCTATTTAAGGAAGATGATGACGAAGCTATGTATAAAAATCCATATGAAATCCGACTCTGCGATTTAATCAGCGTTTCCTTAAATAAAAGGGTGTGAAGCGGCACTCCGATTAGCCTTCCTCTGAGGGAAGGGGGATCGCTCGTGCCAAGCCGACAACCAATAACAAATAACCAAAAGAGGTCTGATGCTATGATACAAAGAAATGGGGATGAAAGAGCGGAGCGGCGTTTCCGTATCGCGCTCTTTGGGGTGCTGCTGCTCGTACTGGTGGGCGTGCACTTCGTAGATCCGTCTTTCTATCCGACGATCTACCAGCTCTCCATGGACGGGGATCTCAAAGGTACCATTGCCTACCTCAAGACCTTCGGCGTGTATGCGGCCTTCATGAGTTTCTTCATCGATGTCGTGATCAATGTGGTCGGATTCCTTCCTTCCATCTTCATTTCGACCGCGAATGGGCTTATCTTCGGCCTCTTCTGGGGGACGATCATTTCCTGGCTGGCAGAAACGGTGGGCGTCATCATCTCCTTCTACATGATGCGTACACTCTTCCGCGGGATGGCACAGCATGTGATCGCGCAGAGCAAGACGCTGACGAAGCTCGGCTCTTATGATTCCTGGCAGGCGATGGCGATCGCGCGTGCGATCCCCTATATGCCGAATGGTCTTGTTACGGCTGTGGGCGCTCTTTCGAATATGTCCTTTTACCACTACGCGCTGGGCTGTCTCGTCGGGAAATTCCCTTCGGTGGCTCTCGAAGTCATTCTGGGGCATGATGTGGTGAATTTCGGAGATAATTCGCTGCGCCTGACGATCATCATCATCGCTGTCGCTGTCATCTACGGCGGCATTTGGTGGTATACGAAGAGGGAGAAAAAGTGACTTGTAGCTAGTGACTAGGGGCTAGAAATTGGAAAACCGCCAAGCGGCATTGGGCTGCTTGGCGGTTTTTACGTGGGAAATTTAGGGGCTAGGGATTGGGGATTAGGAGGGGCTGGGTTCAACGGGTTCAGAGGGTTCAAAAGGTTTAACGGGTGTGGTGCGGTGCCATAAAGTGACTAGTGCGGTAGCTAGTGACTAGTATTGGGATTTTATTTAAATGGTCTATTTCTAGTCACCAGTCACCAGACACCAGTCACCGATCACTTATCTCCTACGATATACGGGATGGCGTCAATGTCGTTGACCGGCATGAGATGAGCGCCGGCAGCGTGGATCTCACGCAGGGCGGTGACGATCTCTTTGGAAATCGCAAGACCGGTCTCGCGGCCGCCTGTTTCCATCTGCGAAAGGACTTTCTTCGGGATGGTGATGCCCGGGACCTTGTCATTCAGATAGTTTGCCATCTTGATGCTTTTCAGCGGGACGATGCCGAAGAGGATGGGAAGATCCAGGTCTTTGGCACAGGCGAGGAAGTCTTCTGCCTGCTTGATGTCATAGATCGGCTGGGTCTGGATGAACTGAGCTCCCGCTTTTTTCTTGCCCTCCAATCGTTTGATCTCTGCATCGAGGTCATCGGTGCCGGGATTTCCTGTGGTACCGATGTAGAAATCTGTAGCCGCGCCAAGGTCATGTCCTTCGATATCGTGACCGCTGTTCAGGCAGCTGGCGATCTGGATAAGACCGGTGGAGTCGATTTCAAAGACACCCTTGGCATTCGGATGGTCACCGATTTTGGGCGGATCACCGGTGAGGGTAAGGATGTTATGCACGCCGAGTGCGGCTGCTCCCAGAAGTTCCGCCTGGAGGCCGATGACATTTCTGTCGCGGCAGGTCAGATGGAAGATGGACTCGACCTGGTACTTCTGTTGGATGATGCAGGAGAGGGCGATCGGGCTCATACGCATTTTGGCCATGGGGCAGTCGGCGATATTGACTGCGTCGACGTAGGGAGCGACTTTCTGCGCCTGCTCTTCCGTGATGGCGGAGGAGGCGCTCTTCGGCGGATCCAGCTCGGTCGTGATGGTAAAGATGTGATTCTGGTTCTTTTCTTTTAATGTGGACATAGGGGACTCCTTTCAAAAATTTTGTAGCTAGGGATTAGGGATTAGGTGTCTCAAGTGACTGGTGACTGAAATGTCAGCTCATGGCATCACAACTATTTATACTCTGCGGCGCTTAGATCCTTCGACTCAGTTCTCCTGTTTCAGATAAGCCATTTTTTTAACATACGACGTTTTTCTCCGCTCAGGATGACGAAATGCGCCGCACCACCATTTCTCATTTCTAATTCAAGCGAGGGTTTTATTCATAATCTAGGGACGGCACGCCCAAGGGGCTAACCCTGAACCTTAAACCCGCCAACCTGAACCCTCTAACTATTTCTCCATCATCCGATCGGCTTCTTTGATGGCAGCGATGCCGTCTTTGCAGTAGGCATCAGCGCCGATGGAGGCGGCGTAGTCTTTCGTGACGACGGCGCCTCCTGTCAGGATGGAGACGGCGGGGCATTTCTCTTTGACGAGGGAAACGGTCTTTTCGAGCTCCGGAAGGGTGGTGGTCATGAGGGAGCAGAGGCCGACGAGATCCGCGTGGTGTTCTTCGATGGCGGAGAGGAAGGCTTCGGGGGCGACGTCCTTGCCGAGGTCGATGACGCGGTAGCCGCTGTTTTCAAGAAGGGCAGAGACGATATTCTTGCCGAGGTCGTGGATGTCGCCCTGCACGGTGCCAAGGATCAGTGTACCTTTGGCAGCTGTGGCGGCTTCGGGGAGCATTTCCTTGATGACCTTGAAGGCGGACTGCATGGCTTCGGCGCTCATCATGACCTGCGGGAGGAAGACTTTCCCAGCGCCGTATCCGTCACCGATCTCGGTCATGGTAGCGGTGAGGCCGCTCTGGATGATTTCTTCCGATGAGAGCCCGGCTTCGATGGCGCGCTTCACCGCACTCGCCGCTTCTTCCTTTTCCCCCTGTTTCACGGCGGCCTTTACCTGGGCAAGCGGCGGGAGGTCTTGCACAGGCAGAGCTGTGGCTGCTGCGGCCGGGGCATCCTGTGCTTCCTGAATGAAATGCAGGGCGCCTTTGTCAAAGCCGAGGAGCAGCTTGGCATTGGTGAAGGCATCCTTCACGCCCTGATCGAGCGGATTCACGATGGGGGCATTCATGCCGCAGGCGAGTGCCATGGTGAGGAAGGCTGCATTGATGCGGGGACGGCAGGGGAGGCCGAAGGAAACATTGCTCGTCCCCATGACGCAGGGGAAGCCGAATTCTTTTTTGTAGAGCTTGATGGTACGCAGGGTCTCGCTCGCGCCTCTGTCCCCGGAGCCGACGGTGAGGACGAGCGGATCAAGGAGAAGGTCTTCTTTGCGGAGTCCAGCAGCGAGGGCTTTTTCCTCGAGATAGCGAATGATGCGGACGCGTTCTTCAGCGGTCTCCGGCAGATTTCCCTTCTCGATCGGAAGGAGCAGGAGAGCGGCGCCGTAGGTCTTGGCAAGATGGAGCATCGCGTCTAAGCGTTCTTCGTTCTCTGCATTGGCTGAATTGATGAGCGGGCGGCCCGGATACAGCTTCAGGGCTTTTTCAAGGACCTTCGGGTCGGTGCTGTCGATGGAGAAGGGGACGGGGCAGAGCATGGAGAGCTGGGAGATTGCTGTCTCCATGAGAGCGACCTGGTCTACCCCGGGGACGCCCATATTCACGTCGAGGATGTCAGCGCCTGCATCGACTTCCGCGAGGGCTTCTTTCTTGACGGAGGTGAAGCTGCCTGCCTTCAGATCTTCTCTCATTTTCTTGCGGCCGGTCGGATTGATGCGTTCGCCGATCTTGACGGGGGCATAGTCATCGCCGATGAAGACGGTCTGTGTCCGCGAGGTGAGTGCCGTGAAGGGCGGGATCTTTTCTTTCGGGGAGATCGTTACATCGCTGAGGGCGAGGACTTCTTCACGGATATGATCCGGCGTCGTGCCGCAGCAGCCGCCGAGGAAGGATACGCCGGCCTTGGCAAATTCCGGTGCCCAGCTGCCGAAGTCTTTCGGTGTGAGTGGGAAATGGGTCTCGCCATTTTCCAGTACCGGCATGCCGGCATTCGGCTGGATGATGATGGGCTTATTCGTGTAAGGGACCATCTGCTTGGCGGCTTCCAGCAGCTTTTCCGGGCCGACGGAGCAGTTCGCACCGATGACGTCTGCGCCCATGGCATCCAGAAGGATGACAGCGGCTTTCGGGTCGGTGCCGGTGATGGTGCGGCCGTCTTCTGCATAGGTCATCTGGCAGATGACAGGAAGGTCGCAGGCCGTCTTGGCAGCGATGAGGGCGGCCTTCATCTCCTGAATGTCGATGATGGTCTCGATGATGAGCGAGTCTGCTCCCGCATTGGCAAGGGCTTTTGCCAGACGGTAGTAGTTCTCGCAGGTCTCATCGAAGGAAAGATCGCCCAAGGGGGAGAGAAATTTCCCTGTCGGGCCCATATCACCGGCGATCTTTACACGATTTCCGCAGGCTGTACGCACATTTCGCACAGCGGCTTCACAGATGGCTTCCACCTTATCCGCAAGATCATAGTCTGCGAGCTTGATGGGGGAGGTGCCGAAGGTATTCGTCGTGATATAGTTACTTCCTGCGTCTGCGTATTCCTTATAGATGCGCTGTACAATGTCCGGGTGGGTGATATTGTAGTAGTCTGGGCAGTCTCCTGTCGAGAGACCGTAGCGCTGCAGCATGGTACCCATGCCGCCATCAAAAAAAATCATAGTGGTTCTCCTTTTTATTATTGTATTATATATTTCATTATTATAGCGTAGGGGGAAAAGAAGTGGCGAGGGATTGGGATTCGCGGTTCAGGGGGCGCAAAAAATGACGATACGAGAGAGTCTGATGTCTCCCAGTCACCAGTCACCTATATTACAGATTCCGAAATGGACAGCTCATGAGTCCGCATGCCCGACATTTCGCCGGAGCGGGGCGGGCGCTGCATTCAGAGATGCCGATGATGGCAGAGACGGACTTCCTCGGGAAAAGCATGGCGTGGTCGGTCACATGGATACCGATCGTTTCTGCACCGATCGCACGGCAGAAATCAGGCTGCTGCGTGACAGGCCAGTCCCCGTAGCCGGGGGAGAAGCGCCAGACCGTATGCTGTCCGCTTCGCGCGGCCTCTCTTTGGATCAGGGCATCGACCTGATCGGCGAGGTGCTCGACGGCAGCGGTCGCGGCGGCATCGAGGAGAAGCCCCTGCAGATACTCGCCGCTCTTAAAATGCGCATCGGATGCCTTCTCGATTTCTTCGCCCACCGTGACAGCGAGTACGCCGACGGACCAGGCCTGGGAAAGGTGCCTCAAGATCGAGCGGCCGGTGAGGGTCAGCGGATGCGCTCCGCCGATCGTCCCGTTTTCCGGGTCGTAGGGGAGGATCTGCCAGATGCCTCTCGGCTCGGCGAGGGCAAGCGCTTCCCTGATGGCGCTGTCGATGGCGTCTTGCGGAAATTCCTTCACCTTCGGAGAGAGTCCCGCATAGCGCATCATTTCTTTTTGATCGATCTGGAACAATGTTCCGTTGAATAGTGGCATAGGGTCTCCTTTGGAAGCCTGAAAAACGGAAAAATCAATAAAAAAATCCTTCATCCCTCTAGGGACGAAAGATTCGTGGTACCACCCAATTTCACTCATGCATCACTGCACGGGTCTTCACAGGTACGCCGGCAAAGCCTTGATACCCTCGCGCTGTATCGGGCGTCCCCGGGATGCTTCATGATTCAGCCTTCCTGGCTCGGAGTCCATCTTCTGCAGATATCTCAATGCTTCTTTTCACCATACGAAGCTCTCTTTGAATGCCGTCTCTGCGTACTCTTCTCTTCATTGCCACTGTGTAATTGTATGTAACTATAGCATATGAGCGGGGGAGTGTCAAATGGATGGGAAGGCATTTTTGGGGACGCTTTGTCATTGGTTTTCTGCTTTTTACCATTCTTCTCTTGCTTTTTTTCATACATGCATTAGAATTTAAAGAAAAGCTTTTTATATACGAGGTCTAACTATGAAAATATCCAATTCTTCTCTTTCCATCCGAAGCAAGATGACGCTCATCCTGGATACGGGGCAACTGATGATGGAGAGTGGTGCAGGGAGCAAGCGTATCGTGCGTGACATGCTCCGCACGGCGGCCTGCCTTGGCATCTATTGGGAAGATGTACAGATCCATATCACATACTCTACCATCATGATCAATGTCGATGATGGGGAAAAGGCATATACGATGTTCCGCAAATGCTACCGCCATGGCATCAATATGACGGCTCTTCTGCAGACGAGTGAGGCCAGCTGGGAAGCACTGTATAAAAACGAATCCTATGATAATTTTCGCCTTCGCCTGAATTATATCAGGCAGAATTTTAGAAATCGCATTTATCCGGAGTGGATGATCATTCTGGCCATCGGACTGGCATCAGCAGCATTCTGTCTGATTTTCGGCGGTCATGCTGTCGATGCGCTCTTCACCATGCTGGCGGCGATGGTGGGAGCTCTGGTGAAGTACGTTTGCAACCGTCTTGAGGTGAATGGGTATGTCACCATTGCTATCTCCGCGTTCTTTGCGACGCTCACGGCCTATGGGACGATGTATCTTCCCGGGGCGACGAATCCGTTTCTCCCTGTGGTGGCATCGGCGCTCACCTTGATCCCCGGCGTGTCACTCATCAATGGGGTCGATGATTTTTTGAACAGCTACTTGACATCCGGGATGACGCGATTCACGCACACGGTTCTCATCATGCTGGCGATGACCTTTGGGATCGCAGGCGCTGTCAGTCTGACGAATGTCCCCAGCTTCACCGAAGTACCGATCGCGCCGGAGCATTTGTACATCATGCAGGCACTGGCAGCCGCTATGGCAGCATTGGGGTTTTCTATCATGTTCAATGTGCCAAGGCGCTATATCATCGCAGCCTGCCTCGGGGCCGTCCTTACGGTGGATACGAGAAATATTCTGATGGTCTCCTTCCATATGGGGATGGCGAGTGCCTCCTTCCTCGGAGCCGCGCTGCTCTCCGTCTTCTATTTTGCGCTCTCCCGCTACTTCCATGCCCCTGTCTTTGTGGTCACGATACCGGCGATCATTCCGCTGATCCCGGGCGTGCTGCTCTATCGTTTCCTGTTTGCCATCATTGATATCGGACAGATCGATCTGATCGAGCTGCTGACGGCTTTCAAAACAGGTGTCGAGGCGATGCTTATCATTCTGGGGCTCTCTCTTGGCGCGACTCTCCCGGATGCGATCGCGCATCAGTACATCGAGCGATCGAAGCGGAAGAATCTGGAGAAGCTCCTCAAACGAAGAGATGGCATAGAAGCGGATATCCGGAAAGCAGCGGATCTGGATAAGGCGAGCGGAAGAGGATAACTATTAGGAATGAGGAATTAGGAATTAGGAATGAAGGTGGCGGCTTCGCCGCGAATATATACAGGGCGATGCCCGAAGGTAGTATTCAAGTTACAAGTTACCAGTCACTCGGCACCACTAATCCCTCATCCCTAGCTACCCATCCCTGTTTTCAAACTTTAGGGTTCAAGGTTCAGGGTTCAGGGCTGTGGTGCAGCGCATAAAAATATAGAAGCGCCGCGGAGGTTTGAAACCAGCGGTTTTCTCGTATCGCACCCCTAATCCCTAGCCACTAATCCCTAGCTACCAGTCACCAGTCACCAGTCCACTCTCCCCATTTCCCAAAAACGATTTGACACTGCCATGTCCTCGTGCTATAGTAGGTAAAACAAAGAAAGCCTTGGAACAGGAAGAGTAGGATAGTGATGGCGCTTCAGGGAGCCGGCGGAGAGTGCAAGTCCGGTGCGACAGCTATGTGAATGGGCCTGGGAGGCGCAGCCTGAGCCGAAAGGGGTAGGAGCTGCCGGAGATCGCCGTTACCGATGATGAGCTGGACCTTGTGTCAAGTAGGGTGGTACCGCGGAAAGTGATCCTTTCGTCCCTTTGCTGGAAAGCAGAGGAATGAAAGGATTTTTTATTGGATGAATACGATCCTGTAAAGGGGGATATGAAATGGAACAAGTGAAAGATGTATCGAAGCTTGTCTTTGTCAAGGCGCGGGGCGGGCGTTTCCGCTGGCTGACGATTTCCACACTGATGCTGGCGATCGGGATGCTGCTGCATCTGGTCTCGCCATCGGTGGCAGGCTTTACGCCGAACTGGATGATCGCGACCTATGTGGTAGCGATCCTTCTGACGAAGCCGACATACAAGCAGTGCCTCGGCATCTGCATGGTCGCAGCGCTGATGGAAGTCTTCACCAGTAAGTCGGCTTTCCCGTATGGCGACTTTGCTTCGGAATTCTTCGGCGCCTATGTGGCAGGTTTCTTCGCACACAGCGTACCGCCGATCCGGATCGGGAAATTTTCCCTCCGTCCTGCCATCGCAGGCTTCGTGACGACGATCGTCTCTGGCTTCACCTTTGTTTCCATCCTGACGCTCGTCATGGGGATCCCGATGAAGGTATATCTCTACGGAATGCTCCCGATGGTGGCCCTGGTCGGCGTGGGTAATGGGATCATCACGCCCTTCCTCTACTTCCCGGCACTGCGTCTCTTCAAGTCCATGCACTATATGGCTGAGTCAGATACCGTAGACAGTGACCATTCCGGTCTGTCTCTTAGGCAGTCGGAAGAGGGCGTCATCAGCGTAGAGCATCTGACCTACACCTATCCTTTTGCCAAAGAGCCAGCATTGAAAGATGTGTCTCTTGCGGTGCGCAAGGGGGACTTCGTCATCGTGACGGGACCGAACGGGGCAGGAAAGACGACGCTCCTCATGTCGATGGCGGGGGCGATCCCGCACTACTACGGCGGTACGATGCAAGGCATGGTCTTCACGGATGGCAAAGCCGTGACACAGCACAATATCGCAGACCTGGCATCCTCCATCGGTGTCATCCTTTCCGACTACAAGGCGCAGATCGTCACGCTGACGGTGGGGGAAGAAATGGCTTTTACGCTTGAAAATCATGGTTTTCCCCCGGAAGAGATTCGCCGCCGCTCGAAAGAAGCACTTGCGAAAGTCCATCTCGAAGGTCTTGAGGACCGCAAGGTGACGACTCTCTCCGGCGGTCAGTGCCAGCGCCTCGTCGTCGCAGCCGTCCTTGCCGAAGAGCCGGACGTACTGGTCTTCGATGAACCGACATCCGCACTCGATCCGGAAGGCATCCGCGAATTCTATGAAATGGTCGGCGAGCTGAACGAGAAGGAAGGTCTCACTGTCATCGTGGCAGAGCACCATCTCGAAGCCGCGCTCCCCTATGCGAAGAAATTCGTCCTCATGAATCATGGCGAAATCATCGTAAATGGTACGCCGGAAGAAGTGATGCGCCGCATGTATACCGAACATATTTATGAAGAAGCCCTCCCGGATATGTACAAGGCACAGCTCGAACTCGAGCAGGTGGGGATGACCTTCGAGAAGCCATTCCTGAATCTGGCCGATGCAGAAACCTCGGTCATTCATTCCTTTGCGAAAGGGGGAGAGAAAGATGCTTGAGCTGTCTCATGTGACCTTCCGCTATGCGGAAGGGCTGCCGGACGTATTGAAAGACATTTCCCTCTCCTTTGACAAGGGAGAATTTGTCGCCATCACAGGGCGAAACGGCTGTGGTAAGACCACTGTGACCCGTCTCCTGACGGGACTTGAGAAAGCAGCCTCGGGGCAGATCCTCTATCATGGGAAAGATGTGACTCGCGAAGAACCATCTGAGCGCAGCCGCTTCATCGGCTACGTCTTCCAGCAGCCGGATCGGCAGATGTTCATGCCGACGGTCCGAGAGGAGATCGCCTTCGGCCCCTATCAGCAGGGGAAACGCGGTGCGGAGCTCGAGGAAGCTGTAGCGCGCGCCATGCAAGATACCGACACCGAAGCCCTTGCGGAGGAGTATCCGCGCATCCTGTCTCGCGGCGACCAGCAGCGAGTCGCCATCGCCTCGGCACTTGCGATGGATACCGAATACCTCGTGCTCGATGAACCGACGAGCGGACAGGACGGACGAGAAAAACAGCGTCTGATGAAACTCATGGAAAGTCTGCAGGAGAAGGGCATCACCATCATCCTTGTCACCCATGACATGGATATCGTCGCGAAAGACTGCACCCGCGTCATCGTTATTGCAGAGCATGAGATCGCTTTCGACGGTCATCCTTCTGAGCTTTTCTCTGCGGAGAACCGTCCGGAAGACTGGGGACTTGCCTATCCGCCGGCTGTCCGTCTGGGGCGTAAGCTCCCCGGCAGTCCCTACTGCAAGGATATGAATGCGTTCTGCCGTGCCTTTTATGAACTGAAAGGAGGAAAAATCGAATGAGAAATCTGGTACCCTTGACCAAAATCCTTCTCACCTTCGGGACGGCCGTCTGGGCGATCGTCCTCTCTGAGCCGACGAGCCTTGCCGCCCTCTGCGCCCTTGAGCTTCTGATTCTCCTCGTGTCCGGCGAACTTATCAAGAATCTGAAAGCACTCCTTGCCCTTGTCATCTTTGCTGCCATGCTGGGCGTGATCGAGTACATCGGCGGCGGCAGTGTGAAGGAATGTAATGTCGCGGCCCTGCGTATGCTGGGGATGACGATCATTTTCATCTACCTTCTTGGGACAGTGAAGCTGCAGGACCTCACCGCTTCCATGGTGCGCCAGCTGAAAGTGCCGTACGAATACGCCTTCATGTTCACGGCGGGGCTTCGCTTCATCCCTGACTTTATCGAAGAAAACAAAGCGGTCTCCGAAGCACAGGCCTGCCGCGGTCTGGCAGTGAAAGGGAATTTTTTCAAGCAGGTGAAACGCTACATGTCCATTGTCCGCCCGCTCATGCTCCGTTCGCTCGGACGCAGCGAGACCATGGCACTCTCACTCGAGCTCCGCGGCTTCGGCGGCTCGAAACGTACCTTCATGGAAAGCGTCGCACCGAAAGGAAAAGACTTTGCTGTCATGGCACTGACGGTTCTCCTTACCGCTTTCGTCATCTATGGACGTGTAAAGCTGGGATTGTAGACACAGGGATTTTCAGGCGATCGGCATTCCCTTCGGGGCATGCATCGCCTTGCAAAAGAGCGCAGATGCGCTCTTTTTTATTGCATCAGAGGATATAGCCTTCCTTCATATGATATAATAATACCGATAACTACGTATATGTCACGTCTACGGGGCGGGGCGATTTCTACGAATGACATCCACCGCCTACTTTCCCAAAAACTAAGGAGAACCCATGGATACAGAGCACATCAGAAATTTTTCTATCATCGCCCACATTGACCACGGCAAGTCCACACTGGCGGACCGCCTGATCGAGATCACAGGGACCGTGCAGAAGCGCGACATGGAGGCGCAGATCTTAGACACGATGGAGCTGGAGCGTGAGCGCGGCATCACCATCAAGGAGCAGTCGGTGCGCCTGAACTATACATATGAGGACGGCGAAACCTACGAGCTGAACCTCATCGATACCCCAGGGCATGTCGATTTCAACTATGAAGTCTCGCGTTCCCTTTCTGCCTGCGAAGGCGCGATCCTCATCATCGATGCGACGCAGGGCGTACAGGCGCAGACGCTTGCCAATGTATATCTTGCGCTCGACCATGATCTGGAGATCATCCCTGTTATCAACAAAGTCGACCTCCCGAGCGCAGACGTGGAGCGCGTGAAGACGGAAGTCGAGAACGTCATCGGCCTTGACATGTCGGAGGCGATCCCCGTCTCTGCCAAGACTGGGCAGAATGTCGAAGAAGTCTTGAAGCGTATCGTCGAGCAGGTGCCGCCGCCGGAAGACCATTCGAAAGCGCCGCTTCGCTGCCTCATTTTCGACTCCATTTTCGACTCCTACAAGGGTGCGATCGCCTATGTCCGTGTGAAGGATGGGGAGATCCGTGCGGGGATGAATATCCGCATGATGGCCTCCGGCAAGGTCTACACCGTGACGGAAGTCGGCTATTTCTCGCCCTTCCCGAAGCCCTGCGACGTCCTCACCTGCGGCTCGGTCGGCTACGTGGCAGCCAGTATCAAGAACGTCTCCGACTGCGAGGTAGGGGATACCATCACGACCGAAGAGGGTGGTGCCAGCGAAGCACTGCCGGGCTACCGCAAGGCACTCCCGATGGTTTTCTGCGGTCTCTACCCGATCGAGAGCAAGGACTATGACAACCTGAAAGTGGCTCTTGAAAAGCTGCAGCTGAATGATGCGGCGCTTGAATACGTGCCGGAAACCTCTCAGGCGCTGGGCTTCGGCTTTCGCTGCGGCTTCCTGGGACTGCTTCACATGGACGTCGTGCAGGAACGCCTCGAGCGTGAGTACCACCTGAAGCTCATCACCACCGCACCTTCGGTCATTTATCACGTCTACAAGACCGACGGCACGATGGTACCTGTGGACAATCCGGCGGAACTCCCTCCGATGACCAAGATCGAGCATATCGAAGAGCCTGTCGCCAAGGTAGAGATCCTCGTCCCCTCCGATATGGTAGGGAATGTCATGGAGCTCGTGCAGAACCGCCGCGGTGTCTTCCAGACGATGACCTACCTCGATGAGACACGTGTCGACCTTTCCTATACCATCCCGCTCTCGGAGATCATTTTCGATTTCTTCGATAAGCTGAAATCCTCCACCAAGGGCTACGCCTCCCTCGACTACCAGCTCTCCGGCTACCAGAAGACCGATGCCGTGAAGCTCGACATCCTTCTGAATGGCGATCTCATCGATGCCCTCTCCATCATCGTCCACCGAAGCAATGCCGCAGCCCGCGGCCGCACTCTCGCGCAGAAACTGAAAGACATCATCCCGCGCCAGCAGTTCGAAGTGCCGATCCAGGCGGCTGTCGGGAGCAAGATCATCGCCAGAGAGACCATCAAAGCCTATAAGAAGGACGTCCTCGCTAAGTGCTATGGCGGCGATGTCTCCCGTAAGAAAAAACTGCTCGAAAAGCAGAAGGAAGGCAAGAAGCGCATGAAGCAGGTCGGCAGCGTAGAGATCCCGCAGGAAGCCTTCATGGCGGTATTGAAAGATGACTAGTCTAGGACTCTATATCCATATTCCTTTTTGCAGAAGCCGCTGTGATTACTGCGGCTTCTATTCGATTGGACGAAAGCCCACCGACCGCTACATTGATGCACTTACCAAGGAAATGGATCTCAAAAGCCCGGACTTTGAGGATCGCCTTTGCGATACTGTCTATCTGGGTGGCGGCACACCCTCTTCGCTCTCCGAAGCGCAGCTCACAAGACTGATGAAGACGCTCTCTCAGCATTTCCGCATTTCTGACACGGCAGAGATCACCATGGAGATGAATCCCTGCGACATGAGCGAGAGCTATCTCAAGAATGCCATGCGCGCCGGCGTGAACCGCATTTCCATCGGCGTCCAGGAAAAGCACGATCACCTGCTTTCTGCCATCGGTCGCCGGCACACCGCCAAAGAAGCAGAAACAGCCGTGAAGCGTGCGTATCGGATGGGCTTTCATAATCTCAGCCTCGACCTCATGTACGAGCTTCCCGGCCAGACCGTCAAAGACTTCGAAGCGAGCCTTCGCTGGGCTGTCCATCTTCCCGTGAATCACATGTCCATCTATAGTCTTATTCTCGAAGACGGTACGCGCATGGCGCAGCTCGCTGAGAGGGGCCGGCTCGCCCGCCCCAGCGAAGAAGAAAGCTGGGCCATGTATCAGGCCATGTGCCGCATTCTTCCCGCCTATGGCTTTGAACGTTACGAGATCTCCAGCTTTGCCAGGAAAGGCTATCGCTCGCGGCATAATCAAAAATACTGGGAACTTTCTGACTACCTCGGCCTCGGCCCCGCCGCCTGCTCCCGCATCGGACGCACACGCACGGAGAATACCCCCGGCGTGCGCCTCTACGAAAAAGAACTCCTCACCGGTCATCCGCCGCAGCAGGAAGTGGAAACGCTCTCGGATACTGACGAAATGGAAGAATACTGCTTCCTCCACCTTCGCATGAAAGAAGGCATCCCGCTGGATGGTTTCCGGAAAAGATATGGAGAGGGCATCACGCACTGGTATGGAGACGCCGTCAAGATGCTGAAAGAGCGGAAACTTCTCAAAGAAGAGGCCGGTCATCTCTTCCTGACCTACCACGGCGCCGCTCTCGGAAATTTTGTATTTGAACAGTTTTTGCTGGACTGAGCTCATCACTTTTGGCACACAAAGGAGCTGTGAAGAAATGAATCCTCATTTCTTCACAGCTCCTTTTTACTTTGCTTTCATTTGGTTCAGGGTTCAGGGTTCAAGGTTCAGGGCTCTCGTGGCGGCTTCGCCGCAATTATATGTGGGGCGATGCCCGATCAAGAATCATTCTCGCCCCTTCCTCTGGAAGGGGCAGATGCACTTGTCAACAAAAATTGGACACGAAACTAAAAAAATTAGGCATAAAAATTGAATACTTGTACAAGATACAGTGAATCTTCCAACATCGTCTCGGGAACCGCCAGACACTTTATGCCAACTACAACTTGAATAAGTTCAGCATTTAGAAATATGGCGTTCTCGGTACTGCTTCGGCGTCAAGTAGCCCAATGTATAGGCTGGCCTATATTCGTTAAAGAAATGGATGTAATCATCCACCTCTTCCGCGATGGACTTCTCTCCGGTCACGTGCAAGTCCATGAACATCTCGGCCTTAATCCATCCATTGACAGATTCCATTGCAGCGTTATCTGTCGGCGTTCCGGCACGTGACATCGACCGGGTAATGCCGTACATGGGCAGCAGGTCGTTGTAGGCCTTAGATGCGTAGACAGATCCTTGGTCCGTGTGCAGGATCATTTGGTGTTCTGGATGTTGCTCCTTCCATGCAATCAGATCTCTCAGCCCATTGATATAGGTCATGCGGTCGCCACGCTTTGCCGAAAGGGAATAGATGACAATCTCATTGTTCCAGAGATCCATGTAAAGAGTCAGTTCGTAGTAGGTGCCCTTCACATAAAACGCTGTCATATCGCTCACGATGCACTGCATCGGCCCGTCAATCTGCATCTCTGACAGGAGCAGATTTGGGAATATCCGTGCCGGATCTCCAGCCTTCTTGTAGCGGTAATGCTTGGACTTGCTCTTGATTCCCGCAATCTTGCAACACTTATGAGCATAGGGGTCAGACAGGACAATGTTTTTGTCTAGGCGTATCTTGGCATTCAGCCAGCGGTAACCATGCGACGGATACTTCGAGTGGTATTCTTGAAACAGCCTGACATTGCTTGCAAGGTTCTTCTCTCTTTCCGAAGGATTGGAGAGATGCTTCTTCCAGGCGTAGAAACTGCTCCGCTGAATGCCCATTGCTTTACATAGGATCTTCACTGGGATTTCTCCTGACAGCTCCATAATCACTTGGTAGTCTTGCTGGCGTATAGAATTACCGTACCATCTCCCTTCACCTCGTATCCTTTTTTTAACCTTGCTTCTGTGATCCTGGCTTTGATCAATTCCTGGATCAATTCCTCCTTTGTCATAGATTTCAGTTCATCCAGCTCTACCGGCTCTTTCTTGAAAGAGAGTGCGCCGATGGATCTCTGACCGTGTTTGGGCGGCAACCGATTAACATCCCGATACATTCTCATGTAATTCCGTGCGGTCTGCTCACTAATGCCATATTCTTCCGCGGCTTCATACCGACTTATTTCGCTGTAGTAAATTCGTCGACCGATGTCCAATCTTTGTTCTTTCGTGTACTTCATGGCAAACCTCCTGTCCAGTGAGGGGGACACTCTGTCCAGTGCTTATTTTGCACTGCCTATGCAGTGTACACTGTATGTCTAAAGATTACCCCCTCTGTGTCCAATTTTAGTTTACCACTTCACAGACGAGCGAAGCGAGGCGGGGTTGGCATCCCCGCGTGTGAAAATATCGCTTCACGCAGCCAACCTCCGCCCCTTCGGGGCACCTCCTTCCAAAGGAAGGAGGGAGAAAAGCGGAGTGCGTTGACTGGTAACTAGGGTTCAGAATTCAGGGCTCAGGGCTCTCGTGGCGGCTTCGCCGCCTTTTTTTAGAAGATGGTATTCTCGTATTGCAGCCTTCCTCGCTAGGTAATGCTATTTAGTTAAGCGGCAGAACGTTCTTGGCTCCCCATCGGGGGAGCTGACCGAAGGGCTGAGGGGGCTACGTAGCGGTATTGCATGAAAGTGTTGGAATATCGATAGCATCGGACTATTCAACATAGCACGCTATACCGCTGGCATGCCCCATCTCGCTGCGCTCGAAATGGCGTCTCACTGTATTTTAGCGTCGCTTCGCTCCTAAAAATCCAGTTCGCTTGCACATATTGCCTTCGGCACTTCCCCCGAAGGGGGAAGCAAGACGTTACGTAGCTAACGATTTCCTTAATTTAACAGCCTTCCCCTCTAGGGGAAGGTGCCCGCAGGGGCGGATAGGGTGACTATGGCATGAAAGACAGCTGGGATAAGGTTTCCCGGTCACTCCTATGAGAGCTGCAAGTCCCCCGCGGCAGATTGAACTCGAAAATGAGATGATCGTTATTTCACAGCCCCCTTGAATCTTCTGAACCTATAGAACCCGCTCCTCCTCTTTCCCTCGCAATCAAATGGCACCCCGCCTCATGGACTATCCCTTATCGCCAGGAGCCCGCGGCTAAGGAAATATGATGGCAAAAGTATCCATACGATTCGAGTTTCTTCTTCAGCTAAGAGAGGTGTTTTTTATTGCCCGGATGTATTTTGCGTGATATCATGAAATCAGAATGACAAAAGTGGGGATGAGAGAAGTCTCCGTTAAGGGAACACTGATGAAATCTGATCCTGTGATTGAATCCGCGTTTTCTTACATTTCCGATACGATCCAGGAGGATGACATGGTAGATACGAAGAAGGAACAAGAACGCGACGAGCTGCACCGCGCCATATGGGCGATCGCGGATGAACTCCGCGGGGCGGTCGATGGTTGGGATTTTAAAAACTACGTACTTGGCACGATGTTTTATCGCTATATTTCGGAGAATCTCTCGGACTATATCACTTGCGGAGAAAGAGCGGCGGGAGATACCGACTTTGACTACGTGACCATGCCCGATGAAGATGCAGAGGGCGCGAGGGAAGGTCTGGTGCAGGAGAAGGGATTCTTCATCCTGCCAAGCGAACTCTTCTGCAACGTCTGCGCCCGCGCGAAAGATGACGATAACCTCAATGAGACGCTGGAGACGGTTTTTCGTCATATCGAAGAATCGGCGAAGGGCAGCGAGGCGGAGAGTGATTTCGAAGGATTATTTGATGATTTCGATGTGAACAGCAACAAGCTCGGCGCGACTGTCGCGAAGCGGAATGAAAAACTCGTGAAGCTTCTCTTTGGTGTGGCGGAAATGAACCTAGGTGATGTCAAAGGTCATGATATCGATGCATTCGGTGATGCGTACGAGTACCTCATGACCATGTATGCGTCGAATGCAGGGAAATCCGGTGGTGAATTCTTCACACCCGCCGATGTTTCTGAGCTCCTAACCCGCCTGGGGACGGTCGGTAAGACAGAAATCAACAAGGTGTATGATCCTGCATGTGGGAGTGGATCGCTCCTTCTGAAAGCCGAAAAGGTGCTGGGGAAGGACGCCATCCGCAATGGCTTCTACGGGCAGGAAATCAATATCACGACGTACAATCTCTGCCGCATCAATATGTTCCTGCATGATGTCGGCTTCGATAAATTCAACATCGCCTGTGAAGATACGCTGATCAGTCCGCAGCATTGGGATGATGAACCCTTCGAACTCATCGTATCGAATCCACCATACTCGATCAAGTGGGCAGGGGACAGCAATCCGCTCCTCATCAATGACCCGCGCTTTGCCCCGGCCGGAGTCCTTGCGCCAAAGAGCAAAGCGGATATGGCCTTCATCATGCACAGTCTTTCCTGGCTCGCTGCGAATGGCACCGCGGCCATCGTCTGCTTCCCCGGCATTATGTACCGCGGCGGTGCGGAGAAGAAAATCCGTAAGTATCTTGTGGATAACAACTTCATCGACTGCATCATCCAGCTTCCGAGCAATCTGTTCTTCGGCACTTCGATCGCGACCTGCATCATGGTGATGAAGAAGAATAAAACGGATAACCGCACACTCTTCATCGACGCTTCGTCCGAGTGCGTGAAGGTGACGAATAACAACAAGCTCACCGCGGAGAATATCGCGCGTATCGTGGATGTCTTTGCAAAGCATGAAGAAATCCCGCATTTTTCTAAGCTCGCAGAGTATCAGGATATTGTGGATAATGAGTACAATCTCTCAGTCTCGACCTATGTAGAGGCAAAAGACACGAGGGAGAAGATCGATATCGTGAAGCTGAATGGGGAAATCCGGGAGATCGTAGCGAGGGAGGATCATCTTCGCGAAGAAATCGATCGGATGATCGCGGAAATCGAGGTGGGGACGGATGAGTAGACTGGAGGAGTTGATCGCGGAGTTCTGCCCGGAGGGGGTGGAGTATAAGACGCTTGGCGAAATCGCGAGCGTTTCGCGCGGTGGGAGTTTCCAAAAAAAGGATTTTCGTTCTTCGGGCGTCCCATGTATTCACTATGGGCAGATATATACGAAGTACGGTCTATTTGTGGATAAGGCGCTTACCTATATAGATGAATCGTGTGCGAAGAAACAAAAATTCGCTAAAACCAATGATATTGTGATGGCTGTAACGAGTGAGAATATCGAAGATGTTTGCAAATGCATTGTGTGGCTAGGAGATGAAAGAGCGGCGGTCAGTGGACATACGGCAATCATTCATCACAATCAGAATGCAAAGTACCTGGCGTACTATTTCCACACACAGATGTTTTTTGCACAGAAACGTAAAATCGCACATGGTACGAAGGTTGTCGAAGTGACACCGAGTAAATTGCTCGATATACGCATACCTGTCCCGCCGCTCCCCGTACAGGGTGAAATTGTCCGCATTCTGGACAATTTCACCGAGCTTACAGCCGAGCTTACAGCCGAGCTTACAGCGAGAAAGAAACAGTATGAGTTTTATCGGGATAAACTTCTGATCTGTGATGATAATATCGTTGTAAAGAGGATTGGCGATATAACACGAGTTTTTTCTGCTTCTCGTGTTCATAAAGATGAATGGACAACTGAAGGAGTACCTTTTTATCGTTCGAGTGATGTGATTTCTTATTTTAATGGGGTTGAGAATTCCAGAGGAAAGGCTTATATATCAAAAGAACTGTATGAAAAGCTATCTGCCAAGTCAGGGAAAATATGTAAAGATGACATTTTAATAACTGGTGGTGGGACAATCGGAGTACCATACATTGTTCCCAATGACGATCCCATCTATATGAAAGATGCAGACCTGCTTTGTATTCAACACTCTAAAGAGTTTGATAGCAGATATTTGTATCATTATTTTCTCTCAACTCCGTTTAGGGATTATCTTAAAGGGATTACACATGACGCTACTATCCCACATTACACTATTTCACAAATATGTGAAACGCCAGTGCCATTGCCGTCACTTGATGTTCAGAAACGCATCGTCAATGTTCTGGATAACTTCGATGCCATCTGTTCTGACCTGAAAATCGGTTTGCCTGCCGAGATCGAAGCAAGACAAAAACAGTACGAATTTTATCGTGATGCCCTCTTGACTTACGCCGCAACTGGCAAGACAATCTTGACAGACAGACAGACAGACAGACAGACAGACAAGCTTAATGGCTTAATTCTGCTTTGTCAATATGTTTTCGGTAGCATATCACTGTCTGTTGGCAATATCTGCAACATTTCGAGAGGTAAAGTAATCTCGAAATCCGATATAAAAGAACAGATGGGTGATTATCCGGTATATTCGTCACAGACTGAAAACAATGGTGAACTCGGTAAAATTAACTCCTATATGTTCGATGGGGAGTTTGTAACTTGGACAACAGATGGAGCCAATGCAGGAACAGTGTTCTACAGAAGTGGTAAATTCAACATCACCAATGTATGCGGCTTGCTCTCGATATCTGATAAAACGATTTTGATAAGCAAATACCTTTTCTACTTCCTACAAAAGAATGCAAAAGCGTATGTCAATTCAGGAATGGGAAATCCAAAACTGATGAGCAATATGATGGCATCAATTAAACTTAATATTCCTGCTTTGCAAGAACAGAAACGCATTGTTTCTATTCTCGACCGCTTTGACACTCTTTGCAACAACCTGACTTCCGGCTTGCCTGCCGAGATTGAAGCACGAACCAAGCAATACGAATATTACCGAGACAATCTGCTTACATTCAAGGAGCGAAAGGGATAGTCCAAAGTTTGCGCTCAAAGGAAGAAAGGAGAACCTCTATGTCACAATTCCAAGTCGTTGCGGAAACGTCTGAGAATACCGTCATCACGGAATATACGCCGGAGAAGCGGCGATCCACGAGCTACCAGAGTGAAGCGGAGCTGGAGAAGGAGTGCATCCGTATGCTCTGCGAAGAGGGCTATGAATACCTCGCTATCCATGAGGAGAAGGATCTTGTCGCAAATCTCCGCAAGCAGCTCGAGGCGCTGAATCAGTATCATTTCTCAGATCGGGAATGGGATGATTTCTTCCATCACGTCCTAGCAAACCCGAATGAGCATGCGAAGGAGAAGACGGAGAAGATCCAGGAGGACAATGTCCAGGTCTTGAAGCGGGATGACGGGTCGACGAAGAATATCACGCTCATTGATAAAAAGCAGATCCATAATAACCGCCTGCAGGTGATTCATCAGTATGAGAATGGGAAGGAGAATGGGGCTTCCTTTGACAATCGCTATGACGTGACGATCCTGGTAAACGGGCTTCCTTTGGTGCATCTGGAGCTGAAGCGGCGCGGGGTGAAGATCCGCGAGGCATTCAATCAGATCAATCGGTATCAGAGGGATTCGTTCTGGGCAGGGGCAGGGCTCTACGAGTATGTACAGATTTTCGTGATTTCCAATGGGACGAATACGAAGTACTATTCGAACAGTACGCGCTTCAATGCGGTGAAGGAGAATGAGAAGCGCGGGGCGAGCCGGACGAAGACGAGCAACAGCTTCGAATTCACCTGTTTCTGGGCGGACGCGAATAATACAGTGATTTCTGACCTCATCGATTTCACGAAGACTTTCCTTGCGCGGCATACGATTCTCTCTATTCTGACACGGTACTGTATCTTCACGTCAGAAAAGATGCTGATGGTGATGCGTCCGTATCAGATCACGGCGACGGAGCGGATTCTGAACCGGATCGAGATAGCGAACAATTATAAGAAGTATGGTACGGTCGATGGGGGAGGCTATATCTGGCATACGACGGGGTCAGGGAAGACGTTGACGTCTTTCAAGACGGCGCGCCTCGCCTCGCGTCTGCCGTATATCGACAAGGTGCTTTTTGTTGTGGACCGTAAGGATTTGGATTATCAGACGATGAAGGAGTATGATCGCTTCGAGAAGGGGGCGGCGAACAGCAATACGTCGACGGCGGTCTTAAAAAAGCAGTTGGAAGATCCGTCAGCGCGTATCATCATCACGACGATCCAGAAGCTTTCGACGTTCATCAAGAAGAATCCGGGGCATCCGGTCTATGCTGAGCATGTGGTCATCATTTTCGATGAGTGCCATCGAAGCCAGTTCGGCGATATGCATTCGGCGATTGTGAAAAATTTCAAGAAGTATCATCTCTTCGGCTTCACGGGGACACCGATTTTCTCTGTCAATGCGGGCCGTGGGAAGAATCCGGAATTCTTCACGACGGCGCAGACGTTTGGCGACCAGCTGCACTGCTATACCATCGTGGATGCTATCCGCGACAGAAATGTGCTGCCTTTCCGCGTGGACTACATCAAGACGATGGAGGCGGATGAGGATATCTCTGATGAGATGGTCTGGGATATCAATCGCGAAAAGGTGATGATGGCGCCGGAGCGAATTTCTGTGGTGGTGAAGTACATTCTCACGCATTTCGACCAGAAGACGTATCGCGGAGATAAGACGTATGTCTATCAGGCACTGACGAATATCAGCGAGGTGGCGTCCGGGAAGAACCAGGTCGAGGAAATCAAGCAGAAGCAGCGTCTGTCTGGTTTTAATTCCCTCTTTGCGGTGGCCAGTGTCCCGATGGCGAAGCTCTACTATGAAGAGTTCAAGAAGCAAATGCAGGCCGATCCGACAAAGAAGCTGAAGATCGCGACGATTTTCAGCTATGCGCCCAATGAAGAGGAAGCGGAGGGGCTTTTGGGGGAGGAAAATTCGGAGGATACATCAGCTCTCGACAGGAATTCACGGGATTTTCTGGAGCATGCGATCGAGGACTACAATGCGATGTTTCATACCAGCTACGATACGTCAGCCGATAAATTCCAGAATTATTACAAAGATGTCTCGCTCCGCATGAAGAATAAGGAGCTGGATCTGCTCATCGTGGTGAATATGTTCCTCACTGGCTTCGATGCGACGACGCTGAATACGCTCTGGGTGGATAAGAATCTCAAGATGCATGGGCTCATTCAGGCGTTTTCCCGGACGAACCGCATTCTGAATGCGGTGAAGACGTTTGGAAATATCGTCTGCTTTAGAAATCTTTCGAAACGGGTGGATAGTGCGATTTCTCTCTTCGGGGATAAAAATGCCGGAGGCATCGTGCTTATGCGCCGTTTCAAGGACTACTATGAAGGCTATACGGATACGGATGGCAAGCACAGGGATGGATATGTGGATTTCGTGAATAGGCTCAAGGATAAGTTTCCTCTGGGCGGAAATATCATCAGCGAAGAAAAGCAGAAGGAATTCATCTTGCTCTTCGGCGTCCTGCTTCGCATGAGAAATCTGCTTTCGTCTTTCGATGAATTCAAAGGGAGGGAAATTCTTTCCGCTCGTGACTGGCAGGATTACCAGGGGCGGTATCTCGATATCAAAGAAGAGTGGGACCGCAGGGAAAAGCATGATAAAAAAGATGTCACGGAGGATGTAGTCTTCGAGACGGAGCTCATCCGCCAGGTGGAGATCAATATCGACTATATCCTGATGCTGGTAAAAAAGTATCATGATACCCATTGTGAGGATAAAGAGGTGCTGATTTCCATTCGTAAGGCTATCGACGCGAGCCCTGAGCTTCGCAGCAAGAAGGATCTCATCGAAAATTTCATAGCCGGTGTCAATGAGTCGGGAGATATCCTGAATGAGTGGAATGGCTATGTCGCAGAAAAGAGAGAAGAGGATCTTTCAGCTATCATTCAGGGGGAACGGCTAAAGGAGGACGATACCCGCCGTTATATGGAAAATGCTTTCCGTGATGGGGAAATCAAGACCGCGGGAACTGATATCGATGCCCTTCTCCCACCGATTTCTCGCTTTGGGTCTGGGACACGTGCCAAAAAGAAACAGAGTGTAATCGACAAGTTCAAAGGTTTCTTTGAACGCTACTTTGGCATTGGCGGTGCTCCGTCTTTCGAGAAACCCAAAGCTGCTATGCCTTATGTTGGGAAAGAGAAAATGTCCGTGGCAGCAGAACGTCCGATGACGTATGGCCGGTGAGAGAAAAACGGTTCATCTTTCAGTCTCTTGACCCGATATCGCGGCATTAGGATACGTAGAACCTGTCAAACCTATCGAACCCGTTATATCATTACTCACACAATCGCATGGCGCACCATTGCCATTTCCTTCCAATCGCGGTATGATAGATGCATAAAATAAAAGGAAGCACCGAGGCTTCAAAGTATCAGGCATCGCCCTGATGCTTTTGGCGCGGTGCTTTTCATTTCTGCCGACGGCAGAAAAGAATGGGAGGAATACAAATGCCGGTTTCTTACATGGAAATCAATCTGAATGCGCTTCGTCACAATCTCAAGGTCATCCGCGCGCATCTGCCGAAGGAAGTGAATGTGCTCGCTGTCGTGAAGGCGAATGCCTATGGGCATGGCGCGAAGGAAACGCTGCGCATCGCTCTCGAGGAAGGATACGTCGCTGCGGCTGTCGCCCGTGTGGAAGAAGGAGCGGAGCTGCGCGACGCTGGATTCACTTGCCCGATCTATGTACTGGGACTGCCGCTGCCGGAGGATATGCCTATCGGTGTGAACAAAGACCTCATCATGCCGATCGATGATACCGTCGATCTTGATGCCCTGGAAGCTATCGCGGCTGTTTCGAAGAAAACGATCGAAGTCATGCTGCCGATCGATACGGGCATGAACCGCATCGGAACTCATCCGGAGGATGTACCTGCGCTCCTCAAAAAGCTCGAAGCCTATCCGCATATCCACGCACATGGCACCTTCACCCATATGGCGACGGCAGACCACAAGGAAAAGGATGCCGCACTGAAGCAGCTCGACCGCTTCGATGAAGCGATCTCCTACATGCCGGTCGATGAAAACTTCGTGATCTCCTCCGCCAACAGTGCCGGTGTCATTGATATCCCGAGAAGCTGGCATAACCTTGCCCGTCCTGGCATTATCATCTATGGGCCGCAGCCATCGGATGTCATGACGAACAAGCTCGACCTCAAGTATGCGATGAGCGTCGTGAGCCATGTCACCCATGTCCAGATCCTGCACAAGGGCGAAGCCATCGGCTACGGCGGTACCTATGTCGCCAAAGAGGATATGAAGACTGCGACTGTCCCGATCGGGTATGCGGACGGCTGGCACAGAAGCCTTTCCAATAAGGGCGTCGTCCTCATCAATGGCAAGCGTTGCCCGATCGTCGGCCGCATCTGCATGGATCAGTTCATGGTCGCTTGCGATGACGAAGTCCGTCCCGGCGATGAAGTTGTCCTCATGGGCAAGCAGGGTGAGGAAGAGATCACTGTCGATGAAGTGTCTGCTACGGCTGAGACCATCCCGCATGAAATCATGTGCGACCTGAAGCGCATCCCGAGAGTATTTGTAGAAAAATAGTTTTGAAGGATCCGGCACTGGAAAAGAGCGGGATCTGGTTCGTATCCTCCTGTCGGGCAAAAGCGAGACATCTTTTCCCCTTCCTTATTTTCTCTCCATATGCTATAATAACGCTTGTTAAGCGTCTATAGCTCAGTGGATAGAGCACTGGTCTCCGGAACCAGGTGTCGAGAGTTCGAATCCCTCTAGACGCACCAGAATTTCTCCGATATTATCGGATAAAATAAAATAGCGCATTTGGGCGAACATGGAGTGGGCGCACAATTTGGGCGCAGTTGGTCCCCGTTGGGACTTTCAGCAAGTTTGAACAGGGGAAATACCTTCTTATAAGGTCCGTCCCCTGTTTTATTTTAAGAAGGCACGGTATATGTATGTAAAAGACCATGATCTGAGAAACCATCTAGTATCAAGAGGAAATGAAATAGGCCATTCCAAGACGCAAGCCTCATTTAATACACTTACCGCATTAGCATTTCTGATCAGCGCGTGGACTGGCGACATACCATTCCAGCAAGGGATGATTTTACTAGGGGTACTAGCTACGATTTGGAGTATAATAGATATACAAAAGGCATTTATAAAACCGTACAATCATGAAATTTTGTGGAAGGAGATTAAATCAATGGATCAGATCAAGCACAAGTTCTCGCTTATCGCCGTGAAAGATACCTTCTGCGAGTATTCAAACAGGTTCCTTGTCTATTGGGACGAGCGATGGGAGTGCTGGCTGCTTCTTAACTTCAGGACACCAGACAATAATGAAGTCGAGGTACTTGCGAGGAGAACTGCTGAAACGTTGCATGTACCGGCAGCTAAAACGAAACTTCAGTGGCTAGATGTTCAAGTGTACACAAAATTTTCCGTAAGTGATCGTATAAGAAAGGTATACGAACACAATCTCTATATGGCAAAGATTACAAGCTGGCCGGAAACATTAAGGCAAAGGCAGTTCGTTCTTGATGGTGTAGAGTACAAGTGGATGACACTCAGGGAAATGAAAAATGATTCCAACATTATGAAGAAAAACCGCGATGTAGTAGCCATGTTAGAAAAAGAAGCCGCATGACTTATGTTAAAAGAGCACCCCGAAACGGGTGCTCTTTTCGTTTGGTTAATTATAAATGTCGTCGATCTTCTCGGCGATGGTTTTATCATAGCAGGGAATCGCATGGCCGTACATGTCGAGGGTCTGTGTCACGCTGCTATGTCCCAGCCGGCGGGAGACTTCGATGATGGGGATGCTGTTCGCCAGTAGCAGCGTGGCGTGGGTATGCCGCAGGCAGTGGAAATTCCTGTAGGGCAGGCCGGACTTGGACATGAGGTATTTCCACATCTTTTCTATCGCTTCAGGACGGATAGGCGTCCCGGCACGGTTTAGAAATACGAGGTCGTGCTCTTCTCCATCTATAGTGGGAAGCGCTGCTTTCGCTTCTTTGAGTTTCTGGTACACCTTGGTCGGGATAGAGATCTTTCTCTTGCCCGCGGCCGTCTTCGGGGTGTCTATGATGAGCGTACCACCTGAAAGCGTCTGTACCTGCTGGCGGATGAAAAGAGTGCGCTCTTCAAGGTCGACGTCGCACCAGCGAAGACCGAGCAGCTCCCCGCGGCGCATGCCGGTATTGATGGCCACAAGAAGAAAGAGTGCGTAAGGCTTTAGCCTCGGATCTGACTCTGCCAGTTCCATCATCTTCTTTAGCTCCTCGCTGGTAAAGATCCCTTTCTCCTGCCTGATGACGCGGGGCGGCTTTACGAAGGTGACCACGTTTTTTCTGACCATCCCCAGCTCCCATGCCTTCTGAATGGCACCATGGAGCAGCACATGGAGCTTCTTGGCACAGTCGGGCGTCAGGGCGTTGTAGAGCTCCTGAAGCATGGTGGGCGTCAGCTTCTGTAGGGAGATCCCAGCGAGCGGCAGCGCTTTGTTTGCGGTGAATAGATAGCGCTCATAAGTCAAAGGTTTTACCGTGGGCTTCTTGTATGTTCCCAGCCATTTGATGAGCCATTCGCCCAGAGATATGGCGGAGGGCGCTACGAAGGATCCATCATGCGCGGCGAGCCGCATCTTCTGTGTCCATGCCAGCGCCTCATCGCGGCTAAGAAACCGCTTCGAATAGCGGCGTCCATCCACGGAGACGAAGGCGCGCCACCGCTGCCGTGATTCTTCCCAGTGAACCGTCCCTTCTTTATATCGTCCCGGCATAGCGAGCTCCTTTCTCCCACATTGTCAGCATGTCTTTAGTTTCAAAAAGTAGGGAAATTGAAACTAAGCGATGAATTAGAGAGCCTCTAGTTTCAAAAACGACCAATTTTGAAACTAAATTAGATGAAATAGGAAACCGTAGGGAAAATAGGAAAAAATTTGCGCTCTCCGAATGCGTCCGGCCAGTTCAGGGGCGATTTGGGTGGGCGGTTGCCAATTTATTTCTTTTCGAGGGAAATCAGACGCGTATCCGCTTCCAGCTCTGCTAAATCTTCGCGGTCGGCGGCGGCGGCATCCGACTTCTTACGTCGCGCGTCGAACGCCGTATAAATATCATTCACGCGCTCTTCCATCTGGCGGCGGGACACCTTGCCCGATGATGCGAGCAGCGGGACGTCATGATCCTCGAGGAGCTTGTCCACAGAAGAACGCCAGAAGGGAAGCGTCAGATCTTTGCGGCGCTTTACGCGGAATTCAGCACTTTCAAGGAAGATGGTTACCAGGCGGTTCAGCGTATCCAGTTCATCCGCCGTGAGATAGTTCTTGGCGGTATAGATATCCTTGCGGCGCACGATGCTTCCCTGCCAGGAGGTCAATGCCATATTCGGCTGCGAGGCGTCCGCACGAGAAAGTATCAGCTCCGCGGCGGTCTTGCCGGTGACGCCGTAAATCAGCTTATTCTGCGTTTCGGCAAAGAAGAGCATGGTCGCCCGGTCTGTCTTGTCATAGTCAGAAGACAGGGCGAAGAGGTCGCGAAGCTTCTGATAGAACCGTTTTTCACTGGCGCGGATATCCCGAATCTTTGCGAGGAGTTCATCGAAATAGTCCGGACGGCCATCGGGATTCTTCAGGCGCTCGCTATCAAGGACGAAGCCCTTCTGCAGGTATTCTCTCAACGTGGAATTGGCCCACCGGCGGAATTGCGTGCCTCTGGGGGATCGCACACGGAACCCGACGGCGAGGATCACATCGAGGCTATAAATAGCGACCGGCTTGTCGGAATTAGCAATTTGCATAAAATGCAAATTGCTTTTTTTATCTACTTCATTTTCATCGAGAATATTTGAAATATGGCGGGAAATGGTAGAAATACTCTTACCGAACAGCTCTGCCATCTGGGCCTGCGTACACCACACAGTCCCATCCTTGGCGAGCAAGCTCACATTGGCCTCGCCGTCATCGGTGTTATAAATAATCAGATCATCCATAAAACACTCCTTTCTGCAATTTTGCGGGCGTTCGCAAAATTGCAACCTACACGATACGAACTGATGGAAGAGGGACTTTTGGCGTTATGCTCACGACATAAGACTTTAATCGCAAAATGATGTCTTGCGGAATGCCGGTGAAACCACAATAATTTTGAAAAATGCTTTTATGAAGCTGGTTTTCAGACACATAGTTATCTAAAAAGGAAATCAAATAAAAAATCCCATTACCGTGAAGTAATGGGACAGTGGCCTAACCCGCAGGCTTCGGTCAATTCATCTTAATTGAATTATACCAGTCCCTACTTCTATTGTCAAACAACGAACATAATCACGATTTTGCGGACGATCGCAAAATGTAAATACTTTTTTCAAAAATAATAGACGAGCGTTTTGAACATTGAAAATCAGCTTTCAAAAAGCTCGTTTATATGAATTACCAGGGCAAAACAAGAATCCAGTGTGTCGAAAGCGTGAATCACCATTTCAAAATGTTCATATAGCACTACAGAGTGGTTGTTGCATTTTTGCAATAACCACTTTCCCCATCTTTGCGACCTCACCAAAATGGTGGGATCTCACTTGCCGGTAACTTGCAGGGGTGCAGATCCACATGGGTGGAAGTGCGGTAGAACCGCTCTTTTTTAATTTGCCGGTCATTTGCAGGCTTGAAGAAGGCGAGCGAGTTCACGCCAGTCCTCTTGCGTGCTCACGCCTCTTTTATGCGTTCCTCGCAGAGCTCTCCTGTTTCGCGCTCCTGCTCTTCGAGCTTCGAGTCCGTGTAGCCTTGTACGGCGTACTGGCGGCGGTTATCGAGGCGGCGGTATTTAGAGAGAAGGCTTTCCTCGTCCGCCGTCAACGGGAGTAGGTCACTTGCGCCGGGTATCGTAATGATGTCGTCATCATCGACGCTTACCATAAATTCTTGTAGAGTCATTCCCAAGGCGTTTGCAATCTTCGAAAGCATTTTAGTGGTGGGATTAACAGTCCCCTTCTCCAAAAAACCGACATAGGCTTTGCTGACACCAGTTTTCTTTGCAAAATCAGCCATTGATAACTGGTTCTCTGCGCGGTAAGTGTTAATCCATTCGCCTATTCTCATAATATGCCTCCTTTGATAATTTAAAATCGTCAAATAAATTATACAAGATTTTCACTTACTGCGTCAAATATATTTGACAAAAGCCACACCGTCTAATATAATAGACATGTAAACGGAAAGGAGGATGATTCCATGGGAGAAAAAATCATTGCGTGGAGAACGGCTCGCGGCTTGTCTATGAGCCAGTTTGCCGAGCTCGCCGGAGTATCGAAGCAGACGCTGAGCTACATTGAATCCGGCAAACGTACCAACATTCAGGCGGGGACGCTGAAAAAGATCGCCGCTGTTATGGGATGCACACTGGATTTTCTTGTAGCTTAAACGTCTAACATAATAGACAATAAAGAGGAACAGGGAGGACTATATGAAAGCGTTGAAAGATCCAGATGACCTCTTCCGGGCGATGAACCGGAAGGAGCGTGAATACCAACGAGGCATTGATGACGCCAGCGACGTTGCAAGGGCAAAAGCTGCGGGCCGCGCGATGGCGGTTCTCCACATCTCAATTCTGGTGGGCTCAATCACGCTCGACAGTGATTTTACGGAGGCGGATATGGAAAGACCTCGCGAGTACGCGGACCGTGCGGAGAGGGTAGCTGAACGATACGATGGCCGTGAGAACGTAGAAGCGTGGCTCGCACGCGGTCGCGTCGAGGGCGCCGCATGGGCTCTGCAGGAAATCGAAAGGAGAATGAGATAGCCATGTGGGTAAACATCTCGCAGGCCGCCAAGCTCGCCGGGGAAAGGAATCAGTAATGAAAGTTAGGAGGAAAGCATGAAAAACAAGCGCATGATCATAGCACTGAAGCCGCGCAGCATGGGAAAGCTGGCAGGGTGGGATCTATTTCTTTCTGAATACCTGCAGCAAGGCCTTTCCGGCGGAGGAGATTTTCAAATCACCATGGACTACAAAGAAGGCGATGGCCTGACAATGCAACTCGTAAAGGGTGACAAGAAGCTGAAAGAGACGCACATCAGAAGGGAACCGCTGGACATAGCAGCCAAAGTGCTGCACCATGCCGCAAGATTCACCCTGGTGGCACAACGAAGAAATGAAAACCCCAGCATTCTGCTGGCACAGGATACTGGGGTTTGGGTTTCCAAGGACTCTATCGAGGTTGAAGCGGTGTCACTTGACACCCAACCGGCGGACTGAACACCGTGGAAAGTTCGGGTTCACCATTGGTGACGAGTAGTGCATAGGTGCGAGGTTGCTGAAGAACGATGTCAACGAAATCGTAGGATGCATGCAGTTGGTCATAAACCTTTCTCGCACCTTCCGGCGTCATAGCTGTGCAGTCAATCAGATAGTGGTAATTCCGCAAGGTATAGCGAAGATTCATATTTCTCGCCTCCTTTCTATAGAAATTATAGCAAGAGAGGGGAACAAGAGTGGGAAATAAAACAGGGGAGGACTATATGAAAGTATTGAAAGATCCAGACCAGGTACTGCAGATCATGGACGCGAAACTGGACGAGCTTCGCAAGAAATTCGACGCGGCAGACGGAGAAGAAGCATCGGAGATTAGCGGGCAGGAGGCCGCGATCATCAGCATCGCGGGGCACATTCGCCACGCAGTCGAGGACCGCGGCTACTTCGGGGCGGAAGACATAGCGTGGGTCTATGAATACGTTGACGACGCTAAAGAAAAAGACCACGAGTACCGTAATCCCAGAGACACTTGGTTCATGAAAGGCCTCGCCAAGGGAGCCACATGGGTGCGCGCAAGGATCGACTATAGGATGATGGAGGGCCAATCCTGAAAGTATTGAAAGATCCAGACGACCTCTTCCTGGCGATGAACCGGAAGAGACAGGAATACGGACGAATCGTGTCCAATTCCAGCGGCCAGGGAGCGGCCGAAGCCATGGGGCAGGCGATTGCAAACCAGGAAATCGTGATCATGGTAGGCTTAATCATCCTCGACCACAATTTTACTGAGTATGACTTGAAACGGGTTCGCGATTACGTAGTCCATGCGGAGAAGAGGCTCAAATCGTACGAGGAATTCTCAGGCTGCGATTGCGAAACATGGTTTACTCGCGGCCGCGTCGAGGGCGCCGCATGGGCCCTGCAGGAAATCGAAAAGAGGATGAGATAGCCATGGCGGACGAAGAACGGGAAAAGAAAATTGTCGACGAGAAGAAAGCCCGCGCAGATGCGGTCGCCCTTCTTTGTCGGGCGCTGCAGGCGGCGGGCGTGCCGCTCTTATCACTGAAAATCATCGAGGACGGCAGCGACTGCACGGTCGAGGCAATGTTCAAATATGGAGCTCGCCATTGGGGAGTTCGCTATGCGGACATCAGCACGGACGCCCCGCATACGGCGCTTTGGGACATCCTGCGACAGATCCCGGAGCTTAGGTAGAAAGGAGGCTCATATGTGGGTAAACATCTCGCAGGCCGCCAAGCTCACCGGATATAAGTACGGTGAGATCCGGCGGCTCATCGCCAAAGGAGCTTTCCCGTTTTACCACAACGGGAAGAAGGCCTTCAAGTTTGAGCTTGAAGACCTCAAGACTGCCATGAAGGCGGAAATGGAGGCCACGCAGGCAGCCGCAAAGGAAAAGTGGGAAGAGCAGCAGCTGGGGGCGCGCCCCTTTGATTTCAAAGGAGGAATGGCGCGCCTCAAGGCGGAGGCGAAAGTGGAAAAGCGGAAGCTCGCCGAAGAGAAGCGGCATACCTGCCGCGTCATCAAAGGTGGTGACCGCGGCAATGAGTTCGACTTCCGTAGCCAGCTCAAACGACTGCAAAAGGAAGCTGCAGGAAAGAATGAGACTGCCTGAGGCTTCGATGGAGGATGATGCTATGAGGGTGCACACACAGAAAGGCATGAAAGACAACTATATGATCTTCGCCATGCGCGCCGCCGATGAGCAACGTGCGGCGGTCAAAGCAAATACGCATCGCGGGAATGCGGAGCGTCGCGATTTCTTCATGGGAATCGTAAAAGACGTGGCAGCAGCCGCAGGCGTCGCTCTCGGCTGGGCATTTATTGCAGCCGGATGTGCCGTGATACAGTGAGGTGCTGTGAATATTGCGGAAAGCCGCTCTCCGCGGATGCCGCCCCGCGGAAACGCTTCTGCTCCGCGGAGTGCGAGAGGCGCTCTTACTACGAAGGGCGCCGCGATAAGGACCACGCCAGAGAGGAAGCGGAAGAAGGCATTCCGCTTCGCGAGTTCCAATGTGAGCAATGCGGACACTGGGTCCGCGTCATGAGCAAGGGCGACAAGCGCTTCCGCTTCTGCAGCGCCAAATGCGAAAAGGCATTCTGGAAGCGGAATAAACCGAGGGCGGCACGGAGGACAGCAGCTCCGGCGGGCAGAGGCTTCGGCGGTGGCTACTTTGAGAGATGCTGCAAGTGGTGTGGGAAGGCCTTCGGTACGCAGTCGAGGACGGCTATGTACTGCTGCGCCGAACATAAGCGCATGGCACTGATGTGGAAGAAGCAGAACGCAGCCGAAGAGAAGAAGGCTAGAAAACGGTCGAAGTACCGACCGTTCGTGGACAAAAGAAAGGATGGCGCGATATGAGCGGGGAAGTAACTCTCGAGCAGGTGCTGGCGCTGGTGCCGGAAGAAGGCCACGCGATTCACATCTACGATCAGGAGGGGAATGACTATTTCTGCGGATACAAAGACTCGATCAATGAAGAAGAGCCGGTGCCGGACTTGGTACTCACGGGGATTTATTGCAACACAGAGGATCTGAAAGATGGGAGCGGGGAGATCCCCGTCATCGAGATGGAAGTGAGCCCGAGAAATGAAAAACGCAGAAGCTAAAAAGAGCCCTTATAGCATCAGGCAGCAGTATTGGACGCGCCGTCTCCTGACTGCGATCGCTGCCATCGATGGCGCGTGGATGCGGGCGGTGGAGAAGAAGCTAAAGAGAAAGTACAAAGGCCGTGAGTGGCCGGATGCGGCTGAGCCGCAGCAGATGGCAAGACATATCCTGCAAGTCAGGCAGAGGGAGGATTTCAAATGATGGAGACGGAAATGGCTGGACTGGTCAGTCAGCTGGATATCCTCGTCAAGGATCTTGAGGAGGACGAAGAGAAAGCGGGCATCGATGAAGTCGGGGACTATCTGTGCGGGATGCGAGATGCGCTCGGCGTAGTCGCCAGCACGATCCGCGCAGGATTCGCTGCCGATCAAGTGCGGCGATTCATCGAGACAGAACTGGCGAGAAGCATTGTCGAAGAGGCAGGAAAGAGAGACCGGAGGAAAAGGATCCAAAGGGGAAAGCAAGCCGGATTCAGAAAAGCACAGAAGGAGACGGCGCGTTTTCTGTCGAAAATGCACCACTACGAAGGAGAGAAAGAATGAGAAAACCGACATACAATCAGGATCACGACATCCGCTGGAGGGTACGCACCGCTACAGGCTGGATCAAGCGGAAACTCTCCGGCCGCAGATGGAGACATCGCCAACTTTGCCGGTCTGTGCTGATGAGCAAGGTCGACGGAGAGGAGGGATAAATATGGATATACCGTTTTGGGCATTCTGCGCGCTGCTGGCGGCTCTTGTGTACGTGTCGCTTCTCTACTTCGCGGCGAGGATGGGAACTGAGGGTTTGATCGCTTACATGCTCTGGCACAACTATCGGATGCCGACGAAAGAGGAGCTGGATAAGGCGAAAATATGGATTTTGAAAAAGAGGCTGGGCGTCAAAACGGATTGGCGAGATATGCCTTGATGATTTGTAAATAAAAATCCGCAGGGCGGTCATTGATCTGCTCTGCGGGTTTGGAGGTATCGATCTCTTCGGTAAGCCGATTTCATCACAACGCAAACGGAGAAAACGATGGAAGAAAGAAAAGAGGAAATCAGCACGAAGCAGCTGCTAGAAGAGACGCTTCGCGCTTATGCGTGGATTACAAATGCAGTAATCGTGCCAGGGGAAAAGCAGGGGAGAGTGATGGTCAAAGATATCGAGCTGGCGAATGCCATGATAGACAGGATGGCTACACTTTCCAACCTAATAGAGAAAGAACAAAGTCGCATAAGTAGCTAGAGAGTAGGTTCTGAAGAGCAGTTTGTGCAACGGTGGAGCTAAGGTGTATGAGCTTCGAGGCAAGGATAGAGGCGCGAGGCGAAGCCGGGGTATCGGATAGCAGATCCGGGAAACACCTTTTCAGCGTGTCTTTTTGCTCGGGGCTAAGCTCGTCCATCAAATCGACGATAGCAGAAGCTTCATCCAAAAGTACCTGCGTCCACGGATAAGGGGAGCCGCACGCGTGGCAATATGCGGGGACGTGACAGCTCGAGATAAAGCGGTCTTCATGCTTAATTGGGGCGGCGGGACAGCGAACAACCTCATCGCTCCAAATGTTACTGGAGCGGCTCGGGCCGTAAACAGGGATGCGCCTGTAACAGTCGCCGTGAATGGGTGCGCCGCAGGACGGGCAGGAAGAGATACAGGGGCTCCCACATTGGGGGCAGTATTTCACTGATTCTACCGGGAAGTCAGAGCAGTTGCCAGAAATCAGATGGCCGGATTCACAGATTAGAGCTTGATAGTAAGCAAGGGGAGATTTCATAAAAGAGCACCTTCTTTCTACAAGACATTATATCAAAGCAAAAGGAGAACGAATGGAGTATTTGAACATGGTCATGGGTATCAGCACGTATCTTTTCACCGTGACGATTATCGCCGCTTTCCGGCGGGGCGAGGGAGAGGGACGCTCCATGTTCAAGTATTTCGTTGATTTTCTTTTTTATTCTATAGCACCGCTGGTGGCAGCGGCTTTCCTCTATGCGAGGTAGCAAGATGGATATAAACAGAAAAGATGGTTATACCTGCTGGGCGTGCGGGCGGCCGATACCGAAGGATCGTGCGATGTGGATCCGGCGTGGGGGCAGATATGTGCCCATTCACAGGGAGTGCGATTTCGAAGGATATCGCATCCAGAGGACGGATTTCATATTCGGGGTTGCGTTTACGATCGTTTTCCATAAGAAAGGAAGCGGCAGCCATGAAGCACGTGGGAGAAAACGTGGATAACAGCATCTACGGGAAGACGAAGGTCGAAGTGCCGTTTCTCAAGGCAGAGCATGGCGAGCTGAAAGAAATCGGGCGCGTCATCATAAGCGAGAAGGCAGATCCTCGATGGATGGATCCGGACGGCTGCCTAATGATGGATGAGAACGGGACGTACTATCAGGGCTTTAGAAAGACTACGAAGGTGGTGCTGGAAGAGTGCCAGGAAGAGACGCCTTATTTATATACATATAAAAGGCAGAAAATTTTCTTCCAAATTGAGTGGGAGGACGAGGAGCCCGTGAACGCCGTGTGCCCCGTCTGCGGAAAGTCGGCGCACCACACATGCGCCTGCCCGAGGTGCGGGCATATGGCAGTGTGCGATGCGCATTGCGAGCATTGCCATTTCTATAAGAAGCCCTACGGCTGCCAGTACAAAGCAAGGCCGCCGTAGGGCAAGATTTTCAAAAGCCGCGGGAGAGCTATCGTGCGGAGCGATCCCAAAGGAAAGAACAGGCGGCGCCGCACTTTGCGGGCCAGCTAAGAGTATCCAAGTTTGAACCATTTCCAAGGGAGTGCATCCATGTCGAGCGAGAGAAAGTTGCTGAAAAGACAACGGTCAAGAAAAAGAAGAATGGCCGCTCGCCGGAAGGGCAAGGGAGCTTACATTCGTACCGAGTGGAGCATCCCCAGCGGGAAAATTGTCATCGTTCAGAAATCCATCTCAGGGAGGTATGGGAAGAGGGATGGAAAGAGGATCCGCGAAAAGTCGTCGGAAGAAAAGGTGAGAAGGTGGCAGGACAAAAGGGCTGAGATGCAATGTCTGCTTCTGCTGGAGGAGAATTTCAAGCCCGGCGATTATTGGATGCGGTTTTCCTATCCGCCGAAGACGTTTAGTAAGACGTCTTCGGAAATCAGGAGAGACCTTAGTCGCTTCAAGAGAAAACTTTCCCGGCTTTACAAGAAAGCAGGGAAAGAATTCAAATCGATCTATGTCATCGGCAGAGGGAAGAGGGGAAGCATCCACTTTCACGCTGTCATCAACGGGGATATTGATAGCCGCCTCATCGAGAAGGCGTGGCAGAAGACTGTAGGGACAGAGAAATGCCCCTGCCCGTCGTGCAACACCACGCACCTGAGCGATGAAGGGTACTGGCCGGATCTCGCCGCCTACATCGTGAAGAACGGGCTAGAAACCTTTCGCAGCGATGATCCCATTCTACACGCCAGGTATGGATGCACAAGAAATCTCAGAAAGCCAACAAAAAAGACCACGGTCGTGGTCGCAGGTGACTGGGTAGAGAAGCCGCGAGCAAAGGCTGGCTACTGGGTGGACTATGAAAACATGAGAGCCGGCATCAGTGATATCGGGTTTCCATATCAAAACTATTGTCAGATAAAAATCGGTATCGATCTCACAAAAGGGGATCGAAAGCACATGAGGAAGGAAAGGAAGAAAGCAAATGACAACGGAAGAAAGAGAAAAGGAGCTGCAAGAGCTGGACCGGAAGCTGAGGCAGCAAGTTCAAATCCTGCTGGAAAGCAAAGAGGGTAGGAATTTGTGGGCGGGAGAAATCCAGTTCCAAAGCATCCAGCTGAATAACAGCAGTGTTTCCATCAGTTATGTCGATGCGGATGGTGCGAAAACGTTCACTTGTGAAGAGCAGCCGAGAGAAGAATTTAGAACCGCTATGGCGGCGATGAGCTTTTACTATACCGACATGGCAGGAGACTATGGACTAGGGAAACCGGCACAGGCCATTTTCGCGGTGGACAAAGTAGTACCGAAGCGGGATAAGAAATCCGGGGCGCTGAAAGGGGTTCGGCTGAGCGGGAGGTTCCACATCAAGGATAGCGCTGCCACGCAGCGGTTCAGCACGATCGAAGACATCACTCCGACCGATAACGTGCTCCGCATCATGAAGAAAATCTACGATGAAGCGGCGCTTTACATCAGCGGCGAGCGGAGAGAACAAAACCTTTTTAAAACGAGCCGGGATGGTGAGCAGGAGTCAAGCAATGAGCGGGCAAATGAAGAGTGATAGATTTTTTGCATAAAACTATCATAGAACTCCGTAAAAGTAGAAAGTAGCATGCATAAAACTGCAATCAGGTAGATTTTAAGCGGGGAGGCAGTCATGCGTTTTCACGTTTTGCCGGTGGATCATGTGGGAAGTGCCGTGAAAGAGCTGGAAATGATTTCGAAGGAATTAGAGACATGGGAGGAATTGCATGAATTCAGTACAGATACTAGGAAACCTGGGGAAAGACCCAGTGCTCCGCGCAACGAAAACAGGGAGAGCGGTTGCATCGCTTTCCGTGGCGGTGAATAGAACCTTTATGTCGCCGCAGGGAGAGCAGAGAGAAATCACCGACTGGGTGAATGTCACCGCGTGGGGGAGTCTGGCAGAGGCAGCGGGAAACCAGCTCAGGAAGGGGACGCGCGTCTTCGTCGAGGGGCGGTTCACCACAAGAAGCTATGACACGCCGGATGGCCAGAAGCGGTGGATTTCAGAGGTGACGGCAAACTTCATCGCGCTGCCTATCGGCATGCAGGGCAATGAAAGCCAGCAAGGGGGCGGCCAGATGCAGGCGGGATGGGGGAATCCGGGAGCACAGGCAGCCGGAGGACGCACCGTCTATAGCGAGGGCCCCACGCAAAGAGGCTTCGGGCAGTTCGGCACGCCGCAAGCTGAAAAGCAGAAGATGGAAGAAACGAGCATGTTTCCGGCAGATCGGCAGGAAGCCGTAGGACGAGCCGCGCATCCGTCCCAGTGCGAGGAGGACATTCCGTTTTGAGAAGGTGCGTGAGAAGAAAAGGCGCTCGGCATCCGGCGGGAAAGAATTCAAAGTCTCCGGAGCCCATCGGCTACTGTTCCTACTGCGGCACGGCACTTTATCAGCCATGGCAATTTCACTGGATGTACGACGAGGATGGGCAGCGCGTCAGGAAGTGCAAGTGGATGAGGCGGTGCTGCGAAAGACGCAGGCAGATCCCGGGGCAGGAAGAGTCCTACAGGCGTGCCGTGCTTCGGTACGGGAAGGATGGGAAAGAAAGATGGCTCGAGGGTTTCGCGAAGGAGCGAGAGGATGAAGACGAGTAAAGAGGGCAAGGGCGGCATCTGATGGGATTGGGACTTTTATCCGGCGGCATGCGCATCGCAAGGCCGGAGATCCGGCGAGGCGCGGATGGTGAGGTGCGCAGCATTTCTTTTTCTGTGCCGGGAGAACCGGTAGGGAAGGGACGGCATCGCTTCACGCGCACTGGTCATCCTTACACGCCAGGCAAGACGGAAAGCTATGAATCGCTGGTCAGGCTGGCGTATAGCGAGTGCGGGATGGCATTTCCCAAAGGAGTGCCGGTGCGCGTCAGGATCACTGCCTGCTTCAGCATCCCGAAGAGCGCATCAAAGAAAAAGCGAGCAATGATGATTGCAGGGGACATCGCGCCAACTAAGAAGCCGGATTTTGATAACATTCAGAAGATCATCTGCGACGCGCTGAATGGCGTCGCCTACCATGATGACAGCCAGATCGTAAAGGCAGACATCGAGAAAGTATACAGCACTACGCCGCACGTAGAAGTCAACGTCGCGGCATGGACAAAGGAGGAAAACGATGGGGAAGAAATTCAATGAGCTGGTGGAGCTCAGGGATCGCAGCCGCCAGCTGATGGACGAGAACCGCAGGCTGCGTCTTGCACTCAAGGTGAGTGAAGGAAGAGCGCAGCAGCCGGCATGGAAGAATGCAGAGCTCCGGAAACAGGTAGAAAAAGAAAGGCGCACGAGGAAGCTGCTCTCGGATATCGCGAGGTTCGATACGGAGGCTATCGAAGCGATAACGACGTCAGTGCAGGAGATCATAGAGACCTTGGTACAGAAGAAGCTTGATGCTTTGCGAGCGTACGACGAAAAGGCGGCGGCAAAATGTCAGGCGCCGCATGAGCTCGCAGAAAGGGAAAGCGGTCGCAAATGTTAGAGAGGGAATGGAAACAGCTCGATAAATCGCCGGGGGTAAAGCTGTACGCACCGAATGAAGCTGCAGAACCGACGACTTATAGCGAGTGGGAAATCGTATCGGTGATTTCCTGCGGTGCGACCATGACACATATCACGAAGGCGGCGAACGGAAGCGGGGAAGAGAAAAGGGATACGCGGTTCTTCCATTTCAGCCAGCTGATGACGAAAACGATGTTCGACAAATGGCGCAAGGAAAATTATGAAGTATGTCCGCATTGCGGGAAGGAACACGTGAAGGGGAAACTGCCCAGGATATCTCCGTACGATTCATGGGAATGTCTGGAAGCAGCCAAAAGTGCCGAATACAGGGTGAAGTGGTTTCCGCAGGCTTATGGCAGCTGTATCGATTGCGGAGAAGTATTCAGAAAGGGCAACATTCGTACAAAGAGATGCCGGAAATGTGCCAAGTCATACGAGGCAGACCGGCGGGCGGCGGCAGCGGCGAGAAGGCGCAAAGAAGGGAGCCGAAGGAAATGAACAGAAAAGAATTGGCAAGAGTCATGGCAGCCAGACGCGGGAAGACCATCCAGGAAGCGGGGAAATGGGAGAGTGCTATGCTTGACGCGATGGCGGATGCCTTGCGGAAAGGCGAAGAGGTCAGGCTGATCGGCTTCGGAGTGCTTCGCGCGGTGGATGTGCCGGCAAGAGAAGGGCGTGATCCGAGAACGCATGCGGCTATTCAGATCAAGGCACACAAGAAAATTAAATTTACGCCGAGCCATCTGATTTTGTAAAAGGGGAAGCGGGGTACGACTATGAGCATCGCGGGAGCTATTGCCTTAGGATTCGGTATTGGCATCATCGCGGGCGGCTCAGCAGGGGCGATGATCGCCGCCTTGTGCGTGGCAGTCGCACGCGGAGATGAGAAAACAGAGGCCGAAGAGAGTATAATAAGGGCAGAGGATTTCAATGATTTCAGTAGGAGACGGGCGGATGACGGAGCAGGACGTGTGGAATTTCCTCAAAGAAGGGGAAGGGAAAAGAAGGCGGCTAAAGGCGCTGGAGGCCAAGAAAGACAAGATAGAGAAGGATGCATATAGCATCAAGGCGATAGACTATGAGAAGCCGAGGGTTTCCGGCGGCATGCTTTCTGACGTATCGGACAAGCTGATCCAGAAGGAAGAAGAAAAGAGCCGCATCAAAGCAGAGATCGCTGAGCAGGAAGCGGGGATCTATGCTTGGGAAACAAAAGCGCTGCGCATGTCTCGATATTGCGATAATGATACGCAGGCCGCACTATTCGTCGAGAGATTCGTCAACCGAAAGTCGCAGGCAGAAATCCAAAAGGAATACCACTACGCGGAGCGCCAGCCGTACAATATCTATAATCAAGCCGTCGCTGCCATCGCGCGGAATTGCAAGGAATAAAAAAACGCCAGTCATTCAGAGTACCGAGTGACTGGCGTTTTGCGTGTGAAAAAGTTTGTGAATATGTGGATATAAAGAATATTTTAGATAAACCAGAGAAGGCCGCCAAAATTCTAAAGGCTGCAGAAAAATAGCGCTAAAGCAAAGAGTGCACAAAAGTGCAGACTTCGATGTGCTATAATGGCATTGTGAGAGGTTCGATAAAGCAGAGGAGCTTACGAGACACCCATCACACACAACTGCATAGGCCGCCACCACGGCGGGCGTCATGTGCTGGCGCCTGCCGCGTGCGGCACACAATGGTAAAGGACAGCCGAGCGGCCGTCCTTTTTGATTGTGCGGGCGCATGGCCCATAGGTTCTTCCAGCGTATGGCGACGCCTGCGGTCCTCGCGACCCCAAAATCGGTCTAGGTACAAAAACTTTTTGGCCCTTGTTAGTAAAAACGGAGGAGGTGACATGGTTGGCTACTAGAGTAAAAGACAAAGAAGGAAATATTCGCACAGAAAATACAAGTAGACAGAAAATCACAAAAGGGATCAACCGGGTCACCACCACCCAGACGCAGATGTCGCGCGCGCTCAAGATTTCACAGCAGCGGGTGAGCCAGATGGCGAAGGATGGAACGCTTCCTGTAGACGAAACGGGGGCGCTTCTCTTGGTGGAAGGCCTTCGCCACTACTTCGGAGAAAGACCGGACGAAGAGGCGGGGGACGTGGATTTCGATAAAGAGCGCGCACTGCATGAGAAGGCGAAGCGAGAGATCGCTGAGCTAAAACTGGACAAGATGAAGAAAAACGCCTACTCTGCACGCGTGGTGGAATACGTCATGACGGCCATGGCGGCGAACCTTCGGACGCAGCTTCTGGGATTGCCGTCGAAGCTCGCCCCCATGCTGGAGGGAAAGTCCAAAGAAGAAATCTACACCACGATGACGAAGGAAATCGAGGAAAAGCTGTCAGAGCTGGCGGCATATTCCCCGGATCTCTTCGACGAGGAAGTGGACGAGGAGGATGGCGATGAAGAAAGCCAGTGAGCTGTGGAAGTACGTTTCCATGCGTGGCTTGAAACCGACGCCGAAGACTTCGGTATCCACGTGGGCGGACAATTACCGCGTGCTCTCCAGTACATCGGCGGAGCCCGGAAGGTGGCGCACTAGCCGCGCACCGTACCAGAAGGACATCATGGATGCCTTTACACAGCCGGGAATCCATCGAGTAGTGGTGAAATCGTGCTCGCAGGTCGGGAAATCGGACATCATGAACAATGTCATTGGACGATTCGCCCACCTTGATCCCTGTACCATCATGATGATCCAGCCGACGATCGAGATGGCGCAGGATTTCTCAAAGACGCGCATTGCGCCCATGATCCGTGATACCCCGGCGCTTTCCAGTCTCTTCTTGGACGTCAAGACAAGGGACAGCAACAACACGATTTTAAATAAAATCTTCCCGGGCGGTCGTCTGGTTATGGCGGGCGCCAACAGTCCGGCGGGGCTGGCATCTCGTCCGGTGCGCATCCTGCTTTGTGATGAAGTGGACCGTTTCCCGGACTCTGCGGGAACGGAAGGCGACCCAGTAGACTTAGCGTCGAAACGAATGACAACATACTGGAACCGCGTCATGGGGCTTTTTTCTACCCCGACAAACGAAGGAGCGAGCCGCATCGATATCGAGTATGAGGCAGGGACCAAGGAAGAGTGGCGGCATCAATGCCCACATTGCGGCGAATTTTGCAAGTTGAAATACAGCGACATGGAGACGGATGCGGAGCGAGTAGAGGGCACCAGCCGAAAGACTTATCTTATAAAATCCGTCAAATGGCGCTGCCCCTATTGCGGATTCGATGCCACGGAGCAGGAAATGAAGCGCGCGCCGCAAAAATACGTAGTCACGAACCCGAAAGCATTGGGGAATGGATGCCGATCCTTTTCACTCAATGCTTTTTCTTCGCCATGGATTTCATGGGCGGAAATCATGCGAGAGTGGCTCGAAGCGAAAGGCGACCCAGAGCGCGAGAAGGTCGTCCAGAATACCCGCTTCGGAGAGTCATACAGTTCGCCGAAGGCCTTCGAGGACGAAGAAATTTTTCTGAGGCGGCGCGAAACCTACGGAGCAGAGCTCCCACAGGGCGTGCTATACCTCACGGCTGCCGTCGACACGCAGGATAACCGCCTGGAGTATGAAGTTTGCGGATGGGGCACAGAAGAGGAGTGCTGGGGCATCCGAAAGGGCGTCATCCTAGGCTCGCCGGGGAGCGAAAACACGTGGGCGCAGCTGGATGCCGTGCTGGATCACCCGTATTCCTTTGCTGACGGCAAAAAACTCAAGGTCGTGCGGACGTTCATCGACTCCGGCGGCCATTTTTCATCGGCGGTATACGCGTATTGCCGGGCGAACATTGCAAAGCAGCGCTTCGCCATCAAGGGCAAGGGCGGCATCCCAGGCATGCCCCTTTATGGAAACAAACTGGGAAAAGCAGAAGACGCGACGCTCCCTCTGGTGATCCTGGGCGTCGATGACGGCAAGGAAATGGTACTATCCCGCCTCTCCATCAAGGAAGCGGGGCCGAAATACTTCCATTTCCCCTTGGACGAAGAGGGCGTAAATCGCCGCGGGTATGATGACATCTATTTCAAGGGTATCATCTCCGAACACAGAAAGCGCATCAAGAAAAACGGCATTTTCCGCGAAATCTGGGAACCAACGGCGGGCGTCAGAAATGAACCGCTTGACCTTCGTGTCTACAATCTCGCCTGCATGCTTTCTCTTCCGGCGGGATGGGAAGAGAAAGCCGCCGCGGCGCTTTCGGGGAATACGCGCAACGAGCACCGGGAGAAAGCGCGTGCCGTGCGGAATACTAAAAAGGCCGCCAGCAGGCGGCAGATAAACATCTGGTAGGAGCAAATATGAGCAAGCTGCAGAATGAACGGCTGAAGAAGTACATCGAAGCAGAAGAAGCCATCCTCTCCGGGCAGTCTTACACCATCGGAAACCGCACCCTGACAAGGGCGAACCTGGCAACCGTTGAACGGGTCATCCAGGAACTCATCGCGGCAGGGGCGACAGTAGACGGTGAAGAGACATCCGGCGGGAGCACGAAGCGCATCGTGCTTCTGGATTAAACAATCAGTATAGCACAACGCCATGAGGCAAAAAGAGTCAAAAAAATACAGATTTGTATTTTGCGGATTCACATTTTCAGGCTAGGAGGGACGTCAGATGAAACGACGGATGAAACGCAATAATAACAGAATCAGGGCGCCGAACGGCACGGAAAAACTCCGCGTGCAGAATACGGGCTATTCCGAAGGCGGTGGAAGCCGCACCAGCAACATTCTGAAGGCGTGGAACCCGATACGCTCCAGTGCCAAGTCGGATATTGATGCGAATATCGGAGCACTTCGTGGGCGAAGTGCGGATCAGGCGACGAATACGCCTATTGGCGCTGCGGCGATCGACACGTCTGCGATGCACGCCATCGGGGCGGGGCTCACCGTTTCCCCGCGTCTGCAGTTCAAGACGCTCGGCATGAGTGTCGATGAAGCAAAGGAGTGGGAACGGGAAACTGCAAGGGAATTTGACCTCTGGGCAGGCTCTACGCAGTGCGACCTATACCGAAGAAATAATTTCTACGACCTGCAGAACATCGCCTACACGACCTACCTGACGGACGGGGACTCCTTCGCCCTCTTCCGGCGGAAAGCGCCGAGTGCCTACATGCCCTATTCTCTGCGCATCCAGCTCATCGAGGCGAATCGAGTATCCAATCCGCTCGGAGCTGGCGTTATGGGGGATCCGGGACCGTTTGCCGTAGAAATGCGTGCGCCGAACGGAAACCGTATTATCGACGGCGTAGAGATTACAGAAGACGGAGAAATCACCGCCTACTGGATCAGCAGCAAGGTGCCGTATGATCCGACGGATTTCGCGCCGACCACATGGAGCCGCGTCGAAGCCTTCGGGAAACGTACCGGCGCGCCGAATATCCTGCAGATCTGTCATGATATCCGCGCGGAGCAGTACAGAGGCGTGCCGTATCTGGCTCCGGTGCTCGAAACATTAAAGCAGGTATCAAGGTACACGCGGGCGGAGCTGACATCTGCTATTATCAAGAGCTTTTTCGCCCTCTTCTTCACCAGCAGCGCGGCCGGGCAGGATCTGAACAGCATCCTTGGGCCGCAAGACCCTAATGAACCGGTAGTCGATGTGGGAGAGTATGGTCTCGCGGCGGGCACCATGAACGCACTACCCAGAGGCGTAGACGTGAAATCCGTCGATGCTTCGAACAGCCAGAGCACCTTCGAGCCCTTCGTGACACAGCTCATCAAGCAGATCTCGGCAGCCATCGGGCAGCCGTATGAAGTGCTCTTGAAGTCCTTCACATCGTCTTACTCCGCATCACGCGCAGCACTGCTGCAGGCATGGGATGAGTACAAGCTGAGAAGGACGTGGTTCGCAAATGATTTTTGCCAACCTATCTATGAAGGCTGGCTCTTAGAAGCGGTCGCCATCGGACGCATCAAAGCCCCGGGATTTTTTGACGATCCGCGCATTCGCAGAGCCTACTGTCATGCAGACTGGTTCGGCCCGACGATGAGCATCCTTGACCCGGTAAAGGACGTGAACGGCAGTGCCATGCGTGTGGCTTACGGTCTGTCTACACGGACAAGAGAAGCGGCAGAAATGACGGGCACCAATTTCGATGAGAATATCGAAGCGCTGGCATACGAGCAGAAGCGGCAGGATGGTCTGGGATTAAAATTTGCCAAGCCACTCGTACTGGCTGGAGAGAAAGAAGGTGAGATAAGTGAGTAAGTTTTGGAAAATTAAAAACGAGGCAGGGAGCCAGGACGTAGAACTCTACCTCTATGGTCAGATTGCCGAAGAGCCGTGGAGAGAGAACGACAAGAGCGCGAAGGAATTCGCCGATGATCTCGCGGCGTGCGGAGGGAAGAATATCACGCTCCGTATCAATAGCCCGGGTGGCGACATTTTCGCAGCACAGGCTATTTACAACGTGCTAAAGGCATATCCAGGCAAGGTGACGGCTCACATCGACGGGATCTGCGCGAGTGCTGCCACGGTCGTGGCATGCGGCGCGGGTAAAGTCGTCATGCCGAAAAATGCCCTGTACATGATCCACAATCCTATGGCCTGCGTATTCGACATGCTGGACGCAGAAGCACTCAGTAAAATGGCGGATACATTGGCGAAGGTCAAGGAGACGGTAGTCAACGTGTACAAGGACCGCGCCGGGGACAAGATGAGCGCGGATGAAATCATTCGTTTCATGGATGAGGAAACGTGGATGAGTGCCGAAGAAGCACTCGAAAAAGGGCTCATTGATGAAATCGATGATTATGCCATCGATGCCCAGATGAAGAGCTGGCTCGTAGTGGTAAATTCTATTTCCATGCCCGTGAAGGATCGGGATGCCGAAAAGATCCGGCGGGTGATGAAGACCGAAGAAAGGAAGAAAACAACCGAAATGAATGACAGTGATCTGATTTCTAAAATCAAGGCGCTCCTCGGGGACAAGCCGAAAGCGCCGAAAGAAGAACCAAAAGAAGACATTAAGGCAACGGCTGAACGCCAGCGTATCACCGCCCTCGAAGCACTCGCAGGCGAAGAGGCAAATCCCTACGTGGATGCCGTCATCGCATCCTGCAAGGGCGTCCCCGGCATGACTGCAGAAGCGGCAAAGCCGATCGTGGATGCAGTGAAGGCTGTTCACGTAGAGCCGAAGGAAGACACCAAGCTGGCGGCTATCCGCGACCTGATCGAGGACAATATGCAGTCCGGCGCATCTTCCGTCAAGGCGGTGCCGCAGATGTCGGCAGCTGATACAGAAAAGGCAAAGAACCAGGCGGCGGTCGCAGACATCGTCGCACGCATGAATAAGTACAGGGGGACAAAATAATGGCAATGAGAGAAACGACCAAAATGGAATACGACGGCCTGCTGGCAGGTGGTATCACTGCCTTCACAAAGAATGTAGCTATCACAGCGGGCACCGCCATGAAGCGCGGCACACTGATGACCGTGACGGATGGAACCGCAGCCGCGACCGCGAAGAGCGGCGCGGCAGACTCCATCCTCGCCAATGACGTGGATGATAAAGCGACGGCAGCAACAGTCTACATTACCGGCCGCTTTCATAGAGAAAAAGTGATCGCGGCAGAAGGTGATACCGTAGACGCACACGAAGAAGAACTTCGCGGCAAGGGCATTCTCTTCGCCGCACTGAAATAAGGAGGACAAAACAATGCCTATTGATTACACAGAAACCCTGCAGATGATGGAAGCGGTAGAGCGAGCTACGCCGCCAGCTGCCTTCCTGCTCGATACCTTCTTCCCACGCATGCCGGCAACGGCCACTACCTCGAAGATCTCGGTACAGTTCAGAAAAGCGGCCCGCCGCCTTGCGCCATTCATTGTGCGTGGAGCGAAAGGCATTGATATGAAGCGCGATCCCATTCAGGAGGAAACCTATGCACCGCCGATGATGGCGGCGCGCCGTGTACTCGATCCGGATATTATCGCGCAGCGCGGGTTTGGCGAAGGTTTCTACTCCACCAAGACTCCGGCGGAACGCGCCGCCGATCTGCAGGCGATGGATCTTGCTGATCTGCAGGCGGATATCATCAACCGCAAGAACAAAATGGCCGCCGACATCCTGACCACAGGCAAGTGCGACATCATCGGTTTGGCAGACGACGGGAAAAAAGAACTGATCGACACCGTGGACTATGGTTTCGACCAGAAGCTTATCCCGACCACCAAGTGGGATCAGGCGGGTGCGACCATCTACTCGGATATCAAGGGCATGTCCGAAATGATCCAGCAGAATGCTGGCCAGATCCCAACTGCGATGATCATCGGCCGTCATGTATTCGACTACATGCTGAACAACGATGAGATCATGAAGTGGCTCGCTGTACCGTCTCGCGATAATCTGGGCCTTATGTCCATCGCGCCGCGCATCGTATCTCCACAGGTCACTCGCGTGGGCCTTATTCAGGCGCTGAACCTTGAAATCTACACCTACGGCGAAACCTACGTGGATGACGATGGCGTGCAGAAGCCGTTTATCGGCGATGATGATGTCATCATCGGCATCACCGGTCGTGGCCGTCAGCTTCACGGTGCCGTCACTCTGGTCAACGAAGCGGGCACCGGTTATGATACCTTCGTTTCTCCGTACGTACCGTACAAATTCGGCAATAAGGAAGACCAGACCGTTGCCCTCACCATGTTCTCTCGCGCCGTGCTGGCACCAGAATGCGTCAGCGATTGGGCGATTATCAAAGCCAAGGGCGAATAAGGAGGCAGTATGTTCATTCTCGTGAAACGGAACTGTCTCTCAGCCCATGGAAAGATTTTCCGCCGCGGTGAAGTGGTCGAGCTGGATGACGAGACAGGCAAGGCACTCCTTGCATCCGAAGACTACACAGAAGTCGTGCTGCAGGAAAGCGAAGCAGAAAAAGCCGCTGAAGAACCCGCTGAAGAACCCGCAAAAACACCCGTGAAAGCACCAGCAAGGGGGAAGGGGAAAACGACGAAGGGCAAAGGCGCAGCGGCCAAGAAGGCGGAAAGCGAGGATGCACTTCCCGCCCCAGATGTAGAAGGCACTGTCGAAGGTTGATTTCTTTCAAAGAACAGGTCGAGAAGGACAACGGAGGCACTTTCTTGAACCTGTCGGAATTTGGGGAAGAGCATAGGTTGAACGATACACTCTGCACATGCATCCTGCAGGGGGACACCATTCAGCAGGCCTTGTCCATCGGAGAAGGCATCAGCAAGAACTATCCCACCATCTACGGCGCGGATCTGACAGTCAATGTAAAAGCATCTGACCTCGAAGAAGAGACGCCCGTCTACGGGCAGCTGTTCACGGTGGATGAGGAAATCTACATCGTGCAGAGCGTGAAGGAGGATATGGGCATGCTGACCATCGGACTGGTGGCGAATGAACGATGATTACCATTTCATTTGACCAAAAGCGCATCGAGCGCGCAAAGACCATGCTCGCCCTTGCTCCGAAAGAAGCGGACCGTGCAGCCGCCGCTGCCATCAACCGCACGCTGACACACGTGCCGAAGGAAATGGCGAAGACCGTGCGAGAGAAATACATCGTCCGTGCGGGAAGCGTCAAGAAAAGCCTTCGGAAGAACCGGGCGAGCGCAGGGAAGCTCGCGGGGGAAATCATTTCTACGGGCAAGACCATGCCGCTCACCTCTTTCAAAATCGGAGGTGGGCGGCGCGGCCCCATGCGCGTGAAAGTACTCCGCCGCGGGAGCCCAAAGCCCGTCAAGGGGCTATTTGCCCGGCCGTTCCCGAAAGGATACGTCGGTCCCATGAAACGTGTGGGCGGCGCGAGGTATCCGCTGAAGACTCCGGCGGGCCCCAGCATCCCGCAGATGGTCGGGAATGAGGAAATCTTCTCCAAGTGGGGCGACGAAGCGGAGGAGTTCCTGAATAAGCGCTTCACGCATGAAATCGATTTTCGCTTTTCTAAGTTGTTTGGTTAGGAGGCAGCATGACACCGATAGAAGCCATGGAGAACGTCGCCGCGCGCATCCGAGACGTGGTGAAAGAGTACAGAACACACCAGAGGCTGGGTACGCTCCCTGTCTCTATCTATGCGGGCTACCCGCCATTTTCCACGAAACCGGAGCAGCGGGAGTCTTACATTTACTGCTATGCGGTCAGGGTGCACGACACCGAAGACCGTTATAGCCGGGTGGATATTGAGATCGGCTTCTCCATTTGCGATGAGGATCCGAAAGAAGGCTGCCTCTCTCTGTACAATCTGATGGAACATGTGCGGCAGGCACTCCTCACCAAGCGCACGTTAGGCGGAAGGAGCCGGCTGCTGTTTCCGCTGGAAGGGGAAATCGTGGATCCGCAGCCGTTCCCGCAGTGGCAGGGGCGGCTGACCGTTTCCTATACCATTGCACAGCCTGAAGAGGAGGTGGATTTCTGAATGGAAGTATCAAAGCAGACAATCTACATCGGACCGTCGCTCTCCGGCTCGCGGCTGGCGCATGCCACCACGTTCATCGGGGGATACCCCGCGCACGTGCAGAATATTCTGGACGCGCACCCGTGGATGGTTCATTTATTCGTGCCGGTGGCTGAGTATGCGGAAAGCATGAAAAAGCTGACAAAGAAAGGCACCGCACTTTATATTTTTGCAAATCGATGCAAGGAGGTTTAAACATGGCATACAAACATGGCGTATATACTGGCGAGATTCCGACCAGTATCATCCCGCCAGTGGAAACCGATGCAGGTCTGCCCGTCATTTTCGGCACGGCGCCCCTGCACCTGGCATCCGATCCGGCGAAAGCGAACCGTCCCGTCCTCTGCTATTCCTATGCAGAGGCAGTGGCAGCCTTCGGCTATTCGGATGACTGGAAAGACTACACCCTGTGTGAAGCGATCTACAGTCAGTTCGCCCTTTATAACCGCGCGCCGGTCGTGCTGGTGAACGTACTGGATCCAAAGAAGCACAAGAAAGACAAGAAGAACCAGTCGCTCACCTTTACAGACGGCGTGGCAGCCATCAAGGATGCGGTCCTTCTGGATACGCTCAAGCTGAAAGTGGCAGAGGCTGGCGAAGCGCTTGGCGAGAATGATTACACGGCAGCCTACGATGATAATGGCGTGCTGATCATCACCGCACTCGACACCGGAAAGTTGAAAGATGTGACTGCGGCATTCGCAGACTATACCTATCTCGACCCAAGCGCCGTGACTTCGGCGGACATCATCGGTGGTGTGGACAACGTAACGAACGAAAAGAAAGGCCTTGAAACCCTGAATCAGGTCTTCCCGCTGACCCGCCTTGTGCCGGGCATCGTCATGGCTCCGGGATGGAGCCATGATCCGGCGGTCGAAGCCATCATGAAAGCGAAGGCAGGAAATATCAACGAACATTTCACCGCACTCGTCCTGGCAGACATCCCGTGCGGCGAAGGCGGCGTCACCAAGTACGGAGACGTGCCGGCGTGGAAGAATAACCATAACTACACCGGCGTGAACGAAGCCATCTGCTGGCCAATGGTGAAGCAGGGCGAGAAGATTTACCACATGTCTACCCAGCTTCTCGGCGTCATCAGCACCATCGACAGCACGGATGAAGATGGCGTACCGTACCAGAGCCCGTCCAACAAGTCCATGCAGATCGAGGGCCTGTGTCTTGAAGATGGCAGCGAAGTCGTCATGGAACCGGAGCAGGCCAACTACCTGAATGGGCAGGGTATCGTGACCGCGCTGAATTTCATCGGAGGATGGAAGGCATGGGGGAACAATACCGCTTGCTATCCGGCGGATACGGACGCGAAAGACCGCTTCATCCCACTGCGCCGCATGTTCAACTGGCATGCCGCTACATTCATTCAGACCTACTGGCAGAAGGTGGATAATCCGACCAATCGTCGCCTCATTGACAGCGTGATCGATTCGGAAAACATCCGTCTCAACGGTTTGGCTGCCAGGGAAGTCATTCTGGGTGGTCGCATTGCCTTCCTTGAAAGCGAAAACCCGAAGACCTCGCTCTTGGACGGCAAGGTCAAATTCCACACCTATTTCACCCCGCCGATTCCAGCAGAAGACATCGAGAACGTCATTGAACTCGATACCGACTACCTGGACAGCCTTTTCAAATGATAAGGGAGGGCACATATGCGAAACGTACCTGAAAACTCGATCAATTTCAGAGTATACGAGGACGGCGGCGCCTTCCTCGGCATCTCTGACGTCACATTGCCAAAGCTCTCTGCCATGACACAGACCATCAAAGGCGCGGGGCTTGCAGGCGAGCTCGAAGCACCGACGAGGGGGCACTATGGCTCCTGCGAGACGGAGCTGAACTGGCGCACCATCGAGAAAGACCTGCTTCACCTGGCGGCGAATAAAGCACTTTCTCTCGATCTGCGCGGCGCAGGGCAGGGATATGACTCCGAAAGCGGCGAATACACCACGCGCAAAATCAAGGTCCTGCTTCGCGGCCGCCCGAAAGAAGCTGATCTTGGTAAATTCGATGTAGGAGCGACCACGGACAGCAAGACCACGCTCGAATGCGACTACATCAAGATCGACATCGATGGGGAAACCAAGCTCGAACTGGACAAATATAATTTCATCTGCAACGTGGATGGCGTCGACTACTTGGAAGACGTGAGAGACGCGCTGGGGATGTAACGAAAAAGCCCCGCATATCGCGAGGCTTTTACATTTTACTCTATAAGGAGGAATCATGGCTGTTACAGTCAAATTAAAGAAGGCAGTACACGTCAAAGGGAAAGAGACCACGACCGTGGTGCTCGATTTCGACAAGCTTACCGGGCATGATCTCATTGCGGCAGAGGCCGAAGCCGTTGCAATGAAAGCGCCGATGGTAGTTCCGGCGGCTTCCATGAAGTTTCAGGCGATTGTCGCGGCAAAGGCCATCGGTTGCCCGGTAGACGATCTTTTCGATTTGGGCGCGAAGGACTTCAACTACATTGCTACATTGACGCTAAATTTTCTCGGGGCGTAGTGGATAAAACCACTGGAACACGCCCCATCAAAAAACTGGCGTTTCAGATGGCAATGGCCACCTATACGCCAGTCGAGTTCTATTTATCTATACCGTTGCCTTTGCTTATTGAGTATGCAGAAATCGTCAAAGAAATCGGTCGAGATAAGCAGTAGTTTTGTTATTCGGCTTTTTTCTGACTTCCCTAAGGAAGAGAGACGTCGTATAGAGAAAGGACGAAATCCCGCCAAGCACACCAGCGGCGAAAAGATAATTCCCGATAAGCACCCACTCAGTCTTTGGCATGCCGCAGAGCTGCATGATCAGGATCGGGATGAGAGGAAGCAATAAGCCAATGACGATGCAGGCAAAGAAATAAATAGCCAGCAAAAAAGCGAAAAGCGGGAACGTGGCGCCGACCAGAAGGGCAACTAAAAAACGCATGAGCATTCACCTCGATTAGAGCCTTCAAACATTATCTGAGTGCTGGCGTTTCGCTCTTTCTGCAGCTTCGCGGGCTTTTGCTTTGCGCAACCCTTCCTTCCAGCCGCCGACGAGGCAGCACTTCACGTTGTAGCAGATGCGGCCAATAGGGTGGCGAAAAAGGAAGATAAAGAAAGCCCAAGTGCCAATCACACAGGTCCATCCATAAAAGGATAGAAACCATGTCGCGGCGATGGCGTAAGCAAACATGACAAGGAAAAAGATCAGCCCGAGGCAGCCTAGCGTATCCACGAAAATCACCACTTTCTAGGTATGACAACCGCTGAAAATTCAAAACAGTCCAGTGATTTTCTTTGATTATATCACGAAAGGAGGAGGCTATGGCAGGGAAAAGTTTTTCGTACAACTTCATCATCAACGGCGCTGTAAACAACAGCCTGATCAGCTCATTTGGCCGCGTCAACCGCTTAACGCAGACGATGAGTATACAGAACATTGATCTAAAGAACAGCATCGCGCAAATCAACAATGCGTTTCGCTCAGGCACAGTCAGTTCTGCGACCTATGCAGCCCGCATGAAAGAGCTGTCTTCAGCGCAGCGTGCCATCGCAAGTACCGCGTTGAAGTCCAGCTCAAGTTCGCTTTTCTTCTCGGCGGCTAACTTACAGAACACTGTGGGAACCATCAGAAGTATTGCCGCGCCGATTGAGTCGGCGGTAAAAACGGCCATGAGCTTCGAGGCGGCCATGTCCAAAGTGAAAGCCATCACGATGGCGGACAACGAAGAGACAAAGCAGCTGACTGACACGGCCCGGGAGCTGGGCGAAAAGACGCAGTACACCGCATCGCAAGCTGCAGAGGCGATGAGTTTCCTCGGCATGGCGGGTTGGAAGACGAATCAGATCATTGCCGGTATGCCAGGGCTTTTAAATCTGGCGGCGGCCGGCGGCACAGATCTGGCCAAGACGGCAGATATCGTATCTGACGATCTGACAGCGTTCGGCTTAGACGCGGAAGCTGCCGGACACATGGCAGATGTGTACGCGGTAGCCATCACAAAGACGAATACCAACGTCGAAATGCTGGGCGAAACAATGAAATATGCGGCGCCGGTGGCACACGCATTCGGCGTCTCCATGGAAGAAACGGCGGCGCTTGCTGGGCTCATGGCAAACTCCGGCATCAAGGCAAGCAATGCGGGCACCGCGCTGCGTTCCGGCTTTTTGCGCCTCGCGGGGCCGCCAAAGATGGCGGCGAACGCACTGGCGCAGCTCGGCATGACAGCGCAGGATCTGACGGCGGAGCAGAAGGAAGCTGCCATTGCCATGGAATCGCTCGGGATCAAGACCGGCGACACCACGGGGCCGCAAAAGATGGTCAGCATTCTGACACAGCTTCGCGAACGCATGCAGGGGCTCAGTCAAGAGGAGCAGCTAGCAACAGCAAAGGCCATCTTCGGTACAGAAGCTGCCAGCGGCTGGCTGGCCGTGCTGAATTCTGCACCGGGGACTTTCGAGAACTTGCTGCAGGATATTCAGAAATCGGATGGAGCAGCTGCTAAAATGGCAGCGACCATGAAGGACAACGGGGTGGGCGCTGCGGAGAAGTTCAAGTCAGCACAGGAATCGCTGGCGATTTCTGTGGGAAACATATTCCTTCCTCAGCTCACACGCGCGATGAATGGCCTTGCAGGCTATACGGGGTCGCTCTCACAGTCGGCGCAGCAGCACCCGGTGCTAATAGGCGGCATTGCGGCTATGGGTGGCGCGATCGCCATGGCGGTAACTGCATTGCAAGCGGTCGGGGTGGCCTATCAGGGGGTCATCGCCATCAAGGCGGCTTACACCGCCATCACAACCTCATCTATGTTCGCGACCATTGCACACACGGCATCCACCGTCGCGGGAACCGTTTCCCTGACCGGGCGTGCGATTGCGCTGGCTGCGCTGAATGGCATCACGGGGCTATGGACAGGCATCACAAACCTTGCAACTGCCGCCCAGTGGGCGCTAAATACAGCCATGCTTGCCTGCCCGATCGGATGGGTAATTGCCGGCATCGGCCTGCTGATCGGAGCGGGTATCTTGTTATATAACAACTGGGATACCGTGAAGAGCTTTTTCATCACACTATGGGATAGCCCCATGACGGCGCTGAATAATTTCTGCAGTAGTGTGAAGAAATTATTCGGCGATATCGTACAGTGGGCAATCGGCAAGTGGGGCGAGCTGCGACAGACGCTCTCCCACCCCATCGACGCACTGATCAATTACAATCAGAGCATAGGAAACGCGCCTGATGTGGCAGCCAATGCGGCCGGAGGTATCTATAACCAGGGCTCTTTCCTGACGACATTCGCTGAAGACAGCCCGGAGGCAGCTATTCCGATCGACGGGAGCCGGCGTGCGCTGGGACTGTGGCAGGAAACCGGACGGCGCCTCGGAGCGCTGAATGCTTCAGGCATCGCGCCGCAAAAGAGTGGGACACGAAGCACCACCATCAATTTCGCCCCGCAGATCACGATTCAGGGCAACGCAGACAAGAGCACCATGGAGAGCGCGATGAAAGACGCCGTGAGCGACCTGAGGCGCATGCTCAAGGATATACAGAGAGACGAAAGGCGGCTTTCTTATGGCTAAGACATACCGCACTGTGCAGGGCGACATGTGGGACAGCATTGCGAAAACACTCTACGGCAGCGAGAGTGGCATGACAAAGCTCCTCGAAGCCAATGGGGACTATGCGGACATCGTCGTATTTCCGGCAGGCATCACGCTCGTGGTGCCTGCCTGGGAAGCGCCGAAGATCAGCCGCCTGCCGCCGTGGAGGCGTTCATGACGCCGCGTCAGGTCGTGCCCCTTGTGAAGTATGAAGGGGCGGACATTTCCGAAGACCTCGCGCCGCACCTGAAGTCGATTTCCTTCACGGACAACATGTCAGGCTATGCGGATGACCTCACCATCAGGCTTGAAGATCGAAACGGCCTGTGGGAATCGGACTGGTTCCCAGACCGCGGGGCGACGCTTGATGTGTCCTATGTCACGCTGAACTGGAAAAACCTCGCGGACGGCCTGCAGATCATGGTGGCGGGGCTCTTCGCTATCGACACCATAGAGGGCAGCGCGCCGCCGAGGGAAATCGAACTCAAAGCGACATCCATTCCGGAAAGCAACGAGCTTCGCGGTGTCGATCGCACACGCTCGTGGGAGAAGGCGGAGCTCAAGACCATCGCAAATGACGTGGCGACCGGCGCAGGGCTTTCGCTTGTCTATGACAGCGAAGAGAACCCGACACTGGACAGGGCAGAGCAGACGGAGCAGTCCGACCTCTCTTTCCTGCTGAAGCTCTGCGAGGACAATGGTCTCGCGCTGAAAATCACCAATGAGCAGGTTGTCATCTTCAATGAAACAGATTATGAGCAAGCAGAGCCCGCTGCCACGGTCGTGAAGCCTGGCACGATCTACGAAGTCCAGGAAGGCATGGAGTACGTGCAGAACATTACAGGTTACCGGATGCACGCCGTGACGAGGGACATTTACAAAGCCTGTCACGTGAAGAACAGCGACAGCGACACCGGCGAGACCATTGAGGCAACGTTCGCCGATCCGGGAAAGACGGAGGGGAAGACACTCGAAGTCAAAGAGCAGGTGAAGACTGTTTCTGAAGCCGAAAAGCTCGCCAAGAAGCGCCTTCGCGAAAAGAACAAAGACGAATGGACGATGTCCGTCGACATGCCGGGGGATTTCCGCATGCTGGCAGCTACCACAGTAAATGTATTAGGCTTCGGGAAATTCGATGGGAAGTACATCATCACATCGGCGAAGCATCAGATTTCCGGCGGCTATACCACCAGCATAGAAATGAGGAGGTGTCTCAATGGATACTAACCAGCTGAAGAACCTGATCCGCGTCGGAAAAGTATCCTCCGTGAACGGAAAGACATGCCGCGCGCGGGTTACATTTCCTGACAAAGACGACCTCGTAAGTGATGAACTGGCGGTGCTCCAGATCGGAGCAAATGGGACGGAAGGATACTGGGTGCCTGAAGTCAATACGCAGGTGCTCTGCCTCTTCCTGCCGAATGCATCCGGGAACGGGCTCAATGCCGGATTCATCCTAGGCGCATACTACTCGAAGGCAAAGCCGCCGCCCGAGGAGAACGCTGACGTGAGGGCAATCCATTTTCCTGACGGGAGCCTCATCAAGTGGGATGGCGGCACTATTACCATCAAGGCCGCGAGTGCTGTCAAGATCGAAGCTCCGCGGGTAGATATCAACTAAGGAGGAGCTATGCCGGCTGCACACAGACTAGGCGATAATGACACCGGGCACGACGCCTGCCCGCCCACAGCGCTTTCCTCGGCCAGCGGCGATGTATTCATCAACGGCAAGGGCGCAGGGCGTGTGGGGGACACCTACGCGCCGCATGGGTGCAAGGCGCACCCATCGCATGCGGGGGCCGTCGCCAGCGGGAGCAGCACCGTCTTCATTAATGGGCGCCCTGCTGCTCGTGTAAGAGACCCCGTCACGTGCGGCGGTTCGGTAGCGGCGGGCTCATCCGATGTTTTCATAGGAGGGTGATATGTTCGTAGGATTTTTGGGGACCATCCCCTTCGTTGCGTCGCGTGGTTACGTCCGTACATTTGACGACTACAAACGTCAAGGAGAAGCCAGGTGGGCGGAGCATGAAATCCTGGGCGAGAAACCGCTTTCGGAATTTTTGGGAGAAAATCTGGAGGAGATTTCCTTCACCATGCTCTTCCGAAAAGACCAGGGCGTAAACCCGCAGAGTGAAGTCAACACACTGAAAGAGCTCCGGGATGGCGGCAGGCCCGTGCCGCTGGTACTAGGGTTCAAAGTCATCGGAGACGGCTTGTGGACCGTGCGAGGGCTATCCTATAGCGTTGATTTCTGGGATAAGTGGGGACACCCACAGGCCATCACGGCGAATGTCTCCCTGAAGGAATATTCAGACGGAAAAACTGCGCTGAAAGAAGTGTTCAAGGGGTTGATTGGTTTATGAATTACTCCATCGGAATCGAGAATATTGTAGATTTCTCACCGCAGGATGAAATCACGGAAATTCTGCAGAACGTGCAGACTATCATGGCGACCACAAAGGGGAGCGTACCACTTGACCGAGACTTCGGTGTGAGCGCGGATTACGTAGACAAACCCATGGCGAAAGCAAAGGCCATGCTGGCGGCAGAAATCATTCAGGCGGTGCGAAAGTACGAGCCGAGAGTTACCATCACCGGGATTTCCTTCACGGAGTCCATGGATGGGAAACTAGAGCCAAGAATCGAGGTGAGACTCAATGGAATTAAAGAATCTTCCTGATATTTCCTTCGCTGAGACAGACGCGGAGAGCGTGAAAAAAGAAATCATCGCCCGGTATGAAACAATCGCCGGGCGTACACTGGCCGATGGAGACCCCGTTCGGCTTTTTCTTTTATCCATCGCTGAGCTCCTTATCCTGCAGAGAAACCTCATCGATTACACGGGGAAGATGAACCTGCTCGCCTATTCCAAAGGCGATTATTTGGATCACCTGGGCGCGCTCCTCGACGTCGAGCGTATCCCTGCGAAGAGGGCGGAAACCACGCTGACCTTCATCCTGTCGACCGCAGAAACCGGCGCCATCATACCGGAAGGGACACGCGTCACCACGCAGGACGAACGGGCGTATTTTGCAACGGCGGAAGCCCTCTCCATTCCGGCGGGGCAGTTGACCGCGCAGGTGGCCGCCGTCTGCACGGAGCCGGGGGATGCCGGAAATCATTTGGCCATTGCCTCATTGACGAAGCTGGTCGATCCGCTGCCTTATGTGGACAGTGTGCAGAATGCGACCGTCACTGCGGGTGGTGCAGACAAGGAAAGCGACGAATCATACAGAGAACGCATTCACGAAGCCCCGGAGTCCTTTTCGGATGCAGGCTCCTATGGGGCATACACCTTTTTTGCCAAGTCTGCGAATCCGGACATTGCGGATGTTTTCATCACATCCCCCTCTCCGGGCGAGGTGAAAATCGTGCCGCTGATGACGGGTGGGGAAATCCCGGAAGAGGAAGTACTGAAGGATGTGCTTGAAGTGTGCAATGATAAAACGGTGCGGCCTCTGACAGATCAGGTGAGCGTACAGGCTCCGACCGTGAAGAATTATGATATTCAGATTACTTATTACATCGGAGCAGACAGTGAAAGCTTTTCTGCAACCATCCAGCAGGCCGTCACGGAAGCGGTCAATCAATACGTTGAATGGCAGAAGGAGAAGCTGGGCAGAGACATCAATCCGTCACAGCTGATGAAGAATATCATCGAAGCGGGAGCCAAACGGGCGGAAATCACAGAGCCTGTATTTACGAAAGTAGAAAACACAGAGGTGGCTGTAGCGGATCAGATATCAGTGGTCATGGGAGGGATCGAAAGTGAGTAACCTGTCTGAACAGAAACTGATTACCATTGTCCCGTCTTCCATTTCCGGAGATAAGACGATCCGGAACATTTCCGCAGCTACTGATCCGGGGCTCCGGAAAATCTCCAGAGATACACTTCTTCTTTTACTTCTTCCCAGGCTGGATGAACTTCCAGAAAAAATCGTCGATGCCCTGGCATGGCAGTACCATGTTGATTTCTATGATGACGCAGCTACGTTGGAGAAAAAACGGGCTCTGGTGAAGCAGAGTATAAAATGGAACCGCCGAAAGGGAACCCCGTCTGTGGTAGAAGAAGTCTGTACGGCGATATTCAAATCCGCAAAGATTGAAGAAAACTGGGAGTATGGTGGGAAACCCTATCACTTTAAGGTTGTGATGATTACTGAAGCGGTTCCCGACATTTCTGTGATCAACAGCCTGTACCGCGCCATCGAGCACACGAAAAATGTTCGCTCCTGGCTGGACGGGGTGTCTTTTCACAGAAACTTGCCGAAAACAATTTACTATGCACTTCCTGTTGCCTCCGCAAAAGTTATCAGTATTTATCCTGCAGCTTTCAGGATGTCGGATATATCCGGTACTGTACGTGAAGCTGCAGGAGTGAGGGTTCAGAGAAAGGTGGAAATTCAATAATGCCAAACTGGAACGGGCTTGTATTGACTAAGAAAGGGCAACTTCTGCAGGCGAAAGTAGGAACTGGCGTTGTGCTTGCACTGACTAAAATGAAGCTGGGGTCCGGTGTTTTACCTAAGGGGACTTCGCTTGAAGACCTGACAGACCTTGTGACGCCGGAACAGAATGTAGGGATTGCGTCCAAAGAAGTTCTGACGGATCAGAAGATGTGTAAAATCAGTGCGACAATCACCAATGTCGGACTTTCCGCGGGATACTATGTGCGGGAGCTTGGCGTTTTTGCCAATGATCCGGACGATGGGGAAATCCTGTATGCTGTTACCTCTGATTCCGCGCCGGACTACCTTCCCCCTCAAGGAGGTTCTACAGCGGTATCCCAGGAATTTGCCGTATATATTTCGGCATCTAATGCGTCCGATGTTAAGGTTTCTATCGATCCGGGGGCCTTGGCAACGATGGGCTATGTCGAATTAGCTCTCCATGAATATCTGAAAATCGTGGATAAGGGAACAGATATATCAAAAACTTCCGGGGCTCTTGTTGAACTTTATTAAGGAGGGGGAGGGAAGTGCTTCAGATTGACAGTAAGAACAGAATAACACTGACGAGAGGAGATACCGCAGTCCTGAAATTGTATTTAAAAGATGCAAGGGACAAATCCGTGAATATTGGTGAAAATTGTTCCTGCATTTTGACCGTTAAAGAGAACACCGACACAGATTCAGCCCTGATCCAGATTACTGCAAAGGACGGCAGCTTTACATTCCTCCCAGAACATACAAAACACATGAAGTACGGCAATTATGTGTACGATGTCCAAGTCACTATGGATGAGGGAAATGTCTATACGGTTATCCCTCCCAGTCGGTTCACGATAGGAGAGGAAGTAACATGGTAGCCCTTCATCAGGACCGGATCATTATAGGATCTCTGGCAAATGGAAGCCAATTCATAGAAGGAATCCTGGAAAAAGAGAAGGTATTGAACGGGTTGCTGGGAGTAGGCATCCGGCAGGTTGAAAGTGACGCTGTAGTCCGGGTAAATAATCGGTTGGATTTACCGACTGTTGGGAATTCGCAGAATATTTATTTTGTAATCGGTGAGAATGCAGTTTATCGCTGGGATGAAGAAAAACTATTGTATTTTTGTGTTGGCAGAGATTATGAGGAAATCAGTTTGATTAATGGAGGTACAGCCAATGAATAAGGAACTGAAGGTAAAAATTACTCTGAGAGCGGACAGCTCTTCCGCATGGGCGAGTGTAAACCCCGTGCTCTTGAAAGGGGAAGCCGGCTATGAAGTTGATACGGGGAAATTAAAATTCGGTGATGGTACTACAAAATGGTCTGATTTAATGTATTTTGTCGGGAATGTAGATTTATCCGGATACATGACACTGGCAGAATATAAAGGCTCCGGGGCCGGTGTTGTAAAGGCTGCAGATAAGCTGCAGACGGCCAGAAAAATCAATGGTGTTGGCTTTGACGGTACTGCGGATATTACTATCAAGGACAATACCAAAATCCCGACCTCTGAAAAGGGGCAAAAAAACGGGGTAGCAACCTTGGATAACAATGGATTAGTCCCGTCGACACAGCTTCCGAGTTATGTTGATGATGTTATAGAAGGCTACTACAGCGAGGGCAAATTTTATAAAGAACAGAGCCATACGACTCTTATTAAAGGGGAATCCGGAAAAATCTACGTTGACCTGAATCCCTCCGCAAAATTTGAGCAGTATAGATGGTCCGGCTCTTCGTTTGTCTGCATAACCAAGCCTTTGGATATAGCAAGCACAGAGGAGGCAAAGTCCGGCACCGATGATACCAAGGTCATGACGCCTCTGAAAGTTAGCCAGGCTATCGAGAATAAAGGATATATTACCGAAGAGAATGCGGCCAATACATATGAAGCGAAGATTACAAATAAGAAATCCGCTTTTAACGTAGACTTTGGCACTACCGCCGGCACTGCTGCGGAAGGTAATGATGCAAGATTTTCCGATGCGCGTATTCCTAAAGGAGTCGCAGGGGGTGATTTGACCGGAAATTATCCAAATCCTACCATCAAAAATTCCGCAATCACGAATGAAAAAATTGCTGACGGAGCTCTGTCTACGTCCAAACTGTTTACTCCCTCCGGAGATACATTGATTCTTAATGGCGGTAATTCTCAGGGGTGATAGAAGGGAGGATGTCTCATGCCGATCACATACCTAAATGTAAGAATGAAGCAACGGATCGGACTGGCATCCGAATGGAAAGCAGACAATCCCTTACTTCTAAAAGGAGAACTGGGCATTGAAAGCGATACCGGATATGTAAAGTCCGGCGACGGAAGTACCCGATATAATGACCTTCCTTATCTCACGTCCCCTCAGGCCGAAACCGGCGGGAAAGTGGTAGCAAGTATTTATCAGCCGGAAAGTGAAATGTGGATTGATGTCGATATGGAAGATATTACTATCGGTGCAGAAAGCGATGCCTTTATAGAATTTAAATAGGAGGTTCAATGATGACCAACAGAAAAGGAAAATTCAAAGTAAAGAATGGCAGCGGGAGTTACGATCAGGTAATGCTTGAAACGCAGCTTGGGCAGGTCTTGGATAGTCCGATAAAAAGCTTGGAGAGAAACACCTACTATGAACAGAACGACGTTGTGGCGGAACAAACATGCAAAGGGGCTTTCTTGGTATGCGTTGAAGGCGGGACTACAGACGCATCGCTTCCTCCGTATTCTGGTGCGTTAGAAGGCGCTCCTGTGATTGATGGGACCGCTATATTTACTGTACATCGTTTTAATAACTTGGCAAATACAGATGCTATTACTGCGCATGATGCTCTCGAAACTGCTCACCCATCCCTTGATTTTATTAAATCTATGTCTGCTGCATCCGATGGTATTCACTACCGCACAAGAAATGGAAAATCGGATCAGGTTCTTGATCTTATCAACAAGCTCCAGGCAACACTTTCTCAGGGAACAGTACCGAGCGGCAATACCGGATCTTTGGCTGCTCTGCTTTCCGGTATTGTGCATCAGATCAAGGCGCTTTCCGGTAAATCTAACTGGTGGGAAACACCAAAAGATAGCTTTGAAACACTGTCTGCCGGCGTAGTTGCCGGTGACGTTTCCAATCCGGACTCGTGGTGGGTGAAGCTGGGGGGGCGATCCCGATAATTATACAGGGTGGATACTGCCACGTATCCGGAAGCGAAGCTTACCGAACATCGTACCCTATTTCGTTTACGGTAGCAGGGGTTCCGATCCCTCGCGTCTTTTCGCAAGGTCACTACGTTGACGTTGCAAATGTAACCAAAAAAGATAACTATGGATTTCATGCTACTGGTTCGTTCAATGGCACTTCGTGGGCTGCGAACAACGGCTGGTATATCGCTATAGGGTGGTAGACAGGGTGGATATACGTGGGTAGGTTTAAGGAGTAATATCACGGTCAATTATCCTATCTCGTTTTCGAAGGCGCTAGGCATTGCGGGGCTTGCAGTGGTAAATAATCAGAATCCTTCCGGTCGCGGGCTCGAACATATCAAGACGTTTTCTGGATCATCTTTCATATATTACTCGGGTTACGATATAGCCAATAAATGGTTAACATGGCTGGCAGTCGGCATATAAGCAGCTATTCTCATAGCCCGATAAGCCAACAGTAGGTCCCGTTACTGTAACTATTTTGGCGAAAGCGAAAATACGATGATGTGGGCGTTCCTATTATGTCTCCCCAGTCACTGTCATAATTTCGCGAAGACATCCTTGTTGTGGTGCCCCCAGTAAGGAATCTTGATATTGATATGGGGTAAGTGAATGTGCCCGATGAGCTAAATCCACCCTGTCTATATGCCAATAGCGATGTACATACTATCCCAGCCGTCTTTAGTGAAATATGTCGCTGTTATTTCCCCGAGGTTTCCGTAATGGTCACTCCTGGAAGCGCCATAAATCTGCCCTAAAGTGACGGCTCCGCAAAATTTTGGAAATGCAACTGGGAAGCCAATTTTGGTGCTAGTCCCGCACTTTCCACCCTGTCTATACAGTGCCAATAATTAGTATACTGGCTTTCCACTGATTGCCGCCGGAGAGGGCAACAATTATCGAATTTGTTTTAACCGATTGTACTGATACAGGGTTGTTTGCGCCGCCACTCCAATAATTCGTTGTAGGCGTTGCAGGGGATGCAATAGCAAAGTAGTTATTTGCCGAAATAGGTAATCGCACTGTATCCCAGTTCCCTGTCATTACAACAGTTACACCCTGTCTACACACCAATGCCAATATGGTAATAATTACGGCCTTCCCCGCCACACTTTACTGTGGTCCTTGTGAAATACATAATCACATCATTATTCCACAGATCATCATTACTGTTATTCGGTGTGTACTGGGCAAATGCCATTAAACACGTTGAAGGGAAAGATACCGGCCAGTTACAAGTATTACTGCCAGTTACACCCTGTCTAGTAACCAATCGCTATTCTGTAGCTACCACATCCGTTATCACTACGATAGTTAAGTGAGGGTTTAGAAAGATTATAGACTGTATCATTGTTACCATCACCTGATGAACCATCGTGCATTAGCGTATTCATCGCGGATAAGCAGGCATGAGGGAATGCGATTGGGAAGTTCCAAGTTCTTCTATCTGTACCACTGTGATACTCATATCCACCCTGTTTATGTGCCAATAGTTATTACATACGCGAAGCAGCCTTCATGAGCTTCAAGAGTAATTGAGGTTAAACCGTTCTTGCAAACAGTCAGCGCCGAATATATCGGCTCCCAATAACCCTCCTGGCCAAATCCTGTAACCGGGACGAAAAACCCCGAATATGAAACAGGTAATGTATACGTTGCGGGAGTAGCGGAACCGATCTTGCCAGTTACACCCTGTCTAATAGCCTATTGCGATAACTCGTACATTAGACCCAGCTCCATCCGCGCTCCAGCTAGTAGTATTCCCACTGATTGATGGTCCCCAGTCCATCTTACCGCTATTGCCTGAATAATCGCCTGATATACCCAGCAGCGCGTGAGGGAATGCTATTGCCCATGATCCAGATTTACCAGTTTCATATCCACCCTGTAGAAAATGATTTTCACAGAAGGGCGGGAAAGCCGATAATTACGGATAACATAGAATTGTCTATTCGCCCGAAATCCTAGAAATCGCAAGAATCCTAGCAACAAAAAAGTATCACGATACATACAATACTCGTGGTACTTTTCAAATGGAGCAATTATTCTGTTAGCAGCAAGTTAGCATCAAATCTTTTCGATAGCTTTACGTAGTTGCCGTAGATTTTTGTGAGTGTATACTCCGTTTGTTACATCATGTCTAGCATGACCAAGGATCATTTTCCGCGCGTTATCGTTGACATCTACGGCATCCAGCAGAGTGGCACATGTATGACGAGTATCATGTGGTTTGTATTTCTCCCCGTGAATTAGCTTCATGACACGGCTAAACAGGCGAGAGAGACGACTATAGCTGTAGGGATTACCACTTTCATCGCATAATAGGAAATCACCTTGTAAAGAGTATCGAGCTTCTACGAGAGACCATATCTTACTGGCGATAGGGATGATTCGTTTTCCGGCTTCAGTCTTTGATTTTGTGATGCGGATATACTTCTGCCTACGGTTGATGTCAGTTTTTTTGAGATTGCGGAGTTCGCAAGTACGCATGCCGGTGTAGATGAGTATCAGTACAATATCGACATCTGCTTTATCAGCTAGTTTCCAAAGCCGATTGATGGCTTGCTTACTCATGGCTTGATGAGGATTGACCGGCTTGTTTTTACCGATTCGGATAAGCCCGGTAAAATCATGAGACGTGTATTCCATTTTGCGAGCGTATGCAAATAGCAGTGATAACAGGTTGCGGACCTTTTTCTTGCTTGCATATGACAGACTACCCATTCCATCGATGACGGTCTGCAGATGGCTATATTTGATTTCGGCTACTGGCACGTCATACAGATAGACGCAATGCTTGTATGAGCTTTCATAGCCGTGAATCGTGCTATCAGATACGCTGCTATATTCGATATGTTTTGGGAGCCAGCGTGCATATAATTCTGCAAATGTTATTTTGTTGTCTGAAAGGCGGTGAAGGCCATGAGACTGATTATAGTCAACCTGATATGCCATAGCTTCCAGCTTAGTGGCAAAATAGCCCATAGCTTTTTGTTTGCCGTTCACGGAGACCATAAATACGAATGGCCTCCGCCTGTTTCCTGACAATTTTTTGATAGTTCCATAACCATTTGGATTTTTCATAATATGCCTCCTTTTCTGGAGGCTATTTTACATTACGAAAGGGAAAGAAATGGCAGAACAGGTTTATTTGAGTATTTTCGACAAGACGACTGGTACAAGAAAAACATCTTATACGATTCTCGGCCAGATCCATGGCAAGAATCTTGATGAGCTGAAAGAAAAAGCCGCAGCAGACTATCCGAACGACTACGCCGTTCTGCAAACTGCTGAAGAATATCACAATGGTATTTCCGGAGATCTGCGATGGAATGGAGATACTTATACCGATCCGCCACAGCCTACTGCAGAAGAGTTGCAGGCGCAGGCGCTGGCATCTCTCGATTCTGAATATCAGAGCAGGTTTGATGAGCTGGATGAGCAGATTGTCAAAGCAGCGGCGCTGAAGAATACGGAGCTTCAGGATGAATTGATTGCAGAACGATCTGCGCTGGCCGAAGAGTATACACAGAAGAGAGGTGAGCTCTAATGACGAAGAGATGTTTCCTGTGCGGATCCAAGATGGACGAGAAAACGGGGCTTTGCATAAATCCTAAATGTGTGAGGAGCAAGCCGCTTGCCGAAAAAGCGGAAGTGAAAGAGGGGGCCAAGGTGAAAGCTAATGAATCTGAATGAGATCAGTATCTGGGTAGGGAAAGTGTTTGACGGGCTATATATTGGCTGGCCATACAAGACGGCTTTGGGCATCGTATTTCTGGCGCTGGAGCGGCACTTGGAGCTCTTTACGGCGTTTGCCTGCATCGTGTGCGTGGATTTATTCGCCAAGTTTATCGCGCTGTCCTACGGCTATCTTACCGAGTCTATGACGGAGAAGCCATCCCTTATCGACTCGGTAAAGGGCATTCCGGCGGCGCACCGTGCTGGTGTCATCAATAGCTACGCTATGCGCACGCAGTTTGTCGAGAAAATTTCCGTGTACATGCTGCTTGTCGTAGCGGGTGCACTGGTGGACTTTATGCTGGGGCGAAGCGAGTTTGCGAATCTGATTATTGCTTACTTGGCATCGTCAGAGCTGCTGTCTATCGTGGAAAATCTGGATGATGCCGGGGTGTCTGCCGTGCATGATTTGGCCGGGCTGATTAAGAGGAAGAGGGTGTAAAGATGAATGTCATTGATGTATCAGATTGGAACGATCACAGCAACTGGTCACATATGATTGGCGAAGGTGTAGAGGGTGTTATCGTAAAAATCAGCGAAGGGCGTACGCTCTCTGAACTTCACGGCAAACACATCGCGGCAGCCAGCGCCCGCGGCCTTTCATGGGGCGTTTACTGCTACACCCACGCACAGACCACGGAACGGGCGGAAGAGGAGGCAGCGGTCGTCATTGACGCACTGGAAACTTTAGGATACGGAGCACCGCCCTTGGGGATCTGGATTGACGTGGAAGCGCCCGAAGTCATCGGCCAGGATCCTGATGACGTGACCGCAGTATGCAGTGCCTTCATTTCCACATGCAACGCCGCCGGCTACAGCGCCGGAATCTATGCGAGCCTGTCCACCTTGACAGACCGTATCAATGTTAATGATCTGGCCGACTATGTGCCGTACTGGTGCGCTCAGTATGGGACGAGCGAGTGCGGCTTCCACGACAGCTACCCGGGCAACATTCTCGCGGGCTGGCAGTGGACCGATTGCTATAGCATCGGCGGGCAGAATTACGACATGAGTGAATGGTACTGATGAGGTGATTGTATTGTGCAAATCAATAAAAAGATTGTGTATCTGCTGGCTGGGGTGCTTGCTCTGGCTAGCTGCTGGTACTTCCTCGCAGGCCGAGGAGATGTATCAGATATCGGAAAGCGAGCTGACGACACTCGAGCAGGACTTGAATCAGCTGACGAAGAGCAACGCGACCAAGCAGGATCTCTTGACAGAGCAGCAGAAGCAGTTAGAAACAGCGCAGACAGAGCTGGCAGAATCGAAGAAAACGAACGCCGAGACGCGGAAATTATTAGAGAGTGCAAATCAATCCTTGAAAGAATTAGAGGACGAGGCGAAGAAGGACATTGAGACGAAAACTCGACAGCGTAACCTCTGGATTGCAATCTCGGGCGGTCTGTTGTATGCATGGATTAAGAAATAGGAGCGCATATGCCAAAATCTAATACTTATGAGGAATTTGTCGACAAGTTCAAACCAAAGAAGACCACAGATGACTGTTATACACCGGGCGCAATTTATGAGGTTGTGAAGGACTGGGCAATCAAAGAAATGGATTGGGGGGGGCGGACGATAGTCCGTCCATTTTGGCCGGGCGGCGACTTTGAAAAATTCGACTATCCAGCAGATTGTGTAGTTATCGATAATCCGCCATTTTCCATCATAGCGAAAGTCGTGAAGTTCTACGCGGAACATAACATCGACTATTTCTTGTTTGCGCCGCACCTCACGTGTCTCGGCATCCGAGCGGCGCATAGCCATATTTGCGTCGGGGTGTCGATTACATACGACAACGGCGCTAAAGTAAGCACTAGTTTTGTAGCGTCTAAAGGCCCGCTGATCCGAAGTGCACCAGACCTGTACCGCATACTTGATGAAGCGAATGCCGCGAGCATCAAGGCCAAGAAAGCGCCACCACTGCCGGTGTACACGTATCCAGATAACGTCCTGACATCGAGCGCCGTGGCGTTGTTTTCTGAATACGGAATCGAATACCGCGAAGACATTGGCGTATTTGTTCGCGCCATGGACGCACAGCGCAGAGCAGGGAAAAGTATTTTTGGCGCCGGTTACATTGTCCCCGAAGAGGCAGCACGCAAGGCACGGGAGGCAGTACGCAAGGCACAGAAAGAAAAGTCACAGCGCTGGGTGCTTTCGATGCGCGAGCTTGCTGCGCTAAAAGCGGCAGAGGAAGCTGCAAAGCAATAAAAAAGGGCGTCTTGATTTAGCACATTGTTAAATCAAGACGTCTTTTTTATTTTGCAAAAATGTCGAAAAGTGCGATAAAATCGAAGAAACTCAAGAACATTGCATCGACAAAAAGCAAGATGAATGATATAATATATACAATTAAAGGAGGTGAAATGATGGATGATATTAAAGAAGCGATTCAGCTGATAGCTTTAATCATTGGGTCGGTAGTCGCAATACTGACTGGCATCGAAAAAGTATTATCGATACTGATTAAAATTAAACAGCTGAACCGCAAATAGAACTAAAGGGAAGCCGGGGAGAAATCCCCGAGCCCCTTCCCTAATATCATACCATATAAAGAAAATGAAAACAAAAATATTATTAGCTGTATTTTGGGCATGCGCTGCCATCGCATGGTGGGCTAGTAACTACACCACAACTTGCATGGTTTTAGTAATTATTGCGACGATTCTGAACGTTGCTGAGTGGTTAAAGTGATTTTTGAAGTAATGAAATTTCATGGAGGAAGAATGGAAAAGAATGGCTGGGGCGGGAAACGCCCCAATCAAACAGGAAGGCCCAAGAAAGCCGAAGGCGTGAGAAAACAACATCAGCTGCGCGCATATGACGAAGAATGGGCGGTGATTCAGGCATTCGCCCGGCTAGTCAAACACGGGAAAATGAAAGAGTGCAGCGATTTCGTGAAAAGGATTGAGACTTAGAAAAAGGAAGCAAAAAGAGCTCTTCAAACGTCACCATCACCGCAAATGATTCAGACGATTAAAGAGCTGAGGTGCAAGAGGGCGAATGCCCTCTTGACAACCTCATTATATCACATCCGGCCGCACATGACTGGTAACGAAGGTAGGCATGGAGAGACTGTATGGGAAAGAAAAAGAATAGCTGGGCGCAAAGTCGGGCGCAGTTGGCGGCCTGAAAGTTCCCTAAATGAGAATGAAGCGGTATAGGAACGGCAGGAAATGCGACGGTATCTGATTCGCTGAATTTCATATAATTTGTCATTCTCATTTGAAGGTCTCCGGAACCAGGTGTCGAGAGTTCGAATCCCTCTAGACGCACCAGAATTTCTCCGATCATATCGGACAAAATATAATTCGTCCAGTTACACCCTGAAGGTGGGGTAATACATGGGGGAAATCGACCTTTGAGGAGGTCAGAAAGCCGAGGCGGTATGCCCCGGCTTTTTATCATGCCTTTTTCTTTGTTTTGGCAGCAAATCTCTGATCACAGTCCGATGGCTCGTCGTCATATATTTCCTTGGCTATGGTGGTTCCAAACCGTCTCTTTCTACTGTATTCTCCATGGTAAACATGCTATAATAATAAGACGTTTCATTTGAATACATCGGACAGAGACAGGGGCTGCGCTTCAGGATGCGCCGCGGATTTTCGCTGTATCTCACGGGTCTTTGACCGTGGGAGCTCTGTACCGGCCTTTATATATCGTGAGGGTTTACCATGAAAATGTTTCGAGGACTATCGAACTGGATCGGTATGGACATGGGCTCGTCCCAAGTCCGTATCTACCGGGAAAATAAAGTGATCCTTGCTGAAGCGAGTACGGTCGCGGTGGATAACATCGACGGCCATGTACTGGGCTTTGGCACGGAGGCGCTCATTCATTACCACAAGGCGCCGGAGAATATTTCTCTGGAGTGGCCGGTACAGAATGGCGTCATCGCTGATTATGATATGACGAAGGCGATGCTTCGTTTTTTTATCCGCAAATCGCTTCATCATGCGGTGTCGCGTCCGACGGTGATGATCTCCATTCCGGGCGAGACGAGCTCGGTCACGCGGCATGCGCTGGTGGATGCTTTGATCCACGCCGGCGCGCAGCATGTGTACCTTCTTCCTTCGCCGGCGGCTGCGGCTATCGGGGCGGGGAAGGATATGCTGGCACCATCTGTGATCTTTTCTCTTGTCATCGGGCGTGATGTTGCTGATGCGGGGCTTTACAGCTGCGGAGGGATCGTCACGCAGGAGGGGATCCCTTTCGGCGGGCATCATATCGATAAGGGGATCTGCCAGTATCTGCAGGAAAAGTATCAGATCATGATCGGGCTGGATCAGGCGGAGAAGTTGAAGAGTGAAGTGATCTCTCTCAAAGCGGCGGATGGGCAGGCGACATTCACTATCCGCGGGCGCAGGATCCGTGATGGCGTGGAAGTGGTGGTGGAGCTTTCCACGGAGGAATTAAGACCGGTGATGCAGCGTATCCTGCAGCCTGTTCTGAAGCTCATCCGCCGTGTCCTTCGCGAGGCGAAACCGGAGATGGCGGGCGATCTTCTGAAGAATGGTCTGCTTCTTTCCGGCGGTAGTGCGCTTTTAGACGGGCTGAAGGACTGGCTCGCCGGAGAGCTTCATATGCCGGTCTTCGTACCGGCTCTGCCGGGGGAGGTATTGGCTATGGGCTGCTATCAGGCTCTTGGCATGTATAAGGATCTGCCGTTTCTCATCGAGAACGGTGAAAAATATTACGGAGGCGCTTGATCGTGATTTTCTTTGGCAGAAAAAAGATGGCCGCCGCAGTCGCCCTCTTTGTTTTCATGGGCGCATGCGGCTGGTTCTGGCGGCATAGGGAGTACATCCCTTTCATTTCGCAGCCGCTCTCTATCGGTGCAGCTCCTTTCAACTATACCGCGAGCAGGACGGCGCTTTCTTTCACACAGGGGCTTGATTTACTTTCGGGCGCGTGGGAGAACTGGAACGAGCTGGATGCGCTCCGGAAGGAAAATGAAAGTCTTCGCGCGGAGCAGGCTCAGTACAGCGAGATCCTTGCGGAGAATATCCGACTGAAGAGTCTCCTTTCGTTCAAGCAGGGCTATAAACAGTACCACCTGACGGGGGCTTCTGTCATCACCCGCGACTACGGGGGATGGACACAGACGCTGGTCGTGGACCGCGGCAGTGACAGCGGCATCAAGAAGTATATGCCTGTCATCGTCCCGACGGGTCTTGTGGGCTTTGTGAGTGAAGTGTATGAGAATTCCGCACGTGTGCAGCTCCTTCTGGATCCGCGTACATCGGTGGGCGGTATCGTTGCGCGTCCGGCCTCGCGCGTGGTGGCGATGGTTTCCGGAAACAGCAGTGAGCCGGGCAAGCTCTCTTTCGTGAATCTGCCGCGTGAGGCTGATGTCATCAAGGGGGATACCATCGTGGCATCCGGCTATGGCGGGGTGTATCCGAAGGGGATGGTCATCGGTACCGTCGAGCAGGTGGATGTCGACTCCATCGGCGGCACGCAGGTGGCACGCATTGTTCCGGCGGCTGATTTCTCTCATCTGGAAGAGGTCTTCATCATCACGGACCATATCCAGAGGGCGACGCCAGAGAGTATCCTGGTGAAGCCGCCGAAGAAGGAACCGCCGATGAATCCCAATAAACATCAGGCAGGTGAGAAGGAATGAGTGGCTATGCACTGGCTTTTTTGAGCTTTCTCGTTTTTCTTGTGCAGTCCTCGGTGATGCCATTCTTTTTCTCGGGGCTGCATCAGCCGGATCTGTGGCTGGTCGTCATCGTCCTTGCGACATTGATCTTTGATAACAAGACGGCGATGACGCTTGCACTCGTGGGCGGGCTCCTTACGGATCTTGTGACGGGAAATCTTTTCGGACTGCACCTCCTGCCATACCTGGCGATCGCAGCGCTGTATCTCGCTTTGGGCAGGAAGCGCTACAACCGTCACTGGTATATTTCGCTTTTTGCAATGACGCTGGCCTCGCTCCTTTATGCACTGCTGTCATGGCTGGTGCTTTTGGCAGCTGGCAGCCATGTCTTCTCGATTTCTTATATCCTGTACTTTGTGATGAGCACCACCTTCATGAATGGAGTAGCCGTGCTCTTTCTTCACAGGCCGCTATGGGCCATGAAACGGGAGGGAGAACCGAAGTGGTGAATAAGCATGTGCCCTCGATTCTCAGTGGGCTTTTGAAAAATACGGAGGAGTCCCGCTATGCACGTATGATCTATGCGGCGATCTTCCTCCTGCTCGTCCTAGGACTGCGTCTTTTCTATATGCAGGTCATTCAGGGCGGGTACTATAAAGAAGAAGCGGATGGGAACCGCATCCGTTACCTTCCCATGCAGGCGATGCGTGGTGTCATGTATGACAGAAATGGCTTGATCCTTGCGGGCTCGCGCTCGGCATACAGCGTCGTCATGCCGGTCGATCGCAAGGGAAATACGCTGTCGGATGAGGCGCTCAGCCGCCTGTCGCAGCTTCTTCATGTGCCGACTGCCGATATCAAGAAAAAGATCGAAGACAATAAGCTGGCCTTCGGAGCGATCTATCTGGCAAACGATGTCGGCATCGATGTCGCGACGCAGATCGAAGAGAAGAAGGATGAATTCCCGGGCATCGAAATCGAAGTGAATCCGCTACGCGTATATCCGCTGGGCAATGCGGGGGCGCAGGTCCTTGGCTATGTCGGCGAAGCGGGGCCGGATGACAGGGATGCGGAAGGAAATCCGTACACGACCACGACACTGATCGGTCGTGCGGGCCTTGAGAGCCGCTATAACAATTATCTCGAAGGCAAGAATGGCACAAAGACGGTCGAGGTCAATGCATCGGGTCAGCCTGTCCGCTATGTGGGCGGTACGCCGTCTGTCACGGGGAACAGTGTGCGTTTGACGCTGGATGCGAATCTGCAGAAAGCGGCAGAGGACGCAATGGAAGCACAGGTGAAGACGCTCGTCCATGGCGGTGTCATGCCGACGGGGGCTTCCGCGGTGGCTGTCGATCCGAATAGCGGAGCGATCCTCGCAATGGCTAGCTGGCCGAGCTATGATCCGAACCGCTTCAGCAAGGGGATCTCTTCGAAAGACTGGAATGAGATCGTCAATAATAAGAATCATCCGATGCAGAACCGCACGATCCAGTCGATGTATCCGCCCGGATCGCTCTTCAAAGTCATCACGGGCGCGGCAGCACTCGAAGCGAAGGTGACGACACCGGAGGAACGCATTTTTGATAACGGCAAGCACTGGCTCGTCGATAAGAGAAACTCTGGGGGCGAAGCCTTCGGATGGATCAATTTCTATGAAGCGATCGAAAAGTCGGACAATGTCTATTTCTATGAAATGGGACGCCGTGCAGGCATCGACCGCATCTCCCGTATGGCGGAGGAATTCGGTCTTGGGAAAACGACAGGCATCGACCTTGCCGGTGAATCGGACGGCAATGTCGCAAGCGAAGCCTACAAGATGAAAGTTTTCAAGCAGGACTGGTACCTCGGGGAGACGATGGATGCCGCGATCGGACAGAGCTTCACGCTGACGACGCCGCTGCAGATGGCGATGGTATACTCGGCGATCGCCAATGGCGGCTTCCGCTACCAGCCATACCTTGTGAACCGCATCGATCAGCTGGATGGGACACCGCTCAAGATCTTCTCACCGGAGAAGGTGGGGACGCTTCCGGTATCTAAGGATACGCTTGATGCGATCCACAAAGGACTTCGGATGGTCATGAGCAAGGATGGGACAGGCGGCCAGATCTTCGAACATTATCCGATTTCGATCGCCGGTAAGTCTGGTACGGCGGAAACGAATGGTCTCGATAACGGCTGGTTCGTGGCATATGCGCCTTTCGACAAGCCGGAGGTCGTGATCCTGTGCATGTTCGAGCACAGCGGCTTCGGCTCGGAGTCCGCGGCACCTGTCGTCAAGAAGATGATGGATGCCTATTTCCATATCGGAGATTATTCGCCGGCAAAGCTGAAGGCAGCGGATGAGGCAAAGGCAGGAGGCAAAAAGAATGGCTGAGATCGTATCCTTTGCTTCCGGTAAGGGCGGCGTGGGGAAGACGCTCCTCACCGCTGCTCTGGGGATCTTCCTCTCCCGGAAGGGGAAGAAGGTGCTCCTCATCGATGGGGATATGGGCATGAGAAATATGGATCTCGTGCTGGGGCTGGAAAATGAGTGCTTCTATCATGTGATGGATCTGGCGGAAGGCCGCTGCTTTGCGAAGGATGTCATCCTGGAAGTGAATGACCATTTGGATTTCCTGCCGGCGGCGCAGAATGATACATGGGAGACCGTCTTTCCTGCGGCGATGGATACCGTGCTCGAAGACGTGGAGGACAAGTATGACTACATCCTTCTCGACTGTCCGGCGGGGCGGGGAGAGGGCATCCGCTTTGCGGAGCATCTCTCGGATCATATGTTCCTTGTTGTGGCGCCGTCCTGGGCCTCGAAGCGGAATGCAGAGCGTCTCATGACGGGACCGCGCAAGCGGTACATGACCTATGTGCTGAACCAGTTCTCCCTCTCGGGGGATACGCAAATCTCCCTCTCGGATATGCTGGAGACGCTCGATGAAGAGTCCATCTCTGCCATCATCCCGTATACGGAGGAGGCAGACCGTCTCGCGCATCAGGGAGAGCTTTCGGATTTTTCCGAAAAAGGGGCGCTCGGAGAAGCACTCGCTCTTTTCTGGAAATCGTACAAAGAAGAGAAACAGATCCCGCTTTCGCGCTGGAAGAAGCTGCTTCGGAGAGCAGAGGCGGAGAATGCGCGGGAGAAGGCACCTGTGAAGACGGCGCCGGCCGGCCTTTCCTGGCACTCGGGCAGCCGCTCGTATAAATGGCAGAGGAGGAGATAGCAGAATGAATCTCATTCGATATTGGCGGCGCATTGACAGCACGCTGCTGATGGCTGTCCTGGGCCTTGGCGTCATCTGTCTTCTGATCATTGCGAGTGCCACTCATGCGAATATGGATGGACAACCGGGGCAGTATGACTTCGTCATGAAGCAGGGGATCTTCTTTGTCGGCGGTCTTATCATTGCCGGGGGCTCGCTCTATTTTGACTACAGGAAACTCTATCGCTTCGTCCCCATCCTCTATGGCATCAATGCGATCCTGCTTCTGGTCGTCAAATTCGCCGGAACGAGTGCGCTTGGGGCGCAGCGCTGGATCCAGATCGGCCCTTTCACGCTGCAGCCTTCGGAATTTGCGAAAATCATCATGATCATCTGTCTGGCAAGGCTCATGGCGAATGACAAATCCGGCTTCCAGACATGGAAGAGCCTTCTGCCTGTCGCGGGTATGATGGCACTTCCGACACTTTTGATCTTCATCCAGCCGGACCTTGGTACGAGCCTTGTCTTCGCGGCCATCACCTTCGGCATGCTTTATATTTCCGGACTCAAGATGCAGCTTGTGAAACGCGCTTTTCTTGCGTTCGTCGTAGTCTTCCCGCTCATCTGGTTCTTCGTGCTGCACAGCTACCAGAAGATGCGTATCCTCGTCCTTTTCAATCCGGACGTCGATCCGTATGGCTCCGGTTACCATGTCATCCAGTCGAAGATTTCCATCGGCAGCGGCGGTTTCATCGGGCAGGGCCTTTTCGAAGGCACGCAGAGCCAGCTGAATTTCCTCCCGGAAAATCATACTGACTTTATCTTCTCTGTCATTGGGGAAGAGCTGGGCTTCGTCGGAGCCATTTTCGTTCTCTTTTTATTCTTCGTTCTTTTATACAGGACACTTATGATTTCCCGCTCTTCGGGGGATGCCTTCGGCAGCCTGCTCGCCTGTGGGATCTTTTCCATGTGGCTCTTCCAGATCTTCATCAATGTCGGCATGACCCTCGGCATTATGCCTGTCACCGGCATCCCGCTGCCTTTCATGAGCTACGGCGGCTCGGCTCTCCTCATGAATCTTCTCTGCGTCGGGCTTTTGATGAATATCTATTTAAGAAGAAAGAAATTGATGTTTGATTGACTGGGGATTAGGGATTAGTGGCTAGGGATTAGGAGTCTCAAGTGACTGGAGACTAGTGACTGGAATGCCAGCTCATGACATCGCCATTATTTATATTTCGCGGCGCTTCTATATTTTTATGCGCCGTACCACAACCCTGAACCCTGAACCTTGAACCCATTGAACCAATACAACCATAAACCTGTAACCCCATTTATTTTAGGAGTATCAAATGAACCGTGTAACTATCGATCCCGTATGGCTGATGCATATCCAAAAGCCTGCCCGCTACATTGGCGGAGAGTGGAACAGCGTGGTGAAAAACCACGATGAGATCCCGGTGAAAGTGGCGCTGGCATTCCCTGATGTCTACGAAGTCGCCATGAGCCATCTGGGACTCAAGATCATCTACAGTGTCCTGAATGCCAGAGAGGATGCGCTGGCAGAGCGTGTATATGCGCCATGGGTGGACATGGAAGCAATGATGAGAGAGAAGCACATCCCGCTCTTTTCTCTTGAAAACAAATGCCCGGTCAAGGACTTCGATGTACTTGGCTTCACCATGCCGTATGAAATGTGCTACACGAATATCCTGAACATGATCGACATGGCAGGCATTCCTGTCTGGGCGAAGGACCGCACAGACGAGGATCCCCTCGTCGTCGCCGGCGGTCCCTGCGTGTACAATGCAGAGCCGGTCGCTGATTTCTTCGATGTCTTCTTCATCGGAGAATCTGAAGAAGCCATCGGAGAGATGGTGGATATCGTGAAAGCATGGAAAGCGGAAGGGAAGCCCGGCGGCCGCAAAGAGGCGATCCGCCGTCTCGCTCAGATCGATGGCTGCTATGCGCCGTCCCTCTATGAGGTCTCTTACTATGAGAATGGCGTCTTCCGCAGCATCCGTCCCATCGACGAAGCGGCCCAGTTCCCTGTGAAGAAGCGTGTCATCCGTGATGTCGACCATGTCCACATCGATGACAAGCCGATCCTCCCGCATATCGAGATCGTGCATGATCGTGCCGTACTGGAAATGTTCCGCGGCTGCAGCCGCGGATGCCGTTTCTGCCAGGCGGGGATGATCTACCGCCCTGTGCGCGAGAAGAGCGAAGAGAGACTGCAGGAGATCGCAGATACCCTGATCAAGAATACGGGCTATAATGAAATTTCCCTCATGTCCCTCTCTTCGGCAGACTACTCCTGCCTGCCCGAGCTCGTCGATCACCTCTTGGAAAATTTCAAAGACAAGCGTGTGAGTGTCAGTCTCCCATCACTGCGTGTCGACAGCTTCTCCATCGACATCGCGAAAAAGATCCAGCAGGTCCGAAAGAGCGGTCTCACGCTGGCACCGGAAGCCGGTACGCAGCGCATGCGCGATGTCATCAATAAGGGCGTCACGGAGGAAGACATCATGGGCGCCTGTGCGAATGCCTTCAAAAATGGCTGGAAAAAGGTGAAGCTCTACTTCATGATGGGCCTTCCGACGGAAACGGATGAAGACCTGAAGGGCATCGCCGATCTGGCGAACCGCATCCACGAGCTCTATCACGAGATCAAGGGGCGCTATGACCTGCGCATCACTGTCAGCGTCTCGAGCTTCGTGCCGAAGCCTTTCACTCCTTTCCAGTGGATGCCGCAGTGCAGCGTAGAGGAGATCGAGCGCAAACAGCAGTATCTGAAGAGCCTTTTCACAAACCGCCATATCAAGTACGCCTATCATGATGCGAAGACAGGATATATCGAAGCTGTCCTCGCTCGCGGCGACCGCAAGCTCTCTTCTGCCATCTACACCGCATGGAAGAAAGGCTGCACCTATGACAGCTGGACGGAATTTTTCCACTTCGACGTCTGGATGGACAGCTTCCGTGAATGCGGTATCGATCCCGACGAGTACGCAGCGCGCATCCGCGATTTCTACGAATGCGAACCGTGGGATCATATCGACAGCGGTGTCACGAAGGACTACCTCCTGAAAGAATGGCGCATGGCCGAGAAGGGGATCCTCACCCATGACTGCCGCCACCAGGCCTGCAATGGTTGTGGTGTCTGCCCGATCCTCGATGTGAATCTCCTCGACCATAAAGTAGAAAGCAAGGAGCCGAAGCGTGTCTTCACGTATCGCCAGCCGAAGGCAAGGGAGTAGCTGTTTAGTGGCTAGGGATTAATAGCTGGTAGCTAGTGACTAGTAGCTAGGGATTAGGAATTTTCCCCCTTACCATTTTCTCCATACTATCGGTTTATGAAATCGACACGAAAGCGAGGTTCATGAGGCCTCGCTTTTTGCGTGTTATATTTTTCTCTATCTGTTTCGGACAAAAGAAAACCGTCATGACCATTTCGATCATGACGGTTTTCTTTTGGGATCAGGTATAGCGGAGTAGCGGGAAATGTGAGGCAAACTTCCTAATCCCTAGCCACTAGCCACTAGTCCCTAGTCCCTAGTCCCTAGTCCCTAGTCCCTAGTCCCTAGTCCCTAGTCACCAGTCACCAGTCACCAGTCACCAGTCACCAGTCACGTAAAATCAGAACATATTCAGCAGCCCTTTAAATCCATAGTAATTGGTCGGCAGGAAAGCATCCACATACTTGGATACACCGACAGGCTCCGGTGCGGTGAGGAAGAGAAGGAAAAGGCCGAGGACGGTGAAGCCGATCGCGATGAGGCTTGCCTTGCCCTTGCCGGACATTTCATAGTAGCCGAAAAGACGCAGGCCGAGTGCGCCGAAGAAGGTGATGCACATGCCGGAGAGGGAGAAGACACCGAAGAGGATATTCGCCATCAGGAAGCCGACATAGAAGACCGGCAGGAAAATGAAAGGCAGATTGTATGCGATGCGGGTCGGGTTCACGCTGCGACGCATATCATCCATCCAGTCCGCCATATCGAAGCCGAAGAGGCCGAGCGGGATGAAGGAGAGCAGGATGACCGTATCCCAGATGCCGGAAAGTCTGTCGCGGTCCTGTCCCAGCCACCATACGAAGCCGCAGAGGAAGAGGCCGACAGCGCCGCCCAGTGCATAGTACCAGGTAGCGGGGATGAATTTCACGGCAATCATAGAGACGGTGGTCAGGAGGGAACCGATCACGATGTACTTGGTGAGTTCTCCCTTCGAAAGCTGTCTGTCTTCCGGGATCTCCGACTTGATCTGCGCGAGGATCTCCACCATGAAGAGCAGGAGGAAGATCGCCAGCGCTGCGAATGGATACAGGAAGAGAGAGATCACGATCAGAAGGACGGGGACAAAGACTCGCATCCCCTTGAAGACCTGCAGCTTCTTGAAATTCAGCTTGCGTTTCTGGGTGTAAATGGTGAGGCGCATGAAGACCAGGTACGTCAGCATGATGCCTACCGTTTCCATCGGTTCACTTCCCATGTAGAGTAGCGCACAGAAAACGAGCATTGCCATATTCGCTCCGGTAAAGCGGCAGATCAGTGTACTGAAAATGCCAATGTTCAGAAAGGCCACTACGGCGTCAACAAAATTCAAAACATCCATCTCCTTAATAAAAAATAGAATTATCTTTTCTAGTATATATGGTACGCGGGTTTTACGCAAGGGAGGTTGGGGGATTCGTGACTGGGGACTCGTGACTAGGGATTAGTAGCTAGGGATTAGGTCATTCTCTCGCGTTTTTATCCCGCTAGAACCCTATTCGGCTCGCTACGCTCGCCACCTTCCCCATGCGGGGAAGGCTATGGTGCGGGGAAGCGGTATTCTGATTTTCTACCTTTTCCCTCCTTCCTCTGGAAGGAGGTGCCCCGAAGGGGCGGAGGTTGGCTCCCGTAGCGAGATGAAAAGAAATGTGGGACAGTCCATCCTCTCGTATCGTCATCCCGAGCGTAGCCGAGGGATCTTTTACGTCGTAGGGTATTCTGCACATATGAGGGAAAGAGAAAATCGCATAGGTGCTGCTCCTCATCTCACACTCTCCGTTTGACCGTTGTGCAAGGAAGATTTCTCGCTAGGCTCGAAATGACGATATGGGGAAAGCGGTATTCTCCTTTCTCATCCCTAGTCCCTAGCCACTAGTCACCAGTCCCTAGTCACCAGCCGCTGGACACGCATCCCTCTTGCGTCATCTGTTATAATAGAAACGTAGAAATATATCTCTTCAGGGCGGGGCGGAATTCCCCACCGGTGGTAAAGATCTTCTGAGCCCACGAGCTGCAGATGTCCTGCAGTAGATCTGGTGAGAACCCAGAGCCGACGGTTAGAGTCCGGATGAAAGAAGAGTGGTAGACTTTTTGGCTGTCCACCTCCCTGAAGGAAAGGAAGGTGGATTTTTTGCGTATCGATGAAGACAGAAAATTCATGAGCCGTGCGCTGGAGCTAGCGGTGCGCGGTATGGGACATACCCGTCCGAATCCGATGGTCGGGGCGGTGCTCGTAAAAGATGGCCGCATCATCGGCGAGGGCTGGCATGAAGTATATGGCGGGCCGCATGCGGAAGTGAACTGCTTCGCTCACGCGACAGAAGATCCGAAGGGGGCGACGCTCTATGTGACGCTTGAGCCCTGCTCACACTATGGGAAGACGCCGCCGTGCGCTGACCTCGTAGTGGAAAAAGGCGTCGACCGCGTGGTCGTCGCGATGGAGGATCCGAATCCTCTCGTAGCCGGCAAGGGGATCCGCAAGCTGAAAGAAGCGGGGATCTTTGTGACGGTAGGTCTCATGGAAGAGGAAGCGAAGAAGCTGAACGAAGTCTTCCTGAAATACATCACGCAGCACAAGCCCTTCGTCCTCTACAAGGCTGCGATGTCTCTGGATGGCAAGACGGCTTGCCACACGGGGGACTCCCAGTGGATCTCCTGTGAAGACTCGCGGGAAGAAGTACATGTCCTGCGCGGCTGCTACAAGGGCATCATGGTCGGCGCGGGGACGATCCTTGCTGACAATCCGCAGCTCACTGCCCGCACAGAGGGGATGATCGACCCCGTGCGCATCATCGTGGACGGAAAGCTCTCCGTGCCGCTCAAAGCGAAGGTATTTCAGGAAGAGGGGGAGAATATCATCCTCACCACGACTGCCTCGGATGAGGAAAAGCGCAAAGCGCTCTCGGATATGGGCGTCGATATCATCATGACGGACAGCGAAGAGAACGGCAGTGTCGATCTCGAGGCCGCCATGACGGGGCTCGCTCTGAAAGGCATCGACAGCATCCTCTTAGAGGGCGGCGCGACGCTCGCCGCGTCTGCCTTTGATGCCGGTATCGTCGACAAGGTACGCATCTATACCGCGCCGATGATCATTGGCGGCGTCTCTGCGCCCGGGCTCATCGGCGGCGAGGGCGCACCGACCATCCCGAAGGCCATCCGTCTCCGTGACATCCAGACGCAGATGACGGGGAAGGATCTCGTCATCGAAGCGTATGTAGAAAAAGAAGCCAAAGAAGAAAAGGCAGAGTCCACGCGCCCGACGGACGTCGACCTGCTGAAGAGAGAGGAAGAGCCATGTTCACAGGGATCGTAGAGGAAATCGGGACGCTTCGCAGGATGAAGCCCACAGCATCTTCCTGCACGCTCACCATTTCTTGTGAAAAAGTCCTCGAGGGGACGAAGCTCGGCGACAGCATCGCCGTGAACGGTACCTGCCTCACCGTGACGCGGATGGATACGCACTCTTTCGACTGCGACGTCACGCCGGAGACGCTTTCCCGCACGTCGTTTTCCATGGTGCGCGTCGGATCGCCCCTGAATCTCGAGCGTGCGCTCCGTCTCTCGGATCGCTTGGGCGGTCACATCGTGCTCGGCCATGTCGATACCACGGGACGCCTGATCTCCTTCATCAAAGAAGGAAATGCGGTCAATATCACCATCTCTGTCGAGCAGAAATGGATGAAATACATCGTAGAAAAAGGCTCCGTCGCTATCGACGGCGTGAGCCTCACTGTCGCGAAGCGGGGGAAAGACCGCTTCACGATCTCCCTCATCCCACATACGGGGGAGAAGACCATCCTTCTCGGGAAACGCCCGGGAGACCCGGTGAATGTCGAGTGCGACTACCTGGGAAAATATGTGGAGCAGCTCATGAAAAAGGACACGGAAGAAGGTCTCACCATGAGCATGCTTGAGACACTTTCTGGAGGAAACTATGGAATTTAAATTTGACCCGATTGAAGATATTTTAGAAGAGATCAGAGAGGGACACATCGTCATCATGCAGGACGCCGAGTCCCGCGAAAACGAAGGCGACTACATCTGTGCCGCAGAATTCGCCACGCCGGAGAATGTGAACCGCATGGCGTCCGAAGCGAAGGGCGTCATCTGCATGCCGATGTCCGAGGAGATCGCAGAATCCCTGTACCTCGGACCGATGATCCGTCACAATACGGACAATCACCAGACCGCCTTCCTTGAGTCCATCGACTACAAGGGCTCCGGCACCGGCGTCTCTGCCGCCGCCCGCTCCATGACAGCCTTGGAAGCCATCAAAGACGGAGCGAAGCCGGAAGATTTCCGTCGCCCTGGGCATCTTTTCCCGCTGAAAGCTCGCCGTTGGGGCGTCCTCGAACGGCAGGGCCATACCGAAGCGACCGTCGACCTCGCCCGCCTTGCGGGGCTCAAGCCCGCCGGCCTGTGCTGTGAGATCATGAATGAAGACGGTACCATGGCCCGCCGCGAAGACCTCTTCCGCCTCGCAAAGGAAAAAGGCCTCAAGATCGGCAACATTCAGGAGCTTATCGAATACAGGAAAAAGCATGAGATCTTCGTCGAACGCATCACCGCCGCCAAACTCCCGACCAAGTACGGCGACTTTGAGATCTACGGCTTCGTGAACCGCATGAATGGCGAGCACCACGTTGCCCTCACCATGGGGAAGGTCGATGACGGATCTCCCGTCCTCTGCCGCATCCACTCGGAATGTCTCACCGGTGACTGCTTCGGATCGCTGCGCTGCGACTGCGGACAGCAGCTCTCCGCAGCCATGCGCCAGATCGCCAAAGAAGGCCGCGGCGTCCTCGTCTACCTGCGTCAGGAAGGCCGCGGCATCGGCCTCATCAATAAGATCCGCGCCTATGCCCTGCAGGATGAAGGCTATGACACCGTCGAAGCGAATCTCAAGCTCGGCTTCGCTGCCGACCTTCGCGAGTACATGACCGGTGCGCAGATCCTTAGAAATCTCGGCGCGACACACATCCGCCTCCTGACAAACAACCCGCAGAAGATCGACGACGTAAGCGAGTACGGCATCACCATCACCGAGCGCGTCCCCATCGAGATCGCGCCCACCAGAGAAGACGAATTCTACCTCAAAACCAAGCAGGAAAAAATGGGCCACATGCTGAAGCTCGACCAGGACATCGTAGAGCCGAAGGCATAGGATTTTAGTGGCTAGTGACTGGTGACTGAAATGCCAGTTTCGGGGATTTCAGTTTACAAGAATCGGCGCATCGGCCATATATTCGCGGCGCAGCCGCCACAACAACCCCGAACCCTGAACCCTTGAACCCTTGATGTTACCATTTATAAAATATGTTACATATACCCAAAGGAGACTTCCTCATGAATATCATTTCCGGACTTTTCAATGAAAGCGACATCCGCGTCGGCATTATCGCTTCCCGTTTCAATGAAGTCATCGTTTCCAAACTCATCGACGGCGCAGCCGATGGTCTTGCCCGTCATGGTGTCGACATGGACAAAGTTGATCTTGCGTGGGTGCCGGGTGCCTTTGAGATCCCGCTCGCAGCGAAGAAAATGGCAGAAAGCGGGAAATATGATGCCGTCATCTGCCTCGGCGCTGTCATCCGCGGCGAGACCGATCACTACGAGCACGTAGCGACCGAAGTCACGAAGGGCGTCGCTATGGCTTCCCTCTCCAGCGGTATCCCCGTCCTCTACGGTGTCCTCACCACCGATACCATCGAGCAGGCCATCAACCGCGCCGGCCTCAAGTCTGGCAACAAAGGCTTCGAATGTGCGATGGATGCACTCGAAATGGCGAGCCTTTTCAAAAAGCTGGAAAAATAAAAATCATAGAAAAGCAGCCTGTCGGTTTTCATCGGCAGACTGCTTTTCTATTGCCTGTTTCCCTCATACAGACACAAAATATGATGAGAGAATGTTTCTTTTCTGCTTGTATATTGCGGAATCTCTCTTCGCTTTTTCTCTGTTTTTTGTTACAATACAGGTAGAAAGGCGGTGATGCCATGGGACGATTCAAACAATGGGAAGAGCTGACCATCCAAGATAATTTTCTTTTTCAGAAAGTTATGCAGAACCAGCGAATCTGCAAATACCTGATCGAAAAAATTTTGGGCATCCAGATTGAAAAGATCACATTTCCTGAAGGCGAGAAATCTATAGACAACCGCTACGACAATAAAAGCATCCGTCTGGACGTCTATGTGCACGATGAAAGTGGCCACGTTTATGACATTGAGATGCAATGTACGAATGGCGACGAGGGGGAACTCCCCAAGCGGACCCGCTACTATCAAGGCATGATCGATATGGACGAGCTGAAAAAAGGGCAGTACTATACAGAGCTGAAAGAGTCCTTCATCATCTTCATCTGTACCTTCGACCCCTTCGGCGAAAATCTCCCCATGTATACCTTCCGCCATCGCTGCATCGAAAAGGAAGGCCTGGAGCTGGGGGATCTTTCGACAAAGATCTTCCTGAACGCGAAAGGCGAAAGTGATACCCTTGACCCGGATATAGCAGCCTTCCTGCGCTATGTGGACGGGAAAGCAGCAGAGGGTGCATTGACGAAAGAAATCAACGAAGAAGTGATCCGGATCAAAGAACATAAAGAAATGAGGCGAGAATATATGACACTTTTGATGGAACTCCAAAAATATAAAACCGAAGGCATGCAGGAAGGGATCGAGATCGGCATGAAGCAAGGTATGGAGAAAGGCATGGAGCAGGGTATGGAGAAGGGGATGGAGAAAGGTATGGAGCAAGGCATGGAGAAAAAAGGTAGAACAGTGATCATGAATCTGCTCAAACTGAACATGCCGATCGAGGGCATTGCTGCTGCGACAGAAAGTTCGATCCCGTATGTAAAAGAAATAGCGCGAGAAGCGGGATACTCTGTCTGAAATAAATACCAGAGCAGTGATCCGAAAGGTTCACTGCTTTTGATTATGACTATATGTTCTTTCCGCGTTTTGATGAAACAGCCTTCCTGCGCTATGTGGACGGGAAAGCAGCAGAAGGTGCATTGACGAAAGAAATCAACGAAGAAGTGATCCGGATCAAAGAACATAAAGAAATGAGGCGAGAATATATGACACTTTTGATGGAACTCCAAAAATATAAAATCGAAGGCATGCAGGAAGGGATCGAGATCGGCATGAAGCAAGGCATGGAGCAAGGGATGGAGCAATGGATGGAGGAAAAAGGTAGAACAGTGATCGTAAATCTGCTCAAACTGAACATGTCGATCGAGGGCATTGCCGCTGTGATAGAATGTCCGATCCCGTATGTGAAAGAAATCGCGCGAGAAGCAGGATACTCCGTCTGAGAAGAAGCCACGAATGAGTGAGAGCAAAAAGTCAATAGAAAAATCCCCATGGGCTGCGGCATGTGTCATGCCATAGCCCATGGGGATTTTTCTTACAAAGGCATAAAAAAACATCCGGAAAAGGCTTCCCACCTGTGCCCGATGCAGGCGGAGCTCGGAATCGGTGACGGTCGTCCATGAGCACCGAAGTGCGGGAGGGCCTGTGCTATCGTCGGAACCCGGCCTCGCAGAGGACAGGGAAGTGGCAAAGCCATGCTTCCGGATATTCATTTTTTCTTACTTATCAGCCTAAAATGGGCATTGGCAGCAGGCTGTACGCTTCCGCTGACCCATCCGATGACGCACGGTGCATATGGCAGATCTGCCCCTTCCGGTGCGGCTCTCCCTGTGATCTCGTAGCGCTTAGAGAATTCTGGAAATCGGAGAAACCGTCCATCCGGAGAACATGTTCAAATATGTCCATGCTTCATGACTATATGGTACTACGTTCTAGAGAAAAATGCAAGAGGGAAAAGACGGATAACGCAATATATAGTTTATTTCATGGATCATACGAATAGCGAAGATACCATTTTCGCAGTAAATACAGAGATTCAGATGATGTATACTGCCCGGTGGGTGAGAAGATCGGATGATCTGTTTTTCATCTACGGCGAGAGATTTTTATGATACTATATAGAAAAGCTCTTACATGTCTATTGGCTTCTCAGAAAGGAAAAGACAATGACCCCTATGACTGAAATTGAAAAATTAAAAGATGGCGTGTACGAGAAAGTCATGTCGCGGCGCTTTGCTGAAGTGCTGAAAGAGGCACTGGCCGAGGATCAGGTGCGTGCAGAAGAGGAAGATGTGGATGCTGAGGAAGCCGTGGGCTATCTCTCTTCGTATTTGCAGCGGGTGATACGACTCTGCCTGAAGGACATCGCGGACAGGGATGAGGAGAACAGCGTCGACCACCAGCTGGCACTCACGAATGAACTCATTGCCTCCCTTGCAAAGAAGACAGAAGAGCTGGGAGGCGGTCAGGAGGTGGCGAATGCACCATTTCTGCTGAGATCCTTAGAACACAAGAAAAATACACTCCTGCCTCGCCGGTGGGAGCGGCCGGCGACATCACTCACGCGATCATTCCTTTTCACCAATTCTAAGAAGGATGTCTCGATGGTACACGAGCTCACAAAGGAGATCGCATCCTCTGACCGCATTGATTTTCTGATCTCCTTCATCCGTTTCTCCGGCCTTCAGCTGCTTCTCCCCGCACTGCGCCTTTTCACAGCCCGCGGTGGACACCTGCGCATCGTGACGACGACATACATGGGAGCGACGGATCCGAAGGCGATCGAGGTGCTTGCGTCTCTGCCCCATACAGAAGTACGCATTTCTTATGATGTGAAAGAAACCAGACTGCACGCCAAATCATACATGTTCTATCGGGAAAGCGGCTACTCGACGGCCTACATCGGTTCATCGAATCTTTCCCACGCTGCCATCGCAGAAGGGATGGAGTGGAATATGAAAGTGACGGCGCAGGACCAGCCGCACATCATCGATAAAATGAGCGCGACCTTCGAGACATATTGGCACTCCGAGGATTTCACCTCCTACGAGCCCCAAAAAGATGAGGAAAAACTCCATCGCGCTATCGATAGGGAACGCGGGCGGAGCAACGGGACAGATGCCTCCTCCTATGTTTTTGACATCCAGCCGTACCCCTACCAGCAGGCGATACTGGATGCACTTGATACAGAACGGCACGGCAAAGATCGCTGGTACAATCTTGTCGTCGCCGCCACAGGCACGGGAAAGACAGCGATCTCCGCCTTCGACTATCGCCGATTTGCCGCCTCGAGAAAAGAAGGGACGCGCCTCCTCTTCATCGCTCATAGAGAAGAGATCCTGAAACAAAGTCTCTCTTGCTTCCGTCAGGTCATGAAAGATCCCGATTTTGGTGCGCTCGCAGTCGGAGGACACCAGGCAAGTCACGTGGAACACCTCTTCATGTCCATTCAGACACTGAACAGCCAGCGTTTCTTTGAAAAAATGGATCCCTACTACTATGACATGATCATCGTCGATGAATTCCATCATGCAGCGGCAAGATCCTACCAGCACCTTCTCACACACTTTCATCCGAAGATCCTCCTCGGCCTCACAGCTACGCCAGAGCGTATGGATGGGGGAGACATTCTCTCCTATTTTGGCGGACACATCGCCGCAGAAATACGCCTGCCCGATGCCATCGAGCGGCGACTTCTCTGCCCTTTTCACTACTTCGGCGTCACAGATCCGGTGAGCCTTGCGGAGATCAAGTGGACAGGCGGAGAGTACGACGCGAGCGAGCTCGAACGTCTCTACACCGCAGAAGGCGCACTGGCCAGCCAGCGCGCCCGCGCCATCGGAGACGCCCTCCTTCGCTACACCGCAGACATTCGCGACGTGAAAGCACTCGGCTTCTGCGTCTCGAAGAAGCACGCGCATTTCATGGCAGACTACTTCAATCAGCACGGCATATCTGCCCTCGCACTCGATGCAGATACACCGGCAGCAGAAAGAAATGCAGCGCGGGAACGCCTCGCAGAAGGGGAGCTTCGCATCCTATTCGTCGTAGACCTCTTCAATGAAGGCGTCGACATCCCGTCCGTGAATACCGTACTCTTCCTAAGACCGACGAACAGCATGACCGTCTTCCTCCAGCAGCTCGGGCGCGGCCTGCGCCTTTCGAAAGGGAAAGACTGCCTCACCGTCCTCGACTTCGTCGCACAGGCAAGCCGCAAGTATGACTTCTCCCGCCGCTTCGCATCGCTCCTCGGCAAGCATCACGTCATCATCAAGAAAGAGATCCAAGAAGGATTTCCTCACGTACCGAAAGGCTGCGCCATTCAGCTCGAAGAGCAGGCACAGAAATGGGTACTCGAAAACATCGCCAGCCGCCTTCGGAAAAATGAATACTACATCGAGATGGTGAAAGAACTCTATGCTGCCACCGGCAGCCGACCGACCCTCTCCGATTTCTTCCGCGCGACCCAGGTAGAGCCCGCCGTTTTCTACAATGGCACGCGCACCTATACAAGGCTCCTCATGGACGCCGAGATACTTCCCGCGCTCCCTGTGACCGACCTCGAAGAAGCCCTCCGCAGATCCATGAGCCGCACCCTCACCATAGATTCGCCGCGTTGGATCTCCTTCCTGCGGCGTGCCTATGAAAACCTACCGATAAACCCCACTCCCATGGAAAAGAAATACCTGCGCATGTGGGCGATCACCCTCTTTCCCGATGGGCAGAAGGACAGCCCGAAAGACCCCGCCCTCGCCATCACCCGTTTTGCGAAAGAAACAGCACTCAAGGAAGAGATCAGCGAACTGCTCGACTTCCTCTATGACCGCATCGATATCATTCCCCAAAAGGCAGAGCTTCCCTATCCCTGCGCCCTTGAAGTCTACGATAGCTACACGCGCGACCAGCTCTTCGCAGCCCTCGGCTTTGCCAAGCCCGCCAGCATTCGTGAAGGCGTGAAATACCTCGACCATACGAACAGTGACACCGTCACACGACCGACAGACGTCTTCCTCGTGACACTCAATAAATCGCAGAAAGAATTCTCCGATACCACCCTCTACGAAGACTACTCCATCGACCGCCACCTCTTCCACTGGCAGAGCCAGTCCACCACCACGCCCGAGTCCAAGACAGGACAGCGCTATCTTTCCCAAAGAGAAACCGGCGGCATCGTCCTCCTCTTCGTCCGAAGCGCCAAGCAGGACGCCTACCGCAATGCCATGGCCTACACCTTCCTCGGTACGGCGAAGATCGTCTCTCACGAAGGTTCCCAGCCCATCAGCATCATCTATCGCCTCGATCATCCCATCCCAGCGAAATATATCACAAAGACCGATAGCAGCGGCGTGCTGTGAAAAAAGGAAAACAGATCCAATTTCCCATATACAAACCGTGTAAAACCAAGAATTTACACGATGGTATGTTATGGAGAGGGAAATCCTCCCGGGAGCTGAAAGCCACTTTTGCACTCCTTCGTGCACATACCTATAGGAAAGGAGAGCAAAGATGGCAGACGGTGGATCCGATTTCCCTTTCTCCCGCTTGAAAGCGTGCTAGCCGCTAGAGAGTGGATGAAATACAATCGCATAAAGACGCAGCATGCGAAGAAAGATCTCATGCAGGATTCGCCTACACGACAAACCCTAGAGCGAAGTTTAGCCGTACTTGTACGACATGAACCGTGAAATGCGCTGGTGCCAGATTGCAGGGAATGCCTCCATGGATATTATCAGATAGCGCGTTGCGTCTTTGTGATGCACAGAATGCAAAAAGCGGAGCAGAAATATCTGCTCCGCTTTTTGCATGAGAAATTTCACTTGATTCATTGTATTTCTATGGTATAATACGTGTAGAAAGGGCGCTATCCGGCAACGGTTAAGCCCCAATTAGATTTTGACAGAAAAGCCGTCTACTTTCTCAGGGTAAAGGCGGCTTTTCTGTTGGTACTAACGTAAAGCAATAACCCATAATGTTATTAGTAACATGATATAGCAAAAAAGTGATCTTTTCCTCAAGAGAATGGGTCACTTTTTTCGTATGCCCACGATGCTATATACAGAAGCGGGAGAAAGCATCCCGGAGATGTCCGGTCACCGGATTTTCCTCATCCTAGGTAGAGGGAAAGAAGGAAATCAGACGTCATGCGGCTCTCAAACGCTTCTCCCTTCGAAGGTTCTGCCCGGGAAGAGCCGAAAAAGGGGTAAGATCAGTAAGACGAATTGAACTTGCTGTGCTTTTGTGATGAAAGTGACCCTTTTTATAGACAGAGGGTCACTTTTTGTTTTTTGATGCCAGCTTATGAATGGTGAACATTGTGATAGGCATGGATTTGAGTAATATTGGCTAAGAAGTGTATCATGCAGAAAGAAGTATGAATGCCAATGGGGATCTAAAAAATGCCGGTCAATGATTCTTGAATTAACAAAGAAGTGTGATATAATTAGCTTAACCATCATAAAGCATTAAAGGAAGAGAGGCTATTTATTAAATAGGCTCTAAATGCTTTACCTGTGTAAACAGGAATCCATGGGAGAGGTGGTAGGATTTCAATTGTTTTTAGAAAGAGGGGTATTCTATGAAGAAGAATAATTACCGAATTTTGGCAGCTGCAGCCATGTTGACAATTCTGGGGGGGGGTAGCAACGCAAGCTGCTAGAATGTATACCCTTGATGGTATTGAAGTTGATGCCGATCGCCAAATAGATAGATTCGGCAATACCATCACGGAACAGTCTTATTATCGTACAGGGGGAGACGTTAACGTCATAGATAGTGTACAAATTGAACAAAGGCATTATTCAACTATTACCAGTGCAGTAAAAAATTTACCAGGGGTACAAGTCAATTCTATTGGCTATCATGGAGGAGAATATGGCGCAGGTACGCAATATAATACAACGGTCACAATTAATGGTGATGAACATGTTGTAATTTGTCTTGATGGTCGTAGAATTGATAATGCTGTAAGTGGGGTTATGGCATCGGAATCAACGAATCATACAAATGCATTAGCCAATCTAGATCAAGTAACCAGCATTGATAATATTGATAAAATTGAGGTTATTAAAGGGCCAGGTGCATCTGTTTATGGAGCTGATGCTACTGGTGGCGTAATTAACATAATTACCAAAAAAGGGGCACTTAAACCACAAGCTTCTATAGATTTGGCAACTGGTTCATGGGGGCATCATGTTTACAGAGCCAATATGTCTGGCTCTTCTAGTGATGGTAGCACGAGATATTTTATTTCTGCCATGAGAGATATGGGGGGAGATACACATTATTATGACCAAATGACTGGTAAAAATTATACAAATCATGGCACGGATTTTAAAGATGATGCAGTTAATATTAGATTGGATAAATATTTTAATGATACACATCGTCTGACATTTTCATACAATTATACGGGAGCAAATGATGGATATCCAATTACGCCTCCTGATTATAGATATATGAATCCAACTGATTGGAAACGCATTAAGGATACTATTGCTCAAAAGCAATATGGAGATATCAAAGTTCCTGGGTATAGAAATGATTGGTATATCAATGGATTTAAGAGAACGTACACAGCGCACCTGAATAATGATTTTGATCTCTCGTATTCATTTGCCAAAGAAAATGAGATGGAAAGTTTTGTTCGAGTGTATAAACAATCGCATAAATATTGGAATTCTTGGGGACCTTCAGATAGTGTAGTTTGGCCAAATAAGCCAATTCCTACGCCATGGGATCCTGAATGGAATGATTATGTCAATGCTAAAAGGGTAACAAAAGATTCATCTCGCAGCAAAAACTATGATTTCAATCGAGGAATACAGCTACAACTCGGGAAATCTTATGGCAAGCACGACATTTTAACAGGATGGACTTTTGATAAATCACGTCATGAAAGTTTTAGCGTGAGCTCTACGACTGGAAGAGAGACGTCTACAAATGTAAAACAAACGACAATAGATGGTTATTTGCAAGATAAAATTCATGTGAATAACAAGTTTGAAATAGCGCCATCTCTTAGATATCAACATGCAAATGCTGTTAGTACAACTAGTGAGAGCGGGAAGACTACCAATGGGGGCAGTGCATTTTCTAAGGTGACAGCTGCTGTTAATGCGCAGTATCTTATTAATGATGGATTTAGCATTTTCGCTGGTTGGACACAAATAAATAGACCATTACTCCCCAATGATTACAAGTCAAGCTCAATGCTTTACGAAGATCAAAAGCTTGAAAATGATAAGGGGAATGCATATACTATCGGTTTAAAGAAACGAATTTCGGATAGAACCAATGTCTTTGCCAATTATGATTATACAGATATGTCTAATGCTGTTTGCAGACAGTCTGTATGGGATGATAAAATCGGAGACTGGGATACTAAGTCGGTTAATGCGAAGCAAAAAAGAAAGGCATTTAATTTAGGAATCAATCAACAAATCGATGAACATTGGGGGTTAGGAGTATCTTATTCAACCATCGATGAACAGTGGACAGCGAAGAAAGGCATGAAATTCCAACCAGGCTTAGGAATTGATTCGATGTTAATTAATGCATATTTAAACTCAACTAGACCTAAAAATAAGTATATCGCAGATCTTACTTACTCTTGCGGGAAATGGTTTTCTTCTTTGACCACTACCATTTATAGTGGAATGGACGATAGATATTTCACTTCTAATAGGTTTATCATTTTGGATTTCGCATTAAATTACAATGTATCAAAGGATTGGTCTGTTTATGCGACAGTAGACAATCTTACTAACGAGGGATACGAAGTTAAATTCCATCCATATGTTGGTAAAGGTGCTTATGCTATGCCTGGTAGAAGCTTCATGCTTGGCGCAAAATATAAGTTTTAATAGGATGATGTAATAAATAGCAGAGAAGTTTGAATGGCTCAAACTTCTCTGTATTTATTATATAGACGAGGGAAAGCATGAAAAAAAGAAGAAATGCATATATAACAGGAGTAGTGACTTTATTTATTATTATGGGAATAGGGCTTTATCAATATAATGTGCAAGGACCACAAGAGTATGGGATCTCGAATAAGCCTGTTTTATCAAAAGTATCAAATTTTCCCCAAGATATACAAACATATGATTCGGAAGGTCATCCGCAAGTTATGACATTTTATAGTAAACCAACTAGAGTTATAGTTAGTGAGCGTAATTCCTTAGAAACCCTATTGTCATTGGGAGAAGGAGACTGTGTTATAGATACATCTCTACAAAAAAATAGCCAAGCTTATAAAGAACTGAGTAACAAATATCCGGAGGAAATAAAAAAGGTTCATTTTTCGGGAGCAGCTGAATTGAATACCGAATCTTCTTTAGCGCAGAGACCAGATTTTATATTAGGATGGAAGTCAACCTTTACTTCCGTATTCAGAAAATCAACGCATTGGTGGAATTCTCGAGGGATAAAAACATATGTGGTAGCTACTTCTAATCATTTATTATCCCAGGGAACGATTGAGGAAGAATGTAAATTCTTAGATGATATGGGGCGGATTTTTTCCCATAAAGATAAAACAGATCAGATGATCAAAGACATTCATGAAGAATTAGATAGAGTAAAAAGTAAAACGGAAGATAGAGAAAAGCAGATAGTAATGGTAATAGAAAAAAATAGAAATGGCTTTTTCAATTATGATTCGGGATGGCTTGTAGGAGATATGGTTCAGCAATTGGGCGGTTATATGCCTGTAAAGGAGAGGACTGTTAGTAGTGAAGAATTGATCAAATTGAATCCGGATGTAGTTTTTGTTGTCTATTTTAGCGATGAAATGAAACAGGATATATATGAGACTTTTAGATCTCCTATGTATAGTTCGCTAAAAATAGTAAAAAATAATCGAATATATCCAATCTCCTTGTATGACATGTATGCTACGGGAGTAAGAACGGCAAATGGTATTCAACTCATTCGAAATGGTTTGTATCCTGATTTGTGTGAATGACATAAAAAGTGAGCCAGTTTCCAATCTATTATTCTGCCCCATGCTGCCGCTCTTGGTGGACTGGTAGGATAGCATTGAAAAGTGTTACGTGGATGAGAGTATATGGTTGATAGAGAAGATGATGGCCGAAAATACATTTCCTTAGATCGTATAAGATAAGATCTCTCTATACCTATAGGCATAGAGAGATTTTTTATCGCTTGTGTCACTCTGTTTCGTTTCGCGGCATTTGCACAGCGCCGTCATTTTCATTTCCCTTTCCTTCCTCTATATGGTAAAATATAACAGTCATACTGACATAAATATTGAATAGAGAGGCGAAACTTATGGCTCATTGCAATGAAAATTATCTGAATCTTCAGGGTGCATACCTGTTCGCGGAAGTCCGCAAGAAGCAGGAGGCGTACAAAGCCGCGCATCCGGATGCGAATATCATTTCCCTCGGTATCGGTGATGTGACACAGCCGCTGGCTCCGGTCGTGATCGAAGCGATGAAGAAGGCTGTCGAGGAAATGGGACATGTGGAGACGTTCCGCGGCTATGGTCCGGAGCAGGGCTATCTCTTCCTGCGTGAAGCGATCGCGAAGCATGATTTCCAGGATCGCGGATGCGATATTTCCCCAGACGAGATCTTTGTCAGCGACGGCGCAAAGTGCGATGTCGGCAATATGCAGGAGATCTTTGCAGAATCCGATATCGTCGCGATCACTGACCCGGTGTATCCGGTCTATGTGGACAGCAATGTCATGGCGGGCAGAAGCGGTAAATATGTTCGCGGGGCGTATGAACGCTTCGAATATCTGCCGTGCTATGAAGAATGCGGCTTCAAGGCAAATCTGCCGTCTCATGATCCCATGATCATTTATCTGTGCTCGCCGAATAACCCGACCGGTTCTGCGCTGACGAAGAAGGATCTGACGGTATGGGTACGCTATGCACAGCAGACGGGCTCTGTCATTTTCTTCGATGCTGCGTATGAAGCATTCATCACGGAAGATGACGTGCCGCACAGCATTTATGAGATCGAAGGGGCGAAGGAAGTCGCTATCGAGTTCCGTTCGTACTCGAAGACGGCTGGCTTCACCGGCGTCCGCTGCGGGTACTGCGTCGTTCCGAAGGAGCTGATGCTGGAAACGAAGAAGGGTGAGAAGATCTCGGCAAACCAGCTGTGGGATCGCCGCCAGTGCACGAAGTTCAATGGCTGCTCTTATATCGTGCAACGCGGCGCGGAAGCGATCTACACCGAAGAAGGCCAGAAGCAGATCCAGGAAACGCTGGATATCTATAGAAAGAATGCTGCGGTCATCTTGGCCGGTGCGAAGGAAGCTGGTCTTCCTGCCTGCGGCGGCGTGAACAGCCCATATGTATGGCTGACGGTGCCGGAAGGTATGACGAGCTGGGATTTCTTTGATTTCCTGCTGAATGAGGCGGAAATCATCTGCACGCCGGGCTCCGGCTTCGGTCCGTGCGGGGAAGGCTATGTCCGTCTGACGTCTTTCAATACGCCGGAGCTGACGAAGGAAGCGGTAGAACGCATGAAGAAGGCACTGGCTGCCAGATAAATTGAAGGGGGAGGGAAGAGAGTGATCGGCTCAGGCATTGAGAAATGAGAAGATCGCTTTTCCCGAATTGGGAATGAGGGGTGGCGCTTTCGCGTTCAGTCATCGGTCACTTCTGATCCCTGAACCTATATTTACAAGGAGTATCCATGAGTACGAATCTGCAGATCGGCATTGTCGGCCTTCCGAATGTAGGGAAGAGCACGCTGTTCAATGCCATCACAAAAGCCGGAGCAGAAGCGGCGAATTTTCCTTTCTGCACCATCGAGCCGAATGTGGGCGTCGTAGAGGTCCCGGATCATCGTATCTATGATCTGGCGAAGATGTTCCAGCCGAAGAAGACGACGCCGGCGTTCACTCGTTTCGTCGATATCGCCGGCCTCGTAGCGGGCGCGTCCAAGGGCGAGGGTCTGGGAAATCAGTTCCTCTCGCATATCCGTGAGACGGATGCCATCGCGCATGTTGTCCGCTGCTTCGAGGATGGAAATATCACGCACGTAGAAGGCTCTATCGATCCTGTCCGTGATATGGATATCATCAATACGGAGCTGTGTCTGGCGGATCTGGAGAGTGTCGACAAGAAGAAGGTCAAGACGGCGAAGCTCGCGCAGGCAGGGATCAAGCAGGCGAAGCTCGATCTGCCGGTGCTTGAAAAGGTATTCGATGCGCTGCAGGAAGGGACGCCGGCAAGAGCCCTTGATCTCTCGGAAGATGATCTGGAGGTCTTGAAGGAGCTGAATCTCATCACGCTGAAGCCTGTCCTTTATGTGCTGAATGTCGCGGAAGATGACATCGCGGATCCGGAAGCGAATCCTTTCGTCCAAAAGGCAGCGGCGCAGGCAGAAAAGGAAGGCGCCAAGTGGGTGCCGATCTCTGCGGAGATCGAGCAGGAGGTCTCCGAACTGGATGCCGAAGAGGCGAAGGCTTTCTTGGCCGATCTGGGCGAAGAGGAGCCTGGCCTGAATCGCCTGATCCGCAGTGCGTACTCTATGCTGGGACTCATCAATTTCTTCACCGTCGGACCGGATGAATGTCGTTCTTGGACGGTCCGTGAAGGGACGAAAGCACCGAAGGCCGCCGGCAAGATCCACAGCGATATCGAGAGAGGTTTCATCCGTGCGGAGATCGTCTCCTACAAAGACCTGATGGAATGCGGCTCGTATACGACGGTCCGTGAAAAAGGTCTCCTCCGTGTCGAAGGGAAGGACTATATCATCCAGGATGGGGATATCGCCTACTTCCGCTTCAATGTGTAGTTTTTGAAATCAGAAAGCGCAGCCCGCAGGGGCTGCGTTTTTTTGTATCCTCTTTGAGGAAAGGGGGACTCTCGCATCGTTCCCTCCTTCCGCTGGAAGGAGGCGGTTCGAAGGGGCGGAGGTTGGCTCTCGCAGTGGGATGAAAAGAAACGTGAGGAAAGCGCACTCTCGTATCGTCATCCCGAGCGGAGCCGAGGGATCTTTTTCGTTTGCCGTTTTCTGTTTCCTGTATGAATCAGTTTGCGGGAAACATCGTGATTGCAAGTCTTAAGGAACACGGTGCTTCCCGTTTTCCGTTGTCCTCCCATTTTGCCTGACCGCGAACGAAAAAGATTTCTCGCATTCGCTCGAAATGACGATAGGGGGAAAAAGGGGTACTCTCCTATCGCCACTCTCCCCATATGGGGAAGGCGGCGGTGGGCGGCATTCTCCCTCCTCTCGTTGGAAGGAGGTGCCCCGAAGGGGCGGAGGTTGGCTCCCGCAGCGGGGTGAAAGGGAATGTGAGGGAAGCGGTATTCTCGTATTTCGGACTATACTGATTTCTCTCGCAGATTGCGTTTTTGCATGCCAGTAGAGTAGCCCCTTGAAGAAGGGGCGCGCCGAAGTCGGAGGATAGATCTGCCCCGCAGGGGCAGCCTTCTACGAGAAGGGATGAAAGGGGATGTGAGATAGCCCGTTCTCCCGTATCGTCATCGAAAGCAGAGCCGAGGGATCTTAACGTGATAGCGGCGTTCTGCATTGGTGAGGAAACGCAAAATTTTTTTGCCGTATCGATATCTCACAGTCTACGTTTTACCGGTGTGCAAGGAAGATTTCTCGCTTCGCTCGAAATGACGATATGGGGGGAAAAATGATGATACGGGGGATGATGGGATGCGGAGGAGCGGTATTCTCATTTCCCTCCCCCCGCAGGCTAGCTGCAAACTACTTTCCTCTATTTTTACGCAGTCTTCTTTCCTGTGATATAATGACATTATTAGGAGAGAATGTTTTTACGAAATGTAGAGTTTCCTGTGAATTTATGAACTCATAAGGAGGAAATATATGAAGAAGAAATGGATGATCCTTCTCCTCATTGTCATCGCAGTGGCAGCGGGCGGCGGTTATTTCTGGTATCAGAAGAGCCATGCTCCGCAGAAGGATAATTACACGGTGGGGGCGGTATCGCGCGGCACTATCGGGCTTACCATCGATGCGACGGGGACGATCGAGCCGGTGAATAGTGTCGATCTCTCGGCGACGGCGTCCGGCACTTTGGAAAAGGTGTATGTGAAGCAGAATGAAAAGGTCACGAAGGGCGAGACGCTGGCGATGATCGAGTCGAAGGCGCTGACGTCCATGATGAAGCAGACGCAGAACACGCTCGCGAACAAGGAGTCCTACTATGAACGTCTGGCAGGCCTTTATGAGAAAGGCGCGATCCCGTACCAGGATATGGATAATGCGCGCTTGGACTATCTGAATGCACAGGCGGCGTATGACAAGGCGCAGGCGGATGTGAATGATACGGTCATCACATCGCCGATGGATGGCGTGGTCATCGGAGAGCCGATGAAGGAAGGGGAGACGGTGTCTCAGGGGCTGTCTAGCCAGATGGTCATCGTGACGGTTGCGGATCTTTCTTCCATGCGTATCGAGCTTCTGGTCGATGAGACAGATATCGGTGAGGTGGCCGTGGGGGAAGGCGTGGAATTCACGGTCGATGCGTACCCGAACCGCACGTTCCACGGCGTGGTGTCGGATATTTCCAAGAAGCAGTACTCAGCGAGCGGCAGCACGAGCAGTTCCTCGAGCTCGGTCGTGTACTATACCGTCTATGTAGATATCAATAAGGACGAGCTGGAAGGGCTCTATCCGTCCATGACGGCGAGAGCGGTCATCAAGGGCCGCGAGAGCGTGGATGCGCTGACGGTGCCTGTGACGGCGATCCGCAGCGACTCGGAAGGCTCCTATGTCTACGTCAAAGAGGGGGCGGATGTGAAGAAGACCTATGTGACGACGGGGATCTCCACCGAGAAGGAGATCGAGGTGACGAGCGGTCTTTCCGAAGGGCAGGAGATCGTGATCAGCGGGACTGTCTCGCAGGAGAAGACTTCGACTCCGACGAATAAGAACAATCGCCACGGCCCGGGAGGTCCGGTGTGATGGAGAAGAAAGAGAAATCGGATGCAGTCATCCGCTTGACGGATATCGGCAAGAGCTACTATATCGGGAAGCAGGAGGTGCCTGTCCTGACGAAGATCGATCTTACGATCTCCAAGGGGGAGTTTGTCTCTATCATGGGGCCCTCGGGCGCCGGGAAATCGACGCTGATGAACATCCTAGGCTGTCTCGATCGTCCGAGTCGCGGTTCTTACAAGCTCGATGGGGAAGAGGTCGCAAGGCTCGGGGACAGTGCGCTGGCCTATACCAGAAATCGCAAGATCGGTTTCGTCTTCCAGAGCTTCAATCTGTTGCCGAAGCTCTCGGCGCTGGATAATGTCATCCTTCCCATGATCTATGGGAATGTCTTCAAGAAGGAGAGAAGAGAGCGCGCCCTTCGCATGCTGGACTCCGTGGGGCTGGGTGACCGTGCGTATCATATGCCGGCGGAAATGTCGGGCGGGCAGCGTCAGCGCGTCGCCATCGCGCGAGCGCTCATCAATGACCCTGCCATCATCATGGCGGATGAGCCGACGGGGAATCTGGACAGCAAGTCGACAAAGGAGGTCATGGAGATCTTTTCCTCCTTATATAAAGAGGGGAAGACCATTATCCTCGTCACGCATGAGAATGATGTCGCGGCTTACGCGACCCGCCACGTGATCCTTTCTGATGGACACATTAGTAAAGATATACGAGGGCCTTTATCATGACGAATATTTATTTCGAAAGTGTCCTCATGGCATGGAGCTCGATCGTCAGCAATAAAATGCGCTCGCTGCTCACCATGCTGGGCATCATCATCGGGGTAGCGGCCGTCATTGCGCTCATGTCCATCGGCTATGGCGTGCAGGACTCGATCAAGAGCGATATTTCCCGTCTGGGATCGAATACCATCACTGTCACGCCGGGGACCGGCAGAAAGCCGGGGGTGAAGCAGGCGGCCGGCTCTATGCAGACCTTGACCTACAAGGACTATCTGGCGATCCGCAATTTGCCGAATATCACCTATTCCGCTCCGCTCGTGCAGGGGAGCTACCTTCTCGTCAATGGGAATAAGAACTGGAATACCCGTGTCTACGGCTGTACGCAGGACTATGCGGATCTTTCTGACCTCAAGGTGCAGGAAGGCCGTTTCTGGACGCAGAAGGAGTACAATGCCCGTGCCCGTGTCGCTGTCATCGGGAAAACGGTCGCGACAGGGCTCTTCGGAGAAGAGGATCCCATCGGGAAGAAGGTCCGTATCCATGGGAATCCATTCACCGTGATCGGGCTTTTGGAGGAAAAGGGCTACTCCTTCATGGATCAGGATGACCGCGTGCTCTGTCCTTTCAGCACCGTGCAGGAACGTATGCTGCACATCACCTATGTGAATAACATCGTCATCTCGGCGGATAACAGCAGCGATCTTTCACAGATCGAGTCTGATGTGACGAACCTGCTCCGCACGCGCCACCGCGTCTCCGGGACGGATGATGATTTCTCCATTCAAAATTCGCAGGATCTCATCAAGACCATGGAGTCGACCACGCAGACACTGACCATCTTCCTTGGCAGTGTGGCGGCGATCTCCCTCCTTGTTGGCGGTATCGGCATCATGAATATCATGCTCGTCTCTGTCACGGAGCGTACGAAGGAGATCGGCATCCGCAAAGCGCTGGGCGCGACATACCAGATGATCATTGTCCAGTTCCTGATCGAGTCCATCACCGTCAGTCTTGCCGGCGGCTTCCTGGGGGTCGCTCTTGGCGTCGGCATTGCGCTCGTGACGCCGCAGCTGTCACAGATCCCGACCGTCATCGCAGCGGGACCCATCGTCGGTTCCTTCGTTTTCTCGGTCCTGATTGGCCTTATTTTCGGTCTCTATCCGGCACAGAAGGCGGCGAAGCTGAATCCGATCGATGCACTGCATTATGAATAAGGCAAATAAAAAAGACCTGACAAGAGTCAGGCCTTTTTATTTTGGGGGTTCAGGGTTCAGGATTAGCCTCGGGGACGTGCTGTCTCCCTTGTTTGTGGATGAAAGCCTCTCTTGAATGAGAAATGAGAAATGCGAAATGGTGGTGCGGCGCATAAAAATCAGAAGCGCCGCAGAGGGTTGGAACCAGCGGTTTTCTCGTATCGCAAACCTAATCCCTAGCTACTAATCCCTAGTCACTAGTCGCCAGTCCCTATTTTCTCACATGAGACAGGTTCACATACAGCTCTTTTGCCTCTGCATCGAGCTTGCGATTTTTCTTCACATCCGAGAGATGATCATACTTGCTGACAGCCTTTCCTTTCGCATCATACATCGCGATGAGGGCGTGATCCATGGAGTATTCTCTTTCACGCTTATCGGCATGGAGATTGATCTTGAATTCACGAATGCGGGTCGTGAGATTTCCATCCGCGAAGTCATAGTCGCTGGGGTTCTTTTTGAGGCTTTCCACGTAGAGGGTGAAGTCTACATTTTCGATGCTTCCCGGGAAATCCATGGTCTGCATGCCGGAGAGGGACTGCATGTCTGCGTAGAAGATCTCTTCATCGTCTGCATGAATGACGCGATAACGGTCAGGATGGGCGAGGAGTGTCGCAGAATCCATCGCCATCGCAGAAGTCGCAGTAAGCATAGTGAAAGCAGCGAGTGCCAGTGCAAATTTTTTCATGATATCCTCCTTAAAATTGACTTAGGTTCATTTCGATATGATTCGATTATACTATGGAAGAGACAGAAACGCAAGCCGAATTTTCCTAGGGAAACGCTGATTAAATCGTTGTCAGATTTTACTCTTGAATTTTTATACATAGCGAGGAATAACCTGACGCGAATAGTTAAGGAAGGCTATGACGAAGCTATGTATAAAAATTCTTGTGGAATCTGACTCTGCGATTGAATCCGTGTTTCCCTAAGGGAAATACGGATTCTTTGGCTGCATCAGCATTTCCTGAGACTTGGACGCAAAAAAACCGCTGCCGTGAAATTCACAGCAGCGGTTTTTCTATTTTTATTTCGACAGCGCGAGGGCTTTTTCGAAGGTCTTCTTGATGCTTTCAGACGGCTCCTTATCCATGAGACTCACGACGACGATCGCGATGACAGAGAAGAGGAAGCCGGGGACGAGCTCATAGAGGTCAAACCAGGCAAACTGTTTCCAGATGAGGACGGTGAGGCCGCCGACGATGACACCGGCGTAGGCGCCTTTGAGCGTCATGCGTTTCCAGTAGAGGGAGAGGAGCACAGTCCCGCCGAAGCAGGCACCGAAGCCGGCCCATGCGTAGGAAACGATGGAGAAGATATAGCTGTTCGGATCTGAGCCGAGGTAGACGGCGATGCAGGAGACGAGAAGAACCGAGATACGGCTGACGCGGATCAGCGTTTTTTCCGAGGCATCCTTGCAGAGGAAGGCTTGGAAGAGGTCACGGGAGACCGCCGAGGATGTGACGAGCAGCTGCGAGGAGCTGGTACTCATGATGGCCGCGAGGATCGCAGACCAGATGATGCCCGTGATGAAAGGCGCAGAGAGCGACTCTGCCATCAGGACGAAGACGCGCTCTGCATTCGCATTCTCAAGCGGGGTCGTGAGGTATGCCTTGCCGATGACGCCCATGGCGATGGCGAAGGCGAGAGACAGGATGACCCATGTCATGGCGATGTGTGTCGATTTTTTCAGGTCTTTGGCATCCGAGATCGCCATGAATTTGACGAGGATATGCGGCTGTCCGAAATAGCCGAGCCCCCAGCCGAGGGAGGAGACCATCATGATGGCAAGAGCGCCCATGCCGGTGGAGTCCGGGAAAAAGGAGAAGAAGTCGGGCCCTTCTTTCGCCAGGATATCCATGGTCGGAGCGGGGCCGCCCAGTGCGATGGCCGCAGCGACCGGTACATAGAGGACGGTGAAGAACATCATCGTTCCCTGAATGAGGTCAGTCAGAGCGACGGCGGAGAAGCCGCCGAGGAAGGTGTAGAATACGACGACGAAGGCGCCGATCAGAAGGGACTCGAAGTAGGGCAGACCGAAGATGGTATTGAAAAGCTTGCCGGCTGCAACGAATCCGGAGGATGTATAAATGATGAAGAAAAGAATGATGAAGAGGGCGCAGATGAGGCGCAGGCCATTCTTCTTTTCTTCGAAGCGGTTCGACAAATAGTCCGGGATGGTGAGCGAATTATTCGCGACTTCCGTGTAGTGACGAAGGCGTGTGGAGACGAGGACCCAGTTCGCCCATGTACCGATGATGAGGCCGATGCCTGTCCAGAAAGCAGAGAGCCCGTGCAGGTACGCATAGCCCGGCAGCCCCATCAGCATCCAGCCGCTCATATCCGAGGCTTCCGCACTCATGGATGTCAGCCATGGTCCCAGTTTGCGGTCTCCCAGGATATAAGACGATAAATTTTTCTGCTGTCTCGAGTAATAGAGCCCGATGCACATCATGCCTGCCAGATAGAGGATGAAGGCCAGGGCGATCGGCCAGCTCCATTCTTCACTCATTTCCATATTATTTCCTCCCCTGTATAATCATTCCATTTTTTTGAAAATATCTTGAACATTATAACATAAAAAAGAAAGAAATACGATAGGAAAAGGAAATAGGAGACCAAGAGACTCATAGTCTTCCGGTCTATCCGTCTGCCAGTCTTTTAGTCCACGATCACCGGCGATGTATAGAAATCCATTTTGCCCTTCCTGTATCTTTTTTCCTTCTGGCAGAAGGACTGCACATCGCTGGCGCGGATGTCCATCTCGAGCATGGCGGCGGCTTCCTTGGGAAGCGTTTTCATTGCTTTCGCCGTGCTGGTGATGATGGGGAGGGGAAGATCTCTGAGGAGGGTACTCTTTTCTCTCTTGAGTGCGAGGAGGCGGGCGTAGGAGGGATCGGGCGGTGCGAGGAAGGGGGAGGAAAGAGCGGCGGGGGAAAGGAGCAGCTCTGCGCCAAGGCGTTTCAGACTGCTTCGAAGATAGCGTTTGCTCTTCGTGGCGGAGAGCATTTCTTCATAGGAGATCCGCTGGCTTTCCTTAGCCCATTTGTATTCGAGCCCTTCTTTGAAAAGCCCGATCGCCTGCAGGGCTTCTCGTGGCATCAGGCGGGAGAGGAGGTGGCAGCAGTCTTCATAGCGGGCGGGATCCGTGTAGTGGCCTTCTTCCATGAGCTTGGCGGCTTGCTTTGCGTCCGAAGGAGAAAGAAATGCCGTCCTTTTTTGAGACAGGAGTTCACGCCGCGCACTCGTCGCGGAGACGGGATGCTCCATGTCTCGGGGAATGACGAGGATGTCCATGTCGTAGTGCTTTCGAAGGATCGTCTCCGTGTAGCGAAATCCCAAAAGATTGTTCGGCTTCGTAAGCTCGTCAGCAAGATACGGCGAAGCGGCTGCCATCGCTTCATGGGCGGCTTCTCCGTAAGACAGACCGTCCGCAATTCTTTCGTGGAGGAGATGTTCATAGTCCTCTGAGATCGCCCAGCTGGCAGCGCTTATGAGCTCATCCTTCGTGAGAGATTCTGCGCCGAAGGCGATCATGTTCACGCCCATGGCATGGAGCATGGAGGCGGCATGGCAGGAGAAACGGTCTGCGCTCTGAAGGGCGTAGAGGGCTGGAAATTCGAAGACGGCGTCCACGCCGGAGCGGACGGCCCATCCGGCGCGCGTCCATTTATCAAAAAGGGCAGGCTCGCCCCTCTGCACGAACGCACCGCTCATGATGGCGATGAGGGAGGCTTGCGGATAGGCTTTTTTGATGATATCGATCATGGCGGAATGACCGGCATGAAAAGGATTCCACTCGGCTGTGATGCCGATGAGGGGAGAGGTGGTAGACATGGGGACTCCTTATTCAGAAATTGTAAGATCTTGAGACGCAGACATCAGGCTTTAGACGGCAGACATCAGACGTTAGGCATAAGGCACCTGACATCTGATATCTCGTCGTCTGAAGATTTTCGGTCTCTGAGTCTTCCCTATTCTATCACAAAAGTGAGCGGAAACAGGAAATCTGCCCTCCTCTATGATATAATATGAAAAATCAATGAGCGAAGTTTGATCTCGCTACTACAACCAAAGGAATGATACATATGTATAATCATTGGCAGAAAAAATGGGCGCTGTCTCTGGGCCTTCTGGCGCTCGCCATGCTGCCCGCAGGCTGCGGAAACAGCATAGACGATCAGTTTCCCTTCGGGAAGAACCGCATTCACTGTGGCGGCGAGACTATCACGGTGGCAACGCCGTTTGAGCTGATCTCTAATGGCAGGCAGGTCGATCTCGGCGATCGTCAGGCGGAGACGGTCCACGCAGAAGGACACAATGCGAATATGCAGCTCCTTGTGACCGGCACGAAAGAGGGGGAAGGAAAGGATGCGAAAACGCTGGCGGAAGAGGCGAAGAGCATCCTCGCCGATAATCCAAATCTGAAAAATGTGAGATCCCAGCAGAAGGAGATCACGTTGGGGGATGTGAAGGCACAGCAGCTTTCCTTCTCTTTCACCGAGACCGCCCGCGGCAAGAATATAGAGCTCTCTGTAGAAGAATATATTTTCCTCCGGAAGGGTGTCGTCTGGCGCGTCATTTACCAGTATCGCAGTCAGGACGAGGTGGGCAAAGCTCTCACACAAAAAGTCGCCGGACAGATCGCGATGGGGAGTACGTTCTAGGGAGACTAAGAGACTGGAAGATGTCAGAAATCATACGATAGACTTAGGAGACCATAAGTCTAATGTCTCCAGGTCTATAGTCTTTACGTCTACGCCCTCTGATTTTTTAACAACGAGGAATCTATGCGATTTTCAAAAGGATTTTTTTCACTACTTTTATTTTTAGCCGCCGGTGCTTTGATCGGCGGCATCTTGGGACAGGTGCTCGGCAGTGCGAACCTTGTGGGCCTCATGCCTTTCCTGACGGAGACCTATGAGATCTTCCATATACAGAACATCGCCCTGAATCTGGGAATCATGCAGATCCATTTTGGCATCCGTTTTGCGCCGAATCTCATCAGCATCCTCGGCATCCTTGTCGCATGGTGGCTGTATGAGAAGTTTTGAGACCGGAAGATGAGAAGATGTCTCTGCGGTCTCTGTTTCCCGATATCGGTCAATGACATTTGAAACACCGGATTTTCAGTAAAGTGAGGATACGATGATGCTCATCCGTGAAATGCGAAGCGAAGACAAGCCAAGAGAGCGTTTTCAGGAATCCCCGAAGATGGCCAGCATGACGGATCTCGTTGCGATCCTTTTGCGAACGGGGCGGCAGGGGTATTCCGTCATGCAGCTGGCGCAGGATGTCGTGGACCAGCTCGAGCAGACGGTGGGCATCAATGGCTATGAGGATCTTCACTGGCGGGATCTTACGGATATTAAAGGCATCGGCCCCGATAAGGCAGTCACCATCTGTGCAGCGATCGAGCTCGGGCGGCGTCTGACCTATATATATGATAAAAGAAAACTGGAGAATTTCAGTACGCCGGAGAATGTCTCTGCCTTTTTCATGGAGCGTCTCCGTCACGAGACGCAGGAGCATTTCCTCATCGCCTTTGTCAATGTGAAGAACCGACTTCTGGGCTACAAAGAGGTCTCCATCGGTGGGTTGAATGAGACGCCCGTCGACATCAAGGAAGCGATGAAGTGGGCGATCCGTTACAAAGCCTTCGGCCTCATCCTCCTGCACAATCACCCTTCCGGCTATCCGGAGCCGTCGAAGGAGGACATCGAGATGACGAAGACCTTCGCCAAGGCCGCGAAGCTCCTTGATATGGTGGTGCTGGATCATGTGATCATAGGAGACGGGATCTACGTGAGTCTGCATGAGAGAGGCGTGATTTGAGGCTTTTGAGACTAGGAGACGTCAGACATTAGACTTCAGATATCAGATTCAGATTTCATAAAGCAGGCGTCTCATGGTCGCTCTCAACGGGAAGGAAGAGAAGATACTTTGGCCTAGTCACCAGTCACTAGTCACCTCTAATCCCTAGCTACTAATCCCTAGTCTCCTTCGTTCCCAGATATGCTATAATATATGAGATATAGAAAATTTTAGTAAAGGACAGGTGTGAGCCATGGAAGAAATGGAAAAAGGAAAACGTTATTCCGCAGAAGACAAGGGTTATACCAGCAAGATCTATGAGATCCGCTGGATCCCCGTCACGGAAAGAGAAGAATATCAGGAAGGCCCGACCAGAGACGCGCTCCTGAAGCTCAAGGAAAAAATGGCGGAAAAGGATTTTGACAAATACATCGAAAACGGTGTCATCCGTGTGACCTATGATGAGGGCCGTCTGATGATCATCGTGAAGTCGGAGATCTACCGCACCATGCTGATGGGACCCTTCTACAATGCCATCTGTGAAGCCTTTGATGTGGGACATTTCCGTGTCGTCAGCCAGGTGAATGGGTACTGATCGGAGTGGGAAAGCGGCTCTGATCGAGAGGAAAAGGATAGGCGAGCCGGATGGCCCGCCTTTTTCTTGCGAACTTTTCCACTATTCGCTATAATTTTCATGGTTTAATGAAATACTCAGTCACCTATCCGAGGCTTCTTATGAGATTCCGATTTCTTCTTATCCTTTGTATCGTCCTTTTCACTAGCCTTCTTCCGGCAGAATGCCGCGGGGAGGCTCTTTTGCGTGCGGCGTTTCCTTACAGTCTGACGAAAGAGGCGGGCGTGGCGCATGCGGGCAGCACGCAGCTTCTTTATATTTCCGTGCAGAACTTCGGCAATGAAGAGGAAGCCGCCGAGATCACCGCGGCATTGCCGGAGGGATTCACGGCACTCGCCGGAGACGGTTGGGAGGTGGACGGGCAGGAGGTGCGTATCCACTGGACGCTTCCTGCGGACTATGGTGAGCAGTTCCTCGCAGTCCCGGTGAAATGCAGCGAAGAGGCGGGGGAGGGCGCCCTCGAGATACCGGTCTCCCTTCGGACGAAAGAGGGCGTGAAAGAGGAGAAGATCTCCTTCTCGACGGGACCGGCGGAAGAGGAGCAGGATCAGAAGGCAGCGCAGACATGGTATATCCAGTCGGTGCTGCTTCCGGTGAATGAGGACGGGGAGCGGGATGCGAGACAGGAAAAGGATACGCTCGTCACGCCGGATGTGACACTGGAGAATATGAAGAACCGCCTGACGGGCGGGCGCGGTGTGGACTGGGATGCGCTCACGGCAAAGCCGAATACGTACCTCCTTCTGGATATGAGAAATCCGAAGAAAGATGTCCGGACGATCCATCTGAGTGCTGAGCTCGTAGACAAGGAGACGGGGGAGGTGCGCCCCGGGCTCATCGCAGCAGCCGGTGAGGGAGAGTCTCTCGACCGGACGAAAATGCGAAGTGAGGCAGTGCTCTCTCTGAACGGCCATAAAATGCAGACCGCTGTGGTGCCGCTGTATGTAGATCCTTTCTCGATCGCAGAGGGAGACTATGCGCTGCGCCTCACGCTGTTTGACGGAGAGACGGAGCGTGTGACGGAGCTGCCGCTCACCGTCGTGAAGAAGCGAAGCGTGGGATTTGCGACGCTCGGCTTTGCCCTCCTTTCTCTTCTCGCGCTGGCAGCGTCCATCGGCGGACTGAAGCGCTGCATCCTCTCCATCGGGGCGAAGGGGGATATCACGGTATCGCTCTTTGCGGCGATGGCTTTCGGCGGCGTCGTCGTGCCGGTGACACTTCTGGGAGATTTCCTGCATGTCCTCTTGGGGCCTTTCTCCGGATTGGTGACGGGCCTTCTCTCAGGGGTCGTGCAGTACCTGCTTCTGGTCTCGCTGCTGGTTCTTTTCCGCAGGCCGGGGGTCTGTGCGCTCTTTTTCCTCATGCGCTGGATGCTCTCGGCGGTACTTTTTGGCCGCGTGACGCCGGTGGGGATCCTGATCTGTGCGGTGTCCATCGTGATTTTGGAAACGACGCTTTACCTCGCAGGTTTCTATCGAAAGAAGGAGCTGACGCCGCTCTACGCGATGGGGATCTCCTTCCTGATCGGGCTTTGTGATGCGGGGATCACTTTTGTGAATATGGAACAGCTGATGTTCTTTTATCGGTTATATTATGCAGACTGGTTCATCGGGCTTTACATGCTGATGAATGGTCTCTTGTACAGTACACTCGGCAGCTGGATGGGGTATCGCATCGGCAGCCGCTTGAAGCAGGTGATGGGGACATGATACTGGAGATTAGGGATCTTTCGTGTCGCTACGTATCGCGCAGGAAGGATACTCTTTCGCATGTGGATCTATCACTGGCTGAAGGTGAGATGGTCCTCATCGCGGGGCGTTCCGGCTGCGGGAAATCAACGCTCATCAAGAGTATCACGGGGCTTTTGGAACCGGGGGAAGCACGGCTCACGGGGACGATCTCTCTCGATGGACGGGACGTGAGAGAGATGAGCGCGGAAGATATCGGGCTTCTGGCAGGCACGGTATATCAGACGCCGGATGACCAGCTCTTTGCGATGACGGTAGCTGACGAGGTCGGATTTGCCCTCGAAAACCGCGGAGAGGATCCGTCTGTCATCCGGGAAGAGGTCCGGCGTGCGCTTGCAAAGACGGGGCTTTCCGGTATGGAGGCGCGGAGTATCCATGCGCTATCAGGCGGGCAGAGGCAGCGTCTGGCGCTGGCCTCGATCCTTGTGACGCATCCGAAGCTTCTTATCTTGGATGAACCGGTGAGCCAGATGAATCCGAAGGGTGTCAAGGATTTCTTGGAGCTTCTGGTTACCCTGAATCGGGAAGACCATATGACGATCCTCGTAGTGGAGCACCGTGTGAATGAGCTGGCGCGGTATTTTCCCCGCCTCTGCTGCATGTATGAAGGACGATTCATCTATGACGGAGCGACAGAGGGGGCATGGACAGCGCTCGGAGATACAGAGGCTTATGGTCTCCGCGAGCCGCAGGCGGTGAAGCTCGGCCGCCTCCTGCACCTTTCTTATCTTTCGGGGCATGTGAAAGAGACGGCGGAGGAGATCCGGAAGAGCGGTATCTCCTTTGCGCCGCATATCTTGCGAGAGAAAAAAGAAAGCCATGCACCCGTTGTACTCGAGGGAAGAGATCTCCACTATCGCTATCAGGGCGCGGAGAAGGAAACGCTTCACGGACTCTCTTTTGCGATCCGCAAGGGGACGATCAATGCGCTCATGGGCTTCAATGGGGCAGGGAAATCCACGCTGATGAACCTTTTATCCGGACTGGATACGCCGACATCGGGAGAGATCCTGCTCCTTGGGAAGCCGGCTGAAAAGCAGCGCCATCACATCGGCTATATGCGGCAGGAGGCAGATCTCATGCTGCTTACGGACTCTGTCATCGATGAGCTGACGTGGAATAACAAAACCATCACGGAAGAGGAGCTGGATCGCCTCCTTCGTCGTCTGCATGTACGGCATTACTATCATGATTTTCCACTGGCACTGTCCAAGGGGCAGCGTCTTCGTGTCGTCTTCGGGGCGATGCTCGCAAGGAAGGATAATGACCTCTTGCTCCTCGACGAACCGACGACGGGGCAGGACCAGAAGAGCCTGTCGGATATCAAAGCACTTCTCCGCTATGCGGCCTCCGAAGGACGGACGATCTTCTTCTGCACCCATGATATCGAGCTGGCAGGCGAGTTGGCGGATCAGGTGTTCCTATTGAAAGAGGGAAGCTTCCTCGCAAGCGGCACGCCGCATGCGATCTTCAGTGATAAAAAGCTGATGGAGGAAGGCGGCTTGGCGCTCCCGCCCATGCTGACATTGTCGGAAATGCTGGGCATCGAGCCGTGTATTTCTGTGAAAGAGGTGATGGATCATGTCCTATAGACAGCTTTGGGAAGGCGGGGATGGACATTCCTTCCTGATGCGTCTCGATGGACGGACGAAGCTCTCCTTCCTCTTTTGCTATGCGCTGATGATGATCATCGTGGACAATGCCAGGACGCTTTTTTTCCTCTTCACGCTGACTCTCGTTTTTCATTTTCTGGGAAAGACGCCCTTCTATAAGTGGCGGGTGCTCGCGATCTTCATCCTATTGGGCCTTTGGGGATCGATCGTCAGTCAGGCGCTCTTCTTTTCGCAGAATCCACGGACGCCCCTTGTGACTTTGATCTCTCCCGGCTTTCCTGTCCTAGGGGCGCTGACGAATGGTCTCTATATCTATCGGGAAGGCATCATCTACGGCGCCATCCAGGGGATGCGTACAGTATCCATGATCACGCTGGGGCTGCTCGTCTGCTGGACGAGCGATCCGCGCCAGCTGCTGAAGGGTCTCACTTCGTGGAATCTATCTCCGCAGGCCGCCTTCATGCTGGTAACGGCGATCCGCTTCTTCCCTGTACTTGCTGCGGAAGCAGGCGAAGTCATGGTCGCATTGCAGCTTCGAAGCGGCAGTGAAAAGGGACGGCATCAGGTGCTGATGCACATCCCGCACATGGTGAAGCCCCTCTTGGCCCGCTGCCTTCGCCGTTCCGCGACGCTGGCCCTTTCCGTCACGAGCCGCGGTCTTTTCCTCGCCAAGGGCAGAAAGGCAGAAATCTGGCGTTCTAGCGAGAAATGGGTCTGCACCGCCTTCTTCCTTTTCACACTCGCCTGCGGCAGTGCCAAGATCCTCTATGCGCTTTCCAAAGAGGGCTTCTACTACGGCGCGCTCCGCATGGTGTATGACTGCGCGAAGATGTATTTATAATGGTTTCAGGGTTCAGGTTGGCGGGTTCGGGGGAGACTTTGAGACTGATAGACTTGGAGACATCAGATATTAGACATTTGACGTTTAACATTTGAAGCAGATATGCTTCGCGGCGCTTCTGATTTTTATGCGCTGCGCTTCCCCCTTTGAACCTCTTGAACCCATAGAACCCGCTCCTCCCTCTTTCGCAAACAATCAAGGGACGGCATAACCCTGAACCCTATTCTGGTGACCAAACATGAAACGATGCAAAACAATTCTCATTTTTTTTCTTCTTGCACTGACCTGGAGCGCTCTTTTCTGGCTGACCGGGGAAAAGACACCCTGGCAGATCTTTGCGGGCAAAGAGTCAGACGCAGCCTATGTGATCTCCTTAGGCGACATGGCAGGGCGGAACTATGACCGCATGGGCTTTGACAGCGGCAAGGTGCTCTACGTGAAGTCGGACGGCGGCTGGCTCGTCGGTACAGCGAATGGCGAGCTCATCCATTTCGATGAGAAGGGAGAGGAGCTGTGGAGTCACTCTGTCGGCACAGGCCTCATCCGTGGCATCGCAGTGAGCCGGGATGAGAAGGTCGTCTATGCGGGGGAGAAAAGTCCGGAAGGAACGATGTATGCCATGGATGTGAAAAATGGCGATGTGCTGTGGACCTTCCGAGGAGACTCTCTCATAGGGGATGAGGCGGACATACAGTCCGAGCCGACGGCCATCGATATATCGACGGATGCTGCTGGACATGTATATGCGGTTTTCTATCGATTCACGCTCGATGAGAAGGGGCAGCGGACATACCTTTCCCGTATCATTTCTTTCGACGAGACCGGGAAAGAGCGCTGGCGCTATCCAGCAAAAGAGAATATGGATGCATGGGTGAATTGCGGTGCTGTTTCAGAAAGCAGCGGCCGCTTCGCCTTTGCGACAGCGAATTACGACAAAGCAAAGACCGATGGTCTTACCTATAATGAAAATCTGTATGTCCTTGACAGCCATACAGGGACACTGATCCATGCCGAAAAGATCCCGCCGGTCGAGACCTTCGGCACCACGACGATCCGGAACGGACTTTCTTACTCGGAGGATGGGAAGTACCTCGCGGTGATGGCGAGTGATGGACGCGGATTCCTTCGTGACGAGGACGGGCGTCCCATTTGGGAGCGCAGCATTTCCAGAGTCATGGAGATCGGCGGCAACTATTACTTTGCAGCGGGTCGCGATGCGCTCTTTTCCGGAGACAAAGTCCTCTTCGGTACCATCAATACATTCAATCGGGAAAATTGGCAGCTGCCGGCGCCCGTCATCCATCCATCAGGAAACAGTCTCTATGGCTTTGACAGGGACGGGAGGTATCTCTTCCGCTATACCGCGCCCGCAGAGATCGAAGCCATCGGGGTCGCCGGTGATGTAGCTGCGCTGGCGATCGGCAGAAATGTAAGAAATCATGACTACAAAGCCCATGGAGCAGCAGTCATCAGCCTTTCTGACGGGACGCTCCTTAATGAGTACCATACGAAGGGACCGCTCCAGACGCTTGCGATCTCCTCTGATGGCCGCTACGTGGCCGGCATTGAAGTCCCTGCTGTCACGGCTGAGGGAGATCTTCTCGGAGCCTATCGGCTGCACATCTGGGATCGGGAAAAGTGACCGGGAAACAAGGCGATGTCAGCGGTGAGAGGGCAGAGTTTTCACTGACCATGAGTGATGAGACCGCGGGGGTCTCCTCTCGCCTTGAAGCTATATTCCCTTTGCGTTATAATAAAGAACAAATTGTTTTTTATTGAAGATCAAGAGGATACTATGATACGAAGATTTATGAAATATTATCGTCCCTACATGCACATTCTGATCTGGGTGATCGTAGGGACGTTTGCCATGGCCGGACTGGATCTGATCTTTCCGGTCGTGGTCCGTGAGCTCATCCATGACGTACTGCCGGCGGGGGAGATGCATCGGCTGTTTATCGGCTCAGGGATCCTTCTTGTCCTTTACATTCTGAATTTTGCGATCCAGTATGCGGTGCAGTACTATGGGCATGTCATGAGTGCGTCCATTGAACACGACATGCGACGGGATCTGTTTGCTCATATCGAGAAGCTCTCCTTTCATTACTTCGATAATGAGAAAACGGGACAGCTGCTCTCCCGTATCACAAGCGATGTGACAGAGATCAGTGAGCTTTCCTTCCGCGGACCGAATGATGTTCTCCTCTGCGGTGTCATCATGGCGGGGACGCTGGTCGTGATGTTCGTCATGAACTGGCAGCTTGCCCTCCTCATCGGTGCACTGCTTATTGCGAAGAGCATTCACACCGTGAAGGTGAATAAACAGATGAAGTCCGCCTTTCGTGAGAACCGGAAGAAGGCAGGGGAAGTCTCTGCCCGCGTAGAAGAAAGCCTTTCCGGCATCCGCCTTGTGAAGGCTTTTGCCCAGGAGGCCTTCGAGCTGGACCGTTTTGAAGAGAAGAGCCGCGAGCTCCGGGATACCCGTTTTACTTCGAATAAGCTCATCGCGTATTTCTCCGGTGGTATCAATTTTTTCACCAATTTCATCAATGTGGCGGTGATCCTGGCCGGCGGATGGATGATCAATGAGGGAACGCTGGCGCTTTCTGATTTCGTCGCATTCCTTCTCTATGTGAATATCTTCATGCGCCCGGTCTTCCGTCTGACGATCCTCGCTGAGGTGTACCAGCGCGGCATGGCCGGCTTCCACCGTTTCGAAGAGATCATGCACACCGAGCCTTCCATCGAAGATCCGGAAAAGCCTGTCATGCTCTCCCATGTGAAAGGGGATATTGATTTCAGGGATCTATCCTTCGGTTACGATCCGGGGCATCTCATTCTGCATGATCTCGCCTTTAAGATCCCTGCCGGAAAGACGGTGGCTTTCGTCGGCGAGACGGGGGCAGGGAAGAGTACGCTCGTCAGCCTGCTGCTTCGCTTCTATGAACCGACAAAAGGCGAAGTCCTGCTGGACGGACATCCGCTTTCCGCGTTCCGCCAGCAGGACCTCCGAAGAAAGATCGGTATCGTGCAGCAGGATGTCTTCCTCTTCGGGGATACCATCGCAGAGAATATCGCATATGGCCGTGAGAACGCGACCAAAGAGGAGATCGAAGAGGCTGCACGTCTGGCAGCGGCGGATGATTTCATCCGACAGCTTCCGAATGGCTATGAGACGAAGGTCGGCGAGCGCGGCGTGAAGCTCTCCGGCGGGCAGAAGCAGCGTATCGCCATCGCTCGCGTCTTCCTCAAGAATCCGCCTGTCGTCATTTTCGATGAAGCGACATCTGCCCTTGATACCCAGACGGAGAAGAAAGTACAGAAGACACTCGATGAGCTTGCGAAAAACCGCACGACAATCATCATTGCACACCGTCTCTCGACCGTCAGAAATGCGGATGTGATCTACGTCCTGGACCACGGACGCCTGCTCGAGCGCGGCAGTCATGACGAACTAATGACAAGGCATGGGAAATACTTTGCCCTGTATGAAGCGCAGAAAAAGAAAAAAGAAGATGAATAGTGAGTCATGTAAAATCCTCTTCCCCATTTCGGGGGAGAGGATTTTAGTTTAGGGTTGGCGGGTTCAGATAAGAGACTAAGAGACTTTAGACATCAGACATCTAAAGTCTCTTAGTCTATCAGTCTCTCCCGTCTCTTAGTCGCTTAGTCTTTGAGCTGAAACCTGTACCTCTTTTTTTATTTATCTTCTTTACATGCCGCCTCTTCCATGTTACACTTTTCACAGTATAGAAGGAGCGCGGACGAATCCGATGGCTGCTCCAGCGGGAAGGCAGACTTTGTTTTCCTAGATTACTCGTAAATGAGGGATGTAAATGTCACTTTATGTAAAAAAATTCGGCGGAAGTTCTGTTGCGACACCGGAAAAAATGTTGAATATTGCAAACCGTGTGCTTCGCGATCGGAAGCCGGGGGACAAGATCGTGATCGTCGTATCGGCTATGGGCGATACCACTGATGATCTCCTGGCACTGGCTTCGAAGGTATCGGACATCAATCATGGACGTGAAATGGATATGCTGCTGGCTACCGGTGAGCAGATCTCCATTTCTCTTATGGCGATGACTTTCAGAAAGCTCGGCGTTCCTGCTGTATCGCTCACAGGCCCGCAGGCAGGTATCATTGCCGGAGGGGCGTATGGCAAAGCGACCATCGATGATGTGAAGCCGGAGCGGGTATTCAAGGAGCTGGAAGAAGGCAAGATCGTCATCGTGGCAGGCTTCCAGGGTCTCATGAAAAATGGCGATGTGGCGACACTGGGCCGCGGTGGCAGCGATGCGACAGCGGTGGCACTCGCAGGTGCGATGCATGCAGATATGTGTGAGATATTCACCGATGTGGATGGCGTATACTCTGCAGATCCGCGTGTCGTGAAGAATGCACATAAGATGAAAGAAATTACCAATACGGAAATGCTGGAAATGGCACGTCTGGGCGCTGGCGTCATGCAGCCTCGCAGCGTCGAACTCGGGATAAAATATCACATCCCGATCCATGTCAGATCCACATTTACGAATGATGAAGGAACGATTATCCGGGAGGTATGTATGGAAGGCTTGAACGAAACGGTCAGAGGCGTGGCACAGGATGCTCATGCAGCTAGAATTGCGGTACTGGGACTCAGAAATGTGCCGGGCGTGGCATACAGCGTCTTCTCCGCTCTCGCAGAAGACAATATCACGGTCGATATGATCGTGCAGAGCGTCAGAAATTCCAATGACGACAAGACGGATATCGTATTCACCATCGATGATACGGATATGGAAGATGCCAAGAGAGTCCTTGATAAGATGAGAGACGATGGCAAAGTGGAAGAAGTCATTTATGATGACGACACGGCCAAAGTCTCTGTCGTAGGTGCCGGCATGCTCGGCAAACCGGGAGTTGCTGCCCGTATGTTCGGCGCACTTGGCAGAGCCGGTATCAATATCGATATCGTCAGCACCTCGGAGATCAGCATTTCCTGCCTCATTCTTAGAAAAGATCTGACCAAAGCTGTACAGGCGATTCACGATGAATTTTTCCCGCAGGACGAAAAATAATAAATAGATGCTTGTGGAAAAAGCACAGGAATTTCCTGCGCTTTTTCTTGTGAACGAAAGAAAAAAGAGGCAAAGGAAATACGGATCCACTCATTGGCAGCGCTCATCCCGGGATTTTTATATAGGATAAAGCACTGCGGAGTGCTTGCACTATGGGGTGAAGCCGCTTGGGCAGCCTTTAGCACCTTTTTACGCAACAATTATCAGTAACCGATAAGGAGAGATCAAATGAAATGGAATGATGGAGACCTGGTGCACGGATTCCGTGTCAGCCGTATGTCCCATATTGAAGAAGTCAATGCCGATGCCTACCTGATGGAGCACGTGAAAAGCGGTGCCCGTCTTCTGTATCTGGACAGCGACGATGATAATAAAGTTTTTTATATTTGTTTCCGCACGACGCCGGATAATTCCAAGGGTACGCCGCATATCATGGAGCACTCGACGCTCTGCGGCTCTCGGAAATATCCGCTGAAGGAACCCTTCGTCGAGCTCGCGAAAGGCTCTCTCAATACGTTCCTCAATGCGATCACCTGGCCGGATAAGACCATGTACCCGATCGCCAGCCGCAATATGGTCGATTTCCATAACCTGATGGATGTATATCTCGATGCCGTCTTCTATCCGAATTGCCTCAAGGATCCGCAGATCCTGATGCAGGAAGGCTGGCACTATGAGCTGGAAAACAAAAAGGCGCCGCTGACGTACAATGGTGTCGTCTACAATGAAATGAAAGGCGCGCTCTCTTCGCCGGAAGCCATCATGGAAGACCGTGCGACAGAGCGTCTTTTCCCGGATAATACCTATGGCGTGGAGTCCGGCGGGGATCCGGAAGTCATCCCGATGCTCTCTTTCCGGGAATTTACTGAATTCCACCGACGCTTCTATCATCCGTCGAACAGCTATATCTACCTTTATGGTGATATGGATATCGAAAAGACGCTGGCTTATATCGATGAAGAATACCTATCTCATTTTGACCGCCGCAATGTGGACTCGGCCGTCCGCACGCAGTCCGGCTTCAAGAAAAGGGTATCGGCGACTTGCCCGTATGGGATCGCAGAACAGGAAAGCGAAAAAGGGAAGGCCATCCATGCCCTTTACATCGCAGCAAGCGACCATATGTCTACGAAGGAATCGCTCGCTTTCCGCATCCTGAACTATGTCCTGATCGATATGGACGGCGCACCGCTGAAGAAAGCAGTCTTGGATGCCGGCCTTGGAAGCGACCTGTCCGGCGGCTATTGTGACAGCTACAAGCAGCCTGTCTGGACCATCGAGGTGACAGGCTCGGAAGTGGAGAAGCAGGAGCAGTTTGCCCAGGTCATCGACGGGACGCTGCGCACGCTCGCTCTTGACGGCATCGACAAGGATATGCTCGATGCCGCACTGAACCGTACGGAATTCACCTCGCGTGAAAACGATTATCAGGGACGTCCGAAAGGACTTTTCTACGGCGTGCGCGCGATGGATCTCTGGCTCTATGACCGTGACCCGATGGCGGCACTGCGCTATATCGATGACATCAAAGAGCTTCGCGAAGGGATTCAGAATGGCTATTTCGAAAGCCTTCTCTTGAAGTACGTCATCAAGAATCCGCATCAAGTCCTGATCACCATGAAGCCGGAAAAGGGACTGACGGAGAAGAATAATGCGGCAACGGCAGAAAAGCTCGCTGCGTACAAGCTGAGTCTTACCGACGAGCAGCTCGAAGACATCATGGAGTCCACCAAAGCATTGAAGAAGCGTCAGGCATCCATGGAAACGGAGGAAGCACTGAAGACCATTCCGCTCCTGTCCCGCGAAGACCTGAAGCGGGAGATCGAGGAGGAAGTGCTTGAAGAAGAGACCGTCTCCGGGATCCGCCACTTCCACTATGATATTCACACGACGGGTATCTCCTACGTCACGATGTATTTCGATCTCTATGACCTCACCGAGGAAGAGATCCCGTATGCCATCCTCCTTGCCGGGATGCTTCGCAGCTTGGATACGGAAAAGCACAACTACACAGAACTCGCGCGAATCTCCAATGCGTATACCGGCGGCATCAGCTTCCAGATCTCCTGCATCGGCGATATCAATGACGCATCGAGATATAAGCCATTCATGGTCGCAAGAGGCAAAGCACTCACCTCAAAGGCTGAACGGCTCATGGACCTGCTGGGAGAAGTCATCAATCATACATCCTTCCGAGATACGAAACGGCTGAAGGAGCTTCTCTTGGAAGAAAAATCAGAATGGGATATGACCGCCTTCTCTCGCGGGCATAATCTTACCATGGGACGCCTCGCATCCTATTTCTCCAAGACGGCACAGTTCTCTGAGCAGGCCGGCATGACGTTCTATTATTTCCTGGCAGACCTTGTTAAGACGTATGACGGTCAGGCAGAGGATGTCGCCGAGAAGCTCTCGGCTGTCGCGAAGAAGATCTTCACGAGAAGCCATATGTTCTTTGCCACCACAGGCGAAACGGAAGAAAAGCAGGCTGTCGATCGCTGCCTCGGCCTCATCCTAGATGATATGCCGGAAGGGGAGAAGAAGGAAGCCCATCTCTTCGATTTCCCAGCCAAGGAGATCAATGAAGCCTTCCTGACCTCCGGCAAGGTCCAGTACGTGGCCAAAGGCGGCAACTTCCGTGATCATGGCTTTACCTATACCGGCGCGCTTCGTGTCATGGAAACCATCCTCCGCTATGAGTACCTCTGGAAGAAAGTCCGTGTCCTCGGCGGTGCGTATGGCGCTTTCACACAGTTCCTGCGCGATGGTACATCCCTTCTCTGCTCATACCGTGACCCAAATCTGAAGGAAACGCTCGAGACGTACAAAGACCTTCCGGAATATCTGGAAACGCTCGAATTATCCGAACGTGAAATGACCAAGTACGTCATCGGTACCATGGCAGCGGATGAGATCCAGCTCACCCCGTCCATGAAGGGCGAGCGTGCGATGCTCCACTACCTGAATGGCAATACCAGAGAAGACCGTATGCGGATCCGCAGCGAGATCATCTCCTGCGAAGTGAAGGATATCCGTGCTCTTGCTCCGCTCGTCAAGAGCATCATCGATGATCCTTATATCTGCTGCATGGGCAGCGAGGAAAAGATCCAGCGGGACAAGGCACTTTTCAGGAAAGTCCTCTCTATGCCGGAGTAAGTAAGATCAGGGATGAGGAATGAAGGCGGCAGGAGATCTCTCTGAGATGGCATTTGGCTGCTTCATCTACGATGTACCTGCAAAGCCCGCTGCACCTCACCCCAGATCCCTTATCATTTTTACCACCAAGGAGGCTCAAATGCTTGAGCCTCCTTTTGTATCATTGAGAAAACGCTGATGTGATCTGACAATGATGGGATCTGCGTTTTCCTAAGGAGACGCTATGCAGACAGCCATTCGTACCCGCTTTGCGCCGAGCCCCACGGGATATATGCATCTTGGGAATATCTGGGTTGCTTTTTTGAACTGGCTCTGGACACGCCAGCATGGAGGGGCGATCGTGCTGCGTATCGAAGACATCGACCGACAGCGAAGCCATGCGGAATACATAGAGGGGATCAAAGAAGACCTCGCATGGATGGACCTTTCCTACGACGAGGGCCCCGACGGGAGCTATTCGTATGGGACGCCCGTCCAGAGTCTCCGATTTCCTCTCTATCAGAAAATCATGGATCGGTGGAAAGAAGCGGGGGAGGTCTATCCCTGCTTCTGCAGTCGTGCCCGTCTCCACAGCATCGCCTCTGCGCCGCATGAAGGAGAGGGACTGCCGGTCTATGATGGACACTGCCGCCGTCTGAGCGCGGAAGAAGTCGCGGATAGAGAAAAGGGGAAGGCGCCCTCTTGGCGACTTCGTATGGAGGAAAGCCGCATGTCCTTCAGAGATCTTTTCTGCGGAGAGGAGACATGCGTGCTTCGTCCCGGCATCGATGACTTTGTCCTTCGGCGCGCCGATGGCATGGTCGCTTATCAGCTCGCCGTATCCGTCGATGATGCGGTGATGGGGATGACGCATGTTTTTCGGGGAAATGACCTTCTCTCCTCGACCTTTTATCAGCTCTATCTGCTGAAAAAATTGGGAGTCGCCCATGTTCCGACTTACGGACATCTGCCTCTTCTCGTTGATGCGGAGGGGGTCCGGCTCTCGAAGCGTCAGAAAGGTCTCACTCTTCGTGAAATGAAGGCAGAGGGCAAGAAGCCTTCTGATATCATCGGACTCCTTCTATATTATGCAGGCGCACTTCCAAAGCCGATGCCCATATCCGCAGAAGAAGCGGCTCGGAATGTCGGCTTTGAGGAGCTGAAGCACCTGTCTTTGCCGCATATCGTGGTGACGCAGGTCTAAAAAACGGCTATAATGAATCTATAGATGGTTATCCGGGAAAATGATGATGCGATTCGCGATGGGATCCGTACTTTCCTGAAGTAATCCGGTAAAGGAGCTGATTTCCATGATCCATATCACCTGTGAAGGCAGAAGTTTTGACTTTTTTGACGGTGCGACACCGCAAAATTTATGGAATATGGTCCGCGGTACAAGGGGCAAGGAGGCGGCGGTGCTGGCAGAGATGGATGGCGAGCTTCTTGATTTCCAGACACCGTTTCCCTCCGGCGGAAATGTGCGATGGATCCCTCTTTCGGCGCCAAAAGCGCGCCAGGCGTATGTGAGAAGTGCGATCATGCTTCTCGTATGTGCTGTGGAAGAGATCTATGGAGAAGGGGCAGATGTCCTCGTGAAGCATTCGCTGGGAAAATCGCTGTATTGTGAATTCGAAGACGGTCATGTACCGCTCAAGAAGGAGCTGGACCGGCTGGCGGCACGGATGCGTGAGATCTCCGAAGAGGGACGCGATATCACAAAGCTCGTCGTCGGAAAGAAACGTGCGATGGCCTTTCTTCGCATCAAAGGGCGGGAAGAGGATGCAGAGCTGGCAGGTGAGCTTGCCGGGAATACGATCAATGTCGACCAGTGCGGGCGCGTGATTGACTATTTCTTCGGCCCTCTTTTGCCGGATATGAGCTTCGTGCGCCTTTTTGCGCTGAAGTCTTATGCGCCGGGATTTCTGCTGCGCCTTCCGGATGAGGATTTTCATCTGGCTCAGGATGAGGAAGAGGACCCGCTCTTTGCGAAGGTCTTCCTCGAAAGCCAGAACTGGTCCGAGCTTATCGGCTGCCAGAATCTGGCGCAGCTCAATGCTTCTATCGAGAATGGTAAAATTCTCGACTACATCTCTATCGCGGAAGCGCTGCATGAGAAGAAGCTGGCAGAGCTTGCAGATGCGATCTGTGAGGCAAAGCCCAGGATCCGTCTCGTCTGTACGGCAGGGCCGTCATCCTCGGGCAAGACCACCTTCATGAAGCGTCTCATTGTCCACCTACAGGTGAATGGGGTGCATCCTGTCATGATCTCGCTGGATGACTATTTCAGGGATCGCGACGAAATGCAGGGGGAAGATTGGGAAGATATCCACGCGCTTGATCTGGACCGTTTTGAAGGAGATATCACCGCACTTTTGGAAGGGAAGCCGGTGCGGCTTCCGACTTTCAATTTCATCACTGGGAAAAAGGAGTGGAATGCGCCGCCCGTGACGCTCGGGAAGGGGCAGCCGATCCTTGTGGAAGGGCTCCATGCACTGAATCCGCGCCTCACCTATTTTGTCCCCGGCTACCAGTGCATGCATATCTATCTTTCCGCACTGACACAGATCACCATTAACCACCATAACCGTATATCGACCTCGGACACGCGGCTTCTTCGCCGTATGGTGAGAGATATGCAGTTCCGCGGAAACCCTCCGGAAAAGACGATCTCCACCTGGCCAGGCGTCCGCAAAGGAGAGGAACGGAATATTTTTCACTTCCAGGGACGCGCTGACGTTGTATTTAATTCTGCACTTCTTTATGAGATCCCCGTTCTGAAACGGATCGTAAAGCCGTTTTTAGAGGAAATACCCAAGGACAGCCCTGCCTATGGGGAAGCCCGGCGCCTTTTGGAATTTCTCGCGCCCTTCCGCGAGCTGGATGCATCGCTCGTGCCGGATCATTCGCTGCTTCGCGAATTTGTCGGCTATCAAGGGCTGGGAAGGTCGTTCCTGAATCGCTAGGGCTTTCTCACGGATCCCGAATGAAAGCTCTGCTTGCATGAGAATTGCGGGATGAGAAATAGCGGCGGCTGCGCCTGACATAAAAGACAGCCTGTGCTGAAAATCTGCTGTTTTTCCGCACGGTCAGCGTTCTCCTTACCGGGAAGGCAGATCGTCAGATCCTGTGGATTCGAATCACTTTCCCATTCTCCTACTAGCAATCTTTGGCAAGACAAGGTACAATAGAAACAGCTTTAAGACAATTCTCATTTCTATTTGGAGGTCATGCATCATGGCAGAAGAAAAAAGAGTAAACCTGAAAGCCCAGAAATTCGAAGCCTACACCAAGGCAAACAAAATGGACTTTTTCGTCAAAAATGAAATGAAAGATGACGCAGATACCGTTGTATTCCAGTCGAACCTGAAGGTCGAAGGACAGACCATTCCGCTCGGCATCATCACAGACAATACCATCTACACCATCATCCGCGTCCAGATCGGAAGCCAGCTCCTGAAAGATGAAAATAAACTCTCCCTCCTTGAATACCTGAACCAGCTGAATCGCAGTTACAAGGTCTTCAAGTATGTAGCAGCAGAAGACGGCAGCATTTTCCTCGATGCGTGCCTTCCGAGCACGAACGAGAGCTTTGACGCAGAAATCGTCCGTGTCATCCTCGATGTCATCGTCGATCATCTGAACAATGAATACAAAAACATCATGAAGCAGGCTTGGAAATAATGTCTCTTCCGCAATCAAAAACGGCTTTCCGAAAGGAAGGCCGTTTTTGATTGCGGAGGCTTCACTCAAAGAAAAGATAACGATGCCGGAGGAGCTGTGCATCCCGAATTACTTTTTCATAGCAAATTTTTTCTAAAAGCTATATAATAGAAGAAATCTATTTGCCGAAATGAAAATATAGATCTTCATTTCATGTCTAGGAGGAGATTTCATTGTTAGCATCCAAATTATATAGCCCGACCCTGAGAGAACTGCCTGCCGACGCTGTCGTCATGAGCCATAAGTACATGCTGAAAGCCGGCATGATGCGAAAGATCGCCAATGGTACCTATGCGTACCTGCCGCTGGCTTTCCGCGCTATCGAGAAAGTGAAGAAGATCATCCGTGAGGAGATCAATAAGACAGGCGCACAGGAGATCCTGATGCCGATCGTACAGCCGTCGGAGATCTGGCAGAAGACGGGACGCTGGGCCGTATATGGAGAGGAAATGTTCAAGCTGCAGGATCGTCACGGCAGAGACTACTGTCTGGCTCCGACGCATGAAGAACTGGTGACCACGCTCGTTTCCATGGATACCTCGTCCTACAAGCAGCTGCCGGTCTCTGTCTATCAGATCCAGAACAAGTACCGCGATGAGAAGCGTCCGCGTTTCGGTCTGATGAGAAGCCGCGAATTCATCATGAAGGATGGCTACACCTTCGATATGGATCAGGAAGGTCTCGATAAGCAGTACAAACTGATGTATGATGCATACTGGCGCATTTTCACCCGCTGCGGACTGAAATTCCGTCCGGTCATCGCAGACTCCGGCGCGATCGGCGGCAATGCGTCTCATGAATTCGAAGTGCTGGCAGATTCCGGCGAAGCCGATATCGTATATTGCGAAGACTGTGATTTCGCAGCGAATATCGAAGCGGTCGATCCGAAGACGATTCCCTGCGATATCCGAAATGACAAGGAAAAAGAGATCGTAGAAACCCCGGGGCAGCACACGATCGAGATGGTTTGCAACTTCCTGCATGCGGATGTGAAGCAGTCCGTCAAGGCGGTCGTCTACAAGCTCGATGATACCGTCGTCCTTGCGATGGTGCGCGGCGATCATGAAGTCAATGAAGTGAAGCTCCAGAATATTTATGGTGCGATCAATGTGGATATGGCATCGGAAGAAGATCTGGAGCGCTGCGGTCTGACGGCTGGCTATATCAGCCCGATCGGACTTAAAAAAGTGAAGAATTTCGACATCATCTGTGATAAGACGGTCATGGAAATGCAGGATGCCTGCTGCGGGGCCAATGAAAAGGACAAACACTACATCCATGTGAATCCGGCCCGCGATTTCGGTGATGTGAAGGTGGACACCATCCGCCAGATCCAGGAAGGCGATGTCTGCCCGCACTGCGGTGGCAAGATCGTCATCACGAAGGGCATCGAAGTCGGACAGGTCTTCAAGCTCGGGACCAAGTACAGCGAAGCGCTGGGGGCGACCTACCTCGATAACAATGGCAAGTCGCACCCGATGGTGATGGGGTGCTACGGCATCGGCGTCACCCGTACGGTGGCTGCCTCCATCGAGCAGAATCATGATGACGACGGCATCATCTGGCCGGTCGCGATCGCGCCTTATGAAGTGGTCATCGTCCCGGCGAATAATAAATCGGAAGAAGTCATGGATGCGGCAAAGAAGCTCTATGATGCGATGGAAGAAAAAGCGGATGAAGTGGTCCTTGATGACCGCAATGAAAGAGCAGGCATCAAGTTCAAGGATGCTGACCTCATCGGCTATCCGGTCCGTGTGACCATCGGTAAGAAATGGCAGCAGTCCGGCAATGTGGAGATCCGTCTGCGTCGAAGCGGTGAGACCATCGAAGTGCCGTATGAAGAATGCAAAGACAAGGTCATGGAGATTCTGGCAGAGCTTCATGAAAAGAACCGGTAAGGGGCGCAGATGGACGAAAAAGAACTGGAAGAGCTGCGCGCTTCGGTGCGTCGGATCGATAGCGAGCTGGCAGTGCTTTTTGAGAAGCGGCTGGAGCTGTCGAGAGGCATTGCCCTTTATAAGCTGAAAGCGCACAAGCCGATCTATGATGCAGAAAGGGAAGCGAAGAATATCGAGGCATTGTCTTCTCTCATAGAAGACGTGAGTAGCCGCCCTGATTTCATCCGTTGGTACCAGCTCTTGATGGATATCAGCAAAAAACTGCAGTCGAAACTGATACAAGGGGAAACAAAATGATCGAAGAACTCAGAGGTACCGTCAGACGATGCATCTATGCGAGCGATGATGGCAGATTCTGCGTTTTTCAGATCGAAGATAAGGAAAGCCGCAAGCTGGCCTGCGCCACATACCATGGGAAAGGCCCATACGTCGGCGAACAGATACTCATGCGGGGGTGCTGGCAGAAGCATCCCCGTTTTGGAGTGCAGTTTTCCGCCGAGAGTATGGAGATGGTGAAGCCGGAGGAAACGGAGGATATCATTCATTTTCTGGCATCGGGGATGATCGATGGCATCCGTGAGACCATGGCGCGCCGCATCGTGGCACACTTTGGCAAGAAGACGATGGATATCTTCGAGAAGAATATCGATGCCCTTCTGGAGGTCCCCGGTATAGGACCTAAGGGATTCGAGAAGATCAAAAAATCCTATGAGATGATTTCCGGGCTGAAGGAGATCATCATGTATCTCCAGTCACTGGCTATTCCCGAAAAATATGCGGCAGATATGCAGAAGCGTTACGGAGAGAATATCAAGTCCGTCTTTCAGCACGAACCCTATCGCATGCTGGAAGACATAGCCGGAATGACTTTTCTCGAGGTCGACCGCATCGCAATGGATCAGGGCGTAGCGGCGAATGACTGCGAGCGCATCACGGCAGGCGTGAAGTATATGCTGGGACTGGCGCTTTCTCAGGGGCACAGCTGTGTGCCGATCGATTCGCTGGCGAAAAATACCGTGCCGCTTCTCCATCTCTCCATCGAGATCATCAAGAAAGGCATCGAGTCTGCGATCGAGGCAGGCCTTCTGCCGTCTCTGACCTATGAAAAGACCATGTATGTGTACCTGAATTTTCTCTATGAAGCGGAAACGCAGTCGGCTGATATCCTGAAAGGCATGCTCTGCCACCAGAAGGCACTCGGAACGGCTGCACTGGCCATCGAGAAATTTGAGAGAGAGAATCATATCACGCTGGCAGATGAGCAGAAGGAAGCCGTCGAAGAGGCGATGAAGAGCCGCGTCCTCGTCATCACCGGTGGGCCGGGCACAGGGAAAACGACACTCGTGCGGGCCATCATCACGGCAGCTGAACAGCACGATCTGAAAGTCCATCTCATGGCACCGACAGGCCGTGCGGCGAAGCGCCTTGCGGTCGCGAGCCACATGGATGCGGATACCATTCATAAGGCGCTCGAGGCGGAAAAACGTGAGGATGGCGGGACGGTCTTTTCGCGGGATGAAAGCGATCCTTTGGAAGAAGACCTCATCATCGTCGATGAAGCGTCCATGATGGATATTTCCCTTTTCTACCATTTATTGTCTGCGCTGAAAGAAGATGCACGCCTCATTCTGGTCGGCGATGTCGACCAGCTCCCGCCGGTAGGACCGGGTACGCCCTTGAAATCTATCATCGCCTGGGAAAAGGTGCCTGTCACAAGGCTCAAGCATATTTTTCGTCAGAAAGAAGGGAGCGGCATCATCGAGAATGCGGCGCTCATCCGGGAAGGGAATATGTGTGTCCCGGACGAAGGCGGGGAATTCAAGATCCTTCCCGTCTGGTCGGAAGAAGAAGCCTTCGATACGGTCATAAGCCTTTGCCGCTCGCTGCACTATGGGGAGAGCAAGGAGAAAATGGCACTGCAGGTGCTTTCCCCCATGTATCGTGACCGGTGCGGGGTGGACAATCTGAATCACGCCATTCAGGAGCTGGTGCATCAGAAGCAGATTCCGCCGGGAAATCATTTCTTTGTCGGTGACAAGGTCATGCAGAAGCGGAATGACTATGACAAGGGTGTCTATAATGGTGATGTCGGCATTGTCTGGTCTGTGACAGACAAGCGCATCGCAGTCAGCTTCTATGACAGGGAAGTCGTCTATGAAAAAGAGGAAAGAAATGACCTGCAGCTCGCCTATGCGACGACGGTCCATAAGAGTCAGGGCAGCGAGTATGATACTGTCATCCTTGTCCTCCTTCCGACACAGCGCATGATGCTGAAGCGAAATCTTCTCTATACAGGAATCACCCGTGCGAAAAAGACCACGTATCTGATCACGACGGAAGAAGCATTGGCAAAAGCCGTCGATACCGTAGAGACCGGACGAAGATACAGCCTTTTCTTTCCGCTCCTGACGGGAGAAACGGAAGGATAGTCATCAGTGGACTGGTAGCTGGTGACTGGTGACTAGTAGCTAGGGATGAGTGGCTAGGGATTTGGTGCCTCAAGTGACCGGAGACCAAGAGACTAGGAGACATCAGACTCTCTCGTATTGTCATTTCGAGCGTAAGCGAGAAATCTTTGTCATTCGCGGTCAAACAGACGATGTCAGGAAACCACAAATGGGAAACCTGCTATCTGCCGACCTTCGGGCATCGTCCCGTATATATTTGAGGCGAAGCCGCCACCACAAGTTTGAAAGCAGACTATACTTATCTCCTTTTTCGAAACCTAATAGGTTAAACAGGTTCTGAGGGTTCAAATGGTTCAAATGGTTCAAATGGTTCGCAGGTTTCTCATCTTTCGTGAATACTATATATTGAAAGCTCTGCGGTGCTTTCAATTATTATGCGCCGCACCAGCACTCCTAACTGTATTCGTATATTAAGCCCCCATCTGAGATGGGGGACCCGGTGGAGCCGTAGCTTTGCCTAGAGTATAAAAAATCCTCCAGTGTTAGAATAAAGAGGGTCTAGCAAACCACTTTAGCTAACAAAGGAGGAGTCCAAATGGACAACAATAGTATAGCTCATACCAAATGGAATTGCACATATCATATCGTATTCATCCCAAAATATCGCAAGAAAGTATTCTACGGGCAAATGAGGAAAGATTTGGTTGAAATCATCCGAAAATTGTGCGAGATGAAGAAAGTGGAACTGATCAAGGGAGCTGCATGCGTGGATCATGTGCATCTGTATCTCGGGATACCGCCGAAGTTGAATATATCAGACGTAGTAGCCTATATCAAAGGGAAAAGTGCGTTAATGATATACGACCGGCATCCCGAGATAAAAGCCAGATGGGGAGAACGGCATCTCTGGGCACGAGGCTATTATGTAGAAACCGTCGGGAATATCAACGAAGAAGTTATCAAGCGTTACATTTCAGAGCAAGAAGAAAGCGATAAGTTCGAGAAGTAAGTAAGACGAATAAGCGAAAGAGCCGCCATAGGCGGCTGTAAGTACAAAGACGATTTGCTAGACCTGCCATAGGCAGGTGTCAGTACAAAACCCCGGAGGGGTTCCAAATAAACCCCCATTTGAAATGGGGGTTGCTAACTTCCTAACTAGAGCGTCGAGCTTTCATTCACAATCAGGGAGCGCACGCCCTGCGGGCTAACCCAGAAAGGACCCTGCCATGCGTCTTATCACTGATATCTTGGAGACACTCTACCCCACCTGCTGCCCGGGCTGCGGACGCGTGGTCGATCCGAACGTGCAGTGGTGCGAGGCATGCCTCCGGAAGATCTGGAATCCGAGGCTCCTCAATTCCTCTTTCACCGACCACCTCTCGGGCTGCTATACCTGCTGCGACTATGCAGGTGCGATCCGGGACTGCATCATACAGATCAAGTATGGCGGACGGCGCAGCAGGAAGCGCGTCTTTGCGCCGCTCCTTTCCCGCTTTCCCTGGTGGGACAGGATGGGGGAGTGCGGATTGGTGATCCCTATCCCGCTGTCTTCGGAGAAGAAGAAATGGCGCGGGTATAACCAGGTGGATCTGATGTTTGCCACGTGGATGAAGGAAGCAGGCTATGATTACAGGCCGGATGCACTCGTCCGCATCCGTAGTGCGCACACGCAGTCCCTCTTATCCCGAAAGGAGCGTTTTCAGAATATCAAAGGCGTTTTTCACATCGCGCGGTCTATGGATGTGAAAGGCGAAACGATCCTTGTCGTGGATGATATTTATACGACGGGGGCTACGATGGAGGCGGCCGCTCATGAGCTCATGCGAGCGGGAGCGAAAAAAGTCATGGGCATGACGATTGCGAGCGGAGCCGGCTAAGGAAGGGCTTCCCGGGTAAACCGGCTATGTATAAAAAAGGAGGCTGTATGGCTGAGATATCGGCTGATTTCCGTCCTGCCAGGATGGAGGAGATCTATGAGATCGCACGAAGACTCCATTGGAAGATCGTGCAGGAGGAAGAAAAACCATTTTTCTATCACTTTGTATACACCGGCGAGGATCTTCCTCGGATGCAAGCGGGGAAAGACTGGTCTTTTCTGGTGCTGAACGAGAAGGGGACGGCGAGTCTCATGCTTGAGCGTATCCAGTGTACGGCAGCCATTTATGAGTGTGAGAGGGTGACGACCCAGAGCGGTCTTACTGAGAATGCGTTCGTCATGCGAAGCTTTATGAATAAAGTCAAGATCCTTGATAAGACGCTGAGAAAAGAGCTTCACAGCTATGCACCGGAGATCGTGCTCCGGAGGAAATGATCCTGTGGAGCGTTTTGTCCTCCGTCGGCCTCGTGTAATTGATGAAGGAGAATATGTATGCATTTTGCCAATCCGAAAGCGTTCACCAGACCGCTTCGCAAACTGTTAAAATCCTATCTGCTATCTGTGACGGCGGGGGATATCATGCTCGGAGAGGTGGCAGACCACCTCTGCGTGAATGATCTCGACCGCGGGCTCTCGGATAAAGAGCGGATCCGTGCGGCGGCCGATATCGGATTCACGGATACGGTGGATGACGCTATCGAGAACATCTGGGAGGATCCGGAAGGCCTCATCCCATACTCTGCACTTTGTGATCTGTATGATCCGGAAGGCCTGTGGAAGGCGCTGATGAAGGAGATCGAAGAGCACACCCATTTCTATGACGCCTCTTTGGTGACGAAGAATCCCTACTACATCCATGTGCATGCACCGGAAGCGAAGTCGGGGGCGATTGAGTTGGGGACGACCGACTATCTTGGCGGGGAATTCTTCCAGACTTATCATCAGGGCTATTCGGCCAAGCGGCCTTTTGGCTATGCGGATATCGGTTTCTTTGATGAGCGCGTCGCTTTTCCTGTCATCAGAGAAAACGGCCAGGTGTGGATGAGTGTCGTCATGAGTGAGATCGAGTCGATGGAAGAGCCGCTGGCGCGCGCTCACGGAAAGGTCATCACCTATGGCCTTGGTCTGGGCTACTATGCCTTCATGGCGGCAGAAAAGAAAGAGGTGGAGTCTGTCACGGTGGTGGAAATGAATCCCCACGTGATCTCTCTCTTCAAGACATACCTTCTGCCGCAGTTTCCGCATAAGGAAAAGATCCATATCATCGAAGCGGATGCGATGGATTTCATTCGTGAGCAGAAGGATGGGGCCTATGATGTCGCCTTTGCTGATTTCTGGGGAGGGGTCAGTGATGGGCTTTCCTTGTACCTGAGATTCATGCCGCTCACCGCGCGTTTTCAAAGGACGCTGCATGAGTTCTGGATAGAAAGCTGCTTTTTGGAGTACCATTTCCGCCCTGTCATGCTGAAAGTATTGCTTGACATGGGGCTCTCCTATCCGCTGGTCTTGCCGGAAACGGGGCAATCGGAGTGGAGGATCCAGAAGGCGTTCTCCCGATTCCTGAAACAGTGGGACTATACGATCGAGACGGAAGAGGACCTCGCATACCTTCTGACGAATGACTGCCTCATCCGCCTCATGCATCAGTTTGCGATAGAATATACTGGAGACTAGTGGCCGGGGATCGGCTGTAGGGTGACTTGCTGCCTTCGGGCATCGTTTGTTTGCGTATGCGGACGGGCGCATCGCTCCCCTTGGCTTTCCGTATCTATGGGAAGACTTCCAAAGGGGCAAATCCTACATCCTGTATCCAATGACCTTATATTATTAGAATTTTCTAAAAACGAAAAGTGTATACTACATTATTTCTATAAGTATGATACAATAACGATAACTGTGAAAGAGAAAGTATACTATTGTGGAGGCATACAATGAACAGACAACTTTCAATGGAATTTGTAAGAATCACAGAACAGGCTGCACTTCTGGCTGGTCGTTTGATGGGGACAGGCGATAAGGAAGGCGCGGATCAGGCTGCGGTAGACGGCATGCACCAGCAGTTTGCCAAGACACCGGTCTCCGGCACTGTCGTCATCGGCGAAGGCGAGATTGATGAAGCACCGATGCTGTATATCGGCGAAAAAGTCGGTCAGGGCGGAGAAGAGGTCGACATCGCTGTCGACCCGGTCGAAGGGACGAACCTGGTAGCGAAGGGCAAAGATGGCGCGATCGCGGTCCTTGCTATTGCACCGAAAGGCTGCCTGCTCCACGCACCGGATATGTATATGCAGAAGATCTGCGTCGGCCCGAGAGCGAAGGGATGCATCGATATCAATGCATCTGTCACTGAAAACCTGACCCGCGTAGCGAAAGCGATGGATCGTGAAATCTCTGATCTCACCATTGTTGTCCTTGATCGTGAAAGACATGAAGGCATCATCCGCGAAGCCAGAGAAGCCGGTGCACGCATCCGTCTCATCACCGATGGGGATGTCGTACCGTCCATCGACTGCGGCATTCAGGGCAGCGGTATTCATATGGTCCTCGGCTCCGGCGGTGCGCCGGAAGGCGTCCTGGCCGCTGTCGGTCTGAAATGTCTCGGCGGTGATATGCAGGCGAAGCTGCTCCCGCACACGGAAGAAGAAGTCCGCCGTCTGCATGCTATGGGCATCACCGATCCGAACAAGGTCCTGACCTTAGATGACCTTGTCAAAGGCGATGACTGCATCTTCTCGGAAACGGCGATCACCGACTGCGCGATGCTGAAAGGCGTCCGCTACTTTGGCGGCGGTGCCAGAACCAGCACGCTGGTCCTCCGCTACAAGACCGGTACGGTCCGTTTTGTAGATACCATCCACCGCTTCGGTGAACCGGATAAGAAACCGGCTGTGAGACTTTGGTAATACGGCTCTGTTTGAAAGGGGCTGTGAAGAAATGAATCTTCATTTCTTCACAGCCCCTTTTTACTTTGCTTTCATTTGGGTCAAGGTTCAGGGCTCTCGTGGCGGCTTCGCCGCCCTTTTTTAGAAGATGGTATTCTCGTATCGCAGCCTTCCCCTCTAGGGGAAGGTGCCCAAAGGGCGGATAGGGCACTGGCGGTATGCAAACCATTGTTTGAAATCGTCAGTCGCGTTCATGCAAGTGTGCGGGAAACGCCTGCCCGCGGATGACAAAGATTTCTCGATTTCGCTCGAAATGACGATACGGGGAAGCGGCATTCTCCGTGCGTGATGGATGAAATGGGGGATAGTCCGTTCTCTCGTATAGTCATCTCGAGCGTAGTCGAGAGATCTCCACGCTGCAGCGGTATTCTGCATGCAGGCGGTTACGTAAAAATCGCTTGGGATCATTGGCTTCACGTTATCCTACGGTCATCGTTTTACCGGCGTGCAAGGAAGATTTCTCGCATTCGCTCGAAATGACGATACGGGGAAGTGGTATTCACCATGTGTGATGGGATAAAAGGAAATGGGGGGATAGCCCGTTCTCTCGTAGTTTCCTTATATGAAGCTCTGCGGCGCTTCTGATTCGCACCAACACTTCTCAATTCTCACTGGCGTGTAGAGCTTTCATTCACAATCAAAGGGCGATACGCTGTGCAGGTTGACCTTGAATCCCAATCAAAAAGCCCCTGCCAGAATTGATATGATCCCCCTAAAGCAGACAAGGTAAATAACCAAACTGCTTTAGGGGGATTTTTTTAATGGCCAAAAGGAAACATTCAGCAGATTGGATGCTTGCCAGAGTGAGAGAATATCTTTCCGGCAAAGGATCTTACCGACAAATCGCCAGAGCGAATGGGATATCCGAGCGGAGTCTTCGTGGCTGGGTAAGGAAATACGAGAAACAGGGCGAGGCCTCTTTCATGGATAGAGCTGGGAACGCAAGCTACAGCAAGGAATTCAAGGCAAGCTGCGTCCTTGCCGTGCTACGTGGCGAGGGCAGCATTGACAACATCGTAGCAAAATACAACATTTCAAGCCGTTCCGTTCTCCGGCACTGGATGAAGCAGTATAATGACCATATAGAACTTAAGGACTACGATCCAAAACGGGAGGTCTATATGGCAGGAGCAAGAAAGAAAACATCGCTTTCGGAGCGCAAGGAGATTGTGGAGTATTGTCTATCGCATGGCAAGAACTACAAGGACACCGCTGCGCACTATGACGTTTCCTACAGTCAGGTATACGATTGGGTGAGGAAATACGTCGCTGACGGGGAAGCTGGCCTTACCGACCGGCGCGGACATCATAAAACCGACGAAGAAGTTGACGAGATGGAACGTCTCCGGCGTGAGAACCGGCGCTTGAAACGGCAGCTTGAGGAACAGGAGAGGTTGGTCTATTTCTTAAAAAAATTGAAAGCCCTGGAAGGGAGGTGAAACTTGGCAGGCTGCGCCATGCCATAACCTATGAAGCAATCCAGCAGTGCCACGCAGAAAAGGGCTGGGGCATTTGCTGGCTGTGTGGTCAGGTAGGTATTACGAGAGCATCCTATTATCAATGGCTGAAGCGAGATGTCCCAAAAGCGGAAAAAGAAAACGAGATCATCGCCCAACTGATCCAAGAGTATGATGAACGATTCCACCACATCCTGGGCTATCGGCGCATGACTGATTGGATCAATCGCCTGAACCACACGCATTACAGCAGGAACCGCATTCATCGACTCATGAAGGAGCTCAATATCCATTCCGTGATCCGGTGCAAGAAGGCAAAATACAGAAGGACCACACCAGAAGCCACATCAGAGAACATCCTTCACAGGGGTTTTCAGGCAGAACGACCGAACCAGAAGTGGGCAACGGACGTGACAGAATTCAAATGGTACGAAGGATCAGTCGTCAAAAAGCTCTATTTGAGCGCCATCCTCGATCTCTATGACCGGTCGATTGTCGCCTACGTCATAAGCGGACGCAATGACAATAAGCTGGTGTTTGACACATTTGAGCAGGCGATTCGCAAAAATCCGGAAGCACACCCGTTGTTCCACAGTGACCGGGGGTTCCAGTATACCAGTAAAGCATTCCAGTTCAAGCTCTCGAAGCAGAGGATGGAGCAATCCATGTCCCGTGTTGGGCATTGCATCGACAATTGCCCAGTGGAAGGTTTCTGGGGAATTGTGAAGACAGAGATGTATTCCCTGAATAAGTTCAGCAGCGGCGGCGAGCTGCGTTCGGCCATCGACCAATACGTCCATTTTTACAATTACGAACGTTTTCAGGAACGATTTGGAGTAAGGACGCCAATGGAAGTTCGCATGGCAGCTCTGCACGCGAAGAACCCGGAACAGTTCCCGATTGCCGAGAACAAACGGATTCAGAAATACAAAGCAAAATTCGCGGCATAACAAAATGCCGCAAATCCCATGCTGATACTAAAACACCAACATGGAACTTACGGCTATAATTTTTTAGATATTTGCCATGTCTACCTTGACAGGGGCTGATCAAATGTCGGGGGCTTTTTGATGACTTACCTTAATGACTTATTAGTAGTTTTCCGCTTTGATGGCGAAGAAGCTCTGCGGATGGCCGCATACCGGACATTCTTCCGGTGCTTCTACGGATTCTACGGTGTAGCCGCAGTTAGCGCACATCCAAAGTTTCTTTTCGCCTTTCTTGAAGACCTGGCCGTTTTCGACATTAGCCAGCAGCAGTTTATAGCGTGCTTCATGCTGCTTTTCGATCTCGCCGACTTTGGAGAGCAGGAAAGCGATCTGCGGGAAGCCTTCTTTTTCTGCGGTAGCAGCGAATTCCGGATACATGGAAGTCCATTCACCGTTTTCACCGGCAGCGGCCATTTTCAGGTGTTCTGCGGTGGTCTTCTTGAGATCACCGACGAGCCAGAACCACAGTTTGGCATGGGCTTTTTCATTGGCGCCGGTTTCTCTGAAAATATCAGCGATCTGGCGGGAGATGGACGGATCCTTTTCCGCTTCTGCAGCAAACAGGTTGTATTTCACATGAGCCTGGGATTCTCCGGCGAAGGCAGCACGCAGGTTTTTTTCTGTCTGTGTGCCGGCGAGGCGTTTCATTTCTTCTAATACTTTTGCTTCTTCCATGGTAAAATTCCTCCTTTTACACTCGTAGGACTTGCATACATAAAGAATCCACATTCTCCCCGGAATGTGGAAGGGGATGAGAAATTTCTCATCTATAGACAGTATAGATGATTATCGATATTCTGTCAAGGGGAGGGGGGAGCTCTTGGGGTGGCTCCGTCCACTGATTATGAATGAGAACTATGCGCGAATTAGAAATGAGAAATGAGAAATGAGAAATGAGAAATGAAGGTGGCGGCTCCGCCGCAAGTATATATGGGGCGATGCCCGAAAGTAGTATTCCACTCACGAGTCACTAGTCACCAGTCACTTGATACTCCGAATCCCTAGCTACTAATCCCTAATCCTGAGATTACCTTTTTCCTGAGATACAATTAGATTTGTATGAACCCATTCAAAAAACGCATGATTTCAGCTATAATCAAGATAAATGATTTTCGATAAGTTGAAGATTTTGTCAAGGATTTTACACAGGCTTTACATTCATAAGATATCATAAAGACATACGTATGTTTTTGGTAAAACGGAGGACGTTAGACGTTATGTTCAGTCTGGTGAATAAGCATGAAGAGTTTTTCGATTTCCTTGTGACGAATGCAGAGTATTTCCACAAAGGCACTCTGATGGCGAAAGAGGTACTGCAGGACCCGACGAAGCTGGAAAAATACTCGAAGGAAGTGAAGAATCTGGAGCATGCGGCAGATCGCGTGACACATGACATTGCAGCGAAGATGCGCCATGTCTTCATCACACCGATCGATAGGGAAGATTTTTTTATGCTGACTTCCACACTCGATGACTGTGTCGATGACATTCAGGATGTCGTGCTTTCCATGAAGCTGTATCATGCGGGCATTGGCTCGAAGCTGCCGGTGCGCATGTCGGATATCCTGGTCGAAATGGCTGAGGAGCTGATCGTCCTTTTCCGACTTTTGAAAGACATCGACAAGAATGAGATCGAGATCGGCCAGCGTACCCGCAAGCTGAATCAGCTCGAGAGCGAAGGGGATGCGATCTATCGCCAGTCTATTTCCGATCTCTTCGATGGCAGTCACGATGTCATGGAGATCATTCGCTGGAAGGAGATCATGGAAGCGATGGAGGACACCTGCGATCGGGCGGAGAAGGTAGCAAACCTGATCAAAGAGGTGGTCATGAAATATGCCTGATATGTACCTTGTGGGGCTTGTTATCATTCTGGCACTCTGCTTTGATTTTATCAATGGCTTCCACGATACGGCTAATGCTATCGCGACTTGTGTGGCGACGCGCGCACTCAGCCCCAAGATAGCGATCATGATGTCTGCTTTTTTGAACTTTGTCGGCGCCATGATCTCTACCGGGGTGGCGAAGACCATTGGCGGGGAGATCGTCACCTCTCCGCATATGGTCGACTCTGTCGTCCTTATCGCGGCGCTTGCCTCTGCGATCTTCTGGAATCTATTCACCTGGCGTATCGGGATGCCGTCCTCGTCATCTCATGCACTGATCGGCGGCGTCATCGGTGCAGTCATCATCTCTTACGGTACAGGCGCGATCCATCTTGCCGGGGTGTTGACAATCGTCATCGGCCTCGTCTGCTCTCCGATCGTTGCTCTTGGCATGGGCTATATTATCATGACGCTCCTCTATGTTCTTTTCAGAAATGTAGGGAAGTCGCGCGTGAATTACATCTCCCGTCACATCCAGATGGCATCGGCAGCACTCATGGCGTTTTCTCATGGCTCGAATGATGCGCAGAAGTCGATGGGCATCATTACTCTGGCACTGTTGTCGGGCGGCTATATCGGAGCGCTCGAGGTGCCGTGGGAAGTCAAAGTGGCATGCGCGACGGCGATGTGTGCCGGTACCAGTGTCGGTGGCTGGCGTATCATCCGTACTGTCGGAAATAAGATCTTCCGCATGCAGCCGGTCAATGGTCTTGCGGCAGATCTGAACTCTTCCCTTATCATTTTCTCTGCGACCATGCTGCATCTCCCTGTATCGACCACGCATGTCGTCACCGGCTCCATCATGGGCGTGGGCTGGGCGAAGCGTTTCCGTGCGGTCCACTGGAGTGTTGCTTACCAGATGGTCTCGGCATGGGTCATGACGATCCCCTGTACGGCCGCTGTCGGCGCTTTGGTGTACCTGCTATTGCGACATACATTTTAAGGAAACGCTGATTCAATCGCAGAGTCGAATTTCATATGGATTTTTATACATGGCTTCGTCATCAGCTTCCTTAAATAGCTTTAAAGAAGCTGATGCAGCGCAAGAAGCAATGCCTTAAAAAAACACGGTATCCGAAAGGATGCCGTGTTTTTTATTGGGTGATGGTCTTTAATGGATAAGTCAACCGGAAGACGACCGTTGACGATAGGCTGTATACACAGTAACCATGAAGTGTATATTTATATTTTATAGGAAGCCATATTCATAGATTACGCATTCGTTTTAAGAGCGCAAGGAGAAGAAAAGTTAAAAATATGAATTGCAATCTATAGAAATAATAAAAACTTGGCATGAATAAATAATAAACATTTCAGATAATGGTGCTATAATTGAAATTGTTACAAAAAACACGAATAAGGGGGAATCAGCATGAGAAGAGTCATCAATTATTCTAAAGCCATGACTGCTTTACATGATGAATTCGCGATTAAAAATGAAGCGTTTCATTTTAGAATGATACGATGGATCGATCTCCGGTATCAAAAACGAATGGTTTGCGGGTCTAGTGGATAAGTCTGATCTGACTATCAGTCCTGTCTATGGCATCTATGTTGTTTCGGAAATCATAAGCATTCATTCAGAAGGTGAAGTCCCATGTCCAAGTTTACCAAGGGTATTTTCTATAGCATTCTTTTGACCGCTGGCTCGATCCCAGCTGTTTCCGCGGATGAAGTCTTTCATGAGGCGGTGAATCAGTCGCTTCCCTTTTGGAGCGTCATCCCATTCGTTGTCATGCTGCTCGCAGTGGCCTTTGTCCCATTGATCAATGGCTTGTGGTGGGCGAAGAATACGAAGTGGGTATCGCTCGGGTGTGCGCTCTTCTTCCTTATACCATTCTCGTATGCGTATGGTATTTCTGAAGGGATCTATCGTCTCTTGGAATCGATCCTGCTCGATTTCATTCCCTTCATTGTCCTTCTGTATGGTCTGTATGCGACGGCGGGCGGCATTATGATCCATGGCAAGCTTGCCGGGACGCCGATCATCAATTCGCTGATCCTTTTCGTGGGTACGGTCATGGCAAGCTGGATCGGAACGACGGGTGCGGCTATGCTTTTCATCCGCCCATTGATCCGTGTCAATGAATGGCGCAAGGAAAAGGCGCATGTCATGGTTTTCCTGATCTTCCTTGTGGCGAATATGGGCGGCTGCCTTACACCGCTTGGCGATCCGCCGCTTTTCATGGGCTTCCAGCGCGGTGTGCCTTTCACATGGACGTTTCATCTCTTCCCGATCCTGGTGCTGAATCTCATCCTTCTTTTTATTGCCTTCTATTTCATAGATCGCCATTACTTCAAGAAAGAACTGGCTGCCGGGCGTCAGCCAAGCGATATGCAGCTCCATGATAATTCGCCGCTGGTCAAGATCTATGGCAAAAAGAATTTCTTCTACATCCTGCTCATCATCGTGGGTGTCATGGCGAATAACTTCCTGCCGGAAGCCTTTCCATTCTTTGCCAATGGGGCAGGGATCCCGATCTTTGAGGAAATCGTTTTCCCGTATTCCACTTTGGTAGAAATCATTCTGATCCTTACGGCTGCCCAGCTTTCTATCCATACCACGCCTTCGAATATTCATAAGGAAAACCAATTCTCCATGAATCCGATCAAAGGGGTCGCTGTTCTCTTCTCTGGCATCTTTGTCACCATGATCCCTGCACTGGTCCTTCTCGAGACGCATGGCGCTGCTCTGGGCATCAATCAGCCATGGCAGATGTTCTGGATCACAGGGGCGCTTTCCTCCTTCTTGGACAATACACCGACATACCTTGTTTTCCTGCAGACGGCAGGGAGCCTCGGGGCAGCGTCCGGGGTCATCACCTCTGTCGGCACCGTGACGCCTGTCATGCTCGAAGCGATCTCTGCGGGAGCTGTCTTCATGGGAGCGAATACGTACATCGGGAATGCTCCGAATTTCATGGTCAAGGCGATCGCGGAAGACAGCCATATCCATATGCCCGGGTTCTTCGCGTATATCGGATGGTCGCTCGAAATTCTCTTCCCTGTATTCATCCTTGATACGCTGCTATTCTACCTCTAGTGGTAGTGATCGGGGCTCGGTGATCGAGCGCTTCCTATAGACGCATCTTCATCAGCCGATCGCCCCTGGCGCAAGGGCTTGTTGACTTTCCTTTCTTTCCTTATCTGTTCATTCTCGCCGCGGCTCGATCGAGCCGCGGTTTTTGCATGCTATCTATATTTTCACATATATATCATATATGATACTTCGGACATAACTTATAATCTATAGGATGACACGCGGTATACGTACGTGCTTTCAAAAAGCATAAATCCTAGACTATGATATGGCTTTGAAATGGAGACAAATAAATAATAATCATGTGCGTTAATGATTGGTATAATAAAAAGTATATTCCCCACTCATAATCTTGATGGAAGGTGAAAACTATGCGTCGATCCCTCAAAGCACTTCCGTACGCCATTTTGCTGACTGCGGGGTCTTCTCCCTTGGTATCTGCTCAAGAAGCGGTGCATCAGGCGGTGAATATGTCGCTGCCTCTTTGGAGTATCATTCCTTTTGTCGCATTGCTTCTTTCGGTAGCCCTCGTGCCTTTGGTGAATGGCCTGTGGTGGCGGAAGAATGAAAAATGGGTCGCTCTGTTTTGGAGTGTCGCATTTCTGGTCCCGTTCTCGTACATTTACGGCTGGCAGGAAGGCCTCGAGCGTTTTCTTGAAGCTGTGCTGCTGGACTTCGTGCCCTTCATCATACTTTTATTTGGTCTTTTCGCGACAGCGGGGGGCATCATGGTGGACGGACGTCTGGCGGGCACACCGAAGACGAATGCGCTGATCCTTCTTGTCGGGACGCTTATGGCGAGCTGGATCGGTACGACGGGAGCTGCGATGCTGCTCATCCGTCCTTTGATCCGCATCAATGCATGGCGCCGGCATGTTTCGCACATCATGGTTTTCCTGATTTTCCTCGTGGCGAATATGGGCGGGTGTCTTACGCCGCTCGGTGATCCGCCGCTTTTCATGGGATTCCAGCGAGGCGTACCCTTTGCATGGACATTCCAGCTGACGCCGATCCTTCTGGTGAATATGGTCATCCTTTTTGCCATTTTTTACCTGATGGATCGCCATTATTACAAAAAGGATCTGGCGGCAGGACGCATGCCGGAGGAGATCAAGGTGGCAGAAGGCGAGCCGCTGATCCACATTGATGGGAAGCGCAATTTCCTCTACATCGGCATCATCATCATCGGCGTCATTGCCAATGGTTTCCTGCCGGAATATGTACCATTCTTTAAGGATGGAGCAGGGGTAGCAGTCTTTGATGACATCGTATTCCCATATGCGACGATCGTGGAGATCGCACTGATCCTTCTGGCTTCCTTCCTGTCTCTTCACACTACGCCCTATCGTATCCACAAGGCGAATGCTTTTTCCATGGCACCGATGATCGATGTCGGTATTCTTTTCATCGGCATCTTCATCACCATGATCCCGGCGCTCGTGCTTCTCAAAGTCCATGGCACAGAGCTTGGTATCGATCAGCCGTGGCATATGTTCTGGGTGTGCGGACTCCTGTCCTCCTGTCTGGATAATACCCCGACCTACCTTGTTTTCCTGCAGACTGCGGCGAGCCTTGGCGCGACCGAAGGCATCGCGACCACCGTCGGCACGGTCACTCCGCTCATGCTGGAAGCGATCTCCGCAGGTGCTGTCTTCATGGGGGCCAATACGTATATCGGTAACGCACCGAATTTCATGATCAAGGCGATCGCGGAAGAGGATGGCATCAAGATGCCCGGCTTCTTCGCGTATATCGGCTGGGCGATACTGATCCTGTACCCGGTATTTATCATCGATACCCTGCTGTTCTATATGTAGGGAATGGGGCGGTTCTCTTTGTGGATGATCGTCTTGCGACCTGCGATGAAAGAGGCATGGCAGTCTGGTCTCTGCGGAGAAGTGTGCGGCAAAATCATTATAAAAGGAAGAGGGGCGCGGTAGGAATGCTGCGCCCCTTTCGTGTTTTTGAATCTGTTGAAACGGACAGTCCATGTTCATGGCCCAGAGATAGGGGGTTGGGGATCAAAGACAGCGAATCTCTGTTTTGCTGCCTCACAGCTTGCCTCAGCCCTAGAACTTGAATTTTTCTATTGCGTTAACGCGCATATCTATGTTACAATAATTTTCGATTTGAATATCACTCATCCAGAGCAGCAGAGGGATTGGCCCAAGGAAGCTGCAGCAACCATTCCGATGGAACCGGTGCTAATTCCAACAGCGCAAGCTGGCAGATGAGAGACTGGACTCTCCCTGCGCGGAGAGCTTTTTTAGTTTTAGGGAAACACCGATCCTGTGATTGGAGCGGTATTTCCATGGCAAAATGATTTTCCATAGAATCCCATCGTTTTTTGAGGAGGAACACTATGTCCAGAAAAGTTTTATTCACTTCTGAATCTGTTACCGAAGGGCATCCTGATAAGATCTGTGACCAGATCTCGGATGCCATTCTTGATGCGATCTTTGCAGAGGACCCGAATGGCCGTGTCGCTTGTGAGACGACCGTCACCACGGGGCAGGTGCATGTCTTCGGTGAGATCACCACCACGGCGCACATTGCTTTCCCGAAAGTCATTCGCGATACCATTCGTGACATCGGCTACACCACATCTGCCTATGGCTTCGATGCTGACAGCGTGGGGATCAATATCGCACTCGATGAGCAGTCTCCGGATATCGCCATGGGCGTCGACAAGTCTCTGGAAGCCAAATCCAATGAAGCCGACCCGTATGATATCGGCGCAGGCGATCAGGGGATGATGTTCGGCTATGCATCGAACGAAACGCCGGAATATCTGCCGATGCCGATCGCACTGGCGCACCGTCTGGCACGCCGTCTGGCAGAAGTCAGAAAATCCGGTGAACTGTCCTACCTCCGTCCGGACGGCAAGACGCAGGTCACTGTCGAATATGAAGACGGCAAGCCGGTCCGTGTGGATACCATCGTCATTTCCACGCAGCATGACCCGGATGTCACCCAGGCAGAGATCCATGATGATATGGTGAAACATGTCATCGAACCGACCATCCCGGCCAAATTCCTGCAGGATACGAAATACTTCATCAATCCGACCGGTCGTTTCGTCATCGGCGGCCCGCAGGGGGATGCCGGTCTTACCGGCCGTAAGATCATCGTCGATACCTATGGCGGCATGGCTCGTCATGGCGGCGGTGCATTCTCCGGCAAGGATCCGACGAAAGTCGACCGTTCTGCAGCGTATGCAGCTCGCTATGTAGCGAAGAATATCGTCGCTGCCGGCATCGCTGACCGTTGCGAGATCCAGCTCGCCTATGCCATCGGCGTCGCACGTCCGGTCTCCATCTTCGTCGATACCTTCGGTACCGGCAAGATCTCCGATGAAGCCATCGTCGCACTCATTCGTAAACATTTCGAACTGCGTCCGGCCGGCATCATCGACATGCTCGATCTCCGCCGCCCGATCTACAAGCAGACTGCGGCCTATGGTCACTTCGGCCGCACTGATGTGGACCTCCCGTGGGAACATACCGATAAAGCGGAAGTGCTGAAGAAAGAAGCAGGAATCTGAGAATAACAGGTTTACAGGTGCTGCGAGTGATTAGTGACTAGGGATTAGTGGCTAGGGATTAGGCTGATGATGCATCTGCCCCCTTCCTCGGGAAGGGGGATGCCCGAAGGGCAGGAGGCTGGCCGAGGGAAATGAGATTTGCGGTTTGAATACCGAAAGCGGGTATCGCCCCGTTTCGTCATCCTGAGCGGCGAGAAACGTCGTATGAGAGATAACGAATGCCAGAACAGCTGCGACCTGAGCCCTCGATCTCGGCGAAGCCGCCACCACCATTCCTACTTCCTCATTCAAGCAAAGCGTTCATCCCTGATCCAGAGGCCGCATGCCCCACGGGCTAACCCCAACCCCCTTTCCTTCATATGCTAAAATAGAGAAGACATATTCTCGTGTCTTCTCTTTTTTTGCGCCGAAAGGAGGGTGTCATGCTGATTTCCATCGCTGAGGTCTTGATCAATCGGCCGTCGAAGCACTTGAACCGCACCTTTTCTTACCGGATCCCGGATGCGCTTCTCGGGCAAGCGGATGTGGGCTATCGCTGCGTCGTACCTTTTGCGCGTCGCACGGAGGAGGGGATCATCCTGTCGGTGCGCCGCGAGGAGGAAGAGAAGATCTCCTATCGGCTGCTTCCCATCCGCTCTCTGGTCGATCCTTTCCCGTGGTTCACGGAGGAAATGCTCGCACTTGCGAGGAAGCTGTCTTCCTATTATATGTGTATGCTGATCGAGGCGCTGCGACTTTTCTTTATCGACAAGAAGGGGATCCTGACTGAGGCCGAGTATACGATCGACTGGGCGCGTGTGCCGATGGAAGCAGAGCTTCGCGGGCTCATCGATCCTTCGGTCGACAGTCTGTCAGAAAAAGATGCGAAAACCCTTCTTGGAAGTGATCTCGTGAAATGCGTCAAGGCGGCCTGGCTTGTCCGAAAGGAGCGGCTTTCCGCCGTCCATAAAGAGCCGCTGGAGAAATGGCTCGCGCCGAATGAGGCGCCCGATGAGGCACAGAAGCGGCGCAGTCCGAAACAGGCGCTCCTATGGCAGGCGCTCACGGAGAAAGGACCGATGTCCTTTCGGGAGGCGGCGGAGAAGGGCTTTTCTTCGAGTGTCGTGAAGGCCTTCTGCCTTTCCGGCTATGGAAAGGTCTTTTATAAAAGAAAGAAGACCTTTTCTCTGATCGATGAGCAGGAAAAACGGAAGGATCGAGCGCTGACGGAAGAGCAGCGAAAGGCGCTTTCCGTGATCTCCAAAGCCGTCGATCAGGAAGCATTCAAAGGCATCCTCCTGAAGGGGGTGACAGGGAGCGGGAAGACAGAGGTGTACCTGCGCGCCGCGGAGAGAGCGCTGGAACGGGGCGGATCTGCTCTCATTCTGGTGCCGGAGATCGCTCTGACGAGCCAGATGACATCCTACTTCGCCTCACTCTTAGGGGACAAGGTCGTCTTCATTCACAGCGGCCTTAGCAAGGGCGAGCGCTATAACAACCGCCAGCGCATCGCCAATGGCGAGAGTACGATCATCATCGGCTCGCGTTCGGCGATCTTCATGCCCTTTCGTCATCTGAAGCTCATCGTCGTCGATGAAGAGTATGATTCCTCGTACAAGCAGGGAGAGACGCCCCGCTACAATGGGCGTGATGCGGCCAAGATGATGGGGGAGATCTACCACTGCCCGATCGTCCTCGGCGCCGCGACGCCTTCGATCGCGACGTACCATGCGGCGAAGACGGGAAAGATCGAGCTTGTGGAAATGAAGCACCGCGTCTTTCAGACGAAGCTTCCCGCCATTCATATCTATGACCTCAAGGGCGATCCCACCGGGGAGGCGCTGTCGCATCCGATGGTGGAGATGCTCAGGGCGACCATCGCAAGGAAAGAGAAGTCCATCCTTCTTCTGAACCGCCGCGGCTTCTCGACGACGCTCATGTGTGCTGACTGCGGCTATGTCTTCAAATGCCCGAACTGCGATGTTTCTTTGGTCTATCACAAAGACACTGCGCAGCTGAAATGCCATTACTGCGAGACAGTGCATCCGCTGCCCCATGAATGTCCGAAGTGCCGCAGCCGGAAAATCCTCTACCTCGGGCGTGGTACGCAGCATGTCGAGGAGGAATTGCACGAGGCACTTGCCGAAGCACGCATCCAGCGCTTCGATGTAGACAGTACGCAGAAGAAGAACAGCGCGCGGACCATTCTGGAAAAATTCCGCCGCGGAGATATAGATATTCTTTTTGGCACGCAGATGGTGGCCAAGGGACATGATATCCCCGGCGTGCAGACGGTCGGTATACTTTCGGCAGATGGGCCGCTCAATATGCCGAGCTACCTTGCCTCCGAGCAGACCTTCAACCTCATCACCCAGTGTGCGGGCCGTGCGGGCCGCGGCCGCGAGCAGGGGGAAGTCCTGCTCCAGACGTATAATCCGGATCACTATGTCATTCAGGCGGCGGCCAGACAGGACTATGAAGGATTCTACCGGCAGGAGATCGAGTACCGACGCCTGCTGAATTACCCGCCCTTTTCCCGCATGATGAAGATCACCTGCTTCCATAAAGAGGAAAAGACGGCGACGGAAAAAGCAAACCGCATCTATCACTGGCTTTTGCAGGTGAATCCCCAGCTCGCAGTGCCCACCACCTTCACGCCGCCCTTCGATGAGCCGATCAAGAGGGTGCGGAATATGTACTACATTTCCATCCTCATCAAAGGGCGGACACTTTCTTCTTTGAAATCTGCCATGAGACAGTCTCCGATCTTTGAAGAAAATGATATAATTATCGATGTAGACCCGATGTAAAATGAGGAACCTTGAGTGACTAGGGATTAGTAGCTAGGGATTAGGTTTGCGATACGAGAAAACCGTTAGCTTCAAACCTCCTCGGCGCTTCCATAATTTTATGCGCCGCACCACCATTTCTCATTTCTCATTGCTAATTCAAGCGAGGCTTTCAAACGAAATCAAAGGGCGACCCGTCCTAGGGACTAACCCTGAAGTTTGAAAGCAGGGATGAGTAGCTAGGGATTGGGGATTAGGAGTGGCTAGTGACTGGTGACTGAAATTCCATCTTCGGGCACCACCACTCCTCACTCATATAATTTAGAGAGCAAAGCTTTCAAACGTAATCAAGGGACGGCACGCCCCACGGCTAACCCTGAACCCGACAGCCTAATCCCTAATCCCTAGCTACCAGCCACTATTTTATAAACGAAAGGAATGATCCCGTTTTGAGTGAAATTATTACTGCCGGAAACCCGATCCTGAAAGAGGTCGCAGCGCCTGTGACTTCTTTCGATAAGAAACTGAAATTTTTGATCCTTGATATGAAGAAAACGCTGTATGAAGCAAACGGAGTGGGACTTGCAGCGCCGCAGATCGCAGTCTCCAAGCGCATCTTTGTCGCAGATGACGGAGAAAGCGGATTCGAAGCCTACATCAATCCCGAATGGCAGCCGGACGGCGATGAGATGGCGACGGACTCGGAGGGTTGTCTCTCCGTGCCGGGCCTTTTCGGGGAAGTGACGCGCTATGCACGTGTCATCGTCCGCTATCAGGACATCCACGGTAAGAAGAAGGTGAAGAAAGCCTCCGGTCTTCTGGCACGCTGCATCCAGCATGAGACAGATCATCTGAACGGGATTCTTTTTATTGAAAAAGCTATTTCTTTGCACAAAGGACCAAAAGATGAAGAATAACTATCGCATCGTATTCATGGGCACGCCCGATTTCTGTCTGCCTGCTCTTTCTGCCATGGTGGAGCATGGCTATACGCCCGTCGCAGCCTACACACAGCCGGATAAGATCAATGGCCGCGGGAAGAAGATCAATTATTCTCCGGTGAAGACATTTGCGATGTCTCACAACATTCCGATCCACCAGCCGCTCTCCTTCAAAGACCCTTCGGAGGTGGAGACACTGAAAGCGCTGAAGCCGGACCTCCTCGTCGTCATCGCGTATGGCCGCATCCTGCCGAAGGCGGTGCTCGATATCCCGACCTATGGCGCGATCAATGTCCATGCTTCGCTCCTTCCGAAGTATCGCGGCGCTGCTCCGATCCAGCGCGTCATCATCGACGGAGAGAAGAAGACCGGCGTCACGATCATGCAGCTCGATCAGGGCATGGATACCGGCAATATCGTGGAGACCGTCCAGATGGATATCCCTCTTCATATGACGGCAGGGGAGCTCTTCGAGGCGCTTGGAGAGATGGGAGCAAAGGCTCTGATCTCTGTCCTGGAGGATCTTCCGGAAAAGCTCGCACGCTCCACGCCGCAGGATCATGAAAAAGCGACCTATGCGGAAAAAGTCACGAAAGAGATGGGCCGCATCGACTGGACGAAGGATGCCAAAACACTTGATGCACTCATTCGCGGCATGTATCCGAATCCCGGGACGTATACCTTCTTCCGCGGCAAGCGCGTGAAGATCCATCGCGCCGAGGTCAGCGATGGGGAAAGTAAAGAAGCACCGGGGACCATCATTTCTACGAAGGACGGCCTTACCATCGCCTGCGGAAAGGGAGCGCTTACGATCTCCTCCCTGCAGCCGGAGAACCACAAGAGAATGGCTGCCGGTGACTTTGTGAATGGATATCAGGTGAAAGTCAATGACACATTCGACTGCTAAGCCCGTACCGTCCGCGCGCCGCCTTGCCTATCAGGCGCTCTACGACGTGCTTGAAAAAGACGCCTATAGCAATATCGTGCTCCAGCGCATCCTTGCAGAGTACCCGCTCAAGGCCGAGGAGGCGCACCTTCTGACAGAGCTCGTCTACGGCGTCCTTCGGAAATACAATCACCTTCTCTGGATCATCGGGAAGCTTTCGACGCAGAAGGTGAAAAAGCTGCATCCTTCCGTGCGGATCCTTCTTTGTCTTTCCCTCTATCAGCTGCTCTTTTTGACGCGCATCCCCGAGTCGGCTGCGGTGAATGAGTCTGTCAAGATCGCCAAGAAGGTGACGCATCCGGGCAATGTCCGTTTCGTGAACGGCGTCCTTCGGAATTTCCTCCGTAAAAAAGACAGCTTCCGGATCCCTTCGAGAAAAGAAGATGCACTCCTCCATGATGCGCTCACCTATAACCAGCCGCGCTGGCTCATTGAAGACTGGCAGAACGCCTGGGGCGCAGAAAAAGCGGATGCCGTATTCTCTGCGTTCAATGAGATCCCATCGATGACCATCCGTGTGAATCCTTTGAAGCAGCCACTGACTGACTTCGAGAAACTCCTCTCAGAAAAAGGGATCGAAGCTGCGCCCATCCCCTATCTGCCGGAAGGCTTCACGATCAAGAGTGGGGCGAATCATTTCTTTGGCACAGTCCTGAAGGAAGGGCTTGCCTACGTGCAGTCGGCTTCTTCTATGGTGCCGGCGAAAGTCCTCTCTCCGAAAGCGGGGGAGACGGTCCTCGACATGTGCGCGGCCCCTGGCAGCAAGACCACACAGATGGCAGAAATGATGGGGAATGAGGGCTCGATCGATGCATGGGATCTCTATCCGCACAAGATCGCCCTCATCAAAAAGAATGCGAAGAAGGAAGGCATCACCATCATCCACGCAGGGCCGCGCGATGCGACGAAGCCCATGCCCGCCGTTTATGAGAAATATGATAAGGTCCTTCTCGACGCGCCCTGCTCAGGGCTTGGCGTCCTGTCGCACAAGGTGGAGATCCGCTGGCGCAGGACAAGAGAGGATCTGCAGGAATTTCCGCCCCTGCAGAAGGCCCTCCTCGAAGAAGCGGCCAAGTACCTGAAAAAAGGCGGCACCCTCGTCTATAGTACCTGTACGCTCAATAGCAAGGAAAATGAAGACATCGTGACTGCATTTTTAAGAGATCATCCCGAATTTACGCCGATCGATTTCCAGCTGGAAGGCCTTGGCGCATCCGAAAAGGGTATGCTCACCATCTGGCCGGATCAGGCACAGAGCGATGGGTTCTTCGTGGCGAAATTGAAGAAGCAGTCGGAGGAGTAGGGCGGCATCGCCTGTATTTCTCATCTCTTATTGAATGAAAGGAGCCTCTATGGCCTGGAATATCTGGGGACACAGTCTCCCCGAAATGGAAACATGGATCACAAGCCATGGCTTCCCGAAATTTAGAGCCAAGCAGCTGCAGGACTACCTGTATCGCCGCTATATTTTTTCTTTTGACGATATGACCCAGCTGCCGGGGCCGATGCGGGAATGGCTGAAGGAGAATGCCGTACTCGAGAAGCCTGTGATCATGAGCCATATCACATCGAATGACGGCGATACGACCAAGCTCCTCGTGAAGCTCTCAGACGGTTCACTCGTCGAGACCGTCTGCATGCACCATGTCTACGGGAATTCCATCTGCGTCTCCACGCAGGTGGGCTGTGCGATGGGCTGCATTTTCTGTGCTTCTACCAGAAACGGTCTGGAGCGGAATCTCACCGCGGGCGAGATCCTTGCTCAGGTTTACGCCTTCCGCGAGCTTTTCGATGCTCCGATCCACTCGATCGTCCTGATGGGGGCGGGCGAGCCGCTCACGAACTATGATGAAGTGCTCCGCTTCATCCGCCTTGTGAGCGATCCGGGGCTGCTGAATATCAGCCTCAGAAATATCACGCTCTCCACCTGCGGCATCGTGCCTATGATCGATCGACTTGCCGCAGAAGGTCTCCCGATCACGCTTGCGATCTCCCTCCATGCGCCGAATGACACGATCCGCAACCGCATCCTGCCATCGAGCCGTCATTTCAAGATCGAAGATGTCGTCGCTGCTGCGCACCGGTACTTCAAGAAGACGGGCCGCCGCGTGACCTTCGAGTACATCCTCATCAAGGATGTGAATGCGTCCCGCGAAAATGCGGAAGAGCTCTGCCGCCTTGTGGGGAAGATGAATTGCCATTTCAATCTCATCCCGATCAATGGCACCGAGCATATCAAGCTGTATCCGCCGAGCTGGAAGGATGTCAAGATCTTTCAGGAGATCTTGGAAAAACACGGCAAGAGCACGACCGTCCGCAGGCAGATGGGCGACGAGATCCAGGCTGCCTGTGGACAGCTGAAACGGAGATATCTGGAGAAGAAATGACTGGTGACTAGTGACTGGTGACTAGGGATTAGGGGACTTAAGTGACTGGGGGACTAGGAGACATCAGGCTCTCTTGAAAGATACATAAAAAGCGCCGAGAAATCAGTGGATTTCTCGGCGCTTTTTGGTTGAATCGGCGTTTCCTTACATATTCGGCTGACACTGGCGCGGGAGGAAAGCAAGGGAAAGTAGTCTCTGAAGTGGTAAACTAAAATTGGACACAGAGGGGGTAATCTTTAGACATACAGTGTACACTGCATAGGCAGTGCAAAATAAGCACTGGACAGAGCGTCCCCCTTACTGGACAGGAGGTTTACCATGAAGTACACGAAAGAACAAAGATTGGACATCGGTCGACGAATTTACTACAGCGAAATAAGTCGGTATGAAGCCGCGGAAGAATATGGCATTAGTGAGCAGACCGCACGGAATTACATGAGAATGTATCGGGATGTCAATCGGCTGCCGCCCAAACACGGTCAGAGATCCATCGGCGCACTCTCTTTCAAGAAAGAGCCGGTAGAGCTGGATGAACTGAAATCTATGACAAAGGAGGAATTGATCCAGGAGCTGATCAAGGCCAGGATCACAGAAGCAAGGTTAAAAAAAGGATACGAGGTGAAGGGAGATGGTACGGTAATTCTATACGCCAGCAAGACTACCAAGTGATTATGGAGCTGTCAGGAGAAATCCCAGTGAAGATCCTATGTAAAGCAATGGGCATCCAGCGGAGCAGTTTCTACGCATGGAAGAAGCATCTCTCCCATCCTTCGGAAAGAGAGAAGAACCTTGCAAGCAATGTCAGGCTGTTTCAAGAATACCACTCGAAGTATCCGTCGCATGGTTACCGCTGGCTGAATGCCAAGATACGCCTAGACAAAAACATTGTCCTGTCTGACCCCTATGCTCATAAGTGTTGCAAGATTGCGGGAATCAAGAGCAAGTCCAAGCATTACCGCTACAAGAAGGCTGGAGATCCGGCACGGATATTCCCAAATCTGCTCCTGTCAGAGATGCAGATTGACGGGCCGATGCAGTGCATCGTGAGCGATATGACAGCGTTTTATGTGAAGGGCACCTACTACGAACTGACTCTTTACATGGATCTCTGGAACAATGAGATTGTCATCTATTCCCTTTCGGCAAAGCGTGGCGACCGCATGACCTATATCAATGGGCTGAGAGATCTGATTGCATGGAAGGAGCAACATCCAGAACACCAAATGATCCTGCACACGGACCAAGGATCTGTCTACGCATCTAAGGCCTACAACGACCTGCTGCCCATGTACGGCATTACCCGGTCGATGTCACGTGCCGGAACGCCGACAGATAACGCTGCAATGGAATCTGTCAATGGATGGATTAAGGCCGAGATGTTCATGGACTTGCACGTGACCGGAGAGAAGTCCATCGCGGAAGAGGTGGATGATTACATCCATTTCTTTAACGAATATAGGCCAGCCTATACATTGGGCTACTTGACGCCGAAGCAGTACCGAGAACGCCATATTTCTAAATGCTGAACTTATTCAAGTTGTAGTTGGCATAAAGTGTCTGGCGGTTCCCGAGACGATGTTGGAAGATTCACTGTATCTTGTACAAGTATTCAATTTTTATGCCTAATTTTTTTAGTTTCGTGTCCAATTTTTGTTGACAAGTGCATCTCACATATATTTTATACCTGTACGTAGAAGGGTGCCCTTTGGGGCACATCTATCCGGCGCCTTTGGCGCGCCCCTTCTCCAAGGGTCTGCTCAACTGGAGGGACTTTCCTAATCCCTAATCCCTAATCCCTAGCCACCAACCACTAGTCACTCACTCCCCGAACATCTTTGAAAGCGGGTTATTCGTAAAGACATCCGCTTCATTGATATAGCGGCGCACCATTTCCACGGACTTGTGACGGGTCTGTTTCATGATGAGACGCTCCTCGATGCCGTGAAGCGCCGCATACGTGGCGAAGCCGTGGCGCAGGCTGTGCGCGCCATAGAGCGTGGGGTCAAGACCGATCAGTTCGGCATATTTTTTGACGAGGAGATTCACCGTATTTTCACTGAGATGCGTCGAAGCGACCTTGCCATTTTTCAGGATCTTCCTGAAGATCGGGCCGTCATGGATATCAGCAGCCTTCAGCCAGTCATAGAGCGCACGGATGCCGTCCATTTCTTCAGGTACATTCTTCAGATGGGGGATGCCGACCTGCTGTCCTTCGCCCCGCTGGTCCGTCTTCGAGCGTTTGATGTGAAGGACGATGCCCTGCGGAAATTTTCTGATATCTTCCATCGTCAGAGAGACGAGCTCGCTTCTGCGGAAAGCCCCCATGAAGCCGATGAGGAGGATCGCACGGTCGCGCAGGCCGTGAAGCGTTCGGAGATCCATGCGGGAGATCATCTCCTGAAGCTCTTCAAAATACACCGGCGTTTTCCCCTTTTGCAGCATGCCTTTCTGCCGCATGAGGCCGATCAGTGCTTCTCGTACGATCCACGCTTTTGCGGGATTCTCCTTCGTGAGGCCGGCCGCATTGAAGTTCTCTGACAGAGCGGAAATGCGGCGGCGGATGGTCGCCGTTTTCGCATAGTCCGCCAGATCATTGATATAGTTCACGATCGTTTCCGGCGTGGTCGGGAACGATTCTTTTTTATGGTACGAGCACCAGTCGCAGAAGTCATTCCAGTCCGACTCATAGGCGTCGATGGTATGCTCCGACTTCGTTTCCGACAGTGCGAGAAGGCTCTTGTCGGAGAGTGCATCGTCATGGCTGCGTTTTGAGAAATCACGGATATAGAAATGGGAGGACATGGGGCGGCCTTTCTGGGAAATGAGGGAAATGGAGGCAGGAAACGGCGAAAGATACTTGTATGACGCCATAAATAGAAAGAGGGATCTTTTCACTGTATGCTATTATAGCATGGCACATGCCGGAATGGTGCGCTTCACCCCTTGAAGGTCGTTTGTGCTCTCTTGAAAGCTGTGCCAAGCCGTTTTGTGGCTCCCTATGACTGGTTCCGCCTTCGAAACACGTGCCGCTTCCTTCCGTAGGGAGAAAACGGAGCCATGCCGTCAAAGGGCGATCTTCCCGGGCTGACTTGGCATCCCAATTCTTTTTTATTAAAGCTCGCTAAATAAAAACACTAATTTTATTTGACTTACCACCTCTAAAATGGTAATCTAAGCTTAATGTAGAAATGGCTTGCCATTATTATTTATATCAGGGGGTCTTTAGAAAAATGGATGTACTTCACTTGTTTCATGCCGGCGGTTTCATGATGTATCCGCTGCTTCTCTGCTCTATCATCGTTGTCACGATCTTCATCGAGCGTTTCCGCTTCTATCACGCGAACCGGTCGAATATCGAAAAGCTCACGAAGGAGATTCCGGAACTCCTGGCAGCCAATGATCAGGAAGGGCTGAAAGCGGCGCTCAAGGCCGATGGCGGCATTCCTGCCGGTGTCATTCTCTCCGGCGCCGAGCAGCTCTCTTCCAAAGCGAACCAGACTGCCATTCTGGAAGGCGCGGCTTCTCATGCCGCAGGCGTCTTGAAGTCGTACCTGAACTACCTTGATGTCATCGTCACACTGTCCCCGCTGATGGGGCTTCTTGGCACTGTCATCGGCATGATCGGCTCCTTCAATGTCCTTTCGGTCGAAGAAGGCCAGCCATTCGCCATCACCGGCGGCGTCGCAGAAGCACTTGTCTGCACCGCATCCGGCCTTTTCGTTGCTATCATCGCCCTTATCGCCTACACCTACCTTTCGCAGCAGGTATCTAACTTCGTTTCCCAGATGGAAAAATTGGGTTCCCTGTATTTGGCTATTGTAGAGGCGGATCAGAAATGAAACTTGAATCAATGAATGTAGAGAAGAAGCCGAAGATCATGATCATCCCGATGATCGATATCATCTTCTTCCTTCTGGTCTTCTTCATGATGTCCATGCTGACGATGGTGGTGCAGAAATCGATCAATCTGAACCTGCCGCAGACCGCCAGCGCGCAGATCGATCTACAGAAAACACTGCCGATCAGCGTGACATCCGACGGTACCATCTATGTCGAGCAGGAGAAGATCCCGAAGGACTCCTTCAAGAAACGCATGGAGATCGAAAAGAACAGAAATCCCGATATCTCTATCGTCCTGCGTGCGGATGAAAAATCGGAGCATGGTGACTTCGTTTTTGTCTTAGACCAGCTGAAATCCGTCGGGATCTCCAAGATCGGCATTGCCACTGCCTCCAAAGGGCAGTCAGACTAAAGGGGTGGTGTGATGCGTACTTTCAAGTACCGATGGTCCTCCGCTCTGGGGACCTCGCTTGCCTGTCACGTCGTCGCCTTGGGGCTCATCACGGGCTTCATGCTGCTCTTTCCGGCATCGCCTGTGAATAAAGGACCCATCGAAGTCGACCTCGTCACGATGAGCGGCGGCGGTGGCGGTGGCGGCGGTGGAAACGGGGGAGAAACACCGCAGGAAGAAAAACTCCCCGAGATCAAAGAAGCAAAAGCCACACCGACAGCTCCGCCTCCTGTCAAGACCGAACCGGATCCCGAAGCAGAAAACGATGTCCACGAAGTCGCTCCGGCGCCATCAGAGGATACCTCCTCTGCCGCAGACACCAATTCTAAGGACAGCACTTCAGAGGGGAGCACCTCTTCCGGCACCGGTAGTGGTACCGGCGGTGGGAACGGTACAGGGAATGGGCCCGGCGATGGCAGTGGGGAAGGCCCCGGCTCTGGCTCCGGTTCCGGCGGTGGGAATGGCTCCGGCTATGGCAGCGGAAATGGAGACGGCGCCGGTCCCGGAGATGGCGTCACCATGGGACCGCAGCTTTTGAGCAATCCGGCGCCTGCCTATCCGGAATCCTGCCGTAAAGCGAATATTTCCGGAACGACGGTCGTTGGTCTCACGATTTCGAGCGATGGCAGCGTCTCGAGCGCATGGGTCGTTTCCTCTTCCGGGAATGGCACCCTTGACAGCGCCGCTGTCAATGCCGTCTACGGCTGGCAGTTCGTCCCTGCCAAACAGAATGGCGTGGCGATCACCTGTAATTCACAGGTACCGGTCACATTCAATCTGAGATAATGAAAAAGCACATGTGCCGCAAGGCGCATGTGCTTTTTTGCTGTGATGGGTTCAGCGTTTCCCTTGGGAAATATGTGAGAAAGATGAATACCGATAACGGTTTCTCGGCTTCGCTCGAAATGACGATGGCGCTGAACGCAAACTCACTATAGACGTGAAGGGGGACTTGAATGCCACTTACGATATGAGAATACCGCCATCCCTCCAGCGGAGCAGGCCCTTGAAGAAGGGCCGCGCCAAAGGCGCAGGATAGAGTGCCCCATAGGCAGGGGCACAGTTCACCGTAGCGGTCAGCAGAGCACATGCGTTGACCGTTCTTCCGTCCATCTCATATTACTCGCTGGCCGTTCTGCCGTATTCTGCCTCTTCGAGGCAGTCTATCCCAGCCTTTAGCTGCCCCCTTCTCCAAGGGGGAACGCATTTTAGGCTATTCACCATTCTCCGCGGCGCTTCCCTACTTTTATGCGCCGAATCACTCCCTGCACGCTAATTCTGAACCCTGAAGTTTGAAAGCAGGGATGAGTAGCTAGGGATTAGTGGCTAGGGATTAGGAGTCTCAAGTGACTCGTGACTGGTGACTGGGAGACATCAGGTGCTCGTATCGTCATTTCGAGCGAAGCCCTCGATCTTCCTTGCAGACCGATAAACGAAGGATGTGTGAAAGCAGAAATATGTAGCACCAAGGCGTCGTTTACTTGCAGTGCCTATGTGATACTGACCGGAGTGCAAGAAAGATCGAGGGCAACGCTTTCGATGACGGCGGCGCTTCTAAATTTTATGCGCCGCACCACTACTCCTCACTCCTCACTCCTAACTGGCGAGTAGAGCTTTCACACGCAATAAAAGGGAAGCACTCCCCACGGGCTACCCTGAACCCTTGACCCCTTATCCCTTCTTCCCTTTTCCCAAATATGTTAGAATAAATGAAACGATAGCCCATTCTATTTCCATGGAGGAACCAATCATGAAAAAAGTCATTTTCGATATAGACGGCGTCCTTTTGAGCGAAGAACGCTACTTTGATGTATCTGCTCTGACCGTATGGGAGATACTCTACAGCCCTGCGTACATGGGACTTCCCGGCGATCGTGATGATTTTAATGCGGAGCGCATCACCGAAGGGCAGATCGCCGGCTGCCGCAGCGTGGTGTGGGGGAATGATGCTCTGCTTTCCTGGCTGAAAGCGCGCGGCATCAATTCGAACTGGGATATGGTACACGCCGATCTCATTACCATCCTCTGGCTGATGGCAGAAACCTATAAAAAACGCTCCGGCGGAGAAAAAATGTCTTTTACCTTCCACCAGCCACAAGACTTGAAGCGCGCCGGGCAGGAGCTCATGGGACTACCCATGCCGAAAGCAGAAGACGTACTCGATCGCTGGGAGAGTGCCGTCCCCGAAGGCCTTCAGGGCGAAGAGGTCTTCCATGCCCTCAAGGATGCCATGGCGGATACAATCGATGGCGATCTCTCTTGGGGCGACCTACGCTCCGATTTCTGGAAGATCCATACCGAAGCCTTTCAGGCATGGTACCTTGGAGATGACACCTTCATTTCCCTCCTGCATCACATGCCCTACAGCGCAGGAAAACCTGGCTTCCTCTCCCGTGAAGTCCCGCTTGCGCCCGCCGCTCACATCCTTTCCCTCTTCCGCACACTGAAAGAGCGCGGCTATGACATCGCCATCGCGACCGGCCGTGCCAGAGAGGAGATGGAGATCCCCTTCAAGCTGTTCCACTGGCACGAGGAATTCGATCCCTACACCATGGCGACTGCCTCCGATGCGGAAGAATCAGCCGATAGGCTCGGTGGCCCCGTCCTCGACAAGCCGAATGCCTTCATCTTTTCCTGCGCCATCTTCGGAAGAGATCCAGACAACTACAAGGCCTACTCCGAAGAGACCATGCAGCCCGCCAAGGAGGATGAGATCTACGTCTGCGGCGACTCCTACTCCGACGTCATCGGCAGCCGCCGCGCCGGCGCAAAATGCATCGGCATCCTGACCGGCCTTGAAGGCAAGGACGCGATCCCGATGTTTGAGAAAGAAGGCGTCCCATATGTGGATCGCGTGACGGATGTGCTCGAAATCATTCGATAAATCACTGCTTCATTGCCATGTGATTTTTTCAAGGCTTTTTTGGGAGAATAAAAATGGCTTATTTGACGATTGATCAGCTTATGCAGCATCTTTCTTCTCATGGAATTGCGATTTCTGGTGATGTGCAGAAAAGACAGCTTACAAACATGGGGTATTTTCATGGTTACAAGGGATATCGTTTCTTTCAAACTCAGAAAAAGCGATTGCCTTTTACCTCGTTTCATGAGATCTACGAATTATTTCAGTATGACGCTGCATTGAAAGCATTGATGTACAGCCAGGTTATGTTTATTGAAAGTGCAGTAAAGAATGTCTCTATCAACTGCATTCTGGAAGCAACAAATTCAGAAAGCATACAAACTATGATGGACAATATTGTACTTTCTTTCCGAAATGCGCCGATTTCCTCCACTTTGGATCAGAGAAAAAGATTCCAGCAAAATAAACTGAATTTACAGAAATCGATTCAAACGGATCTTGCAAGAGCTTATAGAATGAACAACCCCAAAATTACTCATTTCTATAATCATATTGGCTATTCCGGCGTACCAGTTTGGGCACTTTTTGAAATCATCATGATGGGAGATCTGGGATTTCTTTTATCGTGCTTGACCAGAGAAGTACGGGAAAGTATTTCCAGAGCTATTGGCTTTAATTTGGCTAGCGATACCAATCGGGAATTGGTCTATAAGTATATCTATACATTGAAGGACTTACGAAATGCAATAGCGCACAATTCAGTCGTTTTTGATGCGCGCTTTCGAAACATAGATCCCTCATCGGCCATGAAACAGTGCCTTATGCAGGATGTTAAATTACCCTATATCAACTTTAAAACGATTGGGGATTATGTGATTTTGATTTGTTATTATCTTGTTGGTTTAGCCATAGAAAAAGAAGAGGTCTTAGCTTTTATAGACAACTTCATCAATGCAACAACTTGCTTTCAGTCTTCTGTCAGTGCGAGTGTATCATCAATGGTCGTACATCCTGATTTAATGAAGCGAATGTCTATCTTGAAGAGTTTTGTTGAAAAAGCGTATGTAAGGCCTTGAAAAAGAGCTGCGAAGATGATACAATCTGAACATGAATTGGGGTATATGTTTGCGGACATATACTTGGAGAGCCGAAGAAATTTGGCTCTCTTTTATTTTGTCTGAATACGCAAATGTATGTTGAAAATTGAAAAAACCCGCCGTATAGCAGGGGGTTGAGGTAGCAAAAAACATCCGGGAAACGCTTTCTGCCTTTACCCAAATGCAGGCGGGACACGGAATCGGCGCCGGTGTGGTTAAATGTACCAAAGTACGAACGTCCTGGCTGTCGTCGGTGCTCGGCCTCGCAGGGGGCAGGGAAGCGTGGAAAGCATGGATTTCCCGGATATTTTTTGTTTGTCTTACATTTTCAGCCTTAGACAGGTGGGGGAAAAAGACTGACATTTCCGTGCCCTGTCCGATGAGCCGGAGCGCAAAGCAAGATCTTCCTTTCGTAAGGCTGCTCTCTGTCGTATTTCTTAGCGCTAATGAATTCTGGAAATCAGAGAACAGCCGCGAAAAGGTGCACACACGATGCGCCCTTGGCTTCATGTCTGTATTGTATACCTTCTTTATGAAAATTGCAAGTCTGCGTCTTACGAGTATCTCACAAGAAATGGTGGATCACTAAAATTTATCAGTTGATAAACGCATATATATAGAATCATATGCCATTCACGAGTTCTTTTATTCACATGGCGGATTATGTCGTGATAAGGAGATATCGGCAGATCGGTCCATGAGAGGGCGTTTCTTATTTTTGCTGAGAAAATGAGATGATCGGGGAACCCATTGCGGATAGCCACCCTTTTACGGGGAATACACCTTATCATATGAAAATTAGAAACAAGAGATACAAGGTTAACAGAAATAAAATTGGATTAAAAACTATTGGACAAAATAAGTAGTTTATGATAGTCTCTTAAAAGGTCATCACTGATCAGGGAATAGGTGATGAGGATTTTCATCTTTGCCGTGGAAACTCGGACACACTGGCTCTTGATGGAGATCATTTTCTTCCCGCTCATTTTACATTTTGAAAAGAGGAGAATGGTTATGAAAAAAGAAATGTATAAGGTGCTCACTGCTGCCCTCATGCTCACAATTTCGGGGGGGGGTAGTAGGTAGTGCCGCTGATACTGTACTAGATACAGTGTATGTATATGGAGATAGAGAACAGGCGGAACTCCAGCCGCTTGGCTCTCTTGCGTATCAGACGCAGAATGTAGGGCTCTTAGGAAATAAAGATGCTCTCGATACGCCATTTACCAGTATGTCGGTAAGTCGTAAATCTATAGATACTTTTGCATCCCCCATGAATGGTGTCATGGATGCATTAGCATTAAATCCATCGGTCAGACCTGTGGGCGCTGGAATTGCGAACGAAGTTTCCATCCGCGGCTTTAAGGTGTCTGACCATTCTTTGTACGTCAATGGCATCCCGGGGCTTTTGAATCAGCAGAAGTTAACAGATGTATATATTGAAAATGCCAATGTCATTTCCGGACCTAATATCGGCGTAGCTGCGACGAGTGCGAATCAGGCGGTTTCCGGTACGATTGATTTCCAGTCCAAGCGTGCACAGTCTACACCGAATACAGATCTAAAACTGACTTATCGCGGCGGATCTTCTTTCCAGCAGATGGTCGATGTAGGCAAACGATTTGGCGATAAGCAGCGCTGGGGTGTTCGTGTCATGGCGGACAACATCGATGGAGAAACAGCGGTAAAAGGGGAAAAGCTGACACAGAGAGACGTCTTCGTTAATATTGACCAGAAAACCACAAATAGCAAGACAAATATTTTGGCTGGCTATAACTATAATAAACAGCAGGGGATGGTTTCATATGGGGTAGGGTTTGATTCTTCCCTTACCTCTTTGCCAAAGCCTTTGGATGGTAGCAAGACTTATGGAACTGACTGGACTTTTAATGAATATGATAACTGGATTTTAGGAATCAATCATGAGCAAAAATTAAATGCGCACATGACTGCTTTCATGAATGCCGGATATCATAGAGAAGATTGGTACGGCTACTTGGATGGCGATCCAAAAATATTAAATGCAAATGGTGATTATAAGGTTTCTGTGGATGTGTATCCACTGGCTGTTACTAGAAAATACATCGCGCTCGGCTTGAAAGGTAAATTTAAAATTGGTGCAAGTGAACATGAATATGTCGCCAGTGTAGATAGAAACTGGGCAACAAGCTATGGCGGAGAATGGAAAAATGCCTTTGGTATAAATACACCCTATTACTCAATACAGGGGAATACGAATCATCCATCTGCAGGTGTTGCGCCAAATACCAATCCATATGCCGCACCATGTCCGAAATACAGAGAAGTAACCATTAATGGCTGGCATCTTTCTGATACCGTTTCTTTCGACAATGGGAAGTACCAGTTTATTGGCGGGCTTCATGGACAGACGTTAAAAAAGCATAGTGTTTCTAATGGCATCAATGGGCCGGAAGCTAAATATGATGCCGTAAGTCCAACATTGGCTTTTTTATATAAACCAACTGATAACTTTAGTGTATATGTGGCTCATACGGAAAACTTCTTCGAAGGTTCTATGGTAAGCACCAAAGTAAGCTCTATGTATGATGCGTATTATGAAAACGCAGGGCAATATTTGGATCCTTATAAATACAAGCAGAACGAAATTGGCTTTAAACTCAAGTCTGGCAACTTACTTCATACGTTAAGTGCGTTTAAAATTGAAAAACCAAATTATGGTGATGTATGGAAAGACGGAAAACTCTACTATGCTGAATTTGGTAAGCAGAAGAACAAGGGGATCGAATACTCCTTTGCAGGTTCTGCAGGAAGCAAATTTGACATTGTGGGCGGGTTTACCTATTTGAATACGAAACAGGCTACCCAGGATGCTAATAATGGCAAATGGGTCAATGGTGTGCCGCAGTGGTCCGCTACTGCAGGCGTAGTTTTCAAGCCGAGCGAGAATGTCCATTATATGGCAAGAGCGCGCTACATGGGGCATTCCTATATTCAGAATGAAAAGCTCAAAGTCCCCTCTTTCTTCCTGTTTGATGTCGGTGCTGACTACACGACAAAGTTGAATGAAACACCTGTGACCTTTAAAGCCATGGTTTACAATTTGTTCGATAAGAAATATTGGAACCCAATGAATAGTAACAGCCTTGCAATTGGTATGCCAAGAACATTCACTCTGTCTGCAGAATTCCGTTTCTAATCCAAAGGAGAAATCTATGAGCAGAACTATCCGCCGGATGCCTCTGGCGATTCTTACGACCATTCTCACCGTTCTGCTCCTCTTCTCCTGTCTCCTCGGACTGAAGCTCGGGTATCTTTCTGTGTCCTTGTCGGGGATCGTATCGATCCTTGCTTCACATCTTTTGGGAAGTGCGCTTCCTTCGGATATTGCGATGGGCATTGCGGATGCGGTCTGGGATCTTCGGCTCCCGCGCATCCTGCTCGCGCTGGCGGTCGGGATGGGGCTTTCGCTGTCCGGCATGGTGATGCAGGCAATGTTTCGCAATCCGATGTCAGACCCTTACATCATGGGCGTGTCCTCCGGGGCATCGCTGGGGGCGGCTTCTGCCGTTTTCTTTGGCGCGGGGGCGGCTTTCGGGGTATCTGCGATCGGATGCGGGGCATTTCTCGGTGCCTTGGCGTTGTCGCTCATTCTCGCCATCGCGGCAGGCCGTGTGGCACCGGGGGATTCATCCTATCTCCTGATCTTTGGTGCGGCGCTGGCGGCAGTCTGCGGCGGGATCACGAGTGTGCTGGTGTATATCGGATCCAATGCGACGGGGATGGATGTGACGCTGTACTGGCTGATGGGCTCTGTTTCCTTCGCGAAACTCCTGCCGACGCTCTCTGTGCTAGCCATCGTGCTTGCTTTCATCATTTTTTTCTCTACACAGGCAAGGATCCTGAATCTGATGCTGGAAGGGGAGGAAACTGCTGTCCCGCTGGGGCGGCAGCTCCTCCCTTTTCGGCGTCTCTATCTGGTGATGAATGCACTCCTGATGGGAAGTCTGGTGACGCAGGCGGGACTGATCGGCTTCGTAGGTCTTCTGGTGCCGCATGGCTGCCGGATGGTCATGGGGGCGTATCACAGGAAGCTCCTGCCTGTATCCGTTCTTTCGGGAGGACTGATGACGGTCTGGGCAGATATCTTAGGACGGATACTGATCCACGGTGTGGATATTCCTTTGGGTGTCAGCTTATCTCTGATCGGTGCGCCTGTATTTCTGGGGATGCTCATCCGGCGTTCGTATCATTTTGGAGGAGAAGGGGCATGAATATTTCAGTCAATCATGTATCTGCCGGTTATGGGGGAAAGCAGGTGCTGAAGGATGTGTCGATTTCCTTCGAAAGCGGACAGCTGACGGGCATCATCGGGCCGAATGGGTGCGGGAAGAGTACGCTTTTGAAGTGCATTTACCGTCTGCTTTCGCCTTGGTCCGGGGATATCCGGATCGGTGATACGGTTTTGAAGGATCTGCCGTATCGTGAAAGTGCGAAGCGCGTCGCGGTACTGGCGCAGCACCACGCAGCCGGCTTTGACTTTGATGTCGAAGAAGTCGTGCTGATGGGGCGCACGCCTTACAAAGGCATTACGGAGGGAAACAATCGCGAGGATCGTGATATCGCGCATCGGGCGATGCAGGAAACAGGCGTGGAAACATTAGCGGAGCAGAGCTTTTCTTTTCTCTCCGGCGGGGAGCAGCAGCGCGTAATGCTCGCGCGGGCTCTCACGCAGGAGACACCTTGTCTCATCCTGGATGAACCGACGAATCATCTGGATATCACCTACCAGCTGCAGATCATGGATCTGGTGAGCTCGCGCCATTTGACGGTGCTTGCGGCCATTCATGACCTGAATATCGCAGCCATGTATTGTGACAAGATCGCAGCGATGAAGCATGGAGAGCTGGTCGCCTTCGGCAGACCTGAAGAGGTCTTGACGGAGGAGCGGATCTGGGAGCTGTATCATGTGAAGGCTGAGGTTTTTCCGCGAAAAGATGGAAGGCCGGCTGTGATTTTTGAAAGAGGGGCCATCGTATGAAGCCGGTCTATCGTGTGATGCTCATCAGCTTTCTCTGCCTGCTCCTGACGCTCTTCTCATTGGGGGTGGGAGAGATCTCCCTTTCACCGGCAGAGACTTGTCATTATTTGTATCTGGCGCTGACTTCGCCGGAAGGAAGTGGAATGGTCGAGCAGGATGTGCTGCAGTTCATCCGTCTGCCGCATCTGGTACTGTCTTTCTTCATCGGGGCAGGACTCGCCGTCTGCGGGGCAGTGATGCAGGCGGTGATGAAGAATCCGCTGGCAGATCCGTATCTATTGGGGATTTCCTCTGGTGCAAGTCTGGGCGCGGTGCTGGCGATCGCACTCGGTATCGGGATGATCGGGAGCTTTGATGGGATCGGCGCCGCGGCTTTTCTTGGCGCCGGACTTGTTTCCCTTCTGATTCTTCTTATTTCTTCGATCAGCGGTAAAGGAGAGGGATTGACACTGCTTCTGGCAGGTTTTGCACTCAATGCAGCCTGCTCGGCTGCTGTGAGCTTCTTTGTCACCGTGGTGGCGGATACGTCGAAGACGCGGTCTATCCAGTTCTGGATGATGGGGAATATCCGTGCTGACTCCTGGATGGCGATCGGCATTTTGGCGATTCTAGTGACGGCTGGATGTTTCTACTTCTTCTCCCAAAGGCGCATCCTCGACCTGATGCTCATGGGGGATGACCTCTCTTTAACCATGGGGCAAAAACTTTCGACGTATCGAAAAGTGTATATCGCCGTCATGGCGCTTCTTGTCGGAGCGGTGGTGTACATGTCGGGTATGATCGGATTCGTCGGGCTCATCATCCCGCACGGCGTACGTCTCCTCGTGGGGAGCAGCCATGGACGTCTTCTTCCGCTGGCGGCGCTTACGGGAGGGACATTTCTCTGCTGGGCGGATATTCTGGGAAGAAATGCGATCTCCGGACTGGAGCTGCCTGTGGGCGTCATGGCCGCACTGGCAGGTTCGCCCTTTTTCCTGTGGATGCTGATATCCAGAAAGCAGGTGAGAAGATGAAGAAGGCTTGGCTTCTCTCGCTCCTTCTGCCGCTCTGCCTATCAGGCTGTCAGTTGCAGAAGTCTCCTCCTGCCGAGGAATATTCGCGCCCCTTTGTGGAGAATATTAAGGTAGAGAACTACTATGAGACGGGGGTGAATCGCGAGTACCTGTCGGATGTGCCGCAGCGCGTGATCGTCATCGGTGCGAATGAAACGGAGACGCTGCTGGATCTTGGTGTCGAAGATGCCATCCTCGCGGCAGATGATGGACAGAACAGTCAGTGGTATGGCATCAAGGCATCGAATGAAAAGGCCTTTCAGTGGCTGCCTCGCATCGGCCGCAGCACGATTCAGGCGGAGCATTTCCTGGAGATGCATCCTGATATGATCATCGCAGAGCAGCAATTCTTCTCGAAAACCCGTCTTGGCAGTACGGACTACTGGAACAGCAAGGGCATCCTCACTATGGTGCCGCTGAATACCACATCGCCGGGCAAGCTGAATCAGGTGGAAACCGTAGAGAAGGAAATGAAATTCATTCGTGATCTGGGGATCATTTTTCACAAAGAGGAAGAAGCAGAGAAAATCGTGAGCGCAACGGAAAACCGGATTCACGATATAGCGAAAACTGTGGAATATCATAAGAAACCGAAAGTCATGATTCTCGATCGTATGAGCATCCTCGCTTCTTATGGGCGAAAGAAGATCGCAGGGGATATGGCTACCTCTATCGGTGGCATTGTCCCGGATACCACGGCGGCGGTCAGTGATGAGATGATGATGAAGCTGGACCCGGATGTCGTCTTTCTCGTCGTGTATCGCGATGAGGAGAAGGAGCTGGCATGGCTCCGAAATAGGCCTGCTTTCCGAAATCTGAATTTCATAAAAAATAACCGTCTCTATGGCATACCGCTGAAATATGTGTATGGCCCGCAGACGCGGACTATCGATGCGATTGGCTATATGGCAGAGCGCATGTATCCGGGTATGTTTGATTTCCCGAAGGAATATGACTTCCATCCGTGTTTCCCTGGCCACTCGTCGCAATGATTTCTTTGAAGTGAGAGGAGCAGGCGAAGCAAATCGTTTTTCCATCGCTTTTTCCCTTGCCTTTTGTTACAATACAAGTAGAAAGGCGGTGGTGCCATGGGACGACTCAAACAGTGGGAAGAACTCACCTGCACCTTCGATTCCTTCGGAAAAAATCTTCCGATGTACACCTTCTGTTGTCTATTGACAACATCGCGGTCATGACGGACAGTCCGATCCCTTATGTGAAAGAAGTAGCCCGCGAAGTGGGATATTCTGTTTGACAAAAAAGAAGCAACGAGCTGAAGGGTTGGGTGCTTCTTTTTTGTCATATGGATATAGGAAAGCAGAAGACCCCTGCTCGTGAGAAATCAAGCGAGCAAAGAAAATGCGGGATGAGTATGTGAATCGCAGCAGGAGGAGAAAGAAATGGATGATTTCGATAGATATCTCAATGAGCAGATGAAGGATCCCGATTTCAAAAAAGAATGGGTTGAGAATGAAGCGCGCTATCAGCTGATGATGATGGTTCTTCGCGCACGGAATGAAGAACACTTGACGCATTTGAGCTGGCGGAGCGCACAGGGCTTCGGCAGTCTAGGGAAACACTGATTCAATCGTTGTTCGATTTTACTCTTGTATTTTCATGTAGCGCAAGGAAGAGCCCTCCTTAAATAGCGAGCTATTTAAGGAGGGCTCTGACGAAGCGTTGTATGAAAATATATGTGAAATCGAATTCTGCGATTGAATCAGCGTTTCCCTAATATCAGCCGCATTGAGAAAGGTCAGTCAATGCCTTCCATTGCTACACTTGCGAAGATTGCGCAGGGACTTGGAAAACGGCTCGAAATCCGTTTTGTATAGTTTTACGCGCAAGCAAAACCCCCGATTTGCCAAAAGGCAAATCGGGGGTTTTCATTTATGTACCCATGAATCAGAACTTCACTCTGAGCAGTCTTACGGCATAGAGGATACAGAGGATGGTGACGCCGGTATCTGCGAAGACGGCGACCCACATATTGGCATAGCCTAGGAGGCCCATGATCATGACGGCGATCTTCACGATGAGGGCGAAGGCGACATTTTCCCAAGCGGTCTTGATGACTTTTCTGGCCACGCGGACGGCTTTGGAGATCGCGTCGACATTCGAATTCAGGAAGACGACGTCAGCGGCTTCGATGGCAGCATCTGCGCCGCTGCCCATAGCGGCGCCTACATCAGCACCGGCGAGGACAGGAGCGTCATTGATGCCGTCGCCTACGAAGAGGACGGAGCCGATCTCTTTTCTGACTTTCTGCATTTCAGAGAGCTTGTCTTCCGGGAGAAGGCCGGCGTGGATGTTTTCGATGCCGACGAGGCTGCCGATGGCTTTCGCGCTCTTTTCGTTGTCACCGGTCAGCATGACGGGGGTGATGTCGAGGGCTTTCAGGTCTTTGATGCCTTCGATGGTGTCGGACTTGATGGCATCGGAGATGGTGATGCGGCCGAGGAGGGTCTTGCCTTTGGCGACATAGACGTCGGTGCCGACTTCTTTGTTTTCCGGAAGGGTTGGGACAGAGATGCCGGAAAGGGCGAGGAGCTTTTCATTTCCGACATAGATGTCTTCGCCGTTCAGGTTGGCTTTGACGCCGTGTCCGGCGATTTCCTGCATGGAGGTGAGCTTGGGAAGAGAGAGACCTTTTTCATTTGCGCAGGTAACGATGGACTGGGCGATGGGGTGGGTGGAGTAGATCTCAGCGGCAGCTGCGAGGGCAAGGATCTCGTCTTCGCTCTTGCCAGCGGTCTTCACGATGCTTCTGACTTTGAATTTTCCTTCGGTCAGAGTGCCGGTCTTATCGAGGACAGCGGCTTTGGTATTCGAGAGGGCTTCCATGACGGTGCCGCCCTTGAAGAGGATGCCTTCTTTCGATGCGGCGCCGATGCCGGCAAAGAAGGAGAGCGGGACGGAGATGACAAGCGCGCAGGGGCAGCTGATGACGAGGAAGGTGAGAGCGGTGTAGATGCATTTATCCCAGTCGGCGCCGAAGAGGAGCGGCGGGAGGACTGCGACGGCGATCGCGACGAAGACGACGATCGGGGTGTACACGCGGGAGAAGCGGGTGATGAAACGGTCAATCTTTGGCTTGCTGGCGACGGCATTCTCGACGGAGTCGAGGATACGGGTGACCATGGATTCTGCGAGGACTTTTTCGACCTGGATGCGGATGGTGCCGGTCATATTGACGCAGCCGGAGTCTACGGGGTCGCCGACGGCTGCGAGGACAGGCTTCGGTTCACCGGTGACGGCGGAGGTGTCGATCTGGGTCTCGCCTTCGGAAATGATGCCGTCAAGCGGAATGCGGTCGCCGGGGCGGATGAGAAGGATATCGCCGACTTCGGCTTCTTCGGCCGGGATGGTCTCAGTGCCGCTTGCGGTCACGCGCTGGACGACTTCCGGGCGCAGGTCGACGGCGTCCATGATCTGGTCGCGGCTGCGGTCGGCAGCGAGGTCCTGGAAATATTCACCGATGCGGTAGAAGAGCATGACGCCGACAGCTTCTGGGTATTCGTGGATCGCGAAGGCGCCGACGGTTGCAACGGTCATAAGGAAGGTCTCATCGAAGAATTCCCCATGGGTGATGTTTTTGAGGGCGGTGTAGACGATGGGACCGCCTAAGATGAGGTAGGAGACGAAGAAGAAATAGTCTCCGATGGAGGCAAGTCCTGCGAAGAGGCCGGCCGGCTGGTAGTGCATCAGCATGCCGATGACGAAGAGGAGGCCGCCGATGGTGAGTTGGCTTTTTTCGCTTTTCAGGCGTTCAAGGAAGGACGCTTCTTTTTTTGCCGCTGACTTTTTCTGCGCTTTGGTCGGGCGCTGTTTCTTTCGGATCTCGGTCGGACTTTCGACCTCGTTGCATTTTCTGGTCAGCTCGGGGATGAGGCTGTCCGGATCTTTGGCGGTGAGTTTCATCGTCTTGGTGGCGAAGGAGATCGAGGCGGAGAGGACGCCGGGCTGGCGGTTCACGAGCTTTTCGAGCTTGACGGCGCAGGCTGCACAGTCAAGGGTGGGGATCTCATAGATCTCTGTCTTGAAATCGCCCTTGTCAGAGGGCGGTACGATGCCGATATTTTCATCGACGGTGCGGCAGACGGAGAGTAGCTGCGGGATGAGATTGTCCGGATTTTCTTTGGAAATGACGCGGAGCTCTTTCTTTGTGAAGGAGACCGAGGCGAAGAAGACGGATGGCATTTCGCGGATCTTCCCTTCCATTTTCGCGGCGCATTCCATGCAGTCGAGGTGCTCCATGTGATAGAGACCGCGTTTGTATTCCTTTCCTAAGAAATCGCACTGGCAGGAGGCAAGGTCTTTGCCGCAGTAGTCGCAGTCTTCTTCGTCGATGCAGTCATGGCAGTGACAGTCGTTCTTGTGCCCGTCATGATGGTGGACGCCCTTGTCATGGAAATGACCGAAGGCGCGCCTTTCATCGATCGCAATGTCGGCATCGCTCTCCATGACATCGATCTTATTGTCCTTGTATTTTGCCATTTCAGGGTCATTCGAGTGGTCATGGCTCTCTTCCGGGATCTCTTCGCAACAGCCACAGCCGCATCCGTGCTCATGGGAGTGGCCTTCGTGGTCATGGTCATGCCCGCAACCGCATCCGTGCTCGTGGGAGTGGCCTTCGTGGTCATGGTCATGCCCGCAACCGCATCCGTGTTCATGGGAGTGGCCTTCGTGGTCATGGTCATGCCCGCAGCCGCATTCGTGTTCATGGGAGTGGCCTTCGTGGTCATGGTCATGCCCGCAGCCACATCCGTGCTCATGGGAGTGGCCTTCGTGGTCATGGTCATGCCCGCAACCGCATCCGTGCTCGTGGGAGTGGCCTTCGTGGTCATGGTCATGCCCGCAGCCACATCCGTGCTCATGAGAGTGGCCTTCGTGGTCATCCCCGCAGCCGCAGCTGTGATTTTCTTCATCTTCTTCGTGGTGTGCATGCTCTTCGGTGCGATGGACGGCTTCCTGTGCCTGATGGCAGTGGCCGCATCCGCAGTGATGTACATGCTTTTCATCGTGTTTTTCCATGGTATATCTCCTTAGCCATAATGGAAGCGTTGCTTCCTGAGCGGTATGATTCTATGGTGCTATTTTAGCATTCTCCAGTTCCAACGTAAACGGAACATGAGAAACACTTTAATATTTCAAGTAGGGGAGAGGGAAACGATAGGTTTAGATAGGACTAAAAAAGAATGAGTTCGAGAGGGGGTAATAAAAATAAGAAAAGAAATGAGAAACGAGAAATGCGAAATGGCGGTGCGGCGCATAAAAAGCAGAAGCGCCGCGGAGTATAAATGAGACAATGTTTGAAAGTGAGTGGGGAGCGGGTTTCCCGTTTGGGAGTTCCAAACATCGTCCGCCTGACCGCGAATGACAAAGATTTCTCGCTTACGCTCGAAATGACGATACGGGGGAGTCTTAAGTCTCCTAGTTTCCTAGTCTCCAGCTGCTCGAGATCCCTAATCCCTAATCCCTAGATACTAGTCCCTCGCTATCAGTCACTAGTCACCTCTAATTGACCCGTAGCTTTTTTATTGACATGCCTGTATATTTATGCTACTATCTTGAATAAATAAGAAGGGTGTGAGGACTATGTCAGATAAAAAAGTCATTTATGAAGTCAAACATTTGCAGAAATCATTCGGCAAGGTCGAAGTACTGAGAGATATCAATATGAAGATCGAGAACGGAGAAGTGTGTACCATTATCGGTCCGTCCGGGAGCGGGAAGAGTACCTTTCTGCGTTGCCTGAATCTGCTGGAAACGCCGACCGGGGGCGAGCTGTGGTTCGAAGGGAAAAAGGTCAATGAAAAAACTGATGTGAAGATGCTGCGCCGCGATGTCGGCATGGTTTTCCAGTCGTTCAACCTGTTCCCGATGTTCTCCGCGGTAGAGAATGTCATGTATGCGCCGGTACATATCAAGAAGCTGCCGAAAGCGGAAGCGAAAGAGGAAGCGATGGAGCTTCTCTCCCGTGTAGGTCTTGCCGAGCGTGCGGATTATTATCCGGGCGAGCTTTCCGGCGGGCAGCAGCAGCGTGTCGCTATCGCCAGAGCGCTTGCGATGAAGCCGAAGATGCTGCTCTTCGATGAACCGACTTCTGCGCTTGATCCCGAGCTTGTCGGCGATGTACTGACCGTCATGAAGGAAGTCGCCTTAGCCGGCATGACCATGGCCGTCGTCACGCACGAGATGCAGTTTGCGAGAAGCGTTTCCAATCACGTCATTTTCATGGATAAGGGCTATATCGTGGAGGAAGGAAATCCCGAAGATATCTTCACCCATCCACAGGAAGAACGGACGCAGACATTCCTGAAGCGTCTGCTCCATGCTGATATTTAAGGAGATGATGCGATTATGGATATGATATTAGATACAGCTGTCAAATATAATGACATTTTCATGTCAGGTGTGAAGATCACCATCATTATTTCTCTTCTGTCCTGCTTCTTTGGTCTCCTTCTCGGGATCATTCTGGCATTCATGAAGATCTCGGGCATCAAGGTCCTCCAGTGGATCTCGACGGCCTATGTAGAAATCATCCGCGGTACGCCGGTCTTGGTACAGATCTCTCTCGTGTTTTTCGGGCTGCCGTTCCTCGGCATCCATTTTCCCAGCTTCCAGATCATGGGCGTCGACTTTGAGAGACTTTCCGCTGGTGTCCTTGCACTGATCCTGAATTCCGGTGCGTATGAGTGTGAGATCGTCCGCTCTGGTATCCAGTCCATCCCGAAGGGACAGCTCGAAGGTGCGATGTCGCTTGGCTTCTCGAAGTGGGAGTCTATGGTGCGCATCATCATCCCGCAGGCGATTCGCAACATCCTGCCCGTCATCGGGAATGAATTCGTCACCCTCATCAAAGAGTCCTCTCAGGTCTCTGTCATCGGTATGGCCGATCTGATGTATACGGCGACCACCATTCAGGGCATCAGCTTCCAGCCATTCCCGCCGCTCGTCATCGTAGCGATCTACTACTTCATCATGACCTTCTTCGTCTCCATGTGCCTGCGCGTCCTCGAGCGCCGCATGAAGGTGAAGAGTGTGAGATAGCAGGAAATTGGAAAACGGTTCTTCGAAAGGAGAACCGTTTTTGATTTTTTGGGGGGTGAGCAGCCCTCTCGCAGCTATACCATGGCATTTGGATGACAGAATCGCCATTTCGCTGTATAATAAAATAGAATTTTTATGTACAGATGGAAAGCGTGAGGCGCTCCGGAAGAAAGCGGGGAATACGGTATTCTTGTATCGCAGCCGGGCTCTTGCGCACCTTCCTTCTATTTCTCAAACGAGGTACTCCATGTTTATCGATAGAGCAAAGATTATTGTAGTCTCCGGTGCGGGCGGGGACGGGATGGTTTCCTTCCGCCGTGAGAAGTATGTACCGCGCGGCGGCCCGTCGGGCGGTGATGGCGGCAAGGGCGGCTCGGTCTTCATCAAAGCGAATAGCGACCTGAATACGCTGATCAATTTCCGCCGTCATAGAAAATTCGCAGCCAAAGCCGGTGCCAATGGCGGCGCCAAAGAAATGTTCGGCAAAAATGCAGAGGACGTCTTCGTCGAGGTGCCGCTCGGAACGATGGTCTATGACAATAAGACCGGCGAACTTCTGGCGGATATGACGCAGAATGGACAGGAAGCCCTCATCGTCAAAGGCGGGCATGGCGGCCGCGGAAATTCCCATTTCGCGACATCGGCTGTCCGTGCGCCTCTTTATGCGGAAAAAGGCGAGCCGGGTGAAGAAAAGGAGCTGCGCCTCGAGCTGAAGGTGCTGGCGGATGTCGGCCTTCTGGGATTCCCGAGCGTAGGGAAGTCCTCTCTCATCCGCAAGGTATCCGGTGCGAAGCCGGAAGTGGCGGCGTACCATTTCACGACGCTGAATCCGATCCTCGGTGTGGTGAATCTGGACTATGAGAGAAGCTTCGTCATGGCAGATATCCCGGGCCTGATCGAAGGCGCAAGTCAGGGGACCGGTCTTGGGGACGAATTTCTCCGCCATGTTGAGCGTACGAAGGTCCTCATCCATGTGCTTGATGCGGCGGGCAGCGAAGGCCGAGATCCATTGAATGATTTCCATATCATTAATAATGAGCTCGAGCTGTATAGCCCGGAGCTTCGTCAGAAGAAGCAGATCGTCGCAGCGAATAAGACCGATCTCATCGATGACCCGAAGAGGCTGGAAGAGCTGAAGGAGGCTATCGAGAAGGAAGGCTATGACTTCTATCCCATCTGCACGCTTTCCGGAGAAGGCACTCGTCCGCTCATGGAAGCCGTGTGGAAGCTTCTGCAGGAGATCCCCGATGTATCCTTCGAATCTCCGGAAAAGGCCATTGTATATGAAGCGAACAAGCAGGAATTCGAGATCGAGTGCAAGAATGATGTGTACTATATCAAGGGCAAGCGCGTGGAAAAGCTGGTCGGCATGACCGACTTCGAGGACTATGTTTCCCTGCGCCGCTTCGACAGAGCTTGGAGATTCATGGGCCTTGACAAACTCCTCCGCAAGGCAGGCTGCCAGGAAGGCGATACGGTCAATCTGTATGGCGTAGAATTCACCTGGTCGGAGAATCATAGTGAAGAGGAATAGCCGGTGACGGGGAGACTAGGAGACATCAGCCTCTCGTATCGTCATTTCGAGCGAAGCGAGAAATCTTTGTCATTTGCGGCCGAGTGGTTGATGTGTGGAAACCCCAAATGGGAAGCCTGTCATCAAGAGACCTTCGGGCATCGCCGCCATCTATACTCTGCGGCGCTTCTGATTGTTATGCGCAGCACCAGCCCCTTTTGAACCCATAGAACCCATAGAACTCGCTCCCCTTCTTTCGAGCGCAATCAAAAGGCGTTACGCCCCAGAGGCTAACCCAGAACCATAAACCCATAAATCATTTTAACCAAGGAGTTTTTTCCATGCTTACAGGAAAACAGAAACAATACTTAAAAGCTCTTGCTGTGCAGCTGCCGGCGGTCGTACAGATCGGTAAAGACGGCATGAGTGAGACGGTCATCCAGAGTGTGGATGACGTCTTGACGGCACGCGAACTGATCAAAGTGAAGATCAATCAGAATTCGGACGAAGATATCAAGAGCACCGCGCTCTACCTTGCAGGGCATCTCTCCTGCGAGATCGTGCAGATCATCGGCAGAAACTGTGTTCTTTTCAAGAAAAAAGAAAAGAAGTCGCACTATGAATTACCTTAAGACCGGAGATCGCGAAGCGATTCTGAAGAAAAAGCGTGTGGTCGTGAAGGTCGGTACCAGCTCGATCACCTATGAAAATGGGAAAGTGAATTTTCGCTACCTGGATCATCTGACGCGGCAGCTTGCTGACCTCAAGAACCGTGGTCTTGATGTGGTACTCGTCACTTCGGGGGCGATTGGCGTGGGACTGCCCATGCTGGGATTTCATAAGAAGCCGGATTTCCTGCCCTACAAACAGGCAGCGGCGGCCGTGGGGCAGGGCGCGCTCATGAATACCTATGAGCATCTCTTCCATGAATACGGGCAGGCCGTTGGACAGCTCCTTTTCACGAAGGGCGATGCGGTGAATTCGAAGCGCTATCTCTACATGCGAGGTACCATTCAGGCACTTCTTGAACTTGGAGCAATCCCGATCGTGAATGAAAATGATGCGGTATCCGCAGATGAGATCAAGATCGGCGACAATGACACGCTGTCTGCCATCGTCGCAAGCGTGGCAGAAGCCGACCTTTTGATTATTCTTTCCGACATTCAGGGCCTGTATACGAAGGATCCGAAGAGTCATCCGGATGCAGAGCTGATCCATGAAGTCCCTGCCTTCTCCCGCGAGCTTTTTGCCATTGCCGGCGGCGCGGGTACAGCGCGCGGTACGGGCGGCATGTATACGAAGATCCAGGCAGCGGAGATCTGCGTGCATTCTGGCATTGATATGATCATTGCGAAAAGCGATGAGAAGGAAGTCCTGCTGCGCATCATGGATGGGGAGGAGATCGGGACACTCTTCCGCGGTGAAAATGTGCATCCGCAGCTGAAGAAGCGGGATATCATCATCGGTACGGCGGTCAAAGGCAAGATCTTCGTCGATGAGGGATGCAGGAAGGCGCTTCTTGAGAAGGGCTCTTCACTCCTTCCTGTCGGTATCATCGATGTAGAAGGCGCTTTCAGTGATGGGGATACGGTGGCCGTGTACTTTGAGGATCAAGAACTGGCCCGCGGCATTTCTCACTACAGCAGTGAAGATGTACAGAAGATCATGGGACATCGCACCGAAGGGCTTTCCGAGGCTCTCGGCATGGCAGCGCCCTATGATACGGTCATCCACAGAGACAATCTCTTGGTGATGAGATAAAGGGTCCACCGGTCTTATGGAGCGGTGCGCCAGGGAAACACTGATTCAATCGTTATTCGATTTTACTCTTGTATTTTCATGCGATGCGAGGAATATTCCGACGCGAATAGCGAGCTATTTAAGGAGGAGTATGACGAAGCATTGTATGAAAATACATGTGAAATCGAATTCTGCGATCGAATCAGCGTTTCCCTAGGGAGTTATGCGATTTCTGTTGGCAGACAAAATGAAATTTTCAGAAAAATTATACTGGATGGCATACTACTATACCCGCCATCCGAAGGGAAGATTTGAACTGTCCCATATCCTGCAGCTTTTGGCTTTTTGGGCAGTCTGTATTTTAGTGTGCGAAATGGTGCTGTATCTATGGCTGAACGGATAGGTATTTTTGGCGGCTCTTTTAATCCCATTCATGTAGGACATTTGGTGATCGCAGAAGCGGCATGGCAGGAATTTTCGCTGCGCAAAGTCCTTTTTATTCCTTCCGGTGATACACCGAATAAGGATATGCATCACATTGACAAGAATATCCGCTATGCGATGGTGGAAAAAGCCATCGAAGGGAATGGGCATTTCATGATCTCACCCATTGAGCGTGACCGCCAAGGTCCTTCCTATACGGTGGATACCATCCGTATCCTCCAGCGCGAGTTTGGCGATGATTATGAATTCTACTTCATCTGCGGCACCGATGCCGTGGCGGATCTGCCGACGTGGAAATACAACAGGGAGCTTCTTTCTGCCTGTCATTTCATCTGCGCGAGCCGCCCGGGGAATGAAATTGAGATACAGAAGTCCATCGATTACTTTGGGGAACTGGGGAGGAAAAAGATCCATTTCCTAAAGACGCCGGAGCTGGCGATCTCCTCTACGATCCTCCGAGACTGGATCGCCGAGAAGAGATCCGTGCGCTACCTGATCCCGGATGCGGTGATCGATATGATCCGTAGCAATAAATTGTATGAATGAGGCGCGGGGAACACCACCACCTACTGAGGCTGTTATGAAACTGGAAAAAATAGAAAAAGAACTGGAAAAGACATTGTCGCCGAAGCGGTTCCGTCATTCGGCGGGCGTCGCAGAGATGGCCCGTCATTTGGCGCATCTGTATGGGGCATCAGAAGAAAAGGCATACCTTGCCGGCTGGATCCATGACTGTGCGAAGGAGATGACACTCTCCGAAATGCAGCATGTTGTGAAGAAAGCACATCTGACATTTGATGATGCAAAGCATATGCTTGGGAGCCGTGCGTTGCTGCATGGCCCGGCAGGGAGCGTCCTTGCCAAAACGGCATTTGGCATCGATGATGAAGAGATCCGGGGAGCGATCTATTATCATACGACGGGGCGCGTCGGCATGACGCTTCTCGAAAAGATCGTATTCCTCGCAGACTATATCGAGCCAAACCGCGATTTTCCCGGCGTCGAAGACCTGCGGCTCCTCGCAGAGAAAGACTTGGACGAAGCCGTACTTGCGGCGTATGATTCTACGATTTCCCATCTCATCGATCAGGAAGCGTACATTTATGGCCTCACTTTCTTAGGCCGCAATGATATGGTGGAAAAGCGGGAGAAGACCGGTCGGTAATCGGAGACCCTTCTGCTCGAAAGAGAAATGCCTCTTGCGGTGTGAGTGCCGTGAAAGTCCATATCCTTCTTTTTACAGCGCTGCTTTGGGCAGCAGGGTTTTCTGTGGAGAGGATACATGAAGGAGGTTTTACCTCGAAGGTATGATGAAAACGAAAAAAGGAAAGACAAGGATTAAGCTAAAAAAGCTTTTTCTTTTCCTGCTGATGGTGGTTTTGGCGATCGCGCTGCTCGTCTTGGGCACAGAAAAAATCGTGCACTTTGCTACGGGGCGCATGCATGCCGATGAAGCAAAGCCGACCTACTACCTCTTCATCGGAGAGGATGAGACGGCAGGAAGCGAGGCGGATGCCATGCTGCTTCTAGCGGATAATGATAAGAAAAAAGAAATGACCTTCATTTCTATTCCGCCGAATACCAAGGTCATCCGTCAGGAAAAGACAAATCTTCTTTTGAAGGATACGTTCAAAGAAGGTGGCGCAGAGGAAACAAAGTCAGCGGTGGAGAATCTGCTCCACATCCGCATCGACAAGTATGCGGTCGTGAACTATGCCGATTTTCGGGAGAATGTGTCGAAAGCCGGGCTCATTTCTCTCTATGTAGAAAAATATATGGAGCATCTCGATCGGGATGGATCCTTTGATATCGGACTGAATCAGGGCTACCAGCCGCTTGACAGCGAGCAGGCACTCGGCTATGTCCGCTACGTGGATAAGGAGGATGGAGAGATCGGCCGTATCCAGCGACAGGAACGATTCCTCAAGATCTTCCTCTTGCATCTTCAAAGTCGCATGGCACTGCGGAACTGGCTGACCGTCCGCTATGGCTTTCGTGCGGTCGAGAGTGATATCACGCCGTCTGAGGCGGCCTCTTTGGCATATCGGCTGACCGGCTATCCGCCGGAAGGATGCAAATTCATTATTTTCCCGGGCGAAATGCAGACCATCGGGAAAGTCAGGACTTGGGTGGTGAATCCGGTGGAAGCACAGAAGGTGCTTTCTCTGACGATGGAATAGACGGGGCGCACCCAGGCATCACCTATTAGAATAAAAAAGGAGCATATGTATGGAAAACAATCTTCAGACCATTTGTGAAGCATTATCGAATAAGAAAAGCGTACTCATTAAAGTACTGAATGTCCGTGATCTCACTTCGATCGCAGATTATTTCGTCCTCTGCTCGACCAGAAATCAGAAGCAGTCTCAGGCCGCGGCGGATGAAGTGGAAGAAAAGATGGCAGAACTCGGCGTGAAAGCGACCCGAAAAGAAGGCTACCGCGAAGGGGACTGGATCCTTCTCGACTTCGGCGATGTGATCGTTCACATTTTCACCGATGAAGAAAGACGTCATTACGATTTCGATACCCTCTGGAAAGAAGCGCCGGCAGAAGAATACCACGACGAGGGAGAAACGGAGAAATAAATGGAAGAGACCAGGATTCCTGCCAAACAGGAAAGTATATATAAAGAAAACTCCATCGCAGAGCTCCCGGTCGTCCGTGTCTCCGGCTTTGGTGCCTTTTTGGACGGAGGTACAGGAAATTCGAAGGATGATATCCTCCTTCACAAAGGGCAGCAGACCCACGAGGTGAAGGAAGGGGAGAGGGTCAAGGTCTTCCTTTACCACGACCCGCATCACCGTCTGACGGCCAGTATGCGCCTGCCGCAGATCGCCATCGGCGGCATCGGCTATGCGCCGGTACTTTTGACGACTCGTTTCGGCGCATTCGTCGACGTGGGGACGGAGCGAGGCATTTTCCTGCCCTTCTCTCAGATGATAGAGAATGTCACCGAAGGACAGCAGATCTGGGTCAAGCTTTACGAAGACAAGACTGGCCGTCTCGCTGTCACCATGCATGTCGATGAAGAAATGCGCGCCATCGCGCTGCCTTTCAAGGAGGCAAAGCTCGGGGACACGGTGACTGGCAGCGTGTATAATGAAACCGGAGAGGGCCTTTTCCTTGTGACAAGAGACCGCCACCTCGCGTTCATTCACAAGACAGAGCTTGCAAGATCCGTGCGCCTTGGGGAAGAGGTGACGGGACGTATTTCTTACATCCGAAGTGACGGTCGTGTGAATCTTGCGCTCCGCCCGCAGAAGGAAAAAGCGATGGAAGGGGATATGGCTCTTCTCATCAGCTGTATGGAGCGCCATGGCGGTCTCCTTCCGCTTACCGACAAAAGCGATGCCGATCTCATTAAGAGTACCCTTGGCATCAGTAAGTCCGCTTTCAAAAGAGCGGTAGGCCATCTTTTGAAGGAACGGAAGATCACCATCACGGAAGGAAAGATCCGCTTGAAAGAGTAGCGAGACGTTTTACTCCGCACCTTTGGTGAATGCATGAAAATGAAAACGCGCCGATGAGCATATGGCTCATCGGCGCGTTTTTCATTTTGAGTAGCTAGGGATTAGTAGTTAGGGATTAGGATTCTCGAGTAACTCGTGACTGGTAGACATCAGACTCTCTCGTATCGTCATTTCGAGCGGAGCGAGAAATCTGTTTCGTTCGCGGTCAAACGGACGATGATAGGAAGGTCGAAACGGGAAATCTGGGATCAAGCCCCTCATATATTCGCGGCGAAGCCGCCACCCTAATCCCTGGTCCCTGGTCACCAGTCACCACTATTCATCCTTTATTTCCGTTGGAATGGCTGCGATCGTCTTCTGATGTGTATAATTCACAAGGCCTGGTGGACCATTCGGGATCTTCTTGACGTAGCGGATGAGTGTGTAGTCCACATCCACCTTGCCGGAGTCTTTTCCCTTGCTGTTCCATGCGGCCAGGGCAGCAGCTTTTTCGATGGTTGCGAGGGGGACGGTCAAGCCTTCTGTCTCGATCACGACGTGCGAGCCGGGGATCTGCCGCGCGTGCAGCCACAGATCCGTCTTGGCGGCTTTTTTGAGCGTGAGGAATTCATTCTGGGTATTGTTCTTCCCCATGAGGACGCGGAAGCCGTCGATGGTGAGTGTGGTCAGGAGAGGTTCATTTTTACGCTTGCGATTCACCGGTTTCTGTTTCCGCCCACCGATGCGTTCGATGCCGGTATCTTTCAGCTCTTCCTTCAAAGCATCCAGATCCTTTTTGGTTTTGACCTCCGTCGCAAAATACAGCACATCTTCAAGGTAGCCGATCTTTTCATGACATTCGTCCAGCTTTTCACGTCCGATGATAAGGCGCGTTTTCATTTTATTGTATTTTTTGAAATAGAGCTGGCTGTTTGCGGTGACAGAAAGAAGCGGATCGACAGGGATCGTTTCTTTCGTAGGGGGATCATTGAAAAGGTTCTCGACGGTGAGCGCTTTTCTTCCATTGATCTTTTCATAGGCGTAGATCGCAAGCAGATTGCCCCAGAGCTTGTATTGCTCCGTCTTGGAGGTCTCCTTCATTTCTCCTTCGATCTTCTGGATCTTTCGCTCTTCCCTTTTGATGAGGGTGTGGATCTTCTTCTGGTAGTCAGAGAGCTGTGCGGCCATGGTACCGCCGGAAGATTCGGCTTCCCTTTCGAGCCACGGGACGATGGGGCTGCATTCGATCTCCTCGCCGAGGAAGGGCAGGGCGATCGGACTGACCATCGGCTTCCCCTTGGCATTCTGATAGATGTGAAGGGCATCCGAGGTCATGATATCCTCTTTGAGGAGAAGTATGGCAGAGAGCAGGGAGTCCTCCTCGGCCTCTGTCAGGGAGGCGAGGGTGGATGTCATCAAGACCTTGCTCAGATGGCCCAGCTCATCGACGAGGAAACGGGAGAAGCCGTTGAAGGTATGGAAGAGCCATTCTTCGATCGTACTCTCTGTTCCCTTACCGTAGTCGAGTATATTTTTCAGTTCCTCTTTGGAGAACTGCATGAAATTCATACGCGCGCTGTTTGTCGGAAGATGGTACACTTCCCCGGGGACGAGCAGGCGGTCGCCCTTCCTGCCGCGAAGACAAGCATCGATGATCGTATCCCCTTCCGTCAGGACAAGATTCGGTGAGGAGGGGAGAAGCTCGGCCCAGAGCGTTTTGGTGACGATCTCTCCGGCGGCCTCGATGCGGTCAAAGGAAAAGGCCAGGATGCGGTCCATGTCGATCTGCCGTACTTCCGAGAGACGGCTTCCTTCCAGATGCTTGCGCAGTGTCATGCAGAAGGTCTGTGACGGGGTATACTGATTTTGCACCTTGCTCTTCGATGTGAGGTATACGACAGGCGGCGTGTGGGTATTCGCGATCATGTGGACAGGCTTTGCATTCGGGCAGAACAGTTCGATGTCCATGATGCGGTTGTCGATCTGATGGATCTGCCGCACTTGTGCAGGGATGAGGAGCTTTTGCAGCTCTTTGACGAAAAGATATAAAGAGGCACTGTCGATTTGCATGGGAGACTCCTTTTGAGGGAAAAGATTATGGGGGACAAGGTTCGGGGTTCAGGGTTAGCCCACGGGGCGTACCGTCCCTGAATGCGTACGAAAGAGGGGTAGTGGGTTCTACAGGTTCAGCGGGTTCAGAGGAGGCAGAGGGGGCAGCGGGGGTGGTGCGGCGCATTTCGTCATCCTGAGCGGAGAAAAACGTCGTATGTTAAAAATGGCTTATCTGAAAATATGAGAACTGAGTCGAAGGATCTAAGCGCCGCGGAGATTTGGGACTAGCGGTTTTCTCATATCGTAAACCTAATCCCTAGCTACCAGTCACTAGTCACTTCTACTCCCTATTCCCTGCTTAATCGCAAAGCCTATGAAATACTTCTATAAGTATATCACGAAAGTGAAAGCGTGCGGGAAATATGGTAAAATAACAATGATAGTTAGATATTTGATCTGTGTTTCTCTAGACTGTCATATAGAAAGGATGAAACCACTATGCACTTTACCAAATGGCATGGCTGCGGCAATGATTATGTATTTGTGAATGGTTTTGAAGAAAATTTCGATGACGTATACAGCAAGATCGTCGCCATCAGTGATCGACACTTCGGCGTAGGCTCTGACGGCGTGATCTTCCTCCTGCCTTCGGACAAGGCAGATATTCGTATGCGTATGTTTAACAATGATGCTTCGGAAGGCGAGATGTGCGGGAATGGCATCCGCTGTCTTTCGCGCTGGGCGTATGAGCTGGGACTGGTGAAAAAGAAGCGCTTCTCCGTCGAAACGGGGGCAGGCATCCTTTATCCGGAGATTCTCGAAGATGGGAATGTACGCGTCGATATGGGCAGACCGCATCTTCTGGCGGATGAGATCCCGGTCATGGGCTATGGCAAAGGACCTGTCATCGCACAGCCGCTCACCAATGAAGCGAATGGCAAGACCTATACCGTCACCTGTGTTTCCATGGGAAATCCGCACTGTGTCATCTTCGTGGATGATATCAAAGACGTCGATCTCACCGGGGAAGGCCCGCATCTGGAGGTGGATGCCCATTTCCCGAAAAAAACGAATACGGAATTTGTAGAGCAGCTTGGCGAGCATCATTTCCGTATGCGTGTGTGGGAAAGAGGTACAGGGATCACCATGGCCTGCGGCACCGGCACCTGTGCGACTGTCGTCGCAGCGATCCTGAATGGCCGTACCAAAGACTATGCTGACGTCGATCTCGACGGCGGCGTGCTCCATATCGAGTGGGACGGAAAGCCGGAAAGTCACGTCTTCATGACCGGGCCGGCAGTCAAAGTCTTTGAAGGAGATTATTTCGGATAAGAAGGATGCGTGACCACGCATCCGATGTAAGGGAAACGCTGATTCCATCGCGGGATCCGTGTTTCCTTTACTATTTCATAAGGAGAACTATGATGAACAGCATGACTGGTTTTGGCCGAGGGATCGGCGAAAGCGAGATCGGCAGCGTGACCGCAGAGATCAAAGCGGTGAACAGCCGGTTTTTAGAGATCAATATCAGAAGTGATCATTTTTTCGGCAGTCTGGAAGAGATCGCCCGCGCGGCGGCCAAGAAAACACTTTCGCGCGGAAAGTTAAATATTTTTCTGTCTTTTACACCGACGGCTTCGGCGAAAGCGACGCGCGTCGAGGTGGATGAAGGTCTGCTCTCTGCCTACCTTTCTGCGTTAGCCGATATCAGCGGAAGAAAAGGTGTGAAGAAGGGGAAGGTGCATGTATCTGACCTGCTCTCTTTGCCGGAACCGTTTCTCACGATCAGAAAAGAGACTGCGACTGAGGAAGAGATGGCACCGCTTGTAAAAGCGGCGATGGAGGGGGCGCTTGTCTCGCTCATCGAAATGCGCCAGCGTGAGGGTCATAACCTGAAAGTCGACCTGAAGCAGCGTCTGGCATTTCTTCGGGAAAGGCTTGCCTTCCTGCTCTCCCGGCAGGATCTCGCAGCCAAAGCCTATGAAGAACGCCTGCGCCAGCGCATGGAGAAGATCCTAGAACAGATGAACTTCGAGGTCGATGAAGGCCGTATTCTGGAAGAGGTTGCTCTTTTCTCCGAAAAAACGGACTACACAGAAGAGGTCGTCCGTTTTGCAAGCCATCTGGATCAGTTCGATGCCATGCTCGAGAGCGAAGAACCCATCGGACGCAAGCTCGACTTCCTTCTCCAGGAGATCAATCGGGAAGCAAATACTACCGCTTCCAAGGCGAGCGATGCGGAAGTCATCGATACCGTCATCCAGGTAAAGACCGAGCTTGAGAAGATCCGCGAGCAGGTACAGAATATTGAATGATCGGTGAGCGGGGATCAGGAAAGCATCAAAAAAGCAGCGAACGGGTCGCTGCTTTTTTGATGCCTCTTATCTGTTATTCACCATTTCCGGATTCATATCATGATGCAGGAGACGGAAGCGGGCAAAGTCTTTCCATTCGGTATCCGGTGTGCCGTAGTTGCAGTACGGGTCGATGGAGAGCCCGCCGCGGGGGAGAAATTTGCCCCATACTTCGATATAGCGGGGATGGAGAAGCTCGATGAGGTCACTCATGATGATATTCACGCAGTCCTCGTGGAAATCGCCGTGATTGCGGAAGCTGAAAAGATAGAGCTTCAGGGACTTGCTTTCCACCATGTACTGATCGGGGATGTAGGAGATATAAATGGTCGCAAAGTCCGGCTGTCCTGTCTTCGGGCAGAGGCTGGTGAATTCTGGGCAGTTGAACTTGATGAAATAGTCACGATCTGCGTGCTTATTGGGGATGCGTTCCAGAAGTGAAGGATCGTAATCATAGGTATACTTGGTATTCTGGCTTCCCAGCTGCTTGAGCTGGTCCAAGCCTTCACGTGTATTTGGCATGGGGATATGCTCCTTTATAAAAAATGAGAAAAATGCGTGTCGATTTCAGAGAAAACTCGTGTTTTTCCGATCCACGGGCTTATTTTCACAGCTTTTGTGCTGCTTCGACGAGCTCATTCCTGTGGCTGCTTCCGGGGAACCACTGGATGCGGAAGGGAAGATGGAATGTTTTTTCAAAGTCTTTAACCAAAGACGCTGTCGCGTGAGCAGGGACATCAAAATTTTCCCGATCCGTATAGACGCGAAGATCCATCGCAGCCTTGTAGGAGGTACAGATGACACGGGTGATGCAGTGCTCCTGACTTTCATCGAGGCCTTCCGCCATGGCAAGGAAGAGGGAGAGGATGCGGACCTGACGCATCTGTGCAGCCGTCAGGATATGTGCCTGCCCATTCGCTTTGAGGTACTTTCCGGAGTATCCATGGTGAAAAGCACAGATCAGAGCGCACATCACTTGTTCACTGTGTGTCCAGCCGAAGATATGCGCATTCGCTGTCATGTAGCAGCTGTGGCGGGCGTGGCTGTAGTAATTGATCAGATTTCCTATGTCATGCAGGCGGGCTGCCGCGGCGAGAATATCACGCATGCGCGGGTCGAGCTTGTGGACCTTCTGCCACTGATCGAACATGGCGAGTGCGGTCGCGGTGACATACTTGGTGTGGAAATCATAGGTTATCGGAAGGGTATCGAGATAATTCTGCACCGAGCAGCGGAGCATGTCGTGCTGCTTTTCTCCGTTTTTGTCGTAGATGGGATCATAGTAGTGGAAGAATAGCCCTTCACGCAGACCGCAGCCGGAGATCGTGAGATACGACGCCTTCGCTTTCCGCAGGATTTCCTGAATGACGAGCGCACCTGCGATGATGATGTCGGCGCGCTCGGAAGAGAGCCCGCTGATCTTCTGCCGCTCCTCATAGGATTTTCCCGTGATCATGCGGACTTCTTCGAAGACATCCTCGACGGTGAAACGATAGTTGTGGAGCTTCGGCAGCGGATAATTCACTGCGCGCTGGTGGATCTTGGCGAGATTTCGGACAGTACCGCCGATGCCGATGACCGGCAGAGGCTCGCTGGGAAACCACTCGACTTTGGAAAGCACATTCTGGATGAAGCGCTGTATGGTCTCGATCTTATCCTGATTCACCTCGCGGGAGGATTGAAACATCTCCGTCAGCGTCACCGCACCGATCGGGATGCTGATAGAATGGATGCGTTTTTTGTTTTTGACGAGAGAGATCTCTACGCTCGCCCCGCCCAGATCGAAGAGGAGGAAATCCTTCTGATCGATGGTATGGCTGACACCGGAAAAGCCAAGCGCAGCCTCGGCCTTGCCACTGATGATCGTCATGGGGATGCCGGTCGACATGCGGACGCGCTTCAAGAAAGAAGCCCCATTGATGGCATTTCTGACGGCTGCTGTCGCGACAGCGAGTACCTTTTTGATCTTTTGCACTTCGATGATATGGGAGTAGACAGCAAGACAGTTGAGGGCCCGTTGCTGCGCTTCCTCTGTCAGAAGGCGAGAGGTGAGCGTCATCCCCTCCGCCAGGCGGATAGATTTCTTTTCCTGATAGATCAATTTATAAGCGCCATGCTCTCCGATCTGCATGATGATGAAGCGGATGGAGTTCGAGCCTAAGTCAATGATCGCGATGCGTTCCATGGAGTCTCCTTAAAAAATAAGAAATGGAAAAGCCGGAGGAGAGATGCTTCCTCTTTTTTAAGTCATTTCTCTCTATGATTTTATTGCGGTTCTTTTCTATTCTACAACATTCGCGAAATGCTGAAAAGGGGCGCGATGGTCGCGAATTTCCGCTTATTGTGATATACTTTTGTAGAAAAGTGCTTCCATTATTGTTGATAGAAGGAGGATAAGGAGGATTATATGAATTCCGTTACACCCATTTGGCCCGCTGTCTTTTTAGGCATGTATCTGTTTCTGGAATTGCTGGACTGGGGGCTGTCACTCGCTGCCCCCTTTGTAGCAAGGAATCAGGAGGAGAACAAAGCGGTGCTCTCTCTTTTAAAACCGGGTATCGATCTCAATGAAGCCTGGCTGATCTTTGGCCTGTCGCTCGTCGCATCGGCGATGCCTGCGGCTGCGGGAGATACGATGCATGACTCCGTCATGGCGGTGCTTTCCGTGGCCGTCGTGGGCGGCGCGCTTCGCATCCTCGCGGCTTTCTTCAAAAATGTGTTCGGAAGTGCGCTGATCATGAAAGGGATGAGTCTTTATTCCGCTCTTGCTCTGTTTGTAATCGGACTTTCCTGCGGTTCTATGGTGACAGGCGGAGATCTGATGTCCGGGGTGGGGATCGTGATCTCACTCTGGCTCATTCTGGCCGCTTTCGAGCTCGCTGCTCTCTATGGCGCGGTAAAGATCATGAACCCGCTCGGCGAGCGCTGCCGCGCGGCCTTCCTAGTATCGAGCATTCTCCAGCTGCTCTTCTTCCTCGGCATGGCATTCCTGCTGAAAGGGGACATCGCAGACGGTCCGCTCTCCGGTTTCTTCTGGATTGGTCTTGCCGTATCGTCCGTTTTGAGCATCGCCGCCTTCGTCCTCGCCCGCATGCGCCGCACGATGGTCGCTCTGGCTGCACTGTATATTGCGATATTCTTCTCCGTCAGTCTGTATGCGGCCGGGCTTTCGTCCAAACTGCAGGGCGCATCGACGCCGGATCCCATGGTCATGGCGGTCATCACCGGATGGACTATCGCTGTTCTCCTGTGGCGTCTCTATCGGAAGAGAGTGGCCTATGAGTGGAAGGATCATATCTAAAGAAAACGCGGATCAGCATATGGCTTTTGATGGTTATCCATCAAAGGTCCCCGCAGAAACGAGGTGAATCACATGGGTGAATTATATAAGACACAGCATACCATCGATGAAATGCTTGACCGCATGGGCGTGAAGATCGTCCTTGACTCGGAGCATCTTTCTGAAGAAGATCGGTTTGAAGCGGAAAAGCAGGGAGATTCCGTCGTACTGAAGAAAGTATCCGATAAAGAAAAAGAGAAAGAGTAACTGGCTTACCTGCTTTTCAGGCCATAAAAAGGGGCTGTGAAGAAATGAATCCTCATTTCTTCACAGTCCCCTTTTTAATTTACTATTTATCGTCTTATCGTCAATCTTTCTTTACCCATTTCGCTTTGTACCCTAGCGCTTCCATGATTTTAAGCACTTCAAGATATTTCAAAGATCCATTTTTTATGCGCTTGTTAAATGTGGATTGCGTGATGCCGATCATTTCCGCGGCCTGTCCTTCCGTCACTCCGCCCGCCTCAATGAATTTTGTTTTTAAAAATACGTATAATTCTTTTTCTGTCATGCTTATCACCTCGCAATGATTATATCATACAACGATGAAAAAAGTCAAATAATGAATAAAAAACGCTTGACATGAATATATATTGTGTATAATATAGTCATAAAACGAATAATAAAGTTATGAAAAGAGAGGAAGAAAGAAAATGAAAGAGGCAATGAAGGAAGATATTAAGGATTTCGCAAAAGTGTATGGCCCAATGATTGCATTTATGCTTCTGCTCGCTGGCCTGGAAGCAATAGGCGGGCACGCAAGCGGAGCCGCTGCGTGCGCAGGCATTGCAACGATTTTCGCCGCAATGTATGCCGCCACAATCGTAACGACGGCGGCGATCGAATTAGTAGCAGCAGTTAAAAGATAGCTTCTGGGGGCTGTGCTAAACAGCCCCTTTTTGCTTGCTCTCAATGACCGATCACATCCAGAATGGCCAGGATGAGCGTGCCGGGGACACCGAAAATAGCGACCACGATGCCATGCATCGTATTCCATACCATGTGGGTGATGCCGAGCGTATTCAAAAGCCAGAAGAGTACACCGCCCATGATGATATTTCCGATGATTTTTTTTACAAATTTGGCAAAGAGCAGGAATGCCACGACGACCATGAGGACGCTGGCAATGCCGTACCCGCCAAGTCCGCCTAACGATTCAAGCATATGTGTCTCCTATAAAAATGCCGGAGGAGCAGGGGCTCTTCTGATGAAGCGTGGAAAAATGCTTGTGGGATCGAACTCTGCGATCGCACAAGCGTTTTCGGATACCTCTTCAGGAGCGGATACCCCGTCCACCTTTGACAAGCTGCTTAGACTTCTTTTCTGTTTTCCACCGCGCCGGCAAGGGTCATGCTGTCAGCGAAGCCGATATCGCCGCCGACAGGGATACCGCGGCCGATGCGTGTGACCTTGATGCCGGACGGCTTGATGAGGCGGGTGAGATAGAAAGCCGTGGCCTCGCCTTCCGTATCGGGGTCCGTTGCAAGGATGACTTCCTTCACCGTCTCATCCTTCAAGCGTTCCAGAAGCTCTTTGATCTTGAGATCTTCCGGGCCGATACCATCCAGCGGGGAGAGTGCGCCATGCAGTACGTGATACAGACCATGATACTCATGGCTCTGCTCGAGTGCCATGACATCCTGCGGCTGTTCGACGACAAGGATGACCGAATGGTCACGGCGCGCATCACTGCAAATATCGCAGGGATCGCTCGTGGAAAGATTGCAGCACACCGAGCAATAGCAGATCTTGCTCCTGGCTTCTTCGATGACATGAAGAAAATCGCGGACCTCGCTTTCCGGACGCTCCATCATGAAGTAGGCCAGGCGGCGAGCGCTCTTAACGCCGATGCCAGGAAGTTTTCTGAATTGCTCAGCGACCAGCTCAAGCTCCTGATTCATTAGAACATGCCGCCAGGAAGCCCCAGGCCGCCTGTCACTTCGCTCATGCCCTTCTGTACCATTTCATCCGCCTTCTTGCTGGCTTCGTTGAAAGCGGTGGTGATGAGGTCTTCGAGCATTTCCGGATCTTCCGGGTCGATCGCATCTTTTGCGATTTTCAGGGAAACGACCTGTTTGTCTCCATTCAGGGTGAGAGCAATAGCACCGCCGCCAACGGAGACGTCGACGGTCTGCTGCTTCAGTTCTTCCTGCTTTTTCTGCAGGTCTTCCTGCATTTTACGTGCTTTTTTCAGCATATTCTGCATCTGGGCTTTATTTCCGAACATAATGAGATCCTCCTTTAGGAATCTTTTGAATAAAATATGGACTGCTTCTTGAAATAGACAAGAACATGGCAGGGGGCGCGGGTTTGCCGATAGCTCCCTTACCGCTTAGAACTATTCCGTAACCTTTTCATATATATCACAGTCAGGCAGGATTTTCAAGGCTTCTTTAAAAGACGGGTCATCCCGATCAGGAGCTTTGATATCCTTTTCCGTTACCAGCTGGTAGCCATCTCGCAAAACCGCCTTCCTTCCGGGCGCTGCCTCTCTTGCTGGGGATGCAGGCGGATCCGCTTCCCTTACCTGCTTGGCTGCGGACAGCAGTGCGAGGGCATCCGCCTCTTCCGTGCTTCCTTTCAAGACGACATGAAGCTCGACGGAAGAGCCGATGATTTTTTGAAAAGCCTCGGCAGCCATCTTCTGGTACGATTTGTTGTTTCCGGCGGATACCAGCCACTGCTGCGGAGAAGAAATGACGGCGCGCTGCGGCGTGAGATAGAGGAGTACGCCTTTCTGATAACAGGTCAGCATATCGATGCGGCAAATGTCGTGGAAATAACCGAGCACCTTCTGCCAAATAGCAGGATAGGTCGCAGGGTCAAGCAGAGTGGCATTGGCGTTATTCTCTGCTTTGGGCGTCGCTTTTACCGGCAAGGTTTCCGCAGGTTGAGACGGCGCGGGAGACGGTGGCTCTCTTCTCCCTGCCGGCTTTGGTTTAGGAGAAGGCGCAAAGGCAGGCTCTTCAGTAGGAAGCGGCTGAGACTCCGGTAAAGGCGGGGGCGGCGGCATCATAGATGCCGGCTCGCTCTTCACCGCAGACACCACGATCGGGGTGGGCGGCTCGAAAGAGGGAGCCGCAGCAGGCGTCTGCCCGGAGGCGCTTCCTTTTTTCAAGGCATCGATCTCTTTTTCCAGCGCGCTGATCCGTTCTGCCAGACTGTCTACGGCAGCAGAGCCCTTCAGACGGCAGAGATGAAGAAGCCCCATCTCCGCACTCATGCGAGGTGACGAGCTTCTTCGCGTCTCATTCAGTGACTGGTGGAGATAGTCGAAAAGACTGTCCAGATAGGCTTCTGAGATCTTGGCAGCATCATCCCTCAAAAGACCGATATTTTTTCCATAGGCAGAAAGTTCCGGCGCATTTGGCTCAATGCGGCAGATCATCAGATTTCTGAAATGCTCCAAAAGGTCACGGAGAATGGCTGCCGGCTCTTTGCCGCTTTGCAGAATGCGGTAGAAGAGGGTCAGTGTTTCACCACTTTCTCCGTTAAAAATATGATGAGACAATGTAATGATCTGGTCTTTTCCTGTCAATCCGAGAAGGTCGTAGACTTCTGCAGCGTCGAGCGTCGCAGCTTCGGTTGCAGACGAGCACTGGTCAAGGAGGGAGAGCGCATCTCTGAGACTGCCATCAGCGCGGACAGCGATGAGGTCAGCGGCATCTTCTGTGAGCGGCATGTCGCTTTCTTTGGCGATATAGAGAAGGTGCTGCTTAATGTCTTCCACGGAAATGCGGTGAAATTCGTAGCGCTGGCAGCGGGAGAGAATGGTGAGCGGGATTTTTTCCGGCTCGGTGGTTGCCAGGATAAAAAGCACGTGGCTCGGCGGTTCTTCCAATGTTTTCAGGAGAGCATTGAAGGCTTCCTTCGTCAGCATGTGTACTTCATCGATGATGTACACTTTCTTGCGGCAGGCGGCGGGAAGCGTCCTGACAGACTCCTTCAACGCACGGATCTCCTCGATGCCCCTGTTTGATGCGGCATCGATCTCATAGACATCGAGACTCGCGCCCGCATTGATTTCCCGGCAGATCTCGCAGCTGTTGCAGGGATTGCCTTCTTCGAGATGTTCACAATTCACGGCTTTTGCGAGAATTTTTGCCATACTGGTCTTTCCCGTACCGCGCGGACCAGAGAAGAGATAGGCGTGCGCCAGCCGATCCTGCTCGATGGCACGCTGGAGCGGGATGGAAATATGCTTCTGCCCGACTACTTCACTGAAAGTGCGGGGACGCCATTTTCTATAAAGTGCGAGATAGGCCATAAGAACGGATGCCTCCTCATAGTAAAGAAAAAAATAAAAGGGGAAAGATGCCGGGATGAACGAGGCAGTCGGTGCAATAAAAAAGACTTATGCAAGCGTGATTTATGACAGCCTCCAGGATGCACCGTGGCACATGGAAAGAGCCACTTATTGCTGCTTCCTCTCGGACCTGACAAGATTCATGGGATCCCATTGCACGGGACCCGGAGACTGCCATAAATCACGACTGCATAAGTCGATACGGCTATTATACTATATGAAGATCGTTTTGTAAATGTGAATTTAAGAAAACGCTGATTGGGCCGCACCGCGGCGCTTCTTTTTATTTCGTCTCTGCGCCTTCTGCCGGGCTTGGGTAGAAATAAACGATGCGATCCGGGGTGAAGACATTGCTGGCGAGCTTTTTGGCAAGGATCGGAGTCATTGCTTCTTCGAATGCAACGACTTCGATCGGCTTCAGTACCGTATCTTCGACAAGGACGAAAATCATCGGATCGACGACCGGTGCATTTTCCGGGACCTCTTCACGATCGAGCGGAATGCTGAAGATCAGGCGTACTGTCGCTACATACGAGTCTCTGTAATCAAAAATCGTGCCTCTGAAGTTGTTTTCCCAAAGGGTACGCATCATTTCGATGCGATAAGGATCCTGCTTTTCTAAATCTTCCATGGTTGACCTCCTGGTGTGTTTTCTTGAAACATTCTGTATCAGTTCTCATTGTACCCCATGAGGAATGAGGAAAGCAAGAGGGATAGGATGCGGCTGTCAGGGGAGGAGAGGCAGACAGCGGATACAAACTCCCTTTGTGATAGACTGAGGTATGGCAAACATTGATCGCATGAGAGATGAACAGTTAAAAAATGAAAAGGACGAGGCAGAAGACTCGTCTTTTTTCTACCGTCAGACCCGCTCACGTAATTGGCTATCTAGTCTCAACTATGGTAAAATATAACGGTAAATGCCCGTCAAGGGACGAAAAAATGAGGTGATGAGGAAATGAAGAATCAAATTTTTCTGGTTCTGGGCGGCGCACGCAGCGGAAAAAGCGAATTTGCGGAGAAGCTGATGTATCATTCCACAGGGAAAAGGAAGGGATATATCGCCACCAGCCAGATCTTTGATGATGAGATGAAGTATCGGGTGATGCTTCATCGCGAGAGACGGCCGGCCGACTGGGAGACCTTTGAGGTCATGCATGAGGCAGGGCCGATGATGGATGAGATCCTCGCAGGCGCTGATGACATTCTTTTCGACTGTCTGACCATGTATGTGAATAACCTTCTGATGGATCATATGAAGGGGATCACGGTGGAGACATTGGGTGTGGAAGATCTGACGACGCTCCAGAAAGCACTGGAGAAGGATCTGGATCGTATGTTTGATTCGATTTCCAAAGTCACTGATAAAGAGATCATTTTTGTTTCCGATGAGCTAGGCATGGGCATCGTTCCTGCCAATGCCATGAGTCGGGTATACAGGGATCTTGTCGGTCTGGCGAATCAGTATATCGCCAAGCGTGCTGACAAGGTATATCTGTCCGTGGCAGGGATTACCATTGAACTCAAAGAAAGAGGAGTGGAGTTATGATGACAAAGATCGCAAAAAGAGTCATGTTTCAGGGGACCAGTTCTCATGTAGGGAAAAGCATCCTGTGTACCGCGTTTTGCCGCATTCTGACGCAGGATGGATATAATACAGCTCCATTCAAAGCGCAGAACATGGCGCTGAATTCCTATGTCACCCGTTCCGGCGGCGAAATTGGACGTTCGACGGTCGCGCAGGCGGAAGCAGCAGGTGCGGATCCGATCGTACAGATGAACCCAGTCCTTTTAAAACCGACGGGCAATTCCTGCTCTCAGGTCATTCTTTTGGGGCAGTCGGTCGGTAACTATAGTGCTTCCGATTACCAGAACAAGTACAGCCAGCAGGCATGGGCGAGCGTGAAGGAAGCCCTGGCCTATATGGAAACGCATTATGATGCGCTCGTCATCGAAGGGGCCGGCAGTCCGGCGGAAGTGAATCTGAAGAAAAATGATATCGTCAACATGCGTATCGCGAAGGAATGCCACGCGCCTGTCTTCCTTATCGCCGACATTGATCGCGGCGGTGCGCTTGCTTCGATCGTCGGTACGCTGATGCTGCTCGATGAGGATGAGAGAGCTCTCGTGAAAGGGCTCATCATCAATAAGTTCAGGGGCGATATTACCCTGCTTGAACCGGCGCTCTCCTTCCTCAAAGAAAGGACAGGCGTCCCGGTCTTGGGTGTTATCCCCTACCTGGACAAACTGGGTATCGATGATGAGGACTCAGTATCCCTGCAGGATATGCCGAGCGATCACGTGATGAGAGATATTCACATCGCTGTCATGCAGACTCCGAAGATCTCGAATTTTACCGACTTCGATGCGTTGAATCATGAACCGGATGTGAATGTCCGCTTCGTACAGCAGGGGGATATGATCGGACATCCGGACCTCATCATGCTGCCGGGCAGTAAGAATACGACCGAAGATCTGCTGTACCTGAAGCGACAGGGCTATGCGAAGGAAATCTGTGAGCTGGCAGAAGAGGGTGTACCTGTCATCGGCATCTGCGGCGGCTACCAGATGCTCGGGGAAAAAGTCTGTGACCCGCTTCACGTGGAAAGTGAAAATGATGAAGTCGAAGGACTCGGCCTTCTGCCATATGAAACTTCGATGCATGGCAAAAAGAATACCTATCAGGTGCTCTTTGACTGCGAGGAGCTTCCTTTCCTCGATATGAAATTCTCCGCCAAAGGCATGCGTGGGTATGAGATCCATATGGGCGAGACGACGCTCACCAAAGAGGCACAGGCTCTCTTCCATATCACACAGCGAAGCGAATCGCCGGTCGACCTCATGGACGGATTCATCAATGAAAAACACAATGTTTTCGGTACCTATTGCCATGGCATATTCGATAATGATGAGATCCGCCGTGCCGTCATCAATGCGCTCCGCCGGAGAAAAGGACTCGAAGATCTGCCGATCCAGTTCCGCTACAGAAAGTATAAGGAGTCGGAATTCGATCGTCTGGCGAATACTGTCAGGAAGAACTTCGACATGGACGCCTTCTATAAGATTCTGGAGAATGAATAAGTGAGCGGGCTTCTTACTTCCATCACAGAGGCGGCGATCCCTTTCGCGGCTCTCGTGGTGGATACGGTCTATGGCGATCCGCGCTCGAAGTGGCATCCGGTGGTACTTATCGGAAATCTGATCTCCTTCTACGAGAGCCACCTGTATCCGGAGAAAAAGACGTCCGATGGAAATATGTTTCTTCGCGGGATGATGACGGTGCTGCTCGTGCTGCTTACCGTAGGTCTTCTGACGGCTTTTCTGATTTGCCTTGGACATCTTGGCGGACTGTGGCTCTATGCAGCCATCAGTACCATTGTCCTTTATTTCACGATGACGCCACGCTCGCTTGCCAGAGACGGTCTGGAAATCTACCATCTTCTGAAAGATGATAAGGATCTCGTGACAGCCAGAAAGCGACTGAGCTGGATCGTCGGTCGGGATACAGAGAATCTGGATGAAAGCAATATAGCGCGCGGCACGATCGAGACCATCGCAGAGAATACGACGGATGGGATCATTTCTCCGCTCTTCTATTTTCTGCTTTTCGGTCCGGTAGGAGCGATGGTCTATCGCGCAGGAAATACGATGGACTCCATGCTCGGCTATAAAAATGACCGCTATCTCTTTTTCGGACGCTTTGCGGCACGCCTCGATGATGTACTGAATTATATCCCGGCTCGTATCACCTTTCTGCTCTTTGTGGCAGCGGCGTTCCTTTTGCGCCTGGACTGGCGTCATGCCGTGGAGATTTGCCTGCGTGATGCGAAGAAGCATCCGAGTCCCAATGGCGGCTATGCGGAAGCGACGGTCGCCGGTGCGATGCATGTGCAGCTCGGCGGGTATAACTACTATGAAGGGAAACCGGAATTCCGTGAATACATGGGGGATGCCGAGACACCCCTGAAGTCGGACCATATCATGACCTCGATCATGATGATGTACGGTGCGACGATTCTTTTCATTGCGCTTGAGACGGTGCTGATTTATATCTTCTGGTGATTTCATGAATGCATTTTTAGTGGGTCTGCAGTTTTTGACCCGTATCCATATTTCCGACCGCACCGTATGGAATGATGAGGAATTCGGGAAAAGCGTCACTTGGTTTCCTGTGATAGGATGGATCATTGGCGCTTTTATGTGCCTTATCTATTTCTTGATGAAGCCGCTCGGTGTACCGCTCTTGACGGGATTCCTTCTGGTGGTGGGAGAGCTTTTCCTCACCGGGGGGACACTCGCCGATGGGCTGATGGATTCTTCGGACGGCCTGTTTTCCGGCCGCTCAAAGGAGCGCTGTCTGGAGATCATGAAGGATAGCCTTATCGGTTCTTTCGGTATGCTGTCCATTCTGATCTTTGTGCTGGTGGAAACGCTCTCGCTGGGCTCGGCGGATGCGCCGCTCTATCTGGTTCTTATGGCGATGCCGACGTTGGGGCGGCTCAATATGGTGATCTCTATCTGCGAGTATCCCTATGCCCGGCCATACGGCATGGGGAAAGCGTTTGCCGCTTATCGTGAGAAGTATGCACTGGAGAAAGCCTTTGTGCTGGCATTGCTGCCTGCCCTCTTCTTCGGATGGACCTACCTTTTGCTGGCGGGCGCTGCCATCGTACTCGGGCTGCAGTTGAACCGCTGGATCGTCAAGAAGATCGGTGGCACGACAGGCGATACATATGGATTTGTCACCGAGCTCACAGAAGCCTTTCTGGCTCTGCTTTTCGTCATTCTTACAAGGGGGCAGGTATGGCATATGTAGTTAGCTCGCCAGGTTCCTGCGGCGAATTCATACAGGGCTATGCAGAGGGGGCTTCCTTCATGGTGACCTGCCCTATCAACCGCTATGCGATGGCTCTGGTGGATGAAAAGGCAGAGGATGCACTTCCCGATAAAGCAGAGGAAGCGCTGAGAAAGACGCTGGCTTACCTTGGCGAGACGGATCGGCCGTCCGTGCGCCTTATCTCCTCGATACCGAAAGGAAAGGGACTTGCTTCGAGTACGGCGGATATCAGTGCTGTTGCAGAGGCCGTTGCACTTTCCTTTGGACGGAAGCTGTCGATGGAGGAGATCGCTCACATTGCGCTCTCTATAGAGCCAAGCGATGCGACCTTCTTCGAGGGGATCGTGCAATTTGACTACAGGGAAGGGAAAGCGATTCGTTCTCTCGGGCTCTCACCGGCGATGGATATTCTCATCTATGACTGTGGGGGAGAGATCGACACAATGTCTTTCAATTCGCGGGAAGATCTTATCGCTCTGCAGAAAAGCAATGAAAAGGATATCGCACATGCTCTTCGTCTCTTCGAAAAAGGCATCGCTGAAAAATCCATCGACCTCATAGGTGAGGCTGCCTCTATCTCTGCATTCTGCAACCAGAAGATCCTGTATAAAAAGCAGCTTGCCGATTTTCATCGGATCGGCCTTTCTCTTGGTGGGAAAGGGGTCATCTGTGCGCACAGCGGGACAGTCCTTGGACTTATTCTGCCGCCGGGCATGGAGGCCTTGCCTCTTCGGGAAAAGCTGGAGGACACTGTCGAAGGCATCACCTTCCTCGATCTTGTGAGCCTCACCAATCGTGGTATGCAGGTAGAAAAAATCTAATTGATACATTATAATGAAAGCACGGACTCGGTAGAGTTCGTGCTTTTGTGTATTTAAGAAAATGCAGATGAGATCGGATAACGATGTAATCCGTGCTTTTTAAGAAAAATCCATTGATAAAGGACTTTCACTATGTCTATCAAATCATCCCGCCATGGGGGCGATGTCTTTGGACTCTCCGAAGAGGAGCAGGACAAAGTCTTCGATTTCAGTATCAATATCAATCCGCTCGGCCTGTCTTCTAAGGGAAGGGCCGCACTGCTTGCGCACTGGGAAAAAGAGACTCTCCGCTATCCGGATGTGGAGTGTCGTGCGCTGAAGAAAAGCCTTTCCATCCGTTATGGGATCCCGGAAGAGTCGATGGCACTCGGAAATGGTGCGACCGAGCTCATGTACAAACTCCTCGAGCTTCTTCATCCGAAGAAAGTGATCGTTCCGGCACCATCCTTTTCGGAGTACCGCCTTTCTGCTGAGGCGGCAGGCTGCCCGGTGGACAGCTTTCTTCTCAAGGCGGATCAGGGATTTGCACTTCCTTTAGAGGAGATCGAGAAGAAACTCCTCCCGCATTCTTTGATCTATCTCGGCCATCCCAATAATCCTGACGGACAGATGCTTTCTCCATCGGACTTCGAGGCCGTTCTCCGTTTGGCAAAGAAAAAAGAGAGCTTCCTCATCATTGATGAATCCTTCATTGATTTTGTGGGGGATGATGTATCCTATCGGCATGTTCTTGTGAATGAAACCTGCGGAGCGGTTGTGATGTCTCTCACAAAATTCTATGCAGTGCCGGGACTTCGCATAGGTGCTGCTTATCTTCACCCCGCGCTGGCGGAGAGATTGCAGGATACGCTGATTCCGTGGAATGTGAATGGCCTTGCGCAGTCCTACATGACGGCAGCAGCGCAAGACATAGATTATATCAGGAATAGCAGGGTGTACTGTCAAGCGGAAAGAGAAAAACTTTCGGCTGCACTTGATGCTCTTGATTTCCTCAAGGTGCTGCCCGGTTCTGTGAATTTCATTCTCTGCCAGCTCATAGGAAGATATCAGACGGCGGAGGAGCTGCAGGAGGTACTGATACCGTATCATATATTGATTCGGCAGTGTGGAAATTATGAAGGACTCGATGAGACTTACTTCCGTGTCGCGGTGCGAACAGAAGAAGAAAATCGGATTCTCATGGAGGCACTGCGCGCCGTGGAAAAAGATTGATCTGAAGGACAGACGTTCTCAGAGATCAGACAAGGAGACTACAGCTATGATTACACTATATCTTATCCGCCATGGAGAGACAGAATGGAATAAATCAGGGCGTTATCAGGGTTCGACGGACGTTGCGCTCTCCGATATGGGGATGGCGCAGGCGAAGAAAGTAGCGTCCTATTTCAAGGATATTCCTCTTGACGGCGTGATCACGAGCCCCTTACAGCGGGCACGTATTACGGCGGAGGGCATCGCCAAGTCACATGGCATGGAGCTTGAAATTGTGCCTGCGCTGCAGGAGCTCTGTTTTGGTGACTGGGAGGGGAAGACCTTCAGCGAGATCGATCGGCTCTGGCCGGGCATGATCAGTGAGATGTATCATCATCCTGACCAGCTGCGGCTCCCTCACGGAGAGTCTTTCCTCGACTGCCAGGTACGTACAATGACATTCATGAAGGAGCTTCTATCCCGCGGGGATCATAAAAGCTATGCCATCGTCAGTCATGGTGCAGCCCTTCGCACGATCATCTGTGCGATGATCGACATTCCGCTCTCACGTTCATGGAATATGGGCCTATCCAATGCCAGCATCACGGAGATCCGCCATTTTGTCGGGGAAAACAACATGAATGATATGAATATGCTTTTTTCTTTGAATCAGATCGCGCATCTGGCAGATACTGCGACATCGCATCTGCCTAAATAAAAGTCTTTTGAAAGCTTTGTTTTTTTGATGCATTGATTTTTACAATTTTATACTTGTAAATGCTGCATGAGTTGATGCTCATGCAGCGTTTTTGCGTCTTAATCAGCTCTTGATATTTTCAAGTTGATAATTCATGCAATAGCATATAAAATAAATCTATAATTTAATGATGGAAGCGATCATGGTGGCCGCCTGTGAAGGATATGTTAGATTTCTTTTCCACGATGATGCTTCTGTGGAAAAGGAGCAATCGATATGAAAAAAATGTGGGCACTTCTTATTTCTGCATGTATTCTGGCAGGTGGGGTCGCTGGGTGTGGCAGTCAGGCCGAGCCGCAGGGAACGGTGACGCAGAAGGTCGCTGAAGCACCTGCGAAACAGGATTTCAAAGCAGTCACCACTGTGAAAAGCGGACAGAAGAATGTCTATGCTGTCGTGAAAGCTATGAATGGCAACTATTGGAAAAAAGTGATTGCAGGCATGAAAAAAGCAGGGGAGGAGAATGGGGTCAATGTCTATGTAGGCGGCGTCAACAAGGATGGCAATTGGGAGCTGCAGCGCGCTATGCTGATCGATGCGCAGGCGAAGAAGGCAGACTCCATCATTCTCGGCGCGGCTGACAGCATGCGTCTGACCGAGACTACGAAGAATCTTCGTGCGGATAAGCTGCCGGTCGTCCTTGTTGATACGATGATGAATACGGAAGACTATGATGCGTCCTACATGACAAATAACCTGGCAGCTGGTGCAGAAGTGGCGAAGAAGATGGTGGAGCTGCTGAAGGAAAGCGGCGTATCGGAAGACGAGGAAATCACCGTCGTCATGCATGTTAGCAACCTGGCAAGCCGCACGATCTCGGAACGTTTGGATTCTACCATTGCCAACTGGTACAATCTGGCACCGAAGAAATGGAAGATTTCCAAAGCATATCTGATCAATTACGGAGATGAGCAGACGGCGGGTGAACTGGTGGAAAAGACCCTTCAGGATAAGAGCGTGAAGGGGATCATTGCCTGCAACAACAGCTCTACGAAGGCGACCATTGCTGCAGTCATGAAGGAAGGTCGCAAGGATCTAGCTGTCATGGGCTTTGACCTTTCAGAACCGGCTGTGGCAGCCTTAAAAGATGGCAGCTATCACTTTGCTACCATCGCACAGAATCCGGAGAAGATGGGGTACGAAGCAGTGAAGGCAGCTGCTGCACTTGCTAATGGGAAGGCGGTCTCTGAAAGAGATGTAAATACTGGGATCACGATCATGGATGCAAAGAATTTTAAGGGCTGATGATGGCAGTGGTTCACTCAGCAAGTGATCATTAAGGAGATACAGCATTTCTCAGTTTAGAAATTTCATTATGACAGGATAACGAAGCGAGGCAACCATTTTTGAATGGCTGCCTCGCTTTTATTTAAATAAGTTAAAATTTCGATTATAATTGTCATCAAAATGATTTAAAAATATGCAGATGTGTAGTATAATGACTAAGTAAACCATAGTTTTCTATGAAGAGAGTCATTAGATTTCTTAGGGAAGCTAAAAGTTTCCGTACGTATTTTTAGAACAGACCGTGAGAAAGGCGAGCTATGGAACCAAAAATTCTATATATGACGAACCATGACAGGCGGTATGCCTCCATGAAGAAAGCCTGTGAGGCGCTTCAGGAGAAGAGGCTGATCTCTGACCTGTCTATTTCTGTGCGCGTGGAACGCACGAGTGACTGGAGCAGGAACTGGGAGCGTAAAGTTTCCGGCGCCTCTCTGGTCATGATCCACTTGATGAAGAATGCACTGGAGTCTTCCTTTTGGAAAGACTGTAAAAATTTTCTGGATCAGAATCACATCGCTTACTTTGTTGATGCCATTGATGGGGATATGGCAGAGCACAGTGCTTCTATAGATGGCGATGTGCTTGAGACATTCCGCAAGTACTGCTTGTATGGCGGTCTCAGCAATTTCAAAAATCTGTGGCTGTATGCAAATGGACTCTTTGATAATAAGGCAGAAAAAGCTGCACCGCCGGAGAAGTACAGCTGGGCAGGGATCTATGATCCGGGCGCAGAGAGTCGTTTTCAGAAGACGCTCTCGGATTTCGAGGCAGCGCATCCCTATGGAGATCGGCCGGTGCTGGGGCTGCTTTTTTACCGAGATGAGTGGATCTGGGATGATACCGCGTATGTGAAGGCCTTTCTGGAGGAAGCGGAAAAAGAAGGCTATGCGGTGCTCCCCGTCTTTGCGAATGGATTCATCGATGAATCGGCAGGTATGCCATCTTTATCGGAGGTGCTGGAAACTTATTTCATGAAGGACGGACAGCCTGTTATCGATGCGCTGGTGTCCACGATGAAATTTTCTATGCTTGGCGCAGGAAAGACGAGCCTTCCCGTCTTGAAGAAGCTTGGCGTGCCTATCCTTTCTGCCTACACACTTCTCACATCGGAGGCTGACTGGCGCAAGAATCCGGAGGGCATGAATGCGGTGGAAACATCTATCGCGGTCGCGCTTCCTGAACTGGATGGCGCGATTGCCGGTCTGCCGATCGCAGGTCGAAAAAAAGATGTCGATGGCAGTGTCTCCTATGTGCCGATTCCTGAGCGTGTGACGCAGATGGTCAAAAAGGCAGGGAAATGGGCGAGCCTTCATCAGATGAAGAATGAAAACAAAAAAATCGCTATCATTTTCCATAATTATCCGGCGAAGAATTCGAATATCGGGAGTGCTTCCGGTCTGGATACGATGGAGAGTACCATCCGTCTCATGAAGGAAATGAAGAAAGCGGGCTATCAGATGGATTTCATCCCGGAAACATCGGATGATTTCATCCGGCTCATGACATCCCATGCGACGAATGATATTTCCATGATGACCGAAGAGCAGGCGGAGTCCTGTCAGAAGCTTTCCTGCCGCGAGTATCTGGATTTCTTCCGCCGTCTGGGAAAAGAAGCGAAGGCGTCCATGGAGGATACCTGGGGAGAGGCACCGGGCGATGTCATGATTTCGGAAAAAGGCGATATTCTCGTCCCGGGTACGATGGACGGACATCTTTTCCTTACGGTACAGCCATCGCGTCAGTACGGGATGGATCCTTCGAAGGCGTATCATGACCCGAAGATCCCGCCGACGCATCAGTATCTCGCTTTTTACTACTGGCTGCGTCACGTGTGGAAAGCGGATGCTGTCATTCATATGGGAACGCATGGAAATCTTGAGTGGCTTCCGGGGAAAGGTGTCGGACTTGATGAAGAAAGCTATCCGGACATTGCGCTTGGGGACATCCCGAATATCTATCCATACCATATGACGATCACTGGCGAAGGCATGATCGCCAAGCGGCGTGCTTCTGCCTGCCTTGTGAGTTACATGCCGGCGCCGGTCGCCGATGCAGGTGCCTATGATGAAATCGCCGAGCTTGAGAAAACGATCGATGAGTATGCTGCTCTCAAGGGAAATGGGAGTGACGTTTCTGCCATGGAGGAGCCTATTCGCAAACTGGCAGTGAAAGCCAAACTGGATGAAGAGATTCCCTATCATGAAAAAAAGCCATTTGCGGACTATGTCGCTTCGCTTCATGACTATATCGAAGAGCTGAAAGACAGCGAAGTCCACGTGGGACTGCATATCCTGGGGCAGCCGCTGACCGGCACTCTTCTTGTAGACGGCATTCTTCAGATGCTGCGTCTTTCGAATGGAGACATGCCTTCTATTTATGATTTGTTTGCAGAAAAATACGGCGTTACATTAGATGATATCCAGCAGCATGCGGGAGACATGGTGGAAGCGCAAGGCATCACCGGCGGTCAGCTGATGGATAAAATCCGAAAGGAAGCGAAGAAGGTCATCGAAACGCTGGCTTCTGGCAACTTTACGGCAGAAGCGATCACTTCTGCTATGGCGCTTTCGGAGGCTCATGGCAGTGATGCATGGAGGGCGACGCTGAAGAAACTGCTCCTGTTTGTGAAAGAGGAGATGGTACCGCGTATTCAGGGAGCGAAGGAGGAGCTCACGCATACGATGGATGCACTGGCAGGCCGCTATGTGGAGCCGGGGCCTTCCGGTTCACCGAATGCCGGCGGCGTTTCGCTCCTTCCATCGGGGCGCAATTTCTATGGTACTGATCCCCGTACTATGCCATCTCCAACAGGATGGCAGCTCGGGGTGAAGCTGGGCGATCGCATGATAGAAAAATTCATCGCTGACCAGGGTAAGTATCCTGAAAATATCGGTATGGTACTGTGGTCCGGACCGAATATGCGCTCCTCGGGACAGGATATCGCTGAATTCCTCTACCTTCTGGGCGTCCGTCCCGTTTGGCAGAAGGGAAGCCTTCGTGTGACAGGGCTTGAGGTGATCCCCCTTACCGAACTCAAACGGCCGCGCATTGATGTGACGGGACGTATCTCCGGACTTTTCCGCGATACACTTCCGCAGCTTGCTGAACTGATGGATAAGGCGGTACTTCTCGTAGCCTCACTGGATGAATCTGAAGAGGATAATTTTATCCGTAAGCATGTGAGAGAAGATGCCAGATCCATGGAGGATGCCGGAGTCGATGGAGATGAGGCATGGAGAAATGCTGCTTTCCGCATTTTCGGAGATGCGCCCGGTACCTATGGTGCAGGTGTCAATACTGTGCTTGATGCGAAGAACTGGCAGACGGAAGAGGATCTGGCAAATGTTTATGTCCGCTGGGGCGGGCATGTCTTTGGCGGCGGAAAACGCGGCGTATTCCATCCGGAGCTGTTTAAGAAGCGCCTGGCTTCTCTCGATCTTACGGTAAAGAATGAGGAAAACCATGAGAGCAATATCCTCTCATCTGATGATTACAATGCGTTCCATGGCGGGATGATCGCGGCAGTCAAGAGCCTTGGCGGGAAAGCACCTGTTTCCTATGTGGGGGACAGTACGAATCGTTCTTCCGTCGGCGTAAAGACGGTACAGGAAGAAATGAAGCGTGTCTTCCGTGCAGAATCTATGAATCCGAAGTATATCGAAGGGCTCATGAAACACGGCTACAAAGGTGCGACAGATCTTGCAAACCGTCTTTCGATTTCCTTCCAGTGGGATGCGACAAGCGGTGTCATGGACGACTGGATGTATGAACAGTATGCGCAGAAATACGCTTTGGATCCTGCGATGCAAAAATGGATGAAGAAGGTCAATCCATGGGCTCTTCAGAGCATGGCAGAGACTCTTCTTGAGGCGAACCAGCGTGACATGTGGCATGCGAGCGATGAGATGAAAGAGGAACTGCAGGAGCTTTACCTCTCTGTCGAAGGGGAACTCGAAGATGATGACGACTGACCTTTCGCCGATCCGTATGCTGGTCCTCACGCTGACCGGCCGCTGCAACTTTGCCTGCCGGTATTGTTATGCAGCAGACGCGGATCAGGTGGATATGAAGGAGGAGACGGCCATTGCGGCATTGCACCTTGCCGGAAGGGGAGGAAATCGCTTTCTCCTGCAGTTTTCCGGCGGGGAGCCGCTGCTTCGATTTCCGCTCATACGTAAACTGGTAGAAATCGCCGAGAGGAATCACTATGATGCGCAGATGCAGATACAGACGAATGGTTCACTCCTCACCAAGGATATAGGTACATGGCTCTACCGGCATGGAGTGGGGATCGGCATTTCCTGCGACGGACGCAAGGATCTCATGGACCGCACGCGCCGGAGAAAAGACGGCGGCTCGTCCTTTCAGGCTGCGTCAGAAGGCTTTAAGAATCTGGCGTCTGCCGGTATCGGTACGGGTATTACCTGCGTCGTGACAGAGGATATGACGGACGATCTTCCCGGCATTGCGGACATGGCGCATTTCTATGGAAATGTTCACCAGGTCGGCTTTGATATCTTGCGTGAGCAGGGGCGCGGCGCTGCTCTTCATGCGCCTTCCGCAGAGGCGATGACAAAAGCGCTCGAAAAGACGGCGGCGCGCATGGACCTTTTGGAACAGATGACGGGACGGCATATCCACTTCACGCAGGAGGATCGAGCTGCTCGTCTCGAAAAAACCAAAGATTACGATTTCCCTCAGTGCTATGCCATGCACGGTGAAGCGGCTTTCGTCGATGTGCATGGAAATATCTATGCCTGCTCCTCGCTGATGGGAAGAGAGCGCTATCTTCTGGGCAATGTCCACGAAGGGCGTGATCCTGAAAGAGTGAGAACCGTCGCCGCTTTTGTCGAGCAGTCCATGGCGGAGTGCCGCGACTGCTCCTACTTCCCTCTATGCGGCGGTGGCTGCTTCTCCCGCTGGCTTCGCGCAGACGGTCAGGTGAAAAAGTCTGAAGCAGAATGTGCGATGAAACAGTTTTTTATAAAAAGATATGTGAGGAAACGCTGATTCGAGCAAAGCATCCGTGTTTACTTACAACTGATTACATTTTTTATTTTTCATATCGATAGAACCGATTGATTTCAAGGAGGATATATCAATGAAAAGACAGGGGACATTTCCATTCACAGCCATCATCGGGCAGGATACGATGAAAAGAGCACTTGTGCTGAATGTCGTCAATCCAAAACTGGGCGGAGTACTGATTCAGGGCGAGAAAGGGACGGCAAAGTCGACCGCTGTGCGCGCTCTTGCTGACCTTCTTCCGCCGCGCCGCTGCATCAAGGGATGCCGTTTCCATGATGATCCGGATGACAAGGCAAACTGGTGTGATGAATGCCATGAAAAATACGACCATGCAGAACCGGAAGTAGAGATGCTGCCGATGAAAGTGGTCGAGCTTCCAGTCAGTGCGACGGAAGACCGTGTCGTCGGGACGCTGGATATCGAAGCCGCTATCCGTGAAGGCAAGCGTTCCTTCGAAACAGGTATTCTCGCAGATGCGAACCGAAACATTCTCTATGTCGATGAGATCAATCTGCTGGATGACCATGTCGTCGATGTACTTCTTGACTCGGCCGCTATGGGGATCAATACCGTAGAGCGTGAAGGAATTTCCTACTCTCATCCGGCACGCTTCTCCCTGGTCGGCACGATGAACCCGGAAGAAGGGGACATCCGTCCGCAGCTCCTTGACCGTTTCGCTCTTTCTGTCAAGGTCGTTGGCGAACAGGATCCGGAAAAGAGGGCAGAAATCATCAAACGTCGTCTGGCTTATGAAGCGGATCCGCAGCCGTTCCTCGATGCATGGAAGGATGAGCAGGAGAAAGAAGTCCGCCGCATCGAGCGTGCGATGAAGCTGCTCCCGCAGGTCACGGTCTCGAATGACATTCTGCTGCTGGCTGCCAAGATCTCTATCACGCTCGGCGTCGATGGCCATCGTGCAGACATCACGCTGATCAAGACGGCAGAAACCATCGCGGCAGTAGAAGGGCACACCGAGGTCACGAAGGAAGACATTCGTGAGGCTTCCCGTCTGGCTCTCCCGCACCGTATGAGACGCCGTCCTTTCGAAGAACAGACTCTGGACTGGTCTGAAGTGGATAAGGTCATCGACAATGAAGCGTAACGGATTTCCTTTCGCTGCCATCTGTGGTGCAGAAAATGCGAAGGAAGCGATCCTCCTCACCCTGATAAACCCGCATGCCGGAGGACTTCTCCTGTCTGGCGAAAAGGGAACAGGGAAATCCACACTCGTCCGAAGCGCCAGAGAGCTTCTGGACGCCCCGTGGGTAGAGGTGCCGATCAGCATCACAGAAGACCGGCTCTTCGGGGCTATCGATGCCGAAGAGGCCATTCGGAGCGGACACAAAAAGCTCCTGCCTGGTCTTATCGATGAAGCCAATGACGGACTGCTCTACATTGATGATGCGAATCTGCTGCGCGATGACCTGCTTTCTGCCATTCTGAATATTCGCGAGGCAGGCGGCTACCGACTTGAGCGTGACGGTCTCTCCGAGCAGAGAGAGTCCCGATTTACGGTACTTTCTGTCATGAATCCAGAAAGTGGTACGCTCTCTTCCTCTTCGCTCGACCGTTTCGGACTCTTTGCACAGGTAGAGCCTGCAACAGATGAAAAGACCAGGATCGAAATCATTCGACGTGTACTGGATTTCGAAAAAGACGGACTTGCCTTCCGTAAGAAATGGGAGCAGGAAACAGAAGCGCTGAAAGATCAGATCGCAAAAGCCAGAGAGAGACTTAAAGAGGTCGAAGTGTCCCCAGCCATGATCCAGCTGGCTGCCGTCTATACACTGAAGGCGCATGTAGCGGGTCATCGTGCTGATATTTATCTCATCGAAGCTGCCAGAGCCGAAGCGGCATTGGCTGGCAGAAAATATGTCCTTCCGAAAGATCTTGAAAAGGCGGCTGTATTTATACTGCCTCACCGCATGAGAAAAGCGGAAGAAGAGGAAAGCAGGCGAGAGGATACAGAAAATCCGCCGCCTCAGCCGCCGGATAACGTGGAATCGCCGAAGCATCAGCCACAGGACCCTTCACAAAGTGAACAAGATTTTACAAGACCGGAGCAGCCGCAGCCTGAGCAGACGGATACGGAAGACAGCAAGGGCAATGAGGATCAAAATGATACCAATGCTCAGATGTCGAATCCGAAGGGAGCTTCCCGTGAACGTGTCGATGCGGCAAATCTCCATGTCAATCTGCCTCCGATGTGGATCGAGCCTGCCAAGGACAGAAAGCCAAGGAAAGGGAGCGGCAAGCGCAGCCTTACCATGACTGACCTTATGCAGGGGCGTTATGTACGTGCGGAAATCCCAAAAGCAAAGACAAGCGACATTGCTTTCGATGCCACGCTGCGTGCGGCGGCCCCGTATCAAAAGGCCCGTCCGTCGAATGGATGTGCTGTCGTCATCAGAAAAGATGACCTTCGCAGCAAAGTGCGTGAAAAACGTACGGGGAATATTTTCCTTTTCGTTGTCGATGCCTCTGGTTCCATGGGTGCTCGGGAACGTATGAAAACGGTCAAAGGTGTCATCTTCAAGATCCTTCTCGATGCGTATCAGAAACGTGATCGTGTCGGCATGATCGCTTTCCGTAAGAAACAGGCTGAGGTCCTTCTCCCTGTCACAAGAAGCGTGGATTTCGCACAGAAGAAACTTGCCTCTATGCCGACCGGCGGTAAGACGCCGCTTGCCAAAGGTCTTCTCAAAGCGGAGGATGTACTCGATATGCTCTATCAACAGGATCCGGCGCAGGATCCCGTCGTCATTCTCATCACCGATGGCCGTGCGACCAGCCCGCTCAATGAAGGGACTGATCCCGTGACCGATGCCATGGATGAAGCGAAACGTATAGGACGCCGCCATCTTCCTGTGGCCGTCATCGATACGGAGGCTGGCTTTATCCGTCTCGGTCTTGCGAAAAAGATCGCAAAAGCTATGGGAGCATCCTATTTCCAGGTCGATAAAATGACAGAAGACCAGCTTCTCCATATTTGGCGTTGTATGTAAATGAAGAGAAGACGTGGCATGCGCTATATCTAATGATAGGTGTCTCTTCTTTGATGAAGCATCAAAAAATCCGACTGTTTACATTTGTAAACAGTCGGATTTTTACGTGTATGGAGAGAAAAGGAGGGAGACAACGATCGAATCGATGCGTCCTTAGTCCATGTTTGCGACCAGTGTTTTTAAATAGTTCTTGAAATCTTCTCCAAGGTCTTTCCTGCGAAGAGCGAATTCAACGGTCGCCTTGAGGTAGCCGAGCTTATTTCCGGTGTCATAACGCTTACCGGTGAAATTGTAGGCATAGACATGACCGTCATGTGCCATGACGCGGAGGGCGTCGGTGAGCTGGATCTCTCCGCCCTTCCCGGGCTTCGTCTGTTCCAGAATTCCAAAAATATCCGGCGTGATGACGTAACGGCCGAGCGCTGCGAATTGGCTCGGTGCTTCCTCTATAGACGGTTTCTCGATCATATCCTTAACGTGAACCAGATTCGGATCTTTTGTTGGTACGCCGTTCACGATGCCATAAGAGGAGACCGCGCTTTTGGGGACGATCTGGCAGCCGATGATGGTGGCACCTGTCTTTTGGTACTGGTCCATAAGCTGCTTCAGTGCCGGGGTTTCATTGCCATTGTACACGACATCATCACCAAGAATGACGCCGAATGGTTCATCATCAATGAAATCCTTCGCGCAGAGTATGGCGTCGCCGAGGCCTCTCATATATGGCTGACGGGTGTAGTGGATCTTGACGGAAGCGACCTTGCGGACTTCTTTCAGAAGATCCATTTTGCCGGATTCATAAAGATGCTCTTCGAGTTCAGGGGAGGAGTCGAAGTGGTCTTCGATAGCCCTCTTGGCGTGACCGGAAATGATCAGGATCTGCTCAATGCCGCTTGCTTTGATCTCTTCGACGATATACTGGATGGTGGGTTTGTCGACAATAGGCAGCATTTCCTTCGGCATGGCTTTTGTTTCCGGCAGGAAACGAGTGCCAAAGCCGGCGGCCGGAATGACGGCTTTTCTGATTTTCTGCATGATAACTCTCCTTCTTATGAATTGTATACTTGAGGTGCGTAGAAGAATAAAAAGGGGATCATTTCCTACTTTTTATATCCATAGGGATGCGATTTATGCCATTTCCAGGCGGAAGCAATGATTTCCCTTGTATCAGAATGGGTGGGATGCCAGCCGAGGACAGCCTTACACTTTCTGGAAGAGGCGATAAGTACAGCGGGATCGCCGCTGCGGCGCGCTTCTTCTGTCACTTTGAAATCAATGCCCGTCACTTCTTTGGTGGTGTCGATGATATCGCGGACAGAGAAGCCGTTTTCACTGCCAAGATTGAAATAGGTACTTTCGCCGCCCCGTAAGAGGTACTGCATGGCAAGTATGTGTGCATCCGCAAGATCCACGACATGGATATAGTCACGAATGCAAGTTCCGTCTGGCGTCGGGTAGTCCGTGCCGTAGATTGCGATGTGGTCGCGCACCCCCTGTGCGGTTTTCAGAATGAGAGGGATCAGGTGAGACTCCGGATTGTGATCCTCCCCGATCGTGCCGTCCAGCGCAGCACCGGCAGCATTGAAGTAGCGCAGAGCCACATAAGAGAGACCGTAAGCATTCGTAAAGTCGCGCATCATATGCTCTATGACGAGCTTTGTGCGTCCATAGACATTGGTCGGATTATGCGGGAAATCTTCTTCAATCGGCGTTTTTTCGGGTTCGCCGTATACCGCGGCCGTGGAAGAGAATACGATCTTGGAGACGCCTGCTTTCTGCATGCCAAGAAGCAGGTGGAGCGTCCCTTCGACGTTATTTGTATAATACTTGGCAGGATCCACCATGGATTCTCCGACAAGTGAATAGGCTGCGAAATGGATGACACCGTCGATTTTATATGTTTCGAGGGTTTTAGCGACGAAATCAATGTCGTGTATGTCACCTTTGACGAGTGTCACACTTTCAGGCACGGACTCTGCATGTCCTGTGGAGAGATTATCGAAAACCACTGGCGTCAGTCCTTCAGCAGCTGCCAGTGCGCGGACCGTGTGGGAACCGATATAGCCGGCACCACCGGTGACAAGAATATTCATAAAGGCCTCCTTATTCTTTTGATTTTAAAATACCTTACTAGTATAACATATGGGATAAAGGGTCAAGAGAGAGCATGCTCATAGGCGCATTTTCTGTCCACATGCCTGTATCATCTTTTTTCATTCCAGAAGAGCAGATCGATGAGCATGACACCGGTAAAGCAGAAGGGCGCGACGCTGTCTGCGTGAAGAACCTGCAGAAAGGCATAAAGACTGAAAAAGAGAATCGCGTATAGCAGAAGAATGGCTGCGAAGGGGGATTTCTTTTTCAAAAAAGAAATCCCGTAGCCGATGGCAACAAAAAGAAGGCACAGCAGCGGGTACCAGTTGATAAGAAAAGCTGTCATAGAAAGCTCCTTTGCGTGCGGCTATGAAGTGCCGCGCTTTGACGAATTTCATGTTTTCTTCATGGTAACAGTTTTGAATGCCATGTACAATAGTTTTTCTTCATAAATAATATATATAATATAATATATAAATATAATACTTGTTTTTTCATTTATATCACTTTCTGTAAATGGAGATTTCCGCGATATCATGACGATATACAAGCGGAATCGGGCAGTCATGAAGTTTCAATATTCTGCAGAACTTAACAATTCGCGAGCCTCTGTGCGCTTTCATATCAATTTCTAACAAAATATGGTACAATAAAATAGTGTATAACAGCAATTTTTAAGGGAACCCCTTTCCCTATAACTGTTTCATAATCATTTTGAGGAGGTTTATGATGAAAAAAGGTAAATTATATGGCATTGGTGTAGGTCCGGGAGATTCAAAACTTCTGACTGTCAAGGCGGTCGAAGCTATCGAGCATGCAGATATGATCATCACACCAAAGACGGAGAAAAAGGAAGGGTCTGTTGCTTTTAATATCGCAAAGCCCTATATCCCGGATACCGTTGAAATTTTCCCGATGGTCTTCCAGATGAATACTGACATGGAGGCTGTGAATAAGCAGTGGGAAATCAACCGCAAGCTGATTCAGGAAAAATTGGATGAAGGGAAGAATCTGGTTTTCCTGACTCTGGGTGATCCGATGCTCTACAGCACATATATGTATATTTTCAATGAGTTCAAAGACTCTGAAGAATATGAAGTCGAGACGATTCCGGGGATCCCTGCTTTTCTCGGCATTGCATCCTATATCGGGCTGCCTGTGACAGAATGGGAGGAAAATGTTCTCATCATTCCGGCGACCTGTGACCCGAAGAAATTTGATCAGGCACTGGCTGCCTGCGATAATGCGGTGATCATGAAAGTATACAAGAGCTTTGCTTTCGTGCAGGAAGAGCTTAGAAAGCATCACATGCTTGAGCGTTCTGTCATGGTATCGCGCGCAGGACTTCCTGATGAGATCGTCATTCGTGATATCGGCGGACTTCCGGCAGATTATAAGCCCAATTATCTGTCTACCATCATTGCCAAAAAGGATAAATAAATATGGAATCTATCGCTCGTCCAAGGATTGTGATCGCCGGTACGAACAGCGGTGTCGGAAAGACGACCATCGTGACCGGACTCTTAGCTTATTTTCATTCCAAGGGATATGCTGTACAGCCTTTCAAAGTAGGTCCAGACTATATTGATCCCGGATTTCATGGAAAGGCGGCCGGGCGAAATTCCTATAATTTGGATACCTGGATGACACCGCCGGACCGATTGGTGCCTACATTTGCCTCGTTGTCGAAAGGGGCGGATATTTCCATTATCGAAGGAGTCATGGGGCTCTATGATGGTGGTGCGAATGGCATCAGCTCGACTGCGGATATCGCAAAGAAACTCAAGGCACCTGTGGTGCTGGTACTCGACTGCAAATCGGTTGGTTACAGCATCGCTGCGACGGCGCTTGGCTTTAGGGAATATGATCCGAATGTCCATATCGCAGGGGTCATCCTGAATCGTCTGGGCACAGACCGACATGAAGCGATGGTGCGCGAGGTCATGGAGAAGATCCATATGCCTGTACTGGGGGCTTTCCACCGGGACGATGCATTGCAGACACCGGAGCGTCATTTGGGCCTTACTCCCGTGACGGAAATTGAAACGCAGGCGCTCATTGAGCACATGGGGGAAGCTGCTGGAAAATGGGTAGATACAGAGGCAGTCTTGAACGTGGCAAGGCAGGCTCCTCTGCTGGAAGTCGAGGAAAGCGAAACAAAACTCAAGGTTAAAAATGTACGCATCGGCGTGGCGCGGGATGAAGCTTTTTCTTTTTATTATCCGGCCAGTCTCGAAGCGCTCGAACGGCAAGGCGCAGAGCTTGTTGATTTTAGTCCGCTCCGGGATTCCAGCATTCCTGACGTCGATGGTCTGATCTTCGGCGGTGGTTTTCCAGAGATGTTTCTTCATGAGTTGGTCGGAAACACGGCTATGAAAGCATCTATTCGGGAAGCGGCTGCATGCGGCATGCCAATCTATGCAGAATGCGGCGGGTTGATGTATCTTTGCGAGAAGATCCAAGACTTTGACGGAGACTCCTATGAGATGGTCGGCCTTGTCCCCGGAGTTTGCGAGATGCAGAAGAAACTCCAGCGTGTGGGCTATGTGACTGGCAAGGCTCTTAGAAAGAGCGTTATCGCAGATCAAGGGGATCTCCTGAAGGGGCATGAGTTTCATTTCTCTACCCTTTCCTGCGGAGAGGATTTCCCTTGGGCATATACTCTTCAGGGGACACGTCAGAAGGCGGGGCACATCGAGGGCTATGCAAAGGACAATGTACTGGCAAGCTATCTGCACCTTTCCTTTGATGGAAATCCAACAGCTGCAGAAAAATGGATCGCATCGTGTGAGGCCTTTAATAAGAGCCGCAAATAGAATGGTTTCATCGAGAAGTACGCAGTTTACGATTGGGCATGGTACTTTTCGGTGGAACCGCAGACGCTGATGCATCATGTATGCTTTTTATGAGGGCGAATCTATGACTGTACAAAAAGGACTGGTTCTGATCAATACAGGGACCGGTAAAGGAAAAACTACGGCGGCCCTGGGGACAGCGATCCGCGCCTGGGGAGATGGCCAGAAGGTGCTGATCCTTCAATTCATCAAGGGAGCCTGGAAGTATGGTGAGCTGAAAGCCGTTGAAACTTTGGGTGAGGGAAATGACCGCATCCAGATTCGGCCGATGGGGGACGGCTTCATCTTCCATAATAAGGATAAAGAAAGTGAAGAAGAATTCCGGCGGAAAACGGAACTGGCTAAGGAAGCCTGGCAGATGGTCGAAAAAGAAGTCATGAGTGATGCATGGGATCTGATTGTTTTAGATGAGATCAATTATGCCATTCACTTTGGCATGATTTCTGCAGGTGAAGTAGCGGAGCTCATTCAGAAAAGACCGGAGCGCCTCAATATGATTCTGACGGGACGCTATGCTGAGCAGCAGCTTATCGATCTTGCAGATACAGTGACTGAGATGACGCTTGTGAAGCATGCTTTCCAGAAAGGCATCCGTGCAAGAAAAGGAATAGAGTTTTAAGGAAACGCGGATAACGATTTGAACAGTGCTTCCTCAATAAAAAGCAGTACCCCATGGGAATGGGGTGCTGCTTTTTAAATGATTGCAAGGTTTACTAATGAAGATTAGGGCTTTGAGATGTACGAGGGGGAAATCGGTGAATGTTGTATCTTTGCAGCCGGTTGGATCTGCCTCTGCTTTGCGCCTGAAGGATTCTGACTTTTCCGCTTTTCTGACGATCGTCGCCAGATCCGGATCTCGAATTTTCCCTTTTATACACATTATTCACACGTTCGTATAAACCCTATTCTGTCAATCCATGACTTTTCGTCGAGTCCTATAGAATTTTTTGATTTGATAAAAATGAGATATCATGTATAATATACATAGAAGGATAAGCAAGAGCTTATTCACGAAAGGAGGATTTCATTATGGAATTAACAGTTAGAGGCAAGAATCTTGAAATGACTGATGCGCTGCATTCCTATGTAGAAAAGCATACAGGTAAGATCCAGAGGTACTTCGATAAACCGATAAAGATTAATGTATTACTCCGTATTTCCAATATGACCAAAACTTGTGAAACTACAGTTTTCGTAGACGGCGTCATTCTTCGTGGTGTCGAAAAATCTGATGATATGTACAAATCTATCGATCTCGTTTTCGACAAGGTGGAACGTCAGATTCATAAATATAAGACTCGTCTGGCAAAGAAATTCAAAGAAAAGAATACATTGTCCCGTCAGTTTGTTCTGGAAAAAGAACCGATCGCTGCACAGGCGGATGCTGATTTTGAGATCGTGAAGACGAAACACTTCAATATCAGCCCAATGTCGCCGGAAGAAGCCATTCTGCAGATGAATCTTCTGGGACACAACTTCTTCATGTTCTTCAATTCGGATACGGAAGCGATGGCTGTCGTATATCGCAGAGATGATGGCAAATATGGCCTGATCGATGCTGAAAAATAAGAAAAGCTGATTTTTTATAAAAAAGGAGCGGAAATTTCCGCTCCTTTTTTGACTATAGCCTACGAGTTTGTTAAAATGAAATAGTATGTAGGTATAGAATTACTGATGGTATAAAAAGAAATGAATATTCTTGTGAGTTTACTCGGTCATGCTTGTATCGGGGTCTCCTTCCTGATTTCTTTTACCATCACTTTTACAACGCTTGTACTATAAAAGGAGCTGTGTCCATGTTTGATAAGTTTTTTGACAGACTCTTCAATGGATCCAATGAGAAGGAAATCAAAAAGATCCGTAAAATTGTAGAGCAACAGATCAATCCTTTGGAGGATGGTCTGAAGAAGCTGAGCGATTCTTCTCTGGCGAACAAAACCAATGAATTCAAAGCACGTCTTGCCAAGGGTGAGACACTGGATGATATCCTACCGGAGGCTTTTGCGGTCATTCGTGAAGCCTCTCGCCGCGTGCTGGGGATGCGTCACTTCGATACCCAGCTGATTGGCGGTATTATTCTGCATCGTGGAAACATCGCTGAGATGTGTACCGGTGAAGGCAAGACGCTGGTTGCTACAGCACCGGTCTATCTGAATGCGCTGGAAGGAAAGGGCGTCCACGTTATTACCGTCAATGATTATCTGGCGAAACGAGACAGCGAATGGATGGGACAGGTATACAAATTTCTGGGTCTCTCCGTCGGCCTTATTATTCATGATCTGGATTTCAACCAGAGAAAAATCGCATACAATTCGGATATCACCTACGGAACAAATAATGAATTCGGTTTTGATTACCTGCGTGATAACATGGTCACTTCCCTCGATCAGATGGTACAGCGCCCGCTACACTATTGCCTGATCGATGAGGTGGACTCCATCCTGATCGATGAAGCTCGTACACCGCTGATCATTTCCGGTCCGGGGCAGAAATCGACAGATGACTACTACACCGTCGCCAAACTCGTCCCACAGCTGAAAAAAGAGGAAGACTACACCATCGATGAGAAGCAGAAGACGGTAGCACCGACCGAAGCCGGTGTGGCAAAGATGGAAAAGCTGCTGCATGTAGAGAACCTCTATGATGCAGAGAATCTGGAGCTGAATCATCTCTTTGTCCAGGCACTCCGTGCACAGACCATGATGACCCGCGATAAAGACTATGTAGTCAAGGACGGGGAAGTCGTTATCGTTGATGAATTTACCGGCCGTCTCATGTATGGCCGCCGCTATTCCGATGGTCTGCATCAGGCGATCGAAGCCAAGGAAGGGCTTGAAGTACAGCGTGAAAGCCAGACGCTAGCGACGATCACTTTCCAGAACTATTTCCGTATGTATGACAAGCTGGCAGGTATGACCGGTACGGCGAAGACGGAAGAGCAGGAATTCATTAAAATTTATGGGCTGCCAGTCCTTCAGGTACCGACGAACAAGCCGATCCAGCGTAAGGATCTGCCGGATGTCATTTTCAAGAACAAACGCGGTAAGTATAAAGCGGTCGTCAGAGAAGTAGAGCGCCGTCATGCGACGGGGCAGCCAATACTGATCGGCACGACATCTATCGAGCAGTCTGAAGAACTTTCGCATATGCTTGATCAGGCGAACATTCCGCACTCTGTCCTGAATGCGAAGTACCATGAACGAGAAGCTGCCATTGTTGCGCTGGCTGGTCAGAAGGGCGCGGTCACGATCGCGACGAACATGGCAGGCCGAGGCACCGATATTTCTCTGGGTGAAGGCGTCGCAGAACTTGGCGGGCTTGCCATTATCGGTACGGAACGACATGAAAGCCGCCGTATCGATAACCAGCTCCGTGGACGTGCCGGCCGTCAGGGGGATCCGGGTTCCAGCCAGTTCTTCCTGTCTTTGGAAGATGACCTGCTTCGTATCTTTGGCGGGGATAACATCAAGAGCTTTATGGAAAAGATGGGCCTTGAAGAAGATGAACCGATCAACAGCCGCATGGTTTCAAATGCCATTCAGAAAGCACAGAAACGTGTCGAAGCACGCAACTTTGATATTCGTAAATACGTCCTGGAATACGATGATGTCATGAACCAGCAGCGTAAAGTCGTCTATGACCAGCGCAGAAAGATCCTTGAAGGCGAAGACATGAAAGACCAGATCCTTTCTATGGTGGATAACATCATCGAGAAGGGGATGGAGACCTATGCTGATCCGAAGCTGTATCCGGAAGAATGGGATTTCGCTGGCCTGTTGAAGTATGCGGAAAAATATTTCCTGGCTCCGGGCGACCTGAAGCTTGAAGAAATCGAAGACATGAGTCGTGAAGAAGTCGAAGATAAGCTGAAAACCATGGCTCATGAGACATACAATGCAAGAGAAGAATCCATTGGGTCTCCTATGATGCGCGAACTTGAAAAAGCGGTCATGCTGAAGGTCGTCGATTCTAAGTGGATGGAACACTTAGATGACATGGATATGCTTAAGGAAGGCATCAGCCTGCGTTCCTATGGTCAGAGAAATCCGATCGTAGAATACAAGGTTGAAGCGTTCGACATTTTCGAAGAAATGCAGCAGGCCATGATGGAAACCATCATCCTTTACCTCTATCACATCCAGATCCGCTTTACAACAGATCCGGAAGAAGGGGCGCACCTTGAAAAACCGGAAGCTCCGGCAGCTGAGGATCATTTGAAGGAAGCCGAAGAGCACTATGTCGACGACAATGGAGATGCGGAGACAGAAGCGGCTGAAGAGAAAAAATAAGCACGAATAGCAGTTTTTCTATGATCGAGGATATGACCTTGATCAGGATCCGCTATATTTAGTTTGTGTAATCCAGCAAATGTTATTCATCAGTCTGCCACCTGGCAGCCTGATGATTTGCTGTTTTATTTTATAGTATTAAAAAATAATCACAAAACAGAAAGCGAGATGACTATCAGATGTTGGAAGATTTGAAAAAAACCTTGACAGACCTGCTGAATCATGAAAAAGAAATAAGGGATTCACTTTGACTTACCTCAGCTGAAAGAAAGAATTGCAAGTTACGATATTCAGATGAGTGATCCGACATTCTGGGATGATGCAGATAAAGCCCGTGAGATCTCACAGGCAGCAACAGAAGCCAAGGATGCCTATGATACATACACCCGCCTCTTTGACAGAGCAGAAAGCCTGAAGGATCTTCTGGATCTTGCCATCGAGGAAGATGATCAGGGGATGGAGCCGGAAATTAAGGCAGAGCTTGATGAGCTGAAAGAGATCCTTGATAAAAAGGAAATCGAGCTTCTTCTGAGCGAACCCTATGATGCGAACAATGCCATCATCACGTTCCATGCCGGGGCAGGCGGTACCGAAGCCCAGGACTGGACCGAGATGCTGATCCGAATGTATATCAAATGGGCAGAAGCGGAAGGCTTTGCTATCGAGGAGCTGAATATGCTTCCTGGCGATGAAGCCGGTATCAAGAGTGCGGAATACATGGTCAAAGGCAAGTACGCCTACGGATTCCTGAAATCCGAAAAAGGGGTCCACCGTCTTGTCCGTATTTCTCCTTTTGATGCGGCGAAACGTCGTCATACGTCTTTCTCCGCCGTGGATGTCATGCCGGAAATCAGTGATGATGTCGAAGTCGATCTGAACATGGCAGATGTCCGTGTGGATTATTATCGTTCCAGCGGTGCCGGCGGACAGCATATCAATAAGACGAGCTCGGCTGTCCGAATGACTCATATTCCTACGGGGATCGTCGCTGCCTGCCAGAATGAACGCTCCCAGTTCCAGAATAAGGAACAGTGTCTTCGTCTTCTCCGTGCCAAGCTGTATGAACTCGAGCTGAAGAAACGCGAACAGATGACCAAAGACATCGAAGGCGAGCAGCAGGCGATCGAATGGGGCAGCCAGATCCGTTCCTATGTATTCCAGCCGTATACCCTTGTCAAGGATAACCGGACGGGCATTGAAACGGGCAATATCCAGGGCGTCATGGATGGGGATCTGAATCCTTTCATTGAAGGCTTCCTGAAACAGAACAAATTCAACATCAAAGCAAAGTAAAAGGATGGATAGAATGAAAGGTTTACAACAGACCGTCTTCAAACTGCTAGCCGTTCTGATTCTGATCGGAGCCATGGCGGGAGCCTGGATTTCCTGGCAGCGTTACCATGTAGAAGCGGCTGCCCAGACCGTTGAAATGGTCTACGATTATAACAATATCCTGGATAGTGCAGCTGTTGAGCGAACCACCACAGATGCGCTTTTTGAGCTGTATCGTAAAAATGGTGTGACTTCGCTTGCGGTCTATGATGAAACCCCGGAAAAGCTCGTAAATCACAATTTCATTCGTGTATATCGTGGTTATGAATTTCAGGCGCGGCATCCGGAGATTTCGGGCATCCTGCCGGATAAGATCTATATCCAGCCGGTGGATACAGCGGATGGAAGCACCTATTTTAAGGAAATGGCTGACCATCTCTCGCTTCTTTACAGCAGGGATGAGGTCAAGGCGATTTCAGAAAATGGGGTTGAAGCTCTTGAAGTCTCTGGCGTCTATGATAAATTCATGACGATGCCGCTTGGCATTTTCACAAATACGGTCAAACGCGCCGGATCGCATGGCTTTTATGTTGTCCTTCGTCCGGCTAATGTGGCGCATGCGCCCAAGGCCTTCATCGATGATTTTTTCCACGCGGTCGATGCTTCGGATAAAGTCAGCGGTGTCATTTTCCAGGGAAAAGAAGTTTTCGGCTACAAGGAATATCAGAAGGAAGTCACTGAGGGGCTCAACCAGCGGCGCATCCCGATCGTCATGATCGAAGCGCAGAGTCAGCTCGGCTTTGAACCGCAGGCAGGGCTGCTGGATATGGCGCGTCATTCGGATTACCATCTGGTGCGTCTCTATGCGATGTCCAAGGATGAGCTGATCAAGCTGAATCAGAAAGAAGCAGCGGCTCGATTCTACATTTCAGATATTGAAAGAAATATCCGTATGAATCTTTTCCCATCGTATAAGTTTGCACTGGATGGAAAAACGCTCTCTGAGACGAATGCGGCATACATCGCCGGCGTCAGGGATCGTCTGGAAAATCATGGCTTTTCTGTCGGTAAAGCCTCTGTGATGGATGCCTATTTCCCGGAGAAACCGCTTCGCGCTGTCGCTATGGCAGGTGCGGTATCTCTTATCGTGCTAACCTTGCTTTTACTCATTCCGCAGCTTTCCCGGTATGGAATGGCAATAGAAGTGGTGGGGGTCATCGGGGCAGAAGTGCTTTACTGGATCCTCCATGTGAATATCCTTCTGCAGCTTCTGGCACTTGGTGCGGCGGTCTGCACGCCTGTTGTCGTTGTGTCTCTCTTCCTTCAGTATTGCTTAAAAAAGAAAGACACGGCTTTTTCAGAAGTCGGCTGGGGACGTCTCTTCGGCGAGTCAGTCATGATCCTTTGGGGCTGCGGGGTCCTTTCGTTGATCGGAGCCTGCTTCGTCAGCGGTCTTCTGAGCGATATCCGTTTCTTTCTGGAAATGGAATATTTCCGTGGCGTCAAAGCGACTTTTGTGTTGCCGCTGGTTCTGATTTCCGTTGTCTACATCCAGAAATTCCCATTCTTTGGAAAAACTGTGACATCCGATAAGGATTTTGTTTCTTTTGTCAAGAAATTCTGCTCGATCCAGATTCGTCTGGGACTTCTTGCAGGACTTGGCGTTCTGGCCATTGTCGGCCTTGTCTTTATCGGGCGTAGTGGTAACAATGGGGCTCCTGTTCCGCAGTTTGAGATCGCGCTTCGCCGTTTCCTCGAAGATGTGATGTATGCACGCCCCAGAGAGAAGGAATTCCTCTTCGGACATCCTGCTGTGCTTGTCTCTCTTGCTGCGCTCTATCGGAAATGGCCGCAGCTCCTGCACTATTTCCTGATCGTCGCCGTGACGATTGGGCAGGGATCTATGGTGGAAACTTTCGCACACATGAGGAGTCCGTTTATTCTTAGCTTTATTCGTGGACTGGATGGTCTGGCCGCCGGTACGCTCTCTATGGTGGGCGCACTTCTTGCAGTCATGATCCTTGTCCGTCTGACGAAGTTCTTTGGAGAACGATATGGCAAAGTATAATATTGTGATCTCCGGTTATTATGGATTTCATAATGCCGGGGATGAAGCGATGCTGCTTGCCATACTACAGGCGCTTCGGAAGACCTTCAACGCGCCCTCTATCACTGTGATCTCGGGAAATCCTTCGGATACGGCAAGAACATTCGGAGTGAAGGCTGTGCCTCGCTTCGGCATTCTGCCGATCCTCTCATCTCTTTTTCGGACAGATCTCCTGATCAGTGGCGGCGGGAGCCTGCTGCAGGATGTGACCAGCTGGAAAAGCATGATCTATTATCTCACCATCATCATTGTTGGTGTGCTTTTCCGGAAACAGGTCTTCCTCTATTCGCAGGGGATCGGTCCTGTGCGTTACCGGATCATCCGTATTATACTGAAGCATGTATTAAACCATGTGGATGCCATCACGGTGCGTGACAGTGAGTCGAAGGGATTTCTTCAGCGACTCGGGGTACATCGCACCATTTATACGACGGCGGACGCTGTACTTTCTCTTGATCCTGTTTCTTTGGAGAAAGGGAAGGAAATCCTCGCAAGGAATCATGTGGACCCTTCGAAGAAACGGGTCGGTATCGCCATACGCAGCTGGGCGGATACTTCTCGCTGGATGAAGCCGCTTCGTGCCTATATCGAGCGGCTCACCCGGGAGAAGGACTGCTCGGTCGTCTTGATTCCGATGCAGTTTCCGGAAGACAAGCGCGCAGCGGAAGCAGAGATCGAAGAGAGCGACCGAGTCCATGTGCTAAAAGAATCCTACAGCATTGAAGAGTTGATTTCACTCATGGGAAATATGGATGTCGTCGTGGGTATGCGGCTGCATGCCATGATCTTCTCTGCTTTGATGCATGTCCCTTTTCTGGGTATCTCTTATGATCCGAAAATCGATAATTTCTTGGCACTGATTCATAGAAAAGCATCCTGCTCGATTCATCATATGGATGCTGAAACATTGTACAAGGATACTTGCCGTTTCCTGGATGCGCCGGCCTCGCTAGAAGAATGGAAGCAGGTCGACGAGCTGAGAAAACAGGCTTGTGAGAATGTAAAAATATTGAAATCTTTAGTGAATCACAAGGAGGAAAACAAATGAGTCAGCTGACAGCAGAAGAGCTTACTGCTCTCAAAAGCAAGGCAAAAGATGTACGCATCGACATTTTGAAAATGATCACCAAAGCCAACTCTGGCCATACGGGTGGTTCTCTTTCCGCCGCGGACATCCTGACCTTACTGTTTTTCCATGAAATGAAGGTAGATCCCAAAGATCCGAAGAAGGCTGACCGTGACCGTCTGGTCCTCTCCAAAGGCCATGCAGCACCGGCCCTCTATGCCGTACTGGCTGAAAAAGGATATTTCCCCAAAGAAGAGCTGGATACCCTTCGTCAGGCAGGTCATATGCTGCAGGGGCATCCGGATATGAAACATACACCGGGAGTCGACATGACGACCGGCTCTCTGGGACAGGGCATCAGCGCTGCCTGCGGTATGGCGCTTGCTTCCAAGATGAACAAGGCTGACTGGAGAGTGTATGCGATCCTGGGGGATGGCGAACTCGAAGAAGGACAGGTCTGGGAGGCAGCCATGTATGCGGCGCATTACAAGCTCGACCATCTGACGGCTTTCGTAGATAACAACGGGCTGCAGATCGATGGACCGATCACAGAGGTCATGTCCTCACTTCCTATCGGAGAAAAATTCCAGGCTTTTGGCTGGCATGTCATTGAAACCGATGGGCATGATATGGAAAAACTTCATGAAGCCATTGAAGAGGCAAAGACCATTTCCGGCAAACCGACCATGATCGTCATGAAGACGGTCAAGGGCAAAGGCGTACCGGAAATTGAAAATCAGGTCGGCTGGCATGGCAAGGCACCAAGCAAAGAAGAATGTGAAAGATTTATTAAAGCAGTGGAGGCAGAATGATGGGTAAGGCAACTCGTGACGCATACGGTGAAGCACTGAAAGAACTCGGTGCTGTAAATCCTGATATCGTAGTTTTGGATGCTGACCTCTCTGCATCCACCAAGACGCAGGTTTTTGCCAAAGCATATCCGGATCGTTTCTTCGATACTGGCATTGCTGAAGGGAATATGATGGGCGTGGCAGCGGGTCTTGCTGCGGCTGGCAAGATCCCATTCGCTTCGACATTTGCTGTTTTCGGTGCGGGCAGAGCGTATGAACAGATCAGAAACTCCATCTGCTACCCGAAACTGAATGTCAAAGTGGCGGTCACTCATTCCGGCCTGACGGTCGGTGAAGATGGTGCGACCCACCAGATGCTCGAAGACATTACACTCATGCGTGCGCTGCCGAATATGACGGTTGTCGTTCCGGCTGATGCCGCTGAGACGAAAGCTGTGATCAAGTGGGCAGCGGACTACCATGGTCCGGTGTATATCCGTATGGGCCGCGCGAAATGCGATGATATCTGTCCAGAGGATTATACCTTCACTCCGGGCGTTTCTTATGAAGCGATTTCCGGCAGTGATGTGACCATCATCGCCTGCGGTATCATGGTCGCTAAAGCCGTGAAAGCAGCAGAGCTTTTGAAAGAAAAAGGAATTTCTGCGCGTGTGATCAACATGAGCTCCATCAAACCGATCGATGAGAAAGCCATCCTGAAAGCGGCAGAAGAGACTGGTGCGATTCTGACCTGTGAAGAACATACGGTAAAAGGTGGGCTTGGCGGCGCTGTCGCTGAGGTACTTTGTCTCCATAAACCGGTACCGATGTCTATGATCGGAACGGAAGACACCTTCGGTGAATCCGGCAAGGCTGATGATCTGCTTGAAAAATATGGTCTCACCGCAGAACACATTGCGGAAGAAGCAGCCGCATTGATCGCCAGGAAGTGAGGATTTAATGATTACGTTTGATCAGGTGTCCCTGCAGTACGATGCAAAACACACCGCGCTCAGTAACATTAATATTCATATCGACAAAGGGGAGTTCGTTTTTATCGTGGGCCCTTCCGGCGCCGGTAAATCGACATTTGTTAAAATTTTGACGCATGAGCTGGTGCCGGAACAGGGCACAGTCGTTGTCAATGGTCTTACGATCAATAAGCTGAAATCCAGTAAGATCCCATACTATCGGCGTACGCTGGGGATTGTATTTCAGGATTTCAGACTGCTCTCCGAAAAGACCGTATACGAAAATATTGCCTTTGTTCTTCGCGTTACGGGGGCAAAGAGCCGTGAGATCAAGCCGAAGGTACAGCGTGTGCTGGATCTGGTCGGACTGCGCGGAAAGGAGAAGGAGCTTCCTTCCAAGCTCTCGGGTGGTGAACAGCAGCGCGTGGCGATTGCCCGTGCTCTGGTGAACCAGCCGATCCTTCTCATCGCGGACGAACCGACAGGAAATCTGGATCCGAATACGTCGGAAGATATCATGAAGCTGTTCAACGAGATCAATCACATGGGGACGACCATCATCATGGTCACTCATAACAAGGATCTGGTCAATGCGATGCATAAACGTGTCGTCATGATCGAAGAAGGGCATATCGTGAATGATGTTAAAAAGGGAGGCTATGACCTGAATGTTTAGTTCATTATCCTATTTCTGGGGTGAAACATTCCGTTCCCTTTTCAGAAATCGCTTCATGGCCATCGCTTCCGTCCTGACCGTGACATTATCTATGTTTATCTTGGGCGTCTTTCTTTCAGCCGTGCTGAATATCAACCACATGGCGTCTTACCTTGAAAATCAGGTCGAGATGACGGTTTATCTGAAGGACGGACTCACGACCGATCAGGTCATGGGTATCGGCAAGTATCTGAAAGCGCAGCCCGGCATGAAGGAGATCAAATTCACGAACAAAGACCAGGCGATGAAGGATTTCCGTGAACGCATGGGGGATCAGCAGGGGCTTCTCGATGCTATCAATGGCAATCCTCTCCCCGCATCGTACCAGATGTCCTTCCAGACGCCGGAGCAGCTGAAAACAGCGGCGGAAGTTGTCGCCAAGTATCAGGGTGTCGAGACTGTCCAGTATGGGAAGGATATTATCGAACAGCTTTATAAAGTTGCACAGGTCATCCGTCTCTCGGGGATCGTACTCATCATCTTCCTGGCCGGTGCCGAGCTCTTTATCATTTCTAATACCATCCGCCTTACGGTTTTTGCCAGAAGAAGAGAGATCCAGATCATGAAGTACGTCGGTGCCTCCAATGGCTTCATTCGCTGGCCGTTCCTTTTCGAAGGCATGGTCATCGGGTTTTTAGGATCCGGATTTGCTTCGCTCATTCTGTGGGAAGGCTATAAAACGGTCGTCTCCGAAATGGCAGCAGCTGGTCTTGTCTTCATTCCGATGATTCCGCTATGGCCATTTATGGGATATACCACTCTCATTATTTTGGCGGCCGGCATTGTGATCGGTGTCATGGGGAGTGCCATTTCGCTCCGTAAGTATATGAAGGTGTAATTATGAAAACACATCAGAAGATACTTTCGGCAGCGATCGCCTCTTTGCTGCTGACAGGGGCGGTGGTTCCCTCGATCGCAGACGATCTGGAGGATGAGCTGCAGGATATTCAGGGGCAGATCGATGAGTCGCGTTCTTCGCAGGAGAGCTGGCAGCAGGTCATCGAAGATGTCGCTGTCAAGTTGAAAGCCATTCAGGCAGACCTTGATGCGGCGAATGCCCGTCTGAAGAGCATTCAGGACGAGCAGGCGAAAGTGAATGCGGAGATCCGCCAGACGGAGGAAGAGATCCGCAAAGCGCAGGCCTATCTGGAGCAGCGCCAAAAGGTGCTGAACCTTCGTGTGCGTTCGATCTATAAATTTGGTCAGCTGAATTATCTGGAAGTCATTATGGGGGCGAAAAGCTTCAGCGATTTTGCGAACCGACTGGAACTTTTGAAACGCATCATCCAGTCTGACTATAGCCTGATTCTGGAGATCCAGGATCAGAAGGCAAAAATCGAAGCAAAGAAAGCCGAATTGGAGCAGGATCGGGCACGGCTCGATGCATTGGCAGAAGAAGCGAAGAAGGTACAGGCAGAGGTCGCGAAGAAGAAAGCCGAGCAGCAGAGAGTCCTCGATAATGCGAAAGCCAATAAGGCGGCAGCAGCACAGATGGAGCAGGATCTCATTGCCCGTTCCAATGCGGTCAAAGACCTCATTCAGGAGCGCATCCGTCAGGCTGAAGCCGCAAGGCAGGCGCAGCAGGAAGAAAGCGGCGGCAGTGATGATAACTATGTGCAGGGCACGGGACAGCTTTCCTGGCCATGCAGCGGTGTCATCACGTCTCCCTACGGATATCGTACCCATCCGATTTTCGGGCGTACCATCTATCACTCGGGGATGGATATCGGTGTCGACTATGGTACGCCGATCCATGCAGCAGACAGCGGGACTGTCATTTATTCCGGTTGGATCAGCGGCTACGGCAATGCCGTCATCATTGATCATGGCGGCGGTATGCAGACGCTGTATGGGCACAACCAGTCTCTCAATGTATCGGAAGGGCAGTCCGTGTCAAAAGGAGACGTCATTGCCTTTGCCGGCTCGACCGGAAACTCGACGGGGCCGCACTGCCATTTCGAAGTGGAAATCAATGGGCAGGCTGTCGATCCTATGGGATATTTATGATGAAAAAACAAATCTGGCATTCTTTCAAAAACTATGCGCCCGGCTTTGTGCTGGGGGTGGTATGTACCGCATCTTTGGCTGGAGGTGCGGTATTCCACTTTACGGATGATCCGAAGGCACTCATTACTTTCCTGCTGGATTTTCAGGAGATCAAGCAGAACTACTTCCGTCCGATAGAGGATAAGACGCTCTTTGCCGGAGCATCGCAGGGGATGTTTGCCTCTGTCGGCGATCCTTATACCATGGTACTTTCCGGAGATGCGTATGAATCCTTCATGCAGAGCGCTACGGGAGAATATGGCGGGATCGGCGTCGTCATGGGGCAGGGAGAGGGCAGCAGGCCGGTCATTTTGAAGGTTTTCGACCATGGTACAGCGCATGATGCGGGGCTTGCTGCCGGAGATGTACTTCTTGCTATCGATGGCAAGGAAACGGATGCGCTCGGGCTTACAGGGACGGCATCGGCTGTCCGCGGAGAAAAAGGAACGTCGGTAGAGATGGATGTCGAACGCAATGGCGAAGCCTTGCATTTTACCGTGGAACGGTCAGAGATCTCCATGCCGACGGTGCAGAGTGCGATGGCCGGTGACGATATTGGCTACATTCATATTTTCTCCTTCGGGAAGCACACCGCCGATGATTTCCGTGACCAGCTCGCTTCTTTGAAGATCGCCGGAGCCAAAAAACTGATCATTGACGTTCGCATGAATCCGGGCGGGATGATCTATGCAGTGACTGATGTGGCGAATCAGATACTCACCAAGGGAACGGTCGTGAGCTATCACACCAAGAATGGCGAGTCAGAGTCCTATGATATCGAGGGAATAGAGGATCCTTTGCCGATGGTTGTCCTGATCGATAAGAATAGTGCCAGTGCTTCTGAGATTCTGGCTGGTGCGGTGCAGGATAAACAGGAAGGAACCATCATTGGGGAAAATTCCTATGGCAAAGGGACGGTGCAGGCGGTCTTTGATGCCGGTGAGCAGAAGGCACTCAAGATTTCTATCGCAGAGTATCGGACGCCTTCTGGGAAGACGATCGACAAGGTGGGCATCCATCCGGATATTGAAGTCTCGCAGACAGGATTTCCTTTCGATCCCTCCACTGACTCTGTCTATCAGAAGGCGATCGAAGTACTGTCCGACGGGAACTGACGTGTTTCCTTGGGGCATCGCTCCCGGGGAGGGCGTGATGTCTCTACTGCTGGGCATTGATCTTTTATAACGAATGAGGGATACGCATGGATACAATCAAACTGACTCGCATGGCCTTTTTCGGCTATCACGGTGATGAGCCGGAGGAGACGAAATTAGGACAGCGTTTTTATATTGATGTGGAGCTGCATCTTGATTTATCCAAGGTCGGAGAGACGGACTGTCTCGAAGACTCTGTGAATTATGTAGCGGTGTACCAGATGGTGAAAGAACGGGCGGAGGGCGGCCCTTACAAGCTGCTGGAACGCCTCGCCGGCGTCATCAATGCAGATGTTCTTGCTGCTTTTCCGCTGGTAGATGAGATTACGACCACGGTTCACAAACCAGGTTCTCCCATTCCCGGGATTCTGGACGATGTATCAGTGACACTGACCAAAAAGAGAGAAAAATGAATCAAAAATATATCATTTCCCTTGGGTCCAATCAGGGGAATTCACTGGCCATTCTGAGGCAGGCGGCTGTAACGCTTGAGGCGGCAGAGGGACTTCATATCGAGAAGAAGTCTGCCATCTATGAGACGCTGCCTTGGGGCAAAACCGACCAGCCCGTCTTTCTGAATGCTGTCATGGAGATCAGCTGGGAAGGGCCTGCCGAAGATTTGATGGCGCTTTTGCTGTCTGTCGAAAAACAGTTCGGACGCACCCGCGATGTGCATTGGGGGCCGAGGACGCTGGATCTGGATCTGATTTACAGTGACGGCATCCAGAGTGATACCCCATTTCTTCATTTGCCGCATCCCTATTTCTGGGAGCGGCCTTTTGTGCTGGTCCCGATGGCGGATGTCTGCCCGGATTTCATGTATCAGGGGACATCCATCCTATCTCGTATCTGGACGCTTCATGGAGAGAAAGAGGTCAAGCGGACAGCGTATGGCTGGGAGGGAGAAGAATGACTGAAAAGATCCCGATGATCGCAGATGTGCGTGCGGCGGCTGCTGCGGCAGCGCTTCCGCCTTTTGTGATGGATACCGCGATGGGGCCGCAGCTTGCGAAAGAGTGCGCGGCGCGGCTGTCTCATTCCTGGGAGATGGATCCCGCTTCTTCTCCGACAGTCCTGATGGGGATCACAAGTTCGCAGAAGGCGCTGGCACTCTCGGCGGCCATGCAGTCTTTCGGGACGGCCATCGTTGTCGTGCCGGAGCAGAGGGATATTTTCCGCTGGGAGGAAGACCTTGCTTTTTTTCTGCCGGAGACACCCATTTATTCCTTTCCACTTGTCGAAGAGACCGGCTTTCAGGTGACATTCTCCGGTTCGGAGCGTTTGCGTGACCGAATGCGGACATTGGGAGCCATGCTGACAGGAAGACCTGGCATCATCCTTGCTACGGCCGTGGAAGCGGCGCAGAAGGTGGTCAGCCCATCGCAGCTGGAGGAGAGTGCATTTCAGGTCTCTGTCGGAGAGGAGATCGGATGGAACGCTTTGCAGGAGAAGCTGACGTCTGCCGGCTATGAACGGGTGGATCAGGTCGAGCGCTGCGGTCATTTTGCGGTGCGCGGCGACATCATCGACATTTTCCCTATCAATGAAGAGCATCCTGTCCGCATCGAGCTTTTCGATGATGAAGTCGACAGCGTGCGGCTTTTTGATGAGGATACGCAGCGCTCTATCGATGACAGAAAATCGCAGCTTTTCCTGCCGCTTGACGAACAGGGCGGGGGAGAGGCGCTTGTTTTCTCGTACCTTTCGAAGGCTCTTGTCTTTTATGATGAACCGCAGCGGTGCGAAGAATCGCTGAAACGATACTTCAAGGAGGATGCCGCGCATAAAAAAGCGGCGCTATCCTGGAAAGAGGTCATCGGACAGGCGCGCAAGGCGAAGAATAAGGAAATCGTATGCACTCTGCTCAAGCGAAAACTGACAGGCTTTGATACGGAGCGGGATGTGGCATGGCAAGGTCACACCATGACGAACTACCAGCGGCAGATCCCGATCTTCATGGAGGATCTCAAAAATCTGCTCGCAAAGGGATGGAAAGTCCTCTCTCTCGCTCCCCGGCCCTCGGAGGAAAGGGAGCTTTCCGCGCTTTTTTCTGATTTTCACATCCCACAGAGCCGCACGCTGGAGGCGGGGAAGGTCACGCTGATCCATGGCCTTCTGTCGGAAGGCTTTGAGCTTACCGATGATACACTGGCTGTCATTACAGCGGGAGATGTACTGGGGAAGCAGAAGGTGCGCCGCGTGCGTTCTGGTCCGAAGGGGAAGCAGATCCGCTATTTCTCAGATCTGAATCCCGGCGACTATGTCGTGCAGGCCACGCATGGTATCGGCAAGTACCTCGGGATCCGTACCATCGAGCTTTCCGGCATTCACAGGGATTATATCACGATCCAGTATGCGGGAAATGACAAGCTCTATCTTCCCGTCGAAAAGATTTCTTCGCTGGAAAAATATATCGGCCCGGAAGGGGAAACGCCGAAGCTCCATGACATGGGGAGCAGCGCGTGGACGAAGGCGCGGGCGAAGGCCAAAAAGTCCATCGAGGAACTGGCAGAAAAGCTGCTTGCCGTCTATGCGAAGCGTGAGATCACGCAGGGGATCGCTTTTGCCCCGGATACGGCTGAGCAGCGTGAATTCGAAGACACATTCCCCTATGTGGAAACGACAGATCAGCTCCTCGCGATCGATGCCATCAAAAAAGCCATGGAAAAACCGATGCCGATGGATATGCTCCTATGCGGAGATGTGGGCTTTGGAAAAACGGAAGTCGCGATGCGAGCTGTCTTCAAATGCATCATGTCCGGCTATCAGGCATTCGTCCTTTGCCCGACGACGGTCCTCGCGGAGCAGCATTATAAGAATTTCAAGGAACGGATGGAAAGCTTCGGCGTCCGTCTGGCAGTACTGAACCGTTTCACGACAGCCAAGGAAAAGAACCGCATCTATCAGGAGATGGAAAGCGGCACGCTGGATGTGGTCATCGGTACCCATGCGGTCCTGAATAAGAAGGTGCATCCGAAGAAGCTAGGGCTTCTCGTCGTCGATGAAGAGCAGCGCTTCGGTGTCGTGCAGAAGGAGAAGTGGAAATCTCTGGTATCCGGCATCGATGTGCTGACACTGTCTGCGACACCGATACCTCGTACCCTTCACATGAGTCTCACCGGCGTCCGCGATATGGTGACGATCACGACGCCGCCATCGAATCGCCATGCGATCCAGACGTATGTGACGGAGTACGATGACCATATCGTTAAAGATGCCATTCTCCATGAGAAAGAGCGAGGCGGGCAGACGTTCTTCGTCTACAACCGCATCGAAACAATCGGAGCGATGGCTGACCATTTGCGAAGCATTCTTCCCGAAGATGTGACCATCGGCATCGCCTATGGGCGCATGGAAGGGCGGCAGCTCGAAAAAGTCATGCTCGATTTCTATCAGGGAAAGTATGATGTCCTTCTCTGCACGACGCTCATCGAGAATGGTCTGGACCAGCCGAATGCGAATACCATGCTTGTCTATGATGCTGACCGCCTGGGGCTTTCACAGATCTATCAGATGCGAGGGCGCGTCGGTCGTTCTGAAAAGATCGCGCGGGCGTGGTTCTTCTACCGGCGGGGGAAGGTGCTTTCCGAGGTGGCAGAAAAACGACTGGATACGATCCGTGAATTCACCGAGCTCGGAAGCGGCTTCAAAGTCGCCATGCGGGATCTGGAGATCCGCGGTGCCGGGAATCTTCTCGGGAGAGAGCAGCATGGTAATATCGCCAGCATCGGCTTTGCGGCATACTGCTCCATGCTTGAAGAAGCGGTGGAGCGACTGCGCGCCGTCCGTGAGAACCGGCCTGTACCGAAGAAGCTGCCGAATACCACGATCGAGTTCCGTCAGGATGCGTATCTTGACAGCGGATATATCGCAAATCAGGAACAGAAGATGGAGATCTATCGACGCCTTGCGGCGATAGAAGATGAGAAAACACTCACCGATCTCATCGATGAGGTGATCGATCGCTTCGGTACGCCAAGCCAGCCGGCGGAGAAGCTCTTCCGTATCTCGGAAATCCGTGTGAAAGCACGTCATCTGGGGATCGGAAGCATCATCGACGAGGGGGACAGCCTCCTTGTCACCTGGGCTGATGAAAGCTTCATGCATGGGTGGGATCCGATGAAGCTTCCAAAGACATGGCTCCCGTATCTGAAATTCCTTCCGGGATCTCCAGCCAAGCTCCATATCCATAAGGCACTTATCAAAGGGACAATGACAGACTGGATGGCTGACTTTATGGATGAGCTGAAAAGGGAAACAGGGAAACAATGACCATGACCGGATCTGTTTCGCTGACGTCTTTCACACAGCTTTGTCTCGGAACACATTCCGTGAAACAAATTGACCTTTACAATTTCGCTTAAATCTGATATGACTATATAGTAACGCCTGCGAGAGTCGATCTCGCAGGGAGTCATATGTTGCAAAAAGGTGAAACATGCGTAAAAATTCTTTTATTCAAGGGGCATTGATCCTGACCATTGCCGGGATCATTGTCAAATTCATCGGTGCTTTCAGCCGCATTTACCTCTCGCGCCTGCTCGGCGGGGAAGGGATCGGACTGTATCAGATGGCATATCCGATCTATCTGCTCTGTCTTTCTGTTTCTTCTGCGGGACTGCCGGTCGCGATCTCCATCATGGTCGCAGAAAGAAATGCGGTGAACGACTATTTCGGCGGACAGAAGGTCTTCCGTATTTCCATGATCGCACTCATCATGACGGGAGTCCTCTTCAGCGGACTGCTCTTCTTCGGCGCACAGTGGCTGGTCGATACCGGCATCGTGCGTGACCAGAGAGCGTACTGGTCGCTCTTGGCCCTCTCTCCGGCGGTTTTCTGCGCGACGCTGCTCGCGACGCTGCGCGGGTATTTCCAAGGGCTGCAACTGATGACGCCGACGGCGGTCTCGCAGATCTTAGAGCAGGTCGTCCGTGTCGTGACGATGATCGCTTTCGCGGTCATCCTGCTGCCGTATGGTCTGGAGTTCGGTGCTGCGGGTGCTACGCTGGGGGCAGCACCGGGTGCTTTTATGGGGATCCTTGTCCTGATCGGGTTCTATTACATGACAAGAAACTGGCGTAAGGAGCTGGCCTCTGAACAGGATACCTCTATCAAGCCGCAGAGTGCGATGTCGATCATCAAAAGACTGCTGGTCCTTGCCATTCCGGTTTCTCTGGCGAATATCATGCTGCCGATCGTTTCGAATATCGATCTGCTGATCGTGCCGCGTCGTCTGGAAGTGGCAGGATTTGCTGTCGAAGAAGCGACGACACTCTTCGGCTATCTGACAGGCATGGCGACGGCACTCGTCAATATGCCGACTATCGTGACGGCGTCTTTGGCGGCCAGTCTGGTGCCTGTCATTTCGGAAGCCATCGCGCAGAAGAAGGATGATGTCGTCATGACGCGTACAGACACGGCGATGCGTCTGGCCAATCTCATCACGATACCTGCTTTCATCGGGATGTGTGTTATCGCGACTCCGATCTCCGATATGCTGTACGCGACCCGCGATGCAGGCCCGTGTATCGCCGTCATGAGCTTCGGCGTATTCCTGCTCGGTGTGCAGCAGGTCACGACAGGCGTGCTGCAGGGGATGGGTAAGACCGCGATCCCGTTCCTGAACATGGTTGTTTCGGCGTGTGTGAAGGTCTTCCTCTCCTGGAATCTCACCGCCATCCCGGCGTGGGGCGTGCTCGGCGCAGCATGGGCGACGAATGCGGACTTCGGTGTGGCGGCTGTTCTGAATCTGATTTTCCTCTATAAATACAGACGCTATACGATGGATATTCTCCATACCGTGAAGCTTTTCATCGCAGCAGGTATCATGGGCGCAGTCGTGCTCGGTGTGTATCATGCGGTGTTTACCCTGATCCACAGCAATACCCTTTCGACACTCGCCTCCATTGCTGTCGGCGGCGTGGTCTACCTCGTAGCCATCGTCGTCATCCGTGCAGTAAAGCCGGAAGACGTACAGGGCGTGCCGAAGATCGGCCCTAAGCTCGCAGCGATGGTTTCCCGCATGAGCTTTGGGAAATGACTAGTGGCTAGGGACTGGTAGCTAGTGGCTAGGGATTAGGATCTCACATTCTGCTTTTTTCGAAATCAAAAAGGCCATGGATTGTATCGCATTGCGATATTCTCCATGGCTTTTTTGTAATGAAAACAAATTGAGACTAGCTGTCCAGTGGGAAAAATTTCTAATCCCTAGCTACTTCCTGAATACTAATTTCAGTGACTAGTCACTAGTCACTAAACAAAATCACATATGCCGGTAGAGGCCGATGACTTTGCCGCGGATAATGACTTCTTTGGCAATGATCGGCTGGTACTCATCATTTTCCGGCTGCAGACGGATGTGATCTTCCTCTTTGTAGAAGCGCTTGACGGTCGCATCTTCATTGCCAATGAGTGCGACTACGATGTCGCCATCCTGCGCGTCATCCTGCTCGGAAACGATGAGGTAGTCGCCTTCATGGATGCCTGCATTGATCATGCTGTCGCCGCGGACGATGAGCATGAAGCAGTTGTTATCCTTGCCGATGAGTTCGGCCGGCAGGGGATAGACGGACTCCGTGTGTTCATCTGCGGTGATCGGTTCGCCTGCACGGACGGCTCCGACGAGCGGCATCGGGATCATCTTCTTGCGGCGCCAGGTATCGGCCACGACTTCGATCGCGCGCGAAGAGTCAGGATTCTTACGGATCGCGCCCTTAAGTTCCAGACGCTTCAGATAATTGTGCACGGTGGATGTCGAGCGCAGACCGACCGCCTCTCCGATCTCGCGGACAGTCGGGGGGAAGCCGCTGTCCCAGATCTTCTGACGGATAAATTCAAGGATCGATTTTTCGCGTGTGGTCAGTTCATTCGGATTGTTTTTTTTTCTCATGGGAAGGTCCTTTCTTTGATTTCTTGCTCTCAACTTGTCTCTATTATACCTTATTCGAGAGAAAATAGAAACATTTGTTTATCAGAATCCTTGTTTGTAAAAAATACTGCATTCTTTTATAACAAAACCAATGAGCGGTTTCTAATATCTCCGTTGGAAATCCATTTCGGTATCCATTATAATAATGAAAATATGACTTCACCGATTTCTATGAAGGAGGATACGAATGAGCTATCAAGAAACATATAAAGACTGGCTGACGTGGGCGGATGAAGAAACGAAGGAAGAGCTCCTGCGCCTGACGGACGAAAAAGAGATCGAAGACCGTTTTTATAAGGATCTGGAATTTGGTACAGCCGGGCTGCGCGGTATCATGGGCGCGGGCACGAACCGCATGAATCGCTATACGGTCGCCAAAGCGACAAGAGGGCTTGCTGATTATCTGAAAAAGGAGCATCCGGAGACTTTTTCACAGGGCGTGGTCATTGCCTATGATTCCAGAAATCATTCCGATGACTTTGCGAAAGAAGCCGCTCGTGTGTTGACATCGGCCGGGATCCCCGTCCGCATTTTCGAAGAACTCGAACCGATTCCTGTCCTTTCTTTTGCGGTCAAATATTTCCATGCCGCGGCTGGTGTGGTCGTGACAGCGAGCCACAATCCGGCAGAATATAATGGATACAAGGTCTATGGTGCCAATGGCGCGCAGCTGGTGCCGAAGGATGCAGACGTCCTGACGGCTTATGTCGAAGCGGTGACAGATCTTTCGCATATCGAAGATGAGGGAAATGATGCCCTCATGAACTGGCTGGGACATAAAACTGTCACCCGCTTTCTGACCGCGATCTTCCGGCAGTCCCTGTATCAGGGAAATCCGCCGCCGCTCTCCATCGTCTACACACCGCTTCACGGCAGCGGGGCAAAGCCAGTCCGGGCCATTCTGGCGGAAGCCGGTTTCACCAATGTGCATATCGTGAAGGAGCAGGAGCTGCCGGATGGCGACTTCCCGACCGTCTCTGCGCCGAATCCGGAGAATGAAGATGCTCTCTCGATGGGAATCGCCCTCGCAAAAAAAGTGGGCGCAGATATCGTCATCGGGACTGACCCGGACAGTGACCGTATCGGCAGCGCGGTACGAAAAGGGGATGACTTTGTCCTGATTTCCGGAAATCAGATGGGCGCACTCCTGACATACTTCCTCTGCCTCACCCGAAAAGAGACGCTGACACCGGCATCCACCATGGTAAAAACGGTCGTGACCGGCGAGCTTGGTGCAGAAATCGGACGCCGCTATGGCCTGAAGGTCGTAGAAACACTGACCGGCTTCAAGTATATCGGAGAAAAGATCTCCCAGTGGGAAAAGGATTCCGCGCATGACTACTTCTTCGGCTATGAAGAAAGCTACGGCTATCTTGCCGGGACGCACGCACAGGATAAAGATGCGGTCGTTTCTGCCATGCTTATCTGTGAAATGGCGGCTTACTTCAAGAATGAGGGAAAGACGCTTTCCGATGTGCTCGATGAACTCTATACCGACTTCGGCTACTACTACGACAAGACCACATCCTATACCCTGAAAGGGATCGAAGGCCTTGCAAAGATCCGCGGCATCATGAAGCATCTCAGGGACATCGATGTGAAGGAGATATTCCCAGAGATCGACTCCGTCATTGACTTTGAAGCCGGTATCGGTGATCTGCCGAAGGAAAATGTCCTGAAATATAAGGTAAAGACAGGCGGCTGGATGGCCGTACGCCCGAGCGGCACGGAGCCGAAGATCAAGATCTACTATTCCCTCAAAGGAAAAGACGAGAAAGAGGCTCTGGATGCATTTGCCGACTTCAAGGCAAGATGGGAGAGGGCACTGGGATTGTAGGCCGCCGACGGTGGGAGATCACGCTTGCGGTATTCTTCTTTCGAAGCCTTCCCCGGCGGAGAAGGCGGATGAGGAGAGATGTGTCATTTGAAGAACGCAGGACATCTCCCAAGAGGCAAGCCTTGAACCTCTCATCCCTTAGTGTAAAATTTTACTCGGTAGGGGAATTTTTCCAGAAACAATAAAAGAGGAAAGCCTCCCTTTGAGTGGAAATGTTATAATTTCCGTGCACAAATAAAACAAAGAAAGGGCTTTCCTCATGGATATTATAACAAAAACTGGAGAAATTTGGAGTGAAAATGCAATTGGTGCAGTCATTTCTCTCATTAAGAAATCTGATGACTCTATCGAGGCTGAAAGGAAGCTAACTCATTGGCTCACTGAAATGAACTGTCAGCTTATAGCTATGGCTCTGGCGCGTATTGACACTGAGCTGTATCAGATTTACAAGGTACAGGGGTGGCGTGTGGCACGCCGGGACCCTAGGACGATTTGCTGCCGCTATGGAGAGCTGACCTATACCCGAAGACTTCTGCAGAAAGAAGGGAAGAGCTTCTATCCCCTGGACTGCAAAATGGGCTTTGAGTCCAGAAAGCACTACAGCCTGGGAATGATTGAGCGGATTGTCGAGTCTGTCGCAATTACGACATCCCGCAGTGCCAGTGAACTCCTGCAAAACCTGGCAGGGATTACCATCTCCCATCAGTCCGTTATCTCACTTAAGAATTATGCCGGTAAGAAGGCAAAGGCTTACGAAAAAGCATTCGTAGAAGAGAAGAAGGATAAAAAGCCAGTACAGCCGGAGATTATAGCGATTGAAGGGGATGGAATCATCCTCAAAAACAAGAAGAAAGGCGAGGTCTCGGAGGTGCATCGCCTCCAGGTATACGAAGGAGTCAGGAAAAATGGCAACAGGACAGAACTGGTAGGACTTCGCTGTTTTGCGTCCACCAGCAGGAAAGAACTTTTTGCAATGGCAGCAAGCTATCTGCATGGGCACTATGACCTGTCTAAGACCACGGTGCTATCGAATGGGGATGGAGGGTCCGGGTACCAGTTTCAGGACTTTGAGCAAATGGTAGAAGGCTGCCTGGATCACCAGCACTTCCGTGACTGCTATCATGTACATGAAAAGATCCGGACCCGGCTCAGCTTCTGCAAGAGGGAACTGGTAGACCGTATGATCCGAGAGTTTCACCAGACCGACGATATTATGAAACGGATTCCCGTATGGATGGACACTGCCCGGAGCTGCGCCCGAACAGAGGCGGATTTGGAGGAGGTAAACAAACTGCAAAGCTATCTGGAAAGAAATGCTCCCTATATCCCAAGCCTGAGCCAGCGCGGCATCCATACAGAAATCCACTTGGGTACTGCAGAAACGAATCACCGGTTCTACAGCTATCGCATGAAACGGCAGGGGCGGAGCTGGTCCAGCGAAGGAATGGAGTGCATGGTCTGGGTACTGACCGCCCGGAAGAATAAGACGCTTACGCAAGCCCTCTTGTACCATGCTAATGGGAAGAGCTACAAAAAGATGGATAGAGCCATGCACAAAGCCGTGGTGCAGGCAGAGCGCAGAATGAGAAACTATAGGCCAGGATGCCTGGAAGGGCGTATAGGCATTTATGGAGCTTCTTCTTCCCCCATGGGAAGACTTGCCAGAGCAATACAGAAATACTGATTAAACCGAAGCCACGGAGATAGTAATTATCGACAGTCAAATGAATTACCGAGGAAAACTTGACACTTATCTCTCATCCCGTCCACCTTGACAAATCCGTCCAAATTGTGTATCCTATTTCATGTAGTAAGCGTCGGGACGTAGCTCAGTTTGGTAGAGCGCTACCTTGGGGTGGTAGAGGTCGCATGTTCGAATCATGTCGTTCCGACCATTTTTTATTTTCACGTACATTCATAAAATTCTATAAAGTGAGGTCTTCTGTATGAACAGAGTCAAATCAGTCATGCTTCTGACACTGCTCAGCTTGATCCTGATGGCTATCGGCGGTGTCGTAGGTGGTCAGAACGGCGCGATGACCATGTTTCTCATTTCTCTGGCAATCAATTTCTACACATACTGGAATTCAGACAAGATGGCGCTTCGCGCTTACAATGCCCAGCCTTTGGCCGAATCGCAGGTACCCGAGCTCTATGAGCTGGTGCGAGAACTTTGCCGGAAGGCGGAGCTTCCGATGCCGCGTCTCTATGTCATTCCGACCGATGTGCCGAATGCTTTTGCTACGGGACGAGACCCGGAACATGCGGCTGTTGCAGTGACGGAGGGCATCCTTTCCATGCTGAACCGCGATGAGTTAGCCGGGGTCATCAGCCACGAATTATCCCATGTCAAACATCGTGATACGCTCATCATGACCCTGTCGGCGTCGATAGCGACCGCGATCTCCTACATCGCAAATATAGCGCAGTGGGCAGCGATCTTTGGTACGGCCAGAGATGAAGACGGCAACCGTTCGAATCCGATCGCCCTCATCGTGACCATCGTCATCGCGCCGCTTGCAGCTTCTCTCATCCAGTTCGCCCTGTCGCGTTCCCGCGAATACATGGCGGATGCTTCAGGTGCAAGGATCTGCGGGAAGCCTCTGGCTCTTGCCAGCGCACTCTTGAAGCTCGATGACTATGCCCATCATCGTGTCATCCCCGATGCAAAGCCGGCGACCAGCGGTCTTTTTATCATCAATCCGCTTGCCGGAGTCGGCGGCGTGGCCAATCTGTTTTCTACGCATCCTTCTACGGAGGAGCGTGTAAAAAAGCTGCGTGAAATCGCAGCAGAAATGCATTCTTTTTAAGGAGGCTATTATGGCTAACATTGAAAAAACTCTCGTACTCGTAAAGCCGGACGGCGTGAAGAAACACATCTGCGGCGAAGTGATCTCCCGCTTTGAAAGAAAAGGTCTGTCCATTCATGCGATCAAAATGATTCAGGTCCCGGCAGAACTCGCTGAAGAACACTATGCTGAACACAAAGGCAAAGGCTTCTTCAAAGCTCTCATCGACTTCATCACCTCCGGTCCGGTACTGGCTATGGTCATCGAAGGTGAAAACGCTGTCGCAGCTGTTCGTCAGATCAACGGCGCCACCAACCCGCTCGAAGCTGTTCCTGGCTCCATCCGCGGCGACTTCGCTACTTCCATCGATGAAAATGTTGTCCATGCTTCCGATGCAGTAGAAACCGCAGAGAGAGAGATCGGTCTCTGGTTCCCAGAACTGTCCAAATAATCCGGCATAGGAAGGCGCTGCGAGAAATCGCGGCGTCTTTTTTGCTGCGTGCATGGCTTGAGGGGCGAAGGTGGGTGAACAGGGAAGGCGGAATGACATCAGACATCTGATATGTCTCCATCGTATCCCTTTTCTGCCTTTCCGACATACATGAAGCCAACCCCATCTCGCTTCGATCGCCTGCCCTCCAAGGGAAGGGACTAGCGGTTACAGCGCACGGATGCCCGATTTCCTGCTTCTAGTTTTTGTATTTTTATACAATAAAATCCGGCTTCCTATTGACTATTCTCTCCGTAAAATTGTACAATAAAATGAAATCGAAGCATGCATGACGCATGTATATATAGTAAGGAGAATGAAACATGGATTTTGAACTTATCGAAAAAGCACTGCCTATCCTTCTCTTGGGCGCGGGCGTCACTATCGAGATCACGGCGGTCAGTGTTTTCATCGGCTTCTGCATCGGCCTTTTCGTCGGTATCGCGCGTATCTGCAAGGTGAAGGTGCTGCGCATCCTGGCTGCGATCTATGCAGACTGTATCCGTGGTACGCCGCTTCTGGTACAGATCTTCCTGATCTATTTCGCTCTCCCGATCGTGACGGGGCATCGCGTGGAGCCATTCGTGGCGGCTGTCGCTGCCTGCGGGATCAATAGCGGCGCGTATGTATCTGAAATTTTCCGCGCCGGCATCCAGGCGATCGATGTGGGGCAGATGGAAGCGGGTCGTTCGCTCGGCCTTTCCTGGTGGCAGACCATGTATTATATCATCCTGCCGCAGGCTGTACGAAATATCCTGCCGCCGCTCGGCAATGAATTCATCGCAATGCTGAAGGATTCCTCGCTGGTTTCCGTCATCGGCTTCGAAGAACTGACCCGTCGCGGACAGCTCATCATCGCGCAGACCTATGGCTCCTTTGAGATATGGTCCACCGTCGCTGTCCTGTACCTCATCATGACGCTGGCGATTTCCAGAGTGGTAGCAATGTTGGAGAAAAAATAAATGGCAGAAGAAAAGAATCTGATAGAAATCACCCACATCAGCAAAAAATTCGGCGATCTGACGGTCTTGAAAGATATCAGCGTCAAAGTCAAGGAGAAGGAAGTCGTCGTCATCATCGGACCTTCCGGCTCGGGGAAGAGTACGCTGCTGCGTTGCATCAATGGGCTTGAAACACCGACGACGGGATCCATCACATTCGACGGGGTGCCTGTCAATGGAGAAAAGAATATCAATGAAGTCCGCACGGAAGTCGGCATGGTCTTTCAGCGATTCAACCTTTTTCCGCATATGACTGTCATTCAGAATCTGATGCTCGCGCCGATGAAGGTCAGAAAGATCTCCAAGAAGGAAGCCTATGACCGCGGTATGCAGCTCCTCAAAAAAGTCGGGCTGGAAGACAAGGCAGACTACAAGCCTCCGCAGCTTTCCGGTGGGCAGCAGCAGCGTGTCGCTATCGCCCGCGCGCTCGCGATGAAGCCGAAAGCGCTCCTCTTCGATGAACCGACCTCGGCGCTCGACCCGGAAATGGTGCATGAAGTCTTGGATGTCATGCGTGAAGTCGCAGAAGAGGGCATGACCATGGTCGTCGTGACACATGAAATGGGATTCGCCAGAGAAGTCGGCTCCCGCGTCCTCTTCATTGATGGCGGCGTCATCGTCGAAGAAGGTCGCCCGTTGGATGTCTTCGAGCATACGAAAGAGGAACGCACGAAAGCTTTCCTTTCGCAGGTATTGTAATAGGAAAAATGAAAAGCAGCCATCGGGCTGCTTTTTTTGTTGGGGCTGGAGACTAAGAGACTGGGAGATGTCAGACGTCAGATTTTTTGTACGACCTGCTTTCCGCTTATTCAACATACGCGAGGCCAACCCCGTCTCGCTGCGCTCGCCTGCCCCTTCCAGAGGAAGGGGCTAGTGGGGCGGCCTTCTCTCGTATCGTCATTTCGAGCGAAGTCGAGAAATCTTCCTTGCAGAGCGATAAACGACTAAGAGACTAGGAGACATCAGACATCTGACATCTGATTTCTGATGTCTAACGTCTAATCCCTAATCCCTAGCTACTAATCCCTAGTCACCAGTCACCCGATTTCTTCTGCAAAGCTCGCTTCATTTGTGTTATAATCTGATAAGGATTCTCTATTATCCATCAATTTGAGTAAGGAAGTGTATCTATGAAAATCACGACAGAAGAAGCTCAGAAGATCGCTCTTCTTTCCCGTCTGTCCTTTGCGGACGAAGACCTGGAAAAGATGAGAGACTCCATGAACAGCATCCTCACCTACATGGAAGAACTGAACCAGTATGATACGACTGATGTAGCGCCGACCGTGCATGCCGTCGAGCAGTACAATGTCATGCGCGAAGACGTCCCGCATCAGTCTTTTACGAATGAAGAAGCACTCATGAATGCGCCGGAAAAGGAAGACGGCTATTTCAAAGTGCCGAAGATTATTTAAGGAGGCAGCCGAGTGAAATACACGATTCATGATCTCCATGAACAGCTGGTGAAAAAGGAAATCTCCGCTGTCGAACTCACAAAGAAAATCATCGCGCATCGTGACAGTGTAGAAGGGGACATCCATGCTTACCTTTCTACCTCTGATGAGAGTGCGCTCTCTGTCGCAGCAAAGGTCGATGCGAAGATTGCCGCCGGAGAAGAGATCTCCGATCTTGCCGGTATCCCGGGCGCGATCAAAGATAATATGTGCATCAAAGGCGAGACCTGCACCGCGGCCTCCCGCATGCTTGAACACTGGGTATCCCCGTATGATGCGACTGTCATCGAAAAGCTGAAAGGGGAAGACTATATTTCTCTGGGCAAGACGAATATGGATGAATTCGCCATGGGCTCTTCGACCGAGCGCTCCGCATTCGGACCTTCCCGCAATCCGTGGAATACGGACTATGTACCGGGCGGCTCCTCTGGTGGCTCTGCGGCAGCTGTCGCGGCGAATGAAGCCATCTGGTCCCTCGGTTCGGACACGGGCGGATCTATCCGTCAGCCGGCGTCCTTCAATGGCATCGTCGGTCTGAAACCGACCTATGGTCTTGTTTCCCGTTACGGCCTTCTGGCTTTCGCATCCTCCCTTGACCAGATCGGGCCGCTCGTCAAAGACGTCACCGATGCTGCGATCGTTCTCAATGCGATCGCCGGCCATGATCCGCGCGACTCCACGTCCATCCCGCAGGAAAAGAAGGACTACAAGAAAGCCCTCGTCCGCGATGTCAAGGGCATGAAGATCGGCGTACCGAAGGAATTCTTCGGCGAAGGCATCAAGGAAGAGACCAAGGCAGCGATCGATGCGGCTCTTGATTTCTACAAAAAGGAAGGCGCGGAGATCGTCCCCGTCTCCATTCCGCATATCAATAGCGGTGTCTCTGTCTACTACATCATCGCACCGGCAGAAGCCAGCTCGAACCTCGCCCGCTATGACGGCGTCAGCTACGGCTTCCGTGCACCGGGTGAAGATATCATCGATATGTATATCAAGACCAGAAGCCAGGGCTTCGGTGAAGAAGTGAAGCGCCGCATCATGCTCGGGAACTACGTCCTCTCTGCAGGCTACTATGATGCGTACTATCTGAAAGCTCTCAAAGTCCGCACCCTCCTGAAACAGGAATTCGACGAAGCTTTCAAGCTCTGCGACGTCATCGCAGCACCGTCGGCTTCCGGTACTTCGTTCAAATTCGGAGCCTTCTCCGATCCGCTGTCCCTCTACATGGAAGATATCTGCACCGTACCGGTGAACCTCATCGGCGCACCGTCCATTTCCATTCCGGTCGGTTTCAAGGACGCCATGCCGCTCGGCATGCAGCTCATCGGCAAGACGCTCGCCGAAGAAACCATCCTGCAGGCAGCCTACACCTTCGAACAGGCTCATCCTGAATTCACCAAAACCGCGCCAAAAGGAGAGATCAAGGAATGAAATATGAAGTAGTCATCGGCCTTGAAGTCCATACTGAGCTTCAGACCACCACCAAAATCTTCTGCAGCTGCAAGACATCCTTCGGCGCAGATCCGAATACCAATGTATGTCCTGTCTGCCTCGGCCTGCCGGGCGTGCTGCCGGTCCTGAATAAGAAAGTCCTCGAATACGCTGTCCGCGCCGGTCTTGCTCTGAACTGCGAGATCTCCCGCTTCAGCAAATTCGACCGTAAAAACTATTACTACCCCGATCTTCCGAAGAATTTCCAGACCTCGCAGTTCGACCTGCCGATCTGTGAACACGGCTACCTCGATGTCGAAGTCGACGGCGAAGTGAAGCGCCTGCGCATCACCCGTGCCCATATGGAAGAAGATGCCGGGAAACTCGTCCATCACGGCACCTCCATCACCGATTCCGATTATTCGCTGGTCGACTATAACCGTACCGGTACGCCGCTTCTGGAAATCGTATCCGAGCCGGATATGCGTTCTGCCAAAGAAGCTGTCGCTTACATGGAAAAGATGCGCGCGATCCTGCAGTACGTCGGCATTTCCGACTGCCGCATGGAAGAAGGAAGCCTGCGCTGCGATGCGAATGTCTCTGTCCGTCCTGTCGGTCAGAAGGAACTCGGTACCAAGACAGAGATCAAGAACATCAACTCCTTCAAGGGTGTGGAACGCGCCATAGAATACGAAGCGATGCGTCAGGCTGAGCTTCTCGAAGAAGGCGGCAAGGTCGTCCAAGAAACAAGAACCTGGGACGAAAAAGAAGGCGTCACTAAGTCCATGCGTACCAAGGAAGAAGCGAATGATTACCGCTACTTCCCGGAACCGGACCTCGTCCCCTTCACCGTCTCTGATGAATACATCGAAGAGATCAGAAAATCTCTGCCGGAGCTGCCGGATGCCAGAAAAGCGCGCTATATGAAAGACTTCGGTATCTCAGATGCCGATGCTGTCTTCATGACGAATGACAAAGCTACCGCTGACTACTTCGAAGCCTGCGTCGCTTGCGGCGCAGAGCCGAAGGCTGCTGTCAACTGGCTGATGGGCGAATTTGCCAGCCAGCTCTCTACCGATGGCATCGAGATCTCCGCGGCTCCTGTCAAGGCAGAAGACCTCGCAGGCCTCCTCACCTTGATCTCCAAAGGCACCATCTCCGGCAAGATCGCGAAGAAAGTCTTCGCCACCATGTGGAAGGAAGGCGGCAAGGCAGAAGACATCGTCAAAGCCCAGGGTCTCGTACAGATCTCGGATACTGGCGCCCTGCAGGAACTGGTCGACAAAGTCGTTTCTGAAAACCCGAAAGCCGTAGAGGACTTCAAAGCCGGCAAGAAGAAAGCCGTCGGCGCTCTCGTAGGTCAGATCATGAAAGCCACGAAGGGCAAGGCGAATCCGAAGGTCATCAATGAGCTTTTGAATAAAAAACTTGCATCCTTATGAGTGAAGATAAGAAATCAGACTACACGGAAGTCCATGAAGAGCCCAGACGCATGTCCGAAGAGGATGTGAAGGACTACCATGGACTTACCCTGAATGAACAGGGGGAAGAATATCGAAAGGAAGCGCCGCAGGGCGGGATCCATATCGAATTCATCGATGTGAAGGCCATCCCGTGGTGGAAAAAGGCCCTCTACATCGCAGGCATCATCGCATTCCTCGCGATCGTGCTTGCAGTTGCTTGGTTCTTCCTGGTATGGGGCGCTGTGATCTTCCTCGCCGGCGTCATCGTGTATTTCTTGAAAAAATATCTGTTTTGAAAAGATTCCGTCTGCTTGTAGGCAGGCGGGATCTTTTTGCGTGGAGAAAGATGTCTTCTGCCTCCGTATCCCTCTATATCATGAACGTGATTTTTTCATAACATTTTGATATAGTAAGGGTAGAAGGAAACCACGTCCTTACGCGATGATACCCGTCTGCCGCCTCACCACCTACAAGGACGTACCTTACACCTTCCTCTTCATGAATTGTATCCGCACGCCGAAAGAAAAAGACAGAGACCCCGCAGCAGGCAGTAGCCACGGCGGGGGAGAAAGACACTTCCGAAAAGCAGAGGCATGCCGGAGAAATCACGAATCACTTGACAGACACCATTACGAAAGAAAAGGAGACGATCCCCATGTGGAAACATACCTGCAAATGCCTGATCCTGCTCGCTCTCGCATCCCTGCCATGCGCGCATCCCACACAGGCCGCCATGATGGTAAAGGATGCAGAAGAGCAGATCCATCTCATCACGGATGCCCGTGATATCTGGGATCTCTCAGAGCCCGGTATGGACACCGTCGGCTATATGTGCAGCGATCTTGACGGGAATGGCCGCCTGGAGATCCTTGTAGCAGAGGAGGGAGGTACCGGGCTTCATACATATACAAAGATCTACGAAGTGAATGAAGCGAAAGATGCACTCGTCCCATGTGGGAGATCATGGCCCGATACAAGCTCCGAAGCCGACATCATGATGACGAACTACGTACCGATGAGCGTGAATGGCATCGATGGCATACAGTGGTATTCCTTCACAGATGAATACCGCGACGGCGCAGAATATGGGACGGCGAATCTCGCTCTCTCCCTGCAGGACGGGACGCTCCATGCGAAAACCATCGCCACGACGCACACCTTCTACGATGACGCCGGCCGTCCGCATGTATCCTACGAAAATGCAGCTGGCGCTTCCATTTCCGAAAAAGCCTATCACAAGACATTGGAGAACGTTTTCGCCCATTCGGAAACCACCCTTATCTCCTTCCCATGGCTCATCTATCACAGGGATACCTTTCACGAGTGGAAAGAGAAAAGCCCGACAGACATCTATACCATGCTCCTCGACACCTATCTGAATTTCAGTGGAGAAAAAGAGGGGATGGGGTGATGCTTCGCGGTATTCCCCGAGCCGTCATCCAGAGCGGTCGATAACAGTCTATGTGAAATAATCTTCGCCAGAAAAGAAGAGGAGTGAGACGAAGGATCTCCTCGCAAAGCCGCTGCGGGCAATTTGTTCCCAGATTCTTCGACTCATGCCCTGTGTGCCTTTCATACCGCTAGAACCCTATCCGGCTCGCTATGCTCGCCGCCTTCCCCACGAGGGGAAGGCGTTTCGATATAAGGCTATCGTTTTTCTCTGATCCCTTATTCGGATAAGAATGACATGGGTCGCTTATTTTATAAAATTATAAAATATAGCTATTCAAATTATTAAACGTATAGCGTTTTAATTGAAACCATTAACCTCATATGATAGAATAATCACAGTTGATCATAGATACACCTGCTTTTCAGTAAGGAGATAAGAAGAACGATCATTTATCGTGATGAGTGGTCTTGCAATTCTTGTTTCCGCTGTATGGCAGGTGTGTTTTTTGAGAGAGGAGCATGCTATGTCAAGAAAAAAGTTAGCCACGGCTATCGCCTGCGCGGTTTTCACCGGAGCAGCATGTGTTTCCGGGGGGGGGGTCAGTGCAGCAGAGGTCTATGAGCTGAATCCGGTGCTTGTCACTGCCCAGCGCAGTGTGACGAAGGATATGGAGACACCGGCGGCGATCGAGGTACTTCATGCGGATGACCTGCAGAAGACAGGAGCGACCAGTGTACAGGAAGCGCTGAAATTCTCTACGGGCATCATTACCCACGGACAGGGACCACGTAATATTTCTCAAGGGACCATGACCAGCAAGGCTGTCATCCGTGGTGTCGAAAAAGGGACACTAGTGCTCGTAGATGGCGTGCCGATCAATCAGGGCGGACGGTACAATCTCGAGGATATCCCGGTCGAATCGATCGACCGCGTCGAAGTCGTCCGCGGCGGGGGCGCTGTCCTGTATGGCTCGGAGGCAAATGGCGGCGTCATCAATATCATCACCAAGGGCAAGCGTGCGAATATGGTCAAGGCTGGATTTGGCAATTATGGCATCCAGAATTATGCGGCTTCCTTCCAGGCAGGGAAGCTGGGATTCACTGCTACATATGATCATACGGGGAAGATCGATCATATTTCTGCGCCCACAGAAACGACTAGTAAAAGAAGCGGGGCGCCGAGAGGCTTGTATTACAATATCAAACGCGGGGAGCATGCGAATTTCAATGCCCGCTATGATTTCAATGATGACCTGTATGTCACCCATACCTATGGAAGAAACAGTGATCACTATGTGTACAAGTACACCGGCATTGACAATCCGGACAATGCAGGTAAGGAATATAAAAATGTCATCCATAGTACAGAAGAAAATCTGACGGCTCTTCATTATACGAAAAATAATTTCTCAGTAAATGCTTTTTATAACAGACGCGATCAGGAAACGGAAAATGCTTCCGCCAAGATCAATAAAAAATTTCCTCAAAACTTCGATTCATCGAGCATTTCTCATGATAAGACCAGTTATCTTGATCAGACCGTAGGGATCAACTTCCAGAATCGTTGGAATTTCCACAAGGGCTCTTTCATGCTCGGATATGAATTCCAAAGGGATATGCAGGATAAAACGATCAACAAAGGCACATCTGTCACGGGAAATTTCTATAGTAGAAATGCGCATTCTTTGTTCGGACAGGTGGCTTATGATTTCACCCAAGCGACCCAGGCGAATCTGAATTTCCGCCAGACCTGGACCGAAGCCGATGATGCAGGCAATAAATATGATAAATTCACGCCTGAATTTGTTCTGATGCATCATTTGGATGAAAGCACCATGGTGTACGGGAAAGTTGGTCAGTCCTTCATGCTTCCTACCTTTACTCAGCTTTATGGCGGCGGAAATATCGTAGGCGTCCCGGATCTGAAACCAGAAAAGGGCATGCACTATGAATTGGGCGCCAAGAAATCCATCGGTAAGAATGCATACCGTGTAGCTCTCTATTCTTACAAGATCGAAGACTTCATTGATGCTGATACCAAGGACTGGCCAGAGGTCTCCTACAAAAACAGCGACGTCAAGAATACAGGGATCGAAATCGACTGGACCAGAAATCAAAATGAAAATCTTTCCTACCGTCTTGGACTGACATACAGCCACCCGCAGAAGCAAGAAGGCAAAATCGATAAGCACGGTGTGGAAACCAAAGGGGAATGGCACGATTACTACGGCAAATTGGGCTTCAACGCCGGGATCGACTATACACGTGGTAAGCTGACCACGGCGTTCCATATCAGCTACCTTGGCGACAGAACGCGTGATGCGTCTCCCTATGCATCTATGAAAGCCCAGCTCTTCTCTGATATCAATTTCTCCTATCAGGCGAACGATAATGCGCGCTTCTTCCTGAACATTGACAACCTTTTTAACCGACATGACATCATCTCTACGTCGACCTCCAGTTTCTACAACTTGGGCAGAAACTTTATGGCAGGAGTAGAATATAAGTTTTAATAGCCTCTTCCAGGCAAAGTAAAAGCACCCCGCGCCTTCCGTCAAGGGAAAGCGCGGGGTGTTTTTGTCATCGCAGTGCTAGATAGCGTCAGCCAGATCGCCGGTCGCCACCGTGCGGATGCCCGACAGCGGACGCGACTGCAGCGCGGCGATCGCATTCGCTGCCGCATACAGCTCATCATTTGTCGCCGCACACTTGATGCGTGTGAAGTTCAGATTCTTCACCTTTGTTTCTCCCGTAGAAGTATCTTCCACACGGATCTGCAGTTTCATATCGACAAGTTTATTCTGAATAGCCATAGTCGTATTCTCCTTATAAGAAATAAAAATGGGTGCAGAGATAGAGCAAGGGGCGTGCTGCCCCTTGCTCATGAAAGAAAGTTCTGCTCGAATGAGGAATGGGGAATGAAGGTGACGGTTTCACCGAGATCCTTCGGCTCAGGTCGCAGCTGTTCTGGCATTCATTATTTCACATATGACGTTTCTCTCCGCTCAGGATGACGAAACGGGGCGATGCCCGAAGGCGGTATACCAGTCACTCCGAATCCCTATTCCAGCACGGTAGCGCTGGTTTCTACGATCTTCGCACTTTTCAGCGAAGTGACGGGAGCGCCGGAGGAAGACTCCAGCACCGGGATGATGAGAGCCGCTTTCTCCTTCACCGTAGCCAGAGTGAGATCCTCCTTCGGAGAAGGAATAGAAAGTATCATAGAACGTCCGCCTTCGACGTTGAAAGTCAGTTCAAGCATTTTTGTATTGGTCGCCATAGTAGGTCTCCTTATCGTGTAAGTCCATAGCAGGCAGTGCCAGCCAAAGAGAGGAATATTCATGAAATGTTTCGGAAAGAATAGGATGGCCCTCTGCGATCGACGTCTCGAGTGAGAGATGCCTCCTCTGATAAGAAATGGTATAGCGCACCGCGGAGAAACGCTATATATAGGAAGAAGTCGCACAAAAAAACACCCGGAAAGACCGCCCGCCTTTACTGAAATGTAGGGGATGCTCGGAATCGGTGCCGGCGGCGTCAAGTGTACCGAAGTACGAACGTCTTGGCTATCGTCGGGGCACGCCCTCCCATGCAGCAGGGAAGTGTGCGGTCAAATTGGATTTCTCCGGGGTTATGGGGTTGACATGGATTGGGCCTTGAGCAGGCTTCGAAAGAAAGGTCCACATCATCTCGGCCTGCCCGATGGCCTTGGATCTTTCTGCAGATCTATCCTCACCATCAGTCGGCTCTCCGTATGATTCCTTGCGCATTAGAATTCCGAAATCGGAGTCGCCGCCCGGCTTGGATTTGCAAACAGATGCATCCTCAGCTCATGACTTTATTCTACAACTATGCTCTAAAAAATGCAAGTCGCAAAGTGCTTTCAAAATACAACCTTTTGATTGATAAATTGTCACCCCCCCACCATCTAGCGTTTTGTATAATTGCTCGGCCTTGTTTTTTCTCCGGAAATATGATACAATAGCGCACTTTTTTTCACAAAGTCTCGTTTGACTTTTTGAGACCCCGTTTTTCTATCTTTTTGGGGTAAAATCCATGCGCTGATGGAGGAAAATAGTCGAATCCGCCTTCCAGATCGCCGGATACAGCAGCTGCATGTAAAAATAAATCAGGCGAGAATATTTTCGGTGTCTCCATCAAAAGTAGCGGCTTTGCGAGGAGATCCTTCGACTCACTCCTCTTCTTTTCTGGAGAAGATTATTTCACATAGACTGTTATCGACCGCTCAGGATGACGGGTCGGGGAAAAATCGAAAAGCCTTCCCCGCATGGGGAAGGTGGCGAGCATAGCGAGCCGGATAGGGTTCCAGCCGTATGAAAATCACACGGGGCATGAGTCGAAGAATCTGGGAACAAATTGCCCGTACCTGTACTTAGAGGGGGAATCGGTGAAACGCTCATACGATACCATGATAAATTTCGGAGAAATAAGGTAAACCTGGATAAAATAAGGTAAAATAAGAGAGTAAGAAAACGGCATCGCTAAAAATTTTGCATATATAGAGAATCCAATGGGATAGCTTGCATATGGGTATAGGAGGATTTCAAATGACTCATGAGCAGAAGATCGATATACTTTGGGATGACAATCCAGTAGATATCAGCGAAGAAGCCAATTTCATCTGGAGCATTGCCAATAAGCTGCGTGGCACCTATATGCCGGATAAGTATGGTGATGTCATTATCCCTATGACGATCATACGTCGATTTGAGTGCGCTTTGGCAAAGACAAAGGCTGATGTCGTAGCCAAATACAAAGAAAATCCCAATTACCCTGCGAAGGGCATGTACAAAATTTCCGGCTATCGGTTTTATAACGTCAGTGAGTTCACGCTGCAGGAGCTGTGCAACGATGCCGACCACATTGCGGAAAACTTCAAGGCGTACATTCAAGGCTTTTCCAATCATATCAAGGATATCTTGAATAACCTTGACATGGAAGCCCATATCAAGAAGATGGACGAAGGCGGCTGCTTGTTCAATACGGTCAAAGCGTTCTCAGAAGCGGTATGCTGAATTGAATTAATGATATAATCATGTTTAAAATAAATGTAATCTATTACAAGCGTACTTGGCATAAATTAAGGCAAGAAGGATTGTGTGTTTGGCAGCATTTCCTATGTTCCATGTGCACAGCACACGGTATTCCCGCTTGTCAATAATTTCTTTGGTCGGGAAGATTACACTACGGTGACAGCGCCAAGTGATGATACGTTTGCTTATATTTCGCAGGGCAGAAACTACATGCTCGGGTATGAATATAAATTCTAAAGTTTGGTAAAAAAGACTGCTATGTAATACATCGCATAGCAGTCTTTTCATTTTGGGGGCAGTTTTAGTGGGAATGCATAAAGTGCTGTGAACTATTAGTGCAAAGAAAGAATTGATTGAAGAATAGATGATAAAATGATATAATCACTTTATCTATTCATGAGCGCTTATTACATGATCAAGGTGATAATAGGAAGAGTTGTAGTCTTGCCGAAAAGGAAGAATAATAATTTGTGCTTTTTCGGTCTTCTCGTTCATGCTAGTGGGCGCGTTTTGTATTGAGAGGAGAAATATGATGTCAGGGAAATTATTAACAACCTCCGTTTTATGTGCTCTTTTGACTGGAGCAAACATGATTTCGGGGGGGGTAAATGCTGAGTCCGTTTACGAGCTTACTCCAGTTATTGTCACTGCAACTAAAACGGCAGAGTCAGCGGAAAAAGTTCCGGCTTCTGTCAGTGTGGTAACCGCTAAAGAAATTGCGGCTCACAATTATTCTTCTACGGCTCAGGCATTGGGCCAGCTTCCGGGTGTGTATCTGAGCCCTGTAGGCGATGGTGGCATTTCTATGCGAGGCTTTGGTTCCGCAGATATTCTAGTCATGGTCGATGGGCAGCCTGTCAATAATGGATGGAGCGGCGCCGTAGACTGGAGCATGATTCCGATACAAAATATCGAACGCATTGAAGTCGTTCGTGGGGCAGCATCCTCTTTATATGGCGGTCGCGCGGTTGGCGGTGTTATTCAGATTATAACGAAAAAATCTAAAGATGAAGGGCTGCATGGTGACGTCCTTCTTTCTACGGGTAGCAATAGTACCACGAAACAGACCTATGATGCGAAATTCAAGAAAGACAAATGGGATGTTGAAATCGGATATGAAAAACGCAAGACGGATGGATGGAGAGGCTATTTTATTGAAGAAAGAACAGGGAAAACTGAAATCGGCGATCCGAAGATAGAGTATGATGCTGATACATCGGCAAGGAATCGATATATTGTTGGTGGAAGAGGCCGAAAAGCCTTTGATACCGAGACCTACCATATCAAGACTGCTTACAATTTTGATGAAGATAAATCTTTGACATATTCCTATTTCCATACCAATTATACATATACTTATAACGATCCATTTAGCTTCATCAAAGATGCTAATGGAAATGAAGTCTTCTATGGCTCTGTGAAGCTCCCCAATGGAAAGGGCTTTGATATTTATCCGGGGGATTTCCTTGGCTATGTCGGAAAGAAGGAATGGGCAGTCCATAACCTTGCTTATGATGATAAAAAGAATCAATTTCATGCTAGAATCGGCGTAACAGATATTAAAAAGGACGGCTATTCTTCTACTGGCGGACCGGAAGAGACTATTTCAGCGGGGGATCTCCAAAAATGGAATGGACAAGGGTCGTTGTCCTTCTACCCGAGCAAGACCAAGGATTTTGACATGCATAAAGCATGGGATATCGGCAAGCACACACTCCTGGCCGGTATGGCTTACAGAAGTGAATCCTTCGATCAAACCAGGTATACTTTGGATCAATGGAGAAATCTGGATACAGGTAAACGAGCTTTTGAACTCCACGGCGGCAAAGACGAATCCTGGTCTGGCTACCTGCAGGATAAATGGCAGGCTACTGATCGCTTAGCGGTCTATGCTGGTATTCGTTTTGACAGATATAAAAAATATGATGGCTATGGTGCTTATTTGGAAACTGGTGTCAACCGTACTTATGAAGATGGTACATACACCGAGTGGAGCCCAAAACTTTCACTGGAGTATGCGCTTCCAAATGACACGACCCTCTTTGCAAGTTATGGACATTCTTTCACTCCGCCGATTCTCTATCAGGTCTATCGTGATGAGGGCGCGGAAATTAAGAATATCAATGGACAGCTTACCGTAGATAAAAGAGGGTCATTGTCCAATCCTGACTTAAAGCCGGAAACTGCGGATACATATGAGATCGGTGTCAAGAAAAAATGGGGCGATAAAACTTCCGCTAGTATGACGTTCTATAGAGCGGAAACGAAGGATGCTGTTAGGTATTTCTCTGCTCCTTCTGAGACCATTATGAATGGCATTTTGTATAAAAAGGGCTTTACTCAGTATAGAAACCTTGGAGAGGCATCCAAGAAAGGGATTGAAATCGAAGCTAAGCATAAGTTTAATGACGCATGGAGCTCCTATGTCAACTATGCCTGGGAATCTGAAGATATAGACGGAGAGCACAACTACGATCTGCCAAAACATCTGCTTCATTTTGGCGTAGAATACCAGAGAAATAAATGGGATATTCTTGCCGATGCCCAGTACGTAAGTGCGCGTCAGTCTCCTGATGTTGATACTGGGAAATATTATTCTGAAGACGCTTTCTTTATCACAAATCTAGCCTTCAATTACAATGTAACCCCGGAGGCAAAACTGCAGTTTACCGTATATAACCTCTTTGATAAGACTTTCTATGCGACAGAAGCTGCTAGTGAAAGAACGTATACCGTTTCTCTGCAGTATTCCTTCTAAGATAGGAGACAATGATGCGTATTCCGGTTCCGTTTTTAGCTTTAAGCATGCTTTTCTTTTCTGTTGCTTGTAACATTTCTGAAGCTCGTATGCCTGAGCCTGCATCTATGCCTTACTCCCTTCGTGGTGGAGAGCCGCATAATCCACGTGTTGCTAAATACTATTTGGAAGAGCTGGTGTCTGAAGGTAAAATGACCAAAGAAGAGGCGGAACGCACGGAAGTCTATATGATTTTCCGCAATGCCCGACGGATGCAGGATCTCAAAGACGTCAAAGGACTATCTAAGGAAGATCGCCGAGCCGTTATGGCGCACAAGCGGGAAATTAGAGGAAATCCTTTGATAGAGTATGCAAACTATTGTGGGCTAACTCTTGAGCGTGCCAAGGAATTGATGAATTTAATGCATGGATCGGATAAAGGTACTAAGTACTATCAGAAGGTATAACAAAAGAAGTAGAACGCCTGACGCCCCAATCCCGCTTTCCTTATAGGAAGGCGGGATTTTTTTTCATATAGGCGCTTTTCGCATGTTTTCTTTGATCGGAACATGCTACAATAGGCATAGAATAGAAAGGAGCGGCATGATGAAGAAGGCACTCAAAGAGCTTCGTAAGGGAAAGCGTTGGTCACGATATTTTCTCATGATCTTCGGTCTGCTGCTCGCTCTTCTCTGTCTGCTGCTTCTGATAGCGAAAATCATGAGCTATGGAGCGGCAGAGCTTTTCAACTATGCGGCTTCTCGGCAGGAGATGCTTCGGGGGACGATCACGGTGGAGTCGATCACCGCGAATATCCATGGCGGTGTCACTTTCGAGAAGCTGGCGTGGGATGATCCGGCGGGGAATCCGATCCTGCGTGTGCCGTCTGGATCTTTCAAGGTGGATCCTTGGGATGTGCTCAGGATGCGCTTCGTCTCTACGACCATCCGGGAGATCACGCTGGAGAGCCCGGCCTTTGCGGTGTATTTCGATGAGGCGATGAATGTGGACTTCATCAACCGTCGGCAGGGGGAGATCGAGCAGGAAAAGGCGCGGGATGCGAAGGAAAAGCTGGAGGATCGGATCTCGAATTTCAATCGTGAGGGAAAGCCTCTGGATGTCACGATCACGGTGCATAATGGCCGAATGGCGGCTTTCTATCGGCAGCGTCGCTATCTTGTCTCGCGCGTATCGCTGAATGGGCATATCGACACGCGCGGCGTGAGTGATCTCCACATCAAGACGGGGGAATTTGGCGGGACGATGGTGGGGAATGGCATCGAGGCGGACTGCGAGATTGATTTCAAAGAAAAGAATCTTCCCTCGATCGTCTCTGTCACGGCGAAGGGGGTGATCCCTTCTTCCATGGGGCTGGGGGATGATATCCATGACAAGATGACTTTGACTGCTTCCGGACGCGGGCCTCTGTCTCATCTCATCTGTGAGGGGACGGTCACCATGCCGGAGCTTCATGTGCCGGCGCTGGATTTCTATGATGTGAAGGGGGATATCCACTACGATGACGGGGCGATGACGTTCTCGGACGTGAAGGCGCGAGTCTACGGCGGCATCGTGACGGCGCGCGGGGACTATAATGTCGATAGCCGCGTGTATAATATCTATCTCCACGGGGAGGGACTGGATAGCCGTATCCCGACCAAGGAGTCGAGGTTCTACTGTCTGGTCACGCTGGATGGGGAGATCCACTGTGATGGGAATGTGAAGGATCTCGTAGCTTTCGGCAGTTTCTCTTCCAACGGCGGTTTCTACAGTCTTATCCCATTCCGTGGCATCACTGGTACGTTTCATAACCGCTATCGGGCGCTGGATTTCTATGATGTCACGATCGATACGGATTTCGGCCTCATTCATACGGATGCCTTCCATATCATCGATGGGAAGCTCCACTTGGGGAAGATAGAGCTGGTGGATAAGGAGAGCGGGGAGTCGATGAGTATCACGGATGCGCGCGATCGGAAAGGCCCAGGAAGGGTCATCAGCCAGATCCGGGAGGATATCAAGGAAATCAAGGAACGAGTGAGTGGGCTCACGCCATAGAGATATTTCCCGAACGGTAGTTCTTTTGGCCTCACTGCTTGCCCAAAAGAAAACATGTTTGCTGTTTTCGCTTTTTGCCCTATTGGTACGACCGCTCGCGAAAAAATATCATGTGAAGGAAATCTATCTCTTCGGCTCCTATGCAAGGGGCGAGGCCAGATGCCCAAAGCGATCTGGATTTTCTTATTTTTGGCGGAGATGGATTTCGCCTCACTGAGATCCTCTTCAGTCTTATGCGGCATCGCATCATCTGATCGTTTCTTCCTTCATCAGGGATCTCGTCCTTGACCAGCTTGAAGAGGCCGGAGAGCTGGAGGAAGCGCGTATTTTGAAAGCACTGGAACTTTCGTATAAAGAAGTCTATGATCTGGAGGAAATGCTATAAAATAAAAACGGATAAGCGGGGCAATTTGCCTATGTTTTCCAGAAAATAGTTACTTTCGATAATTCAATGTTATCTATTCTAAAAGTAAATGATCCCCTGCTGGAAAGGGACGGGCATTCCGTATGGGACTCTATATATGGAAAAACACCTAAAAAACGCTGCGTGGCAATGTTCCACGCAGCGTTTTTCGTATAGACAGGGAAAGATGGGGGTCTATTCCATCATCTTCTGTTTATTTCATCAGCTCTGCCATTTTTTCGATAATGATATGGCCCAGCTCGTCCTTGCTCATCTTCGGATACTGTTCCATATGTCCGTCCTTGTACAGGAGCGATGCGATGTTTGTCGTGCCGTTGAAGCCGGCACCCGGCATGGCGACGTCATTGGCGACAAGCATATCCAGGTTCTTTCTTTTGAGCTTCGATTTACCGTGTTCGATGACGTCCTGGGTCTCTGCGGCGAAGCCTACGAGGAACTGTCCCCTCTTCTTCTGGCCGAGTCCATAGAGGATATCCGGATTCTGTGTAAGGTCGATGTGCAGGGAGTCGAAGTCTTCCTTCTTGATCTTCTGGTCGGCCTGCACGGTCGGGCGGTAGTCTGAGACGGCTGCTGCCATGATCGCAGCATCACAGCTGTCGTATTCCGCATTCATGGCTTTTTCAAGCTCGCGGGCATCCTGGACGTAGACCATTTTAACGCCATAGGGCGTGGGAAGTGCCGTGGTACAGGAAACGAGTGTCACGTCTGCTCCTTCCATCCATGCGGCTTTGGCGATGGCATAGCCTTGTCGGCCGCTGGAGCGGTTGCTGATGAAGCGGACTGGATCGATCTTTTCCTGGGTGCCGCCGGCGGAGACGATGATTTTCTTCCCTTTCAGGAGTTCGCGGCCATAGATGCATTTTTCCGCGCAGTCCATGATGGTCGTAAGCGCCGGGAAACGGCCTTTGCCGGAGGTGTTGCAGGCGAGATGACCGCTTTCCGGTTCGACAAATTCATAGCCGAAGGATCTCAGCTTTTCCATATTCGCCTGCACGATGGGGTTTTCGTACATGTTTGTATTCATGGACGGTACGAAGAGGACTTTCGCCTTCGTCGCCATGATGGTGGTCGAGAGCATATCGTCAGCGATGCCGTTTGCGACTTTGCCGATGATGTCAGCGGTCGCAGGTGCTACGACGAAAAGGTCGGCGAGCTTGGCAAGGGCGATGTGTTCGACATCCCATTTGCTGATATTCGCGAACATATCGACAGTGACATCATTGCCAGACAGTTCGCCGAAGGTGATCGGTGTCACGAGCTTGGCGGCGTTTGCCGTCATGATGCAGTGGACCTCAGCCCCTTTCTGGCGGAGCTGGCTCACGAGACCGGCTGCTTTGAAAGCGGCGATCCCGCCGCTGATTCCTACGACAATGTGCTTATTTTCAAACATCATGCATGAGTTCCTTTACTAAAAAATGGATGGAAGGTTCAGGGGTCAACGGATTCAGAAGGTTCTAAGGGGTCAATGGGTTCAGGTGGCGGCTTCGCCGCAAATACATAGGGGGCGATGCCCGAAAGTCGTTTGTAAGTCACCAGTCACTAGTCACCCTGAACGTACAAAAAGTCAGGCAGCCTTTCTTGGACTGCCTGACCTTATTTTTATTTGCTGAAGGAGTAGGTGATCTTGCCTTCATAGATCTCTTCGAGAGCGATGGTCGCTGGTTTCTTGCCTTCTGCGTGAGCGATGAGCGGGGTCTGTCCGTCCGTCAGTTCACGGGCGCGAAGAGCGGCGAGGGTCACGAGGGTGTACTTGGAGTCCACCTTTTTGACAAGGCTGTCGATAGAAGGATAACACATCATTTTAAGGGTACCTCCTTATTGATATACTGTTTGAAAATGGTCTCGATCTGCCCTTCATTGCGGGACAGCTTGCAGCGTTCGGCTTCCAGGATGGAGCTGGTCTTTCTCACTGCATCTTCGAGTTTGTCATTGACGATGATATAGTCATACTGGTGTGCCATAGCGAGTTCACTGGTGATCTGTGCGAGGCGCTTTTGGATGGTCTCTTCAGAGTCTGTACCGCGTCCGTAGAGACGATCGGACAGGATCTCCAAAGACGGTGGGACGATGTAGATGAAGACGCCTTTCGGATAGCGTTTCTTGACCTGCATGGCGCCCTGGATGTCGATCTCAAGCAGTACGGATTTCCCGTCACTGATCATGTCGAGAGCGCGCTTTTTCGGCGTGCCGTAGTAGTGGTCATAGACCTTGGCATATTCGAGGAAGGCATCTTCTTCGATGAGCTTCTCGAACTGTTCATTGGTGCGGAAGAAATAGCTCTCCCCCTCCACTTCCCCTTTTCGGGGGTCTCTTGTCGTCATCGAGACGGAATACTGGAGATCCGGAAATTTCTCTCGGATGGCATTGCAGATGGTCCCCTTCCCCGCACCGCTCGGGCCGGAGACGACCAGAAGAATGCCTTCATCTTTTTTCGCTGTCTGTGCCATCAGTTTTCATCCATTCCTTCAGAAGTGATCACATCTTTATTCATCAGTCTGTGAGAAATCGTTTCCGGCTGTACGGCGGAAAGAATGATCTGCCCGCTGTCCATGATGAGGACGGCTCTCGTCTTTCTGCCGTAGGTGGCATCGATGAGATCCCCTTTGTCACGGGAGTCCTGGATCATACGTTTCACCGGTGCAGACTCCGGGCTGATGATCGCCATCACGCGCGCTGCAGCTGCCATATTGCCAAAACCGATATTAATCAAAGAAAAACCCACTTTTACGTCTCTCCTTACTCTATACTGACTAGACTTGCGTCTCTTTGTCTGTAAGGTTAATTATATCACAAAATGACGGCCGCTTCACGGATTTCTTATGAAATAGCGGGCCGCAGGCTTTTGATCAAAGGCTTTCCTTTTCCTACGAGGATATTTCTTTCATTTTTCAGGAAAAGTTTGCGTCCTCCAGCAACTCCTTGACCGGCCTTTCTCGCTCTGAGTGGATTTCCAGACGCTGCATAAATAGCAAACAAATAGCGAACAAGCTTTCTTTTGAGGATCATTGATGCTTAAAAGAAAGCTTGTTCGCTGATGTTTCCGCGGAAACATTTTGAGGATGGCACGAAGAGTGACCCGACGGTCAAGACCTTTGGTTATACCCAAAGCTTTCCTCAATTTCCGATTTGTACTTACTTCTTAAACAGCTCAGAATGTGAACCAAGCCGATAAAGCATCAAAACAAGCACATCTCCACGAATCTCATAAATAAGTAGCCAGTCCGGTTCAATGTGACATTCACGAGTACCTTTGTAGTTTCCTGTGAGATCATGATCCCTGTATTTCGCATCCAGCGTACCGCCATCCGCCAAAATATCGATGACCTCAAACAATGTATCCAGATTTTTGTTTTGCTTCTTTGCAAGCTTCAAATCTTTCTTAAACTGATTGGTAAACTGCACATCATATTTCATACTTCAAGTGCCGTCTTCAGAGCATCCATGCTGGAATATCTCGGAGCAGAAGGATCCTTCATCATTTTTCTGCCTTCCTCAATGGCAGCGGCTGTCGTATCATTCGGTACTTCCAATTTTAATTCAAAAGGAATACCATGCTCACGGATAGCGGTTCTCAGGAACATATTCACAGCAGTTGTCATATTCAGACCAAGCTCGTTGAAAATTTCTTCTGCCTGATCTTTGATGGCTCTATCTGTTCTGATATTCAAATTTGTTGTTGCCATATAGAACACCTCCATTCAAGTACAGTATATGCAGAAATTCGGTTAATGTCAATACATTGTCATTATGTAATCTGTGAATTGTCTATTAAAATACATCGAAATACCTCTGCGTAGTGATCTGCGCATAGCTTTTATATTCATTATTTCCGCTTTCTGCGTACATATTATTCACCAGCCCAAGCGTAAGAAGATTCAGATTCCGGATGGAGATGCCGAGCTGTACGCAGCGAAGCAGAAACAAGGGGGCGGTCATCAGGCGGTCAGTTGCGTGAAGTTTTTTAGACTCCACAGTCGTCTGGACATTCAGCCACCACAGCTCGATAATCTTCGGAAGCATCTGGTCAATGGAAAAGGTGCTGAACTCATCCATCCACTCCTCAGGACTATCTGGGATGGAAGAATCTGCGTGCTTCGCCATGATGTAGGCGATGTTTTCGAACATCTCAAGAGAGAACATATCGAGGTGCGAGGAATCCTCATCCCCGTTTCCCACGGCTCTTCCAAGAGCATCGAGGTCCTTATGGATTTCAAGACGCTCGATAAACAGCAAGCAAATAGCAAACAAGTTTTCTTTTGAGGACCATTGATGCTTAAAAGAAAACTTGTTTGCAGATATTTCGTCGGAAACGTTTTGAGGATGGGCACGAAGAGTGACCCGCCGGTCAAGACCATTGGCTATACCCAAAGCCTTCCTCAAACGGCGGTGCGACTAAGGGATTTGAAAAAAACAGCTTTTTAATCGAACGCCTTCATACAGAGGGAAACAGAATGACCACACCAGAGAGCTGTAATTCAAACTACTTTCCCTTGCAGACGTGAGATCATGTGCATTGGTAAAAGACAAGCTCCAATAATTACGTCATTCCACATGATGCGCTCTCTTTCTATATGGTGCCTTTATACTCCTAGCCGATGGCGGATGTCATTCAACCATTCGCCCTTATACTTGAAGAACTTAGGACCGGCGATAGAGTACTTTTTCCCGGACAGTAGCTTTGCCAGCGCGGTCAAGGACATGACTTCACCGTTGTACCTTACGTTGCGATCATCGACTACTTCAGCGGTAATGTCAGGGGTTTCACAGTATTCGATCAGCTCACCGACTGGGATCTGGCACTTGCTAAATGAAAAATTGGATGCTCGTTCAGTACTTTCGGTATCGATTTCCTGGGCGGTTTCCTCCGCAGCCTTGTCCTCCGCCGATACAGTGGCCAGATGCAGTTTGTCAGTGCAGCCGTGGATTTCTGCTATGGCCTCAAGGATAGAGTAAGCATCTTCGGGGCTCATAGCGTAGAATTCACGCACACGCTGTTTACCGTTGAAGCTCTCCACAGAGCGCAGGTTAGGATTCAGCTTGTCAATGATCGAATGGATCTTTAGGTCAGACAGCCGGGAGCTTACCTCATAAGTGGCATAGACGCGAAATGCAAACGGAATACTCTCGCTTCTGTTTAACTGTTGCAGGCGTCGATTGATATCGTTTGCATACCCGATTTTTACATACTCAGGAAATGATGGATTCGTTAAAATGTAGATTACGCCTTGCTTTTCATTCATTTCGGCACTCCTTTACTACATCTTTGATTTAGTATACCTCATTATAACGCTATTCTCAGTTATATGTAAAAACATATTGTAAAAGGCGTAAGTGTCAAGTTTTTCTCGATAAAATATTTGACCTCCGATTCAATGGGGAATCCCCTTTGCCCATCTCGATGTAGGCCAAAGGTGCACCTTCCGCACCCGTCAAAGAAGTAAAAGCGAAAATCAGCAGAATAATGGGGAAACATAGCCCTACGCCTGACAGGGCGATCTTCCTGATCCCCTCGATGTGCCCAATATAAATACGGTCCACAATGTTATACAGTATTTTGACAAGCTGTGCAATGACCGTTGGGACAGCAAGGCGAACCATCAAAGCGGATACTTTACCACTTATTATCGTATTTATAGAATCATTATCAGTGTACCGATCACAATCAGAAGAAGTCCGGTTGTTGATTTCTTTGTCAGTTTCTCCTTGAACACAAAGAAAGAGAACGCAATCGTCACAAGAATGCTGAGTTTGTCTATTGGCACAACAACACTTGCAGGTCCATCCTGCAATGCTTTGTAATAGCAGAGCCATGATGCGCCTGTGGCAAGTCCTGACAGGGAAATAAACCCAAGCTCTTTTTTCTCCATATGATGTATTTCGTTCTGTTTGCCTGTTACAAAAACCATGATCCAAGCCATAACAAGCACAACACCGGTTCGTAGGGCTGTTCCGAGATTGGACTCCACGCCCGAAATACCTATCTTACCAAGGATTGCGGTCAGGCTTGCAAATACGGCAGAGCCGACAGCATACAAAAACCAGCTCTTGCTCTTTTTGTCGGTCTGAACAACATCCTTTTTCTCAATTATAAGAGAAGTACCTATGGCGATAAGCGTGATGCCTGCTGCGCCAAGCCATGTAAATTCGGAGAAAAAGATGGCCGCCAAAATGAATGTCAGAACGGTGCTTGACTTATCAATCGGCACGACTTTATTGATATCACCAAGCTGCAAGGCTTTGAAATAGCAAAGCCACGATGCGCCTGTGGCTAGCCCCGACAGTACAAGAAATACAAGCGTTTTTGCTTCTATGACTGTCATTGCTGACTGCGATCCCACAACAAATACCATGATCCACGAAAACAACAGCACAATGATCGTGCGAATGGCTGTTGCCACATTGGAATCTGTTTTCTTAATGCCGCACTTTGCAAGAATAGATGTGACTCCGGCAAAAAACGCGGATAGAAATGCAAATAGGATCCACATAGCAAGCTCCTTCCAATTCTCTAAAATTCATCGTTTAGCCTCGTTATTTTACCCAATAAGATATGGTATCACAAAGAACACTCGGTTTCAAAAAGAAAAACGGCATAGCCGGATTTCTCCGAAACTATGCCGTATTTTTCAAAGGATAAAAATCCCCTGCTTGCCCTCTTGAAAGAGAAAGGCTTTTTATCATAGGCTGTGAAGCAGAAAAAAGTGACAGGCGCATACAAGGGGCGCGCCTATCCTTCTTTATCCTTATTTCTTGCTGAAAGCATAGAGCTTTTCTGTCACGCGGTCGACTTCGTCATAGAGTTTTTCTGTGTCGATGGTCGTCATCTCCTTGTGACGCATGACGGTCTTGCCATTGATGATGACGGTGTCGACGTCCATGGAGTTTCCGGCATAGACGGCAAGGGAGATGCTGTCGAAGCGCGGGTGCCAGTGATAGCCGCTTCTGTCCACGAGGATGATATCGGCGAGTGCGCCCTTTTCCAGCTTGCCGAGGTCATCATAGCCGAGGCATTTGGCGCCATCGACGGTCGCCATTTCCATGGCTTCGGTCGCAGTGATGGCGAAGGGATCGTAGGTATTCGCTTTATGGATGAGGGAGGCGAGGCGCATTTCTGCGAACATGTCGAGCTTATTATTGGAGGACGCGCCATCGGTACCAAGGCCGACGGTGACGCCGGCTTTTCTCATCTTGACGATGGGTGCGATGCCGGAGGCGAGCTTCAGGTTGCTGCCCGGATTATGTGCGACGCGGACGTGCTTTTCTTGCATGATGGCGATGTCTTCGTCGGTCACATGGACGCAGTGGGCTGCGAGTGTCGGCAGCTCGAAGAGACCGAGGTCATTCATGAGGGCGATCGGTGTCTTGCCATATTCCTTGAGGCAGTTTTCTACCTCCCCTTTTGTTTCGGAGAGATGGATGTGGATCGGGATGCCGCGCTTCATCGCTTCGTCGCGCACCTGCCGAATGTAGTCCGGTGGGCAGGTGTAGGGAGCGTGCGGTCCGAGCATGACATGGAAGCGTCCGTCTCCGGCGCCTTCCCATTTCTCGAAGAGCTCGATATTCTCCTGAAGGCCGCTTTGTGCATTGGGGCTGATGCCTGCGAGGCCGCGTGCCAGATTTCCGCGGATACCGGCTTTGTCAGCTGCCTTCGCGCAGGAGTCCATGAACATGTACATGTCGCAGAAGGCGGTGGTGCCGCCGCGGATCATTTCTGCGAAAGCAAGCATGCTTCCCCAGTAGACGATGTCGTCGTCGAGGTGGTCTTCAGCCGGCCAGATCTTGTTCTGCAGCCAGTCCATCAGTTCCATATCGTCGGCGTAGGAGCGGAACAGTGTCATCGCAACGTGGGTGTGGGTATTCACAAGCCCGGGCATGGCCAGCATGCCTTTCCCATCGATGACTTCCGTATAGTCTTCGTCTTTTGGGTTTTCCGGGAAATCTTTGATATATTTCCCGTCTAAAGAAATATTCTGGTTTTCGGTGACTTTGCCATTCCGGTAAAGTCCGATGTTTTTGATCAGTGTGGTCATATCGATGCTCCTTCTTAGTCGAGTCCCAGGTACTTTCTCTGTGCTTCTGTCAGGGTATCGATCTGGTATCCCATGGCAGCGAGCTTGATGGAGGCGATCTTGGTATCCAGTTCATGCGGAAGGGTGTAGACGGCCGGCTTCATGTCCTTGCCGTGCTGGAGGAGATAGCGGGCTGCGAGGGTCTGCATTGCGAAGGAGAGGTCCATGATCTCTGCCGGATGGCCATCCCCTGCTGCAAGGTTCACGAGGCGGCCTTCAGCCATGAGGAATACGGTCTTGCCGTTTGGCAGGACATAGCCTTCGATGTTCTTGCGGGCTTCGTAGTGAGAGACGGCGATGCGTTCCAGATCCTTGCGGCTGACTTCGCAGTCGAAGTGGCCAGCATTCGCACAGATGGCGCCGTCCTTCATCGCGAGGAAATGCGGCTCGGTGATGATGTCGATGTCGCCGGTGACGGTGAGGAAAATGTCACCGTGCTTAGCAGCTTCTGCCATCGGCATGACTTCGAATCCATCCATCACGGCTTCGATGGCTTTGATGGGATCGACTTCTGTCACGATGACATGGGCGCCGAGGCCTTTCGCACGCATCGCACAGCCTTTGCCGCACCAGCCATAGCCGGCGATGACAGCGGTTTTGCCGGTGACGGTGAGATTCGTGCTGCGGATGATGCCGTCCCAGGCAGACTGGCCGGTGCCGTAGCGGTTATCAAAAAGGTACTTGCAGTAGGAATCATTGACTGCGATCATCGGGAATTCCAGCTTGTTTTCCTTTTCAAGGATCTTCAGGCGATATACGCCTGTGGTGGTCTCTTCGGAGCCGCCGATGAGGTTCTTCTGGCACTCTTTTCTGGTGGTATGGAGCAGGTGTACGAGGTCGCCGCCGTCGTCGATGATGATGTCGGGCATGTGGTCGAGGGCCTTGTTCAGGAACATGAAATATTCCTCTTCGGTGCAGGCATGCCATGCATAGACGGTGATGCCGCTCTTGACGAGGCCGGCTGCGATCGGATCCTGCGTGGAGAGCGGATTGCTGCCGGTGCAGATGACATTCGCACCCGCTGCTTTCAGCGTGAGCGCAAGGTAGGCGGTCTTCGCTTCGAGATGGATGGACATGACGATGGTCTTGCCTTTGAAGATCTGCTCTTTGACGAATTCTTCACGCAGTGTATTCAGTGCGGGCATGAATTTTTCGACCCAGGAAATACGCTGCAGGCCTTCGTCGGCCAAGGAAATATCACGAATCATGGATTCAGACATGAGAGACTCCTTTCGGAAAACAGTAAAGGTTCAGGGTTCAAGGTTGTGGTAGCGGCTTCGCCGCAGTATAAATCTGGCGATTCTCGAAGGTCCGCGATGGCAGGTTTCCCTCGTATCGTCAGCCTTCCCCTCGAGGGGAAGGTGCCCCGAAGAGGCGGATAGGGCACAGGCGGTATGAAAGATAGATGAGGAAAGCGGAAAAGTGCGCGGCACATGTAGGGAAAGAGTGAACCCCTGATCGCCGCTGATGCAGCCCCTTCCCTGCGGATTACAGGCTTCCCGTTTTCGGATTTTCTGCCATTGACCGCCTGACCGCGAATGACAAAGATTTCTCGCTTCGCTCGAAATGACAGTACAAGAAAGACCGATGGTCCCTAGTCACTAGCTCCTAGCTACTAGTCACCAGTTACTTTTTAATTTTGAAAGCTCTTTCTTGTACCGCGCGATCGCCGCTTCATACGGCGCTTTCAGCACGCCCTTTTCCGTGATGATACCGGCAATGAGAGAGGACGGCGTGACATCGAAGGCGGGATTATAGACAGGGACGTCTTTCGGCGCGCTGTAGACGCCGGCAAATTTCCGCACTTCGTCCGGATATCTTTCTTCAATGACGATCTCCTTGCCGGAGGCGATGGAGAAGTCAAATGTCGAGAACGGGGCAGCGATGTAGAATGGGATATGGTGGTAGGCTGCCATGACGGCAAGGCCGTAGGTGCCGATCTTATTGGCGGTATCGCCATTCGCCGCGATGCGGTCTGCACCGACGATGACGGCGTCTATTTTCTTGTCGCGCATGACGGAAGCGGACATCGTATCGGAAATGAGGCAGCACGGGATATGCCCTTCCATGAGCTCAGTCGCGGTGAGGCGGCTCCCCTGCAGGAGCGGACGTGTCTCATCCGCATACACGCACTCGATCGCTCCACGCTCATGAAGGACGGAGAGGACGCCGAAAGCCGTGCCGATGCCTGCCGTCGCCAATGCTCCCGTATTGCAGTGGGTCAGGATGCGGAGACCCTTTCTTCCTTGGAAAAGATCTGCGCCATTTTCACCGATGGACCGGCAGGTGTGAATATCTTCCGCTTCGATATCACGGGCCTTTGCAAGGAGAGCATCTCCCGCTTCTTTGGCAGGATATCGATCGAAGACCTTCTCCATCTCGGAAACGGCCCAAGACAGATTCACGGCAGTCGGACGCGCCGCGCTGATCTCTTGGCAGGCGTGGTGAAAGGCAGCCGATACATCAGAGGACAAAAGGCACTCTCTATAGGCGAGGACGACGGCATAGGCGGCCGCGACACCGATCGCAGGAGCTCCGCGCACCGCAAGGATGCGGATGGCATCGGCTACCTCACGGTAGTCCCTGCAGCGTAGATAGGTGATCTCTGTAGGGAGCTTCGTCTGGTCAAGAAGGCGGAGGCTCTCACCTTCCCAGGCAAGCGAGCGCAGCGCACTCATACGTGAAATCCTCCGAAGGCTTCTGCGGCGTGGCGGCAGTGGCAGTCCTTCTCTACATCATACGTCTCGAAGACGTCGGTCACGATGCGGTACATGTTGCGGCTGTTTTCTGCCATGCAGTCGAGGACTTCCTGATGGCTCAGCTCCTCTTTTGTGATGCCGGCAGCGAAATTCGTGACCATGGAAATGCTTGCGTAGCAGATCTCCGCTTCACGAGCGAGCTGGCACTCCGGTACATTCGTCATGCCGACTACGTCAGCGCCCCACATGCGGTATGCCTTGATCTCTGCCGGGGTCTCGAAACGCGGCCCTTCCGTGCAGATGTAGGTTCCCTGCGGGTGTAGAGTGATGCCTTCCTTTCTTCCGGCGGCAAGGATCGCTTCCCGAAGCGATGCACAGTACGGATGGCTCATGTCGAGATGGGCAACGCCATAGCGCTCGCCATCATAGAAGGTCCCTTCGCGAGCTTTCGTCATATCGATGAACTGGTCGAGAAGCACCAGCTCACCCGGCTTGTAGTCCGGATTCAGTGAGCCGACGGCCGTCGTGCTGATGACGGCTGCGACGTCAAGCATCTTCAGGGCAAACATATTGGCACGGTAATTGATCTTGTGCGGTGGGATCGTGTGATGCGCCCCATGACGGGAGAGATGGATGATCTCCCTGCCTTCAAAGAAACCGGCTTCATACTTCGCTTCGCCATAGGGCGTCTCGATGATATGCTCGGTCACGTCCTTCAGCAGGACAGAATTTTCCGCCCCGGTGCCGCCGATGAAAGCGATTTTTTTCATTGTACATGATCTCCTTCCATGAACCATTTAGAAAGTGTATCTCGATCGATCGTATATTTCTTATCACAATACGGGCAGACGATCTCGATGGAGGGATCGGCAAGCAGGCTCTGCTTCTCCGCCTCCGGGAGAGACTTCAGTGTCCCTTTGATGCGTTCCTCCGAGCAGGTGCATCGGAAGGTCAAAGGGCCGTCTTTGAGCAGTTCGAACCGACCCTCGACCAAAAGTTTTTCCAGAGAGCCTTCTTCCTTGGCATCCTTCGTTAGGTCCCAATGATCCAGCTCACGGAAAAGCTCTGCGAATCTTCCCATATTTCCTTTTGGCAGGAGCTGCGCCATGAAGCCCGCCGAGCGCAGGATATCGCCCTTTTCGGTCATGGAGATATCCAGCTTCACGGCCGACAGCGTCTGCTCAGATGTATTCATATACTCTGTGAGGCACGCCGAAATGTCTCCGTGAGACAGGTTCACCGTACTCGTATATGGGAGCTTCAGGAGCGAGTAGCGCGTCACGAAGAGCTGTCCCTTTGCTGCTGCCAGCGCGGCCTCATGCACATCGTCACAAGGCACGCCTTCTCCGGCTTCCGGATGGTCCAGGAAACCGCGGACAAAGCGCCCGTCATAGGCATCGACGTGGATCGCGCCCAAAGGGCTTCCTGTCATCCAGCGGATGGAGATCCCTTCATGATTTTTGAAATCATTGATGAGGATCGCCGCACCTGTCATCGCCTTCGCGAGGATCCTCGCAGACGCCGGGGGCAGATGATGGATTGCTTCCGCTTCGAGGGATACATTCGATGTATCCGCGACAGTCAGACGGATGCCGTCCGCACTCAGATAATGCTGTATCGTATTCGTATTCATAGTCAAAACCTCTGGTACACATGAAATTTTCGCCGGAGAGAATGGCTCTTCCAGCAGCACAAATCGCATATATTATAGCATAATAGAACGGGGAATGGTGAGGTTTATGGGGACGGCCCGTGGGGCGTCACCCTTTAGCTCTGTTTCAAAGTCCCGTTTGAATGGAGAAATTAGAAATGAGAAATGCGAAATGGTGGTGCCCGAAGGCAGTATTTAGCCACCAGTCACTCCTAATCCCTAGCTACTAGTCCCCAGTCCCTCCCATTGCATAAACTCTGAAAATACCGTATATTCTCTGCATTTTCTCATGTTTTTGGTTGACTGAACTATGAATTTATGGTATTGTTGAATCATGCTCAATACGAGCAGTGTAAGTCATTTTTTTAGGAGGAATTTCCATGAAAGGTACAGTTAAGTGGTTCAGTGCAGAAAAAGGCTACGGCTTTATTGAAAGAGAAGAAGGCGGCGACGTTTTCGTTCATTTCTCTGCTATTCAGGCTGATGGCTTCAAAACACTGAATGAAGGCCAGAAGGTCGATTTCGAAATTATTGATGGTGCAAGAGGACCTCAGGCTGCTAACGTTAAAGTTGAAGGCTGATCACTGAACTGACTGCTATATAGCGTAAGTTTGTAACCAAAGATAAAAAGAGAGCCGTGAATCATTGGATTCGCGGCTCTCTTTTTTATGCTTGCTTGGCAACCCTCTATGCTTTCTTTCCGGAGATATTCTCTCTCATCTCGGTATCGGCTGCAATATTTTTCATTTGATAGTAATCCATGACACCCAGATTTCCCTTCTGGAGGGCTTCTGCCATAGCCTTTGGCACTTCGGCCTGGGCTTCGACGACCTTCGCCTGCATTTCCTGGGTATAGGCGCGCATTTCCTGTTCCTTGGCGACAGCCATGGCACGGCGTTCTTCGGCTCTTGCCTGTGCAATCTGCTTATCTGCTTCTGCCTGATCGGTCTGGAGCTGGGCGCCGATATTTCTGCCTACATCGACATCGGCGATATCGATGGAGAGGATCTCAAAAGCTGTCCCCGAGTCGAGACCTTTGCCGAGGACCGTACGGGAAATGTGATCCGGATTCTCCAGTACGTCGGTGTGCTTTTCGGAGGAGCCGACGGTCGTGACGATGCCTTCGCCGACACGGGCGATGATGGTCGCTTCCCCTGCCCCGCCGACGAGGCGATCGATATTCGCACGGACGGTGACACGTGCGCGGACCTTGAGCTCGATGCCGTTTTTCGCGACCGCAGAAATGGTCGGGGTCTCGATGACCTTCGGATTGACGCTCATCTGGACGGCTTCGAGGACATTGCGTCCTGCCAAGTCGATGGCGGCTGCCTGCTCGAAGGAGAGATCGATCTGTGCGCGGTGCGCGGCGATCAGGGCATCGACGACATTATCCACATTGCCGCCCGCCAGGTAGTGCGCTTCGAGCTGGTTCACGCTGAGGGAAAGTCCCGCCTTCGTGCCTTTGATGAGCGGCAGCACGATCATCTGCGGAGAGACGCGGCGGATCCGCATCCCCACCAGATTGAAGAGGGAGATATTCACATCCGCGGCGAGTGCGGAGATCCAGAGTCCGATCGGCACGAAGTGCAGCAGGACGGACAGAGCTGCGATGGCGATGAAAAAGATGATCACCGGAAAGAATAAAAGTTCCATACATGCCTCCTTTTTATAATTAGGAATCAATGAGAGTCCGCTTGGCAGGATTCTCAGTTTACGGCTTCGGAAAGGGTATGCCGGAGCCATGGGTCAAAGGGTCAGAGGATCTGCTTCTGCGATAGGATCGACGCTGGCAATCCTATCGCACCTGCTCTAGCGGGCATCCGCTTTTTTCACGACAAGATAGCTTCCTTCTGCCTTGATGACGATGACCTTCTTCCCCTTCTCTATGAAGTCACCGCGAGAGACGGCGTCCAGGATATGGCCTTCGATGTCCACTTTGCCGGACGGGCGAAGGACAGAGTCCGTCATCCCCTCTTTCCCGACATAGGCTGACAGATCAGCAGCGGAAGACTTGAAGCCCTTCTGACCGGTGAGGGAATCACGCAATGTGACTTTCTGCCACAGTCGGCTTTGTGAAAGGTGATCGAGCAAGAAATAGAAACCGATCCCGGCGAGAAGTACGCCACCCGACAGGATATAGAGAGCCGTCATATCTCCGCCGAAGGTGAAGAAAAGCCCGGAGAGAAGGAGGACGAGGCCTATGACAGCCGCTACGCCTGTCATGAGTGCCAGGATGTCCAGAATGACCAGCGCCAGCCCGCCGAAGTACAAGACAGCTTCGAGCATCTGATCGCCTTCTGACCAGTTCGCTCCGATCAGAAGACAGCCAGCGATCGCCGCTGCCAGTGCCCCGCCCGAGAATCCGGCGATCTTGATCTCCGCCAGCAGCGAGATAAGGATGACGGCGGATAAGAGACCTTCTACGATCGGGTGCCTAAAAACGTCTGCCATAGGCATGGCATCGGCTGCCAGCACCTGCATGGGAAAGAATAGCAGGAGAAATAGGAATTTCTTCATTTTTGATGGGATGCCTCCTTTCGCGCCATGATTCCTATTTATTATACACTTACAGAAAAAGTTTTTCCTGTATTTTTTCCACCTTCCCCTGCCATTGCAGATGCACAAAAAAAGGAACCCCGAAGGCAGGCTTCGGGGTTCCTTTTTGTATGGGGATCAGTCGACCGGTTTTGCGAAGAGGTCTTTTTCTTTCTCTTTCTTGAGAGCGGTCTTGATGTGCAGTTCTTTCAGCTGCTTATCAGCGACTACAGACGGTGCCTGGGTGAGCGGATCGATCGCGCTCTGGGTCTTCGGGAAGGCGATGACATCGCGGATGGAGTCGAGGTGGAGCATCAGCATGACGAGACGGTCAAGACCGAGGGCAATGCCTGCATGCGGCGGAGCGCCGTACTTGAATGCATCAAGCAGGAAACCGAATTTCTGCTCTGCTTCTTCCTGAGAGATACCGATGGCTTCGAATACTTTTTCCTGCAGATCCTGCTGGTAGATACGAAGGGAGCCGCCGCCGGCTTCGACACCGTTCAGGACCATATCATAGGCTTTCGCATAGACCTTGGACGGATCGGTGAGGAGGTACTGTACATCTTCATCTCTTGGTGCGGTGAATGGATGATGTTCAGCGACGTAGCGTTTTTCTTCTTCGCTGTATTCGAACATCGGGAAGTCGGTGACCCAGCGGAAGCAGAATTCATTCGGGTCGATGAGGCCCATGCGGCGAGCCATTTCGAGACGGAGTTCGCCCAGAGCCTGTGCGACGACCTTCGGCTTGTCAGCAATGATGAGGACGAGGTCGCCTTTTTCCGCTTCGCAGACTTTGCCGATCTCACGGATCTTGTCTTCGCCGAGGAATTTGGTGATCTGGCACTTCAGGCTGCCGTCTTCATTGAAGCCGATCCAAGCCAGACCTTTGGCACCATAGTGGCCGACGTATTCGACGAGGCCGTCGAGTTCACGACGCGGAATGCCGGCATCGCCTTTGACGGTGATGGCTTTCACACAGCCGCCATTATCGAGGACGGAGCGGAATACTTTGAAGCCGGTGTCACGGAGCAGGTCGGATACATCATAGAAATGCATATCGAAACGAAGGTCCGGTTTGTCGGAACCATAGAGAGCCATGGCGTCATCCCATTTGATCCTCTTGAACGGGATCTGGATATCGACATTGAGGACTTTCTTGAAGACTCTCTGCATCATGTGTTCCATGAGGTCCAGAATGAAGTCCTGGTCTTCGAAGGAGAGCTCCATATCCAGCTGGGTGAATTCCGGCTGGCGATCGGCACGCAGGTCTTCATCGCGGAAGCAGCGAGCGACCTGGAAGTAGCGTTCTAGACCGGAAACCATGAGCAGCTGTTTGAAGAGCTGTGGGGACTGCGGCAGAGCGTAGAATTTGCCCGGGTTCACACGGGAGGGGACGAGGTAGTCGCGTGCGCCTTCCGGGGTACTCTTGGTGAGCATCGGGGTCTCGATTTCGAGGAAATTGTGTTCATCGAGGAAGGTTCTCATCTCATGTACGATCTTATGGCGCATGATGAGGTGGTTCTGCATTTCCGGACGGCGCAGATCGATGTAGCGGTATTTCAGACGGACGTTTTCATCGACATCGATGCCGTCTTCGACGTAGAATGGCGGAGTCTTCGCTTTATTCAGGATGCGAAGCTCGGAAACGACGACTTCCACCTTGCCGGTCTTCATCTTCGGGTTAACAGTTTCTTCGCTTCTCTCTCTGACCTTGCCTTTGACAGCGAGGACGAATTCACTGCGGCAGGCTTCCGCCTTGTGGAATGCTTCTTCCCCGTACTGTGGGCTCATGACGAGCTGTACAATACCGCTTCTGTCGCGAAGGTCGATGAAAATGAGACCGCCATGGTCACGACGGGTATTCACCCAGCCTGCCAGTGTCAGTTCTTTGCCGCAGTCATTTTCTGTTACCAGACCGCATCCGCAGGATCTATGCATCCCTGCCATTGTTTCCATATTAGAGCACCTCTTTATAAAAATGTTGACGCTGTGAGAGATCGTAAGGAGATCCCGTCAGCGAAAATAAATGATATGTTAGCTTGCTTGTTGGTGTGTATTGACGGATAAAGCCGGAGGATCACGCATGATTTCATCTCGGCTTTGCCTGCCGGCAGAGGCCGGTCACCAAATGGCTATTTCTCAAACTTTGCAATATACCCGGCGACTTCGGCGAATGGGATCTCCTCCTGCGTGCCTTCTGCCATGTTTTTCACCATGGCTTTGCCGGAAGACAGCTCATTGCTGCCGATGATGACGGTGAAGTCGGCCTTTGTCTTGCCTGATTGCTTCATCTGGCCTTTGAGGCTTCTGCCCTGAAGGTCCATATCTGTGATGACGCCGTCCTGACGCAGCGCGAACTGGATCTTCACGCCTTCGGCCTGCGCCTCTTCGCCGAGAGCGGCGATGTAGACGTGTTTATCTGCTTTCGGCTCGGGGATCAGATGCTGCATTTCCAAAGCGAGCAGGAGACGTTCAAGACCGATCGCAAAGCCGATGCCCGGTGTGGAAGGACCGCCGACCTCTTCGACGAGGCCGTCATAGCGGCCGCCGCCGCAGACTGCGCTCTGCGCTCCGAGCAGTGGATACTGGATCTCGAAAGCGGTATTCGTATAGTAGTCGAGCCCGCGCACGAGCTTCGGGTCGATGGTGTAGGAGATCCCAAGAGCTGTGAGGTAGGATTTCAGAGCTTCGAATTTCCGGTGGCAACTCTCGCAGAGATAGTCCGTGATGACCGGCGCACCGACAGCCGCCGCTTTGCAGCCCTCTTCCTTGCAGTCGAGAAGACGAAGCGGATTCTTGTGAAGTCTGGCCTTGCAGTCTTCACAGAGCTGGCTCTCCTTGGGTTCGAAGAATTCGATGAGCTTCTGTCTGTACTGCGGACGGCAGTTCGCATCGCCGATGGAGTTCAGATGGAGATCGAGATCTTTCAGTCCGAGCTTATGGAAAATCTCACAAGCCATCGCGATGACTTCCGCATCCGCAAGCGGAGAGGACGCACCGAGGACTTCCAGACCGAACTGGTGGAATTCACGGTAACGGCCGGCCTGCGGACGGTCATAGCGGAACATGGAGCCGATGTAGAACATCTTATGCACCTGCTGGTCTCCATACATTTTATGTTCCAGGTACGCGCGGACAGCAGAGGCTGTATTTTCCGGGCGCAGGGTGACAGAGCGATTGCCTCTGTCCTTGAAGGTATACATTTCCTTCGTCACGACGTCGGTGGTATCGCCGATGCCGCGCTGAAATAATTCTGTCGCTTCAATGATCGGGGTACGGATCTCTTTGTATCCGTAGCGCGCACATACGTCACGAATGACGCCTTCCATGTAATCCCACTTGTAGACTTCGTCCGGCAGGATATCATGGGTTCCTTTTAATGCCTGCATTGTGACACCTCTTTACTTGATTTGACAGACATTTCGAAGGAGCAGAAGCTTCAACGCCCCTCCTCTGTCTATCAAAGACATTAACAAACTAAATTGTACCATTTCTACAGGGGAAATGGCAAATGAAAAATGGGATTGAGGATTGAGGGTTTAGGGTTAACCTTTGGTCGAGCTGTCCCTTGATTTCTCGCAAAAGAGGTTCAGCAGGTTCTACGGGTTCAAAGGGATTGCCGTGGCGCATAAAAATATAGAAGCGCCGCAGAGGTTTGAAATTAGCGATTTTCTCGTATCGCAAACCTAATCCCTAGCTACTCATCTTTCACACATGCACCATTGCCAGAGGCTGCAAGGAAGATTTCTCGCTTCGCTCGAAATGACGACATGGGAGTCTGAAGTCTTCTAGTCTTCCAGTCTCCCAGTCTTTTAGTCACCAGTCACTAGTTACTTCTAATCCCTAATCCCTAGCCACTCATCTTAAGTTACTCATCTCTCTCTTTCTTTGCGCAGTCTTTGCAATAGCCGTAGAATTTCAGCTGGTAGTCGACCACGTGGAATCCGCTATCTTTCTGGATCTTGTCTTTCACATCGGAAAGAAATAATTCATGGGAAAATTCGATCACTTTCCCGCAGCCAAGACAGATGAGATGGTAATGGGAATGATTCAGTGAATGATCATTCAGCTCATAGCGACTGCGTCCATCACCGAAGTCGAGCTTTTTGAGAAGCTCCAGCGATGTGAATAATTCCAGCGAGCGGTAGACCGTCGCAAGCCCGATGTCCGGATTCTCATCCCGTACCATCGCATACAGGTCTTCTGCACTCAAGTGTTTTTCTTTGCTGTCAAGGAAGGCCTGCAGAATGACCTGACGCTGCGAAGTGAATTTATATTTGTGCTCACGGATTTTTTTTCGCAGGGTATTCATAACCGTGGACTTTTTCATGAAAATGCCTCCACTTTTAAATTAGGAATGAGGAATCAGAAAGGGGAAGTCGGAGAAGCCGATATTTCCCGGAAGCTGCCAGCGCCCCCTATTTTCTCATCTTGTACTTATCATAAAACCACATATGCCGCAGGATGACCTGCAGGACGGCGACCAGCGGGACGGAGATCATCATGCCGACGATGCCGAAAAGCTGTCCGCCGATGAGGACTCCTGCAATGATCGCGACGGGATGTACATCGATGATGCTGCCCATGAGCTTGGGCATGAAGAAATGACCGTCGAGCTGCTGGACGATGATGTAGAATATGATGACTTTCGCCATGACGCCTGTCCCCTGAAGCAGAGCGAGGAAAACGGGCGGGATCGCTCCGATGATCGGTCCGATGAGAGGGATCATTTCCACGACGCCTGCCAGAAGTCCGATGACCAGAGGATAGGGAATATTCATGGACCACATGCCGAGGAAAACGACAAAGGCCATGATGACGGAAAGAAGCAGCTGCCCGCGCAGGTAGGCATTCAGCATGAAGTGGATCTCCTTGAAGATCGTCTCGAGATGATGATGGAAACGGTCAGGAAAGAAACCGATGAAGACATGCACGAAATAGCTGCCTCTCTTCATCATGTAGAATGTGATGAAGGGTACGACGATGAGCTCGACCACCGTACTTGCAAAAGAGAAGATCGCGGACAGGCTGAACTGTGCGACCTTCAGCGTATACTCGCCGACATCCTGAATGATGCGGGAAATGAAATTTTTCGCTTCCGGCGGCATCAGGGAGAGCTGGTACTGCCGCTCGATCTCCGGGATCGCCTGCTGCACCGCTGTCACCATATCGGGGATGCCTTTCACGAAGGCACGGAATTCTCCGATGAACGGCACGACGATGTGGACAATGATCATATATACAATGCCGATAAAGATGGCAAAGGAGATCAGGATCGCGATATCATAGGGCATCTTCGCCATCCCGCGGCAGACGCGGATATGTTCATGGATGAATTTCGCCAGCGGATTCAAAAGGATCGCGAGCACCAGCGAGACGGTGAAAGGGAAGAGGATCATGGGGGCCGCGACCACCAGTCCGAAGAAAAAGAGCGCAATGCCGATGCGCATCCAGAATTCAGCGCCCCATCTCATAGGCCGCCTCCCACCAGGAAGGGATTCGTCTTCTTTTCTTGGCCAATGGTCGTCGGATCACCATGTCCGGAAAGCACGGTTACGGTATCTGGCAGGCAGAAAAGATTCTTCCGGATGGCGGTCACGAGCGTCGTCATACTGCCTCCGGGGAAATCGGTGCGCCCGATGGAGCCATGGAAAAGAGAGTCTCCCGTGAAGACGATGCCCTCCTTCGCTTCATAGAAGGAGATCCCGCCCGGTGTATGCCCCGGAGTATCGATCACGGTAAAGTCCAGTCCGCAGGTCTTGATAGTGTCTCCCCCTTTCACCCAGTGCTCCGGATCCTCTACGAGTACGTGGTCGGGGAATTCATAGGATAAATTCTTGGAGGGGTCTTTCAGATACGAGGCGTCTCCGCGGCTCATATAGAGCTCAGCTTTCGGGAAACGGGCGCGCAGCGCATTCATGCCGGCCATATGGTCCACATGGGCATGTGTCAGAAAAATGGATCTCAGCTCGATCTGATCCTGCAGGATGGCATGGATGTAGTGTTCCGGTGTAAAGGAGGGATCTACGACCAGCCCTTCCATGGTCTTTTCATTGTACACGATATAGGTGTTTGTCATAAAAGGACCGAGTACTGTGTATTTGATTTTCATAACAAATCCTCCTTTGATTCACGTTTTTGCGGCAGCGGCTAAAAATTCTTATCGCTGTCGAGAAGCAGCGTCACGGGGCCGTCATTTTCGAGGGCCATCTTCATATGGGTGCGGAAACGGCCGGTCCCAACAGAGACACCGGCTTTACGGCAGATGTCAACGACATATTCATAAAGCGCATTCGCCCGTTCCGGAAGCTCCGCCTGTGAAAAGCTGGGGCGGCGCCCCTTTCTGGCGTCTCCATAGAGAGTAAACTGGGAAACGATCGCAAGCTCCCCTTTCACGTCCAAGAGAGACAGGTTCAGTTTATCATTTTCATCCTCGAAGATGCGAAGGTGCAGGATCTTGTCTGCGATGTACTCTGCCTCTTTCTCGGTATCGCCTTTTTTGACACCCAGAAGAACGACAAAGCCTTTGGAAATGGAAGCCGTTTCTTCACCTTCGGAATCCACCTTGCACCAGTTGCATTTTTGAACGACAGCACGCATTAATAGGTCTCCTTTATAAAATGGTTCAGGGTTCGGGGTCAGCCCGTGGGGCGTGCCCGCCCTTTGATTGTTTGCGAAAGAGGTTCAGCAGGTTCTATAGGTTCTATGGGGGTGGTGCCCGAAAGTGGTATGCAAGTCACCACTCACCCCTTCTTACTAATTTTCCCCCTTCGACGACTGCATTCTTCTGACTGAATGGACGCCCTTGATGCGGCGGATCTTGGTCATGATGAAGTCGAGCTGCGCCAGATCCTTGATCTGGATTCCAAGATTCATGACAGCCATGCCATTGTTCTCGACCTTGACATTCGCCGCAGAGACGGAGAGCTTCATCTCGGTCAGCACAGCCAGGATGTCCGCCATGAGACCGGTGCGGTCGTAGCAGATGACTTCGATCGTGACGAGGAACATGCCGCCGGTCTCTTCTTCCCATGACACATCGATCATGCGGTCTTTGTCCGGGAAATTGATGGCATTCGGACAGTCCGCACAATGGACTGAGACGCCGCGGCCGCGCGTCACGAAGCCGACGATGGAGTCACCCGGCACCGGGGTGCAGCACTTAGCGAGATGCACCTCGAGTCCCACTTCCCCGCGGACGAGGATGCCGGAGGACGAGCGCGCTTTCATGCTGCGCATCTTGAGATTCTCCAGATCCTTTGCGGTCTTTTGAAGTACGGGCTTTTGGAGAGCAAGCTCCTTCTTGTATCTTTCTGTGAGCTTCACCATCGTGCTCTTCACGGGGATACCGCCGAAGCCGATGGAGGCAAGAAGGTCATCGGTGGTCGGACAGTTGAAGGTTTTCGCGACCTCGAGCAGGCGGTCTTTTCCGATGAGCTTCTTCCATTCATAGCCAAGACGGTCTGTTTCCTCAAGCAGGAGCTGCTGCCCGCGTGCTATATTTTCTTCTCTGTTTTCTTTCTTGAACCAGCTGCGGATCTTCGCCTTACTGTCAGCCGCGCCGACCATATTGATCCAGTCATAGCTCGGCTTGCCATTTTTCGAAGTGATGACAGAGACGATATCCCCATTCTTCAGCTTCGTATCGAGCGGGACGATCTTATTATTCACCTTCGCACCGATGCAGCGGTTGCCGACTTCGGTATGGATGCGGTAAGCAAAGTCGATCGGGATCGAGCCCTTCGGCAGGTTGATGACATCGCCCTTCGGTGTGAAGACGAAGACTTCATCCGAGAAGACATCGAGCTTCAGGGCATTCATGAATTCTTTCGGGTTGCTGGTATCCTGCCATTCCAGGATGCGGCGCAGCCAGGAGATCTTCGCATCGAAGTCCTTGCCGCCAGCATGTCTGCCTTCCTTGTAGCGCCAGTGAGCGGCGACACCGTATTCGGAAATATGGTGCATTTCCCACGTGCGGATCTGGATCTCTACCGGCTGCCCCTTCGTCCCGATGACGGTCGTATGGAGCGACTGGTACATATTCGGCTTCGGGACGGCGATGTAGTCCTTGAAGCGGTTCGGAAGAGGTCTCCAGAGAGAGTGTGCGATGCCGAGGATCGCATAGCACTGCGGGATGGTATCCACGATGACACGCACCGCATAGAGGTCATAGATCTGGGATAAGTCTTTGTTATCCCTTTTCATTTTCTTGTAAATGCTGTAGAAATGCTTCGGACGTCCCGTGATGGTCGCCTTGATCCCCGCTTCCTCGATGTGTTCGTGGAGCACGCGCATGGTATCATCGACGATCTCCTCACGCGCCTTGCGCTTCTGCTTCATCTGGCGCACGAGGTCAGCATATTCCTCCGGATGCAGGTAGTGGAAGCAGAGATCCTCCAGTTCCCACTTGATGTTATAGATCCCCAAGCGGTGTGCCAGCGGAGCATAGATCTCGATCGTTTCGCGTGCGATGCGGATCTGCTTTTCCCGCCGGAAGATGCCTAGGGTACGCATATTGTGCAGGCGGTCTGCCAGCTTGATGACAACGACGCGGATATCCTTGGCCATTGCGAGGAACATTTTGCGGAAATTCTCAAGCTGCTGGTCCTCTTTGTCCTTGTAGTGGAATTGGGAGAGCTTCGTCACGCCATCGACCAGGAAGGCGACTTCTTCGCCAAAGAGCATTTTGAGATCTTCCAGCGTATAGCCGGTATCCTCGACGACATCATGCAGGAGTGCTGCCATGACGCCTTCCTTATCCATTTCCAGCTCCGCCAGAATGTAGGCCACGGAGACGGGATGGATGATGTATGGCTCGCCCGTCTGCCTGGTCTGTCCCGCATGCGCTTTTTCTGCCAGCTCGTAGGCTTCTTCGATGAGGTCGAGCGATTTCTCATCATGCATGTACGTTTTCAGCTTGTCGAAGAGCTTTTTATGCTCTTCTTCTTTTTCTCCGGCAAAATCCTGCTGCTCTTTCATGCGTTCTACATATTCATCCTGATGGATCAGAAATTCGGCCAGCGTCGAGGCGGAGGCATCCGTATGGATGGTCTCTTCATTGAGATTGCGATTGAATACGCTTGGTGCTGGAAGGGCATTCGTTTCTACCGGTACTTCTGTTTTTTTGTTTTCTGTATCATTCATAGCGGTGCCTCCTTACAGCATCAAAATTAAGGACTTCGGGTGCAAGCTCCGGAAGGCAGTGCCGGAAGCTCCCTCATGAAAATGGCACTGCCCGCTCTCTGATTTCTACGTTCCAAGGAATGGAGGTGTATCATCACCTGTGAAAGGAGAGCCGGTATCAGGCATGACTGGTAAAGTGAGAGGATATCTTCAGGCATCCCGAAGGATTGCGGCGAAGCTGTCACGACCTCGAACCTAAAACATTCTATGCTTCCTATACACTTCAGACTCCATGAGATCCAGCTTTTTCGTTGCGATACGGCGCTGGTAAAATTCTTCCCCGTTTCTGGAAAAGCGTGAGAGGAGCTCAAGCTCTTCAAAAACGGCAAGTCCCATGCTGAGGCTGACTTTTTCGAAGCCGCCCTGCGTCATGAGGCAGCTCTGTACCTCCTTCACAGGTCGTGGCTGGTCCTTCAGGAAAACGGTGAGCTTCTTGTAGATGTCTACCAGCAGATCGCGGGAGAGCAGCTTCTCATTTTCCTCTCGGATATCGCGGCAGATGAGCTGTACATGCTCGCCATACCATTCATGGACTTCCGGTTCGAAAACTAGATCGACCACATCCCCTGCGCGGCAGGGATCGATATCCCCCACGCCCCAGAAGATCGCATCGATAAGCTCCTTCCCGGCAGACAGCTGGCATTTGAAATGCCGTCTGTCCTGTCCGATGCGGCGCGCCGTTTCCACGAATGCCTGCCGCGTAGCAAAGATGGGCTTCGGATTGTCACAGCCGCAGGGCTCTAAAAGGTCGAGCGAGTGAATGAAATCGATGGATACATCGGAGAGCGGCAGGCACTCCTCTACCTCAAGGACAGGGATACAGTCTTCGGGAGTGAGCCTTGCTTTCGCATAGGCATTGAGCCGTTTTCGAAATTCGGGGATCTTGTCTGCCTCGATAGAAAAGCCGGCTGCCATTTTGTGTCCGCCATACTGGAGCAAGAGATCCTTCTGAGCTGCCAGGGCTTCATAGATATTGAAAGCAGGGATGGAGCGACAGGAGCCTTTCCCGACCCCGTCTCGGACTGTCAGCACCAGTACCGGACGATGGTAGATCTCCAGGATGCGCGACGCTACGATGCCGATGACGCCGGGATGCCAGTCCTGCCCGTCCACGACAAGGGCCATGTCCTTTTCGATAGCGAGCTCGGCGATGCGCTTCTGCGCTTCCTCGAAGATATTCCGCTCGATCTGCTGGCGCGTCACATTCGTATCACAGAGCTGACTGGCGAGGCGCTCCGCCTCTTCACTGGACTCTGTCGTCATCAGCTGTACGCCTTCTTTGGCATGGGCAATGCGTCCGGCTGCATTCAGACGGGGCGCCAGACCGAAGGACACCTGATCCGCATGCGTGATCGCTTTCGTATCCTCATGAACGATGCCCGATGCGATCAGGAGCGAAGAAAGCCCCTTGATGGAGGTCGTAAGGAAACGCTTCATCCCCTCCCGTACCAGGATACGGTTTTCTCCGGTCAGAGATACCACGTCTGCGATCGTCCCCAGTGCGGCGAGCTCTACATTGTCTGTGAAATCGACACCATCCCGCGAGAGATGCAGTGCTCTGGCCACCATGAAAGCGACGCCGCAGCCCGCAAGCTCCTTGTACGGATACGGGCAGTCCTTCTGGTGAGGATTGATCACGGCGATGCATGCCGGCAGCTGCTCGGGCGGTGTGTGATGGTCCGTCACGATGATATCCAGACCCTCGGGTTTTCTTGCGATCAGCTTTGCCGAGCTGATACCGCAGTCCACCGTGATGAGGAGCGTATAGCCCTCTTTCCGGAGGGAAAGCAAAGCCTTCTCATTCAGCCCATATCCTTCCGTTTCTCTCCGGGGGATGTAGTATCCGACATCCGCGCCCATGCCCTTCAGACAGCGCACGAGGATCGAAGTCGATGTGATGCCGTCTACGTCATAGTCTCCGTAGACTACGATCTTCTCTTTGCGATCGATCGCAGAAAGAAGACGGGTGACGCCCTCCTTCATCCCCTTCATCAAGAAAGGATCTGACAGATCCGACAGGTCATCGTATAAAAAATGGGATAATTTGTCTTCTGTATCCAGTCCGCGCCGCATCAGGATACGCGCAAGACCATCTGTGACCGAATGCCTGCGGAAAAACGCAGGGATCTCTTTTGTTTCGTTTTCGCCTGCCCGGATATGCCAGCGGCAGGCGGTTCGTCCTTGTGTCATCATGCCCTCGATTTCTGGAGATGGATGGAAGCTTTGATGTACGCGTCTTTCCGGTCTTACAAAATACCGGGTGCGTCCTTCTGCTGTGCAGTTTTGCTATCATGTCTGTGATATGTTCTCGATCATCCATCCATCGTCCGTAAAAGATGTAATTTGCAACAATTATACCATTTTTGATTCTCAATAGCTATGCCGTATTATCATTCTCAATTAAAAAGAGAGCGCCAAAGCGCTCTCTTTTTAATAAATGGATGCTCACAACGATCCCTTCGGTCAACAGTCACTTTCCCCCATGCTGCAGGCGCGCCTGTTTTCTGAGCGCATCCCACATCTTCACTTCTCTCGCTGTCGTCTTCACATCATGAACACGGAAGAGGGTGCAGCCCTTTTCGATGCCCCAAAGGTTCACGGCTGCTGTCCCCTCGTCTCTTTCTTCTGCCGGAAGGTCAAGGATCGTGCCGATGAACCGCTTGCGGCTGACGCCGAGAAGCCATGGATACGGATATGCCTGTGTGAGTTCATCCAGGCGGGCGAGTACCTCCATATTCTGCTCGCCGGTCTTTCCAAAGCCGATGCCCGGATCAAGGATGATGTTCTCTTCTTTCACACCGGCGGCAAAGGCGATGGAAAGTGTCCGGTCAAAGAAGGACTTCATCGAGGAGATGATATCTCCCTCATACACGGTATCGTTCTGGTTGTGCATCAGGATGGCAGGGACGCCATGGGCTGCCGTAACGGCGGCCATGCTGCCGTCATCGTACTGAAAGCCCCAGACATCATTCACCATATGCGCTCCGGCAGACAGGGCTTTTTCCATCGTCTCATAGTGGTAGGAGTCGATAGAGATCGGGACGCTGCTTTCGTCTAGCAGCAGAGGAAGAAGCTGCATGAGACGTGCTGTCTCTTCCTCTGCCGTCAACTCTGTGTGTCCCGGCCTTGTCGACTCTGCACCGACATCGATCATAGCAGCACCGTCTGCTGCCATGTCTTTCATATGAGACATCGCATGTTCTTTGGTATTCCACAAACCTCCATCGGAGAAGGAGTCAGGCGTCACGTTCAGGATGCCCATGACAAGGGAAACATCTCCAAGGGATAGCGTTTTCCCATCCTTCCATTTGTAATTGCGCACCGGTCTGGTCATATGTATCTCCTTTTGCATCGCTGCAGGAAAAAATATCGTAAAGATCAAGGGAAGCGGCTGCTGAATATCTTCCAAATTATACCATAAAAGGGCAACAAAAAAAGCGGCGTAAGCCGCTTTCCTGTGCGAACGAATCATTGAGGAGTATGATTCAGACGCAGCCGAATTGATAATCAGGGAAATAATCATCAATTGGACAAGCAGAACAACTCTGCTGCATGGCATTTCCTCCATGTACTTCTATTATACATGATATTTGAGAAATTTCCAGTGGGAAGCATCGAAACTTGAAATATTAAAGGGACTATCTGCCAAAAAGGGGCAAATGGCAGGGGCGATCTTTCGTTTGGCATGGGATCCGCGCCCTGCTGTGCTTATGCCTCTTCGATGAGCCGCTGCAGAAGCTCTGCTTTTCGATTCACGGCAGAGAGGAAACGGGAGAGATCTGTTACGGCATCCTTCCAGTAGATGAGAGCGACGGCATCTTCTCCGTTGTACAGGAAACGAAGAAGTGCAAAGCTCTCCTTTTCCCCGCGTTCCTGATAGGCAGCGATGCGATGCAGGCGCGCTTCCATCTTCAAGCGGTTTCCCTCCGTATCTTCCATATAGCGGAGGATCTTTTGCCATTCTGTGGCTGCCCCGCCGGAGAGTTCCACGAGGGCAAGGATTTCCTCCGGTACGGGCAGGTCAGTCCGCAGCAGAGAGAGACGTCCGATCTCTTTCAGCACGTCGAAAGCCTTCGCGGCTTCTAGCAGAAAAGCCGCCGCATACGACTGGCGGCTTCCTTTCCATGTCTTGGAGAGCTTCAGCGTCATCTCCTCTTGAAGGGCTGCCATATGACGAAAGGCGGTGAGAAATGCGCTGTATGTCTCCGGCGACATGTTCTTTGTCCACAGGACTGTCAAAAGATCAGAAGCTGCCTGCCAGTCTTTTTCAGACGCACGAACGGCGCCCCAGAATTTTTCTTCCTTATTTGTCATGGATACTCCTCATACCAGGAAATCGCTGATCCTGTCTCATCGGGACAGAATCAGCATTCCTCTTTTTTTCTGCCTGTATGCTTTACCGCTTACAGTTCGATACTCTCTCCGGGCTTCACGACGATGACGTCTATGCCCTCTTCCCTGCCCTTTTCCGCAAAAGCCGCCGGATCCTGCGCGATGACGGGCCAGGTATTGTAGTGAAGGGGGATCACATGCTTTGCTTTCAGGAATTTCGCAGCGAGGAGCGCATCCTCCGGCCCCATCGTGTAGTTATCCCCGATCGGAAGGATGGCATAGTCGATATCATACATCTCGCCGAAGAGCTTCATATCGCCAAAGAGCGCCGTATCGCCTGCGTAGTAGACGGTCGGTCCCTCTTTGAAAGAAATGATAAATCCGCATGGGATACCGCCCGGCACGCCGCAGCTGTGCAGCGCCTGTACCATTTTGATCGTGCCGAAGTCTGTCTTGTACTGGCCGCCTAAATTCATCGGTGCAAAGTTTAAGACCGTCTTCGGGAAAAGACCGATGACTTCAGGGATGGCAACGACCGTAGCACCCGTGCGGCGGGCGATTTCTACAGAGTCACCGAAATGATCGCTGTGCGCATGGGAAAGCAGGATGTAGTCGCATTTCACCCGATTCGGAGATACGGCGGCATCTCCATTTCCCGTGAGGAAGGAATCAAAAAGCAGCTTCTCCTTGCCGGTGTCCAGACGAAAGCAGGCATGTCCGAAAAATGTGTACTTCATAAAAATCGCTCCTTTCGAAACTCATAAAATGGTATGGATGGATTGGAATGTATCGCTATTTATTCTTTCGCGCCATGATCTCCTTGACGATCTTCTGTGCTACATCAGCGAGGGCGATGCCGCGCTTCATGCTGGTCTGCTGCATACGTCGGTAGGCATCTTCTTCGCTGATATGGTAGTAATCCATCAGAAGCCCTTTGGCGCGGTCGATAATCTTTCTGGCGGCAAATTCACGCTCCATGTCCTTCACCCGATCTACGATCTCGCTCTTCTGCCTAAACTGAGACACTGCGATCTGGATGGCGGGGAACAGATTTCTCTCATCGACAGGCTTCATGACATAGCCGAAGACCATGGACTTCTTCGCTTTTTCGATGATGTCTTCATCACCGAAAGCCGTCAGGAGAACCACGGGCGCTGCATTGTCATGGGCGATCATCTTTGCTGCCTGGATGCCGTCAAGGCGCGGCATTTTCACATCGAGGATGACGAGATCCGGCTTTTTTTCTTTGACAAGATCCAAAGCCTCCACCCCATCTGAGCCGACGCCGACGACTGTGTGTCCGGCTTCTTCGAGCATTTCTCTTAAATCCATGCAGATGAGCGCTTCATCATCTGCTATGACGATTCTATATTTTTCTGCCATTTTTTATGCCTCCATCAAAGCCAGCGGGCAATAAATATCTGCCACGACCATAGAATCCTCATTTTTTAAGCCAAACTCGCCCTTGAGTTCGATCTCTGCGAGATTTCTGACGATTTGAAGCCCCAGATCAAATGTCCTTGTACTGAAATCTTCCGGCAGCGGGTGTCCATTATTTTTGATAGATACATGCAGGCGTCCATGATCGATCTCCGTGCCGACCACCAGCGTGCCGCGCGGCATCTTATGAAATCCGTGGTCGATCGCATTATGAATGAGTTCATTCGTTGCGATCGCAAGCGGTACGGCTTTTTCGGAATTCACGATCAAAGGCCGCCTTCCTTTTTCGCGCACCACATCGACGGCGCAGAGTGCGAGACTGTCGACAGAGAGCTTGCAGATCTTATCGAGAAGCACGTCCATATCGACCTGATCCCCACTCTGGTTCGCCAAAATGTCGTGGATCTTGGAGATCCCAAGTATTCGGCTGACGGCTCTCTTCAGTGCTTCTTTTGTATCTTCATCCTTTGAGCGCCGCGCCTGCATGCGAAGCATCCCCGCAATGGTATTCAAACTGTTTTTGACGCGGTGATGGATCTCTTTGATGACGGAGTCCTTGACAAGGATCTGCCGTTCTTTTTCACGGATGGCTGTCACGTCGGTCAAAACGATCACCGTCCGCGTCACCCGGCCGCCGGAAATGATCGGGAGCCCCCAGGCGGAGAGCGTCATATTTTCAGACACTTCATCGCTGAATGCAGGGCGGCCTGTCTTCATGACTTCATCGACCAGCGGGAAGTGGACGATGGTGTGTCCGATGATGTCACGCTGCTCGATCGCCTCCTTGTCCAGCACGAGATAAAGATCGTCGGCCATGTCATTGGCATACATGATGCGTCCGGCGGCATCGAGTATGATGACGCCGTCCTGCGGACGGATGCTGTAGTAGTCTTTGCCGGCAAATGGTACCTGCAGCGCCAGATTCGCCGTATCGGTCAGCACCTGCTGCTGGGACAGGGACACGGAGGCAAAGCAGACGACGGCAAAGGGCCGCCCTGCATTATCAACGATCGGATACGCTGTGACGGCGATCTCCCGTCCTTGATCCAGCTCCTTCCTGCCGACGACCTTGCGCCCTGTCTGGAAGACATTGTCGACGATCGCCAGATCATCCACCAGAAAGGTGTCTCCAGCATGGAAAAATGTCGAGCCATGGGTGTAGGATGGCTTCACGGCTGTCAGTATGACAGAGATGTCTTCATTCTTCCCTCGGGCACAGAGGTAGACCTGGCTCTTAGAAATATCGGAAGCGCACTGCAGAGCCACCTGCATGTGATCTAAGATTTTTGCCTGTACGCCAGTCAGATTGGTCGTATCCCGGACTAGGGTATAGAGCTGACTGACTTCGATTCCTCGGGTCTGCATCGCGTTTCATCCTCTTTTCGTTCGCAAAGTTTAGAGCTTCACCTGATCTGCCAGGAAAGGCAGACGGGGATCTGCATTGAGTGTCAGAGGAGCATAGTCCCCCGCCTGTGCCATGTAGTAGGCACGGCAGCCGATCATGGCTCCATTGTCTGTGCAGAGGACGGGATCAGGACGGCACATGCGGATGCCGCGTTTGTCACAGGCTGCCTTCAAGGCCTTGCGAAGACCGCTGTTGGCAGCGACACCGCCGGCAAGGGCAATGGTCGAAAGACCTGTCGCATCGACGGCGCGCATGGCTTTCTCGACCAGTACATCGACGACGGCTTTCTGGAAGGAGGCTGCCACATCATTCGGATGGACCTCCTCTTTCTTCATTTTGGCCGTATTGAGGTAATTGATGACCGCTGATTTGAGTCCGCTGAAGGAGAAATCATAGGTGTGCTCTTTTCCAAGCCCCATCGGGAAATGGATGGCATTCGGATCTCCTTCCTGTGCCAGACGGTCGATGTGAGGACCGCCCGGATAGGGATAGCCCATCACACGGGCGATCTTATCGAAGGCTTCTCCGGCCGCATCATCGCGCGTCTGTCCCAAAAGCTCGAAGGTGTTGTAATCCTTCACGATGACGATCATCGTGTGACCGCCGGAGACGACAAGCGCAAGGAATGGCGGTTCCAGATCCGGATACTGAAGAAGATTTGCAAAGATATGCCCTTCCATATGGTTGACTGCGATCAGCGGTTTTCCGAGTGCCCATGCCGCGGATTTCGCCGCGGCGACACCGACCAGCAGTGCGCCCACGAGCCCCGGTCCCTGCGTCACGGCGATGGCATCTATATCCTGCCAGCCTAGATGCGCTTCTTCAAGGGCTTCGATGGCAACAGGAAGGACATCCTCGATATGGTGGCGGGATGCGATCTCCGGCACGACACCGCCGAATTTCTTATGGATCGGCACCTGCGTGGAGATCACATCGGATAAGATATGACGCCCATCTTCGATGACTGCGCAGGAAGTCTCATCGCAGCTCGATTCAAAGGCTAGTATTTTCATGTTGACTCCTTATTTAGTGTTGAATAGATCCCCGGACATAGGGGTCAGGGGAATGAGAAAAGGCCTTCTTCCCCTGAGAAAGGGGCGCGGCTTTTCCGCCGGGCAAAGACGGACAAGGCGTAAGCCCCTCTCTTTGTCTTTACGTTTCCGGTCCGGTCACAATGCTCTTTCCATCACATACCCATCCTCGATGGGCAGATCGTAGACCTTCTTTCGGAGACCCAGATTTTTGAATCCGAAGGTCTCATACATCTTCTGCGCGGACAGATTGCTCACGCGGACTTCGAGAAACATCGTCTGCATACCACGTCCCCGAGCTTCTTCGATGCCTTTTTGAAGGAGCATACGTCCGATGCCCTGACGCCGGCAGCATGGGCGGACGCCGATATTCACAAGTTGTGCTTCGCCCGCTATGAACCAGAAACAGCCATAGCCTGTGATAAACCCGTCCTCTTCGGCCACAAGGTAGAAACTATGCTCATTCTCCATGAGGTCATGATGCACCGTCTCCTTGCGCCACGCATCGGAAAAGCAGAGGCAGCCGATATCATAAATGGCAGACACATCCTTTTCCTCCGCTTCGCGGATCAGGATTTCCCGTGCAGTTTTTCCCATAAGACCTCTGCCTCACTGCGGCGAATGTAATTTGGAAGAAGGGAGAGCGGATCATCCTTTTCGCCCTTTTCCAGCCTTGCCCAAGCTGCTCTTGCGACACTGCCGGCTCTGGCAAGGCGGCTGTGTGGCGCTGCCACGCGGATACCGGCGGATACCAGCTTTTCCTTATACGTATCGGCACATTCACCGACCGCGATGACAGGGCCTCCATGACGGAGGGCCGCCGCAATGACATCATCAATGGGCGCCGCCTCTTCCGGTGCTTCCTTCCAGAATTCGTCAAAAGCCCCGTAGAGCGCCGCATAGACATGGCCCCTCTGGGCATCCTCGAGCGGCAGGATGAAAGCCTCGGCCCCCTCCATATTCCGCGCCAGTGACTCCAGCGTATCGACCCCGACGATCGGTACTTTCCAGATATAGGCTGCCATCTTCGCTGTCGCAAGGCCGATGCGCAGTCCGGTGAATGAACCGGGCCCGATGGAGACGGCGATGGCCGTGATGTCTTCCTTAGATACGCCTGCCTCCTTCATCATGGCATCCAGATGCGGAATGAGCTGCTCGGAATGGGTCAGTCTTTTCTGCACCGTCCATTCTGCGACGAGCCGGTCTTTTTCCGCCAGCGCGCACGACAGCACAAGGGAAGAGGTATCAATGGCTAGAAGCATAGTGTGTAATCTCCTTTACGATCGCATCCGGAGCAGCGTCGCTCCATGTGATGCGGATTTCTCTTTCTGTTTCCGAGAGGACACGGATGTCTATATGGATCGCTTCCGGTGGCACGACATCAGGAAACATGTCTGCCCACTCAGCGACCGTCACGCCGCCCATGCTGTATTCCTCCCACCCGATATCATAGAGCTCTTCTTCTCGATGCAGGCGGTAGAAATCAAAGTGTTTCAGGGGAAGCGCGCCCTCGTAATAATTCATGATCGTGAATGTCGGGCTCCCGATAACGCCGGAAATTCCCATGCCGGCAGCGAGTCCCTGCACGAAATGGGTCTTGCCGGCACCCAGATCTCCGGATAGAGCGATGAATTCATCATTCACCGCTGCTGTTCCGAGAAATCGTCCAAGCGCCATCGTTTCATCCACGCTCTTTGTATGTAGTACTACCTCATGTTTCATGGAGCCACCTCATCAGATCTTCATGGCAGGCAAGACCTGCCTCATAGCCCTCTCGGTGGAGCAAGCGGAGCTTCTCCACATTCTTCTCCGTCCGTGATACGACGACGGGCTTCTTCGGACGGATGACAAAGACGCGCCCTTCTTTTTCCAAAGAAAGGAGCTTTTCTACTTTTTTATTATATATCGCAGGGATGGCGCACATTTCCTCGACCACCCGCGGATAGTCCTTCCCATAGAACATAGAGAGCAGCGCATGAAATCCGGCAGGCACCGGCCTTTTGCGATAGTCTCTATCGCGCGTTAAGATGTACACTGGCTTTCGGCAGCACATAGGAAGCTCCTCGGGCAGCGGCACAAAAGGCATGCCGATCCCGCCGTCTACATAGATGCCGTCCTTCAAAGGGACAGGCTTTGAGAAAAGCGGGATCGAGCAGCTGGCTTCCGAGATCTTGAAAAATTCCTTCACCGTACACGAGCGGCTCGACACGTAGACCGGTTGACCCGTGAAAGCATCCGTCATGATGATATAGAGCGTCTCCTTCGACTTTTCCGCCGCCTCAAAATCGTAGGGATCGATCGACTCCGAAAGCTCGCCAAAGATGAAGTGGAAATTGAAATAACTCCCCCGCTTCACCAGATGCCGCAGTCCCATATAGCGCGGATCCTTCGCAAATCGGGTATTCATCCGAAGACTTCTCCCGCTCTGATGCGCCAGGTAGCACAGCCCCTGCATGGAACCGGCTGAGATCCCCATAGAGCATGGAAAATACAGTCCTTCCTCCATGAAGGCGTCCAGCACGCCGGCCGTAAAGAGCCCGCGCATCGCACCGCCTTCCATGATGAGCAGGCTCTCTTGCGCTCCATGGATCTCGCTTTCTGTATTCCACGCTTTCATCATGAGTGAATGGAATGCCTCCTTTGGAATAGTACCGGGGAATCGGATGGTCTCATCGAAGGGGCGCACCCTTCGGTGAAACCATCTCCCGTGAAGCCGTTTTTTTACTTAGAACCCTTCGACTGATTCTTGACTGCATTGATCTTCGCCGCGATGGCATCCTGATCTCCTAAGTAGCTTACATCATGCACCGTGAAGTCTTCATTCAGATGATACACGAGCGGCACACCGGTCGGTACATTCATGCCGGCGATCTCTTCATTCGAGATCCCTTCGAGGTGCTTTCGGAGCGCGCGGATGGAATTCCCATGGGCTGCGATCAGGATCTTCTCTCCCTTTGCGATTTCCGGACGGATCACGTCTTCGAAGTACGGAGCCACACGTGCGACCGTATCCTTCAGGCATTCTGTCAAAGGAAGCTGTACTTCATCCTTGAATTTCTGATACGGCGCCTGGTTCTCCGGGCATCTTGGATCATCTGCCGAAAGAGCCGGCGGACGGACGTCATAGGAACGACGCCACAGATGAACCTGCTCGGCACCGTATTTATCCGTGGTCTCTGTCTTGTTGAGTCCCTGCAGCGCCCCGTAGTGACGCTCATTCAGGTGATAATTCTTCTCGACAGGGATCCAGGTGAGATCCATCTCATCGAGCACCGTGTATGCCGTATGAATGGCACGCTTCAGTACAGATGTATAGCATTTGTCGAAGGTAAATCCCTCTTTAGCGAGCAGGCGGCCTGCCTCACGCGCTTCGCTGTAGCCTTTCTCCGTCAGCTCGACATCCGTCCAGCCGCAGAATAAATTCTTCTGATTCCATTCACTTTCTCCATGACGAATGACTACCAGTGTGTACATCGTTTTTCTCCTTTTTACAATACCTATTGTAAATCCCATATATTCTACTATATACTGCCTTGTCTGATCATCGGTCATGAATCACCAAAATGATCATACCCTTTGGCGAAAAGCCTCTTGCGCCCGTCTCGATCCGTCAGATACACGATGCCTGTGCCTTCCTGCGTGACCCTTCCGATCACAGAGACAGGCAGCAGCGGATCGAGCTTTTGAAGGTCTTCTTCTGAGATCGTCCCGATGAGTTCATAGTCCTCACCACCCGTGAGTGCCCAGTCCAGCGGATCCTTGGAGAGACGCGCGCCCAATTTTCCGGCTTCTTCGGAAATCGGGATCTTCTCGCGAAAAAGCTCGATCTCTACATGGCTTGCTTTGGCGATCTCATTGATCTCTGAGGAAAGACCATCCGAGACATCATTCAAAGATGTCGCTCCGGCTGCTCTGAGTGCGCTGCCGAGCTTGATCTGCGGACGCGGCCGCTGATGGCGCTTACATAGAGAGGGATACTCTTCCGAAAGCCCCGCAAGCAGCGCGGAGAGTCCGGCGGCTGAGTCACCCAGTGTCTCCGTCGCAAAGACGAGATCGCCAAAGCGCGCCCCGCCTCGCGTGACTGCACGTCCTTTGGGCACCATACCGACCACCGTCCCTGTCAGGATGACACCACAGGGAGAGCCCGTGACATCGCCGCCCAGAAGATTCACGCGATAGGATGAGCAGCACTCGCGGATCCCCTCATAGAGGGATTCCACCCAGGATACCGGCAGCTGCTCCGGGAGCGCCGCCGAAATGACGAATCCGATCGCATCCGCTCCCATCGCGGCCATATCACTGAAATTTGAAGCACAGAGCTTGTATCCGACATCGGAAGGGCGCATCGTCTTCTTGATAAAATGGATCCCTTCCACCATCGTATCGGTGGAGATCACCTGATCATAGCCGGCCGGCACCCTATACACCGCCCCATCATCGCCAGGGCCGATCACGACCAGCTCCGGCCGATAGATGAGATCCTTCGCTATGCGATCGATCAGACCGAATTCACCGACATCTTTCACAGTCTCTTCCATGAAAATCCTCCTTCGAAGCGGCCTTTGCAGCTGCTTTCTTGCGAAGATCAGGCTTCCACCAGCAGGGCCCCGAGACCTTTCAGATCTGCGAGCGCTTTTTTATGATCCTCTTCAGCGACCCAGCCCAGCCCCGGGACGAGAAGCGTCACGCTCCGCCCTGACTGCAAAAGAGACAGGACCGTCTCCTTCACGCAGTACTCCGAAGCGATACCGCCCACATAGACATGAGAAGACGCGACATCATGCAGCGCCTTCCCTTCCGAGTTCATCCCATGGAAAGCAGAGTATTCTTCGACATCATCCCGCAGACCTTTGAGAAAGAGATTTTCCTTCGATGGACGATTGGCCGACCGCTTGATATCCCGTGCAAAAGAGGGATCCAGCGCCGCCCCTTCGGAGCCGGCCACACAATGGACCGGCCAGATGCCGCCATTCTTTTTGAAAGAACCATTCGTCTCACTGTGCCAGTCAGACGTATACAGCGCACGCACTTCGTGTGTATTGATAAAATCGACCAGCCATGCCACCGCCTCATGGCTGTGAGCGCAAGCCAGCGTACCATCGATAAAATCATATTGACAGTCTACTATGATCAGATCATCCATGTGATGAGCCTCCTGTATGCAAAATGGAAATGTTTTTCCCTCTGCCATCTTATTTTAACATATCCGAAGAAAGATGCATAAAAAAAGTGCGCTGTGCATGAAACATCATGCATAGCGCGCCCTCTCTGATGGCAGATGAAAGCTCTGCTTAAATTAGGAATTAGGAATGAAGGTGGCGGCTTCGCCGCGAGTATATATGGGGCGATGCCCGAAAGCATTATCAAGTCACTAGTCACTTGAGGCTCCTAATCTCTGGTTGCTTTAAGACGCCAGTCACCAACAGTCAAACAGTATACATCATCTAAACCTCTGTATTTACTGTAAGAATGGTATATTTGATATTGTTGTAAACCATAAAACAAACTACATCTTGCGTCACACTTCTTTCCCCACTTGCATTTTTCTTTAGAACGTAGTACCATATAGTCATGAAGCATAGACATATTTGAACATGTTCCCCAGATGGACGGTTTCTCCGATTTCCAGAATTCTCTAAGCGCTACGAGATCACAGGGAGGGCCGCACCGGAAGGGGCAGATCTGCCATATGCATGCGTCATCGGATGGGTCAGCGGAAGCGTACAGCCTGCTGCCGATGCCCATTTTAGGCTGACAAGTAAGAAAAATGAATATCCGGAAGCATGGCTTTTCCACTTCCCTGTCCTCTGCGAGGCCGGGTTCCGACGATAGCACAGGCCCTCCCGCACTTCGGTGCTCATGGACGACCGTCACCGATTCCGAGCTCCGCCTGCATCGGGTATAGGTGGGAAGCCTTTTCCGGATGTTTTTTTATGCCTTTTTTTGCACGGCTGGTTCTGCCGCTTCCTTTGCATGCCGGATAAAAAGGTGTAGTATATAAGCATGTAGTCAAGGACAAGGAGGCAGCTGTGCATACATCAGAAATTGTTTTGCAAACACTCAAAGAAGGAAACGCCGCGTATGTAAAGAGCGGTGCTTTTGCCGGAGACATCTCCCCGGAGAAACGTCTCGCCCTGACCGGTGGGCAGTCTCCTCGCGCTGTGATCATCACCTGTGCGGATTCCCGCGTCATCCCCGAAGTCATCTTCTCCTGTGGTCTAGGTGAACTTTTCACCATCCGCATCGCTGGAAATGTGATCGACGCCCACCAGCTCGGCTCCATCGAGTATGCCGTATCCCATTTGAAAACGCCCCTCGTCGTCATCCTTGGCCATACCGGCTGCGGCGCCGTGCAGGCCGCGCTCCATGGCGAAGCCGACGGACACATCCGCTACATCGTAGATACCATCCGGGAAGCCATCGGTGAAGAAAAAGACCCTCGTGCGGCCTGCCGTCTGAATGTCCTCTGCGCCGGCAAGGAGATTCGCGCCGCCTTTTCCGCGGAAGAGGATCCTCTGCTCCAAGAGGAGCAGGTCGCCTGCGCTGTATACGATATAGAAACAGGCAAGGTCGAGTGGCTGGATGAGGATGACTAAGAGAATACGGCTTTCAATAAAAACGCCATGCAGATCCCGACGGATCCGCATGGCATTTTTTATGGGAAATTCAAAAGGATCCCGGCTCAGCTGTGGATTTCTCTCAAAGGATACGACCGCCCCGTGAGAGAGCGTGCTCCCTTTTCTGTGATGACATAGGTGTTTTCCGTCCCGACCATGCCGAGCCCTGGGAGCGCGATTTTCGGTTCGACCGCAAACGTCATACCGGGCTCGAGCACCTCCTTGAAGCCCTTTGCCAGAGCAGGCGCTTCATCCATCACGAGTCCGATGCTGTGTCCGAGGAATTTGCCCCCGTTCATGAAGTCATCCCCATATATATTTTGAAACTTTTCCATCGGTTTTAGATACAGATTCTCGATCGATTCCCCCGGCTTCATCAAAGAGACGACCTCCTCCTCCAGACGAAGACACTCCTCCTGCGCCTTGAGAATGGCATCCGCCTCCGGATTCTTCGCCAGTTCCCCGAAGTAGTAGACCACCGTCTTATCTGTATGATAGCCATCAAAGCCGCAGGGAATATCGAGATAGACGAGCCGTCCCTCTTTCAAGCGGCGGAAAGCATTCCCGATGGACTGCACCGCGATGCAGGTCCCATCCGTACCTCCCGGGCCGTCAAACCCCGTGCGGACAAGACCACTCTTACCGAAGGACGCCAGCCCGACGGCCTCTTCCCCCAGAGACTGATTGAAGCGCGCCGTACCATGAGAACCGCGGATCACCATTTCCTTGTAGATCTCGATGGCAAGCTCTGCCTCACTGATGCCCGCATGGATGAGCTTCGGTGCGATGACATCCAAGACCGTCTCATGGATACTTCCCGAACGCTCCATCTGCATGATTTCATAGGCACTTTTCCGAAGACGCAGATCCTGCATGATATCATCCAGCGGCAGCGCCGTCTCAAAAGGAAAATGCTTATGGAAGAGCTTCATCCAGTCCAGTGTCGTCTTCTTTGTTTCTACATAGATCCCCTGAGGGACATGTGAATAAAAAGCCGCCGCCTCGCGGAAGCTTCGCATCGGGCGGATATCACTGAAGTGAGACTCATTCGAAGCGCGCACGAAATTTCTCCGCACCCACAGGACCGCATCCGCCGGACGGATGATGAGTGCTCCTTCCTGCATCGTCCCCGTGAAATAGTACATCGCTACCTTGTGACTGATGACCGCCATCTCCCAGTCCGGATGACGCGCATCCATGAGTTTCCGAAATTTTTCCAGCCGCTGTTCCAGCTCCTTTGCCGGGACCGGACGGATAGCATCCGTCAGAACGGACGCCTGCTCCAAAATTGCCATATTAGCTCCTTTATGTCTGACCAATCCACATCTAATGAATCTACTACGATTGTAGCAAAGATGATGTATCCCTGCAATGAAAAAGCCGGCGCGCATGTGGGACATGACACGCCAGCTTTTAGGAAACATAGATCATCGTATCTTAAAATTCACCGGCAGATAGATCGTGCAAGCCATAGGCTGGCCATGCGTATCCAAAGCAGGCGAAAAAGTCCAGCGATAGACTGCCTCGACCGCCGCCCGGTCCAAAGCCGCACTGCCGGAACTGCCAGATACGGAGACCGCATCGACTCCGCCGGAAGCATTGACGGTGATCCGCACCTGCACGACCCCGGACGTACCATCCAGCATGGCTCGTCCGGGATAATCCGGCTCCACATAGGATACAACCGACGGAGGCGTGACAGGGACGCCGCTCTGAGAACCAGATCCCTCACCATCACCCTGTCCGCTGCCTTCCCCTTCGTCAGCTCCCTGCCCCGTCGCATCGCCTTCCCCGCTTCCCGATCCACTTCCTGCCCCAGATAGAGAAGCAGCCATTTCAGTGCCCGAAGCTGAGGACGAAGCCTTCGTGTCAGGCAAGGTCGTGCGGTGAAAGACTTCCTCTACTACAGGATCCTCGTGCTTTTCCATGATAGGGAAATCTTCTGTCACATCCTCTGCCGTGGGTTCTTCCTCTTGTGTCGATAGAGATGGATGATCCATCTCCGCCGTTTCTTCTACCGGGGAAGGAAGCGCCTTTTGTCCACCGCCAGCCTGCCCTCCCCCCGTATTTAGGACGATTTCTATCGGCTCTTGAGAAACAGGCGGTTTCAGAAATAGAAATCCAGCCATCCCCAGCCACAGGGCTACCCCCGCATGACACAGGACAGTGACAGACAGACTGATGCCATACCGCTTCGTTTGCTGATCCAACGCGCGTCCCTCCCTTCATTGTTATGGCCCATGTTTTCACACAACAACCGTCAGAAAATAGGAATGACTATCCTCTATCGATCAGTGGCCAAAGAGAAGCGGGTCACACCAGCGCCCTTGCATGCATCCAGCAGATGCATGATGATATCATAAGATGCCTCTTTCTCTCCGCGGAGCATGACAGAAAAATCCGGATCATTCGCTGCCGCCTGCCGCATCCGCTCCAGCAGAAGCGGCTCTGTGATCCTCTCATCCGCCAGATACAGCGTCCCATCCGCTTTGACAGTGACAGTCCATCCACTCTTCTTTACATGTTCACTATGTTCCGCCTTGGGAAGGACGACGGGGATCGTTTGTATATTTGACATATACATGGTACTGACGACAAAGAAAACGAGCAGCAGAAAAATGAGATCGATCATCGGACTCAGCATCAACCCCGGCGCCGTGGAAAGATTCCTTTTTCTCCGTCTCATCATGATCCCCCGCCTTCTTTAAGCCTAGCAGCCAGTACGTCCGCGATGGTATCCAGATTCAGCGAAGCATTCCTGCAGCGATGAGACAGATACGCGTGGACACAAGTCCCTGCTATCGCAATGATCAGCCCGAAAATGGTGGTAATCAGCGCTTCAGCCAGCCCCGAAGTGACACCCGCCGTATTCGTCATCTGGCCCGCCATCGAGGCGAAAGTCCCCATCATCCCCGTGATCGTCCCCAAAAGCCCCAGCATCGGCGAAAGACCTATGACCACGCTGAGATAGTCCAGATGACTTTCCAGACGCTCGACAGCGCGATCCGCCAATTCATAGGTGACCGATTCCACTGCTTCTCCATAAAGACCCGCATCATCGATGATCCGGCAGGCCAGAGAAGCCGCATCCCCGCGCACAACGCCCGCCATATCGCGGGCTTCCTTCCTTTTCCCCGCATTCATCAGCTGACAAAACTGTAAGACAAAGGCCTCTGGAGAAATCACCTTCCGATAATAGAGAATCCGCTCTACCGCGATAAAGACCACAGCCATAGAGCAAAGGAGTAAAGGCCACATACACGGCCCGCCTCGGACAAAATATTGTATAGTCATATCAAACATGGCACACCTACTTCCTTTGTGGTAGACAGTAAACAATTGGCAGTTAACAAGATCCCAAATACCATCTTGCATCTTGATAAGCACGGGTATCAGATCACTAGTTCGTCTCCTTTGCTATTTTATTAGTTTTTTGCCTATGCATCTTCATGAAGTCAATATACGTTTGACATACTTTATACATCGATTCTGCAAAAGATTTATTCGGTATTTTCTGATATATCGGCTTTCTTATTGCTTCAGTTACAAGGTCATGCATCTGATCATAGATAGCTATAGAAGTGATAGCATACTGATTTTCTTTCATTCGAATATGAAGTTCCATAATGCTATAAGCAGGCACTCTATGGTCATCTTTCAACTTGTCAGCATATTGCTTCTTTAGTTTTTCCATGAGTGGCTTGTTATTATATATTGCCTTTACAGTCACAATGATCTCGTCTGCATCTTTTTCATTGTAATGCATCGACTCTGCATCAAAGCTATATAGCGCAATATCATTGCCATCTATCTCTATCCATCGCATTAACTCTTTTTCCTCAGCCGTCAATTTCGGCCTCGGATTCAATTCATAGATCACACCCTCTGAGGCATTTTCCCCCGTAGGGGATTCTTCTGCATCCAGCCCAAAGAGCGGACACAGAAGAAATACTGAAAACACAGGGGCTAGTATCCAACAAGCCTTAGAATGCATAGCGGATGCCTGCATTCAGTTTCCACTGCATTTCATAGTCGCCGCCAAAGCTGCGGGTGATATCTGCATAGAAGAGGGAGGAGCCGCCAATCTTCCAGGTACCGCCGAGCGCGAGTTCAGCCCAGGTATCACCGAAATCCTGTTTAATGGTGGTTGGAGTGCCGTTGCTTTCGCTGGTATAAGTCGCGGAGGTATCCCCATCAAATTCATGGAGGACACTTGCCTTCAGGTAATAGGAACTCCGGTCAGTTGTCTTACCCGCCGCAATGCCCAAGCGGCCGATGAAGCTATCCATGCCATCCTGATGAATGAACATTTTTTCATTGCCCGCAAAATTGCTGCTTCCTGTGTAATCATCGCTTCCCAGCTTGGAATAAGACAGCTGGATCTGCGGTTCCACATAGCCATGGCTGCTTCCAAAGCGTTTTCCATATTCTAAGGAAAGACCATATCCATTGGCACTATACTTCCCATCCAGTTTCTTTCCATCGACATTGTAGACGGAGTAGTCATTTTGCGTATGGCCAAATTTCCCTACGATGTCCAGATACTGCCCGTCCTCAAAAGTTTTCGTGCCATAAAGACTTCCCAGATACTGCTTCGGATCTCCGCTGCCGCCATAGCGGTAGGATGCGTCACCATCGTTGTAGTCAAAAGCCGCCCCGATGTGCCAGCCGGAAGCCAGCGCATGATCAGCGCCGACCTGCGCGCCCCAGAAGCTGTTGCTGGTGTACGCATGGTCTTTGTCGTACTTCGCTTTCCCTCCATACGTTCTCGCCCAGATACCATCGGATGCACCCATGCGAATATCTCCCATACGCTGCATCATATCCGTCATGCCGCTTCTCCATGCCAGCATCGAAGTCGTCATAGCCGACTTGACACTCTTCATCATGCTGGTTTCCGTCGAGCCTACCGTGGTTCGTGTCCCATCTTCACGGGTATACGTAGTACTGCCATCTGCATGATTTTCTACCGTCATGGCCGGCATCGCAAACATAGCTTTGGGCCGAGCCATGGCTCTTGCCAAAGCTCTCCCCTGTCCCAGAGAACCAGCCCCTGTGGATGCATCGAAGGAAATCGTACCCGTACGAGCCACGGACCGCGTCGTCAGTCCTTCATTGACCTTCACCGTGCCTGTCAGATTCCGTTCCCCTTCAGCGTACCCTGTATACGTCAGCTTCTTCGCCAAAGTTTCCATCGCTTCCCTATCGGAAAGACCTGCTCGATCCCCGCTGACGGTTATTGCCGACTGCGGAGCAGCTGCGCTGATCGTCACGCCCGCTCCATTCTTCGTCATAGTACCATAGTTCACCGTAGCATGACCACTATAGTTATCGATGGCGATCGCTTGATCCGACTTCTGGTTGATGATGCCCGCATTTGCTGCCGTGCTGCCGCCTACGAACTTAGTAATGTGGCTAGCCCCATTGGAGCCCACATCTTCATTATCTTCTGCATAGCGGGTATTCCGGGCTTCGTTGGTCCATGTTGCGCCATTCTGCAGCCACATATTGACCGTGCCGCCATTGTCCACGATCCCATGGAGATAGGAGTCGGATGTCGTCAGAGCCATATTGATATGGGCTCCAGAGCGGGCAAAGACATCCCCATTCAGCTGTACCTTCTGTGTGCCGGGGGCGGTACCTGCTGTACCGGTATTCACGTTAATGGTGCCCTGGTAAGCTCCCAAAGTATAGTACCCGTAGTTTCTGCCAGATGGTACATGGATCGTGCCGCCACCGATAGATACTTTGCTTCCTGCTGCATTGACCGTGATGCCATTGCCATAGACATCCATATTCGCCAGGCCTTTGACCTCGACCTCACTATTCTTGACACTGGTCAGTATCCCCGCATTATTGAAACGGGAATATACATTTTCTGGATTTAAGCCGATACCCCAGGTCGCACTGTCTGCGCCTTTGATATTCAGATTCCCATCCAGTGTGATTTTATTCGTCCCGGCAGCTGCATCACTGGCTTCTCCCCAGCGATCCGTCTTCTGGATAGCGATACCATTGCCGCCATAGCCTCCGGTCATAGCAATGTTCGTCGTCGGTGCATGGATCGTAATGCTGCTTGCCCCGTTGGCCGGCGCGTCGAGCCAGATGCCATTCGTGAGAGAATTGCCACCGGTCATGCCAGAGGTGATGATGTTCAGCTTACCTGCCGTGACAGTCACATTTTTCTTGTTTCCTGCATAGATGCCGGAAGGACTGCCGATCGTATGAGAAGACTGCAGCTGTAAAGAATAACCATCTGCATCAATTTCTACATCGTTTCCTTCGTGAGCATCAACTGCTGCCAATACATTAGTAGTTAAATCACCAGTAGCATATGTATTACCAGCCTGAATTACAGTATCCTCCATGAACATATATGACTGGTAATCTTCAGTATTTTCATTATTATAATAAGCAGTATCCTTGTTTGTGCCTGTTATTTGTGTTGTATAAGTAGGATGCGCAAATCCAGCATCCGGATTTATCGTTGCTGTTACAGAAACAGATGGCGTCGTCAATCCTTCTGCCTTGACCGCAGTCAAAGTCGCTTCATCCCCGTAAACGGTATCTGGCTGGAGCATGGCCATGAAATTGTACTGTGACATGCTGCTTTTACCAAAATCCTTAGCCGCCCAGGAATACTTCGGAGAAGTATCTCCGTCGGTATATACAAGAAGATTCTGTCCCGCTTCCACCCACAGTCTATGGGTATACATTTCGGCATTGAGCTTGCCGAACCAGCCATCATAGGTCCCCGAATGGACTACGGTCCAGTCCTTCGGATTTGTCGCATACAAATTGGATACCGTCGTCTGATAAATTGTAGTATCAATACCGCCAGCACTTCCCAGATTATAAGTCATCACGTAAGCGGTCCCATTCGGTAAGATTTTCAAATCTCTGAAGTCCTGACCAGTTGCTTGTACGCTGGTAGGCACCGTAATACTTTTTGTTTTTTCTTTACTCACTGCCCCGTTTGTTAATGTGGCTGCTGTAATGGAAGTTTCAGCATTTCCGGCCCCATAGTTCTGCATGCCACCGATCGCAGAGACGAAAATATGGTCATTGTACATATTCACTCTGGATTCATCCGTGTTTTTGCCGATGCGTGCATAGTCTTTATATTCCAATGTCCCATCAGACTTGATCGCATAGTGCAGCAAGTATCCTTCATCATAGTTGGAATATGTCCCATCCTTGTTTACGCTGGCGATCGCATACAGATCATTTCCTCTTATAGCAATACCTTCCCCATGCGCCTTGGTTTGAGTTGTATATTCCTTTGTAGAATCATCTTTAGTTGCCTTAATGTCATTCAACAAATCTACAGGTGTATTTTTATTAATTTCAGTAAGTGTTGTCCCGTTAATTCTGCTAATAGAAATTCTACCCAAATCATATCCTGTAGCATATACATAATTACCATTTGCTGCCACACCATGCGGATTTGCAGCGTTTATCAATTTTCCGGAAGCATTGGCTATATTAAAATCTCCGTCTGCATCCAGGATTTCATTCGCTTTCAGTGACCCTTCGCTCGTGCTGTAGGTATACTGCCGTAAAAAGATTTTGCTCTGTCCTTGCACGTTAATATTGAATACGCCCGGATCGCCATTCAAATTCTTAGTGCGCACAGCTTGGGGTGTACCATCGACCGTCGTAGTTACACGAGAACCTGTGATTGTACCCATGATACTACTGGAATAGTTAGAAGGAATGGTTACCATCAAATTGGCTGCATCTACAGGCATTTCTGGCACGAAAAACATACCGGTCAAAATACCTGCCACATAAAAAGCTCTACGAATTTTCTGAGAATGTACATGAGACATAAGTCATTCTTCCTTTCTCTGATTTGAATCAGATACCAAAAACATAGAAACTACAATCAACCATTAAAACTCATAACGAATGCTAGCATAATACGTTCGGCCCTGCAGTGGATATTGCGAATTTACATATAGATTATCTCCTACTGAGATTTTCATTTTGGGGTTGCGATTGAATATATCATTACATCCAAACACCAGCTGCCAGGAGTTGTTTGGCTTCAACTTGATACCTGCATTTACCACAGTAACCGATGGTGTCGGACATCCCAAGTCCATATCCATGTAGGTATCATATGAATCTGTATAGTGCGCCTCACCAAATATAGTAAACTTTGGACTTGGGAAATATGACAATCTCAAATTGCTTTCCCATTTTGGCTGATAGGTAGCATTGACATCAAACCATTCTCCGTCACCTCCTGGAATGTGTGAATCAATTTTCTGCTGGGCTTTGATCTTTGTATAGGTGGCATCTAAATCCAGACTGACGTGCTTCCATTTCAGACCGCTTTGCAATTCAATCCCATGTACCTTACCCCGACTATCATTGGTATAGCACCAAAAATCCTTCGATTTTCTACGAAGCTGAAGCATACGGTCTGTATCTCTCCAGAAATAGGTCAGCGTTGCATATGCATCCGATTTCAAAAATTTACCATTCCACAACGTACTGAAGTCAAACTGCTTTCCGTATTCCGGACGAGGAAAGGAAGCCTTTTCCCAGGTATCTGTCGGCATTGGCAGAATGCCTGCGCCATCCCCTGCAATTTCATACATATTGAGTAAACGATAGTAAGTACCGCCAGTCATACGGAAAGTCAGGTTATCGTTGACATTCTTCTTTAATGCCAGCTGCCATGTTCCTTTTCGATCCCGCTGGCTGTCCCTTGGATGGAACCAGCGAAATGCGTGAGAAGAACCATCTGGCTTTTCATAAAAGTTTGGCGAATCGCTATGTCCAATAATGGTAGAAGAATTAAATCGCCAAGATGGTGTCAAGAACCAGGTTGCTTTTTTGTCCAGCGTAATCGTGTCCTGTACCTGCAAATTCAATATTTTCTGCTCGAATTGATTTCGGATTTGCCAACTTGTCCATAAGCCAAAACTTTCTTCTGTGAAGTTTTTTAAAACAGCAGCCATATTAGAACCATCAATATTCAGTTTTTCATAGGAATAGTTGGCTTGAAATTCTAAGATTTGTCGATCGGATAACTTATAACTCCCATCCATTTGTAAATTATATTTGTTTGATGTGTATTCACTCCACGCCCTGAGTACAGAGTACATCCAAAAATTATCGGAAGCACTATTGCCCCAGTTCACATAATTTCCTTCTTCATCCCAAGGGTAATTGAGCTTGTTTTCTGCTCGATATTTTTTCTTCTGATGCTGGTAATCCACAAACCAGCCCCATTCCAGACGTCCGTTCTGCTGGCGGTTTTGCAGCATCATATTATAAGTATCTAATGTCTGCTTTTTGCTATCCGCCCACACTGAATCAAAGGTATCTGTTCCGATCCCTATATCATGTCCATTATCAGCGACAGACTCCAGCCCCCAGGTCGAGTCAGGAAGGTGTCTATTGATATGATCATAGGAAGCCTTCACCATCCAATTGTCATTCTGCCACTTAATTAAACTACTAATATTCTTCCTGTCGTTATATTTACGATGTCGTTCTGCTTTTTCTTTTTCCAGTCTTTTAAAGTTCTCTAAAGTGCGCTTCTTAGTATCCAAGTCATTCTTCTTTTTTTCATATTCTCCAGAAGTTTCTGGATCGAGGTCCTTCTTCGTATTATTCAATACATCGGCTTCACTTTTTATTTCATCAATTTTTTGATTTAGCTTATCTTTATATTCAGGATCAGTAGCTAATTTATCTTCAACTAATTTGGATACTTGTTTTTTTTCTGTGGCAAAATGTGAATCTTCAAAATACCCAGTTTTATTATCCCAGGAATCTTGCAAATTATATAATACTAAATTAGCTTGCGCCTCTTTATTTCGTTGAATAGTTTTTTTTGCTAGCTTAATTTGCCTTTCCGTCTTATATTTTCCCGAATCTATATTACTTTGCAATTTTTCAATATTTTTAGTATAGTTATCATACTCACGTTTAAAACGTTCGTCCGAATTATAATAATAAACCGTTGCAGAAGACTTTAGATTCTCATCAGCAAAAGAATTATCCCATTTAGAATACGTATCCCTTAATTCATCTTTTGCCTTTTGGGTATTCACTTCGATATATGAATTAATTAATCCACCATTCCGCACATAACCCAACCATCCTTCATTATCTACTTTCCCTGCACTATCAATATATTGATTCCTTACATTCTCAGATATATCGCCTCTTTTATACAAATCTTCTATATTATTTTTATTCCAATTATCTAATGTCAGACTATTCTCAATACTTTCGATCACGCTCGGATACTCATCTAAAACTCGTTGCACCTCTTTCTGATTTTTCGGATCATCATAGGAGTAATTATGATACGGAAAATCCCCTTTGGCTGCTTCATAGTTCAGGCCCACGAGTAAGCTGCCAGAGGCGAGCGGACTCACCACTTCCAGGCTGGCGCTCTTTCCCCCGAAAGAGGCTTTGCCGAGTTCTGCCGAGATATTCGCCTTTGTCGGTTTCTTTGTCACCACGTTAATGACACCGCCGATGAAGGTCCCGCCAAAACGAGCCGGGATATATCCGCGGTAAACTTCGATACGTTCAACATTTTTGACCGGAATGGTGGAGATATCGACAGCTGCATCACCGCCGAGGTTCGTCATGACACCATCGACAAAGACGCCGACCTGTGCTGCGGTAGAACCACGAACAGTGACGACGGTATATTGTCCCTTGCCATTCACTTCACGCACATGCACGCCTGGGACCATTTTCAGTAAATCAGGAAGATCCTTCTGCTCACCCTTATATTCTTCAGGACGAATGACCGTGACGGTACCTGGAGAGAGTTTGGATTCCCAATCCGGGCGTTTCGCTTCGACAGTGATTCCTGCCAGTTCAAATTCCGGAGCATCGGAAGCAGACAACGCCTCTGCTGCACCTACCCCCCCCCGAAAAATTGTTTGCGATGCTGCACAGCGTCGCAAACACGGCCGTACCTAAGATGTGTAAATAGTGTTTCCTATTCATCATATGTACCTCTCTTCCCTGAAGAAACGGTGCTTTCTCCTCATCACCGTCTCTCCGACCGATACAAAAAAGCCGCAGAAAAACAGGCTGTGCTGTGTACTCATTTCATGGCATCACAAAGCACGCTCTGTATCTGCGGCTATTCATTCGATAGCTTTTCGATTTTCAGGAAAATCATAGGTCTGATCTCGCAAAGAGGCTCTGCTGCGTGGTTTCTCCCAAGCGGTGCTCTTTTGAAGCCGTACATTCTTTTCATTTCTTTGTGAGGCGCTGCGCCTTTCACACGTTTTGCAAGCACGGCTTCGAGCAGTCAACCCATGTCCCTGACTTTGAACGAGCCAGGTTTCCTGCAGTAGAAACAGGCAGGCACTCTGACTGAGTTCCTCGCTTCTCATGTCCTCGTGACGGACTTGCCATGAGAGAGCTCCCCATACAGTTGCGGAACAGTGCCGGATTCTCACCGGCTTCCCCTGTCCTGTTTCCTATGTAGTTGTCGAATTATGTATCAGAAAATATAAGTGTGAGCTTTATCGTATCTTATAAAACACAAGTCAGCTCTTTTATCATTATAATGATACGACTAATAAAATGCAAGTGCACTCTAATAACTAAATAATAAATTATGTTTATAGCATTAATTTCAAGCGTGCTTTGTCTCTCTTTTATATCATCGCGCAAGCCTGACGCAGGAGCCTATGAAGACGCATAAAAAAACATCCGTATTTCTATAAAAGAAGTGCGGATGTTTTTCATGCCGGAAGTCTTTCATTGTTTCCCATATACAACGCCGGAAACGACGGAGAGCTTTTTCCCGAGATCTTTATATTTTTCCTCGTCATACTCGGCATAGCAGATCTCCTCGCCCTCGCCCGCCTCAGCGAGGACATGCCCCAGGGGATCGATGAAGCGGGAGTGGCCGCCTAGGACGACATCCTTATAGGTACCTGCCATATTGACGGCGCAGATGCAGATGCCGTTCTCGATGGCACGGGCAGCGGAAAGGACACGCCACTGGAGGATATGCTTCTTCGGCCAGGAAGCGGGCGCGAGGACGAGGGTCGTCCCGGCCTTTGCCATTTTTCTCCACATCTTTGGGAAATAGAACTCATAGCAGACAGCCATCCCCGTCTGGATGCCATGGATCCTTGTCTGCATGAGCGCATCCCCCGGATGAAAGAGCTGCGCTTCGAGGTATCCTTGGAAAAGATGCCGCTTGCTGTACTCTGCAATGCACTTTCCATCCGGTGCAAAGAGGAAGCCTGTATTCCGTATGATAGCACCGTGACGGATAGGAAGTGTCCCCGGAGAGAGCGTCACACGGTGCGTCCTTGCAAAGTCAGAGAGCTTTTCGAGAAGCAGAGCATGGCGGGAAAGGATATGCTCTTCGAAGTGATGAAAATTATAGCCGATCGTCCACAGCTCGGGGAGTACAAGAAGATCACTCTTTTCTGCCGCTTCTTCCATCATGGAAAAAGCACGACTGATATTTCTCTCCACGTCACCGGAAGCGGATGCCATCTGGATCATTGCGATACGCATGGAATACTCCTTAAAAACGAAAGAGGAGGCAGAGAAGGAGCCCTGCCGTATCAAAAAGGCTGTGAAGCCATCCTTCACAGCCTTTTGTAAGTCAAATGTAAGGGAAATGCCCGCCGATCACAGCACGCGATTGGCTCCCATGTAGCGATCATGCCAGTAACCGCTCTTCATGGTCGCGACCGCGACGCCCTGGCTGCTCGTGGCACTGATGAAGTAACCGTCACCGAGATAGAGCCCGGAATGAGAGATGCCTTCGGCATAGGTCTGGAAATAGACAAGATCCCCGGGCTTCAGTGCGTTGACAGATACCTTGCGGCCCGCACTATACTGTTCATCCGCTCCGCGGGGAAGAACGATGCCCTTCCGGTTGAATACGTACTGGATGAAGCCGGAGCAGTCGAAGCCTCTGGGTGTCGTGCCGCCAAACTGGTACGGTACGCCGACATATTTCTTTGCTTCTTCCATGATGGCTTTCACTGTCGAAGACATCGCGTTTTCATGGTGCCACTGAACGGTCGCATCATCGATGCCCATAAAAGCCTTGTGATTCGCCTCGTGTCCGGCCTTGCGTGTCGATTTCTCCGGCGCCCAGCTCATTGCCTTTCCCATCAGGGCTTTGTATGTCGCAGGCCCCACGATCCCATCGACATCCAAATGCTTTTTGAACTGGAATTTCTTGACCGCAGCCGAGGTCTGGCTGTTATAGTTACCGTCCGCTTTCAGGCGGTAGCCATTGGAGATCAGCCGACGCTGAATGTTCTGCACTTCCGGTCCTCTGGAACCCACCATGTAGTCTGCCATCGAAATCTGCCCCGCCCCGAAAGCAAGAAATCCTGCTAGGAGCAGTGCGCTGCACTTTTTCTTCATACGCTACACTTCCTTCATCCTATTTTCTTCTATCGCTATCCGTCTATTCGATTGTCAGTCTCAATTTCCTTTCTATTGTAACATAATTGTAAGAAATCGAAAAGGGGAAAACAGGAGAGGTCGGGCCTTCCCCGTCAATTCTTCTCTCCCTTGTCAAAGAGATCCTCACGGCTTTCTCCGTACACTTTTCCGCTGATGAAGTTCCGATCCACCATCATCTCGATGTGATAATGCGGATTGATCGAGAGAAGCTCTTTCTGGAGTGCCTGGTAGATTTCCCGATCTGTCTTTCGGCATGCGCCCTTGAGCTGGACTTCGAAGGAGATATGAATGGTATCTCCCTGTTCTTCGGCGAAGAAATCATGGTAGGACAAAGGCAGGCCGGAGCGGTAAATGGCTGCTTCCAGATCGCGCTGGTACTCGCCTTCCTTCGGATTCGATACGGCTTTCGGGTCTGCATGAATGGTCGCCTGCACCTTGAGCTTCTCGCGAAGGGTGGTCATGACATTTTCAGCCAGCTCATGGCTCTCGACGAGACTCAGATCGCTGTCTAGCTCGACATGGGCCGTGGCAAAATGGTTCTCCGGCCCATAGTCATGGACAATGAGGTCATGGACACCATAAACGCCCGGACACTGAAGGATCGTATCCTTGATCTCCTTGTACAGCTCTGCATCCGGTGTCGACCCTAAGATATCATTCACCGCCTGCTTCATGATGCCATAGCCGGTCCAAAGGATGAAGAGGGACATGATGACGCCCATCACACCATCGATGTGCCAGCCGAAGAAATATTCTACGAGCGTCGCGACAAGGACACCTGCCGTAGAAAGCATATCCGAGAGGGAGTCAGCGCTGTAGGCCAGAAACGAATCCGAGGAAAGCCTTTGGCTGGCTCTTTTATACCACCATGCCAGGAAGAGCTTCCCAATGAGGCCGAAGACCAGAATGCCGGCGACAAGCGGCGTAAAGTGGGTATCTTCCGGATGCAGGATCTTCTCGATGGATTCCCTTCCGAGTGTGATCCCCACATAGAGGATGACCGCTGCCATCACGGTCGAATTGATATACTCCAGACGCCCATGTCCGAAAGGATGCTCTGTGTCAGATGGTTTCGCGGCATAGTAGAAGGTCATCATGAGCAGGAGCACCGAGCCCATATCAGTGATGTTATTGAAGCCATCCCCCATGACAGAGAGGAAACCGCTCTGCCAGCCGATGAATACCTTCACACCGCCAAGGACAAAGTTCACGGCCAGACCGACAAGCCCGACAAGGATCGCCTGCTGTGTACGCGATGCCTTGCCATCAGTAGAAAGGATTTGCATAGATCGTAATCTCCTATAAAAAAACAAATGTGACATACCAAGCTGTGAAGTCAGCAAAAACAATAGAAATGGAGCGCGTAATGCCTACGAGGATATCGGCATCCCTCGCTTTCGCTTGAAATGACAGAAGCGGGGAAAGCGGCATTCTCATTGAGTCGCTAGCTGCTTTCACTCGTGTGTTTTCCATGTCCGATTCTAATATAAATGAAAAGCCCCCTCATATATGCCGATGCATGTACTCCTACCCCCTATTCGACGGACTGCCTAAAAATTCCCCATATACGCCAAAAGGCTCTCCATAGGGAGAGCCTTTTTCCATTCTGGAAAAGCGCGAGGACGGATCCTCATGAGTTATATTTGTCAAAGTCAATGTCATTCAGGATGTCGCGAAGCTTCATCAGTTCATCCTTCGTCAGCGTCAGACCTTTGGTCATTGCGGTGTGTTCTTCATTCCAGGAACGCAGATCGAACTTTTCGCCTCTATTATTCCAGCTGGTATAGGTCAGCTGTTTTTTCCATCCATTGGAAGCCGTGGAGAGATCCCCGAGCTCTTCTTGAATCGTATACGTAATCTTTGCAGCCATTTTTTCACCTCATCAATCATGATCAAGGAAGTTATTCTTCCACACTAGCGCTATGGTAACATAATGAGACAAGCGTTGCAAGGGGAAACGCAGAGGATGAGAAAGACGGTGAGAAAAATGTTCTTTGCATCGGTATCTAATGTCAAAAAAATCAACAAAAAAGAGCCGGAGGGCCAGCTCTTTTTCTTATTCACACTGTTTGCTTTCGACCCAGTTCTGGAAATCATACTTGCCATCTCTGGAAACATAGGCGAGCTGTACAGGAAGAGAGACAAGTCCGCCCTCTTCTCTGCCGCCGATATACAAATGATTCCACCGGCTTGAGACGCCTGCCACATCCTTGTACGCCACCGGCATGTAGAGCGCACGAAACGTGATGTAGTAGTCAAACGTGAAAAAGGACCAAGGGACTGCCACGAGCAACTTCTTTTCGCAAATGAGCGCGACCGGGTGATGCACGCGGTTGATCCGCCACAGACAGAAGAAGATCACGACCACCGCCAGAACGTAGAAAAGGAATTGATCCTCATCCATCGCCCAGATCACCGCAGCGGCCCCGAGCAGCACATACATCAGTGAAAGCGTGACGATGTAAACTTTCGATCGATAACATTCCCACAGCACTTTCCCGTAAATCTCTTCATTAAACCTATCCATCGTCTCACCTTCCTTCTAAAACCTATTCTTTTATCACCACGGAATATGCCTAATTGTACCGAAACAAAGGACAAAATGCAAACTCATCGCCTTCCGATCGGCTGCCATGGCGACCTCGATCGAGGAGATCCGAAGATCGCATCATAGCGCACCCATTCTCTGGCATCCTTTTCCGTCCATTCTCTGGAAGAAGGCACGGACTTTTCTTCCGTCGGAAGCGTCCCTTCTCGATGTTCACACTTCTCTTTCACCGGCACCGGTTTCTCTCTGACATAGGCCTGCATTTGTTCCAGGCGTGCTCTTTCCTGCATCGAGAGATCCTGCGCTGTCGTCACTTTCTTCTTCTTTATTGTAGCAGAAAGAGGGGGCTTTGGTAAAGGTTTTTCATGATAGACCGGCTTTTCCATTTCGTCCGGCAGATCCAGCTCTTTTCCCTCTTCCTGCTTGCCCCAGGTGGTGAGGATCTTCTTGCGAAGCGCTTGGTAGTCATACTCGCCATCCGTATCAGCAGCAGAAGGCGGCACGCTTTTTTCCTCATGCGGAATATCCGGCGGCATATTCACCGGCGGCCTCTTTCGCCTTCTAAAGAGTGCCTTGTAGAGGAAGAACCCCCAGATCAGGAAAAAAATAAGATGGAAAGGCTCGAATGACATACCATCACCTCCCTGAAAAAAACGGAGGAAGCCCTTTCTGCGACTTCCTCCTTATACGGTCTCTCGGAAGAGAGATCCCCGATCAGCGTTTCTTTAAAGCCTCGATCGCTGCTTTGCGATCCGGCTTTCCGAAGACGGATGAGCCTGCGACAGAAATGGTGACACCAGCTTCTCCGAGTGCGAGGATATTATCCGGTGTGACACCGCCATCGACTTCGATATCGAGCTCATCCCGATGCATGGCCTTCGCCATGTCCTTTAATCTGCGGATCTTATCGAGTGAGTAGGAAATGAATTTCTGTCCGCCAAAGCCGGGATTGACAGACATGATGAGAACGAAGTCCAGGATGGGCAGCAGCTCTTCGATCATAGAGAGCGGCGTCCCCGGATTCAGCGCGATGCCGGCCTTCATCCCCTTTTCCTGAATGGCATGGACGAGGCGGTCATGATGGACGGCCGCTTCCGCATGGAAGGAGACCATCGCTGCACCCGCCTTGGAAAGATCATCGAAGTAGACTTCCGGATGCTCTACCATGAGATGCACATCGAAGGGAAGTGTCGTATGTTTTCGGAGCGCTTTGATGATGGGGCATCCGAAAGTCAGATTCGGCACAAAGTGACCGTCCATGACGTCCAGATGGACAAGATCCGCGCCGCCCCTTTCGATATCCTTCAGTTCGGATGCAAGATTGGCAAAATCAGCGGATAAAAGAGATGGTGCGATTTTCATAAAAACCTCCTCGCTTCAGATTCTTTGATTTCTTCTAACAGATGGAGATAGGACAGATACCGTTTTTCCTGGATATCGCCGCGTTTGACGGCATCCCGGACGGCACAGTCCGGTTCCTTCGCATGCATACAATTGCGGAAACGGCATTTCCCGAGAAAAGGACGAAATTCGCGGTAGAGATAAGCAAGATCGTCCGCTTTGACATGAAGCACATCCAGAAGCGTATAGCCCGGGGTATCCATCAGGAAATGACCATTCTCAGTCCGGACGAGCTCAGCGTGTCGGGTCGTAGTGCGGCCGCGGCCGGTGTGCCGGCTGACAGCACCTGCCTCGAAATGGGTACAATCCAGGAAGTGATTCAGCAGACTGGATTTCCCGACGCCCGAAGGCCCTGAGAAGGCAATGATGGGTCCCTGAAAGGCAGCCTTGAGCGTCTCCAGCCCCTCACCGGTCACCAGCGATGTCAGGATGCAGGAATAGCCCGCTTTTTCATAAAGAGCCTGCACCTCTTTGGCGGCGTCCCTGGCCAGATCGCATTTATTGATCACGAGCAGCGGCTCGATGTCCTCATTTTCTGCCATGAGGATCATTTTGTCGAGGATAGCAAGCGAGAGATCCGGCGTGCGGATGGCACTCACCAAGACGAGTTGGTCGACATTCGCGACGGGCGGACGATGCAGGGCATTTTTTCGGGGATACACCTTCGTGATGACGCCTTCACTGCCGAGCCCTGTCTCATATTCGACAGCGTCCCCTACGAGGATATCGGTTTTCCGTTTCAGCCTTCCCCTCGAACGGCAAAGAGTAAGCTGCTCCCCCTCTCCCGCGATCGAGAAATAGCCGTTCTGGTTCTTAAGAATGATTCCTTTCATCAAAGCTCCCTGTCCTGTACGACGGAGCCGTCGATAACGACCTGTACGCGCACGCTGCCGCTACCGGAGACGTCCTTGCTGACGGTGCTCCCCGGATTTGCCTTGGCGCTGTATACCGTATGGCGGCCATTGTCATCGGTCACAAGGATGTCGACCTGCCGCGGATTTCCGCCTTTCGGGATAGAAATATTCACCGTCCCGTTCTTCTTCGCCTTCTGCTTGGCGGCGACAGTCAGGTTCACGACCGTATCAGACTTTGTCTCACCGGCCGCCGGGTCCTGCGAGACGACCACCGCACTCGCATCATCGATCGAGCTGCCATCGCTCGACGTGATGGTGCCGACAGCCAATTTCAGAGAAGAAAGTGTATTCTTCGCATCTGAAAGCGTCATGCCGACGACACTTGGAATGCTGACCTTCTGCTTCATATTGATGACGATATTGACACGCGTCCCTTTCGTCGTCTTGCTGCCCGGCTCCGGACTCTGGGAAATGATGATCTCCGACGGCTTATCAGGATCATTGCCATTTTCGACAGCTCCGATCGTGAGTCCGAGCTTATCGAGACGCTCCTTTGCCTGAGAAAGAGTGAGTCCCTTGAGGTCAGGGATCAGCATCGTAGAACCGCCCTTGCTGACCGTAAGGTGGATGATGCGCTTTGCCTTGACATTTGTCCCTGCGATCGGCGTCTGAGAAATGACCTCCCCCGCAGGGACGTCATCACTGGCGATCTCATCGACAGATACCTTGAGATCGAGCTTCTTGAGCGTCGTCTGTGCGACCTCGACAGGCTTGCCGACGACATTGGGCACGGTGACATTCTGGCTGCTCCAGAAGCTGCCGAAGGAGAAGAAGGCCCATGCAAAGCAGCAGACGAAAAGGAGCGCCATGCTGATCCAGATGTATTTCTGCGGCATGTTGCCGATGTAGTTCAGGATCTTGCTTTCTTTGGATATTTTTTTCGGCTTCCGTTCCGCCTTGTGGATCGGGCGCGTCATCGCTGTAAAGTCATGCGAAGCCGGCTTGTAGATGGTCGTGGTGAAGCCCTGCGCGATTTTCAGCTCGGAAATAAAATCCCCCACCGTATCATAGCGTTTGTTCGGGTCTTTCTGCAGCGCCGTCAGAAGGCACTCTTCGAGCATGGGAGAGATCGCCGGATTGTACTTCGTCGGACGCGGCACATCCCCCTGCATATGCTTGAGCGCGATGGAGACAGCGGTTTCTCCTTCGAAGGGCAGATGATGTGTCAGCATTTCATAGAGCACGATACCAAGAGAGTAAATATCCGTCTTTTCCGTGATCTTATCTCCGGCCGCCTGCTCCGGAGAGAGGTAGTGTACCGAGCCTAAGATGGACTGCTTGTCGATGACGGTCGAAGAATTGATGGCGCGTGCGATGCCGAAGTCAGTGACCTTCACCTTGCCATCTCCCGTGAGAAGGATATTGTGCGGCTTGATATCACAGTGGATGATGCCATTATCATGCGCTTCTTCGAGCGCATTTCCGATGTCGATCGCGATACGGACTGCCGTATCGATCGGAATGCTCGGATGTGACTGGATGTACTGCTTCAGGGTCTGACCTTCCACATACTCCATGACGATATAGTGGATATCGCCATCACAGCCGACATCATAGATGCCGACGATATTCGGATGCGTGAGCTTGCCTGCGGACTGTGCTTCATGGCGGAAACGCAGGACGAAGTCTTCGTCTTCTGCAAAATTGCCGTGCAGGATCTTCACCGCTACGACACGATCCAAAAGGATGTCCTTGGCCATATAGACATCAGCCATACCGCCAGAGCCGATCTTTTTGATCAGCTCATATCGTTCGTCAAGAATCTTTCCTATCATTGTTTGCTCCGTCTCTTGCTTATTGTTATTGGTCACGGAAATCTGAGAAATCGCCGATTCCACTATGGGATCAGTAGTTCCCTGAAGGGAGCAGCCCAGAAAAAACACGGCCGCTTTGCATCCGTTCCTCAGTTCTCATTCAAAAAGTGCCAGAATGACCGACACATTATCCCTTGCACCGGCGGCATAGACAAGCTCCATCAGCCTATGACCCAGCGCGTCTATGTCCGTCTGCTCTTTACGGGGGCTCTCTCCGATCACACGAGAGAGAGTATCATCCTCGATCATGCCGGAAAGACCGTCGCTGCAGAGGAGGATCAGCGTCCCCTTACTCACCGGAAAGCATCCCGTATCCACGGAAAGCGGCCGCTCGATACCGACCGCACGTGTGATCTCATTCTTTCTGGGATGCAGACGCATTTCCTCTTTAGAGATCTTACCTTCTGCTACCAGCTGCATCACGAAGGAGTGATCCACCGTCACTTGGGAGAGACTGCCATCCTGCCAGACATAAAGGCGGCTGTCTCCCACATGCGCCCAGAAGACCTGTCCCTCCGAAAAGGCGCACACGACCATCGTCGTCCCCATCGAAGAGAGGGCTGGCGTCTTCGTCTTTTCAGAGAGGATCGCATCATTCGCCGCCAGTACGGCTTCTTTCATGAGCGCTTCCGATACCGGTTCTTCGCATTTTCTCCGGAAAAAATCCTCTGCGGCAGAGACGGCAAGACGGCTGGCAAGCTGCCCGCCATCATAACCGCCCATACCATCGGCCAGAAGATATACATCTGGTACAGAGAGCGAGATCGCATCCTCATTGACCTTCCGCACCAGACCGACTTTTGATTCCCCGTAAGTAAGTATCATACCCTGCCTGTCTTATCCAGGGAAATACAGACTCCGATCGGGCATCGATCCGATCCGTATTTCCCTTGGAAGGCACAGCGTGATGAAGAACTCCATCCCTGTGTCTTCCTTTAAATCCTCTTTACTGCTTCCAAAGACGCAACAAAGAGAGTGAAATAAGATTTGTACTAATACTAGCATTTTGCAGGAACATAGTCAATTTGGATTGATGACCAAGTGGGAAAATCATGGCTGCTTTCCCGCGAAGGCCGCCCACCAGTGGGAATTTTCATCGGGTATACCGCGCCGAGTGGGAATGAAGCGAAGCACGGAAGCGGTATCATCTCCCGATGCCTCTTTGCTGCCTCTGAAAGCTCGGCATGAACCCCCAAATATATGCTCCCCGAATTTCTAATCTGGTGTTCTCTTGTTCGCCCCTTTGCCGTGAAGTAATATAATTTCAGAGATGAGAGCGACGAAAAGACCGATGGAATGGAGGATTGATGTCCATGAGAAAAGCCGTAATGATTCTGATCGCAGCCATTCTTTTATGTGGCTGGAATGTCAATGCAGACAGCATGGCCGGCGAAGAGACGTATGAGATCGTGACTATACAGGACAATGATACACTCTGGGATATAGCAGCAAAGAAAGTCGATGATCGGATGGATGTACGAAAATACATCTACGAGGTGCAGCAGCTGAATCATCTGGGCGATGCATGCATACTGACGCCGGGAAGCAAGCTGAAGCTCCCTGCCGTCAAAGAGTGATCCGCCAGAAAAGCGGTCAAGATCTAGGGAAACGCTGATTCAATCGCAGCCAATCAAAAAGCCAGTGGGTGTGAAAAAGTATTCACAGCCACTGGCTTTTTTGATTGGCATAGAAAAATCAGCCGACAGAAACGAGCTCGATCTTGAAATTCAGCTCCTTGCCTGCCATTTCATGATTCGCATCGAAAGTGATGGTCGTATCGGTCTTGGCAGTGACCTTGACAGGGAAACGCTGCCCCATCGGGCCGGAAAGGTACACTTTTTCTCCGACTTCCAGCTCTTCGGATCCCGGCATCTGCTTCTGCTCGATGGTCAGGATGTTGTCCGGATCCGGCATGCCGTAGGCTTCCTCCGGCATCAGGTGGATATTCTTGATCTCTCCGACTACCATATCCTTGACCGCTTCATCGAAGCCTTTGATCATCTGGCCAGCACCGCAGAGGAATTCGATCGGATCTCCTCTGTCATACGAGGAATCAAACTTGGTGCCGTCGTTAAAGGTACCTTCGTAGTGGACTTTGACTTTTTTGTTCGTGTTGCTCATGATGGTTCTCCTTGTAGATAAATAAATGTAAATGAACAGCGCAGCGTTTATTCCGTGCCACCTCCAAAGGAAGGGGGGAGCGCGGAAGGGTGCTGCCTCATTTCTTGGGAAACACTGATTAAATCGTTGTCAGATTATACTCTTGAATTTTTATGCATAGCGAGGAATAACCTGACGCGAATAGCGAGCTATTTAAGGAAGGTTATGACGAAGCTATGTATAAAAATTCTTGTAGAATCTGACTCTGCGATTTAATCAGCGTTTCCCTTGTTTTACCGTCCTGCTCGTTTTAGAAATTCGTCTTCATCGATGACAGGGATGCCTTTGGCTCTGGCTTTTTCCAGCTTACTGCCGGCATCCTCTCCGGCAACGACAAGCGTGGTCTTGTTCGTGACAGAGCTCTGGGTATCACCGCCCTGCTGCTTGATGAGATCCGAAGCTTCACGGCGGCCCATGCGGGTAAGCTTGCCGGTCAGTACGACCATCTCGCCCTCGAAAGCGCCGCCCGTATGTTCTTCTTCGATTTCCTCCATCGAGACGCCGGCATTGCGAAGCTTGTCGATGATCATGAGATGCTTCATGTCATGAAGATAATCGAAAAGGCTGCCTGCGATGACTTTGCCGATGCCTTCCGTCTCCTGTATATCGCTCGCGTCGGCCTCCATGAGCGCGCTCATGGTATGGTAACGCTTCGCGATGAGCTCGGCCCCTTTTTCACCGAGGAAACGGACACCCAGTCCGAAGAGGAGCTTTGCAAGGCCGCGCCCCTTGCTGTCCGCGATGGCGGCGATGAGATTCTGTGCGCTCTTTTCCCCCATACGCTCGATCTGTTCGATATCTTCCTGCTTCAGGGTATAGAAATCAGAGGGATCATTCACGAGATGGTAAGCGATCAGGCTGTCCACAACGGAGGGTCCCATGCCGTCGATATTCATCGCATCACGCGAAGCAAAGTGAATGAGCTTCTCACGGACGACACCGCCGCATTCAGGATTCGTGCAGCGGAAAGCCGCTTCGCCTTCGATGCGACTGACCGCGCCGCCGCAGACAGGACAGACCGCAGGCATTTCGAATGGCAGCTCTGTGCCGTTTCGCTTCTCCTTCAGGACCTTTGCGACCTCCGGAATGATCTCTCCGGCCTTGTAGATGAGGACATAGTCTCCCTCACGGATGTCTTTCTCCCGGATGAAGTCCAGATTGTGCAGCGTCGCACGCTTCACGGTCGTCCCCGCAAGATGCACCGGCGTAAGGTCGGCCGATGGTGTCAGCACGCCTGTCCGCCCCATCGTGACGACGATCTTCTCTATGCGCGTCTCGGCTTCTTCCGGCGGATATTTGTAAGCCATCGCCCACTTCGGATCTTTGACGGTCGCTCCCAGCGCACGCTGCTCGCTGAAATCATTCACCTTGATGACCATGCCATCGGTATCATAGCCCAGGTCATGTCGCTTTACTTCCCACTCATTCACCCCTTCGATGACTCCTTCGATGGAGCTCCATTTCCGATAGTTCGGATTCACCTGAAAGTGGAAATCGGAAAGCTTCTTCAGCAGTTCCTCCTGACTTTTGATCTCCATGCCTTCGATGTCTCCGAGCGCATAGGCAAAAAAGGCCAGATTCCTTGACGCCGTCACATGGGGATCGAGCTGACGCAGAGAGCCTGCCGCCGCATTGCGGCAATTCGCAAAGGGCATGATGCCCGCCTCATCGCGCGCTTCATTCAGTGCGATGAAGGATCTCCGCGGCATGTACACCTCGCCGCGCACCTCCAGATAGGGCGGCGCATTCTCGATATAGAGAGGAATGGTGTGAATGGTCTTTACATTCGCGGTCACATCTTCCCCCACGCGGCCATCCCCTCGTGTCAGACCCTGGATGAGACTGCCGTTCTCATAGATGAGATTCATGGAAAGTCCGTCGATCTTCAGCTCCGTGATGTACTCCACATGGTCTGCGCCAAGCCCTGCCTTCACGCGGCGGTCAAAGTCCCGAAGCTCGTCCGCATTGAATGCATTCGCCAGCGAGAGCATGGGCTTTCTGAAGCGCACCTTCCGGAAATCATCGGACGCCTTCCCGCCGACACGCTGCGTCGGAGAGTCCGGTGTCACCAGCTCAGGATATGCTTTTTCCAGATCCACCAGCTTCCGGTACATATGGTCGAATTCAAAATCCGAGATCTCCGGCCGGTCCAGCACATAGTACAGGTAGCTGTGATGGCGGAGCTCTTTTTTTAGTTTCTCTGCTTGTTCTTTGATGTCTTCCGGTACCATAGATATTTCCTCGTATACAAATACAGCACAAAAGTTGTCGGGGTCAGGTTTAGCCTTCGGGGCGTATCGCCATTTGATTGCGCCCTAAAGAGGTTCAGCAGGTTCAATGGGTTCAACGGGTGATGTGGCGGCTTCGCCGCAAGTATATATGGAGCGATGCCCGAAAGTGAAATTCAAGTCACTAGTCACTCAAGGTTCCTAATCCCTAGCTTACTAGCAACTAGTCACTCATTTCCCTTCGTGATTGGTGCAAAAGCGACCATCAGCGAACGCATCTTATTTCCCGGAAATTCGATTTTCAGGATCATATTTTTCCCGCTGCCCGTGACAGAGACGACCTTGCCCTTGCCCCACATGGTATGGACAGCGGTATCACCGACCTGCCAGTCATAGCGCGCGCTCACTGCCTTCGGCTTCAGCTTCTTGACGGGAGAGGCGGCTTCTGAGAGGGCGAAACGGCTCGCTCTTTCATTGCGGCTTCTTTCCTGGAAATGCACGCGTTCACGATCTTCCTCCGTGATGACCTTATCCACAAGATCCGGCGGGATTTCCTCGATGAAACGGCTCGGCATGTACGAATTGATCTTGCCGTACATGGTACGCATGTGTGCATTGGACATATAGAGCTCTTCCTTCGCACGCGTGATCGCCACGTAGCAGAGGCGGCGCTCTTCTTCAAGAGCCGCAGGCTCCATGAAGGAACGGACACCCGGAAAAATGCCTTCATCCATGCCCGGCAGGAAGACGAGCGGGAATTCCAGCCCCTTCGCACTATGGATGGTCATCAGGGTGACGCGGTCGTCTTCCCCTTCATAGGAGTCGACATCGTTTACGAGAGCGACTTTTTCAAGGAATTCTGCAAGTCCGCCTTCCGGCTGCTCGGTGATGAAGTCTTTCGCGACAGAAAGCAGCTCGCCCAGATTTTCCTCACGGCTCTGCGCCTGCGGATCCTTGCTCTCCTGCAGCTGCGCGAGATACTTCGTATCTGTCATGACCTTCTGAATCAGCTCGAAAACATTCATTTCCGTGGACGCATTCAGAAAATCAAAAATCATCGCAGAGAAATTCGTAAGCTTGCGCTGCGTAGCAGAAGAAAGCCCACTGCCCTCGATGCCCATGATGCCCTCGAACATCGACATGCCGCCGGCATTCGCATAGTCCAATAGCTTCTCGACCGTCGTCCCTCCGATGCCGCGCTTGGGTGTATTGATGATGCGGGCCAGGCTGATATTATCCTTGAAATTATTGATGACCTTCAGATAGGCTAGCATGTCGCGGATTTCCGCGCGGTCATAGAAGCGTGTCCCGCCGACCATCGTATAGCCGATGCCGCGTCTGACGAGCGCTTCTTCGATGACACGCGACTGCGCATTCATGCGGTAAAGGACTGCCATATCGCCATAGGGGCGATGCTTTTCCATATGCTCTTTCTGCATCGTTTCGATGATGAAATTTGCTTCCGCATGTTCATCAATCGCGGTGTAATGCTTGAGATGCGTACCGGCATTATTCTCTGTCCACAGACGCTTCGACGGGCGATCCGGATTGTTCTGTATCACCGCATTTGCCGCGTCCAGGATCGTCTGCGTCGAGCGGTAGTTCTGCTCGAGCTTGATGAGCTTCGCCTTCGGATAGTCCTTCTGGAAATCCATGATATTCCGTAGGTCCGCGCCGCGCCAGGAATAAATGCTCTGATCCGCATCACCGACCGCACAGATATTCTGCGTATCCCCTGCGATGTACTTCGCCATCAGGTACTGCGCATGGTTCGTATCCTGATATTCGTCAATCAGGATATAGTGAAATCTGTCCTGCCAGCGCTTGCGGATGGTCTCGATGGAGAGCAGCTTCGTCGTGATATATAAGAGATCATCGAAGTCGAGCGCATTGTTCTCCTTCATGTGCTTGTCATAGAGCTCATATACATCCGCCGCTTTCTGGTTGAAGAAATTGCTTCCTGCCAGCTCTCTGTACTTCTTCGGATCGATCAGCTGGTTCTTCGCAGAGGAGATCCGGTTCTGCATCGCATTCGGCTGATACTGCTTATCATCCAGATTCAGCTCCTTCAGGCAGTTTTTCACCAGCGTCTTCGAGTCATCCGAGTCATAAATGGTGAACCTGTCCGTATAAGGCGGATAGGAAGCGATCTCACGCCGAAGGAAGCGCGCACCAAAGGAGTGAAAGGTATACATCCAGATGCGGTCCGCAGCAGGTCCCACCAGATTGTGTACACGTTCTCTCATTTCCTGCGCCGCCTTGTTCGTGAAGGTGATCGCGAGGATTTCATTCGGATAGATCCCCTGCTCAAGCATGTATGCGATGCGGCAGGTCAGAGCTTTCGTCTTGCCGGATCCGGCGCCTGCCATGATGAGTACAGGCCCTTTCACCGTCTCGACCGCCTCCCGCTGCCGGGGATTTAATGTATTTAGATAGTTGTTCATGAGTCGTCCTTTTCATAGTAGACAGGGATTGGGGAATAAGGTTCAGCGAGTTCTATAGGTTCTGTGATTTTCAGCAGGATATGTTTGCCTTGCGGAAAGCGCAAACCAGCCTCCTTCTAAAGGAGGGAGGGAGAACCACACCTCCATCCCTCATTAAGAAAAGCCCATATGACTTTCGTCGTATGGGCTTTTATGCACTCGATCTCCTTATTCAGCGTAAGCCTTCAGAAGGAACGGAGCGACCTGTTTCTTACGGGACATGACTTTCGGCAGATATACAGCGCCGTCTTCTGCTTTTTTGCCGAATGCCTTTTCTGCGGTCTCTTCTGCGCCGGAGGTGAACCACAGATAGGTATCTTCTGCGAGGATATCCGTCACCATGAGGTAGGAAGCCGCATAGCCTTTGGCAGCCTTGGTGGCTTCCAGAGCGGCCATGATGTCCGCCTTCTTCGCATTGATCGGAGCGAGATCCATGACGGAAATCTGTCCGCAGCTGAAGGTCTTACCAGCGGATTCGAATTCCTTGGTATCGTTGCCGGCGAGTTTTTCCGCCGAGTAGTCAGAAATGTCTGCGCCTGCTTTCAGCATATCCATGCCGTACTTTTCATAGTTGACACCGGCGATTTCTGCAAGTTCTCTAACTGCGGTCTTATCTTCTTCGGTCGTGGTCGGGGAACGGAAGAGAACGGTATCGGAGATGATCGCAGAAAGCATCATGCCGGCGACAGCCTGAGAAGGTTTTACGCCAGCAGCCTTGTAGAGCCCCCAGATGACGGTATTCACGCAGCCCACCGGACGGACGAGGATGAAGATCGGATTCGTGGTTACGAAGTCACCGATGCGATGATGGTCAATGAGTTCCAGTACATCGGCCGCTTTGGCCCCGTCGACGCACTGCTTGGATTCATTGTGATCGACGAGGATGAGCTTCGTGCCGGTTTCGACTTTTTCGAGGTATTCCGGTGCTTCTACCTTGAAATAGTCCAGTGCGTAGCAGGTTTCTTTGTTCGGTTCGCCCGCTCTGGCAGCGACGGCTTCCACGCCCTGCTGCTGCTTCAGGTAGGAATAAGAAATCGCAGCCGCAATGCTGTCGGTATCTGGGGATTTATGTCCGATGACGTAAATTTTGCTCATGATTGAAATGCTCCTTTACCATGCAAAATGCAATAAAATTCCTTCCCATTATAGCATGATTGACCATCTGCGTATAGAGAGAATGCAGGAGCAAAAGACTAGGCGGCAGGAGATCAGATGCGACTGGTGACTAAAGATCTCAAGTGCTTAGGGTGTGGCAGCGGAAAGTCCGACGATTTGCGCCGTATAACTATATCTCATTTCTGCTCCCTGATGCTTTTCGCCCTCTAAGACCCCATAGAAAGAGCGAAACCTGTCATCCTTCCCCATCACTTTCTCAGCTTTGCATTCCACAGCTGCTCGTAGAGATACCCTGCCCCGCGAAGACCACACTGCGGGAGATCGGAAAAATGAACCTCGTCATGTGACGGAAGTGCGATATGGAAGCCGGTGAATGATCTTCCCATACGCCGGAGCAGGTGCGTCTCGTGGGAAGACGAGAGGACAAGTCCTCCCTGCCAGTCTTCGTAATCCTTGGCGATCTCCTTTTCATTTTTCATGACGACACGGATCGCATCTGCTGCCGGCGTTGATTTCTTTGTCTCACACTGGGCATGGATCACGAGACGCGCGGTATCGATCCATTCGCTGCGGATCGTTTCAGCAATGCCAAGTGCTTCCGACGGCGGCGCTGAAATGAGGACGGCATCAAACCAGAGCGGTCCCCAGAGAGACTCCAGATTATTGCCTTTTCGAAGCAAAAATTCTTTCAGCTTCGCCGCCTCATGCGAGGCGCGTGTCAATTCGCCCGCCCTCAGCTTTTCGATGATTTCCGAGAGCCAGGCCATCGTACCGTCCGTCCCGTAAGGAAGGCCGCAGGACATATACGGCGTCCCGAAATCCTGCTCCATCTGTTTGGCGAGCGAGAGCCCCAGTTCATCTCTCACGACGATGTTGAGAGATGCCGAAGGAGCACCCATGATGTCGTCCCAATTGCTTCCGCCGCCCGGCATAGAAATCACGCGGATGCCGCACAGAGAAAGCAGCCGCCGGATTTCTTCTGCATCCTCCCGTCCCTTCATATGAACGGTAGAGAGCCCAAGCACATTGACGGAGGCAGGGATCTTCTCCTTCGTTTTCATTTCCTTTTCGATGCGAAGAGAGGCTGCGGAATACCCTGCCTCAAAGCTTCCTTTCATGCCGCCGCTGTCCATCGCATAGACCGGCCATGGGAGATCCATCTGGTCGGCGATGCCCTGCACATCGTCACCGACAAGACTGACGCTGCAGTTGTTCAGGGCAAAGACACGCTCGGGCTTCGCATAGGTCTCTATACTGGAAAGCCCCTTACACAGATCATCCTCCGTCCCGTAAACAAGAGAATTCGGGCCCACCTGTGTACAGGAAAAGCGCATGGACGCCATCGGATTCTCATTATCCACATATTTCATCGCATAAAAATAGCACCAGAGCGGGCCATTCACCACCGTGAAGCTCCCTGGGATAGAGTCAAAGAATGCCGCTGATCCCGTCAGCGCACAGGTACTGCCGTGGTGGCAGGCTGCTTCCCACTCAGACCGTGACATAGGCGACGCCCCCTTTCTTCCCATAGCGACAAAGCAGCCGATACATCGCGCGAAGCTCTGCGATCTCCCCCTCCGTGCCAGTCAATGGCACCATCGGGATGAAGAGCTGCCGCGCTTTCGTATTGTAGATCTCATTCGTTGTAAGGAGGATGTCACAGGCATCCATCACCGCCTGTCCCTCCCGGCTGTCATAGATCGGGATGTCTCCCACAGCAGCGATTTCCTCCCGCAGGATCTTTTTGTCGTCCTCCGTCAGATTATCGAAGAAGACGATCCCCGAGCAGGCAAGGTGCAGGCGCTCGATGCGGGCGAGGGTCTCCCGCGGATGATACCAGCGCGGACCGCGGCCGATCCCGATGACTGCTTTCTTTCCCTCCGTGACAGGCAGGAAAGACGAGGTCGCATGATCGATGCGTGCCTCTTCTTCTCTGATGATTTCCTCTCCCCGTTCCTTTTCATGGAGGAAATCAGCCAGCGCGCAGATCCAGTCCTTCGTTCGCTCCCAGCCGACCGGGTATACGTCTCCGAGTGTCGGCACATCATAGGTATCCTTTAAGAGCTTGGCGATCTTCATCATGCCGCCAAGCTGTCCCACTGTTCCTAAAAGGATGGAAAAGTCAGCCGAAGGAATATCCTTCCACTCCTCAAAAGGCACATACCCGGGAAACTGCCACTTCACCGTAAGACCGAAACGGGAGAGCAGCCGCTTCACTTCACGTACATACTGCCCTTCCGGACCCATCTGATCCCCGAGAAGCAGCACGCGCCCTTTTACGCGCTTCTCTTTCCGGAAGAAACGGCGAATCATCATCTCTGTTGTCTGATAGTAGGCATCGGAGTACTCCCCGCCCAGAAATCCTGCAAACGGCATGGGAATGACAGGAATGCCATAAGAGGCTTCTGCCGCTGCCGCTTCCTGCTCGATATCATCCCCGATGACCCCTGCCACACAGGAGGAAACGATCCATACGCACTTCGGGTGATAGGTATCCATCACATAGGAAATACAATCAGAGAGGCGATCGATCCCACCAAAAATGCCATCTTTTTCCCGCAGATGAGAAGACACGAGCGGGATCGTCTCACGGTTTTCCTTTCCTCCGTCCGCCATGACACGGAAGCCGGACCCCAGATCCATGGTGGAAGCCACATGTGCACAGCCGATCGGGCCATGAAAAATGACGACCACGCCGGGGCAGAAGGCGAGCGAGCGGTAGACGCCGACCAGCGTGCAGCTGCACGATTTTGATTTCGACAAAAGCCATTTAGTCTTGAGTGCCATAGGTACCTGCCAATTTCTCCAGCTCATCAAATGTCATCGGAGTCGGGATGGAAAGCTCCGTGTTCTCCCAGATGGTCTTCGCAAGAGCTCTATATACATCCGCCTGAGAAGACTCCGGAGCATATGATAGCACCGTCTGCTTATGATTCTCCGCCAGATTCACGATCTTATCCCGCGGAATGAAAGCGACGAGGCGGGTATTCAGCTTCTTGCAGAATTCGGTCAGAAGTTCCTTTTCGCCGGGCACATTGCGACTGTTTCCGATGATACCTGCGAGACGCACCTCTCCCCTTGCCGCAAAGCGGCGAATGCCCTTGGCGATGTTATTCGCCGCATAGAGAGACATCAGCTCGCCGGAGGAAACGATATAGATCTCCTTCGCGTATCCTTCACGGATCGGCATGGAAAAACCTCCACAGACGACATCCCCGAGGACATCGTAGAGCGTTACATCCATATCAGGGATGGCTTTCATTTTGTCCAGAAGCTGCAGTGCGACGATGATGCCGCGTCCCGCACAGCCCACCCCCGGCTCAGGCCCGCCTGCTTCGACACAGATGATATCATGAAATCCTGTATGTACGATATCCTCCTTGCAGATCTCATCAGGATCCTTTCTCCGCACCTGATCCAGCACGGTCTCTTTACAAATATGTCCTAAAAGAAGACGCGTCGAGTCATTCTTCGGGTCGCACCCGATCTGGCAGACCTTCTTCCCCATGAGGGAGAGTGCCGCTGACACATTGGAAGCCGTCGTGGACTTTCCGATACCACCTTTTCCGTAAAAAGCAATTTTTTTCATAGGATTCACTCTCTTTACTCAGGAAACACGGATCCGATCTCTGGCAGAAAAAGCCGCATTCCCATAAAACCTGCCGGCACAAGGCCAGCTGCTATCAACCTTTATATTATTATAACAACATTAAGAAAGATTAAGCAAGGTGGAGGACATAAAAAAACAAGAAAGAGCTGACAGCGATCTCATCATGATCCTCTTAATTCTAAACCGCAATTTCCAAAATACTCCGCTTTCCGCGCTAATTTCCAAAAAATATTTTCAATAAAAAGGTAAAATTCATTTGACTTTATCTTAACGTTGTACTAAACTAGGGTCATGCGAAATACAGATGAAAGAAAGGAAATCGAGTGCATGGGAAATACTCGACTCACCTCTTCTCTGTATGAATCCCGACAATCGGGAATTTTTAAAGGAGTGATTTTTCATGAAAAAAAGTCTGAAAACTGTTCTGTCTGCATCTATGGCAGCTCTGTGTGTATTTGGTTTCGGCATGTCCGCCAATGCATATGAACTGAATCCGGAAGTCAAGGATGTAACCCCGGCTCTTCGCGAAGCTTCCACCGTCGGTGTATGGACTGCAGAAAACCCGGCTATGAAGAATGCACCAAACAAAGATGCTGTCCTCGTCATGACCTTCGGTACCACCTTCACCGATACCAGAGCTAAAACTATCGATGCTGTAGAAGCAGCCATCCAGAAAGCTCATCCGAATGTACCGGTATTCGAAGCATACACTTCCCATATCATTATCGACCGTGTCAAAGCCAATGAAGGCATCCAGAAAATGACCCCGGAAGAAGCTTTCAAGAAACTGCAGGATGAAGGCTACACCCGTGTTGCTGTTGTTTCCCTCGACGTCATCCCAGGCATGGAATATTCCTATGACTCCGTCGTCACCAAGATGCAGGTTCCGCATTTCAAGAAGATCTCCCTCGCTACCCCGCTGATGTACTTCCAGGGCACCGAAGGTGAACCGGATCAGGTCGTTGACTTCCTGAAAGCTCTGTCCTCCCAGTTCCCGAAGATGGGTAAACAGGACGCTACCCTGATCATGGCTCACGGCACTCCACATCCGGGCAACGCTTACTACAGCGTCATCCAGGATCGTCTGCATGAACTCGGCATGAACAATGTCTTCGTTTACTCTGTCGAAGGCCGTCCGAATCTGGAAGATGTCATCCCGAAGCTGAAAGCACAGGGCTACAAACATGTCACACTGATGCCGATCATGATGGTTGCTGGCGATCATGCAAACAATGATATGGCTGGTGATGAACCGGACTCCCATAAGAGCATCCTGAAAGCAGAAGGCTTCACCGTTGACACCTATATCCATGGTCTTGGCGAAAACGCAAACGTTCGCGGCCTGTATGTAGATCGTGCAACCGAAGCTATTGAAGCTCTGCAGAAATAATGAAATGTGCTATACTAATGCAGAGATGATGTCTCTTCATTAAAAAAACGCTCTTACGTCATCTCGGCGTAAGAGCGTTTTAGTATGTTTTCGCTATTCCCCATTATCTCCAAGGAGTCTTCTTATGAAAAAAATTCTTGCATCTATCGCAGCGGCTGCCCTCTGCCTCTCCCTTTCTGCCTGCGGCGGCAGCGGTCAGCCTGCTTCCTCCTCCGCCCTCTCTTACACCTATAAAGACCAGACCATCAGCATGAAGGCCGCTCCTTCGCGCATTGTCACATTGTCTGCGCCACTCATCAATATGGCCTATGCTGTCGGAGGCACCTCCATCGCGCGCCCAGAGACCACGAGCCCGATCCCGGAAGAGGCAAAATCCCTCCCCACCATCGGGCATGTGCAGAATATCAATATGGAATTTCTGGTCGGCATGAAGCCAGACCTCGTCATCGGAGAAAAGACGCAAAACAGCAAGCTCGAGTCTCTTCTGAAATCGAGCCAGATCCCCTACGTCCTTATCCAGTACGACGGCATCCATGACAATGTGCCGCTTTTGAAATTCATGGGTGAACTCTATGGTAAAACAGACAAAGCCAAAGAAGTGATCGACACCTACGAAAAAGGTGTCAAAGCAGTCATGGATAAAGCGGCCGCTGAAAAGACCCCGGCGAAAGTTGCTGTCCTTCGCGCTACAGGGAAATCTGTCACAGCAGAAACTCCGAAGTCCATCTGCGCTTCCATGGTGGATATGCTGAAAATGAATAATATCATCACCGCCCACAAGGACCTGAAGCTCGACAGCAAGACTGTTCCCTATTCCTTAGAGCAGCTTTCCGCTGACGATCCAGATGTCATCTTCATTGTCACCATGGGCAAGCAGGATGAGATCAACAAATCTCTCGATGACTCGATGAGAAACAATCCTGCATGGGCACACCTCAAAGCCGTACAGGAGAATCACGTCTACTTCTTAGAGCCAAACCTTTTCCTCATGAATCCGGGAATCAAGACCCCGGAAGCACTGGAAAAGCTGTACCAGCTGACCTATGGGAAATAGTGGGAGCTAAAGGAAACGCTGGTTAAATCGCAGAGTCAGATTCTACAAGATTTTATACATAGCTTCGTCATAACCTTCCTTAAATAGCTCGCTATTCGCGTCAGGTTATTTCTTGCATGCATAAAAATCCTAGAGTAAAATCTGACAACGATTTAATCAGTGCTTCCTTAGGGAGTAGGGATGTCGTCATTCCCTTTATTCTCCTTCCGGATAGAAAGAGGATAAAGGGATAGTTCTGCCTTCTCCTTCTTTCAACATAAAAAACGCCGAGAAATCGCTATACGATTTCTCGGCGTTTTTTTTCTAATCCCCAGCTGCTGATTCCCAGTCACCCGTCCTCCCCCAGATTTCAGGCATCACTCTTGCTAGATTTTAATCTGTTACACGCCGGTACATTATATCATAAATGTATGAACCGCTCCTGTGAAAAACAAAAATGAATGCCTGGGCATAGTCACTCATCTCATCATACAAAAAGCAGCGCCTACACACTGCTTTTTGTATATTTTATTCCTCTTCTTCATACGCTCTGATCTCTTCCATCAGGGCATCAATGAGCTGGTCTTCCGGGACGGATCGGAGGATCTTTCCTTTGCGGAAGACCAGGCCACTGCCTTTTCCGCCGGCGATGCCGAAATCTGCCTCCCTGGCTTCGCCCGGACCATTCACGGCGCAACCCATGACGGCGACTTTGATGGGTTTCTTAAAGTGAGAGATCTTCTCCTCCACTTCTTTAGCCATCTCGATGAGATTCACCTGTGTGCGACCGCATGTCGGACAGGAAATGAGGACTGGGCCATACTGCTGCATGCCCACGGAGCTCAGGATTTCCTTCGCTGCTTTTACTTCCTTCATCGGATCATCGGTCAAAGATACGCGAATGGTATCGCCAATGCCGTCTAAGAGCAGGCTGCCGATCCCAATGGCTGACTTGATCGTCCCGCGATAGAGCGTCCCGGCCTCCGTCACACCGAGGTGCAGCGGATAGTCCACTTTTTCAGAAAGAAGGCGGTTTGCCTTCACCATCATCGGGACATCTGAAGACTTCACAGAAATCACGATATCATAGAATCCTTCCGCTTCGAGGATGCGGACATGAGAGAGTGCGCCTTCCACCATGCCTTCCGCGGTCGGATGTCCGCCATGTGACGCAAGGATGTCTTCCGGAAGGGAGCCTGCATTGATACCGATACGAATGGGGATATGCTTTTCTTTCGCCATATCCACCACCTTCACAACGTTTTCCCGCTTACCGATATTTCCCGGATTGATGCGAAGAGCATCGATCCCCTGCTCCATCGCCGTGAGTGCAAGACGGTAGTCAAAATGAATGTCTGCGACCAGCGGTACATCCACTTTCGCTCGGAGTGCGCCCAAAGCTTCTGCTGCCTTTTTATCCGGCACGGCGATTCGGATGATATCTGCGCCCGCCTGATGCAGGGCCTGGATCTGCGAGGCAGCGACGTCCGTATCGAGCGGACTGAACGTACTCATCGACTGGATCGCAATGGGCGCGCCCCCACCAATCTTGACACCGCCGACAACGACCTGTCTGGTATTTCCCATTTGAATCTCCTTTTCGTAGTGGTTTACATGAATATATGGTTTAGAGTCAGGTTTACCTTCCTAAAAACGTCCTGTCCTTATCAGCGCCGAATGGAATGAAAGTCGTGCGAGAAGCCTACGATAAGAGCATATCCCTCTGAATCCGCTTTTCCTACATCAGCGCGCTGATATCATGGAAGAGTGCATAGAAGAAAATCGCCCCCAGTATGGCGATCCCGACCGATTGAATATAAATCAGCGCTTTCTCCGGCAGCTGCCGCCCGAGAATGGCCTCCAAAAGAATAAGGATCAAATGTCCGCCATCAAGAAGCGGGACGGGAAGTATATTGAGAAGTCCCAGATTCAGACTAAGAAGGGCGATAAACATGAAGAGCGGCATGACCCCGTAAGATGCCACCTCCCCTGACATGCGAGCGATTCCGATCGGACCGGATACTTCCGCACGCCCCGTGCCCGTTACCATATCATAAAGCCCCGCCGTCATCATATGCAGCAGATCAGCGGCGCGTCCCAACCCCATGGCAATGGCTTCTGTCATCGTGGTTTCGTGGTGTTCCACATAAGGGGTGATCCCCATGATGGCACGGCCATCGGGCTGCACCTCGGGGATGATCGTCACCTGTCTCATCGTACCCTCGTGGTCGATTTCCATGGAAACCACCCGATTTCCCTTCTCTTTCAGGGCTTCTCCGATATCCGTCCATTTCACCATAGCCTTCCCTTCGATGGAAAGAATGGTATCTCCGGGCGAAAGATGCTGCTTCTCTGCCGAACTCCCCGCAAGTACGGTACCGACTTTGGGTAAATTCGGGAAAGTATTATAACCTTCAATCTTGAAAGCAGAGATGAAGATCAAAAGGGCGAGAAGAACATTGAAGAGCGCGCCCCCCACGATGACAAGCAGCTTTGCCCATGTCGGGCGCTGGTTGAAAGCGCGTGGGTCATCCTTATTCTGATCATCCATGCCGGCGATCTTATTAAATCCCCCCAGCGGAATCAGACGAAGGGAATAGAGCGTCTCTCCCCATTTCTTTGAAACGATCACAGGGCCGAAACCGACAGCAAACTCGATGACCTTCATACCCGTCCACTTCGCCATGAGGAAGTGCCCGCCCTCATGGACGATGACAACAACGGCAAAGACAAAGATCGGAGCCAGTATCGATGAAATCATAGGCATTTCCTCGAAATGAATGCATCTGCCAGCGCGCGAGCCTTACGATCCGATGAGAGTACACTGTCATAAGAAACGACAGGCTCTGCACTCCAGTGCGAGAGCGTATCTTCCACCACATCGAAAATGGAAAGGAAGGAAATCTTCCCAGCGATAAAGGCGCGGATGGCCTCCTCATTGGATGCGTTGAAAGCGACGCCGCCGTCTCCCCCCATTTCTCCTGCTTCGTAAGCCAGCTTCAGCGAACGGAAGACTTTCATATCGGGCTTAGCGATCAGGATCTGCGCGATTTCATTCCAGTCCACGAAAGCATGCGATGGCGAAGGCAGGCGGTCCGGATATGTCAGGGCGAACTGGATCGGAAGCCGCATATCCGGCAAACCGATCTGTGCCATGATGGTACCATCGACATACTCGACCATCGAGTGGATCAGGCTCTGCGGCTGGACAATGACTTCAATATCCTGATAGTCTACGCCGAAGAGCCAGTGCGCCTCTATGACCTCAAGCCCTTTGTTAAACATGGTCGCAGAATCGAGCGTCACTTTCGTCCCCATGTTCCATGTCGGGTGCTTCATGGCATCTGCAACCGTCACCTGTGCGAGCTCTTCTCTTGTCCTGCCGCGGAAAGGACCGCCAGAAGCTGTGAGAAGGATTTTATGAATGCCTTTCTGATCCTGCCCGATCATACTCTGGAAGATGGCAGAATGCTCACTGTCCACCGGACGGATCAGCGTATGATTCTTTTTCGCTTCCTCAAGAACAAGCGCACCGCCTGCGACCAGCGTCTCTTTGTTTGCAAGAGCCAGCTCCTTCCCCGCGCGAATCGCTTCAAGCGTCGGAAGAAGTCCTGTAATGCCGACGACTGCTACAAGGACAAGGTCGACATCGTCTCGCTTCACGACCTCAGAAAGAGCTGCCTCGCCGATCAGCACATCCGCATCGCCATTATAGGTTTCCAGAAATTTTTTCCCCGCATCCTCATCAGTGATGACGATGGCATACGGATGAAAGAGCGCAGCCTGCTCCTGTAATTTATCGATACTCTTGTGCGCAGCAATGACGGCCGCATGAAAAAGATCCGAATGGAGACGGATCACGTCCATCGTCTGGGTTCCAATGGAACCCGTGCTGCCCAATACAGCGATTTCTTTCATAGAAGACTCCTTTCGGGGAAATATGAGTGACAGTTTGACTGTGGAGCAGAAGTGAGACTGGAAGATATTAGAAATCAAAGCCAGTGGGGCTTACCATCTCTACGTCTCCCATTGATAACCAGGCGCAATGCCGCATCTTCATTTCTCATTCATCTCAGCAGCGCAAGCACCGCGACAAGGCTCGGGGCTACGAAGAGAAGGCTGTCGAAACGGTCCATCATCCCGCCATGCCCCGGTAGAATATTTCCGGAGTCTTTGATATCACAGGCGCGCTTTACATAGGACTCGAAGAGATCCCCCATGGGCGCCATGATCGCCGCCATGACGGAAAGGATGCATCCTTCCAAAAGATCAAAACCCGCACAGAAGGAAACAAGGACACCGAGAATGACGCAGCCGACTGCGCCACCGACAAGACCTTCGACCGTTTTATTCGGGCTGATATGCGGCGCCATCTTATGACGACCGCAGGCCTTTCCCGTCAGGTAAGCGAAAGAATCACTCGCCCAGGTACAAATGAGTGCGAGAAGAATGAGGAAAATCCCTGGCTCCATGGAAACTGCCACCGGCGAGAGCAGCTCATGACTGCCGCGAAGGACCGCCAGACTGCCAAAGCCCACGCCAAAATAGACGGCACCGAAAGCAGAATAAATAAGCCCGGTCATATTTTCCTTCTTAATGCCCAGAATCAGGTAGAGAAGCAGTACAAAGGCAAGAAAAATCGCAGCCAGAAAGGCTTTCAGCGAATAAAAACCGGATGCCAGTACCATGACGGCAGTAGCAATGGCTGTGGCTTTCAGATAGATGTGAACACCGAAATGTTTCAGCATCTTATCATATTCAAGAAGGGCCAGCAAGGAGACGAGGAAAATGGCTCCCGTCAGAAACCAACCTCCCAGATATACCAGCCCAAGGACAGCGATGATACCAATAATCGCTGTGATCACACGCACTTTCATTTTTTATCCTCCGTGAGTCCGCCGAAGCGACGGTCTCTTCCGGTAAACCAGTCGATCGCTTTCGAAAGCTCCTCCTCAGTGAACTCCGGCCACAGGACAGGCGTGAAGTACAGCTCCCCATAAGAGATCTGCCAAAGAAGGAAATTCGAAATGCGCGACTCTCCGCCCGTACGGATCATCAGATCCACATCCTGGGCATCCGATGGATAGAGATGGGCAGAAATCGTTTCTTCCGTAATGGATTCCGCATCAAGAGAGCCGCTCTTCACTTCGCGTGCGATCTGCTGCACCGCCTGCACGATCTCCATGCGTCCGCCATAGTTGATAGCCACATTCAGGATCATGCCGTTACACTTCGCTGTATCTTTTTCGCAGGCAGCGATATCCTTGCGAAGATCATCCGACAATGCTGACGGTTCGCCTACAATGTGCACCTGCACATTATCCTCCACCAGCTCACGCAGTTGACTGATCAGGTAGCTCTTGAAAAGCTTCATCAGGAAACGGACTTCGATGGGCGGACGCTTCCAGTTCTCTGTAGAGAATGCATAGAGCGTCAGCACTTTCACTCCCATATGACCCGCCGCACGTACGATGGTCTTCACGTTTGCCGCGCCGACCTGATGACCATAGGTTCTCTCTCTTCCTCTTTCTTTCGCCCAGCGGCCATTCCCATCAAGAATGATGGCCACATGCTCAGGAAATGATTTTTTATCAGACATAAATGGAATCTCCCATAATCAAAATAGGATGGAGTTTAGATAGTTTAAGGTGCCTTGAAGAGGCGGAGGTTGGGCTGCGATTTCTTCTATACAAACATGATGGGCAACCCCGACTCGCTACGCGAGTCTGCCCCTTCCAAAGAGAGGGACAAGAAGATTATTCTCGCCGCCTCACGACTTTTTCCACACTCTCACTATACTTCATTCGTGGCATGACAACAGCCTTTTCTCCGATTCGGACAAGGTAAAGCGCGTCCTCTTCGAGCTGCGCTTCCCGCCCATGAGTGAAAGAAATCGTACCACTCGGATACGATTTCTCTACACACTGTCTCAATTTTTCAGTAAACGGCTGTCCTGCAAAAAGAACATCCTCACTCATACAGACATGATCTCTTTAATTTTCTTTTCGGTGGCAGCTTCCAGCTCTTTGATTTTCTTGTCCGTCAGCTTCTGGACTTTATCTTCAGTTTCTTTGATGACATCCTTGGAAACATCGCTATTCTTTGCTTCCTTTTTCAGGAAATCATTGCCATCACGACGAATATTTCTGATAGCGACCTTGCCCTCTTCCGCTTTCTTATTGACAACCTTGACGAGTTCCTTGCGGCGGTCTTCAGTCAGCTGCGGGATGGCCATACGGATCAGGTTGCCATCATTCATCGGTACGAGGCCGAGGTCAGACTGCAGGATGGCTTTTTCGATATCTTTCAGAAGACCCTTGTCCCATGGCTGGACAACGAGCAGACGAGCTTCCGGTACAGTCACAGAAGCGACCTGAGTGATCGGAGTACGGCTGCCGTAATACTCAACAAATACGCGATCGAGCAGGCTGGCATTCGCCTGACCCGTACGGATGCTGGTGAATTCATTCTTGAGAGCAACGATGGATTTATCCATCTTGTCAGACAGTTTCTTCAGTTCTTCTTCGTACATGATTATTTCCCTTCGATTAATGTGCCCAGGGTATCTCCCTTGCAGGCCTTGACAATGTTGCCAGGAACGTCGATATTGAATACTTTGATCGGAATTTCGTTATTCATGCAGAGAGTAATGGCCGTATTGTCCATGACAGCCAGCTCTTTCTGCAGCACTTCACTATAGGTGAGATGAGTGAACATTTTTGCATCGGGATGGAACTTTGGATCTGCATCGTACACACCATCGGTCTGCTTCTTCGCCATCAGCATGATATCAGCTTCGATTTCTGCACTGCGCAGAGCTGCCGTGGTATCCGTTGTGAAATAAGGATTGCCCGTACCAGCGCCAAAAATCACGACTCTGCCCTTCTCAAGATGGCGGATCGCACGGCGGCGAATGTAAGGCTCTGCGACTTGCTGCATTTCGATGGCTGTCTGTACGCGGGTGGAGACGCCAAGTTTTTCAAGCGCATCCTGCAGAGCGACGGAATTGATGACAGTCGCGAGCATACCCATGTAGTCAGCCGACGCACGATCCATTCCGCCCTGGCTGCCCTTGAGACCTCTCCAGATATTGCCGCCACCTACAACGACAGCGATCTCGATACCGGCATCGCTGGCTTCCTTGATCTCGCCAGCCAGTCGATATACGACCTCCGGATCGATACCAAATCCTTTGTCGCTGGCCATCGCTTCACCAGACAATTTCAGCATGACTCTCTTATACTTCTTGTTTTCTGTTGCCATTGTACACCCCCGTAAAAATCAGTGATACATCTATATTATTATATAGTATTTCAGAAATAGCTGCCATAAGAATTTTGAGAGATGAGCCTTGGAAACTACAGTCTTTAGACTTTAGACATCTGACTTCCTCACTTCCAGGCTTCCATCCAATCCCTGAAAAAGACCATAAAATAAGAGAACACCAAAGATGATGTTCTCTTATTCCTATTTTATAGATTACTGATTCAGCTGTTTAGCGACTTCAGCAGCCAGATCGTCCTGTTTCTTTTCGATGCCTTCGCCGAGCTGGAAACGAGCGAAGCGAACAACTTCTGCATTCTTGGATTTCAGGAGTTTCGCAATGGTCAGATCGCCATCTTTAATGAATTCCTGATCTACGAGGCAGACTTCCTTGTAGTACTTGTTGATACGGCCGAGAACCATCTTTTCGATGATCTTTTCTGGTTTGCCTTCATTTCTCGCTTCGACAGCCAGAACTTCTTTTTCGTGTTCGATTTCAGCCTGCGGTACCTGAGTACGGTCGAGGTAGGAAGGATTTGCTGCAGCGACCTGCATAGCGACATCTTTGCCGAGTTCAGCGTCTGCGCCCTTCATTTCGACGAGAACGCCGATCTTGCCGCCGCCGTGGATGTAGCTGTAGACAGCGCCTTCTGCACTTTCATAGCGAACAAAGCGACGAACAGAAATGTTTTCGCCGATCTTAGCTACAGCTTCGGTGACCTGATCTTTGACAGCCTTGCCGTCCATTTCAGAAGCAAGCAGAGCTTCTACATCAGCCGGATTTACAGCGATGATCTGCTGTGCGATACGAGCAGCCAGTGCTCTGAAGTCATCATTGCTACCTACGAAGTCGGTTTCGCAGTTGACTTCTACGATGGTGCCGACTTTGCCATCAGCGGAAATAGCGGAAACGACAGCACCTTCAGCAGCTACACGGCTTGCTTTCTTCGCAGCCTGAGACAGTCCCTTTTCACGGAGAATATCTACTGCTTTTTCCATATCGCCTTCAGCTTCTACGAGTGCTTTTTTGCAGTCCATCATGCCTGCGCCAGTCTTTGTACGCAGATCTTTGACCATGCTAGCGGTAATTGCCATCTTTATGACCTCCATCATAAAACCGTAAGGTGTTTGTAAAAATTTCTCAAAAAAAGGAAATCCCCAGCCTGCGCAAAGCGCAGGCCGAATTTCCTATACAGCCATTATTCCTGTTCAGCAGCTTCTTCAGCCGGAGCTTCTTCAGCTTCTGCTTCTTTAGCAGCTTCAGCTTCCTGCTGACCCTGACGGCCTTCGAGGACAGCGTCAGCCATCTTGGAAGCAAGCAGTCTTACAGCACGGATAGCATCATCGTTTGCCGGGATCGGGAAATCAACAACATCCGGATCGCAGTTGGTATCAACGGTAGCGATAACCGGAATGTGCAGCTTGTGAGCTTCGGCAATAGCGATTTCTTCTTTCTTGGAGTCAATGATGAAGAGTGCGCCCGGGATCTTCTTCATGTCTTTGATTCCGCCCAGGTTCTTTTCCAGTTTTTCCAGTTCGCGTTTCATCAGGATGACTTCCTTCTTCGGATACTGGTCTGTGGTGCCTTCTTCAAACATTTTTTCCAGTTCTTTCAGACGAGCGATACGGGTCTGAATGGTACGGAAATTGGTGAGCATGCCGCCCAGCCAACGTTCATTGACATAGAACTGATTGCAACGGGTAGCTTCTTCCTTCACGGAATTCTGCGCCTGTTTCTTGGTGCCGACGAAAAGGATCGGAGCGCCGGTAGCTGCGACTTCACGCAGGAAAGCGTATGCTTCTTCTACTTTCTTTACAGTCTTCTGCAGGTCGATAATGTAGATGCCGTTTCTTTCCGTGAAAATGAAACGTGCCATTTTCGGGTTCCAACGACGGGTCTGATGACCAAAGTGAACGCCTGCTTCGAGTAACTGTTTCATGGATACAACTGCCATAATAAAAACCTCCTGTTTTTAACCTCTGTCCGTTTCCTCCCCTGCAGCCACTTCGGGAATGTGTAAAATGAAATTTTTCCCGCAAGCACAGATGCAGAGTCCGCCAGACATGTGTACTCATGCGTTATTTATTCTACCAAAAGAAAAAGTGGAAAGCAAGGGGATGGGAAAATATTTTTTAGGTTTAAGGTTCAAGGTTCAAGGTTCAGGGTTGTGGTAGCGGCTTCGCCGCAAGTATTATATGAGGCGATGCCCGAAGGTCTCTTGACAGCAGATTTATCTTGTTTCGTCAGCCCCCTTGCCGGGAAGGTGTCCCGTAGAGGCGGATAGGGCACAGGCGGCGGGAAAGACAGATGAGAAAAGCGGAGAAGTGCGCGGTACATGTGGCGAAAGCGTGAGGCCCTCGCCGCGAATGACAAACAAAAAAGACGCCGTGACCATGTCACAGCGTCATTCTTTCAAGGCGAGCATTCAATAAGCCGAGTTCTGTCCCACTTGCGTGGTGATGATTATCTGTCTAGTCAGCCGATTGCTCGACTGCTCAAGCGACGCAACCCGGAAGGTCAGCGGGCAACCTCAACCCTTCCCTATTCGGTCTTGCTTCGGATGGGGTTTACCAAGCCAGCCGGTCTCCCGACTGCTGGTGCGCTCTTACCGCACCTTTCCACCCTTACCACTTGCGTGGCGGTTTCCTTTTCTATGGCACTTTCCCTAGGATCACTCCCGCCGGACGTTATCCGGCATCCTGCCCTGCGAAGCTCGGACTTTCCTCACGCCTTACGGCCCGCAATCATCTTTCCTGCTCGCGTGCTACAGTATAGCATGGAGACGGAATTTTTTCAAGAGAAAGATTAAAATCAGGTTCAGAGTCAAGGGGCGGCACGCCCCTTAGGCTAACCACGAACCTGGTTTTCTACATTTCCCCGAAAATATCCTCTGCCCTGCTGTCTTCGATGACCTCGATCTCCCAGCCATGCTCTGCGGCATACGTCCGAAGGCGCTTTGCCAAAGCAGGAACGATGACGCGCTCGGTATAGAAATGGCCGCCATCTGCGATGAGAAGACCGAGGCGGGAAGCGTCCTGCGCTTCATGGTACTTGAGGTCGCCCGTCAGGTAGAGATCTGCTCCCTTTGCTTTTGCAAGCGCAGCAAATTCACTGCCGGCACCGCCCAGAACAGCCACGCGGGAAATGGTGGTATCAGGATTTCCTGCATAACGAAGGACGGGAATGCCGAGCTTCTCCTTTATATAGGAGAGAGCTTCTTTTCCGCTCATGGGCGCAGGCAGATTTCCGATCCGCCCCATGTACTCCTTGTACCCATGGCTTTCCAGCGTATATACATCATAGTGAATATCTCCACAGATTTCCTGTACTTTCGCAAGGACAGAAGCAAGCAGCGCGGTGGGTACATTACATTCGAGCTTCGCCTTATCCGTCGCATCATCCTCATCATCCAAAAGATAGAAATGATTTACGGCATCCCCATAGATTTCTGAAAGCGTATGTCGGAGTACCTTCGCGGTGACAGGCTTCACATAAAGTGCAAGCTTCCTCTCTTTCGTTTCCTGCTCGAAGACCAGTCCTTCCATATCAGAAAGGGAGAGCGCAGCTGCCAGAGCATCATTCACGCCGCCTTTGGCTGTATCCAAATTCGTGTGAGCTGCAAAAGACAGAATATCATGCTTCACGAGCTTCTCGATCACGCGCCCCTTATACGTCCGAAGGTCAAGTTCACGGATGGCCTTGAAAAGAAAGGGATGATGGGAAATCACCATCTCAGCGCCTTCACGGACGGCAAGATCCACATTCTCTTCCGTGAGGTCGAGGGAAATCAGTACCTTCGTGACCCTGCGGCGAGGATCCCCCACCTGAAGCCCCGGGTGATCCCATGACTCTGCAAGACTTCTCGGTGCCCACGACTCCATCCATCCGATCAAATCATTTCCTGTGACTTTCATAAGAGTTCCTCCAATATACTTACTTCTTCCAGTGCCTTTTCTCTGGACAGGCGATGCCGCTCACTCTTCGAATCCTTTGCCCCTTCGATCACAAAGCGCCGTCTCCGGATGAGCCGCTCGATATGCGTCTTGAAAAGAGGATCCTTCCGATATGCCGCCGTCGCACCGATTTCCGCCTGCAGCATCGAAAGCTCCTCCATCTCGCCGGGACGAACGAGCATCAATTCATACAGCTTCCCGCCATCCAGTGAAAGCACCTCTTTTTCAATGCGGAAATGATGCCTGCCAAGAAACTGCCGGAGCTCCGCCACATGTCCCTGCGGCTGCAGCACCAGCCATGAGAGCGCCTGCGCCTTTTCCTCATTCTCCACAAGAATATCCCGCATTAAAAGGCCGCCCATCCCGCAGATGGTGACACCGTCCACCTCTCCTTTACCAAGCGGCGCAAGTCCTCCGCCCAGACGCAAAAGGATCTGGCGTGAAAATCCGGAAGAAATTACATCCTCCCTGGCGCGTGTAAGAGGGCCGTCATTCACATCGCAGGCGATCGCCCGCCTGGCGCGCCCCTCTTGCACGAGGTAAATGGGAAGGTAGCCATGGTCTGTACCAATATCGGCCATACTCTTACAGACAGGCACCAGATCGGCTGCCGCCTGTAGACGATTCGTCAGTTTCATAGATGGATCCTTTCAGCAATGACTTTCCATGCAGGACTATCCTACAGCCATTCCTTTTCTCTATCAAAAAAACGTATCCAAATCACTGAAATCAGCACGGATACGTTCATTGTGGTGGGCCCACCAGGACTCGAACCTGGGACGGGGCGGTTATGAGCCGCCTGCTCTAACCAACTGAGCTATAGGCCCGCAATATCGACATATGTTATTTTAGCATAAGTGGGGCCATTTGTACATAAGTTTCCAACTTTTTTCTTTCCTCGATAAAATCTAGCAAATCTGGTTTTTCATCATTCGCCGTATAACCCCCTTCCGTGCAATTCCAACTCTATTTTCTGAAAGTTTTTGACGGATTTTTGACGAATTTGAAATCCCGTTACTTGGAGATGCAAGCATAAAGAGCTCCTCCCGCGATAATAATCCACAGATTGCGCTGCCTAGCCTTCACCTGTACCTTGCGGGCGGCCTCTTTCTCTAACTCGGTCAAGGATTGATTGGCTTTCTCTAATGATCTCTGCGTCGCTTCGTTCAAGCTCTTGGACGCGGTCAGCTCTTTCTTCACTGTCTCTAATTGCTGATTGGCTTCTGTCAGCTGCGTTTGCTGCTCGATCAAGAGCTGCTGCTTGGTCTCGTTGTTCTTCGCGAGCTGATTCGAGTTCGCTTCGAGTCTCGTCAGCTCGCTTTCCGATATCTGATACATCTCCTCTGCCTGCGAAGAAGTACCAGCCGCCAGCCAAAGCAAGGAGCAGAAGGCAAAGAACAATAGCCTTTTTGTAATTCTGCACATCGTCCCTCCATTTAATACCATTCGCTCATATCGTAATTGCGTCCGTCAATTTCGAATGCATCCGTGAATTGCCAGTCCTGCAGAATGCGTCCAGGGAAATAGTCATGGAAATTGCATTCATCGTTATACTGGGCGCACCAGGTGGGCACATAATCAGCTAGATCATTCAGATTCAGGCAGTCGGTCAAGGTAGACAGGCTCGCATAGATGCCCGCAGAGTATCCCGCCGCGTTGCATGTGGAAATAAAGGCACTACAGATGGCGGTCACATCTTCCCTATCCTGTCCGATAGTCCCTGGGGCTTCTACATCGATCCAAATTCCCAAGGGCGGCGCTCCGTATCCCAGCGCATTTAAAGCCTCAATCACCCTATCAGCTTCTTCCTCTGCTCGTGCTGTTGTTTGTGCATGAGTGTAGCAGTAAACGCCCCATGAAAGGCCGCGGACGCTGGCTGCCGAGATGTGCTTCCCATGAAGTTCGGAAAGCGTGCGCCCTTCGCTGATTTTTACGATAACCCCCTCTACCCCTTCATCAATCATGTGTGACCAGTTGACATGATCATTCCAGTCTGAGATATCTATGACTTTCATGACTGCCCCTTTCTTTTCACTAAAGCCGCTAAATTATGTACCGCAGAAATGCCAGCGTCATCCAAGTTTTCGATAATGCTCAAAAATTCAGACGCCGCTAAGTAAGATACGCAAAGCGGCATAACTAAACCGAAACGGTGTACCTGTTCCGTCATGGTATCCATGATAGAGCCAGCCATGACTACGATGACATAGACTATGATCTTCCCGCAAAACTGCACTTTCATCGCCTTGCTGGATATAACGCCCATGCGATGGGCCTGCGGAATTGCCTTGATGCTTTCTACAAGGCTAGGCGTATAATCATCAGTCTTGATTGTGTTATGCGCCAGTTCTATCCACTTTGTGACCAAATCTATGACAATGAGTATCACGAACAGGGACACAAGCTCAAGATGAAATTGTGCAGCAGCTAGCATCCCACTCGCTATGACTTTTACCTCCCAGTAGTTTCCAAGACGGCTGGCCGCTTTGCTGATGGCTTCTGAAAACTGATCAAATTCCATGTTTTCCCTCCAAATCCATGATTTCCCCTTCTTTCTATGCTGCTCTTAATAATCAGTGACATCTGGTGTGTGCGTATTGATTTCAGGAGACCATGAAATGGTAAATTTAAGGTTGTCACTTTCGTTTAGGTCATTCGGAAAACTCCCGATCCAGCATACCCAGTTCTCACTATTACATAAGAGTGGGTCCTGATAAAACTTTTCTGTTTGTTCCTCCGAATATTCATATGGCCAAAGTCCTTGGAGTCTATACTTTTTGCCAGGAGTCACCGCTACAAACTTAGTTATATCGGTTTTATTACCGTAGTCATCCATCCCGTACAATCTCGCCTTGACAACATGTACCGCAGTAGGGATGGTAAGTTCACCGGTGTACAAAAAATCAGCAGAGTTCGTAGGCACATTAACTTGTGCCGCTGATGCCGTAAACGATGTATTGCTTGTAAATGTTCCTGTTTCCATAAAATCACCTTTCATACACAACTAATAATCTGTAATGTTAGGAGTGTGGGCGTTTATCTCTGTACTCCAAAAAATAGTGAAGGTAACTTCCCTCGTATCTGGTGAATCCTGCGGCGATGCACCATACCAATAGCGCGAAGTATGTACATTACGCAAAAAACAATCACCATAATTCTCATTGGTGTGATGATCGAAGGGTTGCCATCCTGTTAGGGTATATTCTTTATTAGGTGTTACACCAATGTAGTTGCCCCCTAAATTAACCACCCTAACATTATTAGGGATGGTGAGGAACCCGTAGCTGCCATAATTAACATGTATTGTTTTACTCCCAGCAGGTATCTCTACGCTTGCTCCACTCGCACTAAATGTCATATTGCTATTGATCCTCCCCCCCGCATTGACATTTAATGTCCCTGCGGTATAGCCATCAGCAGGGATAACTTCTGCTTCATAGGATGTACCCTTTGGGATAGTAAAGGACGATGTGTGATCTGTACCCCCGCTCTTTTGCGGCGTGTATACGTGGATCGTCTGATTGGCACTTTGTGTAATTGTTACATTGACATAGGTCACGGCTTCTTTCCATGCAGCATAGATCACACCGTCTTTTTCTACTCTTAAATGGGTCGCATTGGCATCTGTAGTACTTCCTAGCTTTACATACCCTTTTGCTCCGTCAACCTCAAGAGCGAGGTAAGGACTGCCGCCTACTTCTTCGGCTGTTGTATAAATATTACAGGTCTCTTCCGTTCCGCCTGTTTTGAGAATGTGAAGTTTTTTTGTAAGTGTCCCCATCGTGTCCTCCTAGTCCACCCATATTTTTTTACCGTCAATATCCAACACTGTATCACGATTAACGGCTTTCAGCTTGTCTAATTCTGCATTTACCTCTGCTAGCTCCTGCTCGTTCGCCTTCAGATCTGCATACAGACGGTCGCGCTGAAGTTCGACGGTGTGCTTTTCTTCAGCAGTACATCCGCCTAACCAATGTATGATGGCGTTTTTTATTCTATCCATACTTTACCTCCGGGGATGGTTAAGGATTTGGATACCGTAACATTAACGGCCGTTACTGCCCCTGTAAAGGTGGGGGATTCTTTCGGCGCATAAGTTTTTAAAACCTCATTTTTATCGATCGCGCTTTTAGCCCCCGCTTCGATAGCGGCAGCAAGTCCTACCACCTGGGAAACTTCCGTCTCTGGATGCGATGTTTCGTATTGCTTTGTCGTCTCGTTGTAAGACTGCCACGTTTCTTTTAATGCCATTGTTATACTCCTTTCGTCCACACGTCGGCGCCCTCCGGTTTGTCCTTGGAGGAAACAATGGACCAAACTGGTTTGTTTGTCCCATCTGCTTTCTTGATAATAAACTTCGGTCTTAGTTTAATTGATTTGATTTCTTCGGCCATGTCCGCAACTTTAATCGTTGCTGTTTTCCCAGTTTTCTCGCGAATTGCGTTCCCTATGGCTTTAAGATTGGTATCTGATACTAACCCTTTCATGTTTCACCTAGAATTCTTTCTCATCGAAACTTTCGTAATCAGCAGCCGTGCCTGTCCCTGTAGCGAAAGTCCCGTCGGCTTGATAGAATGTCTTGCCTGCTTTGACGTCCGCTGCTGTGGCACTGGTATCTGAAATCTCGACGTACCTTGCTATACCTCCCGTTGTTGTAGGAATAATCACGGAAGGTACACCTGAATATGCAGCTCCGGCTATCTTCACGTTTTGTTTCATAGCGTCTCCTATTTGATGGTGAGTGCTTTAGTGATTGCGTCCTGTGTGACGGAAATCAATGAGAGTGCGCCGGTTATTTTTGAACCGTTTACATAGGCCGTCTTCCCTTTAATGATTTCTCCTGCGGTCGCTGTCCCATCTTTGGTTTCTACTACGCTGCTGGAGCCGCTCACTCCTAATACGGTGACACCCGCTTTGATATTTCCGGAAATCAGCTTGGCCTGCTCGGCTGCATCGATGATGACTGTACCAGCGCCGTTGTGATAGCCCGCCGGAACGATATACTTTCCATCCTTGGTGCCAATAGATCCGGTGACTGCACCATTATTTGGCATGGAGCCGGTAACCAGGCCGACTGCATTGTGACTTGTTTTCCCGATTAGAATGTCACCGGCGACTGCTGTGTCTGATGACGTGTCGTAGAAATCTGCATTCCCTTCGCCCTTGGCTAATGGGATGGATACTTTCGGCACGTTTTCGTAGGTCGCGCCGTTGATTTTTACACTTTTACTCATGTTCTTTCTCCTTATTCGACAATCAGTGCTTCTCCGTTGTAAGAAATTTTCCCGTAGTTCTGAGGGATTTTTCTGACGATCACTTTAGAAAGGCAGCCTCTCACTCCTTCGGGCGTGATGATCTGATCCTTGGCTGAAGGAATGACTTCTCTTTCCTGGTATGACATTTCTTCTCTGGAACCAAACGAGAGAAACTCTCCTTGAATCTGAGGTTCTGCAGTGAAGATTCCTTTAAGCGCTCCCATCAGAACGTCACCTCTTCGCAGATCTTCAGAATATGCGGAGGGATAATGGTTCTTACTGTCCCGTATTGCTTCGTAAGCTGCACGTCATAGCAGTATCTTCCGTATGGAAGGGCCTTCGTGTCTTCAGGCATGAGAGACAACATCCCGTTGGTGATTTCTTTTTGAAAAAGTGCTTTGCCGTCTGTTGTCTTTTTCTTGACGGTAAAAATGACTTTGTCTCCCTCTTCGAAGTTGTACTCTGTATCATCCATGTACGTGACTTTTAAAGGGAATACGGCAGTGTCTCCCCTTGTCAGGTACAGGTTGTTCTGTATGACTTTGTACATAGCTACCTCCTAGAATGATTTGTCATCAAATTCAAGGATCATGGAAATGGCATCCTGAATTTTCTGTGAGGTTTCGTCTTTGGTGTAGTAGCGCTCAGGATCGAACCCAGCCGCTTCTTTAGCGATTTCCGAATAATGTTTTGCACTCTCTACCAATGTAAGAAGTTCCTCCTTGATATTCGTTCCGTAGGTATCAAGACTTTCCAGTAGTTTTCTGGTATAGTCCTTAAGATCCGTTTCGGATCCGTCTTCAAGTTCCATGACGAAGTCTTGCAGCTCTTTCTTCTTAACTTCGAAAATTTTCAAAGTTTCCTTGGCATTGATCTCGCTGGCTTCTGCACGATCGGCGCTCTGCGCTGCTGCATTTGCAGATTTCTTTGCCTGATCTATGTACTGCCCTATGGCATTCTGGTAGTCTTCGTTGACGAGCTTCCCGCCTCTCCAAACGATGACATTCCCCTCTTTGGGATAAGGGAAATTCGTACGGTAAGCATCCGGATCAGCCGATTCCGGGATCTGAATGGAGCGTTTCTGCTTCTCATTCAAGTCCTGGATGATCATGGTGATTTTGTCCAGTGCATCTTCGATGACATCGAACGGCCATACATTTCCTAATGAAGACTCTTGGTTAATCTTGATGCTGCGATAAATCAGAAGGCGCTCGCCATTCTGAAGGATTTGTGGCCTTTCTTCTTCTGGCTTTTCTTCCCCCGGAGGATAGCCAGGGAAATGAACCGTCCTTGATGTGTCGTCGATGAAGTAGTCTCCCTTGAGCTCTGTGGTTTCATTATCTTTGCTGACCCGCGCTACCGTAATATCTTTTTTGTCCAGGAAAGGGAACGATATGGGAAATGCGGTATTCGTCCCGTCCCCTTTGTACAGTACGCGGTTGACGCTTGTATTGATCATGTAATCCCTCCTTTCTAAATGAATCGCTGACACACTTCTACGGATGGCAACCAATCAGCCGATAATAAAATCGTTCGATCATTTTTTCTTCTCCTTGAGTGTTTTGTCCCAAAGGGATTTCCTGAACCAATCCCACATGGTGAATTCAGTATCTGTGCAGGCCATTCGCATGAAGTTCCAGAAGGCATCTGTGATGGTATCCGGGACGGGTATGGATGTCCTTGTGATGGCTTTGGTGGCTCCTCTCCCCATCTCGATCAGGTCGCCTTTCTTGGCCGCTTTGATGAAGTTTTCCATATGCTTTAGGGTGTCGAAGAAGGGAGCGTCTGGGGCTGCGGATCCGAAGGATTTCCCGGTAAAGAAATCTACTGTCCACGGGACGGCTTCTCTTGCAAGAGGGACGCCGCCAATGGGGCCGCCGGAGGCGATGACATGAAGGAATTTCTTCTTCCACTTCTCTTCGTCATCGGAGTCATCGCCGCTTTCTCTCAGTACGGTTTCTACTAAGGCTCCTAAGATCCACCAATACCACGTGGCAGCTATCAGCGGTTTTATGTCTTTCTTGTCGTAGAAGGTGTACCCTGCGCGGATAAACTGGTTCGTGACAAGGTTCGTGTAGCTATAGAAGGTGGTCATCTGTGCAAGAATTCCGTTCTTCCTAATAAAGCTGGTCTGGTCTTTGGTCTCATTGGATCCGAAAGTCTCTCTCACGGCTTTGTCGGCAAGTCTCACGGCTTCTGCGTCCATCTCGTCTCTATTGAGCTTGCCTTCGATTTCCATAGCGGCCATGGCTCTCTTGTAAGTGAATAACCATTCTGGCAAGGAAAACATTTCATCTGTCGCCTGGATCAGCCAGTAGGCCTTGGAGTTTAAGGTATCGACCCCATACTTCCCGTGCTCGATCTTGGAGCGGAACTCGGACTCGTTCTTCCCTACCGGCAATCTGTCCTGCATGTACATATCCCTATCGATGGTGGCCTGACGGTCTCTCATCATGGTGGACTTGCTTTGAATAAATCGCCGCTGCTCTACGATGTTTCCATGGAAATAGAAATCTCCGACGGCCTTTAGGGCATTGGCTGCTCCCATCCGTTCCATCATGCCGGTGATGTTCCCGATATTCAGTAAAGCCGTGGAGAATCTGAAGCCCATGGTAGCGAAGTTGAAACGCCGCCGGGCTCTTCCCAAAGCGGAGTCCCATTCGCTCATATCCTTGATCGATGAGTGCCAGCAGTCCTTGGCCCATCCCTGCAGCAGAGAAAGGGTTTCCGGGCCTGCGGTGTTTTCGATCGCGGTGACGACTTCTTTCCTGTTGAGGAGTTTGTAGACGTCTACGGTGGCTTCTCGCATGGCGATGTGCTGCATGGCTTCATTGACAGCCTCTACATATACGTCGAGGTCGAGGCGGAGCTTCTGCCCGCCGGAAGCTCCCGCACGTTGCTTGGTGCTCCCCATACCTAAGGAGAAGGAGGAAATGTTCTGCATGTCTATCTTTGCGATGTCAGTCGTGGTGAAGTTGCTGGTCTTCGTGCTGCTTAATGGATCGTACTTGATTCTATAGTACGCGCCATGGATGACACGTCCCGACTTCAGCGTGAAATCTTCGCCCTGAACTTTCCCTAGGGGCGTGCCGTAGAGATCATTCTGGACTTTGTTTCTCTCGCCCCAGTAAGAATTAAGGTGCTCCCATACGCTTTCTACGAAGTCCCAGTCCTTATCAGTGAGGTTCTTATCGAGCATATCAAGGACGGTTTTCTCATCGGTGTTCAAGGTATCGCTCAACCATAATGTCTCTATGAGCCGTTCCCTGTTGGACTTGGTGCCAAAGTTTAAAGCCATGGCGAGGAGCTGCTCCTTGGTGTAGGAAACGGGTTTACCGCGCTCGTCGAGACCTACAGTGTATAGCTTCTTGCTTCGGATCGTTGTCCATTCTTTTCTGGAGTAGATCGCGAAATTCTTTCTGAAGGTGACTCTGGCTTCGCTCTTCAACTCTCTCAAGTGGGCGGCCGCCTTGTCTATGGGTTTATAGAAATACTCGGCAGCAGACTTTCCCAGTCGTTCGATCAGAATTTCAGGAAGTGTGATGTCCTTGATGAGGCTGTGGATTTTTGTCCCCAGCCTGTCCAGGCTAGTGGCTGTCTGGTTCTTGAGCCCCGGAGTGGCCACGCGGTGCGTCCAGTTGTCTAAAATCTCATCGTGGATCTTTTGTGCCGCGTCATCGAAAGAGGTGCCTAATGTATTCCCTTCGTATTCTCTTCGGCCCAATTTGTAGACAGCCTTCATGACTTTAGCCATTTCTCGGAACTGATCCATGGTGAGGTCTTTCAGCTTCATAGGACTTGAACCGTCGAAGGCGCTTCTCATCCATCCCGGGATGATGTCTTCAGCGAAGTAGCTTTCATTGTCCATGGCCTGCATCGGATTCATCTCGATGGCCAGCCAGCGCCAGTTGAATGGTCTCTCCTGCCCGCTCTCGTCAATAGGCAAGATGCCGTCTTTCTTCGTGAGGCCTAAGACGTATGCCATGTGCTGCACGAAGTAACGGGCATCGTCTTTCATCAGGACTGGTTTATCCGTCCTTGAGATGCGGTTCAGAATACCCAAGATCCCATAGCGTTCCATGCCGTTTTCGTTGAGGAGGGAGGTGGTGACTTTCCCGCCTCCGCCATGAAGGGTGCGACGGATTTCTTCTTCGTTTGCCCTAGCGAACTTGGCCATGGTGAGGCACTGCGCCTGCTCACGTTTCCAATAAGCAGCGCCTTCCCAGTCATTGCCTGCGGCCGCTTTCATGGCGCGGGCTTCTGCAATCTGCGCCTTATTCTCCCACCATCGCCAGCTGGTGGCGTGAGAGAGTTTCTCGCCGCCTAATGTATTTCTGGCATCCTCTTTGATTTCCTTCATGTTGAAGCGCATAGCATCCCTAGATTCTTTGAGCCCGTCTACCATAGTCTGGAGTTGCACCGCAAGATCAGCAGCGGTGAGTTCTGCGTCTTTTGTGGTGCTGTCGGCCTTTGCTCTTTGGGCGCGTTCCTTCTCAAGCTCGGCCTCAAGGGCTCGCATGTTTCCTTCCAGAATGGTCTGTGATTCCTTTCTTGACTGGTTCTCGCCCTTGGCTGCTGCAGCTTCTGCTTTCGCTTTTTCAAGCTGCTCTTTTAGCAGCTTCTTCTGTTTCTCCAGCTTTGCGATCTTATCTTCCGACTTGGCAATCACATCTGTCTGCTTGTCGACCTCTGTTGTTTCTTTTTCGGAAACAAGTCCCAATCGCTTGCGAATTTCTCTCGCGGTCTTTTTCTTGTCTTTGGACCGTTTGAGTTCCATCTGCATAGAATTGACGAGATGGATGTAAGCAGAAACTTTCTTTTCAAGCAGCATGGCTTCGATGCGAGACTTCTTGGCCATGCCTTCCGGGGATCGAAGAATTTCTTCGGCCATGCCCTTGATGGCTTCCGGGTTTAATGCTTCTTCCCGATAGTGCTGCACCATCTCTTCGATGTGCTTGGTCCACCGTTCTTCCGTAGTTCCGCCAGCAGCTCTCAGCTTCTCTTTCAGATCTTTTTCTGTGAACCCGGCCATTTGGAGAAATTCGTCACGGTCTTTCTTTGTAGGGAATGTGTCGGAGTTGTAAATGGTCTCGATCTGATAGATCTCATTCTCTTCTCCCAGAGACTCGATGAAGCTGGTTCTCTCTTCTTCAGAAGAAATGGAGGCTTTGAAGTTTTCGATGGCTTCTTCTCTCACCATATGAAGGTAGTAACTCATGGCTTTCTCCAGAGCTTTGTCCTTGACGCTCTCAGCCCATGCCTTGAGGTTGCCCAGTTCGGACTGGTTCACGTTGACGGTCTTGTCGATGGCTTCGAGCTTTCGCTGCGCTGCCCATGCGTTGATCTCGTCTTCTGTGGAAATCATGCGATCGAAGATGTCTTTGATTTCAGGTGTAAGCTCTACGTTTCCTAAATTCTTTGTTGTCTTGTAGATGTCGGTCAGCCATTTCTTGAACCGCCGGAAGACGCCCCTCATTTCTTTGGTGGGGGCGCTCCCTTCCATGAGGTATTTCTCAAATCCCCTGGCAAAGCGTTCCTGCATCCAGCGTTCCATGGCGCCGGCCTTCCCCGCTCTGATGTCTTCGGCATACTTGGTGAATTCCTTCTCTAAAATAGTCCCCTTGTACTCAGAGAGGTGATCTTCGGAAAAGGCGGCCCATGAACGAATGGTAGAGAGATCGCCCTGCATGCTCTTCAATGCAGCGCGTGCTTTCGCCGTATCCCCGTTGAAGTAGGTGGCGACATTCTCTTCGCTCATCTGACTCATGTTCTCAAGCATAGAAAGGAACATATGAGCGCCTTCATGGATGACTGTAGATTCATTCGCACCGTCGAAAAGCTCAATGACGTTGGCGTTTCTGTCGTAGGAGCCCTGGTATTTGTTTTGGAAATATACGTTCAGCAGCTGCCCTAATTCTTTCGTTTTGGCATCTCGATCGCCTTCGACGTCTGGATCGTATTCCGCAACTTCGATTCCCTGCGCTTTTAGAAAATCCACGGTTCCTTTCGGTGTGTCCTTCGGTATAACGGCCCCGGAGAATTCGTCGAACGTCACCTTCCTAGCTGGCTTGGCTTCGAAGTAGTCCGTCGTTACCTTGTCCGCTTCTCTCAGAAAATCTTCGATGTGCTGAAGGAATTTCTTATCTTCCGGAAATCCGTGCAGTTCTTTCTTCCCATCTCTCGTGTCCTTCATGAGCTCAGCCAGATCCATGTCTAAATCCATGCCGTAACTGCCGCGGAGCTCAGCTGCTTCGTCTATCAGGCGATTGTACATGTCTTCCGCCTTCTTGTACCTGGCGAGTTCTTTCTTGTTCGGCGCAAGGAGTGATTCATGGTTTTTGATATCCCTAATTGACGTGAACTTTTTGGAAAGGAAAGCAAGCAAGCTGTTGAAACCGTAGTTAATACCGCCTGGTCCTTCGTTGTTTGTGCCGCGGTATTTTTTCATCAGCTTGACAATATTGTCAATGTTGAACGCGTATTTCTTCCCGTTGTCCCAAAGATACCTGTCTTTATAGAGGCTATCGAATTCGGAACGGACGAACGCCGTGAATCTCTCTATGCCTGCCTCTTCGATGGTCTTACGTAAATCCTTTACGAAATCTTGTCTGTCCACCTCTTTGTAGGGTTTCTTTTTCTTATCTTCCTCGTATGCAGAAAGCCGTAAAAGGAGCTCTTTTACTCCCTCCTCATTGATATTTCCGTTCGTCGTCCACTTAGCCAATACTCGCTTAGAGCGTCCCACTAGTCCCTTTCCCATGGCGATATCTTGTCTCATTTCGTCAAAGTACGGTCGAGCCGCTTGGTCTACTTCCGAAAAATCACCTTTCTTTACCTTAGAAGATTTAAGCGCATGAATAAGTTCTGGATACTCCTTGAAAATCCTTTCACCTCTTACTGGAGGCGTGACTGTCCGCTCTTTTATCGGGATGTCTTTCTTTAAAACGTTCTTAACGTAGTAGTATTTAATTGCAATATTATTTTCCATTGCCGCAAGAGACTCTTCCCCATGGTAGAAGGAAAAGTTAATTTCGCCTACGTCAATACTATTCTTTTTGAGGAACTTTCTTGTCTCTTCGTACTTCTTGTGAAAAGTATCGATATCTATCTTCGCCGGTTCTTCATAACTCACCACCGGTTTTCTCACGGTATAGGCATCTCTGGAAAAGACTTCGTTCGCCCTAGACTTCCGTGGGTCTACCATGCCCTTATCCCCGATCAGCGTGATCTCCCCAAAGTCCCCGAATGAGATATCCCTCTTCGTGATGGCGAGGGACGGCATCGGGAGCCCGCCCAGCTTGATGGCTTCTCTCAATTTGCCAGTAGAAACATTGTGATAGACGACGAGGTCTTTGTCTGCAGCTGTCTGGTAGTAGGTGGGATTTTCGCTTTTCAGCTTGACAAGGTCTTCTTCATTTGCTACATTAGGAGCAGATAAAAGGTTATCGACTTTTTCTTCGGGTATGGGCCAATTAGGGCTTCTCTGGAGAATTTCGTTGATAGCCTTTTTTCTATTGGCATAGAGCAAGTTTCCATTTTCTAATTGTCTGCCAAACCATTCATAGGATGGCGTTCTCGTCCTCTTCCCCGTTTTCCCGTATACGCTTGCTATCCGATTTACGATATACCGTCTTTCTGTATTCGTTGCCTTGAGTTCAAAAGGAACGACGATGGTCGCCCCGTTGTTATCTTTGAGGTCTACCACCACCACTCGGCGTTCCTCTCCGTTCGGTCCTGTATATGACTTAAAGATCATGATTGGATTTGTAAGCGCCCTCGGCAGCTGCTTCATGATCTCCGGTGTCATGTCTCCTGCATGCTTTCCGTTCAGGATTTTCTCAAGATCTGTCTTGGCGATTTCCACAGGAAGGACTTCAGCTCCGGTTAGTTTCAGCACGAGAGGCGTTGTCATCACGCGAACCATGGGCGACTTTTCTTTACCGGCAATGAAACGATCTACGCTATCTGCGAAGGATTTCTCATCTGCGTCCAGCTGTCGCTCGGCCATGCCCTTCTTTGTCAACTTGCCCGATAGAACGTCATGGGCATATTCTTCAGCCATTTGGTGATAGGTGCTGCTCTCTTCGAAGTCGTTTACAACACTCGGCAGGACTTCTCCATTTCCCCCGATTTTATCGGTAGTTTCTTTGACTTTTACCAGCCATTCCTGTATACTATGAGTAAAGAGAACTCCCTCAGACTGTACCCCGTTTTTGGAATCGGGACCCCCAGTCTGGGCGGGGTTCTTTTTTATTTCCGTAATGTCTCCATCATAGAAATACTTTCTCCCATTGGCCTCTTCTCTTACTACGATTCTTGCAAAGCATTCTTTTCCATCGAGCTTAATTTTCATCCCATAGTATCTGTATGAAACAGTGCTCTGATTTAGCTTTTTGACTCTGTCTGGATCTTTTGCATCTTCATACAGGAATACAGACTTGGCGATTAGCTCTTTTAGATTCGGTATGAGCTGCAGTGTGCTATTTTGAGCTGAATGCCTCACTAATTCTTTGGCAGCGCTGACCGGCATTCTAATGTATTCCCCATCTCTGTTTCTAATAACAGCAGGCTCGTCCCGCTTGCCGCCTGCTCTTGAGACAGGGAATAGGGCTCTATACAATTCTTTTGCGGCTTTTCCGATTTCTTTGGCAGATGCCCCTCTGAATGTTGTTCTATTGCACTCTACAGGTTTGCTATGTATTAGTCTGTTGTATTTCTCTACCGTTCCCCAATTCCCAAACCATTTCTTGAAAGTTTCGCTATGGGCAATCAGCCACTGGTGCTCGGTCAGCTTTGTCGGTGTACCATCTGGGGCTTTCATCCATTCATCAGTATTCCAGTATTTCTCTTTCACAAGCTGCAGTTCGTTCTCGATGGCGGACTGGTTCAGCTGATGCGCGGTCTCCGGACTGACTTCACCAGCGGCAATCATGGCCAATTTCAATGGCACGCCGTAGTTCTTATGGAAGTTCTCTGCGAGCTTTGCCAGGATTAAAGCGGAGTCTCTCGCGGCTTTGGTGACAGCGCCGTTTCCCGCTGCCTTGATTTCTTCAAGAAGCGGCTTGTAGGCTTCTTCATAGGTCTCGGGATCCAGCAGTGTCTGGGCGATGAGATCTTCTTTGTTTAAGGATTTCAGCGTCTCACTCACTCTCTCGATGGACTCGACTCTCTTCTTGGCTTCTTCGATCTCTGCAATGGCAGCTTTCGATTCGTCATCACCTTTATCATTCTCGGCAATGATTTTCTCTTGGGCGATATCATAGAGTTCACGCTGGTTTGGTGCTCTTCCGTATGCCCCGTAAAAATCCTGATACCAATCTGGGTTCTTGGAAACTCTGAGATGTACCCGATCTTTCCCTTCCCCGACGTCGAACATATCGACGCCTTTTTCATTGGATGTGTTGGCGTCCTGTGTCTTTCTCCGTTCCATGTAGTCCTGGAGTTCTTTGACGCCGGTCAGCTTTCCCCATGCGTCTTTGGCTTCCTGGAGGATGGTCTTGCATGTGTCTTCGATATGATCTAAGCCGCCGGAAAGAATTTCTCTTGCGGTGTCCCTATCTTCTCTTCCAATATCGGTATCATCGGAGAAGTGGTCGTTCAAGATTTTTTCTGCAGCGGCCGCTTCTCTTTTTTCGCGTGTCATGGTGACAATGTCGATCATGTCTTTCATGCGCTGGCGTTCTTCCCGGATGGCATGGATCGTTTTTTCTCCTTTGTCCATGGTGGTGTAGTCGGAAAGGGCTTCATGGGTTTCGGGGGCGGCGGTCTGCATGTATTTCCCGGTTTCTACCTCTAAGGGCTTGCCTGTCTTGATGGCGTCATCTAATTCTTTAGCGGTGATCGTGCCATCTTCTACGAGCTTGTTCAAGGCATCGTGGGTCTTTTCGTTTTCGGCCGCTGCCTGTGCGTCAATGTAAAGCGTGCCGGATCCGGTATGATCGAGCTGGCTCTGCAGTGTCTTTCGGTAGGTTTCGGGCGCTTTTTTATAAAGGGAAGATTCGGAACGAAGATCCAGCAGCTTCTGCAGCATGGATTTTTCCTTCTCGCGCTTGAATTCCACGACTGCTTCTTTCATTTCTGACAGGCCGCTAATTCTCTTCATGGCTCTATGAGCCCCTGCACCTGCCAAGGCAGCCCCGCCGATGGACATGCCGACGACGGAAGGGACGGCTTCTATCATGGCTTCTACGGCATTCCCCATCATTTCTCTTACGGGGACTTTTTCTTTTCCGAAGAAACGTGTGTCGAGATCGGAAGAGAGGGACTGCAGCCCTTCTTCTGCAATCTCAGGCGCCGCTACTTTAGCGAACTGTTTCGCCCCATATCCAATGGCTTTGGCTCCTACGGCAGCTCTCCCTGCTCCGATCAGTTTCTTCATAGCGGCTTCGTTCTTGATCACGGCTTTGGCTGCGTCGTTCCCCCAGACTCTGGTGATGCCCTTGAGGGCGAGCTCCCATGCGCCGGTTTCAATGGCTGCATTGATCACGCCGACTCTCTTGGCGTGACCGATGGCCTGCTCTCGGGTATAAACAGATTTTCCGTTTTTATCCTTTTTGGTGCGCCAATCCCAATACGCCTGTCCGGCTTCTGCCCGGTAGGTGCCCACGAATACGGAGGCTGTTCCTAAGGTAAGAAGGCCTGCCAGTGCGGCCGCTCCTGTGACGGCGGCTCCTGCCACAGCGCCTGTCGCTCCCACGGCAGTAGCCGCGGATGCAGCGCCTAAGGTGGCAACCTGCGGCAGGTTCGTTTTTGTGGCAGCAAAGATGGGCTGCGCCACTGGGGCGATCGGCGCGAGGATTTCTGCTGCGCCGCGCATGATCATATTCTTCTGCATGGAAAGCTGGGAAATGGTTTCCCCTACAATCTTGGCCACGTAGGAGTCCCCGATTTCTGCGTTATATGCTTTCTGCGCATTCATGAGTCCAGGGATGGCTTTCTCTACTTCTTCATCAGAGATTTCCCCGATGGAAGCTTTGTACATGAGTTCGCTCTGTGCGTCGAGTGCCTGCCCGGCTTCGTAGGCGGTGCTCGCAAAATGGGTACCGGTGTCATAGAGATAGCCGATGACATTTGAAATGTCGTTCAGCTTGCTTTCCGGCATGGCATAAACCGCCACGCCTTGCGCCGCTGCTTCTCGGTTCTTTAGGATGTTGGTATAGTCCTTCAGGGCGATGGTGGTGGCCACGGGGTCTTCCGTGTCGAGTTCCGGGTACAGTTCATTCAGGGTTTTGGCAGAAAACGGCTGGTTGTTCAGCGCGGCCGCGTTCCTCTGTCTCTCATAGGTGGTAACAGCTGCCTTGTACATGTCCGGATCGGAGGCGATCAGTTGCGGGGCGATGCCTAGCACGCTTCCTAATTTCTCAGACTGTTCGAGGCGGTTATCATCCGGTGCGCTGTTTCCGAAAAGGTTCTTGTATACGTCGGTGGATCTGACGAGATCTTTGGCAGATTCCCACTGGGCTTCTACGGTGTCAGTGAAGCCGCCTAAGGGCAGGATCTCTCCATCCTTGACGGATTCCATATTATCCTTCTTGGCCTGCTGCTCTTCAGTCAGCTGAATGCCGCCAAACTCCGGTGTCGGTCTCACCTGGATAGGTGTGTAGTCCTTGGGCTTGATCCCACGCAGCACGCTTCCTAAAATTTCTTCGTCCATTGTGATTCCTCTCAAATATCGAATACGCTTAATTCTCCATTGGAAATCTGTCTCATCTGTTCGTCAGATACCCACTTGGTCTCGCTCTTTCCGTTCCCGTAGTCCACGTCAATGTAGAAACCATTCGGATTTCCATCTTCGTCTACGGCCTGCGACGTTTCCCTGATGTGATCGTTGTAGGCCTGTGCTTTGCTCATGGTTGGAGCTTCGTAGTCGTCCCCGAAAAGGTTTACACCGAAAATGTTAATCCCGCCGATTTTCGTTTTACCAGTGCTGTCGAGGCCTTCTTTCCCGATCACATCGTAGTAGATGGTGCGGAGTTCGTCATTGTCAGGATCTCTCCCCTGCTCGTTTTTGAAATCCATGATTTCTCTCTTAATGAGCATTTTCGCTGTCGAGGTGACGGCGGAGGTATTGGTGTAGCACATGGCCGCAATGGTGGCATCATCGTCCGGGATCTTGACGGCAAAGGTCCCCACGCCGTTTCCGCAGTCGATGACATCTTTCCGAATCTTGGCGTCCTGTTCTGCTGTGAGGTAGACGCCTTCTTCCTGCAGGTCTTTGATGGTGTTGTCTAGGTCTTCGATGGAATTGATCTTCGTCCCGATAAATCCTTCTAAGGCGTTGAACCCTTTCTCCTTCAGGCAGCCGCTGGTATCAAGTCCTCTGCCTACATTGGCAGCTCTGTTCTGTGATTTTTCATAGGTCCTCTTCTGATTCATCAGACGGCCTAAGAGTGTAATCCCCGCCGAAGAGTCTTTCAGCAAGGGATCGTTGTTCACAATATCCGCGGCGTACTCATACGCCTGGCCGGGTGTGGAGCCGTTCTGCTCCATTTCCAGTATGCCTTTGGTGATGTTCCGCACCTGACTCTGGATGTAGGCCACCTGGTTGGAACGGATCTCAGCGTACTGCTGCTTTAAGGCGGCGTCGCTCTTGTCCTGCAGCTCGGCGCGTTCTTCATTTGACATGTCGTCAGGGGCTTCTCCTCTGGCTTCTGCCACGGATCCATAGCCGATCGGTTTCCCGAACCATTCATTCCACTCGCCCATGCTCCCGATGTGAATACCGCCGGAGGAGTTTCTGGCCATGTACTGGCCGTTTCCTAAATAAATGCCGACGTGCTTTTCCCCGTCAATGAAGTCCCCGGGCTGTGGTTCATAGCCGTCGCCCGCTTCATGGTAGGCTTTCCCGAAGTCGGCGCCGTGTGTGATCGTCCCGTCCGGGAAAAGGCCTGTTTTGGCGTAGACGTCGGCGGTCCAGGAATCGCACTGGATCGTGGGATCTTTGGTGACGCTGCCCATCCACTGATCGCCTTCGGTGTAGTTGTTTCTGGCAAATTCCGCGATCTGATTTCCCGTGACGCTGCCTTTCCCTTGAGGGACCGGCGTCGGGTGGTCTTTCCTCCATGCATCCCGGAACTGTTTCCATGTCATGGTAGTGAGGTTCAGTCCGTTTCCTTTGACGTAGTCTTCGGCGCTGCTTTTAATTTCTCGCGTCATTTTCTTCTGAAGGAACTGGTCTTTGTAAGCCTTGAGTGTCGGTTCGTCTATTCCCTGTGATTTCATGTAGGCGATGGCATTGAGGCCCGCGCTGTAGTCACCAGTGGTGAGATAGGACTGCATGATCTCTTTGGCTTTATCGTCCTTCAGCGCTTTCATTTTGACGTCAATAGCTGCGCTATCCATGCTGAGGCCTGCCAGAATGGCAGTGGTATTCTTCTCCCAGCTTCCGAAGTTCGTGATGAGGGAGTCGGGGTCTTTGACAGACTGGTTCACCATGTTGCTGGTCATCAAGGAAATCTGATTTCCTGCGTAGTCTTCCATCTGCTTTCGCTGGTACTTGTCGATCATGCGAAGGTTAGAGGTTTGCGACTGGGCTCTCTGCTCCCCAAAGGCTCTGACTGCATAGTCGGAGGAGAGGCCGTGGTCTTGTAATACCTGCTGATAAATCTTCTGTTCCTGGTCGGTGTAGTCTTTCTGCAGGTTCTCGGCAGCCTTGCCCTGATGGGTATTGAAAAGGCCGGTGTTCTCATCGTCCATAAGGGAATTGATGCGCTGCTCGTAGTCGTTCTTGGCGTCAAAGATTTTATCATTCTGGTCTTTCAGCCATACCTTTCCCAGCATGTCCGATACGGCACCTGCAGCCTTCCCTAAGGTGGTAAGTCCTGCGGTATTCCCTCCTGCGCTTTCTAGTGTCGTGGTCGGGATGATCTTCCCTTGCATGATGTTCTTATTGATATCCCCTGAAAATTGAGAGAGTTTCATGCTTTACCTCCCGATCTTGAAGCCACCGCCTAGCCATGAGTAGGGACTCTTGGTCAAGGAAAGTTTCTGCGGCTTGTACTGATTCATGGCATATACCTGATCTGTCATGGTCTCCGGCATTCCGCTCATAGCCGCCTGGTGGTGAAGTCCGCCGGAGGCTGACTGTTTAGCTGCCGTCGCATTCCCGTAGGTCTTGGCTGCGCCGTAGATGGAAGCAGCCGTGGAAAGAAGTGTGCCAAACATGGCCTGCTTCCCCTGCTGCCTTGCATTGTAGGCAGCAGCTCTTGCGCTGTTTGCCTGATTGATATAGTTCACTTGATTGATGTAGGCGCTCTTGGTGTCATTTCTCTGATTGCCTAAAAGATTCATGGATGAATTTCTCCATTTGTCGATAGCTGATGCGTCCATGTCCTGCACGGATCCGGAGCTTGTGAGGCCGCTTGCTCCTGCTTCTGCCGCATGCTGGCCAATGACTAATCGTCTTCTGGCGTCAAGCTGCTGCTGCTTCTGCAGGTACTGGTCAGAAATCTGCTCTCTCTGTTTGTCTGCGATTCTCGCGTTCTGCTCTGCGGCTTCTGCCTGAGAATTGTAATAAGCAGACTGTGCTTTGGCCTGCTGATGGGCAGAGGCCATGGATGTGATGCCCTGCGCGGCGGTTAAGCCGATCAGGGCGGCGGATACGCTGCACATAGTTACTCCTTTAATGTGAAGCGGACGAAGGTTTTCCCGCCCGTTTCTACTTCTTCCCCAAAGGCGGCTCCCATCTTTTTAATGACACGGAGGGCTTTGGTGTTGTCTTTGGAAATGTAATTGGTAAGGACTTTGTATTTCTTCAAGCTGTCCTTGATGTAGTCTTGCATGCAGGCGACCAGGGCTTTCTTGTGGCGCTCGCACATAGTAGTTCCGAGCATCCAGATGGAGCATCCCTCCGGGCATAGGCCGATTCCGAAGGCAGCGAGCGGCATGTTCTCATGAATGGCATAGTAGGCTTCTATGGAAGTTGTCATGCTTTCATAGAGGCCGCCATAAGGCATGCGCCCCTGGGCTTCTAATTCTTCTCTGTCTTCTTTTCGCATGTTTCCCGCGAGGATCTGGGATAAAAGGTCGGCCATGGCAAGGCTGTCGATGGTGCGGATGTCCACGCCGTAGTAGCTGTTATTCACTGACGATCACTCCTCTGATCAATGCTGCCAGATAGAAAGGGTAGGGATCGGAAGAGGTGATGATGACTCGCCCGTTCTTCTCTACGCCCTGGTTGGGTATGGTGATTTCTTTATCTCCTGTGTAGAGGCGGATCTTCTGATCGGAGAGCTCCTCGTACTTGATGGTGTCATTTCTTCCTACGCCGTTTCCGATACTGCCGCCTAAGGTGTGCAGCAGTCTTAGGGAAACGGTGCGGACGTTTTTATATCTTCCCTGCATGGTGCCGTTCTGTGCCTGGATTTCTACGTTAGGCAGTTCGATGGTCATCCGGTAGGGGTAGCCGATGATCATGTAGGAAACTTTTGTGGGAAGTGTCACTGTTCCTTCTTTGATTTCTACGTCTTCGAAGAATTTCCCGTCTGCCAATACGGAAACTGTCCCGGTGATCCAGTCTACTGACGCTGCATCGTCAGGCTCATCAAAGGTGAGGACTTTAGAGCAGTCGGTCATGATGTAGTCTTTCGGATCTTGGGAGTCTTTGTCTGTTTCCATCTTCTCGATATAGGTTTTACCGTTTCTTTCGACGGCGGTGTAGACTTCGTCGGTCTCTTCGGCTGCCACGGTGCAGACGGAAAGATACTTCCCTTTTGTGATGATATGGGACCATGCATAGACTTTCTGCTCATTGATGTAGGCGAGGCAGATGATTTCCCCGTCGGAACGGACGAAATACAGTCTGGAGTCGGGATCCTGCATGTAGGCAGCGTCTACGATGGTCTTTCCTCTCAAAAGGTGCTTGGCCAAAAGGGTAAGGTCCATGCCGTCGTAGGAATCGGTCTCGAAAGAGTAGGCCATGTCTCGCACGGTCTGGGACCGTTTCTGCACGTAGATCAGACGGCTTCCGATGGAGATAGGTTCGACTTCCGTGCATCCGCGGAAGGTCTGTGCCTTGTTGGTGCATTTGGACGGTGTGACGGTGCTGCCGCCGGAAACGATCCATTCATTGGAGTCGGTCAAGACGAAGAGGTCGCTTGCCGGGCAGATGTGCTTGATCTCCGCCTGCTGACGGGAAATAAAGGAAAGGCAGATGGCACTGTCGTCTGTCACGGTGCCGGAGGCTTTTTCGACGGAGAAATTGTTGTAGTCTCCCGTCTTGCTCATCCATAGGACGTATGGCTGCGTCTTCGTCCCGGCAAAAATCAATCTATCTTGGAAGAATCCCACGGTCCTTGGATAGCCGTATTTTTCATTCCATGCGCCGAAGGAGTAGCTGTCGACTTTCCCCGCCTGACCAATGACTTTTTTCACAAGGCATGTGGCGCTGGTTGCTGAATTCACAGTTTCGATCTGAATGATACCGGACTTGGTGTAGGCGGTCGATGTGAGATCGGCTTTACCGGCAGTGGTGACAAGTCTCATTCTGACATTGTCTGCTTCATCGACGGTGCCGGATTCGCTGACGTTGTTGTCGTCATTTGATTTGTAGGTTCTGAAGTCTTTCCATTCGCCGCCATTCGTGGATTTCTGGATGACCACCTGCCCCGTCCATGTGCCATGGGTGATGATCTTCCATCCGTTTCCTACCGGTATGGGATCTGTGGTCATGGCCCCGCTGGCGGTGACGGACTTGGAAGCGATGTCTTGAGAAATCTTTATCCACATGCCTTTCATATCAGAGGAAAAGAATGATTTGTCGGACGAAAGAGTGACTTCTCCAGATATTCCGGAGACAGTCAGGGTGGGCTCATCCATGGATTTGACGGCCACCCATCCTGGATTCCCTTTGTTATGACTTCCCTGCCCGCCATTGCCGTAGGAGATGCCTGCTTCACCCGCATGCCCCGTATATACGGTGTAGTGTTTGTGCGGTCTTCCTGTTACCCTAGCTTGGCCGGTGAATGTACCCAGTTGTCCCCCGCCGCCCCCCTGCGCGGTGAGTCCGAAGGCTGTGGAATTTCCGCCGGAATTTCCCGGGGATCCTTTTCCTCCCCCGTCCCCTACGGTGATGGTGTAAGTGGTATTTTCTTTGAGGTAGACAGTCTGTGATACAGCAGCACCATTCCCGCCGATACCGCCGGCAGCTGCTACCATACTTCCGTCCTCTTTGTGTCTGCTGTCTCTGTAGTGGCTCACGGTATTGGCTCCGCCGCCACCGCCGCCCGCTACGGTCACAGCATAGTTCCCTGTCTTGTGGCATTCCCATGCGTATGTTCCGGCTTTATTCCATATCTGGTCTACCACGTTGTTACTAACGGTTAAGGACTCATCGAAGTACTGACTATTCATCACCATTTCTTCGAAGCGCCAGTCGATGTCAGAATAGTGTTTGAGCTGCATGACGGGATGGGTGCCGGAGGCGATGTACATGATGTCGGCGCTCTGACAGGTGCGGAGCTTAGGAAGTTCGGATTCCTGGTAAGGGGTCACGATTTCCTGATTGGTAAATTTTCCGTCCTTCCAGATGCGGATATACCCTTCTCCTACTTCTAGGAGAAAGGCATGGTTCACAGTAGACTTGAATTCAATCAGACGAACTTTATTCTTCTTGGCCATGCCGCAATAGATCGATCCGGGCCTTTTGTATACAGCGCCATAAGGTCTGATATAGCAGTTCTCAGCCTGCATCAAAGCGGCCTGGTATTTCTCCATATCTATGCGGCTGGCAACTTCAGGGGAAACTTCGCCGGTTGCAAAGGATGACTGCATGAGATAGATGGTTTCTTTCATCGTTACCTCCTTGCGTCAAAGTACTTGGTGGGGTAAGAAGGCTTGTGGTGGTTCTGGATCGCAGAGGTGTACATGGCCTGCTGGATGGCAATCTGGTAGAGCTGGTACTGTGACTGTGCCATGTTCTGGCTGCCGCTTAATGGCATGGCAATGTGACTTGCTAATTTGTGGACCAGGGCTTCGGCAAAGGAGGAATCGAAAAGTTCAGCGTTTGTGATATCTGCGGTGTAGTCCATCCACGCATCTTCGATGTCTGCCATGATGATCCTCTGACTCTCGTTCATGAGAGCGATCTGAAACTCGTGATAGGTATCATCTTTGGCAGATTCATCCGTTTCAATGATGTCGCCGGTCTTGTTGTAGAGCTGGCGGACGACTAGGCATTTCTCTGGCAGTGCATAGGCAAATTCCCATTTCGGGACGGTGGTGTCTACTAGTGCGAGTTTTCCCGATCTTTCCGCGAAGCCCCAGCGGAATGAAGAAAGAAGGTTTTTTCTTGTGAGTTCATAGTAGAGTTTGCACTGGCGCGCCGCCTCGCTGTCTTCGTCAATAGAGTCGATGCGCCCCTGTCCAATTGAGGAGAGGGCGATGTTGCAGATATCTGTGCTGTACATGATTTCTCCTAATGTTTCTTGATGAGATCGATGAGCTGTTTCTTGGTCTTTATGTCCCCTTTGAGCTCTATGCCCTCTTTCCAGCAGAGGGCGCGGAGCTCATTGGGCGAAAGGTCTTCGAGCTTTCCTTTCCCGATCTCGTTAATATGTATCTCTTTCATTCAAGCTCGCTGTCCAGTGTGAGGGCGATGGTACACTTGCCGCTGGTAGGGCCGGTAACGGAGATGCCGTAGAATTTCTTTGCACCGTAGGGGACTCTGATAAATCCTTTCTGTGCACCTACCGGGATGGTCAGTGTGCAGAGGGTGGCCGCACTATCCAAAGCGGCGCTGTCTGCCGTCTTCAGTGTGATCACGGCGGCCGCCGTAAGTGGAGAGGCGAATTTGGCAGCGAGGAAGAGTTCATCGCCTGCGTTCCCTCCCATGCCGTTTGTGATGACGTCCGGCGTGGTGGATACGTCTTTATCGAAAATGAATGCGTTTTCTTTGTCGTAGATCATGGTGTCCTCCTTATGCTTCTGTAATGAGGGATTCGGTATCCTTCAGGGCGTCTTCCTTGTATACCGGGATGCCGAAGAGGGCGAGTACAGAGGTGCCGTTTGCGAAGTCCTGACGGGTAACGTGAACGTGGTTCTTGTCCATGAGGTAGGATTCGAGGAAGTCGTAGACTTTCTCGGATACGTAGATACCCAGCTTCATGTTTTCGCCCTGGATTCTTCTGAGGGAGTTCTTCGCATAAATGAGCTGATCCATGAAGCTCTTCTTCTGCGCGTCGGTGGCTTTGAGGAGAGTAGCGGTATCGATGTTTCTGACGGCTGCTACCATGCGGGGATCCGCCACCATGAGGCCCGGCTTCCATGTGAATAGGGATTCTAACGCCTGATAGGATCCACCGTCTGCATCTTCTACCGTTCGTTCGCCAAGGTCTCTCATCTTAAGGCCTGCGTAGCCGTACTTCGGGTAAATGCCGGAAACGCTGTTGCTCCATCCGATAAGCCAGACGGAGGAAAGTGCGCCATCGGTCTTGCCGCCTGCGTCTCTGACCTGGTAGGAGTATTCTCCTTTTTTACCGCCAAAGTGGTCGTAGCGTTTCGCGAAGCCGTTGAATTCGTCGAGGTTCTTGTCGGAGTCGCCGTAGAAGATCATGCTGGCGACTTTTTCAGAAAAGCCTTCGATATGCGCGTCGTCTTCAGAGCGGCGGAATGCCTGCGGATCGGGTTCGAGCTGAAGGAGTTCGATGTCGACGCGGGAGCGGGCTTCCAAAATGCAGCAGGTGTCTCTTACCTGTTTGGTGCTGGACTTGGTCGGCTGCACGCCTTTATTGATGGCGCGGAGGGACGGTGTCGGGATGGAGGTTCTCTGCGTGGTCTGGTTGCCGGTCGGCAGATTGCCCTGTTTCCACTTGATGTCGTCCATGATGGGGTTGGACTGTTTTAATACTTCGATGATGTGATCAATGGTGCCGTCTGGTGCCTGACGCTTTCGGAGGTCATTGAAATTGAGTGCAAGGTTTCCAATGGTTGCCATGGTTTATCTCCTTATCTTTTTAACGATTCCCAATCGGTATTGGGGTATGGATTGTCTTCTTTGGTGGCGGCTGCTGTATTGGTCTTGATTCCGCCGTCTTCGGAAATCAGATCGCCAAGGAGGGCGAAGGCTTTCAGCATGGGAAGGGATGAGAATACAGCGGATCCTGCGAAGGAGTCTCGGATGCCGGGGATCTGCCTTTCAAGGTAGTTCATGAGGACCCCGGCTCTTGCGACTGTGGGTTCAAAGTCTTTGCCCAGTTCTTTCATGGCTGCAGCGGCGTTAGCGTCTGCCTCTTCCTGCTGCGCCTTCTGGTAGGCTTCCCCGACTTTGCCCGCCCAGTCATAGCCAAATTTGGCCAGTTCGTTTGCCTGGTCATTGGTGAGGTTCATGCCTCGTGCGAGTTCGCCGAAGGAGTCGGCGGTGTCCTGGTCGAGTTCCATCCCATCCGGAAGGGATGCAGTAAAGTCATAGGTGTCCGGAGCACCTGTGGCTTTCCCTGCTCCTGATAACAGGGTGCCGCCGGATGGATTGTTGTCCTGCGGTGTCTGCTGGTTCTGGTTTCCCTGGGCTTCTGCGCCCTGTGGGTTCTGCTGATTGTCTGTCGGTGTGTTCTGTGGTGTCTGCTGATCGGTTCCAGTGTTCATGTTATTGTTCTGGGTATCCATATTCAGTCCTCCTTGTTGAATATCCGGTTCTGCCGGATCTTGAAGTCTATGAAATCTTTGTCAATCGCCTGCAGCGACTTATGTCCTTCTTCAAGGCCTAGGGTGTCAAGGATCAGGTTGGTGATTTCGATGCCGACTTCTCTTCTTCCTTCGCGGAAATAGGTCTCGGCATTCCCTGTGTAGGAGCTGGTGTTGAGTCCGCTCATGTTTAGGATCCTGGAAAGGATCCACCTTCCTTCTTCGGTCTTGACGACTTTCTGGATGGCGTCTTTATCTTTGTCTTTCTGGCACTGCTGAAAGTATTTCTGCCAGCGGGCGTCTCTGGAATTTGGATCTATGATGGCGTGTTTCATAATACGGATGGTCCTCCTGGCCCGTTGACGCCCAATAAGTTCTGCAGAGCGGGGTTCCCGTTCTGCGCGGCGTCAGATAGGTTCTTGGCTGCCTGTGCGACAGGGGCCAGTGCCTGCGCCTGTGCGAGCTGTTTCTGCTCTTCTTCCTGCTGCATCATGGCCTGCTGTTCCTGCTGGATCAGCTGCTGGGCTTCTTCTGTGCTTCTCTGCATGGCCGCCGGAGCGCCTAAGAGTTCGAAGTATTTCTTGACGGTGCCTAAGGGATCTACCATCTTCAGGGACTCTGGATAGAGCTGCGCCATTTGTCCTACGAAGGCGAGGGCCTGTTCAATGTTCACAAGGCCACTCATCTTCTGTGCCTGGGCAAGCGGAGAAATGTATTCAATCTTCACGTCGGCTTCGGAGAGTTCGGCTGCGAGCTCATCCGGAATGGGTGGGAAGATGTTGTTTCTCTCAAGGATGTTGTAAACCCGTTCGATGATGGGTGTTAAGAATTCATCCTGGAGCCTTTCGACGACAGGACCTAACTGCTGCAGCTTTTCCTGCTGGCGTTCCATGACTTCTCTCGCTGTCATCTGCGGGGTATCGATGGATTCGAGCATGAGGAAGAGGTCGGCGCTATAGGTCCTCTTGATGGTGTCTTCAAGTCTCTGGATTTCCTGTGCCATCCATTGCAGGTTGGTTGGCGCCTGGAACAGGGGAACGACGCCCTGCCCTCCCATCTGGGTATTGGTGACGGTGACGCCGCCCGGATAGCAGTTGACGCCGCTCTGATAGGTGCTGGCATCCATGGTCAAAGGCGGCTTGACGGTAAGTTCAATCGCAGTCAAGAAGTCTTTCTTCATGATCTGCAGGGACTTGGCATCGCCTTCGGCGTACCATCCGGGCCCTTTCCCGTAGGAGTCGTTTCCTGTGACCTGGTATCTGGCCACCAATACGGGGCATTCTTCAAAGCCGCCGGTATAGAGGAAGCCGCCGTTTTCATTGGGGTCCTGCCCGTCTACCCAGTAGAGAGAGACAAATGGCATGTCCTTATTCGATGGGCCATTCCTTTTGCTGTCATTAGGCATGACGAGCCACCACACGTCGAAGGCCATATCATAGCGCCTTGATGGGGTGCTGAAAGCGTCTTGTACGTTCCTTGGCAAATGGTCTTTCCCAAACTGCTGCACGATCTGGTCGGCGTTCATTTTGATTTTCCGGGCAAATGTATTGATGCGGTTCCCTGCTGATGTATCGATGTAGTAGGAACCAATGGTGAATGCCTGGAAGCGGACGCCGCTCTCTGGTGATGGGAATACAGCGATAGGCGCCTGCCCGAAGGGAAGCTCTGTGTAGCAGGCGTGGATGGTGTTGTAGAAGTTGGATCTGTGCAGCACGGCTTCTACGATGGCCTGCCGTTCATCAAGAAGTCTCTCAGCTTCTATGTTTTCCTGATCCGAGGAGAAACCGAACTTGAACCACTGCCGGGAAGGCGGTGTAAGCCCTGACATGATACCGGCTGCGAAGGCCTGATTGGCGAGCCATGCAACGCCGTTGCTGATAGCAAGGTCGCGTCTTCTGCCTTTATCTGTTTCGTCGTTGGTATCGTCGAATTCTCCTAAGAAGGGGAGCTCGTAGTCTCTGATGGCTTTCCATCGTTCGATATAGGGGTTTCTTTTGTTCTTCAGGAGCTTGATTCGTGACAGGGCGGCGTGCTTGTCCGGTGCTCTGATGTTCTGTCCATCCGCCGGAAGGGTTTCCGGTGGCATGGCGCTGGCTAAGATGGTATTCATCCTAAGGTGTCCTTGCTTCCTGCATTACTCAGCAGCGTCGCTAGACGTGTGGCTGCGAATCCCTGCCTTTTCTTTCTCTTGCTGGCTTCGGTGTCCCCGTCGTTGTCTGATACCTGAGAATTGGTTACGTCGGTGACGGTCGGATCGACTTTCTGCGCCGCCGGAACTTTTGGGGATTTAAATGGGTTTCCGCACATGGTGTCTCCTTTCAGAATAACTGGTAGTTGGTGTTGGCTTTTCCGTTCCTTTTCCGGTTGACGACAGGGACGGCAAAGGTCAGTGCTAAGGCGTCGGCGTCATTTGGCGACGGGATGCCTTCTTTTTTCATTTCGTCTTTGGACCTGAGCTGAATGCGGCCGTCCATTGTTGGTTTGATTTCCACATGGGTGAGGTCGTCTATTAAAGTCTGGTCGGCTTCGATGACGCCGCCGGTCTGGAACCATTTCTTCATAGCAAACCACATGTAGGCACGCATGTTGACGCATGACGGATCGGGGGAGGAACCCGCAAAGGAGATAAGGTTCCAAGCTCTCCCCATGGTGGTGCCAGCGGAGTAGATGCCGGTCCCGTATCCTAAATCGATATTGACGGCTGCTGCGTGATACTGATCTTCGAAACGGGCGATCATGTTGGCTATGGTCATGTCGTTGGTGTTCTTGAGGATCCTCGCCAGTTTCTTGGTGTAGAGCCCCTGACGTAGGTAGATGGAGGTGGCGTCGCCGCCGGACCATGCGGGGTCTACGCCTATGACACAGGGGGCGAATTTGTATTGCCCCTCATGCAGGTTCCTTTGCGCTGCTTTCTTGACGAGGCCTAATGGGATGAACTGTAAATCGGAGGCGTCCGGGAATTCGCCGGTGACTCGGACTTTGAAGAAGTCGCTGTCCGCTCCATAGGCTTCTTCCCATTGGGAGATCTTTGCTTTGTCTGAAAATCTGACGGATCTGGAATCTACCTGCATGGTATGCCAGTAGGGACGGAATTTGTGGAAGCAGTCGTAGAATCTTCCGGTGTTTCTCGTCGGGTTTCCGAAGGCGCACCAAAGTCTTTCTGTATTAGCGTCGTTTAGTGCGCCTTCCGCGACTTCCCAGATTTTATCGTCTATAGCAGAGGCTTCGTCGAAGATGAGAATGGTCCTATTTCCTTGGTTGTGCAAGCCCGCGAAGGCTTCCGGGTTGGCTACGGACCACGGGATGGCGTCGATACGCCAGTTCTTTTCTTTGCCGTCTTCGGCTGCGAATATGGAAGTGGCGGTGACTTTGAATAAATCTCTTGCGAGGAACATGGCATGCCACTTCATGAGTTCCGGCCATGTCTTCGTGAGGAGCTGTGTCTCGGTGTTGGCGGTGACGACGCCGCGGGTATTCTCATGGGTGGAGATCGCCCATAGGATCAGCCATGATACCAAAGCAGATTTCCCGATACCGTGGCCTGAGGCGACGGCTTCCTGAATGACTTTGTCCGGGGATACGTTTTCGCCTATATGGCCCAGTATTTCCTTCTGCCAGGCTTCGGGGCCGTCCTGATGGGTAAGGAGTCCTTCACCCCATGGGAAAGCCCAGTAGACGAAACTGAGGGGGTCTTTCGCCAGTCCGGCAAGGTCACTTACTATTTCGGTGTTCATTCACTCGTTCCCTCGCTTTCTTCAGCGCGTCTGTCATGCCTACGTTTCCGGAAAGCTCGACTTCCTGCTTGTCTCTCCAGTCTTTCGGTTTCCGGTTCTTCAGCCAGAAGATCCCGGCCGTTGTATCCGGAGGCAGCTCTCTTTCCACTATTCTCTCTGTTTCTGTGACTGTGCCGTCCGGGTTTTTGATTTTGGAGATGACTTTCTCCTTGACGGTGCAGCCGATCGCTTTTTTGAAGAGGGCATTCTCTACCCGGATATCGGCTATTGCCTTATTAGTATTTAGGGTGGCCGATATGGCCGGAATCTTTTTCTTCCACTCTTTCAGGGTGGAGCGGGAAATGCCAATGTTGTGCGCTATGTCTTCGTCGGTCAGCCCATCACGTGCCCACGCGCCTAAAATCAAGAGCTGATCCGGCTCTGTCCACTTCTCCCATTTCCCTTTGGCCATGCTCTCCCCCCCTAAAAACGCAAAAAGGAGCCGGTATCTTTTATCGTTGCCCGCGAGATATATGCGGGTAAAAGGTACCGGCTCCTTACGGATGCCGAAAATCTGCTGGAGATTTCATGACTATCTTACGATGATTTGGAAGAATTGTCAAATTCTTCATCGTGGAAGTTTGTCACAATGCGCTTCATGGATATGTGCTTTCCACGGCAGCGCATGAAGTATCTCACAAGGATCCCACGTTCTCCTGCTTCGAAGACTAGCGTCTTGCCCTGGCATCTTTTGCGTAGTGATCTCTTTTTCACTGTTTCCGGAATATTCAGTTGATTGAAATCTTTCCTTGCCAGGGCTTCCGCTCTCTCTTCGATGGTCATCTCTTGATTTCTTCTGCCTCCCATCCTTTGATTTTGACTCCTGCTTCGTCCTTAAGCAGCTTGGCAAGCTCCTCTAAGCCGACGTATCCCTCTTCATAGCACTTGTACTGCTCCATGCAGAGGTCTACGAACTTTTCCACTCTGCCATCTTTTTTCATCAGGCTTCCGAACTTGTCATGGATGACCATAGCCGGAATAGCAAGCATCAAGTTAAAGGCCAGCTCGCAGCCTTTCTTGGTGGCTTCTTGTTTCATTGCATTAACGTCTGATTGTTTGATGGAAACCATGGGATCCTTCTTTTTGACGCCTAGCCTTCTTCTTTCCTGCCTATTCACTTTGATCCCCCTCTAATACTTACCACTTATGGATTTTCTTCAATCATTCTCCTTTACCTAAAATGGTATGTCTTCCTGCGGCCCTTTCGCAGGGAACATGCTCTCTTCTCGCTGCTCCGGTTTGGAAGGACCAAACTGGTTAAACCCGCCGGAATTGTTTCCATAGCCATTGGAAGCGCCGCCGGATCCCTTGCTATATCCGCCGGAATAGCTTCCTCCGGATGACGCTGCGCCCTCTCCCCATTTCGGATCGGCTACGATGTCTGCTACGACTTCCATGATCCAGTGCCTCTGGCCGCTGTCGTCATCGTAGGATCTGGTATTCAGGCTGCCATGGACGTAGACGAAGGTTCCCTTCTTACAGAAGTTGGCCACTCTTTCCGCGATGGCTCCCCAGGCAACGACATTGATCCATGCGGTCTGTTCCTTTTGCTCGCCATTCTGCGAAACATAGAGGCGACTGGAGGCGACGGTAAATGATGCCACAGCTCTCCCTGTCTTGGTGGATCTGACGACTGGGTCTCTTGCGAGGTTCCCGGATATTTCTACGCTGTTCAATTTTTTCTCCTTTCAATCCAATTCAATTTAATTCAATTCGCGGAAAATCGAAAAATCTATCATTCTTCATTTGCCCGCTCATCGCTTGACTCCTGCTCACCATCCCGGCTCGTTTTAAAAAGGTTTTCTTCTCTCCGCTCGCCGCTGATGTAAAGCGCTGCTTCATCATAGATTTTCCTCATGATGCGGAGCACGTTATCGGTCGGAGTGATGTCTTCGATCGTGCTGAACCGCTGCGTGGCAGCGCTATCCTTGATGTGGAACCTCCCGCTCAGCCGAACCCCTTTCAGCGCCCCGGATTTCTTATCCCGCTTCGGTACTACTTTGTCCACCGCGAAAAATGCCTGCAGCGGCATCCGCACTCCGTAGTTTTCTGCCATGTCGGAATAATAAAAGCTCATTGCCTGCATGGCTATCCTGAACTCTTCTCTGGGCTGCTCATCGCATGTGAGCGTTTTCTCACCCGTGGCATCGACGTACCCGATAGAGATACTATTCATGCTTGCTTGAACGCTTCGGAACTAAATGGATCCTTCCCACAGGTTTCTGCCCTCTTTACTCTCGAGCAGGTTTTGAATTTGGTTTCTTAGGCGCTTGTCTAGCTCTCTCAGATTCTCTTCTTCTGTCATTCTGCTTTCTCTCTTTCTTCGGCTTCTTTGAATACTTGTTCCCAGAAGTATCCGCTATGCAGGCAGAGATACCACCCGGTCCAAAATTCGATCTCGATTTTCCGTCTTTGGTTGATGGGTTCTCTCCTGCACCAGTAGAGATGGTGCTCCGGATGGTCTTTCCTTTTTGTCTCAAGTTCCTTGGCTTTGAAGGCTTTCCTGGTGCCTCGAAATGCTCCGGCTACGATTCTTTGAATGATCATGCGTGCATCGTGCTTTCTCATTCGATCCCCCATGTGACTCCCTTTTTCATGCATGTTTTGCAATATTTTTCTCCTCCTTTCGCTCGGAAGATGGCACCGCACCCGGGACAGATCTTACTCATTTTTTCTCCCTCGCTTTTTCTCCTTGGGAATTTCTACATACCTTGCGATCTGCATGGGATATCCCCACTCGGTGTAGGTGTTCGTGACGTCTATCAGGGTGAAGCCTTTTTTAGCGGTTGGTCTTTCTCTCCACTTTTTTGACTGGATCGTCTGATAACGGACTTCTGGCTTCTTAAGGTTTCTGGAGGCGACGTATCTCACTTTCTGCTTTCCTTCCCTTACCGTGATATTGGACTCTTTCGTGAAGTAGGCGGAAAGTTTCTTGGCGTCTCTTTCTTCTCCTTGGTATTCGATGATGTCATAGGCGCTTAGTTTGGAGTGTCCCCATGCATTTCGAAGTTCCTGCTGTTCCAGGACTTTGTTCACAAGGATGTGGTGATGAATTCTTTTTCCCCTGTATTCCGTGGTGTAGATGTAGCGCAGCTCCTGTCCGGCTTTCTGGTAGCGTCTCCGGAGTCTCTTGATGTAGTTCGTGAGATAGCGGATGGCCTCCTCATAGTCTTTGGGTTCTTTGGCATAGGTCAAGGTGATGTACTGGTCTCCCTGCTTGAAATTGGTGAGGATCAATTCCTTCAGGTGCCTCACTGCTCTTCTTGCATTCACTTTGGCCACGGCTTCCGGGGTCTTGTTGAAATTCTTGATCCGGGTCTTCTTCCCTCCCAGACGGCAGGTGTAATACTTCTCTTCTACCCTTCCTCCCGGGTAGGTGAAAATACGTTTTCGATACGGCATCGGTCCTCCAAATAATAGCCTTAACAAGGGGGCAAAGGGGACGGAAAATCCCCTTTGTGCCTTGCTTTTCTTGACTTTTTATGAAGGGCGTGATATACTCTCATATAGAAAAATGTGAATTTATCTTTCACCCTTCGCCGCCTGTTCCCGCAGGCGGCTTTTTCGTGTACAAACATTTCCCGTTGCTGGCCGCTGTCATTGGCACATGGTATTCACACGTTTCACAATGTTCTTCACAGACGGCTGCTTTTTCTTTGGGGCAATGACGGGTGTGCTTCATACTCCTATGACATACAGGGCAGATGGTATTGTCTTCTCTTAGTATTTGAAGCCTGGTCTTTTCTCTGGCAAGCAGTTCTTCCGGATCTTCTTGATACGGGTAGCTTCTGCAGTCTGGTATAGGGCTGTCAAACTTGCTTCTCTTTCTTCGTGCCACGCCCTGACCTCCTTGCTCGCTAGATACTTCTGGGCGATTGTCTGCCATTCTTTATCCACACTCCCGAATCCGTTGTGGAATATGTAAAAATGGGTCTTCGGGTCTAATGTGATGAGGTTCTCTGCGATGTCTTCCCCGCCGGAAGCTACGGGAATAACATGGTGGACGTGGGTTCTCCCCATCGGACACGGGACGCCCAGCATTCTTTCATAGACATCCCAGAGGGCTCTATCCCGGAGACGGACGATCTCAAAGAGCTTGTACCTATTATTTTTCGACAGACGGATCATCTTCTGCCTCCGGCTTCCTCTTTGATCTCTCTGATCTTTCTGTCGATGTATCCTTTGATTTCTTTCTCAGTCATTTCTACCCTTCATCTTTCTACGAAGTTCGTTCCCCGGTCCTTTGTCCAGGGCTTCGTGAATCATCTGGTCTAATGTCTTCTTGCTGTATCTTTCGCGGCAGTCCATGTGGGTCGGCACCAGGCGGCCGCCCATCTTTTCCATCATTTCTTTTCCTCGCGGGATGGGTTTCCCGCAGCGGGCACAGTAGTAGATCATCAGAGTGCCCCCGCCTCTGTCAGAGCAATCAGCTCCTTCAGTAAAGAGACACGGGCTCTATGCCACTCGGCACCCGCATCTCGTCCCTCCTTCATGTAATCGTTCGCAAGATCCATCTCCCGTCTTTTCATCGCCTCGAATATTTCTACAAGCTCTCCTTTTGTGTATGTGTCCTGCATGTGCCTTCCTCCTTCCCATAAACACCGGTGATGCCGGTAGTCCTTTCAATTTCTTTCAGGGTTTCTTTCAGAGCACTGATGTAGCCTGCATGCCAGAAGTAATCTTTGGTCCTTCCTTCATGATCTGCATTGTCCGCTCTGGCCTGTTCTTCACAAAGCTGCCTTTTGATGTGCTTCATGAATTCAATAATGATGCCTTCGTCAATCATGTTTCTTCTCCAACATTCGGGCGATATGCTCCGCTGCCATAGCAGGGGACAGCCCGGTTTCTTTACAATATTCCTTGATGAGTGCGGCAGCTGCCATGATGGTCCACTTGGGGTCTTGGTCCGACTGGTCAATGGACACATGACACAGCTGCTCTCCAATCATCCAGAGCTTAACCCAGCAGCCTCTCATTGGCTTTCACCTCGATCTCGATGGTCGGCACGATGCCGTAGTTTGGATCTTTCGTATCAGTATCATTCCCATAAAGCCCGCCGACGATCAGCTCTTCGCCTTCTTCGCTGAGCTCCAGATTCCCTTTGAATCCTTCATAGTATTCGTTTCCCTCTGTATCGAAGACGTAGATCCACTGGTCTTCCATGGGAATGAGTGCCAAGATATCGTTCAGCGTTGTCATTGTGCCACCGCCATAAGGAGGGTGTATGCCGCGGCGCACAACAGCGTCAGCGGATAGATCGCCACTTCCTTCCAGAAGGCGCGGCGTGCGGCGCTAGGATCGTATTTCTTCGCGTCTACTTGAGAGGCGAGAGCCGCGGTTCTCGCTTCTTCTTGCTCACGGGCCTCCATCATTCGATGGACTGTCCCGACTGCTTCTGCGTTGGTCATGGTTCCCTCCTATCAGCCTTTCCATACGGCGATCCCTGCCGCGAATGCCAGGATCATGATGATGGCGAGCTCTGCCAGCATGTACCCCGCCATTCTCTTCGCGGCTGCTCTCTGCTCTTTCATCTTCTCCTCAATGTCTCGGCACTGGCGGCGGAGCATGTCCGCTTTCAGGGCAAGCTCTCCCAATGTCTTTGCTTCTTCGTCTGTCAAAATGGTTCTCTCTCCTCTACATTGAGATCAATGTTCTCGATCTTCAGGTTATGCCGCAGGTATGTCCGGCATCCAACCAACACATTGACGGCTTCCTCATAGGTGAGGTCGCTGTCAGCCAAAACAGTCAGCACTTCCTTGATGGCTGTATTCCTCTTCTTCCTCCAGGCTTCGAAGGACTTTTCGAACTCCTCTGCCGTCTCGTTCATCTGCCTTTTTAATTCTTCCTTATCCATGACTTCTCCTTTTCTTGCTATACTGTTATCAGGAGGTGTTACTATGATTGAATCTAAAGATGTAATTGATGTTCTTGCCGAATTCCAGAAGAGTGAAGGTATTATCTCCAGAGACAACCTGCCTTCCGTTATGTCTAAAGACATGCGGGGTTATTTAGAACGCTCCGGTTTGATTGAAGGCATTGATCCTGTGATTCCTGGCCTCGATACATGCCTGTTTTGGCAGATTACCGAAAAGGGGAAACGGGCTGTTGCTTCTTACGAGAAGGATCAGAATAAAATCCGCGCTTTGTTCAGCAATGAAAGAAACACGAGAATTACGATCCTGATTTCCTTTTTCAATCTTCTGGTTACTCTGTATGTTGCTATTTGCAAATGATAATAAATACATTCACGGCGGCTGCCGCCAAGTTAAGCAAGCAGACGACAAAAAGCATGTCATTCAGCTTTCGCTGTCTTTCGTACTCGTTCATGATAGCCTCACATTCTCATAAGTCTCTTACGGCTTAAGACCTTACGGATCGCGGTGATAATAGTGTCACCATGAATGTTCACACGTGCTAACCCTCCGTCTCTGAAGTGGATCCATGCGACGTCCTCGCCTTCCTTGTTCTTCTCTACTTCGATATCGAAGATCTATGCATCACCCTCATTGAGGGCGCACACAAGCTGCTTAAAGGCGAGATCTCTTCTCGCTTCAAAATCCCTTCTCTGTTCTTCTTGCAATTCTTCGTCTGTCATCTTTCCTCCACACTCCTCCTTCCTGCTATACTGATAAGCGGAAAGGAGGTGATATGTATGAAATCAAAAGAATATAACTTTCCGCGCATGAGCCTCATTGAAGCCGTCATTTGTGTAAAAGCTCTGAACTATTACCTTCAGCACGTCTTGAGCGAAGAAGAATTATCTGGCGATGACTACTCCTCTTATGACGTGATGGCGGCGAGGTCTGCGGTGAAAAAGATCACAAAGACGATCGATGACTTGGATGCCGGTCTCTGACCTGCTTCTTCCACAAATCAATCAGCATCTCGTATTCATCGCGTTCAATGACTACATACCTGCCGGGGTCATCTTTCTCGTTGCGGGTCGTATCTTTTGTGACCACCATCTTCTTTGTTCCCGGATCGTATTCCAGTGCGATCCGGGACTTTTCATTTTCAGAAATCAACTGCAGCAGCTCTCCGATCACAAAGGCTGCATCCTGAAAAAGGCTCGCGTCTACGATCAGACGACTTTCTTTTCTGACTTCATCCACTCTTCTCACCTCTATTCATCATCTTCTTCACTCTTTCCATGGCGTCCGAAAGGAAATAGAACTGATCTTCATAGCCGGATACTTTCTTCTCCAGCTCTCTGATTCTTTTTTCGAGACGCCTTCTTTCAAAAGGGCTCATGGGGCTCTCGTCCCCTTCCAGACCTTCTGCCCTTTCGATAGAATCCCGGGTGTACCATACTCCCGGGATGGCGATCGCTCTCTTGATCACGCCGTCTTTCTCTCGGCGGGCGATGGTTGATGTGTCACATCCCCATCTCTTTGCCACTTCCTTTTGGGAAAACAGGTTTTCACTGTGTGGCATGGCTTCCTCCTTCCCCCCCCAGCGGGTTTTCATGGCCGCCGGAAATATCAATAAAACGATATATCGTTTTATTTGTGCATAAAAAGAACTTCTAGCGGCATTTCGCTATGTAATGCGTGCTTAATCGCTAAGCATTCATCGAATTTAAACTGGGACTCTCCTCTAACTTTCCCCACCAGTGTCTGGTATTTAATTCCTGTTTTCTTCGACAGCTGCAGGATATTACATTTATTCCTTACCATCTCAATATTCAAGTTTTCGTACATTTTCATCACCCCTTTAGAAACGATATATCGTTTTCTTGCTTTTATGATAAACTGATCTATCGTTTTTGTCAATCGTTTTTTCGTCTTGAATATTGTTATTTCGTTTTGACTGTGATATTCTATGGCAAGAGGTGATTTTACATGACTCGTGAATACTATTTAAGGTCTCTTATTTCTGACAACGGTTCATTGAAAGATTTTGCAAAAACGATTGGCATGCCGTACAGTACGCTTCTTTCTATTCTAAAAAACGTCGGTGGGGCTGCTTGCGATAATGTTTTCAAAATCTGCCAAGGACTTGGTATTTCTGCAGATAGCCTTTCTCTCCTTGAAAGAATTCCGACTGACTCAATCATTTTAGAAGTTACTCCCGCGGAGCAGCAGCACATCAAGAAGTACCGCAAGCTCTCCCCCGCCGGAAAGGAAGAGGTGGATCACTACCTCGACTTCCGTCTCTCCGCTGAAACGCCCCGGGTTGAAAAAGATGCGGAAATATCATCTTCGTAAAATTCAGAAGATTCTAACAGGTGATGATAAATCCCCACCATTTTCGTGAGGTCACGGAAATGGTCTAGGTGTGAGTTGCGGTGGCGAAGTATTCGCGGATCAAGCAGTAAGTTTATATTCAAAATTGACATTAAGATCATTTTCGTGTAGTATATACACAGATATGAGCCGTGGCGTATTGCACAAAGCGGACCGAAAAAGGATCTTAATGTTCATGCATTAAGATCCTTTTTCTTTTTGGAGGTATTTATGAATATCCCTGCAACAACGATTCAGGAGCAACTTTCTATTTTAAAAAACAGAAATGTAAGGCTTGATGAAAACTCTGCCGGTATATTGCTTCAATATGGATATTACAATTTAATCAATGGATATAAAGACGCATTCATTGATAAAAAACGATCGAATTTGCGTCATTCTGATTTTTATACAGAAGGAACTACTCTTGAGCAAATTGTCACACTGTACCTCTTTGATGCCAATTTGAGGCGTAATGTTTTGAACTGTGTCACTATTATAGAAACTCAAATGAAATCACTGATTTCCCTTCATTTCTCCTCTCGTTTTGGTACCAATCACTGGAATTATTTGCGTCCCAATTCTTTTACACGGAGCCCCAAAGAAAGGCAACATGTAAATTCTCTTCTCTACAAGTTGAACAAATGTATCAAGACATTTTCGACAAGAAAACCGCATCCTGCTATCTGCCATTTCATAAAAAAATATAATCAGGTTCCCTTATGGGTTTTGAACACGGTGATTTCGTTCGGTACGATGGCTAACTTCTATGATTTGCTGCCCGACGACATGAAGAAGGACATCGCTCATACAGTAAATCCAAAACTGGCTCCAAAAACACTTAGCTCTATACTCTATTATTTAACAGATATCCGAAATAAATGTGCTCACAATAACCGATTATACACGCACAAGATTGACCAGCGTTCTACGCGTGTTGCTACAATTCCCCAACTGGATATTCACAAACAGCTTAATCTCCCAATATCAGGCCCCGGTGCTATTTACACTTATGGCCAGGATGATATTCTAGCTGCACTAATTTGTATCGCTGTCTTCTTCGGCCAAAATCATGTGTACCAAGTGAATTACGAGGGGATTGATAGTTCCTTGGCCTTCTTGTCAGAGAATATTTCTCCTTCCGTGGAAAGCTTTGTCCGTGATATTACTGGTTTGAAACATAAATATATAACTAAATTAGAAGATATTTCAATATAGTTATAGCAGTCGCGAAGTATTCGCTGATCAAACAGTAGAATTTCACGTTTTGCGTTTTTAGTGCCGTGTTTTGCATTCTGGAGGGTTTTGCTATAGTTGATTGCATTGCTATAGCAAAAACAGCACTTTTGCTATAGTTGAATGCACGAGAAAAGCAATGTGAATTTTCTTCACATCGCAAGTTAGGAAGGAGATTATTATGGTTAAAGATATCAACACAATAAATGAATCTCTCTTTGAATCTATTAAACATATCAATGAATATGGTATGGAATATTGGACAGCGAGAGAATTATTAAAAGTTCTTCAGTATGGCGAATACAGATTTTTCTCTAAAGTAATAGATAAGGCAATAGATGCATGTATTGCTAGTAAAAACGATGTTCGTGACCATTTCGTGCACGTGCACGATATGGTTAACATTGGCAGTTCTGCTAAACGACGATTAGATGATTATCATCTTTCCCGTTATGCCTGCTATCTTATTGCTATGAATGGCGATCCAAGAAAAGAGGCTGTTGCATTGGCACAGACTTATTTCGCTGTGAAAACTCGCCAGCAGGAACTTTCAGAGAATTTCGAAAGGCTATCAGAAGAGCAGAAGCGACTGGCTATTCGTGGAGAATTGAAACATCATAATAAGTCTCTCGCCGATGCCGCCCATGAGGCAGGGGTAGAGACTTCTCGCGACTATGCTATATTTCAAAACTTCGGCTATATGGGATTATATGGCGGTCTCAAGGCACAGGATATCGCTAAACGCAAAGGGCTGAAGAAAGGACAGGCTATCCTTGACCATATGGGCAGCACGGAACTGGCTGCGAATCTCTTCCGCGCCACTCAGACAGACGAAAAACTGCGACGTGATCATGTGCATGGGAAAGAGAATGCTAATAAAACTCATTACGCTGTCGGTGCAAAGGTCAGACAGACCATCAAAGAACTGGGCGGCACAATGCCTGAAGATTTGTCAACGCCCGAAAAGAGCATCAAGCAGATTGAGCGAGAGCAGAAAAAGCTATTAAAGAAAGGCACTCTCAATAAAAAATAACCATTTTCGCGAGGTTACGAAAATGGTCTACACATCGGCTGGCAACTGTTGCAAATTCTGCAACGGTTCCCTCCATTTTGCCGATGTTGGCAAAATGATATAATGGAGAGGTAGGAGTGCTGGTATCTCTACGGGGACCAGTGCGGCGCCTTCTCCATGTGGGAAGGCGTTTTTTGTTGGAGAAAATCATATGGACAATTTCATTATTTATAACACCGATGATGGACAGGCTAAGGTCAGCCTGCTTGCTAAGGATTGGACTGTGTGGTGTACGCAGGCGCAGATGGCGGAATTGTTTGGCCGTAGCGTTTCTACCATTTCCAGACACATTGCAAATATTCTCAAAGAAAACGAGCTAAACGAGAAAAGCAATTTGCATTTTTTGCAAATTGCAAATTCTGATAAACCGGTTGCCTTGTATAGCCTTGACGTTATACTAGCCGTTTCGTAAATTTCAAAAGATTCTAACTCTCTTCTTCCATGTTAAAAAGCCGTACCCATACATTCGTATGGATACGGCTGTGCCGATGGAGATGGCAGTCTCCCGTTGGCGTGTAATGTCCCATGCAATGAGGCGGATTACAACTGTATTATACCATGTACCGCCTCTGTTTCCAATGAATGGAGGTTTTTCTAATGGAACTGAATTACAAATTTATCATCCGCAAGCGAGCGAAGACGAATGGCGGGGCGAGCTACCAGCTGATCCTCTCCTACCGGGATCGGGATGGGAAGTGGAAGCAGAAGTCCAAGGGAGGCTATGCCCTGCGCTCTCTAGCGGCTTCTGATAAGGAGAAGGAAAAGCTGCTCGCGGCGGTCAAGAAGACGGGAAACATCGATCCGGTGAATGAGGGCATGACGCTTCGCGATTTTTCTGCGCTCTATATCTCATGGCGGAAAGAGTTAGCTCCCAATACGCTGCTTATCTATGAGTGGCTGGCTGATATCGCTGGTCCTCTTCTGGATAAGCCCATGACAGATATCACATATGCGGATATCTTTACGCGACTCCAGACTCTCCCATACGGCGAACGTACAAAGGTAAGCTGGGCACGTTATATGAAGCACCTCTTTCGGGAAGCGGTCCGTTATCGTGTCATTGGAGTATCCCCTATCGCAGACCTTATCTATAAGCCACGCATGGACACTGCAGGGGGAGCACGGCTGCGGACTATGACGCATGAGGAAATTTCCCATCTCTTAGATACCTTGCATGCGCGGAACCTGGAACTATGGATTCTCATGTACATTGCCGCATACACAGGCGCCCGTGTCGGGGAAGTGCTGGCTCTCACTATGGGGGATATCGATTTCAAGTCCCATCAAATCACATTCAATAAGCAGCTCTCCCGTGTCGGGAAGAATGAGCTCGGTATCCGTAGGATGAAATCGAAGAACTCCTGCCGCACAGTTCCTGCTCCGCCCTGCCTCCTTCGTGCCTTGGATGAATACCGCGAACATCGCATCTTGTACTTCCATGGCCGACTCACGCGATACCGGCACGGTGAAATGCTCACAGCCATCGTGAGGAAGATCCTACCAAATCACACCATGCACGACTTCCGCCATACCTACGCCACCAGGCTCTTATCTTCCGGTATGGATATCAAGACGGTAGCTAGCCTTCTCGGCGATACCATCTCTACTGTTGAAAGAGTATATATCCATTACACCGATGAAATGCGAGAAAAGGCGGCGGATGATATCAATAAAATATTCGGATCTTAAAAAGGGTGCACCCGCTCATGCGGGTACACCCTTTTGGATTTTTGACGAATTTTTGACGGGAGCGAAAAAGTTGTCCGATATTATCGGTAGTTTTGATGGAATATCTGTTACTTTAGCAATAAATGAGAGAAAAAGCAAGAAAAAGTCGCACATGTAAAAAAGACAAGGAAGGGCATCCAGGTTCTGTGTGGAATCATCGTATCCCTGTCATCGACAATACGAGAAAAAAATGACCCTCTTTTCGAAAAAGGGTCACTTCCATCACAAAAGCGCAGCAGAGTTTTATAAGTATCCATGGAGGCATTCCCTGCAATCTGGCACCAGCGCATTTCACGGTTCATGTCGTACAAGTACGGCTAAACTTCGCTCTAGAGTTTGCCCGCGAGGCGAATCCTGCATGAGATCTTTTGACCTGCTGCGTCTTTCTATGATTTGTGTTTCTTACGCTCTCCAGCGGCTAGCACGCTTTCGAGCGAGAGAATGGAAATCGGATCCGCCGTCTGCCCTCTCTGCGCTCCTTTCCTATAGGTCTGTGCACGAAGGAGTGCGGAGAAAGCTTTGGGCTCCCGGGAAGATTTCCCTCTCCGAGAAATACCATCGTGGAAATTCCAGATTTTACACGATTTTCTTTTCATAAAATAAAAAATCTGAACATTCTACGATTGAGTCCGTGTTTCCTTAATTTCTCTCAGGATGATAGCCGGGGAGTGTGTTTGCGGGAATGCTAAGTTCCAGATCATAGTCGCGCAAGGGATCGATGTTGCTGGCTACTGCACGCTGGTAGTCTCCCATGGAGGCTCTCGACTGCATCGACTGATAATCTCCATATTCTGCCGCATCACAGTACCTTTCGATCGCTCTCACGCGGACATGAATTTCGTCCATTAGCTCGGTGTAGCGGATTTCGTCCGGCTCGATGGTACCAAGGCCATTTTGTTTCGCGTAGGCACGCCATTGGATCATACTTTCATACTCTGCGACGAGGCGTGCATTTGTCATTATCCAAGACTGCGTGCGGTTGTCGAACCAGTCCGGGCGTGCGGAGAGTTCATCCGGCGGCCATGGATCGAGCGTGCCTTCAAAGGCAGTGGGATTCGTGCCATCGGGACTTTCTATCCGTTTCACGCCATATTTTTCCGCTTCGCGTTCGCTTTTCTTCTGTTTCTCGCTCTTTGGCTGGGACTGTTTCACCGGTTTCTTTTTGGCGGAAGAACCAAAAACGCTTCCGATGGCTTTATCCGCTGCTTTGCCCGCGATGTCTCCCCAGCCGAATGCCTCTGCTTCTCCGGTAAGGCCGAAAAGCAGGGCAGCGGTGAGCCCGATAGCAAGAATAGATTTCTTTTTCATCATGACCGCCTCCTTTGAAACTATAACCGCATTATAACATAAGTATATAGGAAATCAAAATAATTCAGAATGACGATACGGGAAGACAAATTCTCCCCTGTCCATCATTCTGAGCGAAGGGGTACAGGCAAATGGGGAACAGCAGTATAAAAACCACTTGGGACATGAGTCGAAGAATCTAGCGCACCTGTCCATTTTTCGCATAGATCCATTGTCACAGTCCCCACTTGTTCTGACAGCGGCCATCTCACGGACGTCCTTTCCGTCCGCTCAGGTTGACGGTGCGTCTTTATCACCCTTCTACGCAGGACTACGTGTTTCAACAAAAAAGAGAAGCCTCGCGGCTTCTCTTTTCGCTTGCTTATTATTTGACGACGATATTGACGATTCTCTTCGGTACGACGATGACTTTCACGATGGTCTTGCCTTCGGTGAATTTCTGGATTTCCGGAAGAGCCTGGGCTTTTTCGCCGATTTCTTCGCGCGCCATAGCAACCGGGACGGAGATTGTCGCACGAACCTTGCCGTTAACCTGGACAGCGAGTTCGACTTCGTCGACGACGAGGGCAGATTCATCGCAAGCCGGCCAAGCAGCCAGATGAATGCTTTCTTCCTTCTGTCCGGCACCCTGCCATAGTTCTTCGGTCATATGCGGAACGAATGGCGCGAGGAGGATGAGGAGGTTTCTGACGAGCTCGCCGGAAAGGCTCGCTTCGATGGTATCATGGGCTTCGATGAAGCGGTACATATCGTTTACGAGTTCCATGATGGCAGAGATCGCAGTATTGAAAGCAAATTTCCCATCCAGATCTTCGGTGACTTTCTTGATGGTCTGGTGCAGTTTTCTTCTGAGAGCGAATTCCTCAGAGGAGAGTTTGCCTTTTTCTTCAGTCTGAATATCTTCGTACTTGCCGACAATGTTCCAGACGCGTTTCAGGAAACGGTAGGAGCCTTCGACGCCCTGATCGGACCATTCGAGGTCTTTTTCCGGCGGAGCGGCAAAGAGGATGAAGAGGCGAGCGGTATCAGCGCCGTATTTCCCGACAATTTCTTCCGGGGAAACGACGTTGCCGACAGACTTACTCATCTTGCCGCCATCTTTCAGAACCATGCCCTGACAGAGCAGGTTCGTGAATGGTTCCGGATAGTCGACCATGCCCTCATCCTGAAGGACTTTCATGAAGAAACGGGAATACAGCAGGTGAAGGATGGCGTGTTCAATGCCGCCGATGTACTGGTCGACGGGCATCCAGTAGTTTGCCTTATCCTTTGCGAATGGTTCTTCAGTATTGTGCGGATCGCAGTAACGCAGGAAGTACCAGGAAGAATCGATGAAGGTATCCATAGTGTCGGTTTCTCTCGTAGCATCCGCACCGCACTGTGGACATTTGCAGTGAAGGAAGGCTTCACTGGTTTCGAGCGGAGAGGTCGCACCTGCGACAAAGTTGACGTCTTCCGGCAGTTTGACCGGGAGATCTTTTTCCGGGACAAGGACATTGCCGCAATGCGGGCAGTGAATGATCGGGATCGGGCAGCCCCAGTAGCGCTGGCGGGAAATCAGCCAGTCACGCAGACGGTAGTTCACTTTGCCTTCGCCGATACCCATATCTTCGAATTTCTTGGTGATGGCTTCACGGGCTTCTCCGGATTTCAGACCATCAAATTCCGCAGAGTTCACAAGGACGCCGTCAGCGTCATAGGCTTTATCCATCTCGGCAAGAGAAAGGGAGCCGGCTTTATTCTGGACGACGAGTTTCATCGGGAGACTGTATTTCTTAGCGAAATCCCAGTCGCGCTGGTCGTGGGTTGGTACAGCCATGACGGCACCGGTGCCGTATTCGTAGAGGACGTAGTTTGCGATCCAGATCGGCACGCGTTCGCCGGTCAGCGGATGGATCGCATAGCTGCCGGTAAACATGCCGAGCTTCGGTGCATCTTCCGCGGTGCGGACGATGTCGTTTTCATTTCTCATCTTTTCGATGAATGCTTCAAGTTTTGCCTTTTCCGGGTTATTCGCGATGAGTTTTTCGACGAGCGGGTGTTCCGGAGCAAGGACCATGTAGGTGACGCCGTAGACGGTGTCGACACGGGTGGTATAGACCGGGATCTGATCATCCATGCCTTCGACCTTAAAGGAGAACTGGGTACCGGTGGATCGACCGATCCAGTTTCTCTGCATGGTCTTGACGCGTTCCGGCCAACCGGGCATATGGTCGAGATCCGCAAGGAGGCGGTCTGCATAGTCGGTGATCTTCAAGAACCACTGAGAGAGGTCTTTCTTGACGACTTCATTCTTGCAGCGCCAGCAACGTCCTTCTTCAACCTGTTCGTTTGCAAGGACGGTGTGGCAGCTTTCGCACCAGTTGACCTTTGCTTCCTTCTTATAAGCGAGACCTCTCTTGTAGAAGATCTCAAAGAGTTTCTGGGTGTGCTTGTAGTAATCTTCACGGCAGGTCAGGACTTTTCTGTCCCAGTCATAGGAAAGACCGAGTTCTTTCTGCTGACGGGTCATGTTGTCGATATTGGAATAGGTCCATTCCGCTGGTGGAATGCCGTGCTTGATAGCCGCATTTTCGGCCGGCATGCCGAAGGCATCAAAGCCCATCGGATGAATGACATTGAATCCCTGCATCGTCTTGAAACGAGCGACAACGTCGCCGATGGAGTAGTTTCTGACATGCCCCATATGGAGATTGCCAGACGGGTACGGGAACATTTCCAGTACATAGTATTTCTTTCTGCCCGGGTCAGAATGAGTTTCAAATGCTTTGGTGTCCTCCCAGATTTTCTGCCATTTCTTTTCGATCTGCTGAGGTACGTACTTTTCGTGCATAGTTTCACCTTCCAAATTTTTCGTTACTGTCGACATTTTTGATAAAACAGTTCTTTCTATTATAGAGCCTGCCGTGGGTAGCGTCAAATAGATTTTCGTTTGTGAAGAGGGTTGATTTCCGTGATTTAAATCAACAGTTGTTAGTTGATAATAGATAATACTTGACATTGTTTGTTTTTTATGCTTTTAAAGAAATTCAAATTAAGTCCGAATATATCTTCTAACCAGCGATAAAGACAACGTAAAAAAGGATGCGTCAAAATGCCTGTGCATTTTGACGCATCCCTTTAAGCAATGTTTCCTTCTTTTATCTTATGATCTGCAGGAGCTCCTCAAGGCTCTTTTTCCCAAAATACGTCTTTCCATCCATGATCAAACAGGGGACGCTCATAATGTTGTATTTCTTCTGCATGTCCGGATAGTGTGCGAGGTCATACACATCGACAGAGACATGGTCATTATCCGCAGCGATCCGTTCGGCAGCGGCAACGAGATCAGGACACATGGTACAAGAGAGAGAGACCGCAATATCTATGTGAATATCGCGAGAAATCCCTTCTATACGCTGCTGCAGGGTTTCTCCCACATCCTGCCCGGGACCTGCTGCATTGTAGAGTGCCAGAATAAAGGAATTAAATTCATGCCCGCCGGGAACACCGTGAAAACGGAGTCCCAGATCCTTTCCTTCCGCGCTGCAGATAGAAATGGTGACATCCGGATTCCCCTCTCTCACCACTTCATAGGACAGTGTATCTGAAAGGCCGGCAAGTTCCCGTACCAGACTTTCTGCTTCGTCTGCAAGCGGAGTGCCGTCACTCGATACTCTGAGGAGAAGAGGCTTCTCAAAGCGGGCAAGAACAGGCGATAAAGCTTCACGCATCGCATCATCAAGAAAAGCTCCTGCCACAGCTTTGGGAGCCGTCTTTTCCTCTTTGACGACTTTCTTTCGCGCATAGATACGACGAAGGCCGAGACGTCGATACAGATTCCCCAGATACCGTTCCAGCGAAGTAGCAGCGACCGCACCATCGCTGACAGCCGTCACGACCTGACGGAGCTGCTTCACACAGATATCGCCCGCTGCATATACGCCGGGCAGATTCGTCTGCTGCTCACGATCTGTCACCACGTAGCCTGCAGGATCCAGCTCGACCTGTCCTTTCAGAAGTCCGCTCTCTGGCGCGTATCCAACGAAGACAAAGACACCGAAATAATCACCATCTTTGGCTTCTACAAGACGCTCTTCTCCGCTCTTCCGATCTTTAAGGACGAGGCAGCGGACAGCGTTGTCACCCTCAATCCGCACCACCTCCGTATGATAGGAAATCGTAACATCAGGATGCTCTTTCAGCTCATCGACAGCCGCAGACGAGATCGAAAAGTCATCTCCGCGAACAAGGACATGGACTTTGCGACCATACTTAGTGAGGAAAAGGGCTTCCTCCACGGCTGCATACCCACCGCCAACAACAAAGATGTCCTTTCCGGTGAAGAACTCTCCATCACATGTCGCACAATAAGCGACACCATGCCCACGGAATTCTTTTTCGCCGGAAAATCCGGCAAGACGGGGATGCGCACCGGCTGCATAGATGATACCCATCGCCTCAAAATCTCCTCGATCGCTATGTACCACCTTTGTATCTGCAGTAAGCGACAGGCTCTTTACTTCTGCCGTCAAAAATTCTGCACCGAAGGCTTCAGCCTGACGCACCATTTCTCGGGTCAGTGCCTCCCCGTCCGTCTTATAAACGCCGGGATAATTCACCACTTCAGATGTGATCGTGATCTGTCCACCCATCTTCTCTTTTTCGATGACAAGGACATGAAAACGTGCTCGTGCCATATAAATAGCGGCGGAGAGCCCTGCCGGTCCTCCGCCTACTATAATGGCATCATATCGTTTTTCCATGATGCCGCTCCTTTTTATAATTTTCCAACCAGATCAAAGGACGGTTTCAGTGTTTTTGCACCTGGCTGCCATTTAGCCGGGCAGACTTCATCGCCATGCTCATATACGAACTGAGCGGCTTCGACCTTGCGAAGCAGCTCATCCGCATTGCGGCCGATGTTGCCTGCGCTCACTTCGTACAGTACGACTTCGCCCTTCGGATTGATGACAAAGGTACCTCTTTCTGTGAGGCCGGAGTCTTCGATGTAGATATCAAGCTCCTTAGACAGTTTACCGGTCGGGTCGCCGATCATCGGATACTCGACCTTGCCGACTGCCTGAGACGATTCATGCCATGCTTTGTGAACAAAGTGGGTATCGCAGGAAACAGAATAAATTTCACATCCGATTCTCTGGAAGTCAGCATACTTGCCCTGCAAGTCTTCAAGTTCGGTCGGGCACACAAAGGTGAAGTCCGCCGGATAGAAGAAGAGCACACTCCACTTGCCGAGAAGATCCTTATCGGTGACTTCGATGAAATCGTTCTGCTGGAATGCATTCAGTTTGAATTCGCTAATTTTTTTACCGTTGAGAGACATTTGGGATTCCTCCTTATAAGAAATACTCTCTCGTACAGGATTCGTATCGAACCCTCACGAAGCATATTTAACTTTCTGAATGTATTATAGCGGGTTATTCGAAAAATGTCAATATAGTATTTTGAAAATTTTCGATTTCAGGTATTTTTACCAGTTTAAGGGGACTACAGGAAAATGACAAAGAAAAATAATTCTATGCCTCACAGATTTAGGAGAATGCCGAGGAAATTACTGTTTGGTTTTATGCTTTGCCTAAGGAAACGCTGATTAAATCGCAGAGTCAAATTCTACAAGAATTTTTATACATAGCTTCGTCATAGCCTTCCTTAAATAGCTCGCTATTCTCGTTAGGTTATTCCTCGCTATGCATAAAAATTCAAGAGTAAAATCTGACAACGATTTAATCAGTGTTTCCTTAAAATGCCTGTGAAGTCAAACGCTGTGATATACTTGCGTTTCCCTTGCCCCTGTCACCAGTAACGCCTGCTTTCGTGCCTTCACTACCGCTTCGGTGAACGTATTCCCGAAAAGTTCATGCGTCACATAGTCCGGCTCGATGGCCTCGACGATCTCTCTGGCGGCTCTCGTACGAAACGGATCATGATGATCCAAAGAACATATATGACGCATCATGACCTGATTCGTCAGCGGAACCGGCATTTCTCGCCTGAACTGGCGGATATATGCTCCGGAAAGAGAGCAGGAGAGATGAATACCTTTCACGAGCGCTCTCATTTTCCCCAGCCGCTTCATGCATTCCCTGATATAGAGCGCGGCCTCTTTTTCGCTTTTCAGATCCGGATTCGTGATCATGAAATGTCCGCTGTCAAACATAAGGCCTGTATGAGCGGGATCATCCAGTCTTGTGAAAAAGTATTCCACCTTCTCTGGTTCAAGCCGGTAAAGCCCCGGCCAGAAGATATTTTCAAAGAGAATGAATACCCCGTCCGGGATCAGATCGCGGAAAGACTGATAGAGCTCTGCCGTCGCTGCCAGAACTTCTTCATCGGTATGGCGGAAGCGCCAGGAAAAGGCCTCTTCAGGCGTACTCTCCTGCACATGCCAGACCAAATAGCGGGGCTTCTCAGCCAGTGCTGCACGGATATTCGCACGGATGACCTGTATCCAGCCTTCTCTATCCTCTGCGCCATACATTTGGCGTATATTATCCTGATTTGTAAAAATTTCAAACAGACGATCCTTATTCCCTTCATAGAAATCCATCCAATAGGGCCAGTACCTGAGATGCGTTCCCACGGTGATTTGCAAAAATGGCGGACTCCCCGCCTGACTGCCATATATGAGGTTTTCCACCCCATCCAGACCTTCCGCATGGATAAGACGCGAGATCTCCTCCTCCCGGTCACCCGGCATACGATAGTAGCTGATCAGTTGTTTCATCGGAGTATATCCTTTTCTATGTATCTGACTGGAACAGTTTATTATTTATCAAAAAAGCGATTGTACACATCTACCGCTTCCTGTGCCTTTTTTACAGCTTTATTTCTGGCTTCTATGATGGCATTCGCACCATTTGTCGCTCCGTCAATGTAGTGCTGGCAGGCTTTCACATACAGATCCACCTCTTCTGCATATTTTTGAAAAGCGGCTACATCCTGGATCCCCTTCTCCGGCGGTACAGGCACTGGCGGAAGGATGGCATCCGGAGATGGATATGCCTCTGTCATCTGTGTCGCTGCCGGATCGACCTCCGGGCTCGTCTTCTCCTCCTCTGCAAAGACGCATCCCGCACCAAGAAGGGCGAAGCATAAAATAAAGGCACCCATTTTCTTTTTCATTTTCATTCCTCCTTAAAAATGAGAAATTCATCGCTGTAACACCTAAAAAAGCCGCACGAAGTCAGGATGGACTTCTCCATCCCAAGATCCTGCGGCCACTCTCTCGATGGCTTACGATCGGACTACATCTTTCAGGCGCTCTGACTTGGTTCCCTGCTCTCCCATGTCCGTGCGAAGGAATTGCCATGAGAAAACTCCCTATACAGTTGCGGAACAGTTCCGGAGTCTCACCGGATTCCCCTGTAAATATCACTCACTAACCTTTTCATAGGATATTCTTATTTCCCACTAATGTCAAGAGATTTTATTGTCCTATGATGCTGGAGGGCCGACATAAGCAGCCGATGCGTACTTTTCGATGGCTGTGCGTTATCCCTTCAAATCCTGATAACCTGAAGAAACGCTGATTCAATCGCAGCGTCAGATGTATTCGGTGTTTGTGTAAAGAACCTCATCATTCCCATAAAAAAAAAGCAGAGCTCTCGCTCTGCTTTTCATGTTCCTTATTCTGCTGCGATAAACATCGGATACAGCGGCTGGTCGCCTTCGTACATTTCAAAGGTGACATTCGGGTAGGCTTTTTCTGCCTTCTCGATCTCTTTCTGACAGTCTTCTTCCGAAAGGTCTTTTCCGAAGTAAATGGTGACGATCTCGGTATCTTCATCAATAAGTTCACCAAGTACCTGCATGAAGCAGTCGGAAAGCTCCGGTACAGAGATGACTTCACAACCTTTGACAAGACCCATGAAGTCGTCCTTGTGAATGGTGGATTCACCGACGATGCTGTCACGTACAGCGGTCGTGATCATACCGCTCCTGATGTCTGAAAGACGATCGGCCATGGCATCAAGATTTTCCGCGATAGTGGCCTTACCATCAAAAACCATAGCAGCTGCCAGCCCTTCCATCGGGTTCGTGGATGGTACGATATGGACTTTTTCACCAAGCATTTTCTTCAGCTGCTGCGCAGCAAGAATGATGTTTTTGTTATTTGGCAGGATGATATATTTCTCATACTGTCCATTTTCCATACCTGCCGAGAGTTCCTGCACGGATGGATTCATGGACTGGCCGCCGGAGACAACATCACAGCCTGATTTTTCGAAAAGCTCTGTCCAGCCTTCTCCAGAGACCACGGTCAGGACACCAAGCGGTTTCTTTTCCATCTTCTGCTGCTTTTCTTTATTTCTATGAAATTGGTCGACCATGTTATCACACTTGATGTCATGGAGCGTACCCCAGTCCGCTGCCATGTCCAGGACATGGCCCGGACGCTGGGCGTGGATGTGGACCTTCACCAGATTATCGCCCGCAGCGACGATCATAGATTCCCCCCAGGAAGAAAGCTTCTGGCGAACTTCACGAGCACTTACTTTGCATGGGCTGATGATGAATTCCGTGCAGTAGGGATACTCAATGGAGAAAGACTCTCCTTTTGCTTCCAGACGGCTGATGACCGGCTTCACATCGACTTCGATATCCTCGACTTTTCCGGTCAGACCATTCAGACAACCCATCAAAAAGAAGATCAGTCCCTGACCACCAGCATCAACAACATTCGCATCTTTTAAAATCTGCAGCTGCTCCGGCGTCTTAGCGAGTGCTTCTTCTCCCGCATCGATAGATGCTTCCAAAATTTTGCTGAAATCCGTTTCCACGCGGTATACATCATGTGTCCCTTTCGCAATGCCGCGAGCTACGGAAAGGATGGTGCCCTCCACCGGCTTGGTGACAGCACGATATGCATACAGGATACCGTACTGGAAAGCCTTGCTCATCTGTCCGCAGGAGGCAGTCTTCTTGCCATGCAGGCCACGGCTGATGCCATGAATGATCTGCGAAAGGATGACACCAGAATTTCCGCGTGCCCCCATGATAGCACCAGCAGAAGCTTTCTCAGCGATGATGCCAACCGGCTCTTCCGGGCTGACTTCCGCAATCATGCTGTACATGGACTTCAAGGTATTCAGCATGTTATTCCCTGTATCGCCATCCGGCACGGGGAAAACATTCAGCTGATTGATAATTTCATATTTCTTCTGGAAAAGCTGATACGCTCCTACCAGCATATTTTTGAAACAATTCCCATCAATAACGGTATACATCATTCTCTCCCCCATTTATTTGGCTCTTTCAAAAATGAATCCAGTAAGCCCAGGACCCAGATAGGCTGTCAGAACCGGGGTCGCCGTCGTGAGTGTAATGTCCATGTCCGGATACATTTCCTTCGCTTTGTCATAGAGCACCTTCGCTCCGGCTTCATTTTCGATGTGTACGATGCCGAGTCTCTTGAGCGGCTCCTGCTTTTTCAGATAATCGATCATGAGCGCATTTGCTTTTTTTGTCGTGCGCACCTTCCCTAAAGCATCTACTTCATTGTTTTCATTCAGGTAAATCACCGGCTTGATTTTGAGAATGCTTCCAATGAGGCCAGCAGCCTTCCCGATGCGTCCTCCGCGCTTCAGATAGTCAATGGTATCGAGCGCAACGGTGAGTCCCGTCCGCATCGAGGCTTCTTCGAGCGCTTTCGCGATTTCCTCATAGGAAAGCCCCTTCTCGATCATATCCAGACCATCCTCCAGCAGATGGATCATGCCGATCGCCGTCGTTCTCGTATTGATGACCGTGATATTCTTGCGTCCCGACTGTCGGGCAGCCAAAAGCGCCCCGTTGTACGTGCCGCTGATGGTGGAGCAAATGCAGAGCACAATGATCGGGTCTTCGGCAGGAATATCGGAGAACAGCTTCAAAAAATCGCCGGTACTCGGCTGGCTCGTAGGTACCGATTTCTTCGTCGCTTCGGAATAATCGATGACAGCCTTAATGGTTGCCTCGCTTTCCGGTACGTAATTCTCTCCCATTTCAATGGTCAGGGAAATACAGTGTACATTCGGGTGAAGGGCTAGAAAATCTGCACCAACGCCGGAGGTACTGTCCAGAATCAAATGAATCATAGCAGTATGTTCCTTCCTATTGTTATTATGTTAGCGGTTAAGAGCTGAGAGGCTTCTGTAAGAGCGCATCATGGCCGAAGTGACATGTCGATCCGCGTCTTTCCGCAAGATCAAAATGCCATTTCTCATATCAAACATATCCATGCCGGTCAAATGCATGGATGCCCTGAAACGCATTACGCTTTTTTCTCTTTGGCTACTTTTCTTTCCGCCTGACGTTCCTTGAATTCCTTCAGGAGCTGCTGGTAGTCATCATCATCGTAACCATTGGTCGCAAGCATATATTCATGCAGCTTTTTTCTCTGTTTTGCTACATTCAGCGCAGACAGCTCAAAAGGATCGAGGGAAATTCTTGCCAGCATTTCACCGGTCGAAGAATAGCCGACGATGCCTTCGCCAAGGATGTCCACCAGCTTCTGCTTCTTCACTTCTTCACAGAAGGTATGGAAAAACTTATCTGCTTCCTTCGCCATGCTGTCGCGAAGACGCTTGTACTCTTCGCCTTTGTCTGCAGGAATCTTGAAGCCGTCAATCATGACATATTTTTCTGGTAAATTAAACATTTTATCACCTATTCGATTTTATATTTATCCACTGTATTTAACTATATCGCCCAAGCCGATTTTGGTCAAGTTTTTTGCACCATTTTGTACTGATATTCTCAAGGAAATCGGTACATTTTCAAGGAACCCTGCTATAGTATATCTAAACATTTTTTATGTTTGATTTTAAATGAGAATACACCTGTAAAACAGAAGGGTGCGTTTGAAAAAAAGTTGAACCAGAGAAGGTACGAATGGGCCTTTCGCCCCCGCAAAAAGCCGCCTGGCCTCAAAGACCGGGCGGCTTTTCTAAATTCGATCATTCTACAATCAGATTTTTCTTTTCTTCTTTAGGGAATACGAGGTTCAGAATAACAGCGACAACAAAGACCACAGCCACACAGTTTTCCGCAAAAACACTGCGGAAGAGTTCCGGGAAGATATGGAAAATCTGCGGGGTCTGTGTGAAACCGAGACCAATGCTGAGAGAGAGGGCAGCGATGCTCATATTTCTCTGCGAGTAACCGCATTCTCCGAGCATACGGACACCGGAAACAACGATAGAGCCGAACATCATGAGCGTGCAGCCGCCGAGAACGGCATCCGGAAGGGACGCCAGGATGACGCCAAGGCCGGGGATAATGCCTGCCAAAATCATAAGTGCCGCACCGCATCCGATAGCCTTACGGTTTACGACCTTGGTCATAGCGACAAGACCGACATTCTGGCTGAAGGATGTGATCGGCATGCAGCCGAAAAGGGAAGACAGTGAGCTTACGAAGCCATCGACCGCGATGGAGCCAGAAACTTCACGGCTCGTCGCCTGGCGGCCATACCCCATCATAGCAAGAGCACTGGTATCCCCCAGCGTTTCTGTTGCGGAGACGAGGAAAATCAGGAAGAAGGAGAAAATGGCATCTCCATGGAATTCAAGCGAGATCGGCATGATCCCGGGAAGGGAAATGAGCGGGACTTCCGTCAGACGAGACAGATCGACCATGCCGAAGCAGTACGCGGCGATATAGCCGACGACAAGCCCGAAGAGGACGGAAAGCTGCTTATAGAAAGAGTGTGCTTTAAGATTCCACGCAAGGCAGGCGACAAGCGTGATGGTGCCGACGATCAGGTAATTCTGGGCGCCAAAATTTGGATTGCCAAAGCCGCCGCCAAAAGAATTTGCCCCGATGGGAAGCAGGGAGAAACCGATGGCCGTCACGACGGACGCAGACACGATCGGCGGGATAAATTTCCTCCACCAGGAGGCGCCAAGGCCAAGGATACCTTCCAATATACCGCCAATGAGCGCAGCACCAAGGACTGCACCATAGCCATACTTGGTACCGATGATGCAGGCCACGGAAACGAAGGTGAAGCTGATCCCCATGATGATCGGCAGACCGCTGCCAAAACGCCAGATCGGGAAAAGCTGGAGAAGAGAGCCGATGCCGGCTACGATCATCGCAGACTGCACGAGTGCCGCCGACTCCGCCGGATCCATTTTGACAGCACCGGCTACGATGAGGATCGGCGCGATATTGGCCACGAACATGGCAAGTACATGCTGCAGTCCGAAAGGAACCGCTTTTCTGATTGTGATTTTCCCATTGGTTTCATAAATCGGATCTTTTTCCACAATACACTCCTAACTATAATAATTATTGGACTCCCTACATAAATTCACTGCTTTGCATCTTTGCGCATTATCTAAAAGTAATCGTGCCTGTTTCTGCATCCATCTTTTCGATAATAGCCAACGATTTCACATCAATGCCGGAAGCACGGAGCTCATCACCGCCGCCCTGAAATCCTTTCTCGATACAGATACCGACACCTTCTACGATGCCGCCGGCCTGTTTGACAAGGTCGATCAGCCCCTGCACAGCGCAGCCGTTTGCCAGAAAATCATCCATAATGAGGATGTGTTCACCGGCATTCAGATATTTCTTGGAGGCTACGACATGATTCACTTTATTATGTGTGAAGGACTTCACTTCGGTCGCATAGACATCCTTATCCATATTGCTGCCTGCCGACTTTTTGGCAAAGAGGACCGGAACACCGAAATATACTGCAGTGAGACAGGCAATGCCGATACCGGACGCTTCGATGGTCAGGATCTTATCCACCTGGCGGTCACCAAAAAGTTTCTTGAACTCCTTCCCCAGTTCACTAATGAAAGGGACATCGATCTGATGGTTCAGAAAGCTGTCGACCTTGAGTACATTCCCCGCTTTGATGACGCCGTCTTTCATAATTTTCTTCTGCAGTAAATTGAGTTCGCCCACGATACTCCTCCTCATTTCACTCACGGTCTGCCAAGCTGAACCGTGCTGACAAAAATATTTTACCTATTTTATCACGTTCCTTTACCTAGTGCAAAATTTAACGCAAAAAACGAGCCGGAGAGGCTCGTTTTTGGGGTATCAGAAATGAAGGGTAGGCTTCCTCCTTTTTTATGTTTGTTGACGCTTCCATGAAGAGAAAATCATATCCGCTTTGCCTTACAGTCTACCGTCAGAAGAAGACCTCTGTCACGCCCGCGCCCCCATTTCTATAGTCAGCTTCATGGAATTCCTTTACGAAATTCAGCGTACGAAGATACTCCTGGATCCCCTGACGCAGTGCGCCGGTCCCTTTGCCATGAATAATCTGCACCGGCGAAACGCCTGCCATGAAACATTCATTCAGAAAACGATCTACTTCAGGGACAGCCTCATCGACTGTTTTCCCGATGACATTGAGTGTGGTATGAACGGTACGAACACTCGCCGCACCCCGGGCAGCGAACGGACGACTGACCGGCTTCCTGACCTTCTTCACCGGTTTCTTCGTCTCGAAGCAATGCTCCGGAGTCACGGTGACATGCATCAGACCGCAGGCGATGGTGATCTTATTCCCCGACACTTTGGTGATGGTACCATCACTGTCCAGCGTATCGATATAGACATAGGTGCCTTTTTTGATCTGCTCCTGGGGAAGCGGATTTCTTCGGTTTTCTCTTCCGGGGAGTGCCATGGCATCGATCGCACCACGCACTTTAGAAACATGCTGCTGGAGATCATCCTTCGCCATCGCTGAGGCCTTTTTCTTGAGATCTTTGATGATGGCTTCCGACTGATTTCTAAGATCTCTTTTGATGGTCTCCGCTTCTTGTCTGGTTTTCTCCAAGATCTGGTCTTTCTTTTTATAGAAAGCATCCGTCTCTGTCCTAAGTTCGTTCCGCAGTTCCTCAGCCTTCTTCAGCTGGGCTTCCACCTCTTCTTTTTCATGCGCGACTTCACGCGTCTGGCGGTTCAGCCGTGCCATGACTTCTTCCATATTGTGAAGCGGAGAGCCTTCTTTCAGCTGGCTGGCACGAGAAAGGACAAGGGGCGGCATGCCAAGCCGCTTGCAAATGCTGAAGGCATTGCTGTTCCCCGCAACGCCGATGATAAGGTGGTAAGTCGGCGTCAGTGTCTCTTCGTCAAACTCCACAAATGCATTTTCGATGCCGCGCGTCTCGTAAGCGAGTTTTTTCATTTCACTGAAATGGGACGTAATGATAGCAGGTACTCCCTGCATCTGCAGATACTCCGTAACGGACTGTGCAAGCGCGGCTCCTTCAACAGGGTCTGTGCCTGACCCCAGTTCATCGAGAAGCACCAGATCTTCTGTCCCCACATGAGAAAGAAAAGCCGTGAGCTGTGTGATGTAGGAAGAAAAGGTCGAAAGATTGTACTGGATGCTCTGCTCGTCACCGATAATGGCATAGATATTTTTATAAATCGGAAGCATCGAGCCCTCAGCCGCCGGAATAAAGAGACCGGACTGATTCATGAGCGATAGAAGCCCCGCTGTTTTGATCGCAATGGTTTTGCCGCCCGCATTCGATCCTGTAATGATGAGGATCTGGAAATCCATTCCCAGCGTCAAAGATATCGGCACCACCTTATCCGCAGGAATAAGCGGGTGACGAGCACGGCGAAGGTCGAGCGCATGAGCGGAGTGGATGGCTTTTACTCCCTGCATAGAGAGTGCCAATTTCGCACGCGCAAAAATAAACTCCAGCTCGGTCGCAAGGTGACAGTTGTTCTTCGTGACTTCCCGTGTCTTCTTCACCTGCTCGGTAAGTGCGCGGAGGATTTCCTGTACTTCCTGCTTTTCCGAAGCCGTGAGTTCCGCGAGGTCGTTATTCAGGCGCACTGAGACCATCGGCTCCATAAAAAGCGTCTGCCCGGTGGATGATCTGTCATGCACGATCCCTTCAAATTTATACCGGTATTCTTCCTTGACCGGTACGACATAGCGACCATTTCTCTGCGTCACGATGGCATCCTGAAAATAGGATGACTGATCCTTATCCTGGATGATCTGCTGGATCGTCTTGCGGATACGATTCTTGATCATTTCTTTTTCCGTGCGGATGCGGGAAAGACGCGGGGAGGCGCGGTCACTGACCTCGCCATGCTCATCGAAGACCTGATGGATCCTTGCAATCAGCTGTTCCTGCGGGATGATGAGCGAAGCAAGCTCTTCGAGCGCGGGATAGACCAGATGACGCTCGCCTTCGAAATAGTGATGCATCTTCTTATACGTTTCGAGCGTTGCGGCGAGATCAATGAATTCCTTCGCCATCAGGATCATGTCTTTCCCAGCTTTTTCCAGTGTCTCGGTGATGTCATGCGTCTCCCCCAAAGGGGTCGTGATCTCGCGCTCTAGAAGAATCGATGCTTCTTCTGTTTCCGTGAGCTTTTTCTCTATGATCTCCGGCTCTACGGACGGCATGAGCGTCCGTGCCATAGCTTTGGAAAGCTGCGAGGGGGCGAGCTCTGCGAGCTTTTCGCGGATCTTGTCGAACTCCAGTGTTTCCAGTACATCTTGTTTCATTTATAAAACTCCTCTAAAGAAGTGACCACGGGTGACATCGTCTCCCCTGCCTGCTCCGGGGGCCTCTTTCCGGCCGCATAGTATATCACAGGCATCCTTACAAAGCGAGAGGATGCTTCCTTCATTCCCGCGAACGTCCAGTGTCAACGCAGAAAGGCCTGCTTTTTTCAATTCATCAAAGTACGGACGCATATCAAGGACATGGCAGTTGGCGATATGCATATGGCACCATTCATCGGTATGGATAGGGAAACGGCGTCCTTCCCCATCCTTCAGGGCGAAGCGCCCCCGCATGCAATACATAGGGCAGTGCTTTTTGTCCTTATCTCCCATCACCGCATTGATCGCGCAGTACTCGGAAATCATCATCTCCGTCCGTCCATACACATAGGCCCCGAGCGGTATATCCGATCCTTTCGCAATATGACGGATCTGCGGGATCGTCAGCTCCTGTGAAAGGAAGCAACCTGAAAAGCCGAGCCTTTCGATTTCTTTTTCAGCTTCTCTATTGAAAATATTCATGGACGGTCCCGCCCAGACAGCGAGGCTTTCCTCCCCCTTTACCCATTCGATGGCTCCGGCATATTCCAGCACCACGCCATCGGGAAGGAGCGTCAAAAGCTTTCGCAGCTGCGCCTGCGCTCTGGCCTGATATTTTTCTCGTACCACGCGCGGTGTGGGGAAGAGGATCTCTGCCCCCGCCTCGTGGCAAAGACGCACCGCCTCCTCATAGTCTTTCCATGGAATCGGCCTATGCGAGAAGGATTCTCCGCCAAAAATCACCTGACGTACACCGGCCTCCAGCGCCTCTTTCACATGAGAAAGAAGCGTCGTCCGGACCGTCACATGTGTCCCCTCCTCAGAAGGAACCCTCGAAAAAGCAGGCGTCATCGAGGCAGGGAGTGAGCGCGGAATGCCAGCCTCATGTGCCTCTATGCGCTTTTTCCAAAGGGACTCTACCGCCTCCTGCCGCAGATGGTTCAGAATACTTTTCGGCACCATGCATCCCTCATTGGATACCGATATGTCTGCAAGCGTGAACCATGTATTGCCAAGTCGGCCCATCTGCTTTATGATCTCTTCCGCACTCGTCACACGGGCTTTAGCTTTTTCCATGAGAACATCGGACAGAACCGTCACCGCATGCCCCTTATCATCGGCAGCGGTCAAAGACAGCGCTTCCCCGGGAGTCGCCGACAGGGAGAGATAGAGCGGGATCTTCCCCTCCAGATCCTTCATTGCAAGTGACTTCTTCGGTATTTTCACATTCCAGTAGACATGTGCATGCGCGAGAGGGCGTTTTTCGAAAAGAGCGCGATATTTCCCCTTTTTCAGAGGAGACAGCCGTTCTACAGGAATAAAGGCGATTGTTTTTTCTTCTGTCGCATAGGAAATACCCGTCACATCCACAAGACGCCTATCTGCCTCTGATTTAAAAACAAAGGCGGCGCGCCCGATGCTTTCCACACGTCCTGCCTCGACGCCGTGATTTCCTGGCGCGTACTCCGTGATCATAGACGGTCCTGCGGTATCATCCGGATATGCCGTCGTATAGCCGCGGTTAAATTCCTCTTCCAGATCGAGCTTCAACGGCTCGGTATCGATCAGAAGATGCTGCTTCGCTGCATCGATCGCTTTTCTATACGCTGATACGGTATTATAGACGTACTCTGCACTCTTCATGCGGCCTTCCACCTTGAGAGAGGACACATGGGCGGCCAAGAGGTCGGGGATCCGAGGAAGCCCCATCATATCCTTGAGGCTTAGGATGTACTTTCCCTTCTCCTGCGCGAGAGGACGGCCCGCATCATCCACCAGCTCATAGGGCATGCGGCAGGGCTGCGCGCAGGAACCACGGTTTCCACTGCGCCCGCCGATGAAACTGCTCATGAGACACTGCCCCGAGTAACACACACAGAGCGCGCCATGAACAAAAACTTCGATCTCCACATTCGTTTGGTCGGTGATTTCCTTGATTTCCGCCAGAGATAGCTCGCGCGAAAGCACCACACGCTGGAATCCATGATCCCCCAGAAAACGAACGCCGTCCAGATTTGACACAGTCATCTGTGTGCTGGCATGGAGCGGAATGTGTGGAGCGATCTTCCTGACCATGGAAACGACACCGAAATCCTGCACCAGTAGTCCGTCAATTGGGATCGTCCCTAAAAACTGAAGATACTCTGCGAGAGCCTTATTCTCCATATCGCCGATCAATGTATTCAGTGTCACATACACCGAGACGCCTTTTCCATGCGCCATACGGACGGCCTCTTTCATCTCCTCATCAGAGAAATTGCCCGCAAATTTTCGCGCGCTGAAGCGTTTCCCACCAAGATACACAGCATCTGCTCCTGCATCGAGCGCAGCGATAAGATGTGCCGGAGATCCGGCTGGTGCTAAAAGTTCCATGATATTTCTCCTTTGAAAACGAATGGTAACTAGTGACTGATGATTAGAAATTGTGGATGAGGGATCGCACGTCTCATCGTACTCTCTTCCCCCAGAAAAGTGGTTTTGCGAGGGGCACAGCATTTCTGCTGAGAGCGCTTCACCCCGACGCTCTCCCCATGAATAAACTCGTCTTATTGTATACTACCAGCCGGATAGTTTCAATGATAAGCCTGAAAGCGAAGAACCATCCTGATCCCCAATCCCCTGTCCACCCACATGCAAAAACCGCCAAACGAGAAAATGTCGCTTGGCGGTTCCACCATTCCGGTCACTTATCTCTTATTTGACTTCAGCTTCGTAACGGGCAAGAGTGAAGCAAAGGTCAGACAGACGATTCAGGTAGCGGATATCCACTTCATGCACCTCTTCCTCTTCGGAAAGACGCCACATGTCACGTTCTGCACGGCGAACAACAGTACGCGCCACATCAAGGAAGCTGGCGCTCTGGGTATCCCCCGGCACCAGGAAATGATCAAGTGGTGCCAGCTCATCCGTATAGGTATCGATGATCTGTTCCAGCTTCGTCACATGATCCGGCGTAATGTTTGCTTCTTTGCCGACGCTCGCTACATCCGCCATCAAAAGCCACAGTTCTTTCTGCAGCGCATAGATCGTTTCCTTGACATTATCATGGGTCGCAAAAGCACGCGCCTCGCCCAGCACAGAATCCACTTCATCAATGGTGCCATAGGTTTCTACACGCTGACAGCCTTTCGATACGCGTTCTCCTGTGTAGAGAGAGGTCTTGCCCTTGTCACCCGTTCTTGTATATACCTTTGCCATTTGAATCCTCCTTATTATTAAATGAGAGAATTATGAAAATATAGGCTTTCCTGATTCCATTATATCGCATGCCGGAGAAGGGTTCAAGGTTCAGAAAATGCGACATCAAAGTTTCCTTAGGAAAACACTGATTAAATCGTTGTCAGATTTCATTCTTGGATTTTTATACAGAGCAAGGAATCATCTGACGCGAATAGCGAGCTATTTAAGGAGGATGATGACGAAGCTATGTATAAAAATCCATATGAAATTCGACTCTGCGATTTAATCAGCGTTTCCTTAGCACATCTTAATAAAAAGAGCAGCTGACACATCAGCTGCTCTTTTGTAGTGTTTCTCACATCGCATCATAGATATCTGCGACTGCATCATATTCATCATCCGTCGGAGGGACGTATTCAGCTTCTCCATTTTCATCGGTATCGATACGTGCCAGAATGATATCCGGCTCTTCTTCATCATCTTCTGATGTCGGAATGGAGACCAGGACGGCGAATTCTTTTCCCTGAAAAGGAATGACCACGTCCTGTGCATAATCTCTTTCATCACCATCCGGACCGGTAATGGTGATAATGATCGCTTCTTCTTTTTTCTCTGCCATGGGCTTATCCTCTGTTTTTAAAAGCCAGGTGCTGGAGATAGCCCTCCAGGATCACCACGGCGGCCATTTTATCGATGACTTTTTTACGCTTCTTTCGGCTGACATCTGCGGCGATGAGCTGTTTCTGCGCCATCACCGTCGTCAAACGTTCATCCCAGAAGTAATAAGGAATATCGGGGAAAGCAGCCGCAAGCTCAGCAGCGAATTCCTCTGTCCGCTCAGCACGCATGCCTTTCGTACCATTCATATTAAGCGGCATGCCAAGGACAAATTCTTCGACCTTGTATTCATCCGTCAGCTGACGAAGCCGTTCAAAATCTTTTTCCCTCGTCGTATGACGGATGGTTTCCAGTCCCTGTGCCGTCCAGCCGAAAAGATCACTCACCGCGACGCCGATGGTCTGGGATCCTACATCAAGACTCATGATCCGCATATCAAAGTCCTTTGTGCTTGACATAGAAACGGACCAGTTCTTCCACCAGTTCATCTCTTTCGATGCCGGAGATCAGACGTCTTGCGTCATGACGGCTGGTGATATAGGTCGGTTCGCCGGAAACCAGGTATCCCACCAGCTGCACGGTCGGATTGTGTCCGGCTTCTTTCAAAGCACTGTACACCTCCTGCAGGATCATGGCAGCCTGGCGATTCTCGCCTTCATCGACATTCGTATTGAATAAAATCGTTTCATCAGAAACTGACATGGGTATACCTCCTTTGATAGTTCAGTCCACGAGAAAAGGGAACGGAAAAACAGGTGCAGCAGGTTTCAATGGTTCTCAAGATTCGATGGGATGCCGTGTTCTCCAACCTTGGACGGATGCCGTATCCTCGCTCTTGCAGTTCTACGAGACCCTCCTTATTTTTGCGTAGTGCCTCTCATTGAATCCTGTGAGCCTTCTGGACCTGATAAATCCACTTTGGCTATAAGACCCAAAGGAACTCCTTCAAATCTGATTCCTTTATTGGATCATTTCTGCGATAGCTTTCACACCTTCAGCGATAGATTCATTGATCTTGGACGGATCCTTGCCGCCTGCCTGTGCGACAGCCGGCTTGCCGCCGCCACCACCACCACAGCAGATTTTAGCAGCTTTGGAAATGACTTTGCCCATATGGACACCTGCCTTGATGGCTTCCGGAGAAGCCATACCGACGAGGTTCACTTTGTCACCGCAAACTGCACCGAGCAGGAAACAACCGCCAGAGAGCTTAGCTTTCGCTACGTCAGCTGCCTTTCTGAGCTCATCCATATTACCTGCATGAACGATAGCGCCAAAGAACGGTACGCCATTCTTTTCCTGCACATCTTTCATCAGATCACCCAGTTCATTCTTGGCCTGCTGCTGTTTCAGGCTGTCGAGTTCACGCTCCAGATCTTTCATTTGTGCCAGCGTCTTTTCGATCTTTTCAGCCAGCTGTTCCGGTTTACCTTTCAAGAGAGCCGCTGCCTCGCGGAGAAGTGCTCTGTCCTTCTTCATGTCTTCATAGGAGGCTTTCCCCGTGACAGCTTCGATACGTCGAATACCAGAGCCGATGCCGCCTTCGGAAAGCAGACGGAAGGAACCGATCTCTCCGACATTCTTTACATGACTGCCGCCGCAGAGCTCCTTGCTGTAGCCGGGAATGCTGACAACACGGACAACGTCACCATATTTTTCACCAAAGAGCGCCATAGCACCGGATTTCTTCGCTTCTTCGATCGGCATTTCACGGATATCGACAGGTGTCGCTTTGAGGATCTCCTCATTAACGATCTGTTCAACGGCAGCGAGCTGCTTCTCAGAAAGCGGTTCTGGCCATGTGAAGTCGAAGCGCAGACGGTCAGGAAGAACGAGAGAACCGGCCTGATTCACCTGATCGCCAAGTACGCGGCGAAGTGCTGCCTGAAGCATGTGTGTGCCTGTATGGTTTCTCGCAATGTCTTCTCTTCTGACGCGGTCAACTGTGACAGTGACCGTTTCCCCTTCACGGATGATGCCTTCAGAAACGGTACCGATGACATAGACGATACCATCTGGCAACTTCTTCGTGTCTTCGACCTGAATGGTACCCTCTTCGCCAACGATGGTGCCGGAATCCCCGATCTGTCCGCCGCCTTCTGCATGGAACGGGTTATTCTTGAGGACTACAGTGACTTCGGTGCCGTCTGCTGCAGAGACGATCTCTTTGCCATCCTGACCAAGAAGGAGCAGCTTCGTTTCGCCATCTTTGTCTTCCGTGGTGAGCTCTTTTGCATCGAGTTTTGTGGTATCCGGTGTAGCGACTTTCGCAGAAACTTTCGCACGCGCAGCTCTTGCTCTTTCCTTCTGTTCAGCCATGGCCGCTTCGAAGCCTTTCTCATCGATGGTGAGGCCCTGTTCCTTGGCAATCTCATTGGTCAGTTCCCATGGGAAGCCATAGGTATCATAAAGTTTGAAAACCTGATCACCGGAAAGAATGGTCTGCTGCTTTTTCTTCGTATCTTCCAACATTTCAGAAAGCAGGTCACAGCCTGCATTCAGCGTGGTATGGAAGCGTTCTTCTTCGACGCCGGCGACTTTCTTAATGAAAGCCTGCTTATCAACGAGTTCCGGATAGGCCGGCTTCATCATCTGAATGACGACATCAATCATCTGACCCATGAAGGCATCCTGAATGCCCAGAAGCTTGCCAAAACGAACGGCACGGCGCAGTACACGGCGGAGGACATAGCCTCTGCCTTCATTCGACGGAAGGATGCCGTCAGCGATCATATTCGTGATAGCACGCGCATGGTCAGAAATGACCTTCAGTGCCACATCACCCTCGGCACTCTGTCCATAGGATACGCCGGAAAGCTTCGAAGCTTCTTCAATGATCGGGAAAAACAGGTCGGTTTCAAAGTTATTCTTTTTCTTCTGAAGAACGGCAGCCAGACGTTCCAGACCTGCACCGGTATCGATGTTCTTCTTGGCAAGCGGCAGGTAGGAACCATCCTTCTGGCGGTCGTACTGGGAGAATACAAGGTTCCAGATCTCAAGGAAACGATCTCCGTCTCCCCCCATCTGGTTTTCCGGATCCGTGCCGAATTCTTCGCCCTGATCAAAGAAAATTTCAGAGTCTGGGCCGCATGGGCCTTCCCCGATTTCCCAGAAGTTATCGGAAAGCGGATAGATATGGTTTTCCGGCAGGCCGATCATTTTGTGCCAGTAGTCATGCGCTTCATTGTCATCGGGATAAATGGTGACGTAGAGGCGGGACTGATCGAGCTTCAGGACTTCGGTCAGGAATTCCCATGCCCAAGAAATCGCTTCCTTCTTGAAATAATCGCCAAAGGAGAAATTCCCCAGCATTTCGAAGAAAGTATGATGGCGTGCGGTACGGCCTACGTTTTCAATATCTCCGGTACGGATACATTTCTGGCTGGTCGTCACTCTGTGTTTCGGTGGTTCTACTTTGCCGGTGAAGTACGGCTTCAGTGGCGCCATGCCGGCACCGATCAAGAGAAGGCTGGGGTCATCCTTTGGAATCAAGGAGAAACTCTTCAGTCTCAGATGGTCTTTTTTATTTTCAAAAAACGAAAGATAATTTTCGCGAATGTCATTGCCTTTCATGATAAACCCCCTTAGTGATTCTTAAAGTATTTCTACATTATACTTGACTTGGGCAAGGCATGCAAATTTTTTTAAGAGGGACCACGGGTTCTGCGGGTCCTGCAAAAGTGGTGCGCCGCAAAACACGATGAACCCGGAAGCAGGAACGCAGGATGACCGGCCTGCAGGGATAAGATTCGAACGGGATCAAGGGCGCTGCCCGCACAACGGGTCAACCCCAAGCCAAGCAAAAAACCGCAGTCTTGCTGCGGCTTTCGTATTCCTTATTTCTGAAGCAGTCCGTTGATGGCGATACTCGGACGACCTTTTCTCATCTCTATGTCCGCATCGACATCAAAGACTTCCGCGATAGCTTCATGAGTCATGACCTCCATCGGTGGTCCCGAACGTTCGATGACGCCATTTTCAAGGACGAGAAGGTCTGTCGAATAGCGGATAGCCTGATTGATTTCATGTAAGACCATGACGACGGTCAAATTCTCTTCATGGTTCAGCTTTGAAACAAGCTCCATGACTTCAAGCTGGTGACAGATATCCAGATACGTAGTCGGTTCATCCAGGATGAGGATCTTCGGCTCCTGTGCGAGTGCCATCGCGATCCACACGCGCTGTCGTTCACCGCCGGAAAGGCTCGCTGCCAGGCGATCTTTCAGATGAAGCGTATTCGTCTTTCTCATGACCTCTTCCACGACTTCTCTGTCATGCGTGGAGACTCCCGACCACCAGTGCTGGTACGGATAGCGTCCGCAGGAAACGAGCTCCTCCGCTGTCATATCTTTCGGGATCTCATGAAACTGCGGCAGGAAGGCAACGACGCGTGAGAGTTCATCCGCTTTGTAGGCACCCAGGGGTTTACCCGCGATTTCCACGCTCCCTTTATCCGGCTTGAGATTTCCCGTCACTGCCTTCAGAAGCGTCGATTTCCCGCAGCCATTCCGTCCAAGGAAGGTAACGATGCTGCCCTTTCTGATGAGGCCGCTCGCCCCTTTCAGTACTTTATGATCGCCGAAGGTCACATGAATGTCAGAAATTCGAATTGCAATATCACCCATCATGCGCTCCTCCTTAACAGATACAGGAAAAATGGAGCACCAAGAAAGGCCATGATGATGCCCGCAGGGATCTCTATCGGTGAGAAGAGGACACGTCCGAGCGTATCACAGAAGACGAGTACCCCCGCCCCCAGGATAGCTGAACCGGGTACGACATACTTGTAGTCCGTCCCGACGATCAAACGGACAATATGCGGCACAACAAGACCGACAAAACCGATAAGTCCCGCGATGCTGACCGCACCTGCGGCAAGAAGCGCTGCTACGGCTGTCATGGTGAAGCGGACTTTCTCGACAGGAAGGCCAAGCCCGCGCGCCGTCTCATCGCCAAGAGAGAGGATGGTGAGTGCCTTGCATCCGCAGATGGCAAAGACAAGCCCTAAGATCGTGTACGGGAAAAGAGACTCAACCTGCGGCCAGCTGCGTGCGGAAAGACCACCGACCATCCAGAGAAGCGCCCCCTGTACTTTATCCGAGTAGAAGACGAGCAGCGCCGAAATCCCACTCCCGAGAAATGCACTGACGGCAACACCTGCCAGAATGATACGGCTAGGCCGGATACCATTCTTCCACGCAAGAGCATACACCGCCGCTGCGGAAAGCATCGCGCCGATGAAAGCCACTGGCGTCAGCAGAAGCGATGCCTCCGGCATGAAAATCAGCATAATGACCCCGGCAAGACCTGCGCCGGAAGAAACACCCACGATGCCTGGATCCGCCAGCGGGTTCTTCATCACCGCCTGCAGGATCGCTCCCGATACGGCGAGATTGGCCCCGACCAGCGCCCCTACGATATTTCGCGGGAATCGGATATTCCAGATGACCATCTCATCTGTCGTCTGGACATTTCCCATAAGCGTATGCAGGATCACCCCAAAGGAAATATCTGCCGATCCGAAAAGAAGACTTGCGATCATGGCAAAGACAGTGAATACGGCAAAGCAGCCAATGATCGCTACGCGCAGCGCCTTGCTCTTCCCTGTCTCATATTCGCCTTTTTTACTCATCCTTCCTCCTCATAGAACTATATGATAAGACTCACTATTTTTCATTATACCACGATTGTCTCCTCTTTTTTCAAATTTCAAAGTATTTTTAATCCAACAGGAAAGTTTATGACAGCGCCTTGTATAAAAGCCCTTGTGCAAAACTATATCCGTCCCTGCATCGGCCTTCTTTAAAAGGCTCCCCTGTCACCCGCATACGGCATATCACGCTCTCTGCAAACGGAGAACGAGGGGCCTTACCTCATCTTTTCCATCTTCACGCGAAAGGCGATCTTTCTTGCGGTCATCATGCCATCAAAATGAATGGTATAGGACTATTCGGCTTCCTGTACCTCTTCCACAGTGCCTTCGCCAAAGACGCGATGGCGGATGCGATCACCTGCCTTGAATCGAATCCCGGAAGACGCATCCTCACGCAGGCCTTCTTCCATGCGCTCGATATAGGAGAGACTTTCTGCTTTGTATTCGTCTGTCAGCGGCGGATCATAAAAAAGAGTGTCCGGATCGATATCGAAAACGAATCGGGACGGATAGCGGGGCGCACCATCGAGCCCCCATCCGCCCGCCTCGGAGAGGTAGAGCCCTTTCTCAGCGCGAGTCAGAGCAACAAAAGCGAGCCGACGCTCTTCTTCCATCGCCTGACGGGTGCGCGTCTTCCTTGATGGAAAAATGCCTTCATTCATACCGCAGAGAAAGACGTAGGGAAATTCCAGCCCTTTCGCCGTATGAATGGTCATGAGCTTCACCTTGTCCTCTGAAGGCGATGTGTCCAGATTGGAGAAAAGGGCTGCATGTGCGAGATAGTCAGCGATGCCCGTCTCTTCGCCGGCGGTCATTTCATACTCGAAGACGGACTGCTTGAGTTCCGCAAGATTATCCAGACGCTCCTGGCTCCCCACGGTACGCATCATTTCCTCATAACCGCTCTCATCCAGTAAAGCAGAAAGGATCTCCGAAACGGGCTTCCCTTCCCTATCTTTGGAAAAGGTTTCGATGAGTTCAACGAAATCAGAAGCCCTTGTCCCTTTGAAGATCGGATCGTCCATGTGCGATGTGAGTGCTTCATAGAGAGTGATCCCCTGCTGCCGGGCAATCGTTTCCAAAAACTGCATGCGCTTAGGGCCCATGTTTCGTTTCGGGACATTCACGATGCGCCTGAAAGCCATATCATCCTTGTATACAAGCATACGAAGATAGCAGAGGGCATCCTTGATCTCCATCCGCGAGAAAAACTGCGTCCCGCTGTACATGGTATAGGGGATCTTTTCTTTGAGGAGTGCTTCCTCAAGATTCCTTGTCACGTAGTGAGCCCGATAAAGAAGCGTCATGTCCTTGTAGGGAATGTGATGGTCATGAAGCATGTGTATTTCTTCGCAGATCCTTCGGGCTTCATCCTCTGCTGTTTTCAGATGGAAGCAGGTCACCTTCTGACCACTCGGCTGATGAGCGATGAGATCCTTCCTCATGCGATTCTGATTCTTTGAAATCAGTGAATTGGCCGCTGCAAGGATTTCCGGCGTCGATCGGTAGTTGTCATTCATTATGATCGTCTTCACGTCGGGGAAATGCTTGTCAAAGTCCAAAAGAAAGCGAATATTCGCCCCTCGCCAGGTGTAAATCGTCTGGTCCGAATCACCCACGACGAAAAGATTCTTATGATAGCCAGCCAGCACACGCATCAGCTCGTACTGGAGCGGGTCGATATCCTGAAACTCGTCCACCATGATGTACTCGAGACGTGACTGCCACTTCCGACATATGTCTTCTTGCTCTTCAAAAATATAAAGCGTGAACTTGATGAGGTCATTGTAGTCGAGGGCAAAGCATTTTTTCTCCTGATAAAGGTATCCGTAGAAAATGATGTCCTCTACATTGCTCGCCTTGTGGTATTTTTCGTAGAGTGTGGAGATCGGCATCGCGATCATATCCCGATAGTACTCTGGCTCAAAGACGCACTTCTTCATCTCGATCATGTCACGCGCTTTGGAAAAAGGCATATCACGCAGTGTCAGCTCCATTTCCTCATACACCATCGAGAGCATATCATCAATATCTGCATTGTCGATCACCAGAAAGCTTTTCGGATACGACACAGCATAGCTGTCCTCCTGCAGGACTGACACGCAGAAGGAGTGGAAGGTGGAAATATAGCCCGTATCTTCATCTCCCGTCAGCTGATGGATACGCATCGCCATTTCCCGCGCGGCTTTATTCGTAAATGTTGCACAGAGAATATGACCGGGAAGGATGCCGAGCTCATTCACAAGGTATGCGAATCGATGCGTCAAAGCGCGCGTCTTTCCGCTCCCTGCACCTGCGATCACACGCACCACACCCTCTGTCGTCGTCACAGCTTCTTTCTGCCGCTCATTGAGCCCTGCTAGTACATCCTGCATCGTTCTCTTCCTCCCTGCGAATGGTTTTCTCTATTGTAACATATAGGAGGAGCGGTGGACTAACGACAGGGATCTCTCCTTTGACCGCCATAAAGAAACGCGGATGACATCCTTTTCCTATGTCATCCGCGTTTCTTTATTCACTTTTTCTGACTTCCGTCCGATGGAGCTCACTGCCGTCAGGGAGATAGCCTGTCAGTATGAGCGCATCCTCGCTGGCCTCAAGTACCACATAATTGTCTGTTTCCGGCTGCGGTGCCGTATATTCATCGAGAGCATGCTCTTTCCAAAGTCCCGGATAACGAACATTGCCGGAAAGTCCAAGGATCACATACGCCGGCCCCTCTGGATTTCTCTTAAAATCATATACATGACCGCGATCACGATAGGTATGAAGATGTGCGGAGAGTACCAGATCCACGCCTGTCTCATCGAAGATCGGCATGAAGGTCTGCCCTTCTTCAGAGAAGCCCTCCTGACGCATCGGCCGCGAGGGATCGGCGAAGCTGTACTGGAAAGGATCCTTGTGCATCAGGACCACTTTCCACTTCTTTTTAGATTGCAGGATATCCTTTTTCGCCCAGACCTTTTCTTTTTCGTAGAGATCCGGTATCCATTCCTTTTCTTCATAGAGCGATGTATCGAGTACCGTGAAATGAACATCGCCCCAGTCGAAAGAGTAGTAGTGATTCGGAAGCGCGCTGTCTCCATTCTGAGGCACGTTGAAATGTGATGTATAGCGCTCCGGGAGCATCATCTTCCAGTCGAGCGTATACGCCTCGTGATTTCCGAGCGCCGGCACGAGCGGAATATCCGAAATGGTGGGCTCAACCGATTTCAGCCAGGTCTGCCACTGGTACTCATCCTCGCCATTATCTACCATGTCCCCAAGATCGACGAAGAAATCCGCGTCCTGGTTCCGTGCCATCGCGCCTTTGAATAACTTCTCCCAATCCGCATAGTCCGAGCTCTGTGAATCAGAGACAACGACCGCCTTGAAAGATTTGCCGTCGTCGGTCTTCAGCGGATACCACTCGCTGACCGTGTCCCCTGTGCGCGTGCGATATTCGTAGTCTGTGCCCTTGGTCAGATTCGTGAGACGCACCGTGTAGAGATAGCTATCAGAGATACCGTTATTCCCTTTGTATGATTTCGACGTGGCTTTCTCTGAGGAGATCCTATCGCTCCCTTTCATGCGATACTCCAGCGTGCAGTCTTTCTCTGTCTTGAGCTGCCACATGATCGTGCGCTCTTTGGTATTATCCGCTGCCACGATCTGGCGCAAAGCCTGCGGCTGCATCGTCTGAATCACCGAAGAAGAAGAGGAAGAGGCTCCCTTTCCCGTGCTTGCCCCGCAGGCAGAGACTGCCAGCGCCGAAAGCGCGAGTACTGCTCCAAAGCATATTTTCCAGTATGTCATAGTTTTATAGTTCCTTCCTTCAGGTATCCGTGTTTCCCTGTTTTTACTTTAGTATAAAGAGAATCGCTCTTCATCGCAAATACCTGTCTTTTATCCATACCTATGCGCAAGGAGCATGGGGGAGCCACCTCCATGCCATCAAAAGAAATGCGGATCGTATGTCAAAATGTCCATGGTTCCCATTTCTGATGGCAGCAGGGCGACTGGGCGCATACAAAAACCGCCCTGCCGTATAAAAGGCAGGACGGTATGTAAAAAGATCGGAGCCAGCGGCTCTACGCTTTGGCTGCTGCTTCCATAGCTGTTTTGGCAGCCTTAATTGTCTTTTCGATATCTTCGTCGCTATGAAAATAGGACATGAAGAGTGTCTCGAAAGGAGACGGAGCCAGATAAATATGCTGATCGAGCATAGAGAGGAACCAGGCTTTGAACTGCGAAGCATTCGCCTCACAGGCATCTGGGTAGTTCAGTACTTCTTTTTCAGAGAAGAAAATGCCAAACATGGAGCCGGACTGGTGGCAGATGAGCGGGACGCCCGCTTTGTCAGCCGCCTCTTTCCAGCCCTCAAGCAGAGAGGCGGTTTTCTTTTCAAGGATCTCATCAAAATGCGGGATCGCCATCATCTGCTTCAGCGTTTCGATCCCGGCTGTAACAGCGAGCGGATTTCCGGAAAGGGTGCCTGCCTGATAGACAGAGCCATCCGGAGCGATGCAGTTCATGATCTCTCTCTTTCCGCCGTAAGCCGCTGCCGGGAGGCCGCCGCCGATGATCTTGCCGAGGCAGGTCATATCCGGGCTGATATGGTAGCGCGCCTGCGCCCCGTGGAAAGAGGTACGGAAGCCACACATGACTTCATCAAAAATGAGGACAGTGCCATGCTTTTCAGTCTCTGCTCGGAGCGTTTCAAGGAAACCCTTGACCGGAGGCACGCAGCACATATTGCCTGCGACCGGCTCAACAATGACAGCAGCGATCTCATCCCCCTCTTCATCCATCAGCTTTTTGAACGCATCGATGTCATTATAAGGGGAAACGAGGGTATCCTTTGCGGTGCCTTTCGTGACACCCGCACTGTCCGGACTGCCAAAGGTCGCTGCGCCGGAACCCGCCTTGACGAGAAGGCTGTCGCCGTGTCCATGGTAGCAGCCTTCAAATTTCAAGATCTTATCACGGCCGGTATAGCCTCTCGCTGCACGAAGTGCGCTCATCGTCGCTTCGGTACCGGAGTTCACCATACGGAGTTTTTCGATGGAAGGATAGACTTCGTGAATCAGCTCAGCGATTTCTGTCTCCATCGGTGTCGGCGCACCGTAAGAGGTGCTTCGCTCAGCTGCTTTCTGAATGGCAGCAATAACAGATGGATGTGCGTGTCCGAGGACCATCGGTCCCCAGGAGCCGACGTAATCAATATAGGTATTTCCATCGATATCTGTGATATGAGAACCTTTCGCCGACGCAATGAAGGGCGGCGGGCAGCCCATGTGCGGGTAGGAACGGACAGGACTATTGACCCCGCCGGGCATGAATTTCCGCGCTTCTTCAAACGCAGCTTTGGATTTCGTGAGATCGATCATTTCCCTGCTTCCTCCTTCATCCATTTCGCTACATCAGGCGCATGATAGGAAATGATGATATCGCTTCCGGCGCGTTTCATCGAGAGCAGGGACTCCATAACGATCCTCTTTTCATCGATCCAGCCCTTGGCAGCAGCCGCTTTGACCATGGCGTATTCACCGGATACATTGTAGCAGGCCACCGGACGGTCAATGCGGTCGCGCACCTGACGGACAATATCGAGGTAAGCGAGAGCCGGCTTCACCATGATGATGTCAGCGCCCTCTTCCATGTCGAGATCCACTTCCTTCATCGCTTCGCGGCTGTTTGCCGGATCCATCTGGTATCCTCTTCTGTCGCCAAACTGCGGTGCAGAGTCAGCCGCATCGCGGAATGGACCATAGTAGCCGGATGCATATTTCACGGCATACGACATGATGGATACCTGCGCGAGGTCATTCGCATCGAGTGTCTCACGGATCTTTGCGATACGGCCGTCCATCATATCGGACGGTGCGATGATGTCGGCGCCGCATTCTGCCTGAGAAAGTGCGACTTTCGCCAAAAGCTCCAGTGTCGGGTCGTTATCGACTTCATGGCCTTTCAGCTGCCCGCAGTGCCCGCTTGTCGTATACTGGCAAAGGCAGACATCCCCCACGATGACCAGATCCGGTACGGCTTCTTTGATGGCACGAATGGCACGCTGCACGGGGCTCGTCATATCCCAGGCGGAGGATCCCTTGTCATCTTTGTATTCCGGCAGGCCAAAGATCTCTACCGCCGGGATACCGAGCTTATATACTTCTTCTGCCATCTTGACCGCATTGTCAACGGAGAGATGGTACTGCCCCGGCATACTCGGGATTTCCTCCTTCACATTCGTGCCCGGTACGACAAAGATCGGGTAGACGAAATCATTCAGTTCCAGAGAGTTTTCTCTGACCATGCTGCGAATGGCAGCCGTTCTTCTTAAACGACGAGGGCGAAGAGTATTGAGTTTCATGATTGTCAGACTCCTTTGAATAAGTGATATACCGTCTGCTTCCACAGGCGAAAAATGATACGCAGGGTGCAAGGTTATCGGGAGAGCCCCTTTGATTCTGTTTGAAGCTCTGCTTGGATAGGTAATAAGAGGAATTGCTGATTCTATCTGATAGCGATTCCATCAGTATTTTCCCGGATTCTTCTCGATCGCTTCCACCAGTCCATCGATGGTATAGACATCAGAAACGATATGCGGTGCAAAGCCGTAGCTGAGGCAGGTGTCTGCGGTGATCGGTCCGATGCAGGCAAGCGCGACGCCTTCCAAGAGCTCCTTCTTCCCATCCAGCAGCTTCATGAGATTGTGAACGGTCGATGAGCTGGTGAAAGTGATGATATCGACTTCATGATGTGTCAGAAGGGAGAGCAGCTGATCTTTGTATTCCAGCTCCGGCGTGGTCATGTATGCTTCAGCGACGACGCAATGTGCGCCCATCGCTTCGATGCCTTCAGGGAGAATATTTCTCGCTTCCTTTGCACGAGGAAGGAAGATGCGATCGCCTTTCTGCACGTGCTTTTTCATTTCTGCCAGGAGATCTTCCGCCTTGTATTTTTCCGGCACGCAGTCACAGGAAAGACCGTATTTTCTAAGCTCTTTCGCCGTGACAGGTCCGATGGCTGCGATCTTTACATGTCCCAGCGCACGGACATCTTTGCCCTGCCGGAAGAGACGGTCAAAGAAGCAGTTTACCCCATTCTGACTGGTGAAAACGATCCACTGGAAGGAGGAGATCTCTGCAATGCCTTTGTCAAGACCAGCATAGTCATCTGACGGAGCGGAGATGGAGATCGTAGGGATCTCTTCGCAGAGCGCGCCTTTGGCATCGAGTACATGCACGAGCTTCGACGCCTGACTGCGGGAACGGGTCACGACGATGCGTTTTCCGAAGAGCGGACGATTGTCAAACCAGTCCATGGTGCTTCGCAGGTTTACCACATCCCCGACGACGAAGACAGCCGGCGGCTTAATCCCGAGCTTCTTCACATCTTCTGCCGCTTTTTCAAGTGTCGTGGTATAGGTCTCCTGGTACGGCCGCGTCCCCCAGCGTACAAATGCTGCCGGTGTCTCACCCGCGCGTCCGTACTTCATCAGCTGGGAAGCAATCATCGCGGTATGGCCGACGCCCATCAGGAAGATCAGTGTATCGACACCGCCTGCCAGCTTGTCCCAGTGAATGGAAGACTGGTCTTTCGTCGGGTCTTCATGTCCGGTAATGACGGCGAAGGATGCTGCCACACCGCGATGTGTGACCGGAATGCCCGCATAGGCCGGCGCTGCGATGGCACTCGTGATGCCGGGTACTTCTTCGAAAGGCACGCCATGCGCGCGGAGTACCTCGATCTCTTCCCCGCCGCGTCCGAAGACGAAGGGGTCACCGCCTTTGAGGCGGGCAACGATCTTCCCCGCCTCGCCTTTTTCGGCCAGAAGCTCGCTGATCTCATGCTGCTTCATGGTGTGACAGCCTGCTTGTTTCCCGACATAAATGTATTCGTAACCAGGCTTCGCATATCTCAAAAGACGTGGATCCGCCAAATAATCGCCGACGATCACATCGGCTTCTTCTAGGCAGCACTTGCCCTTCAGTGTCAAAAGTTCCGGATCTCCCGGACCAGCTCCGATCAAATATACTTTCCCTTTTTTCATAGAAATCTCCTCGTGTTCGTTAGTGGGTAGTTCTTGGTATAATGAGGGGTCAGACGTGACGGGTGACTGAAATACCACAGTCACCCACTATGTATTCAGCGCATGACCTCGCTCCTATGAGCCCCTATCAGGGGAGCCGGAGCGCACCCGATAGGCTCCTCAGATCTTACACCTGTTTTTAAATTTTCTGCATTTCCTCAAGCACTTCTCTTCCGCCGGCATCCAAAAGCTCTGCCGCCAGAGCCTTCCCGACAGATACGGCTTCAGAAACAGCAGCCGATCTCTCGCTGCGATAGAGTCTCTTTCCATCGGTGGAAGCGATAAAGGCATGGGCCTCGATGCCACCATCTTTCGCTGTCGCATAGATACCAGCCGGTACCTTGCAGTCCCCGCCGACTTTGGCAAGGAACGCACGCTCCGTGGTGATACAGGAAGCCACATCGCTGTCATGCAGGAAGGAGATCAGATCCAGTGTTTCCTTGTCATCTGATCTGGCTTCGACCGCCATGACGCCCTGCCCTGCAGCCGGGATGCTTGTCGCTGTATCAATGAAAGAGCAGATACGCTCAGCAAGGCCGAGACGTTTGAGTCCTGCTGCCGCAAGAATGATAGCGTCAAAATCACCTTCATCCAGATGCCGGAGACGGGTCTGCACATTGCCGCGCAGGGATCTGATTTCCAGATCCGGGCGCAGGTGCAGGAGCTGCGCCTGGCGTCGGAGACTCGATGTCCCCACCTTCGCATGAAGCGGAAGCTCGTCCAGCGACCGGTATTTATTCGACACGAAGGCATCTCTAGGGTCTTCTCTCTTCGTGACTGCGGCGATAGTGAGCCCTTTCGGACATTCCGCTGTCATATCCTTCAAAGAGTGAACGGCGATATCCGCCTTTCCTTCGAGCAGGATGACCTCAAGTTCTTTAATGAAAAGTCCCTTCCCTCCGATTTCAACCAGCGGACGATCGAGGATCTGATCTCCTTTCGTGGTGACGGGGAAAAGCTCGACCGTGAGCCCCGGATGTGCTTCTTCCAAAGTATGAGCGACGTATTTCGCCTGCCAGAGAGCCAGAAGGCTTTCTCTGGTTGCGATGGTGATTTTATTTTTCAAGTGCCTGCCCCTTTCTGACATCCAGCTTGAAGAGACGGGTCACAGCTGACTTATCCGCATCTTCCCACTTGGTTCCCGCGTGTTCATTGAGGTGCATCATCGGTTCTCGAAGGATCTTGCGGACGATCATGCGGGTCATGTACTGCAGGACACGTTTATCTTCCTCTGTCAGTCCATCGATCTTTGCAAAAATATGACGCAGCTCGCGCTGACGGATCTCCTCGGCCTTATCCGAAAGAGACACCATAACCGGACGTGTAGACAGATACGTGAAGCGGTCCTCAATGGACTCTATCTCTTCCTCGATGATGCTCTTCGCACGCTCCGCCTCCCCTTCGCGGAAACGGATATTGCTCTCGACGATATCCTGCAGATCATCGATATTGTAAAGCGTCACATGGCGGATATCACCGACCGACGGCTCGATGTCGCACGGCACTGCGATATCGATGGCGACCAGTGGGCGTGTCTTTCTCTTCATCATGAGGTTTCTGACATCCCATGCTTTTACGATGTACTGAGAAGCTCCGGTCGCTGTCACGATGATATCGACATCTTCAGCATGTTGGAGTGCTCCTTTGAACGGGACCGTCTCGCCGTCGATCTTCTTTGCGAGTTCTTCTGCTTTCTCAATGTGACGGTTTGTCACAATGACCTTTTTGAGACCTTTGCCCTGCAGATTCTTCACCAGCAGCTCAGCCGCCTCACCTGCTCCGAAGACCATGGCAGTACGATCGTCCAAGCCGCCCAGGATCTTCTCCGCGAGTTTCACCGCTGCATAGCTGACAGATACCGCACTGTAGGAAATCTGCGTCTCCGTCCGCACACGCTTGCCCGTACGGATGGCACGGTGAAAGAGAGTATTCAGGATGGTGCGGGTCGCTTTTTCTTCGAGCGCCATCGTGTACGCTGTCTTGATCTGATTCAGGATCTGGCTCTCTCCGATGACCATGGAGTCCAGACCTGAGACCACTTCGAAAAGATGTCGGATGCAGGCTTCCCCTTCAAAATAGAAGAAATACTCATCCTTCGCCTCGCTGTTTCCGGAAAGGGCTAAAAAGAAATCGTACAGTATTTCCTTCGCTGTCTCATCCTTGAGTACCGCATAGATCTCAGTGCGGTTACAGGTGGAAAGCACGACGGCTTCCTCGATCCCTTCCTGTTCATCCAGATGAATCAGCCCGCTTCTCGCACTGTCTGGCGAAATCGCAAACTGCTCACGAATATCTACCGGGACTGTCTTATGATTCAGCCCCAAAACGACCAATTGCATGACGTACACACTCCTCTGCTTCGTCTAATTTTCCCTGCATCACCAGATGCATGATATCTTCAGTAAAAACAGCTCTCCAGAAGGCTTCTCTGGCCTCGCTGGTGCTGATCCTTTCTTTCATTTCCACTCTCATCTTTCCCACCCGGTCCAGCCACAGGCCAAAGCCTTCGGGTATTTTCAGAGAAAGCCACTCTTTCATATACCGCGCCATCGCAGGCGATCGGCCATTCGTAGAAACGGTGATCTGAATCCCCCCTGCATCAAAAGCAGCCGGCAGTGAGCAATTCCCCAGCGAAGGAAAATCTGCAGCATTATAAAGGAAATGGCTCTCCTTCGATGCCTGCTGCACCGCTTCTGCCACTTTCCTCACACCACAGGCTGTCACTATCAGTCCATAGGAAGAGAGATCGTCACCACGGAAAAGGTGCTTTTCCCAGTGCACCTTTTTTGCCTCGGAAAGCGCCTCGATGTCAGAAACAACTTCCGGCGCAAGGATCGTCACGTCTGCTCCCTCTGCTATTAACTTTTTCACCTTTCTAAGAGCCACATGGCCGCCGCCGATGATCAGCGCACGAAGGCCTGCCGCTTTGAGATTCACAGGATACAAAAAAATCTCCTCACAATGATTAATAAACTCTGGATCTCATTTGCCCTGATTCATAAAAAATGATGGCAAATGACCAAATACCAGCATTTTAAATTATACAGCAAAAAGATAGCCGTCACAATAAAACAAGCCCATTAGAATATAGGACTTGTTTTATTGTGCTTTATTATAATATATTTATCCTGTCTTTATCTCTGATTATACAATATTAGAAAACCGTTCTACTGCTTTGGCAAAGCGAGCGATCGTCTCCTCGGCATCACCATGCTCGATACCATCTCGGACGCAGTGCTGAAGATGACCTTCGAGAATGATCTGTCCCACCTTGTGCAGAGCAGACTTTGCCGCATTCACCTGAGTGATGACATCCTCACACGGAATGTCTTCTTCGATCATACGATCAATCGCCTGCACCTGACCGATGATTTTTCGAAGACGGCGATGCAGATTTTCTTCATCCATACATTGTTTCATTTGATATACCTCATATATTGTACGTAACTGGCGGCCACTATCTTTAGTCACCGGATGGCGATCTGACAGTCTATCCGTCCAATGTCTATTCGTCTCTCATCTGACGTCTCAAAGCCTTCTCACTTTCCAAGCACCATGCTCTTTACCGGCTCAAAGCTCTTTCGGTGAATCGGCGTGATGCCCAGTGTCTTCAGCGCCGCAATATGCTCGGCAGTGCCATAGCCTTTATTTTGGGCAAATCCATAGCCAGGATACTGCCTGTCATACTCATCCATCAGATGATCACGATACACCTTTGCCACGATGGAAGCAGCCGCAACAGAGGCACTCTTCGCATCTCCATGAATCAAGGACTCGGTCGGACAGTTGAAATGAAGCGGCATCGCATCGACAATGACCACCTCCGGCGAGACGGTCAGATTCTTCACCGCCTGATACATCGCCATCATCGTCGCCTCATAGATATTTACAGCATCGATCTCTTCCGGCGAAAGGCTGACAACAGAGACATCCAATGCGCTCTCATAAATCTTCGCTGCGATCTCTTCGCGGTGTTTCGGTGTGACCTTCTTCGAGTCATTGAGCCCCGCACAGAACCAGTGCGGGGGAAGAATGACTGCCGCGACCGTTACCGGTCCGGCAAGCGGTCCCCGTCCCACTTCATCGATCCCGACGATATGTGTGAGTCCGTCCTGATAGAAACGGCTCTCCACGTCATACATGGACTCCACGCGGAGACGCTCCCTGCTCTTTCGCTCGAGACGCTTCATATAGGAGCCTACAAGGGTCTTCACGCCCTTCCTCCCATCCGAAAGTATCTCCTGCAAAAGCTCTTCTTCGACATCGTCCTGCGAAAGGATGGTACGGATTTCAGAAATGGTCATAGTGCCTCACATGATTTTGTACTACGATAGAGAAAACAGCCGCAAAAATGGACTGGCTGGTTCAGAAGATCCTACAGGTTCTGCGGGAAAAGTGCAGCGCAAAAATAAGAATACATCGCCGTGGAATTTGTTCATTGATAAAAACACATTTTTCCCAAAATAGAAACCGAAGTGAATCATCGGAGCCATCTTCCTTCCATTATTTTTCCGGAAGCGGATCCAGCGTCAGCTTCCCGAGCTTCCCGCTTCGGAAATCACGGAGGACCACCATTTCTGCGCGATCATAGTCGATGGCCCCGCCGGGAAGAAGGCAGCCTCTTCTCCTTCCGGCCGCCTCCAGAAGCAGCTGCGGATCCTGATGGACATCTTTGATATTGTACTTTTCCTGCAAAACCCAAGGTGCCGTTTCAGCCAGAGAAGCGAGCAGCTCCGGGACGACTTCATCGGCATTGAATACATCGCCTGCGATTGCACCTGTTGCCGCCAGCCTGAGCGCTGCGACCTGATCATCAAATTTCGGCCAAAGTACCCCCGGTGTATCCAGCAGATCAAGCCCTTCAGAGAGGCGCACCCACTGTTTACCCCGGGTATGCCCCGGAGTATTTGCCGTGCGTGTCGCTGCCGTTCCAGCAAGAAAATTGATCAGCGTAGATTTACCCACGTTCGGGATACCGAGGATCATGAGACGCACCGAGCGGCTCTTGATGCCTCGTTTTCGCCACTTCGCCAGCATCGGCTCTGCAGTCCCCCGGATCAGAGACAGCAGCTTTTTCTTATTTTTACTGTTCCCGACGCTCATGGGGACGACTGGTATATTTTTCTTCTGATAATAAGAGATCCAGCGATCCGTCGCCTTCGGATCCGCCAGATCCGCTTTATTCAGTATGATGATCCGAGGCTTGCCCTGAACCAGCTCTTCCACCATGGGGTTCGCACTCGACATCGGAATCCGGGCGTCCAAGAGTTCAGCTACGACATCCACTGCCTTTAGGTGACTTTCGATCATACGCTTCGTCTTGGTCATATGACCGGGAAACCATTGAATTAACATACGCACCTCCCGGATACCATACGGGGTATCCTGATAACGGTTCTATTTTAACATAAACGGGAGGTTTGGGAAACGCCGATTCCGTCGTGATCCATTTTCACTCCCTAAAAAAACGGTCCGGGAAAAACTGATGCATCACAGTATCCGTCTTTCCTGAGCCGTCGATCTTTCATTTCCTATTTCCTGTTTTTCATGACCTTTTCTACCGCTGCATCCACATCGCGCCCGATATCCGTGACACTTCGAAGCACACCCTCTCTGGCACACGGGATACGCTCCCAGCCGTAAAAGCGTACCAGCGCCTGATAGGCATCATGGCACTTCCTAAGGTAGTCCAAATGCTGCTCATGGATATCCATCGAACCGCCATCGGCAGCCCTGGCTTTTACCAGCGCTTCAGACATACTAAGAGGAATATCTAAAAGGATGACAAGATCCGGGCGCGGCAGCTCCAGCTCTTCGTACTCGGTTTTTTCCAGCCAAGAGAGGAACTGCGTACGGTCTTCCTCCTCATCATACTTTGTCATCTGATGGACCATATTGCTTGTGGTGTAGCGATCAGCAATAATGATGCCGCCTTTCTCATAGAAATCCTTCCACTTCATACGATATGAGGCGAAACGATCGACCGCGTAGAAAAGAGAAGCGGCATATGGATTCACATCGCCGGGATCCGCCCCAAAGTCACCTTTGAGATACATTTTCACGAGAGCGGATGAGTCGCTCTCGTAGTCAGGAAAGGAAATGTGCATGACATCCTTCCCGCCCTCTCTCAGTTTCTTTTCCAAAAGGGCAGACTGGGTCGCCTTCCCGCTGCCGTCAACGCCTTCTAATACAATCAATGTACCATGTGTCATAGTGATATCCTTTATTATTTGGTTTATAGTAATCGGGAATCTGGATTAGGAGTGACTGGTGACTAAATACCACCATCGTCCATCGCCATTATTTATACTCCGCGGCGTCTCTGATTGTTATTCACCGCCCCACCATCTCTAATTTCTCATTCGAGCGGAGCTTTCACCCGCAATCAAGGGATGGCACGCCCCAAGGGCTAAACCTATTCCCCATTTTCCCATTTCCTCGCGAAAAAAGCAACAGCCCACAGCTGTTGCTTTTCATTCGCTATTCCTATTTCTTCTTTTTGGGGTTGAACGCATTCATCGCGTGATCGACACCGTGCGCCAAGGCATCCTCGATGGAGTCAGCGGTATGAATCTTCGCCGCCTCGATAAGCTCGATATCCTCCCCGTAAGGGCGCTGCAGGACATGCTCGATGACGGTATGCCCGTCCTTCGGATGGCCTACACCGATGCGGAAGCGATTGAATGCCTCACTCCCGAGACAAGCTATGAGGGACTTGATCCCATTATGCCCGCCTGCCGATCCTTTCTTACGGATGCGCGTCTTTCCCGGCGGCAGGTCAAGGTCATCGCAGATGATGAAAATATCATCCAGATCCACCTTGTAGTACTTGGCGATCGCACCGACCGCTTCGCCGGAAAGGTTCATATACGTCAGCGGCTTCACAAGAAGAACCTTCTCTCCTCCCACGATGACGGTGGCAATGTCGGCTTTCATGTCCTTCTTCCAGCTGGCGACCTTCCAGCGATCCGCCAGAATGTCGATCACATCGAAACCCATGTTATGCCGCGTGTGCTCATATTCCTTTCCAGGATTTCCCAGGCCTGCAATGATCTTCATTATTTATCAAAGAGGGAGCTGACAGAAGCGTCGTGGAAAATACGAAGGATAGCTTCGCCAAGGAGCGGAGCGATGGAGAGCTGGGTCAGCTTGCTGCCAAGACCTTCCACTTTTTCTTTTTCAACAGGCAGAGAATTGGTGACGATGAGTTCCTTGATATTGGATTTGCTGATTCTTTCCGTAGCCGGATCTGTCAGTACCGGATGGCATACGGCTGCATAGACATCTCTTGCACCGGCTTCTGCAAGGGCTTTAGCACCTTCACAGAGAGAGCCTGCGGTATCTACGATATCATCGACGACGAAGCAGTTTCTGTCCTTCACATCACCGATAATGTTCATGACCTTGGCTACGCCCGGTTCCGGACGACGTTTTTCAATGATGGCGATCGGAGCACCGACACGGTCAGCCAGCTCTCTTGCACGGGTAACGCCGCCGAGGTCCGGAGAAACGATGGTGAGGTTTTCCAGATTCTTGGATTTTACATAGTCTGCGAGCAGAGATGCAGACATGAGGTGGTCTACAGGGACATTGAAGAATCCCTGAATCTGTCCTGCGTGCAGATCCATGGTCACTACACGGGTCGCACCGGCTGCCGACATCAGGTCAGCGACCAGCTTGGAGGAAATCGGTTCACGGCCGCGAGTCTTGCGGTCCTGACGTGCATAACCATAGTAAGGTACTACACAGGTGATATGACGGGCAGATGCTCTCTTCAGTGCGTCAATCATGATGAGCATTTCCATCAGATTGTCATTGACCGGTGCGCCGGTCGGCTGAATGATGAAGCAGTCTTTGCCGCGGACACTTTCATTGATCATCACCTGAATTTCACCATTGTTGAATTTGCCGCAGATGGCTTTTCCAAGCGGAACTCCGATGTAGTCGGAAATTTCCTTTGCCAGCGCGGGGTGAGAATTCCCTGTAAAAATCTTCAATTTAGAAGTGTCTTCCATGTCCATTTTGCTGCCTCTCCCTTTCCTTTCATTTCTTTGAAAGTTGTAAAATGTATTTTCTGCCGCCGGAGCGTCACTCCCTTTTGCCCCGGCAGGCATACTGCCTCTATATTATACCAATCCTTTGCAAAAATGCCAAAAAAAGTTTGATGATCGCCTGAAAATCGCCAGTGCAACGGGCCAAAGGCTCCACAGGATCGCAGGACGAAAATCGAAAACGCCGCAAGATTTTGATGAAAAGGAATCAAGCCATTTGATGCAGCGAAAACCTAGAGGGCGTCATATAGTTTCCCTTTGACCGCAGAACCGGTAAAACCCGGGATCCGTTAATCTTTATACGTATTCTCGTCGACCCAGCCTTCGATATTTCTCTGCTTTGCCCTTGCAATGGAGAGCGCCTTTGCCGGGACATCCTTTGTGATGGTGGAGCCGGCGGCAGTGAAGGCCCTCTCTCCGATATGGACAGGAGCGACCAGATTTGTATTGCATCCGATGAAGGCGTGGTCATCAATGGTGCAGCGATGCTTGTCCTTCCCGTCAAAATTGACAGTCACTGTACCACATCCGAAATTGACATTCTTGCCCAAATCCGAATCGCCGCAGTAGATGAGATGCGGCAGCTTCGTGCCATCACCCACATTGGAATTCTTGACTTCAACGAAATTACCGATCTTCACATGGTCATGCAGTACCGTATTCGGGCGAAGATGGACAAAAGGCCCGATCTCGTCATAGCTGCCAATGCTACATTCATGACCGTACACGCGGTTTAGATGCGTGAAATCACCGCAGTGTACATCGGTCAGCTGGGTATCCGGTCCGATCTCGCAGTGCTTGCCGATGACTGTCTTCCCCTGAAGCATAGTACCCGGCAGCAACACGGTATCGCAACCGACTTTAACATCCTGCTCGATATAGGTATGTTCCGGATCGATGATGCTGACGCCGGAAGCCATAAGCTCTTCTGCTTTGCGAAGGCGCAGGATGCGGTCAGCGGCTGCGAGCTGAATGCGGGAATTCACCCCCATCGTCTCATCAGCATCGTCCGCCGCGACCGGAACGACCTTGAGACCTTCTTTGATCATGATCCCGAAAACATCCGTCAGATAGTACTCACCCTGCGCATTTTTGTTGTCGATCTTTTCAAGTGCATCGAGCAGGGCGCCCACCTGGAAGACATACGTGCCTGTATTGATCTCATGGACGGCGAGCTGTTCCGGCGTGCCATCCTTCTGTTCCACAATGCATGTCATGTGTCCCGCTTCATCCCGGAGCACACGGCCATAGCCGAAAGGATCATCGAGGATCGCGGTCAGCACCGAAGCAGCCGCCCCCTCCTCCCTGCAGGTCCTTGCCAGATGCGCGATCGTCTCCGCGCGCAGCAGCGGCGTATCCCCGCAGATGACCAGCACATAGCTGTCTCTGTCTTTTTCAAATTCCGGCACCGCCTGCATGACAGCGTGGCCCGTCCCAAGCTGCTCCTCCTGATGGACAAAGGACACCTCTTGATTTCCAAGATATTCTCTTACCAGATGTTCCTTGAATCCGGTGATCACGACCTGATGATCCGAGCCCGCTTCTCGCACGAGGCGGATGACCTGCTCGACCATCGGTACTCCGCATACGCGGTGCAGCACCTTTGGAAATTCAGACTTCATGCGTGTGCCCTGTCCGGCAGCTAAAATAACGGCGGTAAATTCTGCCATAGTTTCCTCCTATTGAAATCCCATTTCATATCAAGCGACGGGAGCGGCGTATCCGTTCCCCCTGTTTTTTCAGATAGATAACAGGCTTTTTATCGAAAACCTGTAAGTTTTATTGTAGCAAAACAGAAGGTGCATCGCAAGGGAAAAACAGGGATCCGTGCTTTGCAATGGGATATATCTGTTTTCTGAAACAGTGCAGATGGCCTGCTTCCCGTTCCGTCATAACTTGGCTCCGGATGCTAAGAGCGAAAAAGTCTATCGGCACTTCATTTTTTGCTGCCCACGTGGATCCATGAGAACCTGCTTAGCCCTAAACGTCAAACAAAAAGGGCCATGACAAGATGTCATGGCCCTTCTTACTCAACTTTTATCAATGAAAGCGTCTCATTTTATGAGTGAGGCTGCCATTGCCGTAGCTGGAATCTGCATCCAGATCTTCTTCGATACGGAGGAGCTGGTTGTACTTAGCTACACGTTCGCTTCTTGCCGGAGCGCCGGTCTTGATCTGACCTGCGTTCAGAGCGACGGCAATGTCTGCGATGGTGGTATCTGCAGTTTCACCAGAGCGGTGGGAAATGACAGCGGTATAGCCTGCGCGCTGTGCCATCTGTACCGCTTCGAAGGTTTCTGTCAGGGTGCCGATCTGGTTCAGCTTGATCAGAATGGAATTCGCTACGCCCATGTGAATGCCCTTGGAAAGGCGTTTGGTATTGGTGACGAAGAGATCATCGCCGACGAGCTGGACTTTGCTGCCGAGGCGGTCGGTCAGTTTCTTCCAGCCTTCCCAGTCTTCTTCTCCGAGTCCGTCTTCGATGGAGATGATCGGGTACTGGTCGATCAGGTGTTTATAAAAGTCGATCATTTCCTCTGCGGTCTTGGCTGCGTGATCCCCAGCGAGGTGGTAGAGGCCGTCATCTCCTAAAAGTTCGGAAGCTGCGACATCGGTGGAAAGGACGATGTCCTTGCCTGCGGTGTAGCCGGCTTTTTCGATGGCTTCGCAAATGACTTCCATCGCAGCTTCATTGGACGGAAGGTCCGGTGCAAAGCCGCCTTCATCACCGATCGCGGTGGAAAGCCCCTTGGCTTTCAGTACATTTTTCAGGGCATGGTAGACTTCCGCACACATGCGGAGAGCTTCTCTGAAATTCGGTGCGCCGACCGGCATGATCATGCTTTCCTGGATATCGACGTTGTTGTCTGCATGTGCGCCGCCATTCATGATGTTCATCATTGGTACCGGCAGGTTGTGTGCGTTCACGCCGCCGAGGTACTGGTAGAGCGGAAGACCAGCAGACTGGGCTGCTGCATGCGCGGCAGCAAGGGAGACACCGAGAATCGCATTTGCGCCAAGACGGCTCTTATTTTCGGTGCCGTCGAGATTGATTAGGATGTGGTCAAGGCCTCTCTGGTCGCTGGCATCCCAGCCAAGGACCGCATCAGCGATTTCGCCATTGACGTTGTTCACAGCCTGCAGCACGCCTTTGCCGTCATAACGGTCCTTATCGCCGTCACGGAGCTCAGTGGCTTCGAACATGCCGGTGGATGCGCCGGACGGTACAGCGGCTCTGGCGAAGGTGCCGTCTTCGAGCTGCATATCGACTTCGACAGTCGGGTTTCCACGGGAATCCAAAATTTCTCTTGCGTGCAGATCAGTAATTGCTGCCATTGTTCTTACTCCTTTGGTTTTTGCGTTTCAAGGAAACACTGATTAAATCGTTGTCCGACTTGGCTCTTGCATTTTCATGCAAGGCGAGGAATAAGTCGCCGCGAATAGCAAGCTATTTAAGGCGGGTTATGACGAAGTATTGTATGAAAATACATGCTAAGTCGGGCTCTGCGATTGAATCAGCGTTTCCTTATGTTATAGTTCATGAAACCGGAAATCTCATAAGTATAAAATGGTGGGTGTGCGGGGATGGCGTAACGCAAGATATAAGAAAACGCCGCCACGCTTTCTATCAATGAGAGCGAATCCCTTTAGAACCATCAGGACCCGCTGCCCCTATTTCTCTTATTTTCCAGCCTTTTCATAAATACTGAGGAAATCCTCGGGTTTGAGGCTTGCACCGCCGATGAGAGCTCCGTCGATGTCTTTTTCCTTGAGGAAATCAGCGATATTTTCACTCTTGACGGAACCACCGTAGAGGATGCGGATATCGGAGGCGGCTTTCTTGCCTGCGATGTCCTTCACCGTCTCACGGATGAAGGCACAGACCGCTTCCGCCTCTTCGGCCGTCGCAGCCGCTCCGGTGCCGATGGCCCAGATGGGTTCATAAGCGATGACAAGAGAGCCGACATCCTTTTTATCGATGTCAAAAAACGCGGTGCAGATTTCCGAAGCGATGCGCTCCTCGGTCTGACCATTCTTTCGCTCTTCTGCTGTTTCGCCGATGCAAAGGATCGGTGTCATGCCATGTTCCTTGACGGCCTTCACCTTGCGCGCGATAAATTCATCGCTCTCGCCCAGGATCTCACGGCGTTCCGAATGACCGCAGATGACATAGCTGCAGCCGAGGCCTTTCAGCATGGCCGGAGATATCTCCCCGGTGAATGCGCCCTTCTCTTCCGGGTACACATTCTGCGCGCCCCAACGGACCGAGGTACGGGCGAGGAAGAAATTCGTCAGCGGCAGGTCAGTGAACGGCGGGCAGATGAGCATTTCCACGCCCTCCTTCTTCTGCAGTTTGAAATGCTTGAAGAAGGCCTCCGCCTCTTCGACCGTGCAGTTCATTTTCCAGTTTCCTGCGATAAGGATCTGTCTCACGGGGATCACTCCTTATCCGCCAGGATAGATACGCCCGGAAGGACCATGCCTTCGAGCATTTCCAGTGAAGCGCCGCCGCCGGTAGAGACGTGGGAGAATTTGTCTCCGAGCCCAAGCTCATCGACGACAGAGGCTGATTCACCGCCGCCGATGACGGTGGTCGCATCGAGATCAGCCATCGCTCTTGCGATGGTGAAGGTGCCTTTCGAAAATGGTTTCATTTCAAAGACGCCCATCGGCCCATTCCATACGACAGTCTTCATCTTTTTCAAAGTTTCCACATAGAGCTCAATGGTCTTCGGTCCGATATCGAGCGCCATCCATGGGTCCTGGAATTCTTCTTTGGAGAGGACCTTGGTATTCGCATCTTCCGCGAAGGCATCGCCTGCCATGAAGTCGACCGGCAGCATGATCTCGCTGCCCATATCATGGGCTTTCTTCATGAGATTTCTGGCGAGGTCGAAGCGATCCTTGTCCTGCAGGGATTTGCCCATGTCGTAGCCTTCCGCCGCGACGAAGGTATTCGCCATACCGCCGCCGATCAGGATGACATCGGCTTTTTCCATCAGATTCGCAATGACCTGAATCTTGTCGCTGATCTTCGCGCCGCCGATGATGGCAGCGAACGGACGCTCCGGCTTTTCGATAACGCCATCAAGGAAATCAATCTCTTTCTTGAGAAGCAGTCCGGATACCATCGGCATCAGCTTGCCGACACCGGCAATGGATGCATGGCTTCTGTGCGATACACCGAATGCGTCATTGACCGCCAGGTCGCAGCCTTCGACCAGAGCTTTCGCAAAGGCCGGATCATTCTTTTCTTCTTCTTTATGAAAACGAAGATTTTCAAGGAGCAGGACTTCGCCCGGTGCGAGAGCCGCTTTCTTCTCCTTTGCTTCTTCGCCGATGCAGTCAGAGGCGAATTTCACATCCATGTGCAACAGTTCGGAAAGGCGCTTAGCGACCGGCGCAAGAGACAGGTCCGGCTTCACTTCGCCCTTTGGTCGGCCCATATGGCTCGCAATGACGAGGGCAGCGCCATGGTCAAGAAGCCAGCGCAGCGTCGGCAGGGTCGCCACGATGCGGCGATCATCGGTGATATGACCTTCCTTGTCATGCGGCACATTGTAGTCCACACGGATATATATGGTCTTGCCTTCCGGTTTCAAATCATAAATGGTCTGCTTATTCATTCTTACAGTCCTTTCGATGCGACGAACTTGACGAGGTCAATGATTCTCATGGAGTAGCCCCATTCGTTATCATACCAGGCAATGACTTTGACCAGATTTCCTTCCATGACCATGGTGAGCAGGCTGTCAACGGTGGAGCTGACATCTGTGGTCTTGAAATCGGAAGAAACGAGCGGTTCATCAGTGTAGGCGAGAATGCCCTTCAATTCACCTTCTGCCGCCGCTTTAAGTGCTGCATTGATCTCTTCCTTCGTAGCCGGCTTTTCGATCTCAGCGACGAGGTCGACCAGGGATACATCCGGGGTCGGTACACGGATCGCAAGGCCATTCAGCTTGCCCTTGAGTTCCGGAATGACGATGCCGATGGCTTTGGCTGCGCCCGTGGAAGTCGGGATGATATTTTCCGCTGCCGCTCTGCCGCGTCTGGCATCCTTCTTGTGTGCCTTTTCCAGGATCGCCTGGTCATTCGTGTAGGAATGAACCGTGGTCATCAGACCGCGGACGATGTGGAATTTTTCATTCAGCACTTTGACCACCGGAGCAAGGCAGTTAGTGGTGCAGGAGGCATTGGAAATGATGTTGTCTGTTTCCGGATTGTAGGTGTCTTCATTGACGCCCATCACGATGGTCGCATCATCATCTTTACCCGGCGCAGTGATGATGACCTTCTTCACAGTGCCTTTGATGTGCTTGCCGGCACTTTCTTTATCTTTCAGCTTGCCGGTGGATTCGACGACGATCTCGACGCCGTACTTGCTCCAGTCCAGATGTTCCGGATCGCGGTCAGAGAAGACATGGACTCTCTTGCCATCAATGATGAGATCATCGCCTTCGATCTTGACGTCCTTACCAAGTCGGCCATGGACAGTATCGTATTTCAGAAGATACTCCGCAGTTTCCACGCCGCTCGGGTTATTGATAGCGACCACTTCCAGATCATCTCTATCCAAAAGTCCGCGGAATACCAGTCTGCCAATTCTGCCAAAACCATTGATACCGATCTTTGTCATCTTATATACCCTCCTGTAACTGAACCTGCTTTTGAAGCAGCTCTTCTGAGGCGCCGCGCAGAGAAACCCCTTCACCGACAGCCTAAAACATGCGGGCTCGATGGGATATCTTCTTTCGAACCACCCGCACTGTAAAACCGATACAAAAACCTCTCACCCGCTTCCATTTCCCTTGCGCAAGGCAGAGGAAATCAGGCGAAACATTACGACTACAGTATATCACGCCGGCTTTAATACTACAATATCTCTCGCAAGATTTCTATTTAAGTATACCCTTTAAGTAAAAAGAGTGTCAAATAAATTCGGAAATGGCTGCAGGCACCTTGTCAGGATGAGAAGCTGCAAAACTCATCCCCCATCGGCTTTCGTTGATCGCGTCGCGATAAGGCGTGATGGTTTGGGGCATGTATCGAAGGCTCTCTTCCGCTGTACCTTCCCCGTCAGCGAAGACTGCGACCGGTGCATCTCACTATCCCATTCTCAAGGAATCACCAAGCTTTCCAAACACGTTCATCCTGAGTTTCATCCTTTCTTTCCAAAAACGCATCGACCTTTCTGTTTCAATGACTTTTTTGAAAGAATTTACCGTTTCTACATTCCATTGTTAGAAAGAAACGGCTATAATATGCATAGACAGAATGAAATACATGAATATGTTAGTTGTGACTGGTGATTCAAACCTATTCTCTGATCACGTCCACGATTCTACTCTTCGGTGCTTTTCAAAATGACGCGCTGCTCTGCCATTTCTCATTTCTAATGTCTACTTTTTAGATGCAATCCGCATTCCCACGAAAGGAGCACTCCTATGTCTTGGAATACAAAAATCACAAAACTCTTAGGCATCGACTACCCGATCATTCAGGGCGGCATGGCCTACATTTCTGACGGTGTCCTCGCCGCCGCCATGAATCATGCTGGGTGCGCCGGCGTCATCGGAAGCGGCGGCTTCTCTGTCGATGATATCCGCGACCATATCCGTCAGGCGAAGGACATCTTAGGCCCGGGCAAATGCTTCGGTGTGAACCTCATGCTGCAGATGCCGAATAAAGATGATGTCGCGCAGCTCATCTGCGATGAGAAAATCCCCTTCGTCACCATCGGCGCCGGAAACCCTGTTCCCTATTTCGACCCCTTCCATCATGCCGGCGTGAAATGCATCCCCGTTGTACCGAATGTCAAGCTCGCCCATCGTGTACAGGACGCAGGCGCCGATGCCCTCGTCGTCGAAGGCATGGAAGCCGGCGGCCATGACGGCAAGATCACCCTCATGGCTCTTCTCGAAAACGTCCTCCCTGAGATCGAGATCCCGGTCGTCGCAGCCGGCGGCATCGTAGACGGACGTGCTGTCGCCGCAGCCCTCCTCATGGGTGCCTCCGGCGTACAGATGGGCACCCGTTTCCTTCTCTCCGAAGAATGCCGCCTCCATCCAAACGCCAAGCAGGCCATCATCGATGCCGCCGATACCGACTCCGTCGTAACGGGCTTCACCACCCGAGACACCGTCCGCGGCCTTAGAAATCCATTCTCTGAAAAATATCTGAAGCTCGAATACAGCGGTACAGCGCAGTCCGAGCTCACCGCCCTCGCCGCTGGAACGAACCGCAAAGCCGTCATCGACGGTGACACAGAGAACGGCTTCGTCTTAGCCGGCATGTCCCTCACCCACCTCACGAAAGTACAGCCCGTACAGGAAATCGTAGAAGAACTCGTGAGCGAAGCCGAAAGAAGACTCGCCGCAGCGCCGAAATTGATTTAAGGAAATGTTAATCAAATTACTGCATCTGATTTTACACGCATTTGAAAAGCCCCCATCGACATCGTCGACGGGGGCTTTTCATTGCTTCATTTTAAGGAAGCGCAACATCCTGCATCGATTTCGGAAGTGCGTGAAGAATTTGCATTTTTAACTTTCCCTGAAGGTACACCGGATTCAAACGACTCTTCGTGTATTGGAAGGGGGTTCCTGGAAGGGGGTTCCTGCCGTCTCCGTCACCAGAAGTGTTGTAAAATATCTCTCCCAGCTAAAGAACCTCGTGCTATCGGCATAATTTTCAGGCGCACGTAGTATGTCCTGTACAGCGTGCGTAGGAAGAAATCCCGACCGCAGAATGAGCCATTCGAAAGACTCCGGCAAATACAGAATGATGTGAGAATGCCGTTCTAGATAAGCATGAACTCTCATCATCTCGGCCCCAAACGCTGCTCCGTCTGCGATGACACAAATATTTCGTTCACTATCCCTCATAGATTTGAGCTTTGAAAATACATTGGATTTCCCCTGTGCACTAAGACAAGTATGTCCTGTTTCTTCCGCCATGCCACGGAAAAACTGGAATCCGGAATTAGAGTCTTCTGTAAGCAGGATTTCAATCGGCAAATCCACCGTCTGCCGAGCAGAATAAATCTGATACATCTCCTGATACGTTTTCTCTGCATGCTGATACTTCCCAGAAGATGTAAGTCCGTAAATCTCATCCACGCTGTAAGGCAGATTGTACAAACTTTCTCGCGTAATCAAGACGAAATAATTGTCCGATCCCTTCACCATTTCTGCAAAGCGCTGGCTGGTGATAAAAGAATTCCCTTCATCGATAAAAATGATATATCCAGAAAGGTTTTTCAAAATAAGCTCCCAGTCCGGCCCTTCCAAGATGCGGCACGGCTTCGCGCAGTCCACATGGATACCGCTTGACTCCTGCAGATTCATATACTGGCGTAGCATGTCAATCAGCGTCGTCTTCCCCGTGGCACTGTCCCCCTGGATGATGGTGATATTTCTCTTGATCTCAAGTGCATAGTGAAGACGCCGGTTTTGCACAATGATACGATACCGACCCGTCATACATAATCACCTGCGATTTCTACAAATTCATTCATCGTGTGAATCACGGTATGCGTATTCAGTATTTCCAAGGAAAACGGCTTCTCTCCAAAATTCATGATATGACGCAGATTGATCGTAAGCTCTTTCTCCTCGGCGATTTTCAAAATCCACAGCGCGCAATTATCCCCGCAGGCCGATGCATTGAAAACCGCCCCGCTTTCATCAAAAGCCAGCAGCAGCAAAGTTTTGACCCCGCCGGAAAGCGCCTTTGGGGAAATCGGCCCCAGCGCCGGGCTATCAATGAGATGGGCACTGATCACGTGTGACCGATCGACGTCCTCGATCATCTCCCGGCCCAAAGGATTCACGAGCCAGCTGTCTTCATAGCTGTTATCAAAATAGACCGGCGGATGGTATATCGCCTTCTCCATCGTCCCCAGATATATATGAAGCATCCTGTACTTCCTTTCCCTTGCAATCGAAATTATGTGTTTTCTATATATTATATTATCATAAAGACAACCGCCTTGGAAAAGAAATCCATTCTCCCAAAAAGGAAAAACACACTGCACCCGAAAGCGCAGAGTGCTCCCCCCTATTTCCTAAAAACGAAGAGATGCTCATGCGCGATGAGGAGGAAATTATATTTCACACTGTTCGTCTTCCAAAATCCCGTCGCGCGGCAGTTGTGCTGGGTCTTCACGATGAGCTCTTTCAGTGTGAAACCGGCGGCCAGAAAGCGCTCCATGACTTGGAAGCTGAGGGGGATCATACAGCCCTTCTGCCTCATATCCCCCATGAGGACGGCGCAGAATTTGTCTTTCTTCAAAACGCGATAGCTTTCCCCTGCCACCTTCTCCATTTCTGCAAGGAACGCCTCGCCCCTCAAGTGGGAGAGGTCACCCGCGAGATCTTCGCTGTAGCGGATGATATCCGCATACGGCGGGTGCGTGCAAATGAAGTCTATCGAGGCATCGGGAAGAAAATCCAAATGCCTCGCATCGCCTTCCCGGATGATGATTTTTCCCGCATTTTCGAAGGGGAAATCGCATTTCTCATGGCACCTGGAGAGCGCCGCGGGATTCACATCGAGGCCGATGCAGTTCCTATGAAGGAGCTTCGCCTCGACAAGCGTCGTCCCGCCGCCGGCAAACTGGTCGAGCACCCAGTCGTCTTCTTTGGAGTAGCGAAGGAGAAGATTTCTGGGAATGTAGGGGGACCAGTTGCCACGATATTTCGCATCATGCGTCGCCCAGCTCCCGCGCTCAGGGAAATCCCAGACAGTATTCATCTCGAGTTCGAAGTTTTCGGGCTCCCATTTGATCTTTTTCATGCAGCGCCTCGCTTCCTCAGCTCGTCCAGCACTCCATTTTCCAAGTCTTGAATGTTGTACACCGTATCCAATACATCAAATGTTTCTCGCAGATTTCCTCTGGCGCTCCGCCAACCTTTTCCATCAGTAAATCACAGAAAGGTCACGCCGCGGATGGTTTTCACCTCATTGGCAATGGTCTTATAACTACGCGCAGTCTCATTCAGCTTAGACCCACCGCTTGTGTAAAAGTTTGTTTCGATCACATATAGCTGGTCAGGCATTTTGATCACATAGTCAAATCGCTTCTCGGCTTTCCCATCATTGGAAATGGCAGATAAATCAATCCCCCATTTCTGATGAATTTTAGTGATCGTCATTTCTTTGAAATACGTCTCATCTCTTCGAAATCCCGCCTTCTGAATGAATTTCTCTACAAGATCTTCCATCAGATGTCCGCCTCGGTTCTTTCTCCCATTTGAGTCAAGCCCTGTTTCCACCCCCGTCACATAATCCAGCAGATTGCGAATGTGGTGATTCTGCATCAACTGAAAAAGTCCAGTCTTTCGCATGAATGTCTTGTACTGCTCGATGGTATCGCTCATCTTCTTAAAATGATACGTAAATGCGCCATCCTCATCCATCGCATAGATTTCGTTGCTTCGAACAGCCAAAAGAATCGGGATACACTTCAGCGTCTCCGGATATCGGGTTACAATTTTTTCGAAGTCGGCTTCTATCTGCTTTGATCCAATGAGTGAATTCAGTATATTCAGCTCCACCTTTACATCTGCTATATTTCGGTAAATCTTATCGAAATCAATGTAGTACTGATAGCTGGCGATGCTATCTCGGAAGGAGGCTAACCATACATCGAAATCTCGTCTCATTCCGACCACCCCTTCCAGCCATACGATATCAGCACCTCATTGATCTTTCCCCGCTTCGTTCCTTGGCTGTTCACACTACGGGACGCCCGTACCGTGACAAGGTCATACTCTTTATATAACTCGCGGATTTCAGGGCAGTCTGAATTCGACTGCAGGAATGGAATGCCACGCGAGCGAAGGGCATCACACGCTTCCTTCAGCGCCACCTGCTCCTCGTAGCTGAAGCCCTGCTCCGTATAGCTCGTAAAGGAAGAGGATGATGAAATCGGCATGTACGGCGGATCCAGATACACGAAGTCCCCCGCTTTCACGCCCTCGAGGATATCCCGATAGTCGCGGTTCTCTATCCGGATATCTTTCTCCCGGAAATAGACAGACACCACGCGAAGCATCTCTGCATTCACGATATTCGGATATTTGTAGCGTCCGAAAGGCACGTTAAACTACCCCTTCGAATTCACGCGAAAGAGCCCGTTGTAACATGTCTTATTCAGATACAGAAATCGCGCCGCCCGTTCGACCGCGGAAAGCCCATGGTAGCTTTCTGTCCGGTCCCAGCTGCGCACTTCATAGTAATACTCCTTGCTGTTCTGCTCCGCATGATATGCCAGACAGGAAATCAATGCCTCCACATCTTCCTTGATGACGCGGTAAACATTGATCAAATCCCTATTGTAATCATTGATGACAGCTTTGTCCGGCAGGAGGGAGAAAAAGACAGCACCCCCCCCGAAAAAAGGTTCGACATATCGTGTGTAAGGGATGGTTTCCACGCGAGGCAGGATCTCACGCAGCAGCTGCCGTTTGCCACCCACCCATTTCAATACCGGACCAATCACTTGACTTTCTCTCATAGCTTCTCCTTTCAAAAATAGAATATTTTCGATCTATTGTACTATTGATCTCTGCTTTGAGTCAACGCAAAAAGCCCCTTCCCATTCGGGAAGGGGCTGGTAGCTGGTGGCGGGTGACTTGTTACTGGTAGCTAGGAATTAGTGGCTAGGGATTAGGTTTGCGATACGAGAAAACCGCTAGTCTCAAACCTCCGCGGCGCTTCTGTTTTTTATGCGCCGTACCACCATTTCTCATTTCTCATTTCTCATTTCTCATTCAATCGAGGCTTTCGCGCACAATCAAGGAACGGCACACCCCATGAGCTAACGCTGAACCCAAAGCTATGTTACCACGTTGTGAATCAGTGGTAACATAGCTTTCTATTATCTGTTATGTCCGAAGAAGGTTTTCGCGACTTCAGGGAATGAGATGTAGCTCAGGAGGTCTTCCATGGAGGCATTCGGATAGCCGTCTTCGGCGAGGCGTTTCCGATAAGTATCGAGCTCAGGCGGGATCATATCCGCCGGACGGCAGGTGATTGGCTCCTGATTTCCGATGGCTAGGCGTTTCACTTCCGGATCGATGGGCCCCGGTGTACGGCCATACTTTCCCGCGACAAGGTTTCTGACTTCCTGCGGAATCATCTTGTAGCGTCCGAGGACGACATTCATGACGGCCATGGTGCCTACGATCTGGCTCGTCGGGGTGACGAGCGGCGGGTATCCGAGTTCTTTTCTGACACGCGGCATTTCAGAGAGAAGCGCATCGTATTCATCAGCGACGCCCATTTCTTTCATCTGGTTCAGAAGATTCGACAGCATACCGCCCGGGATCTGGGAAGAGAGGATCTTGGGATCGATGGAAATATTCGTATTCAGATGGAAATCTTCCTCCAAGTCTTTTTTGACGCGCTTGAAATAATCCGCCACTTCGCCCAGTCGTTCCAGATCCAGCCCGGTATCGTAGTCTGTCCCCTTGAGGGCTGCCACGATGGACTCGGTGCAAGGCTGGCTGGACGCACATGAGAAGGGCGAAATCGCGGTGTCGATGATATCGACGCCGGCTTCGATGGCTTTGAGATAGGTCATATCGCCCAGTGCTGAGGTGAAATGGGTGTGAAGCTCGATGGGGATGTGGATTTCTTTTTTCAGTGCCTGAATGAGCTTGTAGGCATTGTACGGGAGAAGGAGTCCCGCCATGTCTTTGATGCAGATGGAGTCAGCCCCCATTTCTACGAGTTCCTTCCCCAGCTTCACAAAGTCCTCGTCTTTGTGATAGGGACTCACGGTGTAGACGATGCAGCCCTGGGCATGCGCGCCAGCTTCCTTGGTTGCACGCATGGCGGTCTCCAGATTTCTCGTATCATTCAGTGCATCGAAGATACGTATGATGGAAACGCCGTTATCTACGGATCGCATGATGAATTCACGGACAACGTCATCTGCCATAGGATGATAGCCGAGAAGGTTCTGCCCGCGAAGCAGCATCTGGATCGGGGTTTTGAGATTCTTTTTGAGAAGACGGAGCCGCTGCCAGGGGTCTTCATTCAGAAAACGCAGGCAGACGTCAAAGGTCGCCCCGCCCCACGCTTCGATGGCATGGTAACCGATGCTGTCCATTTTCTCAAGGATCGGCAGCATATCGACGATGCGCATGCGGGTCGCCGCCAGAGACTGCTGTCCATCGCGCAATACCGTTTCTGTGATTTTCACTGATTTCTTAGCCATAGTGATACTCCATTCTTGTGCTTGTCACAACGTAATTTCATGTTGTCATGAATATAACACGGCTAAGAAGATAAATGAAATTTATAACGTTAATGATTGTATTAGGAAGTTTTATGGCCAATCATTAAAAAGGTTCAGGATTAGCCTTCGGGGCGCGCCGCCCTTTTGACTGCGTGCGAAAGAGGTTCAGCAGGTTCTATAGGTTCAAAAGGGGGGCGGCGCATTTCATCATCCTGAGCGGAGAAAAACGTCGTATGTTAAGGAAACGCTGATTCAATCGCAGAATCAGATTTCATATGGATTTTTATACATAGTGTCGTCGACATTCTCCTTAAATAGCTCGCTATTCGCGCCCTCTGTCTCCTCGCTCTGTATAAAAACCCAAGAATGAAATCTGATAACGATTTAATCAGTGTTTCCTTAAAAATGGCTTATCTGAAAATATGAGAACTGAGTCGAAGGATCTAAGCGCCGCGGAGTATAAATAATGGCAATGCCCGAAGGCCTGCGGATGGCAGGCTTCCCGTTTTGGGTTTCCACACATCGACCATTGAGCCGCGAATAACAAAGATTTCTCGCTTCGCTCGAAATGACGATACGGGAGTCTGATGTCTCTTGGTCTCAGTCTCTTAGTCTTTTAGTCACTAGTCACAAGAGATCACAAATCCTTAGTCACTCGTTTTTAACAACTTTATGAATTCCTTCACCGCCGCCGGTGTATAGGATCCGTGCGGCAGGAGCAGGCGGTAGCGGCGGATGGCGTAGCGGGAGCGGAATGTAAAGAAACGGATGTGCTGCTCGGTCCCGTCGACAAGGCGGTCGCTCAAGAAGGAGGCACCGATGCCGGCAAGCGCAAGGCGATAAGCGGTGACGAGCTGCGGCACTTCGATATATCTCTTGGGATTCACCCCTGTTTCTTCAAAAATTTTCAGGCTGCGCGCCCCGAGATTGATATGCGCATCGATGGCGATGAAAGGGATCTCGGGAAAATCGGATAGCTCCACCTGAGGAGCATCTTTTGCCAGATGGCGTCCCGCAGCTACATCACCTGCCGAGAGAGCCTTGGAAAGCAAGGTCTCCGGCAACGCAAAGTCCGAGGGCAGAGCCAGCAGGATGTGGTCGCTGAAGCTCTCGTAGTTCTCGAATTCCTGAATGACGGATTCGTCGCAGCTGAATGTAAAATCAAGCTTATGTTCTTTCAAAAGGTTGATCAGCTGGTCCGAGCTCGTTTCCTCCATGCGGATATGGATGTGCGGGAAGCGGCGCGTGAAGCGCGTGATATAGGGCGGAAGCAGATACGCATTCATATAGTTCGTCCCGCCAAGACAGATGTCCCCGCTCATGAGGCCGTGCAGGTCATCGATCTGCTGTTTCATTTCCTGTTCGAGGAGCATTTCTTTCTTGATATAGGAAATATACATCTCACCCACAGGCGTCAGCGTGAGCGGACGCTGCCCGCGGTGGAAGAGCGCGGCTCCGATTGCCTTCTCTACTTTCCTGATGGCGATGCTCAAAGCCGGCTGTGTGACAAAGAGCGCTTCCGCTGCTTTCGAAAAGCTGCCATTGACATAGACCTGATATATATATTTTTTCTCCAGCTCCATAATATAAATCTCCTTTATGAAATCATTAGTATGATTAAATTGATTATATAATGCATAAAGCGTATAGTAAAGGCATTCGATGAGAAAAAAGAATGATCGAAGGTCAGAGTTCAGAAAAACTGATGTAACAGATCCGACACATCCTGTGGGTCCTACATGGATGGAACGGTGCCTAGGATGGATGAAACGCACTCCCTCCTCTTTGCGCCTTCAGGATCCACGGAAATCCGATCATATCCATTGGATTTCCTGTAACGCACCCTTCGAGAAAGGATGATCCCTATGTCAAATACGATGTACCAAGTTTCCACACTGCAGGCTCTCATGATGGGAGACTACGAAGGACACATATCCATTCGTAAGCTTTTAAAAAAAGGCGATACAGGGCTCGGCGCCTTTGACAGTCTTCACGGAGAAATGATCCTGTTAGATGGCATCTGCTATCGGGCGCTCGAAGATGGCCATGTGGAGGTCTCGCAAGAAGAAGACCGCTCCCCTTTTGCCGTCGCTTCTTTTCTGAAAGAGGACGACTCTTTCCCTATCAGTGCCCCTGATTTCTCTGCGCTGCAGAAGGCGCTCGATGCGAAACGCATTCGTCAGGGAAAGAATAATATCTGCCTTTGCCGCATAGATGGCGACTTTGAAAAAATCAAAGCGCGCTCGGAAGTCCCGCAGGCAAGGCCATACCGTCCGCTTGCAGTCGCCATGAAAACCGACCAGCGGGAATTTACCTTCGAACATGTATCGGGCAGTCTCGTCTGTGTCTATTTCCCGCCCTACATGGATAAGCTGAATATGGCAGGCTGGCATATCCATTTCATTTCCAAAGACAGGCGTCATGGCGGTCATGTCTTCGGTCTATCCCTGACCAAAGGCAGCGCGCACCTCGCCTCTCTTCCCTCTTTCGAACTTGCCATCCCGCAGGAATCCGATTTCCAGCATCTCGATCCCACGGTCTCGAAAGAAGATATCGAAGCGGTAGAAGGGAAGAAGGCGTAACGTGTTCAAAGGGTTTTATGGATGCTCTGGGGAAACGCTGATTCAATCGCAGAGTCAGCTTCTACGAGAATTTTTATACATAGCTTCGTCATAGCCTTCCTTAAATAGCTCGCTATTCGCGTCAGGTGATTCCTCGCTATGCATAAAAATTCAAGAGTAAAACCTGACAACGATTGAATCAGTGTTTCCCTTGGTTTCCCATAAGTAAAATGACACGACGTATCTTTTAATGCGCCGCCTTTCCCCTGTACCTCTCGAACCTTTCACGCCTCATTCCTCATATCAAAAAGGAGCCCTCATGAAGCAATTACTATCCATCATCGCACACAATCGTCCGGGTGTGCTCTCCAAGATCACCGGACTGATCTCACGCCGCGGCTACAATATCGACAGTCTGATGAGCGGCACCACAGAAAAACCAGGCTATGCCCGCCTTACGATCACCGTCGATGCGGATGACCGCACCGTAGATCAGATCTCCCGCCAGGTCGAAAAGATCAGCGAAGTCGAGAAGATCACAGTCCTCAAAAAAGAAACAAGCGCCCTTCGCAGCATGCTCCTCATCAAGGTGCACGCAGGTGACAAGCGTATGGAGATCCTGCAGCTTGCGGCTGCTTTCCGCTCCCATGCCATCGACATCACCGGTGACAGTATAACCTTCGTAAATACAGGCAGCGAGGACAAGCTCCATGCGTTCGTGAATGCCCTTCGCCGTTACGGCATCGTCGAAATGGTCCAGACAGGCGTCGTCGCTCTGGCTCGCGGTGATGAAGCTTTGATTTTAGATGGCTCTCGCTATGAATGGCCTGAGCAGTATGACACTGTAGGAGGTAAATGAGATGAAATTGACAGGTGCAGAAGTCATGGTCAAATGCCTCCAGGCAGAAGGCGTTTCCACTATTTTCGGTTATCCGGGCGGTGCTATCCTCCCCTTCTACGATGCCCTGCGCGATGAGACATCGATCCGCCATATACTGACCGCGCATGAGCAGGGAGCAGCGCACGCTGCCGACGGCTATGCCAGAGCGAGCGGTACTGTCGGTGTCTGCTGCGCGACCTCCGGCCCGGGGGCGACGAACCTCGTCACCGGCCTTGCGAATGCTTTCCTCGACTCGATCCCGGTCGTCGCCATCACCGGACAGGTGAAGCGCAGCACCATCGGCCACGATGCCTTTCAGGAAGTCGACATCTGCGGCATCACTATGCCGATCACGAAGCAGAATTTCCTTGTGAATAAGCCCGAAGAGCTGGAACAGACTATGCATCTTGCCTTCCAGATCGCCAGAAGCGGACGTCCCGGGCCTGTACTGATCGATGTACCGAATGATGTGCAGAAAGCCATGATCGAGTACCAGGGAAGAAAGCTCCCGGCCCTCTCTCCGAAAGCCCCCGATCCCATGCGTATCGATCTTGCCATCGATGCTCTCAGCAAAGCCAAGCGCCCGGTCATGCTCGTAGGCGGCGGCGTCGCCATTTCCGGTGCCCAGTATGAAGCCGTGCATCTCGCGGAGAAGCTGAATCTCCCCTGCGCTAGCACCCTCATGGGGCTCGGCTGCATCAGCTCCTACCGCAAGCAGTACCTTGGCATGGCCGGTCTTCACGGACATGAACGTGCAAACCGCGCGCTTGCCGAAGCGGATGTCATTCTTGCACTGGGCAGCCGTTTCAATGACAGAGAAACGGGTGACCGCGCGACATACAGCCAAGGCAAGACCATCATTCATGTCGATATCGACCCCGCTGAATTCCATAAAAACATAGACAGCCGCATTCATATCGCAGGTGACATGCGCACCATCATCAATATGCTCGAAAGAGGCTCCTCTTTTCACGATCTGTCCGCATGGTGGGACAAGATCCTCACCTGGCCTTCTATGGACGAAGACTACGGAGAGAATACCGCTCCCCTCTTCATTCAGGCACTGAATCCGCTGCTCAAAGGGAAAGACTATCTCTGTGCCACCGATGTCGGACAGCACCAGATGTTCACCGCGCAGCATCTCAAAGTCGAGTACGCCCACCAGCTCATCACCTCCGGCGGCCTTGGCACCATGGGATTCGGACTGCCGGCTGCTATGGGCGCAAAGCTGGCGAAACCGGAAAAAACCGTTCTTCTCGTAGCCGGCGACGGCGGATTCAAGATGACAGGCAGCGAACTCTTCACACTCGCCTCCTACCATATCCCGGTGATCGTCATCGTCTTCAATAACAGCGGTCTCGGCATGATCCGCCAGCTGCAGCAGACCGGATACAAGGAACGCTATATGGCCTGCAACCTTCCATCGTATGTAGACTTCGTGAAATATGCATCCGCTTTCGGCCTTGCCGGCGAACATGTCTCCACGCCCGAAGAGCTCACCGCCGCTGTAGAAAAGGCTATGAAACTGGATCAGCCTTACGTCATCGAAACAGCCATCCCGCCCAAAGACATGGTCGTCCCTATGGTCGCAGCCGGAAAAGGCATCGACGTCTTTGTCCCAGGACTCGGAGAAAAGGACATCGATGTAAAGGATTAGTGATGAGTGTCTGGTGGCTAGGGATGAGGCGACGCCAAATGACAGATGTCAAGTGTCAGATGGCTAACGTCTGATATCTGATCACTGACTTGTTCGTATCCTCCTTTCGACCTGCCCACGGGACTGCCCGCTCACACGGATCCACATAAAAAAGCTCCATGCCTTCGCATGGAGTTTTTTGTGTGATGTATTGTATTACACGGCCATGATGCCATTCTGATCGAAGTCGAGCACGAGGTAGCGCGCCGTCATCTTGGCGGAGCGGAATCCGTCGACCATGGCTTCACCGACCATGTGCGCTTTCTCCGCAGGGGCGAAGGCAATGATGGTCGGGCCGGAGCCACTGATGGTCGCTCCGTAGGCGCCGGAATACATGGCATTTGCAATGACCTGACTGGAGCCCGGGATGAGATCCAGACGATACGGGACATGGATGCAGTCGTCGAGGCCGAATTTCAAATACTCGGGCTTCTGATACATGAAGGCAGCCATCAGGAAGGAAACGGCACCGATATTATGCACAGCATCACTTCTGCTGTATGTCTTCGGAAGCACGGCTCTGGCTTTTTCCGTGTGAAGCTCGAAGTCCGGGATCGTGACAACTGCTTTCCAGTGGGACGGGATGTCGATGCTTTCCGCTGTGACATGGCCATCCTTCAGAAGTGCCATGCAGAAGCCGCCTAAGATCGCAGGCGCCGCATTGTCGGGATGCCCTTCCATCTCCGCGGTGATATTCAGGATCTCTTTCCTGTCGAAGGGCTCCCCCATCAGCAGGTTCGCAAGAAATACGCCGGAAGCAAGTGCCGCTGAGCTGCTGCCGAGGCCTCTGGCAAAGGGGATACGGTTGATGAGGTACATGCTACCGCCGGGGATCTCTTTTCCTGCCTTTTGGGCCGTTTCCGCCATCGCCTGAATGATCATGTTATCCATTCCGGAAGGGATCTGGTCTGCGCCTTCCCCTTCTGCGCGGATCACGGTATCCTTAAGCTCTCGTCCTTCCTCGGGGACGAACTGGACGACATTGTAAAGGCCGAGCGACATGCCGAGGGTGTCAAAGCCGCTTCCGATATTCGCCGTGGTGGCCGGTACACGGACGATGTATGTCTTATTCTCTGTCATCATTCATGACCCTCACAATGTTCGCGACCTGGCGCATGCAGGGCAGGACCTGCAGGGCTTTTTCGACTTGAATGATATTTTCGCGAGGCGTATCCTGCGTGATGATCATCAGTTCCGCTGCGTCCTCGAAGCGGCTCTTCTGCACGACTTCCTTGATGCTGATGTCATGGTCGGCATACGCAGAAGCGATCTGGGAGAGGACGCCCGTCACATCGTCGACGATCAAGCGGAAGTAGTAGGAGTTCTTCAGCTTCAGGGAAGAGTAGAATGGGATGCGCTTGGTTTCCGTCAGCATCATGCCGGTGCCGGTGGAGCCATTCATGATGTGTTTCGCGGTGGAGATCACATCTGCCATGACCGCACTGGCTGTCGGGAGCGAGCCGGCGCCGCGTCCGTAGAACATGACGTCATCGACGATGTTGCCGGTGACATAGATCGCATTGTAGGAGCCTTTGACAGAAGCGAGCGGATGGGTGCGCGGTACGAAGGCCGGATAGACATTGAGCGCGATGCCATTGTCCTGCCGGGTACCGACAGCGAGCAGCTTGATGGCATAGCCCATCTCACTCGCATACTGTACGTCCTTCTGGGAGATCTTCTCGATGCCTTCAACGAGTACGTCATCAAAAGTGACGTTCGCACGGAAGCCGATGGAGGCGAGGATCGCGAGCTTTCTGGCTGCGTCGTAGCCGCAGACGTCATTGGTCGGGTCGGCTTCTGCAAAGCCCTTCTTCTGCGCCACGCGAAGAGCATCCGAGTAGCTGACGCCTTCTTCGTCCATACTGGAAAGAATGAAATTCGTCGTCCCGTTCACGATGCCTACGATGCTTTCGATCTCATTCGCCGCCAGGGAATCGTGCAGCGGACGAAGGATCGGGATACCGCCACCGACACTGGCTTCACAGGAGAAATTCACATGATTCTCCATCGCGGTATGCATGATCTCCGGTCCAAAGAGCGCCACGACATCCTTATTGGCACTGACGACGCTCATTTTGTGATTGAGTGCCTCAAAGATATACTCCTTGGCCGGATGGATGCCTCCCATGACTTCGACTACGATGCCGATATCAGGGTCGGCCATGATCTCTTCAAAAGAAGATGTCAGATGGACACCTTCCAAGAGAGGTACATTTTTGTACTTGTCCGGATGACGCACCAGTACATAGGTGATTTTCAGCTGACAGCCCAGCTGTTCTGCCATCATCTGGCTGTTTCTTTTGATGGTTTCAGCGACGCCGCTTCCGACGGTGCCGAAGCCAAGGAGTGCAATATTGATTGTTTTCATAAAATCTCCTCCTGATCAAGGATGCATTGAAAAGCGGGAAATGAGGGCATCTCACGGATCGGTTTTGCGCAGAGCGCAAAACGCGATCCCAGTCACTATCTGCCAGCTATCTTCCCTATTCTCCTGCTTTCAGCATGGCTTCCTGAAGAACAACGGACTGAATTCCTTTCATGGACTTGACTGCATCTTCCAGAACTGATAATGGTTCCGATGCATCTTCTATCTGCAAGGTCATGGTGACAGAGACGAGCTTCTCCCCCGCCCGGCTGCGGTTCATGGAAAGGATCTCGAAATTTCCTTTCATGACGCGTCGCATGAGTCGGGCAAAGTGAGGATACTCCTCCGTCATGACTGTGGACAGCATGGCGATCCTGAGCGCCCGGCTCCGGGCTGACGCTACATGATCTTTATATTTATAATAAGCACTGCGGCTCATATCGACTTTTTTGACAGCTTCATTGATGGATCCGCAGATCCCGTCATTCAGCAGCTCTTTCACTTTGATCGTTTTCTTGATGGCTTCCGGAAGTACCTTCAGATCCACCAGGTAAAATTCTTCTTTTCCTTTTTTCATAATGAACCGTATGACAGAAAGGTATGGGGCGTGTCACAGACGGCCTGCTCCCCGCCCGTTTCCCTATTCTATAAATTGAAATAAAATCACCGCAGCGGCCACGGAGACATTGAGTGACTCGACCGTGCCCGCGAGCGGAATATATAAATTCATGTCGGTCATCGCGAGGAGCTCCTCGCGGATGCCGTTTCCTTCATTGCCAAAAACGAAGATCCCTTTCCGGATCTCTCCCACCGTTTTGTAGGGGACGGCATGCGAAAGGGCTGTCCCGTAGAGCGCAAGACCGCTCTTTTCTCGGATCAGGGAGATCTGATCCACTGTCAGATCTTCATAGACAGGGACGCGCAGGATGCTCCCCATGGAGCTTCGCACCGCTTTTTCCGCAAAAGGATCGGTGCATCCTTTCGTAAGAAGGACTGCCTTGACGCCGGCTGCTGCCGCACTTCGAAGGATCGTCCCCATATTGCCGGGGTCCTGCACCGCATCCAGCAACACGTAGTATCCCTCAAGCGGGTGCATCAGTTCTTCAATGTCTCTTTTTTTCTTAGAAGCCAAGAGCATGATGCCCTGTCCATGCTGTGTGCCGGAGATGAGCTTCATGAGTCCCTCATCGAGTTTGAGAAAGCGCCAGGAAAGTGCTTCTCCCTCTTTCATGAGTGCCTTGAAGCGTTCATTTTCCAGCTGGTTTTCTGTGAAAAAACAGGTACATGCTTTCATGCCCTGACGGAGAGCATCCTCGACGCTGCGAAGGCCTTCCATCAGGAACATGCCATAGGCCTGCCGGTATTTTCTCTGCTTCAGCTGCAGTGCTTTTTTGATCCACTGGTTGCTGCGGCTCCTTATTTCTTCGATCATCCTGTCCTCCAAAGCATCATGTCCTATCGGCGATACTATCCATAAAAGCTGTGCGTGCATAAGTTGAGAGGTTCCTATCGGTGCAATGAGGTTTATAGGGAAGGAGGGTGTACTATCGCAAGCTCCTCCTAAACCCATGAAGCCTGACAGGTCTCTTTCCTGGTCAGTGGCTCATCCGATGGTGAAATGTCCTGCCAGCTTCTCCCGCACGAATGCTTCTATATCGCCGCCCGGGAAAAGGAATCCGCGGATGCCCGCCTTCTCTGCGGCTTCGACATCGCGTTTTCCATCCCCGAAAAGGACCGCCCGGTCTTTGTCTATGCCGTATGCATCAAGTGCACGAAGGATCATCCCCGGTGCCGGCTTGCGGCAGCTGCATACCTGATCATACGCGGGAAGGGGCGCACCGGGAAGGTGCGGACAGTAGAAAAACTCTGTGATATGCCCGCCCCATTTTTGAAATTCTTCATTCATTTCCCGATGGAGCTGCCGAACCGTTTCTTCGGTGAAATAACCGCGTGCCACACCGCTCTGGTTCGTCACGACAAAGAGAAGAAAGCCGGCCTTGGTGAGCTCGGCTACGATCTCCCTTGCGCCTTTCACCCAGCGCAGCTTCCTCATCTGATGCACATAGCCATCATCTTCATTGAGGACGCCGTCGCGGTCAAAAAAGACCGCTTTTCTTCTGGTGTCCATCATTTCGTCCAGTCCATCTCATCGATGATCTGGCAGATGATATGCGCCGCGAGCATGTGGATCTCCTGAATGCGGGCGGTCACATCGTCGGGTACCACCAAAGAGGCATCGCACCAGAGTACCATGGCTCCGCCGGTCTTCCCGGTCGAGCCAATGGTCGTCAGCCCTTTTTCTCTCGCTATTTTCAGCGCTTCGAGCACATCCGGACTGTTTCCGCTGGTAGAGATCCCCCAGAGGACGTCCCCCGGATCTCCGAGTCCTTCGACTTGACGGGAAAAAACACGGTCAAAGCTGTAGTCATTCCCGACGGCGGTCAGGATCGAGGTATCTGTCGTGAGGGCGATGGCAGGAAGAGAGCGGCGCTCGTTATGAAATCGCCCGACAAATTCCGCAGCGATGTGCTGCGCGTCTGCAGCGCTGCCTCCATTGCCGCAGATGAGGATCTTGTGACCAGAGCGCAGGGCTTTTTCGCAGATCTTCGCCATATCTTCGATGACAGGATAGAGTGCACGGCTCTTTTCCAGTGCTTTCTGATGGTCATCGAAGCATTTTTCTATGAGTGCTCTCATTTCTTTTCCTCACCCTGAGCGGCCTTAGACGAAGGCTGCTGATTGGTCATCAGATTCTGAAGCTCTTGCATGAATGTATTGATATCCTTGAATTCGCGATATACGGAAGCAAAACGGACATATGCGACCTGATCGAGCTTGCAGAGCGCATCCATCACGATGTTGCCGATCTCCGTGGTCGGAAGCTCACGCTTCGGATCGTTGCGGATCGTATGTTCCACCAGATCGATGATCTCTTCGATCTGGGCAGAGGATACATTCGTCTTTTCACAGGCTCTGGTGATACCGTTACGGATCTTGGATCTATCGAAAAGCTCACGCTTGCCATTCTTCTTGATGACACGAAGCGGCAGTTTTTCTACGGTCTCATACGTCGTGAAACGGCGTCCGCAAGAGAGGCACTGACGGCGGCGGCGAATGGCTGCGCCTTCATCCGTATCTCTGGAGTCTGTCACTTTCGTATCTCTGCTTTTACAGAATGGGCATTTCATATCGAATTCTCCTTCTTAGAGTTAACAAAAAGCAAAATCAATAAAAGCCACACTGCATATGCGGTGTGGCTTTTCAGACAGGTAGAAAGAGCCGGTCTGTCTCCGGTCAGGAGAATACGGATGCGATCATGGTCCGCATCCTCCCTCTCTCTCCATATGGTGCCATATCAGAAAGAGAGTCATCCATGAGAGCAGTCAGTCGGCGTATTTTCCCTTATTTTCTGAGGAATTCCGGAACCGCAATTCCCGTGCTCGGGCGGACAGCATTGCTGAATCTGTTTCCTGCCTGCGCCGGAGCCTGTGCTTTTTTCTTTTCGCCGAAGCCGGTCGCAATGACAGTGATCCTGACGGTATCGTTATCGAGGGTATCATCGACAGAAGTACCCCAGATGATGTTGGCATCCGGATCGGCTGCTTCGGTAATGATCTGGGATGCTTCGTTGATCTCAAAGAGTCCCAGGTCTTCATTGCCGGTGATATTGATGATGATGCCTTTCGCACCATCGATGCTGCGTTCGAGAAGCGGGCTGTTGATAGCCATGGAAGCGGCGTCGCTCGCACGGTTGTCGCCGGTGCCGATGCCGATGCCCATGAGCGCTTCGCCTTGGTCACTCATGATGGTCCGAACGTCCGCAAAGTCCAGGTTGATGATTCCCGGTACGGTGATCAGGTCGGAAATGCCCTGGATGCCCTGACGGAGTACATCATCCGCGGTCTTGAAGGCATCCTTCAGAGATGCTTTCTTATCCATGATCTGCAGCAGCTTGTCATTCGGTACAACAAGGATGGCATCGACGCTGTTCTTCAGACGTTCGATCCCTTCCTGAGCATTTCTTGCTCTGACCTTGCCTTCGAATGTGAATGGTTTCGTCACGACAGCGATGGTGAGCGCGCCCAGCTCTCTGGCGCACTGTGCAGCTACCGGAGCCGCACCTGTACCTGTACCGCCGCCCATGCCGGCAGTGACGAAGACCATGTCTGCGCCCGCCAGTGCTTTGGAGAGATCTTCCTTGGATTCTTCGGCTGCCTGTTCACCGACTTCCGGTTTTGCACCGGCGCCGAGACCCTTGGTCAGCTTTTCACCGATCTGAATCTTGTTATCTGCTTCGGATTTATTCAAAACCTGGGTTTCGGTATTGACTGCAATAAATTCAACCCCTTTGACCTGGGCATCGATCATGCGGTTAACTGCATTATTTCCGCCGCCACCTACACCAATTACTTTAATGTTTGCCATTTCAGACTGTTCCATGTTCGCTCCTCCTTCAGGATATTTTGCGTCATGTATGTAAGGAAACGCTGATTAACTCAGGATGTTATCCACCTATATTACATTTCTGCTAATCATATGTACCATTGTACAATACTTTCCACAAGTTCGCCACCGGTAGAATGAGACAATTTGCAATTTTCCCGGTTAAAATCTCTATTTTTTCAGTTTTATAAAGGGAGAGGAGAGATTGGCGTCCACATATTCTACGGAAAGGCCGCGCGCCTTCACATCCCCTACCATATTCTCAGCCAGTTTGGCCTGCGCTTCCATGTCACTGCCGCTGCCAAGTCGGACGGTGATGCCATCTCTGGTATAAGCGCGTATGTTTTCCGGATTTCCGATATTGATCTCCGAAAAGAACCGCTGCCCTTCCGGAGAGAGTGCATTGAGAAAAGCGAGTGCTTTGTCCAGGTCTTCCTGCGACACGGTATCTCCGAGGAGCAGGTTTTCCATGCGCTTTCCTGTGATCATAGCGACGTCGCCCTTCCGGATCGACTGCACGGAATCGATCACCATGCCCTCTTTATCCAGCACGACATAGCTGTACTCCGCCTGCATGATGGCCAGCGGCTCTCTGTCTTCGATGTGTACTTCGAGAACAAAGGGAAATCCACGGCTCACCTCGACATGAGCCACACGAATGTCATGAGAAAGACGCTCTGTCAGGCCGGAGGCGCTGATCTGCAGCACATTGACCGGCTGGCGGATCTGCCCTTCGAAAAGAATATCCTCCATCGTGAGAGCCTTCGTGCCGGTGAGATGGATATAGCCTAAGGGCAGCGGCAAAAGAAATATGCCAAGTGCCGCAAGGAGAAGTCCGCCGCCTGCGAGCAGGATGGACTGCCTGATACGGAACCCCTTCCTTTTCTTTTTGCGCGATACCCGGGGTGCCTCCTTCGCCTCTATGTCTTGCGAAGGATCTTCCGGTGTCACTTCCGTCTCTTCCCGCGGCTTCTGCTCGGGGATATTTCCTTCATGCAGCTCGCGCCGGAAATCATTGAAGCTTTTAAAATTATCCATAAGAATCAAATCCTGTTTGTATAAGGTTTTACGGAAACGCTGATTAAATCGCAAAGCCGAATTTCATATGGGTTTTTATACATAGCTTCGTCATCATCCTCCTTAAATAGCTCGCTATTCGCGTCAGATGATTCCTTGCTCTGTATAAAAATCCAAGAATGAAATCTGACAACGATTTAATCAGTGTTTCCTTAGGTGTAAGGTTTGCGTTTTAAGGAGACATCCGTAGGACGTGCCGTCCCCGGTCACTGAGATCACACCTTATCCAGACCCGCTTCGAGGAGAATTTTTTCGCAGAGCGCGGGGAATGAGATCCCCGCCGCTGCGGCGGCCTTCGGGACGAGGCTCGTCGCCGTCATGCCCGGAATGGAATTGGCTTCCAGAAGATGCGGACGGCCGTCGCGATCCGTCTTGAAGTCGAAGCGGCACGCACCATCACATTCCGCCGTGCGATAGCCGGTCTCTGCGAGACGGCTCATCTCTTCCGCAAGCGCCTCCGGGATCGGAGCCGGGACGAGGTAGTCTGTCGCGCCCTTGGTGTACTTGGAGTGGTAATCATAAGACCCCGAATGCGGACAGATCTGAATGACCGGCAGTGCTTTGCCGTCCAGCACGGAAACGGTGAATTCGTCTCCGGAAAGGAAAGCCTCTGCCAGGATCCTGGGTTCTACCGAGAAGACACGGTCGATCGCCTCTTTCAGATCTTTTTCTTCCTTTACGATCTCGATGCCGATGGTCGAGCCTTCACAGGCGGGCTTGAGGACGACAGGAAGGGTAAAGCTCTTACGAATGTCTTCTTCTATATTTTCCTTCCCATCCTTCAGATAGTACGCCTTGGAGAAGGCCATGGGAAGGCCCGCCTGCTTGAAGAAATGGCTGCTCATGATCTTATCCATGGTGATGGCACTCGAGGTCACACCGGAGCCCGTGTACGGGATGCGGGCGAGCTCGAGTACGCTCTGGATGGTGCCATCCTCCCCGTACTTGCCATGTAGCGCGATGAATACGGCATCTGCCTTCGCTTCTTTCAGCTGCTCCACCACATGGTGCGGGTCATACTCCATAGAAATGGCCTGATAACCAATGGAGGTCAGGGCTTCTAAAATGGCCTTCCCTGTATTTCTGGAGACTTCCGCCTCTCTGGAGGGTCCTCCCATGAGGACCACGATTCTGCTCTCTTTAGTAATCACTTTTTCAACCCTTTATCCTTCACCAACTGAATGAGCTCTTCCCCTGCGCGGTAAATACTGCCAGCGCCCATGGTGATGATCATATCTCCCGGCTTTACAAAGTCGTAAAGCGCCTGAGACACGCCTTCCACCGTTTCCACATAGTGGATGTCCTTTTCCGGCAGACGCTGATGGACCAGTGAGGGGATCAGATGTCCGTCGACACCTTCGATCGGTGCCTCACTCGCCGCATAGATATCGGTGAAGAAGAGTACATCTGCATCATCGAATGCTTCGGCAAACTCCTGCTGCAGAAGCTGCGTGCGGGAATAGCGGTGCGGCTGGAAGGCGCAGATGATGCGATGATCGCCTGTCTCTCTCGCTGCTTTCAGAGTCGCTTTGATCTCTGTCGGATGGTGTGCATAGTCATCGACCACCCAGAGATCATTTTCTCTGGATTTCGTCTCGAAGCGACGCTTCACTCCCACAAAGTGAGACAGCGCCATCTCGATCGTTTCCATCGGGATGCCGCAGTAGAGCGCTGCGATCACGGCGCCAAGCGCATCACGGATATTATGCGACCCCGGGATCTGCAGCTCGATGGTGCCGAGCGTCTTTCCCTCATGCACCACATCGAAAAGCAGATGTCTCTTTTCGTATCGCTTGTTCACGGCCCGATAGTCTGCTTTTTCATTGAGGCCATAGGTGATGCAGGTCTTATGGATCTCGGGCAGAATCGCACGGACGCCTTCGCTGTCTGTGCATACGATGGCGACGCCATCCTCATAGCAAATATGGCTGATAAATTCGGAGAATGCACGGCGGATATTTTCGACGCTGCCATAATGATCCAGATGGTCATCCTCAATATTCGTCACCACCGTCATATAAGGGGAAAATTTCAGGAAAGAGCCGTCGCTTTCGTCCGCTTCCGCGATGACATACTCGCCCTTTCCGAGACAGGAATTTCCTCCAATATAGCTGGCTGCCGCCCCGAGAACGATCGTCGGGTCTTTGCCTGCTTCATAGAAGATCTGTCCCACCATGGCAGATGTCGTGGATTTCCCATGTGCGCCTGCGACAGCGATGCCTTTGCCCCAGTGGAACATGGCCGCCAGCACGTCGGAGCGATGGAATACCGGAATGCCAAGACGTCTCGCTTCCAGAAGCTCTGGATTTTCTTCGGAGATCGCCGAAGAAATGACAACGCAGTCTGCGCCCTTCACATGAGACGCTTCATGCCCGATATAGATCTCTGCGCCTTTTTTTCGGAAATCGCGCAGAAAGGGAGAGTCTGCCACATCGGAACCGGAAATGCGCTCCCCCTTATCGAGCAGAATGACGGCCAGCGCACGCATGCCCATACCGCCGATCCCTATAAAATGGAATGAATGATACTTCGTGAGGTCCATAATCGTCTTCCTTTATTTAATGAGCGACAGTGCAAGTCTTGCGATATCCTCTCCGGCATGCACTTTTTTCAAAGTGCCAATGGACTTCTCCATCGTCTGAAGATCTTCGGGATGCTCGCGAAGCGCTGTGATATTTTCAATGAATCGGGCGCCTGTGACGTCCTTATCCAGAATCATTTTCGCCGCTCCCGCCTCGGAAAAGACGCGGGCATTGTATGTCTGGTGATCCTCTGCCGCATAGGGATACGGGATCAGGATGGCCGGCAGCTCTCTTGCTGCGACTTCTGCCAGACTGATGGCTCCCGCGCGGCAGATGATGAGATCAGCGGCTGCAAGCGCATTCGGCATATGATACTCATAGCGGATGATGCGGCTCGCAGAGCCATAATGTCCGTCTTCATCAGAGCCGAGTGCGCTCGTGATCTTGTCATATTCCAGCTCACCCGTCACATGGTAAAGGCACAGGTTCTTCGCGTCTTTGAAGTGGCGATGCACATCCAGCATGGCGGTATTGATCGTCCTCGCTCCGCGGCTGCCGCCGGTGACCAGTACCATGAAGGTATCCGGCGAAAGCCCGAGCGCCCTGCGGGATGTCTCCCGCTTGGCTTCCATAATGTCGGGACGGATCGGATTTCCTGTATAGATGCATTTCTCCGGATGCGGGAAACGGGAAGCGGCTGCTTCATAGCCCAGCGCGATCTTATCGACCACACGGGAAAGGATCTTATTCGTGATCCCGGGGATCACATTCTGCTCCTGGATCAGCGTCGGTATATGAGACAGCGCTGCCGCCATCAGGATCGGCCCGCATACATAGCCGCCCGTCCCGATGACTACATCCGGTGCGAAATCCTTCAGAATCCGGCGCGCCTTGAAGAGGCTCCCTGCCGCATGACACAGGATGCTGATATTTTCCAGCGTCAGCTTCCGCTTCAGGCCCGAAGCCGGCAGCGAGGCGAAACGATACCCTTCCTTCGGAATGATACGTGACTCCATCCCATTCGGCGTGCCCACGAAAAGAAATTCTGTTTCTTCCAGTTTTGCTATTTCCTTAGCAATGGTGATGGCCGGGTAAATATGTCCCCCCGTACCGCCGCCAGATAAAATAACCCGTTTCATGAATGCTCCGTTATAATCAGTGAGAAAACAGGGATCAGGGATCAGCCTTGGAGACATCAGATGTCAGATGTCTGGCTTCTGACTTATTTTCTGACCCCGACCCATTTACATAAGGCTCTTTACGTTTTTCTTAAAATCCATGCCGCGCTCTTCCATATTCTTGTACATATCGAAAGAAGAGCAGGCCGGTGAAAGGATGACGACATCCCCCGCTTTCGCCAGTTTCTGTCCGAGGAGGACGGCCTCTTTCATAGAGGATACGCGGTGGATCGAAGAGACGCCCGCCTCTCTGGCCGCTTTCTCGAAGCGCTCAGCCGCCGCTCCCAAAAGGATGAGCTCTTTCGTATGAGAGCGCACGGTCTGCATGAAATCAGAAAGAGGCGTGCCCTTATCATGACCGCCGGCGATCAGGATGACCGGCTTGTCGAAGGCCTCCATGCCTTTGATGGCTGCATCGGTATTCGTAGCCTTGGAATCATTGTAGTAGGAAACGCCATCCAGTTTGCGAACAAATTCGATGCGGTTCGGAAGAGCAGCAAAGGTCTTCAGTGCCTCTATGATGACAGCTGTGTCGACGCCGCCCTCATGCGCCAGAAAAGCGGCAGCCAGACAGTCCTCGATATTCTGCCTTCCCTTCAGCAAGAGCTCACCTGCGGTGCAGAGAGGAATGGTTTCTCCCCGTCTCTTCAGCACGAGACGGTCACCGGAAAGGCATGCACCTTCCTCGACCCCGTGCGATGTGGAGAGCAGGCACACATGAGTGTGTGCTTCCGCCTGCTTTTTCAGCATCGGCGTATACGGATCGTCAGCATTCAGAAGGATGCAGTTCGTTTCGTCCATATTTTCAAAGATCCGCGCCTTGGCTGCCACATAGGCCTCCATGGTGTGGTGACGTTCCAGATGATCGGGCGTGATATTCAGGATGACCGCCGCTTTCGGCTGGAAGTGGGTGATGAATTCCAGCTGGAAGCTCGAAACCTCTGCTGCGATCAGACCATTCTCCGGCACCAGCTCTGCTTCGCGGGAAAGGGAGATCCCCAGATTTCCTGCCAGAGCAAAGGGCCTTCCCGAGTGGGAAAGCATGCTGCCAAGAAGCGTCGTGGTCGTGGTCTTCCCATTTGTTCCCGTGATGGCCAGGATCGGCGCCTTCGTCACGCGATAGGCGAGCTCGACTTCACTCAAAACAGGGATGTGCCTTTTCATCGCCCCCTGGATCACGACATTTTCCGCCGGGATGACAGGGGAAACGACGACGGCATCCATCCCGTCCAAAAGGCTCTCAGACTGCGCGCCGAAGCAGAACTCAGCCCCGAGCCCGATGAGCTCTTCTTTTTCTTTGTTATTCTGTATCTGATCCTTGAGATCAGAGATCACGACATGGGTTCCATGACGGAGAAGTACATGAGCCGCGCCAAGGCCACTGATACCGGCGCCCAGAATAAGTACATGTTTCAAAGCTATACCTCCCATGAATGGTAAAACATGGATAGTCGGCGGGAAGGGATGGGAATAAAAAGCATCAGCTTTCATCCCCGATCTCTGCCTCCCGTTCTGCTGCCGGCCGATTTATGGCAGTGCATAGATCGCCAACATCAGACTGCCCGCGGCGGCGAAGCCTTCGAAGATCCAGAAGGACCAGACGACACGGACTTCACTCCAGCCGGACAGTTCGAAATGATGGTGCAGCGGACTCATCTTGAAGACACGCTTGCCCGTTGTTTTGAAAGAAATGACCTGAATGATGACAGATAAGGCTTCCAGCACAAAAATAAGGCCGAGGAAGGCGAGCAAGAGCTCCGTCCGGGTCATGACCGAGATCCCGGCGATGGCTCCGCCGAGGGCAAGCGAGCCGGTATCCCCCATGAAGACCTTGGCCGGATGATAATTGAAGAAAAGGAAGCCAATGCAGGCCCCTGCCAGAATAATGATAAAATAACCGAGGTCATGAAACCCTGTCATATAGCAGAAGACCGCATAGGCCGTAAACGCAATGACGCAGCAGCCGGAAGCCAGTCCGTCCAGCCCATCCGTCAGATTCACCGCATTCGATGCCCCCACAATGACAAGAACGACGAAAGGATAGTACAAAAGTCCGATGGAAATATCCATGTCCGTGAATGGGATCGCGATCGAGTAAGGCAGGTGCAGTGTATCTACGACGCCCCAGCAGAAGAGCACAGCGAGGATCAGCTGCCCCAGCATTTTCTGCTTGGCCGTCAGCCCCAGATTTCTTTTCTTTTCTGCTTTGATGAAATCATCGAGAAATCCTAAAAGCCCATGCCCCAGCGTCAGAAAAAGAAGCCAGAGGACCGATGGATCCAAGAGGCGGTTGAAAAGCACCACCAGCACCATCGCTGTCAGCATGAAGAGCCCGCCCATGGTCGGAGTGCCGCTCTTGGCCCGATGAGACTTCGGCCCTTCGGTGCGGATCGACTGGCGCGCCTTCAATTTCTTCAAAAGCGGAATGCCCACCCATCCACAGATGACGGTGAGGACCGCTGCTTCCAGCAGGTATATAAAATAATTACTTTCCATCCTTTGTCAGAACTCCCCTCAAGAGCATTGGTACTTTCTCCATATGCATATAGTGCGAACCCTTCACCAGCACAGCATCTCCGGCCTTCGCCAGAGCCGCCAGCTTCTCTGCCGCTTCTTCACAAGTGTCATAAGAGAAAACGGACGTCATGCCGCCCTCTTTGGCGCCCAAAGCCAGATGGCGAGAGAGAGGTCCCACCGTGATGAGGCCGTCAAAGCCCATGGCGGCGGCTTTCTTTCCCGTCTCATGGTGCAGCGCCTCTTCCATCTCGCCCAGCTCTCCCATATCGCCAAGCACCAGGTAGTGATGCGAAGCGGGGATCTGCTTCAGCGAGCCGAATGCCATTTCCATGGAGAGCGGATTCGCATTGTACGAGTCATCCATGACGGAGATACCCGCGATGGTAAGCAGTGCCTGCCGCTGACCGATCGGATGGAAATCCGCAAACGCTCTCTGAATTTTCCGGCTGTCCACGCCAAGGACACGGGCTGCCGCGATGGCGGCCAGTGCATCGTAGACATTGTGAACGCCTAGAAGATGAAGCTTCACGCGGAATGCTTCATCAAAGGACGTACAGATGAATTGGGTTTGCGAAGCTTCATAACGGGCATCTGTCCCGCGGACGGTATAGCGCCCCGCAAGGCCATAGGAGATCACGCGTCCCTCGAAGCTGTCCCCCATCGCTTTGACGAAGGGGTCATCCCCATTCAGGATCGCCGTGCCATCCTTCGGCAGTGCTTCGATCAGCTCGGCCTTCGCCTTCGCGATATTTTCCTGACTGCCCAGGATCCCGATATGCGATGTGCCGACATTGGTCACGATACCGATGGTCGGGCTTGCGATCGCACAAAGCTCTGCGATCTGTCCGAAACCACGCATCCCCATTTCCACGACGCAGACTTCCGTCTCTTTCGTCATAGAGAGGAGTGTCATGGAAAGGCCGATCTCATTATTGAAATTTTTCTGTGTCGCGCAGACATGAAAACGAGACGACAGGAGCGCCGTCGTCATGTCTTTCGTCGTTGTTTTTCCATTAGAGCCCGTGATGCCGATCACCGGTACATGGAAACGCATACGGTGAAAATGGGCGAGATCTTCCAGTGCCTTCTTCGTATCCTTCACGAGAAACACTGATACATCGGAAGGCACCTCTGCGGCAAAAGAAGCATCCGAAAGGATGACTCCCGAAGCCCCTTCTTCGCACGCCTTTTTCAAAAAGGCATGCCCATCAAAATTTTCTCCTTTAAGCGCCAGAAACAGATTGCCCGTCTCGATGGTGCGGGTATCGGTACTGACCCCGTCCATGGACGGCTCCCTGCCTCGCTGGAGCAACTTGGCGCCGCAGGCTCTTTCTATTTCTTCTATCGTAAATGAAGCCATGAATTTCACTCCTTCAGTAGTGTCCTCAAAAGCGAGCCGACTGCTTCAGCGCTTTCCTCGCTTCTTCCCTATCGTCGAAATGAATGGTCTTGTCTTTCAAGATCTGGTAGTCTTCATGACCCTTGCCGGCGATGAGGACGATATCGTCTCCTTTAGCGAGGGAGATCGCCTTCTGGATAGCGCTTCTTCTGTCGACCACCACTTCCACCTGCAGGGACGGCTTCTCCGCCTTCACCTCTTCGACGCCGGCTGCCACTTCTTTCACAATGGTCTCTGGGTCTTCCGTGCGGGGATTGTCACTGGTCACGATCGCTACATCCGCATAGCGGGCAGCAATACGGCCCATGATCGGACGCTTCATCTTATCACGGTCGCCGCCGCAGCCGAAAACGACCAGAATGCGGCCCTTCGTGATCTCCTGTGCGGTCGTCAGGATCTTCTCAAGACCATCCGGGGTATGTGCGTAGTCGACCACGACGGTGAAGGACTGGCCCTCATCGATCAGCTCGAAACGCCCCGGCACACTGTGGAATGTCTTCATAGCAGCTGCAATGGTTTCCATGGAAATTCCTTCGGAAAGCGCCGCACCGATCGCCCCCAGTGTGTTATAGATATTGAAACGGCCTGCCAGTCTCGTCTCGAACTGGTAGGTCTTCCCTTCATAGGTCACTTTGAAGGCAGATGACTTGCCGGTGAACCGGCTGTCAAAGGCATACAGATCCGCCGTCTTGTCACTCATGCTGTAGGTGTGAAGATCCGCCACCTTCTGATCGACAACGTCCATCATCACATGGGCATACGGGTCATCCACATTCACCCACGCTGCCTTATTGCCCTTCGTCTGTCCTACCGAAGATACCTTCTCGAAAAGGATAGCCTTGGCCTTCGCATAGTTGTCCATCGTCTTGTGGTAGTCCAGATGATCTTCCGTGAGGTTCGTGAAGACGGCATTATCAAATTCCACGCCTTCGACGCGCCCCATGACGAGCGAATGGGAAGAAACCTCCATACACACATGGGTGACCTTTTCTTCTGCCATCTGCCAGAGCAGACGCTCCAGATCGATGACATCTGGCGTGGTATTGTGCGTCGGCAGCTCCTTATCCCCGATCAGGGCATGGATGGTGCCGATGACACCGGTCTTGTAGCCTGCCTGCTCAAGGATATGGCTCACGACATGGGTCGTGGTGGTCTTGCCATTCGTCCCCGTAAGTGCGATCATGCGCATCTTGCGCGACGGATAGTCAAAGAAAAACGGTACCATATCTTCCATCGCTTTTCTGGTATCTGCCACATAGACGACAGTGACCCCTTCCGGTGCCTTCACCTCTTTGGAAGCCACGATGGCTTTCGCCCCCAGCTTCACGGCAGAGTCCACGAATTTGTGTCCATCCACATGCGCCCCCTCGAGGCAAAGGAAAAGGCTTCCCTCTTTCACCTGACGCGAGTCCGCTGTCACATCCAAGATCTCAATATCTGTAGCGCCTTCCGTGCGCAGGATCGGCGTTGTTTTCAGTAATTCTGCTAATTTTTTCAAAACAGTCACCTCTGGTTTTTTATTTAGGAAACATAGACACCCCTCCGGATGTCATCCGCGCTTCCTGTCTTCTATGAGTCGTACTTTTGAAATCATCACGGCATGCGCCATCACCTCCAGCAGAGATGACGCTCGAATGCCACTCATTATATTAGCTTAAATCTATGGCAAGCACAAGGGGCTGTGAAAGATGAAATTTCATTTTCACAGCCCCTTTCTTGTGTAGTTCACTTCTATCTGCTTATTTTTTAACCCCACTGATTCATTGTAAGAAAGGTTCAACAGGTTTGACAAGTGTGGTGCGGCGCATTTCGTCATCCTGAACGGAGAAAAACGTCGTATGTTAGGGAAACGCTGATTCAATCGCAGAATCAGATTTCATATGGATTTTTATACATAGTGTCGTCGACATTCTCCTTAAATAGCTCGCTATTTGCGCCCTCTGTCTCCTCGCTCTGTATAAAAACCCAAGAATGAAATCTGATAACGATTTAATCAGTGTTTCCTTAAAAATGGCTTATTTGAAATTATGAGAACTGAGTCGAAGGATCAAAGCGCCGCAGAGTTTTTAAGGAAACACCATTGCCCAAAATGGGAAACCCGTTGCACCTTTTGAACCCTCAGAACCTTCCAAACCCATTTCTCTATCTTCCTTTGTTCGGGTGCGGTTTGGCGGGATCCGCACTGCCATAGACCGCACGAACAGGCAGGCTCATCTTGAGCTTCTGCTCTGCGATCTGCTGGATGCGTACCGGTGCCTCCAGACGGGACACCTCGAGCTTATCCACCGCATTCTCCTTCGCCATCGTCATGACCTCGCTGCGGATACGCTGCATTCTGTATTCCTCCTGAATATTGATCCCACTCAGGAAGACCAGCAGCATCACGGGAAAAAGGATCATCAGCGTCCCCAGAATGATGTCATGGAAAAAATAGGAAGAGTCAGACCTCTCGCGCTCGATCCGGCGAGACGCGGCGACGCTTTCCGGCATCGACGGCATGTAATCCATGACTTGCACTTCCTGTACCATACGATATCTCTCCCATCTTTTTCAGACTCTATATCTCAGGCTGAAGGAAACAGGGCCAGATCCCCGGTCGCTCCCTACACTCTTTCTACAACACGCAGGACCGCACTTCTCGCACGCGGATTCTCCTCGATCTCTTTCGCACTTGGCTTTTGCGCCTTGCCGATGGACTTCACCAGACGATGGTGGTGGCACACACAGACAGGCAGCTCCGGCGGGCAGATGCAGTCCCTTTCCATTTCCTTGAAAGCCTTCTTGATGATGCGGTCTTCCAGTGACTGGAACGTGATGACGCCGACCCGTCCCCCCACTTTCAGGTGGGAAACGCAGGCTTCCATCGTGTCCTTCAGGATCCCCAGCTCGTTATTTACCTCGATGCGGATCGCCTGAAACGTGCGCTTCGCTGGATGCGGGCCATTTCTTCTGGCATGCGCCGGAATGGCCGCCTTGATGACCGAGACCAGATCATCCGTCGTCTCGATGGGCTTCTTCTCGCGGAATTCACAAATAAACTGCGCGATCCGCTTCGCCCATCGCTCTTCCCCATACTCCCAGATGATGCGTGCAAGCGCTTCCTCTTCATACGTATTCACGATCTCATACGCCGTGCGCGGATTCCTCTGATCCATGCGCATATCGAGCTTCCCGTTATTCATATAAGAGAACCCACGGCTGCCGTCATCAAGCTGATGGGATGAGACCCCCAGATCGAAGATGAAGCCATCGACCTTGTCGATCTCAAGCGAGGCCAGGATATCATGGATGTGAGAAAAATTATCCCGTACAAAGAGATGCCGGCAGGCACAGCCGGAAAGACGATGAGAAGCCGCCTCGATCGCTTCTTCATCCTGATCGACGCCGATCAGAAGCGCATCTGGAGCGAGCTTCTCCGCCATAGCGAAAGAATGTCCGCCGCCCCCTAAGGTGCAGTCGACATAAATGCCATGTGGATCCGTCAGGATCCGGTCGATCATTTCGTGCAGAAGCACGGTGGTGTGTTGAAATTCCATAAATGAGTCCTCGAAAAAAGGTTCAGGGTTGTGGTGGCGGCTTCGCCGAAATCCTTCGACTCAGGCCTCAACTTTCTGAATGCGACTTTTCCAACAAACGACATTTCACTCCGCTCAGGATGACGAAATGGGCGATGCCCTAAAGTAGCATTCAAGTCACCAGTCACTCCCAAACCTCACAGATCAAAATTCAGCGGAAGGTCGAGAGCATCCGCGATCTCTGCGATATCCTCGCCCTCTTCGTCCTGACGCAGGAGCTCCGGATCCCAGATCTCGATGATGGGTCCCGTCCCCACGATGCAGGCTTCCTTCTTCAGCTTTGCAAATTCACGAAGGTGGGCAGGGATCAGGATACGCCCCTGGCGGTCGCACTCCATCTCCGTCCCGCGGCCGATCAGATGACGCATGATCTTGCGGACATTACGGTTCGTGAAGGGCAGCTTCTGTAGCCGGGCGATCAAGGCATCCCAGCGCTCTTTCGGATAAATATTGAGGCAGGTATCCAGACTTGGAGCCAGCACAAAACGACTTCCCAGCTCTTCTCTGAATTTCGCTGGAAGGATCATGCGCCCCTTGGCGTCTATGGTATGAGAATATTCATTCATAAACATATCCTTCCACCTCCTCCACATTTACCCACATTCTACCACAATCTCCCACCCTGTGACAACGAATTTTTTTCAAACTCATCATTTTTCCGCCTGCTGCCCGTGTATTGATTTTATCGATGTTTTCAGCACTTTCTGCCTGAAATCAAACCACTCCCCGCTATGATTTCTTCCGTTTTTCGAAAAACAGACAAAATAAAAAATCCCCACTCGGGAATCTTTCTATCCAAATGCTTAAAATAATTTCGGATTCCACAACGTTGTTTACCTGTATCCAAAAGTTGGGATAGGTGTGAAACAAAGAAACAAAAAGTGGCTGTGAAGAAATGAGGATTCATTTCTTCACAGCCACTTTTTTATTGTCGTATTTTGGATAAAACAGTCTTTCTTCCGTCATCCGCACTTATTTATGCGATGATAGAGTAACAATGCCTTGGCACTGCGATTTCTAGAGAAACTGTTTTTCCGCTGTGCAAGGAAGATTCCTCGGCTTCGCTCGGGATGACGATACGGGGCGGCGCTCGTCCAACATGAGTTTTCATCCAGATTTAGAAGCCAACCTCCGCCCCTTCGGGGCACCTCCTTCCAGAGGAAGGAGGTAGAATGTCGCATTACCCCGTATCATCCGCCTTCCTTCTCCACATCCATCCCCTGCAGGACGAGCTGTTTCTCATCTTTTCTCATATGGAAGAACCGATAGACATTGTGCGCGGCGCGCTTATTCATGCCCGCCACCTTGGCGAGCTCCTCTTCGCTCGCTTTTTTCATTTCATCGAGCGAACGGAAGGCATGCCAGAGCGCGTTCCGGCGGTTTGGGCCGATGCCTTCGATGTGGTCAAGGACGGACTCTGTATTTCTTTTATTCGTCCACTTCCTATGGTAAGTGATGACGAAGCGGTGGGCTTCGTCACGTATGAATTGGAGAAGCTGGAGAGCGGGCTCATGGTGATCGAGGACAATCGGGATGTCGCTGCCTTCTACGTAGATCTCTTCGATACGCTTGGCGAGCCCGATGACGGGTGCATGGCAGCCGGCCTCGCGAATCACGGGAATGGCCGCATGCATCTGCCCAAGACCGCCATCAAGGACGATGAGGTCGGGCTCGGGCCAGTCCTTTTCCTTCCCATAGCGGCGGCTCATGACTTCTGCCATGGACTTGAAGTCGTCCGCATGCCCCTGCGTGGTCTGCAGTTTGAATTTCCGGTATTCGCTCTTTGCCGGACGGCCATGCTCAAAGACGGCCATGGAGCCGGTGGTCTCTGAGCCCTGGTTGTGAGAAATATCGAAGCATTCCATGCGCTCGGGAAGGCGCGGCAGAGAGAGCAGTTCTTTCAGCTTCTGCACGGCGCCCTGCTCGCGGGCGTCCTGATACTCCCACTGCAGCTTCTTGTCGGAGAGATACTTCGCTGCATTTGCCATCGCCATGTCTTTCAGACGGCGCTTGAAGCCGCGCTCGGGGCGGATGAGCTTCACTTCGCTTCCGCGAAGCTTCGTCAGCCACTCGGAGAGAAGACCGGACTCTTCCGGCAGGAGCGGCAGGATGATTTCTTTCGGGACGGATGTCGGATTTCCTCCGTAGAAATCGCGAAGGAACGTGGTGATGATCTCCTCATCCGTCTCGGATGCACTTTCGGGGATACTGAAATTCTCCTTCCCCACCATGCGGCCATAGCGGATATAGAAAATCTCCAGTCCGGTATGACTGCCATCGCGTGCCATGCCGAGCACGTCGAAGTCCCCTTCCGCAGATACGATGTGCTGGCGCTGCTGCACGCTTTCGATGGCGCGGATGTGGTCACGCAGCTTGGCGGCTTTTTCGAAATCCATCGCTTCCGACGCCTCCATCATCTGCCGCGTGAGCTCCTTTACCAGCAGGGTGCTCTTCCCTTCCAGCAGGTCGCAGATGGTCTTCACATCACGGTCATAGTCGATGTGATCGACGTGGCCGCCGCAGGGCGCACTGCAGAGGTGCATGTGGTACTGCAGACAGGGACGGGATACCTTCATGGAGCGGCAGGTGCGGATGGGATAGTAGTGACGAAGGAGGGACAGCGTCTGACGAAGGCTTCCCACGTCGGTGAAGGGGCCGAAATACTTCGCACCATCATCGCGGCGGATGTTCCTCGTGACGAAGATGCGCGGCCACTCATCATTCACCGTGATCTTCACATAGGGGTAAGACTTGTCATCACGCAGGGAGATATTGTACTTCGGGTGCAGTTCTTTGATGAGATTGCACTCCAGGATCAGCGCCTCCATCTCCGTCCCGGTCATCGTGATGTCGAGATCGTCTGCGTGACGGATCATCGCAGCGACTTTCGGGGAACGGTTCTTATCCTCTCGTACATAGGAACGGACACGGTTCTTCAGGTTCTTCGCCTTGCCGACGTAGATGATCCGCCCGTCTTTGTCTTTCCAACGGTACACCCCGGGCGAGTCAGGAAGGGCTTCTACCTTGGCTTTGATTTTTTCATTGACATCGATCATAAAAGACTCCTGAGAAAAAGAATAAGGGATTAGGGGTTCAGAGGGTTCAGAGGGTTCAGAGGGTTCAGAGGGTTCAGAGGGTTCAACGGGGGTGGTGCGGCGCATCATCATAGGGAAGCGCCGCGGAGTTTTAGAATATATGATATTCACGAAAGATGAAAAACCTGTGAACCTTTTGAACCTGTTTAACCTATGAGGATTCCTATAAAGGGAAGATGGTTATTTTCTGCTTTCAAACTTTTTGGGGTATCCCTTTCCCGTATCGTCTCGTCATCGAAAGCGCTTCCGATGATTCTTTCTTGCACTGCGGTCAGAATCACATAGGCACTGATACGGAAATGACGCCTCGGTACTGCGTATTTCTCCTTTCTCGCATCCTTCGTTTATCGGTCTGCAAGAAAGATTTCTCGCTTCGCTCGAAATGACGATACGGGGGCTGATGTCTTCTAGTCTCCTAGTCTAATCCCTAGTCCCTAATCCCCAGCCACTAACCCCTAGTCACTTTAGCCCCATAAACTTTTTCGTCCGTTCGATGACCGGGCCGAGGTACTGCCCGGTGTAGGACGCTTCCACTTTCGCGACTTCTTCCGGCGTGCCGGTGGCTACGATCTCGCCGCCTTTGTCGCCGCCTTCGGGGCCGAGGTCGATGATGTAGTCGGCGGTCTTGACGACATCAAGATTGTGCTCAATGACGACGACGGTATTTCCTTGATCCACCAGCTTCTGGAGGACGATCAAAAGCTTTCGGATGTCTTCGCTGTGAAGGCCGGTGGTCGGTTCATCGAGAATGTATAGGGTATCTCCGGTGCCGCGGCGCATGAGCTCGGTCGCTAGCTTCACTCGCTGGGCTTCGCCGCCGGACATGGTGGTGGCCGGCTGTCCCAGATGGATGTAGCCGAGGCCGACCTCCTGCAGGGTCTTCAATTTCCGCAGGATCTTGTCATGGTTTTCAAAGAAAGGCACGGCTTCATCGATGGTCATATTCAGCACATCGGAGATGTTCTTGCCCTTGTAGCGGACTTCGAGCGTCTCTCGGTTGTACCTGGCACCATGGCAGACTTCACAGGGGACGTAAACGTCTGAGAGGAACTGCATCTCGATCTTGATGATGCCGTCACCGTGGCAGGCTTCACAGCGTCCGCCTTTCATATTGAAGCTGAAACGCCCCGGTTTGTAGCCGCGCATCTTGGCTTCGGAGGTCTGGCTGAAAAGCTCGCGGATGTCATTGAAAACGCCGGTATAGGTGGCCGGATTCGAGCGCGGCGTGCGGCCGATCGGCTGCTGGTCGATATCGATGATCTTATCCACATACTCTGCGCCGTCCATGGAGTCAAAAGCCCCGGCACGGTAGGATGTATGGTTCTTGATATTCGACAGTCCCTGATAGAGGATCTCATTCACGAGCGTACTCTTGCCCGAGCCGGACTCCCCGGTGACGACGGTGAAGGCACCGAGCGGGATGGTCACGTCGATGTGCTTCAGATTGTGTTCGTGAGCGCCATGGATGGTGAGCGAGAGTCCGTTTCCTTTTCTCCTCTTTCCCGGCAGCGGGATGTATTTCTCACCACGCAGGTACTGCCCCGTGATGGAGTCCTTCACCTTCATCACGTCCTCAGGCGTACCCTCCGCGACGACGTAGCCGCCATTTTCCCCTGCGCCGGGGCCGATATCCACGACCCAGTCTGCGGTTCGGATGGTATCCTCATCATGCTCGACGACGATGAGCGTATTTCCCAGATCTCGCATGCCCTTCAGTGTCGCAAGGAGCTTGTCATTGTCGCGCTGATGCAGACCGATGGACGGTTCATCCAGGATGTAGAGGACACCGACGAGACCGGAGCCGATCTGCGTCGCCAGACGGATGCGCTGGGCTTCGCCGCCGGAGAGCGTCGAGGCGCCGCGGGAGAGTGTCAGGTAGTCGAGCCCGACATTCACGAGGAAGGAGAGACGGCTCTTCACTTCGCGCAGGATCTGGTCTGCGATGATCTTTTCCTTTTCGGAAAGCGTGACATGGTTCATGAAGTCCAGAAGGTCGATGACGGCCATAGAGGAGATCTCTGCGATATTCTTTCCGCCCACGCGGAAAGCGAGGCTCTCGGGCTTCAGGCGCGCCCCATGGCAGACGGGACATGGCTTTTCGATGAGGTAGTTCGACAGCGTTTCCTTCATCTTCTCTGTCCACGCCTCGTCATAGCGCCGCTTCGTCATCGGGACGATACCTTCGAAGGGACGCTCATAGGACTTTGTGATGCCTTCGGGGCTGGTGTACTGAAAGGAGAGAAGCGCCGTGCCGCCGTTTTCAAACTCTGCCTTTGCCTGATCCGGCAGGTCATCATAGCATGCATCCATGGTGAGTCCATAGGATTTCAGGAAGGCATCGAGCAGCTTGTAGAGCCAGGTCTCCTTGTTGTATGGAAATGGCTGGATCGCGCCCAGACGGAAGGGCATCGTGTGATCCGGCAGGATGCGATGGAAATCCGCCTCCAGCGAAGCGCCGAGGCCCATACAGGCTGGGCAGGCGCCGAAGGGATTATTGAAGGAGAAAATGCGCGGCTCCGGCTTTGGCAGGGAAATGCCGCAGTCCGGGCAGGAGAAGTGGGTGGAAAAGACCATATCCTTTCCGCCGATGATGCTTCCCACCATCATGCCATCTCCCAGCTTCAGCGCTGCCTCCACCGAGTCCGTCAGGCGGCGCACGATGCCGTCCTTCACGATGATGCGGTCCACCACCACCTCGATGGTATGCTTCTTATTTTTCGCGAGCTCGATGTCATCGGAAAGGGAGAGGACATCGCCATCCACGCGCACGCGGACATAACCCTCCTTGCGGAGCTCTTCCAAGAGCTTTTTATGCGTCCCCTTCTTCGCGACAGCGACCGGCCCAAGGAGCATGAGCTTCGTCCGCTCGGGGAGCGAAAGGAGCGCATCGACGATCTGGTCCACCGTCTGCCGCTGGATCGGCTTGCCGCAGTGCGGACAGAAGGCACGGCTCGCATGTGCATAGAGCATACGGAGGTAGTCATGGATCTCCGTCACTGTGCCGACCGTCGAGCGCGGATTATGGCTGGTGGATTTCTGATCGATGGAGATCGCCGGCGAAAGCCCTGCGATCTTATCCACGTCCGGCTTATTCATCTGCCCTAAGAACTGCCGCGCATAGGCAGACAGGGACTCGACATATTTTCGCTGCCCTTCCGCATAGATGGTATCAAAAGCCAGCGACGATTTCCCCGAGCCGGACAGCCCGGTGAAAACGATGAGTTTATTTCGCGGGAGCGTCAGATCGATATTCTTCAGATTGTTCTGACGCGCGCCTTTTATGATGATTCCTTTTTCCATGGATGTCCTTTCGAAATTGGTTGATAGGGAAATGTAAAATGACGATGCGGGGTATCGTGTACACTCTCCCTCCGCCCCTTCCAAGGGAAGGAGGGAGAATGCCGCCTCACAGACTACCCATGAAGAAGGCTTTCGATACGAGAATACCGCTTCCACACATTCGTCATTTCGAGCGAAAGCGAGAAATCTTTTTCGTTCGCGGCAAGGCAAAGGCTGTGAGAGGAGCGGGCAATGGGAAACACCCTGCTCCCTGCGCCCCGAAAAACGGTGTTTCATGCAGACCGCTCCATGCAGGAAAAGGAACACGGCAAACGAAAAAGATCCCTCGGCTGCGCTCGGGATGACGATACGAGAATACCGCTCTCCCGCACGACTTTCATCCCTCTGCGATGCCAACCTCCGCCCCTTCGGGGCACCTCCTTCCAAGGGAAGGAGGGAGAGTGCCGCTCCCCCGCATTCGTCGCTCATACCCGTTTCTTGATCGGCTTATAGATGCGTTTCTTCGCCGCAGCTTGACGCTTCAGCGCTTCTTCCGCGCGGGAACCGTAGCGATCGGTCCAGAGCTGGCGCAGCTTGGCGAGCTGGTCGCGGAAGCGGGCAGCGGCTTCGAATTCCAAATCCTTCGCCGCCTGTTTCATCAGCTTCTCACATTCCTTCATACGGGCGTAGATCTCCTCATCAGAAAGCTCGCCCTCTTTATTCTTGCCGCCATAGGCAGCCGGCTTCTCTTCGATCTTCGTGAGATCAATAAGGTCTTTGACCCGCTTTTGGACAGTGTGGGGGATGATGTGATGCTCCTCATTATATGCCTGCTGGATGGTGCGGCGGCGATTCGTCTCATCGATGGCATACTTCATCGACTTCGTGATGCGGTCCGCATACATGATGACATGCCCGTGCTCATTTCTGGCTGCACGGCCGATGACCTGGATCATCGAAGTTTCCGAGCGCAGGAAGCCCTCCTTATCCGCATCGAGGATAGCCACGAGCGAGACCTCCGGCATATCGAGACCCTCACGCAAAAGATTGATGCCGACAAGCACATCGAAAACGCCCGCACGCAGGTCACGGATGATCTCCGCGCGCTCGATGGTCGCGACATCAGAGTGCAGATAGCGTACCTTCACGCCCGCTTCCGTCAGGAAATCGGTGAGATCCTCCGCCATTTTCTTCGTGAGTGTCGTGATGAGGACGCGCTCGTGAACCTCCTCACGCTTATGAATCTCCCCCAGCAGGTCATCCATCTGTCCTTCGATAGGACGCACCTCGATGGAAGGATCCAAGAGCCCCGTCGGGCGAATGATCTGCTCAGCCAGATTCGTCTGGACGCCCATTTCATACGGCCCCGGCGTCGCCGACACATAGATTATCTGATTGATCCGTTCGGTGAATTCGTCAAAAGTCAGCGGACGGTTATCCAGCGCAGACGGCAGGCGGAAGCCATAGTCGACGAGCGTACTTTTTCTCGACTGGTCGCCATTGTACATCGCACGCAGCTGCGGTACCGTCACATGCGACTCATCGATCATGATGAGGAAATCTTCAGGGAAGTAGTCCAGGAGCGTAAATGGCGGCTCGCTTGGCTTCCTATCCGACATGTGGCGGGAATAATTCTCGATGCCGGAGCAGTATCCGACCTCCTGCATCATTTCCAGATCATAATTCGTCCGCTGCTCCAGACGCTGCGCCTCCAAGAGCTTATCCTGATCCCGGAGCTCTTTGAGCCGCCCTTCCAGCTCCTTCTCGATAGACGTGACGGCACGGCGGAGCTTATCCGAACTGGTGACATAGTGCGATGCCGGGAAGATGCCGATGTGATTTCTCTCAGCGACCGTCTCCCCCGTCAGGACATCGAACTCCGTCAGTGAGTCGATCTCATCACCGAACATTTCGATCCTGACAGCGACATTGTTTTCCGATGCAGGAAATACATCGATCGTATCTCCCCGCACGCGGAAAGTATCTCTCGTGAAATTCATGTCATTACGCATATACTGCATACTGACGAGCTTTTCCAGGATCTTGTCGCGCTCGATCTCCTCGCCCGGCCTGAGCGAGAGCCCCATGGAGCTGTAGTCCTCCGGATCACCCAAACCGTAAATACAGGACACCGATGCCACGATGATGACATCCCGCCGCTCGAAAAGCGCCATCGTCGCAGAGTGGCGCAAGCGGTCGATCTCCTCATTGCGTGACGAATCCTTCTCGATGTAGGTATCCGTCTGCGGCACATAGGACTCCGGCTGGTAGTAGTCGTAGTAGGAAACAAAGTAGTACACCGCATTGTCAGGGAAGAAATCCTTGAATTCACTCGCCGTCTGCGCGGCCAGCGTCTTATTCGGAGAAATGATAAGCGTCGGGCGCTGCACCTCTTCGATGACCTTCGCCATCGTGAAGGTCTTCCCCGTCCCCGTCGCACCGAGCAGCACCTGCGCCCATTCGCCATTCCTGAGTCCGCTCACCAAAGACTTCACCGCCTTCGGCTGATCCCCCATCGGGCGGAACGGCGCTTTCAGCGTGAAAGGCACCGCCGGCTCTGTATATTCTCTTTTGATCCGCGAATGATCCATACCCTCGCCTCCATTTTCTTTTATCGATATTTATCTATGTATTATAGCATAGATGGGAAGGGGTGACTAGGGAGAACGCTCCTCTCCCATGACTTTCATCCCGCTCGATGCCAGCCTCCGCCCCTTTGGGGCACCTCCTTCCAAGGGAAGGAGGGAGAATACCGATTCACAGACTCCTCATACAGATGGCTTTCGATACGAGAATGCCGCTTCCCCGCATTCGTCATTTCGAGCGAAAGCGAGAAATCTTTTTCTTTCGCGGCAAGGCAAAGGATGTGAGAGGAACGGCAAGCGGGAAACACCGTACTCCCTGCGCCCCGGAAGAACGGTGTTTCATGCAAACTGATTCACGCATGAAACAGAAAATGGCAAACGAAAAAGATCCCTCGGCTGCGCTCGGGATGACGATACGAGACAATGCTCCCCCCGCACGACTTTTCAGTCCTCTGCGATGCCAACCTCCGCCCCTTCGGGGCACCTCCTTCCATGGGAAGGAGGGAGAATGCCGCTTCACGAGCTCCACATGAAGATGGCTTTCGATACGAAAATGCCGCTTCCCCGCATTCGTCATTTCGAGCGAAAGCGAGAAATCTTTTTCGTTCGCGGTCAAGAAAGGATGTGAGAGGAGCGGGCAATGAGAAACCCTCTGCTCCCTGCGCCCCGAAAAAACGCTGTTTCATGCAGGCCGTTCCATGCAGGAAAATGAAGGGAAAAAGCACCTCAAACAGGCGATAAGGCAAACCAAAAAGCCCCGCCTTTCGGCGGAGCCTTTTCATCGGCAGTATTGTCCCAGAACCTCTATGACATGATCGATCTCTATCGGTTTCGTCAGGTGGGCGTTCATCCCGGCTTCGATGCATTTTTTCGCATCTTCATCGAAAGCAGTCGCTGTCATCTCCCTGTCTTCTTTTTTCCAACGCTAAAAGGCCAGAACCTTCGTCCTGACCTTCGAGAAGCTCGCTTTGATAAGGGATCTTCCTTCCCTCAGAATGTTTTTCTTGCGAGCGGATTTGCCGCTTCCCCATAGAAATGCTCTGACATATCCACGAAAACATCGGAAAGGAGCGCATCGAAGACGTCATCGCTCATCTTGCTTCCGACGACAGAGAACGCATACTCCCCTTCCGTCCAGAAAGCAGCGAGTGAGCCATCCATTGTCTTCGCTGTCATGACCTCCGTCGCACCGATCATGCGCGATTCCCAGCGACCGGTATAGACTCCGCTGATATTTTTTCCTGCCTCTTCTCCCACCAGCCTCGCCGTGCGGACAGAGAGCGTGCTGCCATCATCCATCCGATAACGGATATCCGAGAGCTTGCCGCCGATGGCGATATAGTCCGTCAGATGGCACTGACCGGCAAGCAGCGTTCCTTTCGGAAGGAAGAGAGGACGGCTGTCCGTGGCTTCTGCGAGCGCATGGTACGTCTTGTATTCCACCAGAGGACTCCGCATCCCGATTGGCGGCATCTCCGCACGGCTCGCAAAAGCAGGGATCACCAAAGCCGTCGCAGCGGCCATCAGTGCATATTTCCATTTTTTCATCATCTATCATCCTTTCCACAGCAGTCATCCTGTTTTGAAGATGCGGGTATTATAGCATGAAATTGACCGCAGGTCAAATGCATACGGAAAGGTTCCTCCCCGGGACGATAAGTCTCGCTGTCATCCCCCTTTGCAAAGCCTTAAACACCTGTACATCTTGCAGCCTATATGTCCGTCCTTTCTTGTAGCTTTATCACAGCCAGGAAGCTCGCTGAGCGATCAGGATGCACACTTTACAAAGCAAAAAATGAACTGACGAGCTCCTGCGTATAGGGGTGCTGCGGATGATGCAGCACATCTTCTGCCGCCCCGATCTCCACCAGCCTCCCTGCCGATAGGATGCCCACGCGGCGTGCCATCGCTGCAAGGACATCGAGGTCATGAGAAATGAAGAGATAGGCGATCTTCTGCTCCTCCTGAAGCTCTTGCAAGAGGGTCAGGATCTCCGCCTGCACCGACACATCCAGCATCGAAGTCGGCTCATCCAAGATCAGGACCTCCGGTGAGATGAGGAGCAAACGAGCAAGCGCCACACGCTGGAGCTCCCCGCCGGAAAGCTCAGCCGGATAGCGCGAGAGCAGCTCGCGTCGAAGCTGGAGGCGTGAAAGCATCTCTTGCATACGCTCCTCAAAGCGATCCATCTTCCCATATAGGCGTGATGGCTCTTCGATACTCTCACGGATCGTCATACGCGGATGAAGCGCAGCCGCAGGATTTTGAAATATCATCTGCATCGTGCGACGTGCCGCGAGCATCTCTTTCCCGGAAAGCTCGCCAAGATCCAGCCCGTGATAGAGCACGACTCCTCCATCTGGCCTGAGAAGCTGCATCAGGATACGGATGAGTGTCGTCTTCCCCGCACCGCTCGTCCCCGCGATCCCCAGCGTCTCTCCTTTTGATAGCGTGAAGGAAATATCCTTCAGCACCTCCTTCTTTACTTTCCGTATATATCCAGTCGTGAAGGATTTCGAAATATGCTGTACATCTAAGAGCATGGGCACTCCTTTCCTGAATAATAGTGACTGGTAGCTGGTGACTGGTGGCTAGGGATTAGGGATTAGTAGCTTGTCACTAGCCACTAGTCACTAGCCACTTTGACCCCGCATTTCACAAAATGCCCCTCTCCCACTTTCCTCGTCGTCTGCCTCTTCTCACAACCTTTTTCGCAGAATGCACATCGACTCCGAAAAATGCAGCCGCCGGTGAGACGGGAAAGATCCGGTGGATTTCCGGAGATGGGATGAAGGCCGCGAGAAGGCGCCGCGGCGAGAAGTCCCCGCGTATAAGGGTGGTATGGATTCTTGAAAATATCCTCTGTGCTCCCCTGCTCGAGGACTTCCCCGGCGTAGAGCACCACCACACGATCGGCGAGACATTCTGCCAGTGCGAGGTCGTGAGTGATGAGCAGCATCCCCCTTCCTGCCATCTTGATCTGAAGAAACATATCTGCCACCTGTTTCCTTACAAGCGGATCCAGGCCCTTCGTCGGTTCATCTGCGATGAGCCACTCCGGGGAAGGCAAGGTCATCATCGCCGCCATGACGCGCTGCGCCATACCCCCTGAAAGCTGGTGCGGATAGGACGCACACACACGGATAGGATCCCCAAGACCGTACTTTTCCATCTGCGCAAGAGCGCTCTCCCTGCGCTTCTCTTCCCGCCAGCCCAGCCGCTTCCGCAAGACTTCTGTCACCTGCCGTCCGACACGCATCAGCGGATCCATGGCAGAGATCGGATCCTGCGCGATCCAGCCGATGCGATCGCCTCGGATCTCATTCATTTCTTTCTCGGAAAACCGGAGAAGATCATTTCCATTATAAAAAATGCTTCCTGTCATTCGTGCATTTTCCGGAAGAAGACGCATGATTGCCGTGCCCAAGATCGATTTCCCGCTCCCCGACTCGCCAACCAGCGCAGTGATTTTCCCCCCGTGAAAGAGAAGATTTACGTCACGAAGCACGCGGACAGCGCCCATCGGCGAAGGGAAAGTAACAGAAAGTTGCTTGACTTCGATATCCATAGAAAAGGCTCCTTTCAGGTAAGGGAAGTGTTACAGATTCTAAAGGTGCTGTGGAGAAGGGCTGCCCCCGCTAATGCGGTACAGTGAAAGGGCAGCCTATTCTTAGCTTCCCATCGGGGGCGCGCCTTGAAAGAAGCTATGCTCCGATGAAGCTCTCCGTCATTTCCTTAAGAACATTGCCCGCACAGGCGGACATGCAAAACCCATCCCTTTCCCCTCTTATCTCCTTATTCGTTCTCTCATCGCATCTCCCAGAAGATTGATAGAAAGGCAAAAGAGAGTGATGCCTGTACCGGGAGCGATCATCATCAACGGGTATGAGCGGAAATAGGTCCTCGCATCAGAAATCATGACGCCCCAATCCGCCGTCGGAGGCGAGACGCCCAGTCCCAAGTAGGACAGCGCCGAAGCCGAGAGCAGCGAAGTCCCGATGCGGAGCGTCAATAGCACGATGACGACGGGAAGCACATTCGGAAGTACATATTTCCTTACGATGTACCCATGGGATGCCCCCAAGCTTTTGATGCTTTCCATGTAGAGCTCCCCACGAATACGTATGACCTCACTCCTCACGATACGTGAAAAACCCGCCCACGAGGTCAGAGTCAATGCGATGATGAGGCGGAAATTGTTCTCCGGAAGGATCGCCGCGACCGCGATCATAAGACTCATCCCCGGAAGTCCCTGAAATACAGCCACAAGACACTGGATCCCCCGATCCACCCAGCCGCCAAAGTAACCGGAAAGGATCCCCAGCATAAGGCCAAGAACCATGGTACAAAACGCCGCCACAAAGGCAAAAGCCACTGACGTCCGCGCCCCATAGATGGTACGGGAAAGAATATCACGCCCCAGCGCATCCGTCCCCAGCCAGTGTGAGGATGACATGCCTTCCAGGATTTCCTCCGTAGACACCGCGGTGGGATCATAGGGCGCGATCCATGGAGCAAAAAGCGCGAGAAATACGATCCCCATCGCCAAAAAAAGCGCCATTTTGTAGATCCAGTGAAGCTCCTTCTTCATCAGCCCTCCCTCGCTTTCGGGCTCAGCAAATAGTAGCTGAGATCAACCAGATAATTAAATACGATGAAAACTGTCCCACTGACCAGCACATAGCCCTGAATCACCGGATAATCCCGTCCCCAGATAGCCGAGAGTACATAGCTTCCAAGACCGGGTATGGAAAAAAGATTCTCGATAATGACCGAGCCGCCCAGGATCGAGGCAAAAAACGTCCCCAGCATGGTAATGACCGGCATCAGCGAATTGGGCAGGACATGATAGATCTCTATATACGAAGCGGAGAGCCCCTTCGCCCGCTCTGTCAGAAGAAAGGGCTTCTCCATCACCGAAAGGACCGACGTCTGCTCCAGACGCAGCACCGCAGCCGCTGTCCCTGCTGCCAGCACAAAAGAGGGCAATATCATGTGGAGTGCATCGCCATACCCAGAGGAAGGCAGGAGCTGCCACTCTTCCGAAAAGATCAGCATCATCATGATCCCCAGCCAGAAAGACGGCATAGAAATAAAGAAGAGTGCCACGAGCTCAAGTCCGATCTCTGCCGCATGACCTTTCCTGCGCGCCGCCCATATGCCCGCAGGGATGCCGAGCAGGATCACCCATCCCATCGCCCAGAGAGCCAAGTGGAGGGTGACGGGAAATCTTCGCATGAGCTCGGACAGCACCGGTCTATGTGTCAGATACGATACACCCAGATCTCCCACTGCCGCATGTGTGAGCCAGCTCCCATACTGCATCCAAAAAGGCTGATCCAGCCCCATGCTCTCCCGCATCGCAAGCAGCTCCGACTCCGTCGGTTCTGCCGTCCCGTCCATCGTAAGGACCGCCATCGCCGGATCTCCGGGCGCAAGCACGCCCAGAAGGAACGCCAAGATCGTGAGTCCGATGAGAAAAGGGATCAGGAGAAAAATGCGCCGAACCGCATAGATCAGAAAAGATTTCATGAGATGTGCCTCCTTTCGTGAATCACTGACACGAGGGCCATACGAAGCGAGAAGGACGGATCCATCCGTCAAGACGCAGCACAAAGAAATTTTATAGAAGAAAAGCGCCAACCTGTCGCCGATACCTTTTCCTACTCCTTCCACGCCACCTTGTCCAGCGTAATGCCATAGACCGCCGCATGGTAGCCTGTGATTTTTTTCGAACAGACAGCGAGATTCTCATCTTCCAAGAGCGGGATGACCGCCGGATGGAGGAGAAGCTCTTCCCGGATCTCATGGTAGAGCACCTGCCGATCTTCGATCTCATAGGTATGAGTAAGCGCATCAAAGGCTGCATCTATTTTCGGATTGGCATAGCAGAAATGGCTGGCAAGATTCGTCGCACCATCGCTATGAAAGAACTCTCTCAAAAGCGAAGTCGGATCGAGATTTCCGAGCCCCCTCGTCCCGATGGCGAGATCGTAATCCCCTTCCTTCATCATTTTCCTTGACGTCAAACCATCCACCATCACGATCTTGACATCCAGGCCGAGATCCTTCAGCTCCGCCTGCAGAAATTCTGAAATGACCTTGTAAGGGTAGCGCTCGGCGCCATACTGCGGGAGGAGAAATTTCACCTCACACCGGGCATCCCCCAGCACTTCTCGCGCAAGTGCCTTCGCCTCAGCAGGATCATAGACCGGCGGCTCCGGTCGCGAAAAAGGATTCGTACTATTCAAGAAGCTCCGCGTCGGTGTACCGAATCCCGCAAAATAATATTTCACGATCTTTTCCCTATCGATGGCTAGATCGAGCGCCCTTCGCATGCGTTCATCGGAGAAAGGGAAACGGCCGCCATTGACAGAAAGATAGTGGGAAATCGTCGAGTGCGCACTGTCTACCGAGAAATCCCCCGTTCGCATGAGCTCCCTCACCATCATTGGTGTCAGTCCGCCCAGATCCAAGACCCCCTGCACCTCTCCCGAACGCATCGCCGAATATCGCGCCTCCGCCGAAGTGATCACACGGATACGGATCCGCTTCGCCTTTGCTTTTTCGCCATGGTATCCATCAAATCGCGAAAGGAGCGTATAGTCGTCCGCCTTCCTGTCAATGATCTGAAAAGGCCCCGTGCCCGCTGCGATTTTCGTGAAATCTCCCGTTTCTCTATCAAAAGAAGCCGGACTGAACATCGCGCTCCCCCAGCCCGCCATGCGATAGATCAGCATGGGGACAGGCCGCTCGAAATATAGATGAAGCGTGTAGTCATCGTCCGCCTCATAACGGACAAGCCCCGGGTAAATGCGCGAGACCAGATAACCATAGAAGGAAGATGGCTTGTATCCCATGTGCGTCACACGGTAGAAATTCTCGCACACCGCATGTGCATCGAAGGAAACCCCGTCATGGAACTTCACCCCCTTCTTCAGATGAAAAATCCACTCCGTCTTCTCCGCATTCGACTCCCAAGACTCGGCGAGCATCGGCATGACTTTCCCATCATCAGAAATCCCGACCAGCGACTCCCAAGTCTTTAGGATCACTGTGGAGTAGTAGGGATCCTTTTCCCCCGGCGAAAGATCCCGCCCCGCCGCGAGTACGATCTCTTTCTCCTCTCCCGTCGGTGAGGCGTTGCCACAGCCGGCAAAAACCATCGCACAGGTCAAAAGAAGAACGAGTGATAGATAGCGAAAGAAGGTACGCATGAGGATTCGCCTCTTTTCTTATGGAAACGTTTGAGAATAGGGGAATAGGCGGCCGATAGGCCGCCTATTATTATAATACATATATTAGAAGTGAAGTTTAGCCGTGAAGGTGAAAGTACGCGGGAGTGACAGATAGACCTGATTGCCACGGGAAACCATCCAGTAGTCTTTGTCGAATACATTGTTGCACATCAGAGAGAGTTCTGCCGGAGTCTTGCCGAAGTGTGTCTTATAGGTAGCGCCCAAATCGAAAATGGTATAACCGCCAGCCCAGACTTTTTCATTCATGACTGGAGTTCTGCCAGTATAGATGCCGCGACCAAGAATGCTCCAGGATTCATTCGGATTGTATTCTGCGCCGAAGACAGCCGTCCACTGGCTGGTGCCATTGACGCGAATGCCGTCCAGCTGACCTTTTGTTGTTTTTTCCTGTTTGGCATCAAGGTGGGAAAGACCGCCGAAGACATTCCACTTGTCAGTCAGCTTGCCATTCACAGAAAATTCTACGCCTTTATGACGTGCTTCCCCGTCTTTAGACTGGAAAGGTTTGCTAAATCCCGGCTTATAGACGCTAATCAGATTATCCTGTTTCAGATCATAGTATGCCAGTGTCCAGAGCAGATCATTCTTCATGTATTTGAAGCCGATTTCATTCTGCTTTGTTTTGAGCGGTGGGAGAATGTCTCCAAAGTTTTCAAATGTGGTGTTGACGCCCGTACCGCAGTCAAAGTTTTCGGAATGGCTCGCATAGATAGACATATTTTCGTTTGGATGGTAGATCAATCCGTAAGTCGGGCTGGTGTCATCGCTTTCCGTTCTATCGATGCCTGTTACTTCGCTGCTGGTTGCATTTTTATATTTATATGCATTTGACACTGCTTCATGTTTATGGACACCCAGCACGGCATTCCACTTCTCATAAGTCATGTAGTCGACCAGAGAGTAACTCTTGATACGTGTCTTATTATTCCAGCGGGTATCGAACTTTGTTGGTGCAGCCAATGTCTGATGGATGCCAGTGTACAGGTCACCAGTACCAATATTTACCAGCGAGCCATTGTTGTACGCACTTTTTCGATTTCTCCACGCCTGATTATAAGAAAGGGTAATGTCATGCTTCACATCCCCTGTATTATAATGTGCGGTCGTTCCCACCTGCCAGTAATAATACTCCTGTGGCGTCGCTCCTGGTTTAGCCGTCACAGTCAAAGTACCGTCTTCTTTTAACACATAACCGCTACCACCATTCGCCATGACGTTGCGGTCGAGATTGTTTCTCTGCATGCCGAAATTGAAGAACCCATCCCAGTGTTCATTGAATTTCTGATCATGATTGTACGTCATCAGCCAGCCATGGGTCGATTTCACCATACCATCAAAGCTGTAATCGTTCGAACCTTTCGGTACTGCCGGCAGTTTTGTCACACCGCTGTCAAGAATGAACCAGCGTAGCCCGCCCTGAATGTCCAGATTTCTATAGCCGATGAAGAGATTATCCTTCGCGTGTTCCGTGGTATGGTCGATATTGGCAAAAATACCCTGTCCATTGATTTTCGTCCCTTTGACAGACGTTCTGCCATTGAGGTTTTCTGTCGTGATACGAACGCCCCATTCCTTCTTGTCCCCGAAACGTTCGCCATAGTCAAGATATTCTCCAAAGAGACCGCGGCCAGAAATCGTCTGCGTGTAGTCGAGTACTCTTTCATCCGGAGCCACCTTCGTCTTCACACTGATAATGCCGCCCGGGTTAGTGGTTTCATACTGTACACCTGTACCATAGATCCCTACGTTTGGTCCAGAAAGAACTTCCAGGGATTCGATCGGATACAATGGGGTATTGAACTGTGTAAATACGCCCGGTACATTATTTACATAGAAATTCGTACCATTTGTACGAAGACCGCGGAAGAAAAAGTCGCCATGCAGAATCGATCCCGACTGACGAACAGATGGCGAATTGGCGAGAAGCGCATCCATCGGTTTATCCGGACCGGTGAATGTTTCCATAGCTTTTTCGGTAAAGTTCATCTGCGTAAAAGGGACGTCCAGCGTATTTTTTCCACTCAAAAAACCTGTCTGCGATTTGGTATAGACGAAATCGCCAGGCAGGACTTCACGTTCCTTATTTCTGTCACCAATGACAACGACTTCAGCGAGCTGCGTCACCGCAGGTTCTTCTGCAAAGACAGTACCCCCCTAAAATTCCGGCAGCAGCCAGAGTTCCAAGGATGAGGCACGACAACATTTTCCCTTTTTTCATAAATATCTCTCCTCGATAAAAAACTCGCCAGCATATAGCCAGCATGAAATAATATATATTCCATTCCCGAAGCGCCGTGTATCCAAGTTTCCACGCGCGGGGAAAAGAAAGCAGTATAAGTGACTAGGGATTAGGGGCTAGAGGCTAGCCCCATTGAACCCATTAAACCCATTAAACCCATAGAACCTATATTTCATGATTCCCGAAAGTACGAGATCACTTCTACGATTCGTTTCGAATGCCAGACGTAACCATTCTCATCCTGCTCAGCGCGCTCTTTGAAAAGCGGCTCAAGCTCGGTATTATAATTCAAGTACGACATTTCGCCCAAATCCTCCACCATTTCTTTCTCCGCCGCTTCCCAGTCGGCATAGCGGAGCACCTTATCATAGTGCGTGAAAGAGACTTCGGCATGGATACCCATATTCCAGAACATCATCGGCATCATCATGTAGTCGTTGTTTCGGCGATAATTCAGCGAAAGCTCATCATAGAGACTATAGAGGTAAGGTTTCAGAAGCGTACGGACAAGGATGAAGCCTTTCTTCCCGTAGCGGGCGATCTTTTCGAGCGCCTCTCTCATATAGCAGACACGGTACAAGGAATTGACAGAGAGGACGTAGTCCGCATCGTAAGGCTCCTCGAAGTCTTCCCACTTCGAGTGGACCGCTTTCACATTCGTGAGGCCTTCTCTTTGTAAGGAGATCGAGAGCTCGCGGAGCATGGCTGGTGAGAAATCAACCGCAAGTATGTCCCGGCTGTATTTCGCCATAGGAATGGTGAAATTACCGCATCCTGAGCCCACATCTAAGATGCGCTGATTTTCTCCGAATTTCTCATGGATCCAGTCTCCAAGCCCGTACACATCCCGATAGAGGTTGAAGCGCTCTGCGTAATGTGGGGCAAGCCCTTCCCAGAATCGCAGCTCTGCCTCGTCATCAAATTTACGTCCTGATTTCCTCTTCGCGTTCCAGCCTTGTTCTTTCTGCCAGATCTCATCCAAGTCGATTTTTTTCAGCTGCTGCATCTTATCACCGCCAATCTTGAACAAAATGAGTGTAATCTGTATAGTTTCTATAAAGTCAAGTATCTTTTAGAAAAATTTAAAAGTTTTTCCTTAATCAATGACTAAGAGCAGCAGTGGAAGGGCATGATGGTGACTTCTCTGCCCCTATAAGAAGAGCCGAAGCGCGCCGCCTCTCCCCATCGGGAAAGGCTTCGAAATGAGAATACCGCCTCCCCCGTATCGCAGACCCTCCCTGCGCAAGGAAGGTCACGAACCAAGTGATCCGGATAGGGTGCTGGTGGGCTTGAAGAAAAAGAGATCAAACGGAAGAAGCAGATATCTCAAGTGAAGCAAGGACGAAAGCCCCCTATACACTGCCATGTCGCTACCATTTCCCATTCCCTGCCTTGAACCACTCTCTGCTCTATGCTATGATAGACATGATTTTAATCCAGTCTTTATAAAGTCTATAGCAGGTATAAACTTCTCATAGAAGGGACTCATGTTTCATGAAGCAAGGAAAAAATCACTACACGCCGCAGGAATTTGCACGGCTCTTTCACATCGATAAACAGACCCTCATCTACTATGACAATCAAGGGATCTTCTCTCCCGCCTTTCGCAGCGAGAAAGGCTATCGATACTATGAAACAGCGCAGATCCTCCCCTTTGCAGAACTCTTATCTCTCAGAAATCTTCACATTTCGGGCGCAGAGATGGGGGTATTTAATCAGCACCCTTCGCGCAGTAAACTTATCGAACTCCTGTCCGATAAAGTCATGGAGCAGGAAGAAGCGATCCGTGCCATGCAAAGCAATATCGAAAGCCTGAAGAGGAAAATCCGTCATCTGGCGGAAAGCCGCAGCCACCCCATGGAGCAGGTCATGCTGATTCCCAAGCCGGTACGCCTCATGCAGCGCAGTCCCCTCTTTCCTGCCAAAACATCTTTCCGAGATGCCTGTCAAAAGAGTGCTCTTCTCATCACGGAGTATGCCGCTCACCTTTTCGACAAAGATTTGGAAATCGCCGTCAGCCCAGCCGTAGACACACTCTCCGCCTTGTGCAAACCCTACGCCTACCACCTGCTGCTGATCTCGCCCCATGCGCCAAGCCTGGAAATGGAGAATCCCCTCACCCTCCCCGCCGCACTCTATCTGACCTACATCTTTCCTTCGCCGCAGTTCCCTCTTTCGAGTGCCGTCCTTTCAACCATCGAAAACACGATGCAGGCACTCTCCCTTTCCCCCGACGTTCCTTTTCTCGTCACCCCACGTCTGGATGACGAAGGACGGGCTAGCTGCTATCGTCTGGAAATACCCGTCACAAAAAAAGCTTGAGACCGTTCATCTCAAGCTTTTTATTATGGATGATGCCCATTATCAGTAAAACTGATAGCCAAGGGCAATAGGATTTTGTCGGTATGAAAAACAAATCTCCCAAAATAGAAAACGCCGTGATTCCATACATATCCGGAATCACGGCGTTTCATTCAGATGGCTTCGAAAAAGCCAGACCGGATCACTCATCTCACGAGATACACTTTGACGCGGCTCTTCGTCCCCCACTGGTAAGCCTGCTCGAGGGTGTCGACACCGACATCGATGACATTTCCATGGATCGCACCTCCGATATCATCGCAGATGGCGTAGCCATAGCCTTCGATGAATACGATGCTGCCGAGCGGGATGACACTCGGATCCACGGCGGCATGCCCCTTGCCGGCGAATCCACCCAGAGCGGTATGCCCTTCACCGCCCCCGTCATAGGGCGTGTACGCCGTCGATCTCATGTGATAGGTCTTCGTATACTTGCCGCGGAAATAGGGCGCATTGTCCAAAGCATCCCAGACATCTTCATCCGCCACACCGGTGGTCTCAAGGCCTGTTTCATCCTGCAGCCTGCGGATGGCATCTGCCGTACCGGCGCCGAAGACCCCGTCAACGACACCGGGATCGTAGCCGTGCAGAAGAAGCTGATTCTGCAGATGGATGACTCTCTTTCCCCTGGCCCCCACCGAGAGGATATAGTCTCCTGTCTGCGCCACATAGACTTCATTCAGCTTCGTGCGGGTCTCGCTGTTCACGCCGCCCGTGACGGAGATCCCCTGCTCTTTCTGGAAAGCCGTGACCGCATCCTCGGTCTGCCCACCATAGATGCCGTCTGCCTCCCCGTCAAGATAGCCGAGGCGTTTCAGCTTCCGCTGGATGGTCTTCACATCACTGCCGCTGTCACCGACGCCATAAGACTCCCCGCCGGAGGAGACCGCAGGCGCCGGCGTCCCTGCGCTGATATCCCGAAGCGCGCTGTAGGTCACTTCATCGATCGCACCGGATACAGGAAATCCACGGGATCTTTGGAAGTCCTTCACCGCCTTCACGGTATCTCCCCCGTAGACACCATCGATGTCACCTTTGAGAGAGCCGGCCTCTTGCAAGCGCTGCTGCATATCGGAGATCACATCTCCGCGATTTCCTTCTGCATACACGACGCCCCCACCATTCCGATAGCCTGCGCCTTCGGCACGTCGAATGGCATCTCTGGTCGCATCATCGGCTTCGCCGGTCGCGGTCAGGCCTTTATCCTTCTGAAATAAATAGACTGCTTCCTTTGTGGTGGAACCATAGTCTCCATCCACGGTGCGGGCCAGATAACCTGCCGCTACCAGGGAATTCTGCAGGGCTGTCACAGCATCCCCACTCATCCCTGCGTGCAATGTTTCTGCAGAAGCGGGAACCATGGCAAGTATCCAAAGCGCCAGGACCGAGCTCCATTTGTAGATAGCACGCATGAATTATCACCTCCATAAACTTCCTGTATTTTACCATTTTTCTTCAAATTTGTAAAAAATGAGGGGAAACCCTTTTATTTTTAAAGAAATCCATGGAGCTGCCGCGCGGTGCGAGGCGGTGTGAAAAAGCAGACAGCATCGGTGGGAAATGGGGATTCCTATGGCGTTCTTTTCTAAGGGAATGGGAGCGTTTTGCAGAAAAAGTGGGGGGAGCCAAAAGAGAGAATGCCCTTCCCCGTATCACTGTCCTCCCGCCCCTCGTCATTTCGAGCGCAGCGAGAAATCTTCCTTGCACAACGATCAAACGGAGAGCGTCAGTTGAGGAGCAGCCGAAGCACCTAGGCGATTTTATCATTACCTCATAAGTACAGAGTACCGCTACGACGTAAAAGATCCCTCGGCTCCGCTCGGGATGACGATACGAGAGGCGGGCTATCTCACATGGCTTTTCATCCGACCACGTAGAAGGAGCTGTGAAATAATAGCTCCATGAACACAAAAAAGGACTTTCGATTTTTGCGAATCAAAAGTCCTTTTTTGTGTTAGAATTTAACTGCAATGAAAAACCTAACTGTGTATTATAGTACTCCCAAACAGGGAATTTTACCAGCATTTTTTTCTGAGTGCCTAGATATCACAGATCCGGTTTTCACGTTTGACAGATTTATGGAGGAAATCGATTTACGCAAATATCTGAGCAAACTCCCTGCTCATGAGTTGGGAAGAATCAGATATAATCCCGTCAATATGTTGAAAACGGTTCTGTTCGGGTTTATGGATGAAGGATGCATCTCTCTCAGAAAGCTGGAAGACAATTGCAAAGTCAATATCCGCTATAAATACCTTATGGACGGTAAACGCCCGTCCTATCGGACTTTCGGATATTTCATCAATACTGTCCTGCTGAATCAAGCTGAATCGCTCTTTTATGAAATCACCCAGGAAATCATCACCAAAGAGCATGTGGACCTGGACCACCTTTATATCGATGGCTCTAAATTCGAAGCCAATGCCAACAAGTACTCCTGGGTCTGGAAAAAAGGTACGGAGAAGTCGAGATTCCGTCTGTATACCAAAATTTCAGCACTTCTGGAAGAAATCAATGGAATGTTGGGCTGTAGTGGTCTGAAAGTCGAGATCAATTCAGAATATGCTCCTGAATATCTGGAGCTCATCCTGAGCAAACTTCATGAAATCTGGAGCCTGGACGAGGAAAAATTTGTCCATGGCAAAGGGCACCATAAGAGTCCGGAACAGCGGAATATGGAAGTGTTTTTGGTTTCTATTGGCTTCAACCTGTACAAATACCATAGGAAGCAACAGGCACATATGGATATGGCAGCTTAATTTTAAAAAGCCAATTTTTTGGGGGAAAGGGGGAAGTATGCCCTTTTCCTCTTGTTTTTTACTACCAGGAGTGAAAAGGACACAAAAGAAGGAGCTATGAAGAAATGAATCTTCATTTCTTCACAGCTCCTATCCTCCGCCTTCGGCGCGCCCCTTCTTCAAGGGGCTACTCCGCTGGCATGTAAAAGCGCAACGCCCAAGCGCCACTTTCTTCTCGATGGGAAAGTCAACAAAATGAGAATACCGCTTTCCCCCGTATCGTCATTTCGAGCGAAGCGAGAAATCTTCCTTGCACACGGGAAAACGGGACTGTGGGATAGCAAGAAGCAAAAGCTCCCGGGGGCATGAAAACAAATGAAAGAAAAGCAGATCCCGTATCGTAAGCCTTTCCCCAATGGGGAAGGCTACGAGCAAAGCGAGCTGGATAGGGTCCTAACGGCATGAAAAAGAGCAGGGAAAATCATCTCAAGTGCGCCGTTAACGAAAGTACCCTATCCACCGCTGGCGCGGTCCCCCCCTTCCCCAATGGGGAAGGCTGCGAAACGAGAATACCGCTTTCCCCCCGTATCGTCATTTCGAGCAAAGCGAGAAATCTTCCTTGCACAACGGCCAAACGGAGAGCATCAGATGAGGAGCAACCGAAGCACCTAGGCGATTTTATCATTACCTCATAAGTACAGAGTACCGCTACGACGAAAAAGATCCCTCGGCTACGCTCGGGATGACGATATGAGAGAACGGGTGATCTCACATTCCCTTTCATTCCTTCACGTAGAAGGCTGCCCCTGCGGGGCAGATCTATCCTCCGCCTTCGGCGCGCCCCTTCTTCAAGGGGCTACACAACAGTCATGTAAAAACGCTGACCCTTCGCAAGGTCTCCTTCCCCCATATCGTCATTTCGAGCGTAGCGAGAAATCTTCCTTGCACACGGGAAAACGGGACTGTGGGATGGCAAAAAGCAAAAGCACCCGGGCGGGCATGAAAACAAATGAAAGAAAAGCACATCCCGTATCGTAAGCCTTCCCCGCGTGGGGAAGGTGGCGAGCGAAGCGAGCCGGATAGGGTTCTAGCGACATGAAAGACAGATAAGAAAAGCGGAGAAGTGCGCGGCACATGTGGGGAATGCGTGAGTCCCTGACCGCGAATGGCAAAGATCTCTCACTTTGCTCGAAATGACATGCACGAGAGATGGATCGCTTCACATTGGTTTTCAAACCGCCACGAGGATCCATCCTGCGCCTTTGGTGCGCCCCTTTTCTAAGGGGCTGCTCAGCGGGAAGGAGTTCCTTAAACCCAATCCCCGCTTTCATTTCTCTATAGGAGCCAACCTCCGCCCCTTCGGGGCACCTCCTTCCATGGGAAGGAGGGAGAATGCCGCCTCACAGACTCCCCATGAAAAAGGCTTACGATACGAGAATGCCGCCTCCACCGCCCGAAACAAAAAAATACCGCCAAGTTTCCTTGACGGTATCTGATCTCTATCCCCACCATGTCGTTAAAGCCGGATTTTGAGTCTGCGTATTTGCAGGTGGGTGCTCTCATGTGAATTTCATCTGTCCCCGTGAAGGGCATAGATTCCATCCGCAGTTCTGAACTCCCTTAATAAAGGTATCGGTTCAAAATATGAAGCCGCACGTGCACAGCAGGGTTGTTACATGTAGTATAGCAAATTTGCATGAGATTTACAAGAAATTTATGAGACATAGCAGGGATCCGGAGCGATCGGTGACGGATCACCGCCTGCCCCCTTCATCCCCATGTTTCACTCACTCTCCTTTGGAGCTCTTGAAGGCTTCTCTTTTGCCGATGACTGTCACGCCATTCATGTACGGTACGAGGACATCCGGGACGCGGATGGTGCCGTCAGCCTGCTGGTAGTTTTCCATGATAGCAGCGACAGTACGGCCGACAGCGAGGCCAGAGCCATTCAGCGTATGGACGAATTCCGGTTTCGCACCCGGCGTTCTGCGGAAGCGGATATTCGCGCGGCGTGCCTGAAAATCGAGGCAGTTCGAGCAGGAGGAGATCTCTCTGTACTTATTCTGTGCCGGCATCCAGACTTCGATATCATAGGTCTTCGCAGAGGAGAAGCCGATATCACCGCTGCAGAGGCAGACGACATGGTACGGGATCTCGAGCAGCTGGAGGATCTTTTCTGCTTCTGCCGTCAGAGATTCCAGCTCATCCCAGCTGTCTTCCGGCTTGCAGTACTTCACCATTTCTACCTTATGGAACTGGTGCTGACGGATAAGGCCGCGAGTATCCTTACCTGCGGAGCCTGCTTCTTTACGGAAGCACGGAGTGAGCGCCGTCAGATGGACCGGCAGCAGCGCACCGTCGATGATCTCGCCGGAGAAATAATTCGTCAGCGGCACTTCCGCAGTAGGCGTCATATACATGCTTTCCCCTTCGACTTTGTACATATCATCGGCGAATTTCGGCAGCTGGCCGGTGCCCTGCATGGACTTGCCATTGATGATGTAGGGCGGGATGACTTCGGTGTAATCATTCTGCTGGGTATGTACGTCGAGCATGAAATTATATACCGCTCTTTCGAGACGGGCTGCCTGCGAGAGGTAGAAATAAAAACGCGCACCGGAGACTTTCCCCGCTCTTTCTGCATCCAGGATGCCGAGGGTATCGCCGAGCTCATAGTGAGCCTTGATCGGGAAATCAAAGGTCGGGATCTCGCCCCATTTGCGAACTTCCGGATTTTCGCTGTCATCCTTGCCGACCGGGACAGACTTATCGCACATATTCGGGATATGGAGAAGCAGTTCATTCAGCTTCGCTTCGACTTCACCGAGTTCCTTATCGATGGCAGAGATCTTCTGTCCGACTTCTCTCATGCGAGCGATAGCGTCTGCCGCATCTTCGCCATTCTTCTTCGCCATCGCGATCTTCTTGGATTCTGCATTCTTTTCGCTCTTCAGCGCTTCGGTGTCGCGCAGGAGTTCTCTTCTCTTGCCATCGAGTGCGAGGACTTCGTCCAGATCGAATGGATTGTGACGGTTGACGAGGTTCTGCTTCACTTCGTCTGCGTGTTCTCTGATGAATTTCATGTCTAACATAGTATCGCTCCCTTTAGGAAATATAAGATAGGAAATCGGCTTTCCTCATCTGACGGAAATAGTGATCGGCTGGCCGCTCGCTGACGCTAGAAACGGATCGGATGGGAAGAGACCGCTCACAGGCCATGGTGTCCTCGAAAAGCAAATAAAAAGACCTCTTCCCTCCATGGGACGAAGTCATCGCGGTGCCACCCAATTTGCATAAGCCAGCTCATGGCTGATATCGGCTGCCTGCCGTCCGATTCTTCACCGGCCGCTCCTGAGTGGAAACTTTCTCATCTGCCAGGGCTCTCACCAGCCGCCCTGTCTCTGAAAGACATCTGAAAAAGATTTTCTCTTTCCCTGCGTTATTAGTATTATAGCGAGTTCATCTGTGTTTTGCAATAGGGGAAAGGGTTCAAGATGCGGGGTTCAGGGTTCAGGGTTCAGGGTTGTGGTGACGGCTTCGCCGCAAGTATATATGAAGCGATGCCCGAAGGTTTGCGGGTGGCAGGTTTCCCTCGTATCGCCAGCCTTCCCCGCGTGGGGAAGACAAAGAGGAGGCGACTTCGCCGCCCAAAAAGGAAGCCAACCCCGCCTCACTGTGCTCGGCAGCCCCTTCCAAGGGAAGGGGCTCGCGTGGACACTCCCTCCTTCCTATGGAAGGAGGTGCCCGAAGGGGCGGAGATTGGGTGAGGAAAGGTGTATATGAGAAAATCTGTAGCACCGCCTCAGCAAGGCGTCATTTCCCTATCACCGCATGCATGCTGATAAGCGTCGTGCAATAAAGATCCCTCCACTTCGGTCGGGATGACGATACGGGGGAAACGGCATTCCCTTTTGCCACCTTCTGCGTGATGGGTTGAAAACAAATGTGAGGCGAGCGTTTTCCCATACCGTCATCTCGAGCGTAGCCGAGAAATCTTTCTTGCAGACAGGGAAATGGTGTATGTGAGGAAATCCGTAGCACAGCCTCAGCAAGACGTCATTTCCCTATCACCGCATGCATGCTGATAAGCGTCGTGCAATAAAGATCCCTCCACTTCGGTCGGGATGACGATACGGGGAAATGTCTGACGTCTAATGTCTCTCAGTCTCCTAGTCTTTTAGTCATTATAAAAGAGCGGCGCTCATATGCTGACGCGCCGCTCCTTCATTTCTACTTTCTCATCAGTCTCGTCCTCGCCATGGCGAGAGCCGCGAGGGTCTTCGCATCGTAGATTTCTCCGCGATCCACCATCTGATAGACCTTGTCGATCGGAAGGCGGATGACATCCAGAAATTCATCCTGATCGAGATGCTGATGAGACTTCACCAGATGGTCAGCGAGGTAAAGGTGGATGGTCTCATTGCAGAATCCCGGCGTGGTATAGACATAGCCGAGCTTTTCCATATGCTCCGTCTTGTAGCCGGTCTCTTCCGTAAGCTCTCTAGCCGCACAGGTATCGGGGTCTTCTCCCCCATCGAGCTTGCCGGCCGGGATCTCCAGAAGCGGCTGCTCGACCGCATAGCGGTACTGACGGACGAAGAGGATCTCTCCATCCCCGGTGACAGGGATGATGGCAGATGCCCCCGGATGCAGGACGACTTCTCTTGTGGTCTTGTGACCATGGATCTCCACTTCATCATCAAAGACGTGCAGCATCCGCCCTTCGAAGGCAGGCGCGCGATGGATCAGCTTCTCCTTTTCTATGCTCATTTCACACCTGTGCTTCCTACGCCGCCGGTGCGTACACCTTCGGCATGGTCATCGTCCGTGGTGAGGTATTTCGTGAAGATCCCCTGCGCCACGCGATCGCCTTTATTCACATGGAATGGTTCATCCTTTGTATTGTAAACAGCGACCATAAGATGCCCCTCGTTGTCCTCATTATTGTAATAGTCCGCATCGATGATGCCGGTGCTGTTCGCAAGGAAGAGCCCTTTCTTGATCGCCATGCTTGAACGGATGAAAATGGCGAGGTATTCATCATCTTTCATATACGCCTTCAGTCCGGTCTTGATGAGCGTCACCTGATGCGGCATCAGATCGATGTCTTCCCCGCATTCGATGTCATAGCCGGCACTCTTTTCCGTCTTTCTTTCCGGCAGATGGATGTCTTTCCCCTGCCACGTGGACAGGATCTCAAAGCCTCTTGTTTTTGTCATAGAATGGATTCTCCTTATAGAAATAGGGTTCATGTGGACAGGTTCAGGATCGTGGTGACAGCTTCGCCGCGATCCCTGTTTTCAAACTTCAGCGTTGTAGTAGCAGATTTCCCGTACCGTCATCGAAAGCGTAGCCCTCGATCTTTCTTGCAGACAGGGAAATGGTGTATATGAGGAAATCTGCAGCACCGCATCAGCGAGGCGTCATTTCCCCATCACCGCATGCATGCTGATAAGCGTTGTGCAATAAAGATCCCTCCACTTCGGTCGGGATGACGATACGGGGACGCGGCATTCCCTTTTGCCACCTTCTGCGTGATGGGTTGAAAACAAATGTGATGCGAGCGTTTTCCCGTACCGTCATCTCGAGCGTAGCCGAGAGATCTTTCTTGCAGACAGGGAAATGGTATATGTGAGGAAATCCGTAGCACCGCCTCAGCAAGACGTCATTTCCCCATCACCGCATGCATGCTGATAAGCGTTGTGCAATAAAGATCCCTCCACTTCGGTCGGGATGACGATACGGGAAAAAATGTCTCTCAGTCTCCCAGCCTCCTAGTCTCATCCTCACCAAGCGAAAAAGCCCAGTGAGCCCCGGGGCTCCTGCTCTTTCGAGACGAACCACCAGAACCCACTGCGCTTTTGCATGATTCATGAACATCGAAGGTCGCGCGTATCGCAAACCTTGAGCCCCAAATCAACTGTATGACCTGCCCGCTGGCGCGAGCCAGTTTCCGCCATTATTTATTCTTCTTCTCCAGCAGCAGTGCTTTTCTGGAAAGATTGATACGGCCCTTGTCATCGATCTCCGTGACCTTGACCATGATCTCATCCCCTTCGTGGACGATGTCTTCCGGCTTCTCGACTCTCTGGAGAGCGAGCTGGGAAACATGGACAAGACCTTCCTTGCCCGGCAGGATCTCTACAAAAGCGCCGAACTTCATGAGACGGGTGACGCGGCCAAGATACGTCTCGCCGACTTCGACTTCCTTCACGAGAGACTCGACCATCGCTTTTGCCTTCTGGGCAGCTGCCTCATCTTCGGAAGCGATATATACGCGGCCGTCCTCTTCGACGTCGAGTTTCGCACCGGTCTCAGAGATGATCTTATTGATGGTCTTTCCGCCGCTGCCGATGACGACACGGATCTTGTCGACCGGGATGGTGAGAGAAATGATCTTCGGTGCATACTTGGAAAGATGTTCTGCCGGCTTATCGATGCATTCTGCCATCTTGCCCAGGATATAGAGACGGCCTTCATGCGCCTGCTTCAGTGCAGTCAGCAGGATATCTCTGGAAATGCCATGGACTTTGATATCCATCTGGATGGCATTGACGCCCTTTGCCGTACCTGCGACCTTGAAGTCCATATCGCCCAGTGCATCTTCCATGCCCTGAATATCAGAAAGGATGGAGAATTTGCCGCCATCTTCGATAAGACCCATCGCGATGCCTGCGACCGGTGCCTTGATCGGTACGCCTGCATTCATAAGGGACATGGTGCTGCCGCAGACAGAAGCCTGCGAGGAAGAACCATTGGATTCCAGGATCTCAGAAACGACGCGGATCGCATACGGGAATTCATCGACACTCGGGATGACCGGGAGGAGCGCACGTTCTGCGAGCGCACCATGACCGATCTCACGGCGTCCCGGACCACGGGAGCCCTTCGTCTCGCCGACGCAGTAGGACGGGAAATTGTACTGATGGATGTATCTCTTCTCGGTGACCGGGGTGAGGTCGTCAATGATCTGTGTCTCCGACATCGGAGCCAGCGTGGTGATGGAGAGCGCCTGGGTCTGGCCGCGGGTGAAGAGCGCCGAGCCGTGAACGCGCGGGAGCAGTCCCACTTCGCAGGTGATCGGACGAATCTCCGTCAGCTTTCTGCCATCTGGACGGATGCCTTCATTCGTGATGGTGTGACGGACGATTTCCTTCGTCAGATGGTCGAGCGCATCCGCCACATCCGAGAGATGTTCCGGGTAGATCTCAGCGAAATGCTCCATTGCCGCCTTCTTCGCAGCAGCGATATTGCCATCACGGCGCAGCTTATCCGCATCGAAGATCGCCTTCTTCAGGGACTCGGTCGCAAACGCTTCGACATCCTTTTCGATCTCTGCCGGAACTTCCGGGAAGGTCAGCACGCGCTTTTCCTTGCCGACTTCTTCGATGATCTTTTTCTGGAAACGGCAGATCTCCTTGATCGTCTCATGGCCGAACATGATCGCATCGAGGACTTCTTCCTCCGGTGCTTCCTGCGCACCGCCTTCGACCATCATGATCGCCTCTTCCGAGCCGGCGACCGTCACATTCATCGTGGACGCTGCCATCTCTTCCTGTGTCGGGTTGATGACATACTTGCCATCCACACGGCCCACGCGGACACCGGCGATCGGGCCGTCCCACGGGATATCAGAAATACCGATGGATGCGGACGCACCGATCATACCGCACAGCTCCGGTGCATTGTCATAGTCGACAGAGAGCACCGTCGCTACGACATGGATATCATTTCTGCATCTTTTATCAAACAGAGGACGGATCGGACGGTCGATCAGACGCGCGCAGAGGATCGCCGAATTTCCCGGACGGCCTTCACGGCGAAGGAATCCCCCCGGCATCTTGCCGACAGCATACATCTTCTCTTCATAGTCGACAGTCAGCGGGAAGAAATCCGTGCCTTCGCGAGGCTCCTTGCTCGCCGTCGTAGCGACGAGGACAGCGGTATCCCCATATCTTACCAGTACAGCGCCATTCGCCTGCTTGGCCATTTTACCAGTCTCAATGATCAGTGGACGACCGGCCAGTTCCATTTCAAATGTTTTGAACAATTCCTGTTCCTCCTTAGTAAATGCTTCTTTATACGCCTATTTATTATATAATACAACTTTCATCTTTCACAAGGGGGGAAAATGAAATGGGTTGTCGGGTTCGGGGATTCGGGGTTAGCCCTTGGGACGGGGCGCCCTTTGATTATGACTGAAAGCTCTGCTCGCCAGTGAGGGGTGAGGAGTGAGGAGTGCTGGTGCGGCGCATAAAATATAGAAGCGCCGCAGAGTAAAAATAATGGCGATGCCCGAAGGTTGTATTCAAGTCACTAGTCACCAGTCGCTCGGCGCTCCTAATCCCTAGCCACTCATCCCTGCTTTCAAACTTCAGGGTTCGGGGTTCGGGGTTCAGCGGGGCAGTACGGCGCATTTCGTCATCCTGAGCGGAGAAAAACGTCGTGTGTTAAAAAATAGCTTATCTGAAAATACGAGAACTGAGTCGAAGGATCTAAGTGCCACGAAGTATAAAAACAGCCTTCACCAATAGGAAAGGCAAAGAGGAGGTGGCTTCGCCACAAAAAAGGAAGCCAACCCCGCCTCGCTGCGCTCGGCTGCCCCTTCCAAGGGAAGGGGCTAGCGTGGACACTCCCTCCTTCCTATGGAAGGAGGGGCCCCGTAGGGTCGGAGGTTGGAGCGGTTCTTAGTATAGTGGATAATCACCGCGACGCGGACATCTCACAAAGCAAAAGCCTCCTTCTACAGGGAAGGAGGCTCCCAGAGAAGCACCTCTCACGGGATCTGTCTCAGCAGTTTGAAAAATTCTTCTCTCGTGTACGCACCATTCTGCTGCGGCTTCTGGTGTTCGAATACCATAAAATAGCGATACTTGAGTCCTGCCATGCTGGCCCACTGATTCCCCAGCTCCAGCTTATCGAGGCTGTCGTCATTGGCGAGGAAATCCCCCTTCGTTTCCACAGCAAGGAGCCGTCCCGCCTTTGTCATGACAAGGAAATCCGGGTAATGATTGAGGAAGCCATTGATGAAGAATCCCCTGCGGTCAATATTTCGATGCCACCAGCGGACATTCTCCATACGGGCCAGGTCGTTTGCCATCTGCCACTCGAAGTCATTCATATCATTGGCCTCTGCGGTATAGAGGCTCTTGGGAATCGCGCTCGTTTCCTTCTGCGGCGTAATGACCTGCGGGAAATGCCACATCGGCGCGCAGGTCACGACCGTCTGCGTGCCATCCTTGAACTGCGTCTTCCGATATGCATACGCCAGCTTCTTGATTTTTCCTTCCACGACCGACGCGTAAGACTCGATCCCCTGCATGACGCGCTCGAGCTCTTCCTCCGTATACTGCGCGATAACACGCTTCAAATACTTGCGGACATCCGTATCGTTCAAGGCATCCTGCTTCGAAAGCTTCCCTGCCACAAGACCGATGCAAGCCGCGAGGCGTTCTTTGCTGGGCATCCGTTCCAGCTCTTCCCGCAGCTCGGCGCCAAAGAGTCGGCTCGTCATCCGGTACTTCGGCACCGCATCTCCCGACACGGACAGATCCACCGTATACATATCATCCGATACGCGAGAGAAAGGAATCTTTGCATCCTGCACCGAAAGAGAGAAACCCTTCATCAGATACTCTTTCGTCAGCAGCCGCTTCTCCCCTTCCCCGCCGAAAAAGCTCATCGGCAGCTCCGTCGCCACGACGAATTGCGGAAGAGCGAGCCGTAGCACCTCATCCCGCCATTCCTCACAGATTTCATACTGTTTCAGCATCGCTCCGAGCTCACCTCCTATGCGGCCGCTCTCCGCCTCCTTGCGTCCCTCCTCGATATAAGCCGACTCTGCCTTCTCTACCGTTTTCACAAAGCCCCCCAGCGGATCCGGAGAACGACTCCCCTCTCCGCTTTCCTTTCCCGGCATCCCCTCGATAGAAGCCCCCGGCTCCAGCTGCCGGATATAACTTGCAACGCTCGTCGTATCGACATCAGCCAGATCTGTCTCCGCCGCTTCTTCCTCCTTTTTCACCTCATCCACGCCTGGATTCTGCGGGAAAAGACTTGCCTGCCAGGCAGGCGTCTCCTTTCTCTCCTCGATCTCCTCTCCGATGCGGTAATCCTTCGAAGAGAAACCCGCCCCATTCAACCCGAGCACGATATGGTCCAGCGTATTTCGGAAATCCGCCGAACACGTCAGCACATAAGAGAGATTCATCACCGCCGCCTCCTGCCGGATCGCATACGGTTGGCGCAGAACACGCCCTAGGATCTGCTCCACATCCACCGACGATGTCTTATTCGCCAGCGAAGCCAGAATGTAAGCGAAAGGACAGTCCCAGCCCTCTTTCAGCGCATTCACCGTGATGATATAGCGGATAGGGCAATCTCTCGAGAGCAGGTCAGCCTCCTTCAAGTCATCCACCGTCGACGTCTTGATCGCTATTTCCTTCTCCGGAATGCCGACCTCCATGAGAAGCCTCTTCACCTTCTCGAACGTCTCACTCCCACTCCCCGTCCTCGGCTGCGCCTGGAAAAGAACGATCGGCCGAATATACGGCGCGCCCCGCTTCTCCTCCGACCTCGCCCGCTCCTCCAGAAGACGCCGGAGACGGATCGCATCCCCGATCACCGCATCCTTCGTCGGACGATTGTACACAATGACCGGAAGCTTCACCATGTGCTCCTTCTTCAGCTCCCGCGCATCCACATAGGAGATCACATTGCTGTTCGCCCGAGGCGTCGCCGTCAGATCCAGCACAAAAGAAGGATTCAGCCGCTCGAGCATCTCGACCGACAGATCCGAGGACGCATTGTGACTCTCATCCACAACGACCACCGGCGAGAGCTGGCGCAGCACCTGGATCAGCGCCGTATCCGGCGTATCCGGCAAACACGCCTCCGGATGAGAAATCTCCATCTTGAAACGGTACAGCGCCCCGTTCTCCTGATACACCTTGCGTACATCCTTCTTACGGCTATTGATACGCAGCGAATCATACGACAAGACACACACTGAGAGCTCCTCCCGTACCGTGTCCGGTGAGAAATTCTGCCCCGTGAGCAGCTCCTCCTTCGTCAAGACCTCCACGCGCCCCTGAAAATCCCGCGAAAGGCGCAAACGGTACGGATGCGACGGATTCGACAGATTTCTCACCGTCTGCTGCAGGATCGACTGCGACGGCACCAGCCAGATCACCAGCTTCTCCTTCAGAAATGGCAGCGCCTCGAAGATCGGGCGCAGCGCCGCGCACGCCATGAACGTCTTCCCGCCCCCCGTCGGCACCTTCATGCACACATGCGGCACGCTTTGGATCGAATTATTATACGGCGGCACCCCGCCCCGTCCGACCGCGATATCCTTCCGCGACCAGTAGAGACTCCATGCCTTGAAAAGCTCCGGCGCATCAGAGAGCGCCTTCATATAGTCCTTCAGGTCTTTCATGACCATCTTCTGATAATTTTTAAGCTCCATAAAAGTCTCCTGAGAAATCATGAAAATATGTATGGGTTTAGGGGTTTGGGAAACTCCCCCGAAACGATGCCTCTATATGGCATGACCACTGTGTAGCCCCTTGAAGAAGGGGCGCGCCGAAGGCGGAGGATAGATCTGCCCCGAAGGGGCAGCCTTCTACGTGATGGAATGAAAGCGAATGTGAGATCGCCCGTCTTCTCGTATCGTCATCCCGAGCGTAGCCGAGGGATCTTTCTTGCAGGCTGGAAAACAGCACATATGAGGAAGTCCGTCATTCCAAGTCGTATGGAGTACGGTGTTTCCCTCTCCCCTCACATCTTTTGTCTGACCGGTGTGCAAGGAAGATTTCTCGCTTCGCTCGAAATGACAATACGGGGAAAGCGGTACTCTCATTTTCCACCTGTTTGAGACACATTTCCCCTCGAGGGGAAGGCTTTGGGACTTCTCCCTCCTTCCTTTGGAAGGAGGTGCCCCGAAGGGGCGGAGGTTGGCTCCCGCAGCGGGATGAGATGAAATGTAAGACAGCCCGTCCCTCGTTCCGTCATCCCGAGCGGAGTCCTCGATCTTTTACGTCGTAGCGGTACTCTGTACTTACGAGGTAATGATAAAATCGCATAGGTGCTGCTCCTCATCCCACACTCTCCGTTTCACCGGTGTGCAAGGAAGATTTCTCACTTACACGCGAAATGACGATACGAGAGAGACCGAGGCCCTTTAGTCACCAATCACGCGAAGCTACTCATCCCTGCTTTCAATCTTCGATCCTACGGCGAGCCTGAAATGTCCATTCCTCTTACAATCTCGCGATATCGCGTGGAATCTTCTTGAATGTGATGTGATAGTTCGAAAGCTCTTCAGCCGAAAGCAGACAACTGTCCGCATACATCACGTAGGACTCTGCCTCAGTCTTTACCGTCGCAAGGAAATCGTAAGACAGCACCGTCGCCTCGCCCTTCTTATAGTAGAAATAGTACGCCGCGCCCTGATGCGTCCCGAGAAAGTACGGCTCATCCGCCTTCTCCTGTGCGCGATTTTCCCTTGTATCCATGAAGTAGACATAGTCACGGATCGCCTTCTCCGAAGCGTCTTCATTCAAGAAGCCATCTTTCATGAGCGGTGCGCCCAGTTCATAGAAAGAGAAATCACCGCCCGTGCCAGAGACAGCCTTCTTCCCTTCCCCATAGCCATGGATGACGCGCTTCACACGCTCAGCGGTGATGGAGTCTGCATAGTCCCCCATCTCGATCAGAATGAATTTGCGATTTCCTCTGTCTTCCGCATTCTGCTTCAGCACAGCATGCGCCGTCGTCCCGCTGCCAGCAAAGGAATCAAGGACGATAGAGTCCTTATCAGTTGCAATTTGGACGATTCGTTGAATAAGCCTAACAGGCTTAGGATAATCAAAAACGGTCGATGTTCCAAAAATTTTAGAAAGCTCTTTTGTGGCCTCCTGTGAATGACCCACACTTTTGTTATCCCACCAAGTCCAAACGTTCTTCCCTTCACGTTCGCTCAAATACGTTTTTCTCCGCGGAACACCTTTACCATCTAGGCCAAACCAGATGCGACCTTCAGCACACTGCCGCTGAAATTCACTCTCAATGTTTTTCCAACAGTGTCCTTTTGACGGGGTGTACTTAGCGCCACCAGGAGTAGTGATTTCATATACTTGATTCGGTCGATATCCCTGCGCAGTGAAATCAGTTGACGCCCAAGGCCCCCTTGGATCGTTGTCTGGATTCTTGTACTTTGCCGCGTCCTCTTCTGTGAGAGCCACTTTATGAATAGCGGATTCCAAATTCCCAATATCCTTACAATACGCACATATGTATTCGTGCGAGGTACTAACCAATTTACGCATGTCTGGGGAAGTGCGCTTCTGCCAAATGAACTGAGCGAGAAAATTTCGTTCCCCAAAGATTTCATCACAAATCATCCGCAAACGTACCTGCTCACGATCATCAATCGAGATAAAAATAACCCCATCATCCGAGAGCAGGCGCTGAAGGAGACGGAGGCGGGGATACATCATGCACAGCCACTTGTCATGCCGCGACAGATCCTCCCCTTCCTTCCCCACGACCTCGCCCAGCCAGCGCTTGATGACCGGATCATTCACCGCATCATTGTATACCCATCCTTCATTGCCGGTGTTATAAGGTGGATCGATGTAGATGCACTTCACTCGCCCCTCATACTGGGGGAGGAGCGACTTCAGGGCAAGCAGATTGTCCCCATGGATCACCATATTCTCGCTCCCATTATCCTTCTCCTTCTGCCCCTCTTCGTCAAAACTGTACGTGCGGGAAAGTACATGGCAGGGCACTTCGAGGTGATGGTTCACCACTTTTTCTTTTCCGATCCATTGTAATATAGGCATAGGTGTCTCCTTAACGTTCTGCGCTCATACAAGATGAGCGTCTGTCGAATCTTTTCTCTTTAGTATACCACATCGGCCCACGCAAAAAGCGGCGAGCCTTCCGGCCGGCCGCTTTTGGGTTATGATTTCTGATCGGTTTCTTCCTTTTTCTTATGTTTCATCAGCCATCTGTCAAGCTCTTCGGGCTGCCCGAGTGCCAAGGCGTGGGGCATGGGCCGTATCATTCCCATCGAAGTGTTGAGCTGCGAAAGATTGGATATGGCAGGCATCATGGACGCCAGACCTGGCATTTGCCAAGCCGGCGAAGTAGTCCCCTTCACGACGGAGAGCGGATCTAGGCCCGGCATTTTGAAGGCTGCCGCGCTGGTCAGAATCGGCGAATGGATCCGCGGCATTTGCCTACCCATCTGTCCAGCTGCCCGCCACTTTTCCAAGAAGGGATCCATCGATACCACTGTCTTCGACAGCTCTTGCATGAAGGGAGAGGGCATTGCGAACGTTTGCATCGCTTTTGCTATACTTTCTGTCATTGGCGATTTCAGCGCGTCCCGGATGTGGTCCTGCCAAGAGAAGGCCCCTTTGACGATGCTCTGTACATCCCGCATGGTATCCGAAAAGGTCACCGCATGATATGTCTCTTTCTTCCGGGCCTTCGGGCTGATCGCGGGCCAGTATTTTTGTCTCTCTCCGGCTTCTGCCACAGGTTTCGCCGGAGGCATTTCTGAGGAAGGGACGATTTCTTCCCAAGGAAGCAGTCTTTCGGGATGCTGCGCGAGCAGTGCGGCTCTTCTTTCTTCTTCCGGTGTCATCGGTTTCTTCAACATCGTCTGAAAGCAGGCTTTGATGTAATTGATCGTACCTGAGCCATACTTTTGTCCCCGCATATGCGAACGCCATAAAAATTTATACACATCATCTATGATGCGCGACTGGTCCTCCGGCGGGCACTGATGAATGAAATCGATGCTTCCCAGCAGAAGGGATTTTTGCAAGGCTGTCTCTTTCTCTGCCCCTTCCGGGTCTCTTGCGTCTTGCATCTCCTGCTTTTCCTTCTCACCGATAAAGCGTAAGACGACATCCGAGTCTTTGTGCCCTTCGAGGTAGCGCCTCGATGCTTTGGAAATGCAGTCATAGAGGCCTTTCACTTTCATGGCGGTCTTCAGTGTCACGGATTCGCCGCAGAACTGGATGACGCCGATGCCCTGCTCTGCATAGACACCGACGATTTCGCCGAGGGAAACATACCCGGTGCCTCCTTTTTCCGCCAGAATCTGTACGGGCGAAAGAAACTGCCCATTCGGCAGCTCCCACACTTTTCCGCGCGAGGTTTTCGCGCCTTCGTGGAGGGCATGGCAGGCACCCTCTTTCCTGGTCGTGCTCACCATGCTTTTCATCAGGTACTTGATGTAATTTTCCGCTGTCCCGCGAATCTGCTGGGGATGGGTATTCCCTTTGATCAGCACCCGGCAGCTCGGTTCATCCCCATTTCGACGCTCTGCCGGCACGATATATACATAGATTTCCTGTGAAGTATCTGTCATTCTCTCTCCTTTACTGGAAATGATATTATGATCTGGCTTCTATATGCACTGTGTTTTCCTTTGATAGATTCCTCTCTGGCCTTACGTGACGCACATCTTTCCTGCCATGCAGGCTGAGGGACTGGTTTCCTTGTTCTTGTGCCGTCCAAAAAGCCGATGGATGCAATTTCGTCATTGTCTAGGCTGTTTGACTATATTGTACTTACTTTCCGAAGATGATTCAAGCCCACTGCTTTGTATGACAGAAACGCACAAAAAGGGGCTGTGAAGAAATGAGGATTCATTTCTTCACAGCCCCTTTGCCTACCGGTTGTCAGGTCGCATCTGCGAGTTCACTGGTGTCGATCACGCGGATGCCGGAGAGGGTGTACTGCGTAAGTCCTGCGATCGCCGTTCCCGCTTCGAGAAGCTGGGCTTCTGTCGCGGTCATCTTGATCTGGTTGTAGTTCAGATTTTTGATCGCCTTTTTCGCTGCATCGGTATTTTCTACACGGACCTGCAGTTTCGTATCAATGATTTTCTTTTGTGCTGCCATGGTGATGGCCTCCTTTTTTTAAATCTGTCATGAACATCCACCTCATTCCAGGACTTCCTGTGTGGTGGTGGTGAGGACGGCCTTCTCGAAAGAGATGACCTCGACGCCGCTCTTTGTGGTGAGGACCGGCAGGATCTTCGCTGCCGCGGTCTTCGCCTCATCGAGCGTCAGATTTTCCTTCGCGTTTTCAATGCTGACTGTAGAAGTCGTGTTTGCTGCCGTCTTGAAGACGAGCTGGAGTTTTTTTGCCATATGTATGGCTCCTTTCTGAGGGATACTCTTTCGGATTTTTCAACCAGGGCCCTTGGTTGTTCCGTTTCTCTTGCCCCTCTGTAAATAGCATCGGAGACGCATGTGTTTTGTGACCCTCTGATTTACAAAAGTTTCGAAGATCGCCGTCATGCGTTTCCCTAAGGGATTTCCATAGGAAAACGGGCTAGTTTGAAAAGCCAGAGATTGGGAATCTCAAGTGACTGGTGACTCGTAACGGGTAACTCAGAGACATCCGTCCCTCGTATCGTCATTTCGAGCAAAGCGAGAAATCTTCCTTGCACACCGGTAAAAGGGAGAGTATGAGATGACGGGAAAACCAAGCAACTGGGCGATTTTCTGTACTGCCGCATGAATGCCGTGCACCGCTGTGGCAAGGAGATCGAGGACCGCGATCGGGATGACGAAACGAGAGACGGGCTGTCTCACATGGCTTTTCATCCGAGCTGCGGGAGCCAACCTCCGCCCCTTCGGGGCACCTCCTTCCAGAGGAAGGAGGGAAAAGTCCAAAATCCTTCCCGCCATGGAGAAAGCAATGAAACGAGAATACCGTTACCGCACCCAAAGCCTTCCTCGTATCGTCATTTCGAGCAAAGCGAGAAATCTTTGTCATTCGCGATCAGGCGATCGATGTTTGAAAGTCCCAAACGGGAAGCCTGACACCCGCAGACTTTCGGGCATTGCCCCATATACTCGCGGCGAACCGCCAGCACCATTTCGCATTTCTTATTTCTAATTCAATCGAGGCTTTCATCCCCGATAAAGGGGCGATACGCCCCACGACCAAGTTTGACGAATCCGTATTTCTTAAGAGGATCCGCGCATCGCTTCGAGGTAGCCTTTCTGCATCTTCTTCGCATGGCGATAGATCACGGAAGGCGAGGTGTGTGTCCGCTTCGCGATTTCCGGCCACGACAGCCCCTCAAGGCGCAGAAAGAGCAGCTCCTTCTGTTTCTTCGTCCAGGGGATCAAGTCCCACGGATTTCCCTCCTGCATGGAAATCCGATGGTCCCAGTCCACCTCATACCAGTTCGGCGCAGGGCCGTCGGATGCGATTTCTCCCGTCACCAGGAGCTCCGCCGTCTCGCTCGAAGATGCCGTCATCTCGTGGGCGAGCCTCTTCTGATGTCCGCGGCAGATGTCGACGGCGCGCCACCGCATACGCTGCGTGATGTACGACAGAAAGGACACGCGGCTCTTCTCGTCGTACTTTTCCAGGCATTCCAGAAAGGCAAGCCACAGCTCCTGCCGCGCCTCTTCCGCGGGCAGCGTCTCATAGGCTGTCTTCGACAGCGAATAAATAAGACCTTTGAACCGTTCGCAGAGCGCTTCTTTTGCCGCCTGCTCTCCCGCCTTCGCCGCCAGCGCCAGACGCTGGATGGCCTCACGGGCAGAAATAGATTCGGGATTTGCATATATAGTTTTTTTCATAGAGAAATCTTCCATTTCTCCGAAAGCGCTTCCGGTCATCTCACCGGCTGGCCATACTATATCATGCGAATTTTTCGCGTTCCCGCTCCAAAGAAGCCTGTTTTTCTCATCTGCCTCTCAGAAAAGCTGCTTCAAAAGCAAGGAAGAGAAGAGTCCATCTCTTCCCCATTTTTCAAGCCATGTCCGATGTGCTTCAAAATTTTTGAAGCACGTCAGTGATTTTCTCCACTCAAAAAACCGTAAAAGCTCGATTCTATCTGACTTTTACGGCTTTTTGAAAATTATAAAAAGGACTTGACAAGTTTTCAAAAGTACGCTTTCAAGACGTATTTCCCCCACGCAAAAAAGACAGGAGGCTATCCTATCGAAGGGTCTGATCCAATGAATCGGGCGCCAGGCTGGGAGGCGTAGAGTTTTCGAGGGCGGCCTGGCCGTAGCCAGGACTTCTACTCACTTAGAGGCGAGCCTGATCTTGTCGTCAATGCGATCCACTTTATTCGGCTTCGGATTTTCATCCTGTCTTTTTTATTGTCTTACTGTCTTGCACACCTTCCCCGACTCCTCCCGGGCGAAGCCGTCGAAGGGAGAAACGCTCGAGAGCCGCATCATATCCGCTGTCCTTTCTTCCCTCTGCCTAGGATGAAGGAAATCCGGTCACCAGATATCTCCGGGAAGCTCTCTCCCGCTTCTATACATAGCATCGAGAATGCCGGAAAAAAGTGACCTTTTTTAGGAAATGCGGATCAGGAAAATACTGATTCAATCGCAGAGTCTGATTCTGCAAGAATTTTTATATACTATTTCTACTCCATGTAAGAGACAATGCCATCGAATAGTTTGCAAGCCGTGTCATACGAGGCGCGATCATAAAGAACAAGGTAGATCTCCATATCCACTTTGGTGTGCAACAAGAAATCTCGGATAGCACGCACGGCGATGCGGAGTGCCTGGTCTTTCGGATAGCCATAGGCACCTGAGGAGATCAGCGGGAACGCGATGGATCGTACGCCGCGTGCGCAGGCAAGGGCAAGGGATGTCTTGTAGCAGGAAATGAGAAACCCTCCCTCTCCATGCTGCCCATCTTTCCAGATGGGCCCGACGGTGTGGATCACGTATTTTGCCGGTAAAAGATAGCCCTTCGTGATCTTCGCATCGCCCGTCTGACAGCCATGGAGCGTCCGGCACTCCGCGAGGAGCTCCGGCCCCGCCGCCTGATGGATGGCACCATCCACCCCGCCCCCGCCCAAAAGTGTCGGGCAGGCGGCATTCACGATGACATCGACTTTCATTTTTGTAATATCGTTTCGAATGATTTGAAATGGCATGGTTTTCATCCTTTCTGGTCACGAGTCTGGCAGGTGTGTGAAGGAAAATACGGATTCAATCGTTGTCCGCCTTGGCTCTTGTATTTTCATGCAAGGCGAGGAATAAGCCGCCGCGAATAGCGAGCTATGTAAGGAAGGCTATGACGAAGTCATGTAAAAATTCTTGTAGAAACGGACTCTGCGATTGAATCAGCGTTTCCTTATATCATTCGCCTGCCTTTGCTCTTAGTATACTGAGCATCGGCTATTTCCTCAACCGCTAAAAGAAATAAGGTGTGATATGTTACCGCGCTTGTAGAAATCATCCCCCGTTCTCATCGGAAGATACGCCACATGGCAGCGCTTTTGATGACGATACCAGAAACCGCAAAAGTCTCATGTCTCCTAGTCTCATGTCTGACGCCACCAAAAAAGGCGATGTGAAATAACGATCATCTCATTTTCGCGTTCCATCTGCCACGGGGGACTTGCAGCTCTCATAGGAGTGACCGGGAAACCTTATCCCAGCTGTCTTTCATGCCATAGTCACCCTATCCGCCCCTTCGGGGCACCTTCCCCTAGAGGGGAAGGCTGCGATACGAGAATACCATCTTCTAAAAAAGGCGGCGAAGCCGCCACCTGAACCAAATGAAAGCAAAGTAAAAAGGAGCTGTGAAGAAATGAGGATTCATTTCTTCACAGCTCCTTTTCTTGACCATCTGTCGGTCACGCTTTCAGCGTACCGACGATCTCATTGATATCTTTGACGCCATTCTTATCACACCATGCATCGAGTTCACGAACGATGCGTGCCATGGCGGTCGGGTCAGCGAGGTTTGCCGTGCCGACCTGGACGGTCTTCGCACCCGCCATCATGAATTCGACGACGTCCTCGCCGGTCATGACGCCGCCCAGCCCGCAGACGGGGATATTGACGGCTTTCGCGACCTGCCAGACCATACGAAGAGCCACTGGCTTGATCGCCGGGCCGGAGAGGCCGCCGGTGACGTTGCCGAGGATCGGGGTCCTTGTACGGGTATCGATAGCGATGCCAAGGAGGGTATTGATGAGAGAGATCGCATCTGCGCCTGCCGCTTCGACGGCTTTGGCGATGGTGACTACGTCAGTCACATTCGGCGAGAGCTTCACAATGACAGGAAGATCTGTCGCATCCTTCACCGCTCTGGTGACAGCCGCTGCCTGCTCGGGGTCCGTGCCGAAGGCTGCACCGCCGACCTTGACATTCGGGCAGGAAATATTGACTTCGAGCGCTGAGATGCCGGGGACGGAGAGCAGTTTCGCGCATTCGGCGTATTCTTCGACGGATTTTCCGACCATGTTCGCGATGTAGGGGCAGCCGAGTTTCTTCACTTCCGGAAGGTAGTGCTCGAGGAAGTACGGCGCGCCCGGATTTTCCAGACCGATGCAGTTCAGCATGCCGGAGGTGGTTTCTGCGATGCGGGTACCGTTATTGCCTTTCCATGGCGTCGGTGCAAGACCCTTGCCGGAAATGGCACCGATCTCCTTCATATCGATGAACTTGGCAAGCTCAAGGCCGAAGCCGACGGTGCCAGAGGCGCCGATCAACGGACTTGCCATCGGGATGCCAAGGAAATTCACAGCTAAAGAGCTCATAATACGACCTCCTCTGCTTTGAATACGGGGCCATCCACGCAGACTTTGTAGTGACCTTTGCCATCGGCTCTGTCGCATACGCAGCCGAGGCAGGTGCCGATACCGCAGCCCATGCGGCGCTCCATGGAGACTTCGCAGGGGACGTTTGCTTCTTTCGCCATCTGCGCGGTGATACGCATCATGATGCCGGGGCCGCAGACGCAGGCTTCATCGACATTTCCATTCTTAAAGAGCTCGGGGAGGACGGAGACAGAGAATCCTTTGATCCCATAGGAGCCATCATCGGTGGTGACGATGAGCTCTTTCAGAGTCTTGGGGAAAAGGTCTTTCCAGAAGACTTCTTCTTTGTTGCGTCCGCCGATGACGACGGTCATCTGCCCCGGCTTTGCTTTCTTTGCCATGAAGAGGATCGGCGCGATGCCGACGCCGCCGCCGATACCGACGATATGATTTTTATCCATATCGAAGGCGGTGCCCAGCGGCCCCAAGCAGTCGACCACGTCTCCTGCTTTCAGGTGGGACATGGCTTCGGTGCCTTTGCCGACGATACGGTAAATGATCTCAAGGATGCCCTTCCCCGGTTCTGTGCCGGCGATAGAGATCGGGCGGCGCAGGATGCAGGTGGGATCATTCACCTTCACATGGATGAACTGACCGGGCTTTGCATCTTTTGCGATGAGCGGAAGCTCGAGACGCATGCGCCAGATCGAGGGGCCGACCAGCTCTTGGCTGAGGATGCGGCCTTTTTCTACATAGCCTGCCATATCAATTCTCCTTCACATAGTCCTGAATGGCTTCGACATGCGGTTCGCTCGAAGAAGCTGCCATGACGCGCAGGACTTCCTTCGCAGTATCGAGGGAGGTGATGCAGGGGATCGCAAGCTCGACAGCGATGCGGCGCAGGTCATAGCCTTCCTGCTCGATCTGGCTGCCATAGGAAATGGTATTCACGAGCATGTCGACACGGCCGGACTTCAGGTACTTTTCACAGTTCTCGCCTTTTTCGTGGATCTTCTTGATGATCTCGACCGGGATGCCGAGTTTTTCGAAATAAGCGCCGGTGCCGGAGGTGCAGATGAGGTGGTAGCCCAGCTCTACGAAGCCTTTGGCAAGTTCGGCAGTTTCCGGCTTATCTCTGTCGGAGACGGTGATGAGGACATTGCCGCCTGCCGGTACGGTGAGATGAGCGGCTACGACAGCCTTGTAGAGGGCTTCCTGATAGGTGTGGCCGATGCCCATGACTTCACCGGTGGACTTCATTTCCGGTCCCAGTTTGATCTCTACGAGGCCGAGCTTCGAGAAGGAGAAGACCGGTGCTTTGATCGCGACATAGCCTTTATCCGGGACAAGTCCGAGCGGAAGGCCGGTATCCTTGAGGCTTTCGCCGAGCGCGATGCGGGTCGCGTATTCGACCATATTGATACCGGTGATCTTGCTCATGAATGGTACGGTACGGCTGGCTCTTGGATTGACTTCGATGACATAGACCTTGTCTTTGACCACGATGAACTGGATATTCACAAGGCCCTTGACGTTCATGGCTTTGGCGATCTCTCTGGTGTAATCGGTCAGTGTCTCGATGATCTCCTGCGAGAGGTGCTGCGGCGGGTAGACCGCGATGGAGTCGCCGGAGTGGACGCCGGAGCGTTCGATCTGTTCCATGATGCCCGGGATGCAGACGTCATTGCCATCGGAAATGGCATCGACTTCGACTTCACGGCCGACCATGTACTGGTCGATGAGAACAGGATGTTCATGGGATGCAACGACGGCTTCTTTCAGGTACTGGCGAAGTTCTGCCTGATCGTAAACGATCTGCATCGCGCGGCCGCCAAGGACGTAGCTCGGGCGGACGATGAGCGGGTATTCCAGCTCTTCTGTCTTTGCCATCGCTTCTTCGACGGACTCGACGAGGCAGCCTTTCGGGCGCGCGATACCGAGCTGTCCCATCAGGGTGTCGAAGCGTTCGCGGTCTTCGGCCATATCAATGGATTCATTCGAGGAACCGATGATACGGATGCCGCGCTTGGCCATCGGGGTCGCCAGGTTGATGGCGGTCTGTCCGCCGAACTGGCAGATTACGCCTTCCGGTTTTTCTTTGTCAATGATTTCGAGGACGTCCTGCTCGGTCAGTGGTTCGAAGTAGAGAGAGTCGGAGGTATCGAAGTCTGTAGAAACGGTTTCCGGGTTGTTATTGATGACGATGGATTTCTTCCCTGCCTTGCGCAGTGCCCAGGAGGCATGGACGGAGCAGTAGTCGAATTCGATGCCCTGACCAATGCGGATCGGGCCGGAGCCGAAGACGACGACAGAGCCCTTGCCCTGCGGCTTCACTTCGTCTTCTGCGCCGTAGGTGGAGTAGTAGTACGGTGTGTGCGCTTCAAATTCTGCCGCACAGGTATCGACCATCTTGAAGTCCGGATGGAAATCCAGTTTCTTCTTGAAGTTTTCGACGTCTTTCGGGGTGACTTCAGCGAAATGTGCAATGGCTTCATCCGGCATCTGGATGCGTTTCGCCGCTTTCAGAGTCTCTTCGGTGAGACCTTCCTTCATGAGGCGGCGTTCCATCTTGATGATGTTCTGAATCTTGTAGATAAAGAAGAGGTCGATCTTGGTGATGCGGTTGATCTCTTCCGGTTCGATGCCGCGGCGCAGGGCTTCGGCAAGGACGAAGATCCTTTCGTTATCGATGCGGGAGAGCAGGCAGCGGATATCATAGAGGGACTGTCCGTCGAGCTTCTTCAGGTGCAGGTAGCCTTCCCCGACTTCCAGCGAGCGGAGGGCTTTCAGGAGCGAGCCTTCGAGCGTGCGGTCTAGTGCCATGACTTCGCCGGTCGCTTTCATCTGGGTACCGATGGCACGATCCGCGAGGGTGAATTTTTCGAATGGCCAGCGCGGGAATTTGCATACGACATAGTCGATGGATGGTTCGAAGCAGGCTTTCGTATTGCCGGTGATGGCATTGGTGATCTCATCGAGGTGCAAGCCGAGGGCGATCTTCGCTGCGACTTTCGCGATCGGGTAGCCGGTGGCTTTCGATGCGAGCGCGGAGGAACGGCTGACACGCGGATTGACTTCGATGACGTAGTACTGGTTCGTCTTGGTATCAAGACCGTACTGGACATTGCAGCCGCCTTCGATCTTGAGGTAGCGGATGATATCAAGAGATGCGGTACGGAGCATCTGGTACTGGCCATCGGTCAGCGTCTGTGTCGGAGCGACGACGATGGAGTCACCGGTATGGACACCGACCGGGTCGATATTTTCCATAGCGCAGACGATGATGCAGTTATCCGCACTGTCTCGCATGACTTCGAATTCGACTTCTTTCCAGCCGGCAATGCTGCGTTCTACGAGGATCTGATTGATCGGGGAGAGCTTGATGCCACGGTTCGCGATTTCTTCCATCTCATAGCGATCATGTGCGATGCCGCCGCCGGTGCCGCCTAAGGTGTATGCCGGACGGATGATGACCGGATAGCCGATCTTATCCGCAAAGGCGATGGCTGGTTCCAGTTCCTCGAAGATTTCAGATTCCGGGACTGGCTGATGGATCTCTTCCATCGCAGCCTTGAAGAGTTCACGGTCTTCCGCATGCTTGATCGCATGGAGAGAAGAGCCCAGGAGCTTCACGCCGTACTGGTCGAGGACACCGGCATCCGAGAGCTGGACAGCCATGTTAAGGCCGACCTGCCCGCCCAGTGTCGCGAGCAGTGCGTCCGGGCGTTCTTTCTTGATGACTTCTGTCACGAATGGCAGAGTGATCGGTTCGATATAGACACGGTCAGCGATATCCACGTCTGTCATGATGGTGGACGGATTGCTGTTCACCAGGACGACTTCGACGCCCTCTTCACGAAGGGAGCGGCAGGCCTGAGTACCGGCATAGTCAAATTCCGCAGCCTGTCCGATGACGATCGGGCCGCTGCCGATGACGAGGACTTTCTTCACGTCTTTATTGATCATTTTTTGAATTCCTCCATGGCCTTGGTAAATTCGGTGAAGAGATAGAAATTATCCTTCGGTCCCGGGGAGGCTTCCGGATGGTACTGGACAGCCTGGATCGGAAGGGTCTTGTGACGGATGCCTTCGATGGTGCCGTCATTGACGCTTCTATGGGTGACTTCGATGCATTCCGGAAGGTCGTCATCGGAGATCGCATAGCCATGGTTCTGGCTGGTAATATAGACGCGGCCGGTGCGAAGATCCTTGACCGGGTGGTTCGCTCCGCGATGCCCGAAGGGCAGCTTGAAGGTGTGACCACCGAGTGCTGTCGCGAGCATCTGGATACCAAGGCAGATGCCGAAGATCGGTTTCTTTCCGATGAGCTTCTTGACGGTCTCTACGACGAATGGCACATCCTGCGGGTCCCCCGGTCCAGGAGAGAGGAAGATGCCGTCCGGATCTCCTGCCAGCAGCTCTTCGGCAGACGTATGCGCCGGGAAGACATGGACGGTGCAGTCATTGGCCGCAAGCGAGACGAGGATATTCTTTTTCAGGCCGCAGTCGAGAAGGGAGACCTGATATTTCCCGTCGCCATAGGTATAGGGATAGTCGGTCGTCACGCGCTCTACCTGATCTCTGTGGAGCGGCTTTGCGAGTTCTTCGGCGATGAATGCATCGCTTCTGTCTGCCGAAACGATGATCGCTTTCATGACGCCCTGGGTACGGACCATACGTGTCACGGCACGGGTATCGACATTGTAAAGGCAGGGTACATGGTATCTTTCGATGAAATCAGTGATCTTTTCCTTGCATTCCCAGTTCGACGGATGCTCTGCGATCTGGTCAAGGACGAAGCCTGCTGCTGCCGGCTTTCTATTCTGCATGAAAAGATCGTTCGCGCCATAGTTACCGATGAGCGGGTAGGTCAGGGTGAGGATCTGCCCTTCATAGGACGGATCTGTGAAACATTCCTGATAGCCTGTCATGCCGGTATTGAAGACCAGTTCCCCCAGCCCTTCGACAGAGCCTAAGAGGTCGCCTTCGAAACGGGCGCCGTTTTCCAAAATCAAGAGGCCTTTCATTTGAGCACCTTTCCTTCTTTCATGACAATCTCTCCATCCACGATGGTCATGACCGCTTTGCCTTTCAGCGTCAGCCCTTCATAAGGAGTGAAGAGGGATTTCGTATAGAGATCCTGTCCGTGGACAGTCCATTCTTTATCGGGATCGATCAGCGTAATATCTGCCGGAGCGCCTTCTGTCAGGACGCCGCCTTCGATGCCGAGGAGCTTTGCCGGGTTCACACTCATCAGCTCGACGATCTTGTCGATGGTGAAGCCCTCCTGATGGTAGAGCACCGTCAGCGTCGAGGCGAGAGAGGTCTCAAGACCTGCGATGCCGTTCGGCGCACAGTTGAAGGGAACATCCTTTTCTTCATTGCAGTGCGGAGCATGGTCCGTCATGATGGCATCGATGGTGCCATCCTTCAGCCCTTCGATCAGCGCTTTTCTGTCTTCGTCCGTGCGCAGCGGCGGCGCCATTTTGAAAGCCGCTTCATAGTGCTTCAGCCATTCATCAGTGAAATAGAGGTGCTGCGCGGTGACTTCTGTCGAGCAGTTCACACCCTTCGCCTTGGCCTCGCGGATCAGATCGACGGCCTTGCCGCTCGATACATGCGCGATGTGGATATGACAGCCGGTCAGCTCCGAAAGGAGCAGGTCGCGAGCGACTGCGATATTTTCCCCTGTCGCCGGACGTCCGGTGACGCCCATCGCATAGGAGACCTTGCCTTCATTCATGAAGCCGTGTCCGCACATCGTCATATCTTCCGCATGGTCGATGACCATCTTGCCGAGCTGATCCGCATACTCCATGGCGCGGCGCATAAAATTGGCACTCTCTACATAATGTCCGTCATCCGAGAAAGCGACAGCGCCATCCGCTGCCATATCCCCCATTTCCGAGAGCTGCTTGCCTTCGAGATCCTTGGAGATCGAGCCGATCACGGAAACCTTCACGACACCCGTCTCAGCTATGCGGTGCTTCACATCACGCAAAACCGCCGCATTGTCGATGACAGGCTTCGTATTCGCCATAGTCGCGACACGGGTCACGCCGCCGGCAGCCGCTGCCTGTGTGCCTGTATAAATATCTTCCTTGGCTTCCTGTCCCGGTTCACGCAGATGGACATGCATATCGATGAGACCCGGTGTGACAAAAAGTCCCCTCGCATCGATTTCTTCTACCTCTTTGCCAGCCGCGCTGACATTCTGGCCAATTTCCTTGATCTTTCCATCTTCCACCAGGATATTTGTCACTTCATGCTGGTGCTTGGCCGGGTTTACGATGGTACCATTCTTAATTAAGAGCATCAATGTCTTTCCCCTCCGTCAGTGTCAAATATTCCAAAGCCATACGTACAGCCACGCCATTTCTGACTTCTTCCTGAATCCAGGATGCTTCATCGTAGGCTACATCATAACCGATTTCAATGCCTCTGTTCATCGGGCCCGGATGGATCACTGCCACATCCGGCTTGCAAAGTGCGAGGCGCTTCTGATTGATACCGAAAAGGCGTGCATATTCACGGGTCGTCGGGATGAATCCGCCAGCCGCTCTTTCGAGCTGGATACGGAGGATATTGATCGCATCCGCATCTTTCAAAGCCGTCTCCAGATCATCATCCACGATGCAGCCCATCGCTTCCAGTTCCTTCGGGACCAGTGTACGCGGTCCCACCAGATGCACTTCGGCTCCCAGCTTTGTGAAGCCTATGATATCGCTTCTTGCGACACGGGAATGCAGCACGTCACCGATGATGACATACTTCATCCCTTTGATCTTCTTTCCTGCTTCCTTCATGGTGAAGAGCTCCAGAAGCGCCTGGCTCGGATGCGCATGGGCGCCATCGCCTGCATTCAGCACGACCGGCACCTTCACCTTAGGGCTCATGACCTTAGACGCAAAAAGAGCAGCCCCTTCAGAAGAATCACGAATGACCACTGCATCCACTCCCATCGCGGAAACGGTCAGCAATGTGTCTCGCATACTTTCACCCTTCGTCATCGAGCTGCCACTCTTTGTAATATTGATCACGTCGGCTCCCAAATACTTACCGGCAAGCTCGAAAGAACTACGAGTTCTGGTAGATGCTTCGGAAAACACTGTTACGATAGATTTGCCTTTCAGGAAATCTTTTTTCTTATTGTCAGATAACACAATTTTTTTCATCTGTGCTGCTACTTCTAAGATCCGCTCAATCTCTTCGGCTGTGAAATCAGCTAGCCCAAGAACACTGCGGCCTTGTAGTGAAATCGTGCTCATGCCGGCCTCCTTGAATCAACGCATAGAATGGGATTCTATGATAAATAGTTATCCCTATAATCATAAAGGGTAATTCACACTTTTTCAATAGCATAAGGGTATTAAATTTTTATTATGAAGAGAGCATGGAGTTTAAGAAAGCACTGATTCGATCGCTCCTCCCGATCAGCGTTTCCCTAAGCACATATCGCAAAGTTTGAAAGCAGGGATGAGTGACTGGTGGCTAGGGATTAGGCTGGCGATACGAGAAAACCGCTAGGGAAACACTGATTCAATCATTATCGGATTTCATCCTTGGATTTTTATACAGAGCGAGGAGACAGAGGGCGCGAATAGCGAGCTATTTAAGGAGGATGTCGACGACACTATGTATAAAAATCCATCTGAAACCTGATTCTGTAATTTAATCAGCGTTTCCCTAGTTCAAAATCTCCGCGGCGCTTCCATATTTTTATGCGCCGCACCACCCCCTCTGAACCTGTAGAACCCGCTCCCCCTCTTTCGCACGCCATCAAGGGACGGCACGCCCCAAGGACTTTCCCTTACCTCTCACTCGCTCCCACCGCCGCCAGAATCACTTTAACGAAAGCGGGTGGGATGAAATCCTTTCCCAGATGGTCAGCGAGTGAACGCCCGATGATGACGCCTTTATTTCCATAAAGCCATGCAAAGTAATAAAACTCCAGCGCTTTCTCATCTCTGGGATTGATATTCGAAAGTTTCCTTGGCGGATAGTAGCCCTTTGGGATGGCGAGCTTTGCGCCTGCCTTTTTGACAAGCGCTGAACTCACAAGATTCCCCCCCTCCGTGATATCTGCGATGACCGCATCTAAAAGACGTCGGCCATTCCGGGAAAGGCATGCCTTCACGACATCCATTTCATAGCAGATATAGTCCGTATAGAAGACACCCGCGCTCTTTTTGTGTTCCCCCATCACATCGCGATCATAGAGCGAGACGACAGGCACATGGAAGCGGCGGATGAGGGAAGCGATCTTTGAGATCGAGCTTTCGCCCCTCGCATTGATGAGGCAGATGCCATAGTGGTCGAAGCGGATCCCCAGCGTCTTTGCAAATCCAGCAAAGGAACCATACTCTGTCTCACCCTCGACAAGAACCGCCGCCCTCGCATAGAGCGCTTCCTTCACCTCTGGGAAATGCATGATGAGGTGCTTCTCGATTTCCCTGTCAAAATGAAATGAAGCGCCGCAGGCGGCCTGCACCAGCTTCTTCTCATCCCAGTAGAGGCGGATGATCTGCCGGTAATCATTCACCAGCGCATCTGTCGAATGCGTCACGACAAAGAGCTGCCCCGAAAGCCCGTCGACGCCCAGAAGCGTCTGCACCAGCTTCAAAAAAAACGGCTCCTCATTCGACAGGATCATGTGACAGAAAGAAAGCATCGCCCGCTGCAGGTAAGGGTGGAGATGGAGCTCCGGCTCATCTACACTGACGAGCAGCGATAAAAAGCGCCGCCCCTTCGCATCCGTCGTCACCATGTGCTCGAAGGAAATGGCGCGGCTTGCCTTTTTCTTCATCATCTGCATCAGCAGGACAAGCGCCGTCCGCGCCATCAGACAAGCCGTACGCTGGTACGAAGAGCCATCTCCCCTTTCCCCAAACAGCGTCTCAAGCAGTGAGAGCGCCGCCTGCGATGGATGCTCCTTCGGCAGGGAAATCCCAATCCCCTTCTCTCTAAACATCGTCTCCACCTCAGAAATAACCGCCGGTGACTCTGCAAAATAATGCTGCAAAAGAGAAAGCAGCTCTCCCATCGATGCATGAGCCATCATCCTGCGCGGCATCTCACACAGGGAAAAATCGATATAAAAAAGACATCGCAGGTACTCCAAGGGCAGCTGCCGCCCGCTCGCCTGATCAAAGAGACGTGGCACCACTTCCTGCACCGCCTGCACCAGATAGAGCTCTGCAGTCTCCCCTCCCGCCTCTTCGGCAAGCGCCAGCCGTATCTCGATGGGATGGTCTGCATCAAGGAAATCGCCTTCACGGAATCCATACCCATGGCTGATCCATTTCAAGAGGCAAAGGAAATTGCTCTTACCGATATTGTTATCCCCCACCATATAGTTCACCTGTCTGTCAAATTGAAAGACGACATGGCGGAAGGTGCGGTAGTTATCAATGGTCATGGATGAAATATGCATGATCTCCTCCTCAGAAATGCGTTCATGTGCATGCTCTTACCTATATTATATGCATCCTGCCAGCAGACTGCAAAAAACAAAATACGCCGCGAAAAGATGCACCAACTTGAACGGCTTAAAACAGGCAGGAAGAAGATGGATCAAGTACCTTGTAAAATCGTATCCTTCGATCCCATCAGTGTTTCTCTGATTTTCTCACGCAAAAACGGGCAGCAAAGCTTCTCTGCTTTGCTGCCCGTTCCTCAAAACGAATCAGGCATGTACTGCCGCCTCGTGAATCTTTACAGGGCTTACTTGCTCTTTTTGCTTCTGAAATACTGCATAGCGAAGACGCCACCCAGTACGACAACGCCGATGATGTCGGTCAGGATGGTCGGATCGATGAGACAGAGACCGCCTGCCAGAAGGAGAAGCCGCTCCAGGATATTCGCCTTGCAATAGAGCTGCCCGATCATGGCACCCGAGACGCCGACCATACCGATAAGCGCGGTGACAGTGGTTTCCGTGACGGAGAAGAGTGTCGCATTGATGCCCAGGATTTCAGGGGAAAGAACGAAGACATATGGGATAATAAAGGCCGCAATGCCAAGCTTCGACGCATTGACGCCAGTCTTCAAAGGATCACCGCCGGAGATCGCAGAGCCTGCGAAAGCAGCCAGCGCAACCGGCGGGGTGATATCGGCAATGATGCCGAAGTAGAAAACAAACATATGCGCCGCCAGGATCGGTACACCGAGGGAGATCAGAGCCGGAGCAGCGATGGTCGAAGTAATGACGTAATTCGCTGTGGTCGGTACGCCCATACCGAGGATCAGCGAGGTGATCATGGTGCAGAAGAGAAGCAGGATGAAGTTGCCTGCGGCGATATCGACAAGAGCCGAAGCCAGCTTCAGACCGACGCCTGTCTTGGTGACGATACCGATGATCATACCGGCGGACGAGCATGCGATCAGTACGCCGAGCGCACCTCGCGCACCTTTGATGAGACCGTCAATGATATCAGCGATGCTCATGCGGGTATTCGCACGAAGCATGGCAGAAGCGATAGAAATGAAGATACCGGCAAGCGCCGCTTTCATCGGGGTGTAGCCGGAAGCTAAAAGACCGATGATGGCGATCAGCGGAATGGCCAGATGCCCTTCTTCTTTCAGGATCTTGCCCCATGGCGGGAGCTCGCTTCTCGGTGTGCCCTGCAAGTTATTCTTTTTCGCTTCGAAATGTACCCCGAGGAAAACGCCAATGAAGTAGAGAATGGCAGGAACGATGGCAGCCTTGACGACTTCCATATAGGGGATACCGACGAATTCTGCCATCAAGAAAGCTGCTGCGCCCATGATCGGCGGCATCAGCTGTCCGCCGGTAGAAGCGGCCGCTTCTACTGCACCGGCGAAATTCTTGTGATAGCCCAGTTTCTTCATCATCGGGATGGTGAAGGAGCCGGAGCCTACGACGTTCGCTACCGAGGAACCGGAGATCGTACCCTGCAGAGCCGAGGAAATGACAGCGACCTTAGCTGGTCCGCCGGATGCCCAGCCAGCGATGGCATTGGCGATATCGATGAAGAATTTCCCAAGACCTGTCTTTTCCAGATACGCACCGAAAAGGATGAAGAGGAAAATGAAGGTGGAGGAAACACCCATCGGGATGCCAAAGACGCCCTCTGTCGTGAAGAAGAGGTGTCCGACCATCTGCTTGATGGTGAGCCCGCGATGTGCGAGCGGCCCGGGGAGGTACGGTCCGAAGAACCCATACGCAAGGAAGCAGCAGACAACAATGACGATCGGAAGGCCTACGATACGGCGAGCCGCTTCGATGATCATCACGATGCCAAGCACCCCGATCACGGTATCCGTCGGAGTGACGGTGCCGGCGCGCAGGATGAGCTGCTGGTAGTTCACAAGAATGTAAATGGGGGGGATCATCGCAAGGACGGCAAGTGCCACGTCGATCGGATGGAAACGCCCCTCCTTGACCCAGGCTTTCTTCGTCGGGCAGAGAAGATAGACGAGGCAGATCCCGAAGGACAAGTGAACGCAGCGCTGGATCATCGCATCCAGTGCGCCGAAAAACCCGGTATAGATCTGGAAGAGCGAGAAGCAAATACAGATGACTGCGATGACTTTGGCACAGATGCCTTTGTATTCCGCTGTATTTGACTCTTTATCCAGCTCTTTTAGCTTCTTCTGCAGCTCCTCAGACATTTCTCCATTTTCAGAAACGCCTTCAGCCTGCACGTTCTTTTTCTCTAAATCAGCCAATTGTATCAACTCCTAATTTCTTTTTTCTTATACAGCACCTGGTACAGCGGTGCTACATACAGATGAAGTTCCTTTCCCAAAGGCATAAGGCTTGCCAGGTCATACTCCGTATCTCCGACATAGACCTTTTCTTCATTCGTCACGCCGTTACGGATCGAGAGCTCCGGATAGGGACGGTTCATGTTATCCAGAATAAACCAACCGTCTTCTTCGCGGAAATCGCCATCTTCTTTGGAGAAAGGAAGTCCTACCCCCATGGATTGGTATTTGGTAGACTTCAGTACGAGCCCCGTCGCCATGTCATTGACTTCAAGGTACTCGTGAATCATCGTCTTCTGGACCGAGTGCCTGTACACCAGTGTCACCGGTGTACCCGGACGCACCCGCTGCCTGATGATGAATCCGTCTGCTGTCTGTCCGAAAAGATAGTCCTGCCGAACAAACCAGCCTCCCACGGTCACTATCACACAGACGATCATCCCGAAAACGATAAGTATGGTTTCTAATTTCCCGTTTTTCTTTTTCTTCATGAAATGAAAGTGAGAACGGACTCCTTAGATGAGCCCGTTCTCCCTCCTTCCTATAAGGGAAAGCGCTGATCAGATCAGTGTTTCGATATGGATTGAACTTGAATACGTCACATGCTTGCCATGCCAGAGGCTACGCGGTTGCTATGCGGAAGGTGCATCGCTCCCCCGTTCAATGTACAAAACCCGCTGAGCTTTAGAGACTTCTGCATGATGCCGGATGACCGCTGTCTTATTTCGCTTTCAGATACTTTTCAGCGCCGGCATTCATCTTGATGGACATGCCTTCCAGAGCAGTATCCTTGGTGATGTACTTGCCGACAGCATGAGCAGCTTTCATACGGTCAAGGTGTTCGTAGATGGCTTTGACGATCTGTTCGCCGAGATCATCAGAGAGTTTATCGGTGGTAACGATGACGCATTTCACGGCTACGGTGTTGACATCTTCTTCCTGTCCAGGATAGGTGCCCTTCGGTACGGTGATCTTGGTGAAGTATGGATACTGCTTCATCAGCTTGTCCGCATGTTCTGCATCGATATTGACCAGTGCTGCGGATTTATTGGCAGCCAGATCCTGGATCGCTGCGGTCGGGAAGCCTGCAACGACGACGCCGACATCGACATTGCCATCCTTCAGTGCATCAGCAGCTTCGCCGAAGGAGAGATACTGTACATCGATATCATCATAGGTCAGGCCATATGCACCAAGAATCTGACGGGCATTCGCTTCTGCGCCGGAGCCGGAAGCACCGACAGCGACCTTTTTGCCCTTGAGGTCAGCGATGGATTTGATGCCTTTGTCAGCGGTGGTGACGAACTGGACAGTTTCCGGATAGAGTGCAGCGATACCGCGGATGTTTTCTACCTTGTTGTCCTTGAACATTTCCTTGCCGTTGGCTGCATAGTAAGCGATATCATTCTGGATGAAAGCGATGTCGACGGAGCCGTCTTTCAGCATATTGACATTGGCTACAGATGCACCGGTAGACTGTGCGGATGCATTCATGCCTTTGATATTCTGGTTCAGCAGTTCAGCGAGCGCGCCGCCCAGCGGGTAATAGGTACCAGCAGTACCGCCGGTAGCGATGTTCAGGAACTGTTTTCCGCCGCCTGCAGAAGAACCGGAATCGCCGCAGCCTGCAATCAGAGCTGCACCTGCGATGCAAAGAGCACCTGCCATGATCATTTTCTTCATTGCTTTTTTCATAATAGTCGACCTCCTACGTCTCCCCCAAGTGGAAAGCATGTCCTCCATGAGATGAATTCCACTCTTATGCTTTCCTAAAAAACAGGATGCCTTCCGAGACTCCATCCGCAAGATGAAATAATATTCAAAAAAATGCAAATACCTTGAACTCTCAAAAGCACTCCCGCACCGAAGCAAAGTACAAAAAAAGCAGCAGACAAAGAGAAAACTCTCCTGTCATGCTGCAGCTTCTTTGCTCCAAGTGTTATTAAGTTGGTATTATCATACTACTTTTCAAAGTCTTTGTAAAGTAGGCTTGGCTGAATTCCTTGATTATTCTGATATTTTCCGCTGTCATATCGGTCTGCCTCCCCCAAAACGGTATGGAAATAGATCTGGCAGATCTCTACCCCCGCATAGATGCGGATCGGCTGTACGCAGAACATTTCCAGCGTCCAATACCCTGAGAAGCCTACATCTCCAAAGCCTGCCGTCACATGGATGAAAAGGCCCAGCCGCCCGATGGACGAGCGTCCCTCGAGCATCGGTACGAAGCATCTCGTTTTTGTATATTCATGCGTCCGTCCCAGGTAGAGCTTATTCGGCTGCAGCACATAGCCTTCCTCGGGGATATGGAGCAGCGTGCCTTCATTTCTCTTCTTCATGTCGAGCTCATAGTTATCATACACCATCAGCTCATCAGCCAGAGTGAGGTTGTAGCTGTTCGGATTCACCCTCTCCGGATCAAAGGGATCGATGATGATTTCTTCCCCCATATGTCGCACAATTTCTTTGCCGGATAAAATCATTTCAGTTTTCTTCCTTCCTCTGTAAAAATTTTTCGATGCGTAAGCATCCGCCTGCGGCTGAAAGGTGCCTTCGCCTTCTCTCCCGCGACAAGGCCATAGAGTTTCCTTTCCCTTTCAGAAATCCGAGGAGACACCAGAAGCTCGCCCGCATCTGAAAAAGAGATGAGATGCGCGGAAAAAAGTGCCGCATGGGTCGGACAAAGCATGAGCCCCTTTTGCGATTCGCCGTGCGTCCCATAAGGGACCGCATGGAGAAGAGAAATCCGATCTGCCCCGCACACGATGCAGCAGGGGTGCGTCCCCATCGATTTTCTTTTGAAATCCACATTTTTTGAAAACCGCTTTCGGATCTCATCGACCGTATGCGAAGACGAGTGGGAAAAGAGGCTCCCCTCGCACCCATATGCCGTCTCATCGCTCTCAAGCAGCTGGCGAATATCATCCAGATGCCAGATATCCGCATCCATGATCTCTCGGTACGCTCTTACGGCCTCAGGTTTCAGCACCCAGAAATAGGTACCGTTATCGTCCTCACTCCCATCGAAAACATACTCCCATGGCGAGCGGCGAACGCGAGAGGCCGGCGTTTCGGAAAGACGAAATTCTCCCGTCTCTTCCTCTCTTGGCGTCTCGTCCTTCTTCTCGCTCGCATGATAGGTCAAAAGATCTCCCGACTCATACATCTCACGGATCTTATTCCCTGCCCAGCCGACACCTGCATTCAGTGCCCGATACTCCAGATGGAGTGCCTTCGCAATATTCTTTGCGTTATCCATATAGTCTTCGGAGTGATAGAGCCGCGAGAAGATCTGCATCATCAGCGCACTCATGACCGTCTTGTCCGCCATAAGCGAGAGCCATCCCTCTGTCGTGATCTCGTCCCACCGCTTCAGCCCTTTCCGTCTGGCCATCTCGTCGCCTCCCTGCTCTCACGCTATTGTCGTCACAAAATTATTTTTCATTATAGCATCTTTCCTCATGAAAATGTAGATATACCGGCATAAAATAGGGACTGTCGGACAGGATTAACCCACGGGTCGCCCTTTGCTTGTTTGCGAAAGAGGGAGCGCAGGGTCTATGGGGAAGGCGGGTTCTACCGGTTCAACGGGGGGTGCGGCGCATAATAATTGCAAGCACCGCAGAGTTTTGATAGCGCTTCGCGCCGTCGTCATCCCGAGCGTAGCCGAGGGATCTCTATGGCACTACGGTCAGTATCACATAGGCACTGATACGGAAACGACGCCTTGGTGCTGCGTATTTCTGCGTTCACACATACATCGTTTCCCGGTCTGCAAGAAAGATTTCTCGCTTGCGCTCGAAATGACGATACGAGAGTCTGACGTCTCCTAGTCTCTTAGTCTCCTAGTCTCCTAGCCACCAGCCACTCATCCCTGTTTTCAAGCGCGAGGAGGCCCGGATCAGTTGCAAATGCTTCTCAAAACTCATGCCAGACTTGCTCACATCTGCTATAATAGGTAGAAGTGTAATTTATAAAATGTAGAGAAACGCTGAGGCAATGAGCAAGGGAAACACTGATTCAATCGTTGTCTGATTTCATTCTTGGATTTTTATACAGAGCAAGGAATCATCTGACGCGAATAGCGAGCTATTTAAGGAGGATGATGACGAAGCTATGTATAAAAATCCATATGAAATCCGGCTCTGCGATTGAATCAGCGTTTCCCTAGATGCAGATTCGTCTCTGCATCTCTCAATCTCTCACAAAAGGTGAATACTATGGATAATTTTATCGGAAAACATCTGCTGGTCGACTGCTATGGCTGTGTGCAGGAAGAGATCACTTCTTCCAAGGAGCTGATCTCTGTCATGAATCAGGCGGCCAAGAATCTGGGTATCGAAGTCGAAGACACCTTCTTCCATGAGGACGAGGAAGAGATCACACTCGCTGCTTATGGAAAGAAAGCCCATGTTTGCATCCACGCTTATCCGCAGCTCGGCTATGCCGCTGTAGACATCTACAGCTTTGACTGCGACATCCTCCCCGCCCGTGCGATGGCTGTCCTTCGCAGTGCTTTGGAGCCGGAGAAGATCCGTGCTACCTCAGTCAAGAGAGGGAATATTGATCCAGACATGAAGCCGAATATCCGCTCCCGCTCGACAGCGATGCACAAATTCAAAAACACAGGACATCACATGACCCAGGCCGGTAAGAAGGTCGCCAATTTCATGGTGCATAGAAACGAGAAAAGAGACACGCTGGGACCGGAGTAAGACCATGAGGGATCAGGGAAGCGTTGATTGAGAGCTCGATTTCACGAGAAGGCATTTCCCATGAAATCGAGTGCCTTTTTACTACCCGTTAGCACGCCCTCTCATCCCTAGTTAAAAAACAACAAAAAAGGAGCTGTGAAGAAATGAATCCTCATTTCTTCACAGCTCCTTTTTACTTTGCTTTCATTTGGTTCAAGGTTCAGGGGTAAGGTGGCGGCTTCGCCGCCTTTTTTTAGAAGATGGTATTCTCGTATCGCAGCCTTCCCCTCTAGGGAATGCTCTTAAAGTTAGCAACCCCCATTTCAAATGGGGGTTTATTTGGAACCCCTCCGGGGTTTTGTACTGACACCTGCCTATGGCAGGTCTAGCAAATCGTCTTTGTACTTACAGCCGCCTATGGCGGCTCTTTCGCTTATTCGTCTTACTTACTTCTCGAACTTATCGCTTTCTTCTTGCTCTGAAATGTAACGCTTGATAACTTCTTCGTTGATATTCCCGACGGTTTCTACATAATAGCCTCGTGCCCAGAGATGCCGTTCTCCCCATCTGGCTTTTATCTCGGGATGCCGGTCGTATATCATTAACGCACTTTTCCCTTTGATATAGGCTACTACGTCTGATATATTCAACTTCGGCGGTATCCCGAGATACAGATGCACATGATCCACGCATGCAGCTCCCTTGATCAGTTCCACTTTCTTCATCTCGCACAATTTTCGGATGATTTCAACCAAATCTTTCCTCATTTGCCCGTAGAATACTTTCTTGCGATATTTTGGGATGAATACGATATGATATGTGCAATTCCATTTGGTATGAGCTATACTATTGTTGTCCATTTGGACTCCTCCTTTGTTAGCTAAAGTGGTTTGCTAGACCCTCTTTATTCTAACACTGGAGGATTTTTTATACTCTAGGCAAAGCTACGGCTCCACCGGGTCCCCCATCTCAGATGGGGGCTTAATATACGAATACAGTTAAGGAAATCGTTAGCTACGTAACGTCTTGCTTCCCCCTTCGGGGGAAGTGCCGAAGGCAATAGGGGCATGCCAGCGGTATAGCGTGCTATGTTGAATAGTCCGATGCGATCGATATTCCAACACTTTCATGCAATACCGCTACGTAGCCCCCTCAGCCCTTCGGGCAGCTCCCCCGATGGGGAGCCAAGAACGTTCTTCCGCTTAACTTAATAGCCTTCCCCTCGAGGGGAAGGCGCCCCGCAGGGGCGGATAGGGTAACTATGGCATGAAAGACAGCTGGGATAAGGTTTCCCGGTCACTCCTATGAGAGCTGCAAGTCCCCCCCGTAGCAGATGGAACGCGAAAATGAGATGATCGTTATTTCACATCGCCTTTTTGATTGCACTGCTTTCTATCAAGCACGCAGGGTGATATCCGCTTCGCCAAGCTTCTTGACGATTTTTTCGATCCACTGATCGACTTCTTTATCGGTCAGTGTGCGGTCATCCGCGCGGAAGTACAGGTTGTAGGCCATGCTCTTATAGCCTTCCTGCACCTGCTCGCCCTGATAGAGATCGAAGAGACGGAGCGTTTCCAGATGTCTGCCTGCTGCCTTCTCAATGATGGCTTCGACTTCTTTGTTTGTGTATTTCGAAGGAACAAGCATAGAGAGGTCTCGCTCAGAAGCCGGGAACTTCGGGATCTTCTTGTAGTCGATGGTGGCATCGATATAGGGAAGGAGCTCCGGTACATGGATCAGGAAGCCATAGACATCCTTCTTGATGCCCCACTGGTCAAGGACCGCCGGATGCAGCTCGCCGAAGGAAGCAATGATTTTCCCATCTTTGACAAAGTCGGCGGAAATCCCCGGATGGAATACCGGATAGCTGGAACGCTCAATATCATAGCCGCGGACACCGATAGCAGAGAGCAGATTTTCCATGATGGCTTTCACATCAAAGAAGTCGTAGGTCCTCGTGCTGTTCGGGTAGCCGGCTTCTTCCGGGCACCCGCAGAGAAGTCCGGAAACGAGGTCGTATTCATTCGGGAGCTCGGTCAGCGGCAGGGCTTTCGGATAATACACATGGCCATATTCGAAGATGGCGACCTGATCGTTTTTCTGAGACAGATTGTAAGAAAGCGTATGCATGAGGCCCGGAAAAAGGCTGGTACGCATATCCGGGTATTCTTCGGAAATCGGGTTCAGGATCGGAATGGCTTCGTAAACTGCATCCCCTTCCGGGAAATTCAGCTTCTTGAGATCGTTCTTATCCATGAAGCTGTAGTTTTCGACCTGCGAAAGACCATTGGCAATGAGAGCATCTGCCATACGGAAGAGTGCATCCTGCTCCTTGGACATAGCACCCTTTGCAATAGCGCTCCATGGGGTGGTGATCGGAATATTCGAGTAGCCGTACACGCGGGCCACTTCTTCGGCAAGGTCTGGCATGCCTTCCAGATCGAGACGGAATTCCGGGACAGTGACTTTGAGTGCGCCATCCTGTTCTTCGACATGGAAATACAGGTGGGTCATGATATCAAGCATTTCCTCTTTTGGCATATGGATCCCGATGTAGTCATTGATGGCCTTCACGGACGTTTCGATGACCTGCGGCTCTGCCTTGACAGGATATTCATCAAGCATGCCCGGTGCAGCACTGGCAGCCCCCTGTTCCACCAGGAGCTGGCAGATGCGGTTGATCGCCATTTCACTTCTTGCCGGATTGATGCCCTTTTCGTAGCGGCCGGACGCTTCGGAGCGCAGGCCCAGACGGCGGGACGTTCTTCTGATGGAAGCACTGTCGAATACGGCAGCTTCCAGAAGGACAGACTTGGTTTTCTCCGTGACTTCGGAGTCAAAGCCGCCCATGACGCCTGCGATGCAGGCAGCTGTATCGCTGCCGTCTGCGATGACAAGGTCAGCCACATTCAGCGCTCTCTCCTGCCCATCCAGTGTTTTGATGGTCTCGCCTTCTTTGGCCAAGCGGCAGGTCAGAGAGTGGCCGGCCACCTTGTCATAGTCATAGGTATGAAGCGGCTGACCGATTTCCAGCATGACATAGTTCGCTGCATCGACGACATTATTGATCGGACGGATCCCATTGCTGCGCAGACGGTTTTCGATCCATTCCGGAGAACGGCCGATGGTCACATTTTCAAGGAGACGTCCGCAGAAGCGTTTGCAGAAGGTAGGCTCTGCGATATGGACTTCCGCGCGGCCCTCAATGGATTCACCGGTCTCTTTGACGGAGATCTCCGGCAGGTTCACTTTTCTTTTGAAGATCGCACCGACTTCCAGTGCCATACCGATCATGCTGAAGCAGTCGGCACGGTTTGCGGTGAGTTCCATTTCATAAATCACATCATCCAGATCAAAAAGGGTGTGGAAATCAACGCCGATCGGGGTATCTGCCGGAAGGATCAGGATGCCTTCTTTATTGAGTGCCGGGAAGAGATTATCATCAAGTCCGAGTTCTCCCAGAGAACACATCATGCCATTCGACACGACACCGCGGAGTTTTCCCGCCTTGATCTTCGTGTCACCGCGAGCAAGTCCCCCCGGAGCCTTTGCATCGTGTTTAGCCGGTACATGCGCTCCATCAAGTGCGACCGGGACGATCTGCCCGACTTCGACATTGGACGCGCCTGTCACGATCTGGATCGGTGCGCCCTTGGCGCAGTCCAGCTGGCAGACGACCAGATGATCAGCATCCGGATGTTTTTCAATGGAAAGAATCTTGCCGGTCACGACACCCTGGATGCCTTTTCCCGGATAAATCACATGCTCGACCGGAATGCCGTCAACAGTCAGCGTTTCCGCCATTTCTTCCGGATCAAGGCCCTTGATGTCGACCAAAGTGCCAAGCCATTTTAAAGATACGTTCATCTATGTAATCCCCCTCTGATTAGAACTGTTTCAGGAATCTGACATCATTTTCATAGAAATTTCTGAGATCGTCGATCCCGTAAAGAAGCATGGCGATACGTTCGATACCCATGCCGAAAGCGAAACCGCTGACCTTTTCCGGATCATATCCATTGAGCTTCAGCACCATCGGATGAACCATACCGCAGCCAAGGATCTCCAGCCAGTCCGGATCACCGCCTTCATCATGCGTGCGGGCTGCGAAGGAAATGTCGACTTCCGCAGACGGTTCCGTGAATGGGAAGTAGCTTGCGCGGAAACGGATCTTCGTATCAGAGCCGAAAAGATCTTTCAGGAAGATTTCCAATGTGCCTTTCAGATCAGCGAATTTGATGCCCTTATCGACGACGAGCCCTTCGACCTGATGGAAGACAGGGGAATGGGTCGCATCATTATCCCAGCGAAAGACTTTGCCCGGTGCGATCATACGGATCGGGGAATTGGGCTCATGCTTGCGAAGCGTTCTCGCCTGGACAGGGGAAGTGTGCGTGCGCAGCAGGATCTCCGGCGTGATATAGAAAGAGTCCTGCATATCACGGGCCGGATGATCCTTAGGCAGGTTCAGACATTCAAAGTTGTAGTAGTCCTGCTCGATCTCCGGTCCTTCTTCGACCGAGTAGCCCATGCGCATGAAAGACTTCATGATCTCACGGAGCGCCTTATCCAGCGGATGGATATGCCCTTCCTTCTGGTGACGAGCCGGCAGCGTGATATCGACCGTCTCACTCTGGATGCGCTCCTCGAGGCGCTTTGCCTTGAGCTCAGCCGCTTTCGCTGCGATGACCGCCTCTACATCCGTGCGGACCGTATTTGCCAAAGCCCCGATGACCGGACGTTCTGCCGCAGAGAGGTCCTTCATGGAGCGGAGGATCGCCGTCAGCTTGCCCTTCTTTCCCAAGAAGAAAACTTTGGCATCCTGCAGCGCCTTCTCATCGCCTGCCGCATGGACCTTCTCCTCCGCCTGCACCTTCAGTTCGTTCAGGTCTTTTTCCATGTTGGCTTTCAATGCGTCCAACTTACTTTCCATTGACTTTACCTCCTCTATGATATGCCGGATCTATCCGACTGCGAGTACGGGAAAATAAAATAAAAAAAGACCACGCCCCGAAAGGGGCGAAGTCATATCCGCGGTACCACCCTAATTTGTACTCGAAAGCCATAACGCAGCTCCTGCGTCCGACCTACTCCGTTCAGCCGGAAGCTCAGAAGTGAAATAAGTCTCCCCCCATCCGCCCGCTTCCCACCTGCCGCAGGCTCTCTATAGGATGTCATAAAGACTCTGTCTTCCTCATCGCTCTAATGTATAGGATTATTGTAGCGATAAACGAAAGAAATGTCAAATCATTTGCCATGAAAACGTAAAGATCAAAAGCCGGGATGAGTGGTTAGAGGCTAGTGACTGGTAGCTAGGGACTAGGAGACTGGGAGACTGGGAGACATCGGACTCCCGTATCGTCATTTCGAGCGAAGCGAGAAATCTTCCTTGCAGGCCGGTAAACGATGTATGTGTGAAAACAGGGATGAGTGGCTGGTAACTGGTGGTTAGGAATTAGTAGCTAGGGATTAGGCTTGCGATACGAGAAAACCGCTATTATTTATACTTCGCGGCGCTTCTATATTTTTATGCGCCGCACCACCATTTCGCATTTCTCATTTCTAATTTCTCATTCAATCGAGGCTTTCAAACGTAATCATGAGGTGTGCTACCCCTCCTTAAATAGCATAAAAATCCCGCCTGTAAAAAGCGGGATCTCAAAAACTATCGGGCAAGAAAATCATCCAGCGCCGCAAGCGCACGCTCTGCAAGCTTCTGGTTCTTTTCCTTTTTCGGCACTCTCTTTTCAAGCGGCGGGATGAGGCCGAAATTCACATTCATCGGTTGGAAATTTTTCCCCTCGAAATGGGAAATATAGTGACAGAGCGCACCGATCGCCGTTTCTCTCGGAAATGCCTTCGGCTCCCTTCCATGGAAACGGGCTGCCGCCGCATACGCTGCCACGATACCGGATGCGGCAGACTCGACATATCCTTCGACGCCTGTCATCTGCCCGGCAAAGAAAAGACCTCTCTGCTTTCGGCTCTCCATCGTAGCATCTAAAAGATCAGGCGAATCAATGTACGTATTTCTATGCATCACACCATAACGGATGAATTCCGCATGAGAAAGACCGGGGATCATACCAAAGACACGCTTCTGCTCCCCCCACTTGAGATGCGTCTGGAAGCCGACGATATTGTACATGCTGTCTTCCTCATTATCCTGGCGGAGCTGAACCACCGCATAGGGATCCTTCCCTGTGCGCGGATCTGGCAGTCCCACCGGCTTCATCGGGCCGAAGCGCATCGTATCTTCCCCGCGCGCTGCCATGACTTCGATCGGCATGCAGCCTTCGAAGACTTTTTTATTTTCAAAGCCATGTACCGGCGCCATCTCTGCTTCGCAGAGCGCTTCACGGAAGGCCTTGTACTCTTGCTCATTCATTGGGCAGTTCAGGTACGCCGCTTCGCCCTTGTTGTAGCGGGACATGCGGTACACGACGTCCATATCGAGCGACTCCTTCGTCACGATGGGCGCCGCCGCATCATAGAAATGAAAGCCTTCCCCGCCGCAGAAGGCTTCGATGGACTCCGCCAGAGCGCCTTCTGTCAGCGGCCCCGTCGCGATGATGGTGATACCGTCCTTCGGAAGCTCCGTCACCTCTTCTTCCACGACGGAGATCAGCGGGTGATCCTTCACCTTCTCCGTCACGGCTTTCGCATAGCCCATGCGGTCGACCGCAAGAGCCCCGCCCGCGGGGACGCTGTGTGTGTCCGCGGCATCCATGATAAGGGAGTGGAGGCGTCTCATTTCTTCCTTCAGGAGGCCGACGGCATTCGTCATCGCCGCTGCCCGAAGGGAATTGCTGCAGACAAGCTCAGCAAAATAGGATGTATGGTGCGCCGGTGTCTGCTTGGTGGGACGCATCTCGATGAGTGTCACCGGGATGCCCATCTCCGCGAGCTGCCAGGCCGCTTCACTTCCGGCAAGGCCCGCACCGACTACGGTGATATGGTCTGTCATATTTGTCTCCTTTGTAAGGTTATAGGGTTCAGGGTTCGGGGTTAGTCTGCGAGCGTGTGCCCCCTTCATTACGTTTGAAAGCCTCGCGCTCTCTAGTTAGAAGTTAGGAGTGAGGAGTGAGGAGTGGTTGTGCGGCGCAAAAAATAGAGCGCCGCGGAGTATAAATTGAGCAATGTCCGAAAAAGGCATTCCAGTCACCAGTCACTAGCCACTAGTCACTCCTAACCCCTAATCCCTAGCTACTAATTTCTAGTCACTAGTCACTCATCCCTGCTTTCACACATGCATCGTTTATCGGTCTGCAAGAAAGATTTCTCGCTTCGCTCGAAATGACGATACGAGAGAGTCTGGTATCTCCCAGTCACCAATCACTTGCGGCTCCTAATCCCTAGTCACTTCTCCTCTTTCTTTGCTCTTGTTTTCCGCTTCGGATGGGTCGGACAGTCAGGATTCGAGCAGGAAATGACCTCCTTGCCCGTTTTATAGGTTTTCTTCGTCATGATGGCTCCGCAAGTCTCACAGAACTGGTTGATCGGCTCATTCCAGAGCGCCATATCACACTTCGGGTAGCGGCTGCATCCGTAGAAAATGCGGCCGCGATGGCTTCTGCGCTGCACCATATGCCCTTCATGGCACTTCGGACAGACGATGCCCGTGTCGATCACGATGGCTTTATTCGCGCCGCAGGACGGACATTTCAGATAACGTCCATAGGGTCCTGTGCGGTAGACCATGAGCGTACCGCAGGCATCGCATTTCACATCCGACACCTCTTCCGGCCCTTCGGCAAGGCTGTACGGCTTGATGTTCTTGCAGTTCGGATAATTCGGGCAGGCAAGATATTTCCCATAGCGGCCCATTTTCACGATCATCTTTGCACCGCATTTCTCACAGGTGACATCAGAAACCTCCTGATTCTCCTTCTTATCCTTTTCTGCTTCTACATTCGCTGACTCAAGCTCGGCCGCAAAGACTTTGTAGAAGTCTGTCATGACCTTTTTATAGGTGGCTTTGCCTTCCGCGATCTTATCGAGCCAGTTTTCCAGATTCGCCGTGAAGTCGACATTGATGATGCCTTCGAAATATTTCTTCAAAAGCTCCGTCACTTTGAATCCGACTTCTGTCGGAACGAATTGTTTATTTTCCTTCGTCACATAGCGTCTCTTCTGGATGGTATCCAGGATCGGCGCATAGGTGGACGGACGGCCGATGCCTTTTTCTTCGAGTGTCTTGATGAGGCTCGCTTCTGTATATCTTGGCGGCGGCGCGGTGAAATGCTGCTCGCCATTGACCTTGGTGTTTTTGACGATATCGCCTTTTTTGAGCGGAGGCAGGAAATCACTTTCCTCGCTGTCCTTCTTTTTTGACTGCTGCATGATGGTAAAGCCGTCGAAGAGGACATGCACGCCCGTCGCTTTCAGGGTATAGATACCGCACTGGAGCGTCGCACTTGTGCTCTGCTGGATCTGCGGTGCCATCTGGGAAGCGATGAACCGATTCCAGATCAGGGTATAGAGACGGAGCTGGTCGCGTGAAAGTATGCCCGTGAGAGCAGACGGCGGGAAGGAAAGGCTGGTCGGGCGGATGGCTTCGTGGGCATCCTGCGCTTCCTTCGACTTGCTGAAAACGTTCGGCTTCGCCGGCAGGTAGTCTTCCCCATAGGTCTCGGAAATATACGGACGCACCTGCTTGATCATTTCATCAGAAATACGGGTAGAGTCGGTACGCATGTACGTGATGAGCCCCACGTGGCCATGTCCTGGGATCTCTACGCCTTCATACAGGTTCTGCGCGAGCATCATCGTTTTCTTCGAGCTGAAATTCAGCTTATTGACTGCATCCTGCTGCATGGTGGAGGTGGTGTAGGGTGGCTTTGTCTTGCGCTGCTTTCTGGACTTCGTGACAGCGGTGACTTCAGCCTCTTTCCCCTCGATCCCTTTGACCGCGGTATCCGTCTCCTCCCCATTGTGGAGTTCCGCATCCTTCCCGTCGATCTGGGTCAGCTTCGCTTTGAAGGACTCCTTTTTTTCCGTCTTGTACATGGCTTCGATCGACCAGTATTCGACAGGGACAAAAGCACGGATCTCCTCTTCTCTTTCGCAGATAAGGCGGGTCGCGACCGACTGCACGCGGCCTGCGGAAAGGCCACGGTAGACCTGCCGCCACAGCCATGGCGAGAGCTTATAGCCCACCAGACGGTCGAGGACACGGCGCGCCTGCTGGGCATCGACACGGTCAAGATCGATCGGCTCCGGATCCTTGATCGCTTCACGGATCGCTGGCGGCGTGATCTCATGGAAAGCAATACGCACCTTGTCTTCCGGATTCACATCCAGAAGCTTCGACAAATGCCAGGAGATCGCTTCGCCTTCGCGATCAGGGTCCGTTGCCAGAAGGATATCGCAGCACTGGTTCGCCGCTTTCTGCAGATCCTTGATGACATTCGCCCGATCCGTCGAATTGACGTACTCCGGCGTAAAGCCATTCTCTATATCGACCCCCATGGTACGCTTGGGAAGATCACGCAGGTGTCCCATGGACGCCATGACTTTGTAGTCCGGTCCTAAGATGCGCTCGATGGTCTTCGCCTTGGCCGGGGATTCCACCACGACCAGGTGCTTGCCCTTGGGATTCGGCTTTCTTTTAAATGCGACCTGCCGTGTGCGGCGGGTCTTTTTCTTTTCGATCGTTATCGTTCTGGTAATAGGCACTTCATTCCTCCTGAAATGGTTTGTTGTATGGAATAAACGCAGATGGGATCAGACTCTCTCCTGCCTTTTCTTAGAAAAGCACCGATCACATCGAAGGATCCCTCCCCTTAGTCTTTTCTCGTCACGATGTATCGCCCCGAGCCGACCTCTCTGATGTATCCTTTCAGCTGAAGCTGGAGCAGCAGCATGGTCAATTTTACCACAGACAGGCCGGACTGCTGCAGGATCTCCTCTGATGTCACTTCATTTTCTGTACAGCAGAAACGATACACCAATTCTTCCTCCAATGTCAACTGCTCAAGGAAACCTTTTTCAGATTTTTTATTTTCTTCTTCCTTCCAGCCATACTCCGAGAGGATGTCATCTGCCGATGTACAGCAGATGGCTCCGTTTCGGATGAGCTGATTCGTCCCCTTGCAGGAAGGCAGCCAGATACTCCCCGGGACAGAGAATACATCGCGCCCTTCCTCCAAAGCAAAGTCAGACGTAATGAGCGAGCCGCTCCGTTCAGCCGCCTCCACGACGAGTATCCCGCGGCTCATCCCTGCGATGATGCGGTTTCTCGCAGGAAACTGGCGGCCAAGCGGCGGCGTACCGGGCGGGTATTCGGAGACCAGTGTCCCGCCGCTCTCTATCACCTGATGGAACAGATGGCGATTCTCCGGTGGATATACGCGGTCCAGACCGCACGCCAGCACAACCACGGTCGGCGATCCGCCTTCCATCGCACCCGTATGCGATGCGCTATCGATCCCTCGTGCTCCGCCGGAAACGACCGTGATGCCGTGAGCGGAGAGCCCTCTGGCAAGTTCATGTGCCGTCTCGATCCCATATGCCGTCGCTTTTCGCGATCCGACGATAGCGATCGTCCGTTCAAAGCAGGGCAGCGCCCCGCGATAAAACAGAACTGCCGGCGGATTCGCCGTCGCAGACAAAAGCGGCGGATAGTCACTGTCCTCAAAGGTAGAGCAGCGGATATCAAGCCGGTAGAGCTTCTCTTCGATCTGCTCAAGGTTTGTCTCATTTCGGTAAGCCAGAAAGGCAGCCAGTGTCTTTCCTGTCAAGATGTGTGACTTTTCGACAGCCTCCGCCGATGCTTTCCATACATCTTCCGCCGTCTCAAAATAGTCCATCAAAGCCCGCATGTGCTTCGCGCCCAGCCGCGGACAGCCCGGAAGGGCAGCAGCATAGATATCCATGGGATGCTCCTTATATATAAGCAGATCAGAGATCCAGGGTCAGAACTGACAAAAAGAGATATGGCAAGGTGCCACTTCGATCCCTGGTCACTTTCCATTGATCATATTTCTGAAACTGATCGCTTCGGCGACATGCTCGGGGCGGATCTGGTCGGAACCCGCGAGGTCAGCGATCGTCCGTGCAACTTTAATAATGCGGTCATAGCTTCTGGCCGAAAGGTGTAGCTTTTCGAAGACGACACGTAGCATTTCTGTCCCCTCTGCGTCGAGCTGACAAGTCTCCTTCAGCTGGCGATGCCCCATCTGTGCATTGCTCTGCATATGCCAGCGTGAGAGACGCTCCGCCTGCACAGCCCGCGCCTCGGCGACACGCTTTGCGATATCACAGGAAGGCTCGCCCTGAATGGTCGCGGTGAGCTCACTGTATTTCGGGCGCATCACAGAGACATGCAGGTCGATGCGGTCGAGAAGCGGCCCAGAAATCTTCTGTCCGTAACGGCGGATCTCTCCATCCGTGCAGGTACATTCCCGCTGCGGATCTCCAAGGTATCCGCAGGGACATGGATTCATCGCCGCTATCAAGATAAAATCCGCCGGATAGGTGAAGGCTGCATTCACACGGGAAATATGTACTTCTCTGTCTTCCAGAGGCTGGCGCAGGACTTCCAGCACCGTTCTTGGAAATTCCGGCAGCTCGTCCAGGAAAAGTACGCCGCGGTGGGCCAAGGTCACTTCCCCCGGTCTGGGGATACTGCCGCCGCCGATGAGCCCCGCCATGGAGATCGTATGATGCGGACTTCTAAACGGGCGCTCCCGCATGATATCTTCCGCTTTATAGAGGCCGGCAACGCTGTAGATCTTCGTCACTTCGAGCGCTTCTTCCCGCGTCATCGGAGGCAGGATGGTCGTGATGCGGCGGGCCAGCATGGTTTTCCCGGAGCCCGGCGGCCCGGTCATCAGTACATTGTGCGCTCCGGCAGCTGCGATCTCCATCGCCTTCTTGGCAAGGATCTGTCCCTGCACCTCTGCATAGTCTACATCACTCATCACTTCGCGGCGCGTCTCGTGGCGTTCTGCCGGTGCCATCTCCTGGCGGCCGCAGAGAAATTCCACCAGATCCCGGAATGTCTTCGGCCCATAGACCGTGATGTTCTCACAGAGAAGTGCTTCACCGGTCACCTCTTCGGCCATGACAAATTTGGAGATCCCCGCTTCCCGTCCGGCAAGCACCATGGAGAGAATGCCGGGGACCGGGCGGATCTCTCCCTTGAGCGATAGCTCTCCGATGAACATGATCCCTTCGAGTGCTTCTTTGGCGACATCGCCGCTCGCAGCCAGAAGGCCGACAGCGATCGGAAGATCCAGTCCGGAGCCATCTTTTTTGAGGTCTGCCGGAGCCAGATTCACCGTCACTTTGTCGACAGGAAAGTGATAGCCGGAGTTCCGGATGGCAGAGTGTACGCGCTCCTTCGACTCTTTGACCGCCGTTGTCGGAAGTCCCACGATGTCAAAGGAGGGAAAATTCTTATTGATGTCGACTTCGACGCCGATCACATGACCATTCAGACCGAACGTGGTCGAGCCCAATACTTGTGCATACATAGGATATCCTCCTTTGAGAAGGGAAATGATGTAGGGTTCAGGGTTAGCCCCGGCATGGTGCCCTTTGATTACATTTGAAAGCCTCGCTTGAATGAGAAATGAGAAATGGTGGTGCGGCGCATTTCGTCATCCTGAGCGGAAAAAAACGTCGTATGTTAGCAAATGGCTTATCTGAAACAGGAGAACTGAGTCGAAGGAACTAAGCGACGCGGAGGTTTGAAACTAGCGGTTTTCTCGTATCGCAAACCTAATCCCTAGCTACTAATTCCTAGCCACCAGTCACTAGTCACTAGCCACGCATCCCTGCTTTCATACATACATCGTTTACCGATCTGCAAGGAAGATTTCTCGCTTCGCTCGAAATGACGATACGGGAGTCTGATGTCTTCTAGTCCCCAGTCGCTCCTCATCCCCACTTTCAAAACGCATTCCTGATATGATGAAACTTCACAGTCCCATCCGCCATCTGCATGACTTCGACAACGTCGAAACGGATGCGCCGGCCTTCTATATGGCGGCTACACGCGAAGGCTTTCGCTGTATAGCGGATGTGCTGCTGCTTGAAGGGCGTCACCGCTTCCTTCGGTTCTCCATAGCGACGGTTTGTGCGGCTCTTGACCTCGATGAATACCAGCGTCTCTCCATCTTCCATGATGAGGTCGATCTCCCCATGCGTACGCTTGAAATTACGCGCGAGAAAGTGATAACCCTTCCCTTCCAGATATTTTTCTGCCGCCGTTTCTCCATCGCGGCCAAAGCGGGTCGTCTGCATAGTATATCTCCTTGGCTATATGGCGCTTTCCGCCTGCCTAGTCCCGGTGAACAAGACCATTCTTTACTCTATTCTCTATCCTCCCCGCCGTTTCGTCAATGAAAGAACGTCGCTATATGCAAACGGTATCAATAATGACTTTCTCATGAAAAAAAGTAATAGCAGAGACATGTTCTGCTATTACTTTCCTCATCCCTCAAAAACTGCTTCCGCCATCGCAAGAAGCCGTTTCCGATCCGTCTTCCCTGTAGATGTTTTCGGGATAGATGCCACGCGAAGGATACGGTGCGGGATCTCCCAAGCATGAAGCTTTCCCGCAAGAAAGCTCATAAGTCGAGCATCCGACGCAGGCACCTGACCGGACAGAAAGGCGATCAGGCGGTCATCCCCATTCGCCTGCTTTTCTCCGATGACCTCAGCCTCCTCTACGCCGGGCAGCATCAGAAGATGGGAGAGCACCTTTTGGCGACTCACATGATTTCCCTTGATGTGATACTGATCCTCTCTACGGCCGAGGAAGTAGAGCATCCCCTCTTCATCGACGCGGCCCATATCATGACAGGTAAGAGGTCTGCCTGCCCCTTCGACAGCAAACGGCGTATCGACGTAGATCTCTTCGTCCCTGATGGAGATCGAGATCCCCGGAAACGGCCGTCCCACCGCGCTCGGATGGGTCAGGATATCCTTCCCTTCGATATAGCTCACATAGCTTAGCTCGGACGCACCATAGTAAAGGATGGTACGGCTCATCGGGAAATGCCGGGTAAGCGCATCCAGGATCCGCTTCGTCATGAGCTGCGAACCTGTCAGAATATGCGTGACGGACGGGGCTTTCCCTCTGACGCGGCAAAGGGCGGAGAGCTTCGAGGGGATCATATAGACATGCGTCGCCTGCGTCTCTCCGATGTCTTTCATCCATGTCTTTGGCTGTACAGCCTCCGTCCCCGCGATCGTCCCTCCTGCATAAAGGAAGGCCATCAGCATGTTCAGATTTCCTGTGAAAGCCATCGAACCGGACAGATAAAGCACCGCATGCCTATCGATGTGAAAAATATCGTTCTGCACTGGGAAAAAATCCCGCCAGCTCGCTTCTTTTCGGAAGAGCACCTTGGCAAGGCCGCTCGTCCCCGAGGTCAGTACACCAAAGTCGGCGTCGGCCCCCGTCTCTTTGCCGGTCATCTGCCAGAGCTCTCCCGCCGGCTGCATCTTCAGCCCGTCAAAGCAGGTATCCGAAAGAAGGCCTCCGATCGGACGCTCCCTGAGAAGCGCGGCGATGTCCTCCTCCTTCAGGTATTCGTGAAGCAGCACAGGCACGACCCCCGCCATCATCGCGCCAAGGAAATAGAGCACCTGCGAGGGAGGATCTGAAAGGCGCAGTCCCAGCACCTCTCCCTGCCACGGAGATAGAGACGCTGCGATCGCACAGACGCGCGAGTACGCCTCACTATATGACAGTGCCTCTCCCCTCCATAAGAGAAAGATCTTCCGAGGGGACTTCTCAGCCCAGCGTTTTAAATCCTCATATAAATGCATAGTCTTTTCTTCCTGTTCATGATATGAAATCTGATACATTGGGATTTCTGAAATTTGAAAGCAGATATGAGGGATGTGTGGCTAGGGATTAGGGACTAGGGATTAGAAACAAGCGGTGATTGAAATAGCGCAATTGGTATACTGACCGTTCTGCAAGGAAGATCTCTCGGCTACGCTCGAGATAACGACAACGCGAAGCGCTATCAAAATTCTGCGGCGCTTCTATATTTTTATGCGCCGCACCACCACTCCTAACTCCTAACTCCTAACTAGAGAGCGCGAGGCTTTCAAACGTAGTCAAGGGACGGCACGACCCCTGAAACCATTATGCGTCTCTTCCCATCTTATTTTCTATCAGTATCGCTTCGGCGACGCCACCCGCAGCCGGGATCGCGGCGACACCATAGCGCCCGTTTTTCTGCTTGAGGATCGCCATCAAATGAATCATGATCTCCGCCCCGGATGCCCCATAGGGATGTCCGTAAGCCAAAGCACCACCGAAGCAGTTCAGCCGATCCTTCACGGACGGATGACGCCCCATGAAATCGGCACTGATGACCGCGAAGGCTTCATTGTACTCGAAGGCATCGATATCTTCATAGGAAAGCCCCTCCCGAGATAACAACTGAGAGACCGCCTGATCTGCCATGAGAGGCGAGCAAGCTGGATCGCCGCCGGACGTGCGCACCGCCTTGATCTCCGCCATCGGATGCGCACCGTGTGCCTTCACCCAGTCATCGGAAGCGAGTGCCACAAAAGCCGCCCCATCATTCATCGTGCAAGCATTCGCCGCCGTGAGTATCCCATCCGGCACATTCGTCACATGCGGCGCTCTTGCCAGCAGTCGTTCGCTCATCCTTGGACGGATGGCCTCATCCCTTGTACTGCCAAAGAGAGGCACGATATACGGCGCGAGGCAGCCTTCCTTCTCTACGCGGCTCGCCCGCTTGTGGCTAAGAAGGGCTGCCTCGTCCGCTTCTTCTTTGGAAATCCCTGCTTTCTTCGCCGCGCGCTCCGCGCCCAGAAGCATCGCATCATCACTAAATTCCCCCGGCCGGAACTGTGCCGCCGTGAATTCAGGCTCTCTCTTTCGGCTTCGTTCATCCCATTCCTGATAGATGCGGCGCGGTGCGAGCGAAGCACTCTCGGTGCCGCCTGCAAGGATGAAGTCCGCCATCCCGGAGGCGATCTTTGCTGCAGAGAGGTCGATCGCTGCCAAAGCAGAAGCGCACTGGAGATCCAGCGTCATAGCGGGGACCTCTTCCGGAAGACCCGCCTCGAGTACCGTGAGGCGTCCGATATTTCCGCCTGGTCCCACCGCATTCCCGCAAAGCACCAGATCAGGGAGTGCTGACTTCCCGTACTTCGACCACACCCTGTGAAGAATTTCTCCGCCCAGCACCTCAGGCCGCACCGTCTTAAAGATGCCATATCGTATACCGATATGGCTGCGCAGCCCGCCCAGAAGATACACCCGATCTCTCATTCCCTGCTTCCTTTCCGCTGGCATTCTCCGGCAAAGCACAATGTATCCGTATACCCGAGAAGCTGATCCCCCTCTTTCTTCAAGTATACCATCTCCCCTGCCCTGACAGGATGATGGAAACGAAGCCGGATCGCTTTCCCGGGATACATGGCAACGAGCGACAAGAGCAGCTGAAAACCACTCACGATCGGCTGCGATCCCTGATGGATCGCATTATGATCGCCCAAGGCATCGCTGAAGTGATGGACCTCCTCAGCGGTAAACAGCCGCCACGGCTCTCCCTCCCGTCCCTTCTGCGGACATTTCCCCGCATGGAAAGGAAGGAGCACCATAGAAAGCTCCCCGCCGTCCGTACATGCCGAAAGGCGGATGAGCCGTCCCTCCTTGACATGTACCCCGCAGGATGCCTTCGGCGTGCCTTCTTTCCAGAAGATCTCTGCCATCACCATCCCCTGCCATGCGTCTTTCCATACTGAGCATAGCATTCGCATTTGTTCTTCCATACAGCCTCCGAAAAAAGCTGTGACAGCCTGGGCCATCACAGCTTTTACATCATATAAAACAACCGGGAAACGCTGATCCAGCTCCAACCCGTTTCCTAGGGAAACACTGATTCAATCGTTGTCAGATTATACTCTTGAATTTTTATGCATAGCGAGGAATAGCCTGACGCGAATAGCGAGCTATTTAAGGAAGGCTATGACGAAGCTATGTATAAAAATTCTTGTAGAATCTGACTCTGCGATTGAATCAGCGTTTCCCTAATCTCTCTCGATCAGTGTCTTTCTATACTTTGCCACCAGGAAAGAGGCGAGGATGATCTTAGCCAGATCACCGGGCAGGAAGGGGAACATGCACATCACCATCGCTGACCACATGCCTGTACCGGTGAGGAACATGAACCAGCTGATCCCCATCACGTAGCAGACTGCCGTACCAGCCAATGTCGCAGCGAGCATAGGCTTGAAGGTATGTCCCAGCTTTTCGGATACCAGTCCCACCACGAAAGCCATCGGCGCAAAACCAAGGATGAATCCGCCCGAAGGCCCTGCCAGGACAGAGATCCCCGCACGCATCATCGAAAAGACCGGCACACCGGCTGCCCCCAGAATGAGATAGATCAAAAGAGCGAGAAGCCCATAGCGCTTCCCGAGAAAACCACCAGCCATCAGCACGCCGAACGTCCCGAGCGTGATCGGCACGGGCTGGATCGGAATGGTCAGCTGCGAGCACACCGCGCACACCGCAGCGAATAACGCACACAGGACCTGCATGCGGATCGAATGATTTGTATTCATGGATATGACCTCCTAGAAATTGGCCGAGACAAGAAACCGAAGGTGTAAGGTGCAAAGTTTTCCTACCAGTCACCAGCCACTAGTCACTCCCAATCCCTGCCAACTATATTTGATGTGCTTATTATAAAGTGAGAAAAACCGTTTGTCAACTCACTTTATTCATCAGTTGACAAACGGTTAACGATAGAAATGACGCATATGGATTTCCCTGCAACGCCTATCTTTTTAACCATGTCCGTGCAGGATGAAGCGCTTTGTGAAATAATTCCAAATCATCACGATCGCAGAAGCCACGACCTTCGAAAACATATACCATATCCCAAGAAGGTCGATGCAGCACCACATGACAAGCTGATTCAGCCCCAGCCCCATGAGAGACGTCACAATAAAGAGCACCATCTGTTTCGTACTCTGAGTCTCTGCATGAAAGACCACATAGACACAGAGGATGTAATTCACAATGAGTGAGATCGTAAAAGCGATCGGTGCGGAAACCAGCGGCAGAAGACCGCCGTACTCCGTCAATGTAAAAAGCAGGACATACTCTAAGAGGAAGCATCCGCCCCCGACAGCGAGGAAACGAAAAACTTCCCAAAAACGATCCATGGAAGGGAAGATCTTCAAAATAAGAGACGCTAAAAATGTAGGCATAATATGTTCCTTTGGAAATAGCAGCTAGGGAAACACTGATTCAATCGCAGAATCAGCGTTTCCCTAAGGATTGCGAGTGACTGGGGATTCGTGGCTAGGGATTAGGGATTAGGAACCTCGAGTGGCTAGTGACTTGTGACTGGAAGATACCAGACTCTCTCATATCGTCATTTCGAGCGAAGCGAGAAATCTTTCTTGCAGTCCGATAAACGATGCATGTGTGAAAGTAGGGATTCGGGACTAGTGACTAGTCACCAGTGGCTTAAATGCGACTTTCGGGCATCGCCCCATTTATACATCGCGGCGCTTAGATCCTTCGACTCAGTTCTCCTGTTTCAGATAAGCCATTTGCTAACATACGACGTTTTTCTCCGCTCAGGATGACGAAATGCGCCGCACCACCATTTCGCATTTCTCATTTCTACTTTTTCATTCATGCGAGGCTTTCATCCAAAATCAAGGGGACAGCACACCCACGGGGCTGACCCTCCCCCCTATTTCATTAACATCCGAATCATATTCATCTGGATCTCCAGATTCTTTCTGGCATTCTTGACCTCGGTATCCAGCACAAGACCGATGCCTGTGGAAATCACGGCGGCCACCATGAAGAAACCGGAGGTCACGAGCGTCGGCATCTTGGGGACAAGGCCCGTTGCGAGATACTCATGAAAAACAGGTAGAAAGAGCGAGAGAGAAATGAGTGTGAGGACGAGTGCCGCCGCCAAGAAGAACCGCAATGGGCGATAATCCTTGTACAGCATGAAGATCGTTTTCAGCACCCGCGCCCCATCTCGGAAGGTATGAAGCTTGCTGACACTTCCCGCCGGACGGTCACGATAGGATACCGGCACCTGCATGAGAAGCAGATTCTTATCCAGCGCGTGGATCGTCATTTCCGTCTCGATCTCAAACCCTTCTGACAGGATCGGAAACGTTTTCACAAATAGGGGCGAAAAAGCCCGATAGCCCGTCATGACGTCTCGGATCTCCTCCCGTCCCCTGCCCCAGAACAGATTGATGAAACGGCGGACGAGCACATTGCCGGAATTATGAAAAGGACGCTTATTCTCCGTAAAGTATGTCGAAGAGAGACGATCACCGATCACCATGTCGGCTCTCCCCGAGAGCACAAGCTCCGCCATCTCCCGCGCCGCTTCGGCCGGGTAGGTGTCATCGCCATCAGTCATCACATAGCAGTCTGCCTCGATGTCGCGAAACATGGAGCGGATCACATTGCCCTTCCCCTGACGGTATTCATGCACGACGATTGCCCCCGCGCGCTTCGCGATCTCTGCAGTGCCATCGGTGGAATTGTTGTCATAGACATAGATATCCGCCTCCGGGAGTACCGCGCGGAAATCTGTCACTACCTTCTCAATGGTCAAGGCTTCATTCCAGCAGGGAATGAGAACAGCGATACGGGGCATGGGATATCTCCTTTTCATGAAATAAGTTTTCGGTCAAGGCTTCAGATTTAGCCCAAAGAGCGTACCGCCCTTTGCTTGGATACAAAAGAAGTTCAACAGATTCTATAGGTGCAAACGGAGCGCCATGCTACGCTTCGCAGGATCGTAAGATCCACACAGCAGATCTCCTGTGGACATAACGTCATCCGCCTGCCATTGGTTTCTCCATTGTACACCATAGAAACAGGCCGTGCCAGCCGATTCCCGAATTGTTTAAAATTTAGAAAAGCTAAGGCCAGCAGTTTCTTGCGCATTGCTTGTTGTTTAGAAATCCACGCCACGCATTCTAAGGCTTGGAGTGTAAGCGTGCCTGTCCCTGTGCTAAGAAAACGCTGATTGAGATCCCTAGCCTTTGTACTCATGATTCAGGCAAAATTTTCCCGATATACTACCTTTCCCTCCCACTCAGGTAATGCTATTAAGCTAAGCGGCAGAACGTTCTTGGCTCCCCATCGGGGGAGCTGCCCGGAGGGCTGAGGGGGCAGCACTACTGTATATTGGGCATTGTTCGATGGCAGCTGGCATGCCCCATCTCGCTGCGCTCGAAATGGCGTCTCACTGGATTTTAACGTCGATTCGCTCCTAAAAATCCAGTTCGCTTGCACATATTGCCTTCGCTGCTTTCCCCGAAAGGGGAAGCAAGTCATTACGGCGCTAACAGTTTCCTTAACTTAATAGCATTACCCGCTCAGGATCATGAGCCCTCCGTTCCACGGGCTGATCCTCCCCTGAGTCCTGCCCCCAAACCCATTTGATTTCCTTCCCCATTCCCTGTATGATAGGAGAAAAACGAAAGAGGGCTTGCTATGAGCGAAGACGTATCGGTATTACAGACGGCAGAAGAGATCCGCGCACACATTTTAGACATTTATTCTAAAAACCATTTCATGAGTGACTATTTCCATATAAAGATCACGGACATCCATTGCGGCAGTGCGACCGTCAGCCTGAAGACGGATCCTTTGAAGCACAACAACCACAGAGGGCGCCTGCATGGGGGCGTACTGGTAGCGCTCGCCGACTCGGTCACGGGCGTCACCTCGGCCACCGTCGGTGCCTCTGTCGTGACGGTCGCCATGACGATGAATTTCATCCGCACTGCCAAGCCGGGAGAGACGATCCGCGTCACAAGCCGCATCACGCACAATGGCCGCACTACAATCGTCATCGAGGCGGATATGTTCGATGAAGAGGACCACCTGATGGCCAATATCCTTGCGACAATGATGGTGGTGGATCATTTCCCGGAAATCCCGAGGGAATGGCGAGATAGTGACTAGTGACTAGGGACTGGTGACTAGGGACTAGGACGTGCCGCTCCTTGATTGTGAATGAAAGCTCTGCTCGAATGAGGAATTAGGAATGAAGGTGGCGACTTCGCCGCGAATATATATGAGGCGATGCCTGAAGGCCGGAGGATAGAAGTCAGATGTCTAATGTCAGGCGTCTGATATCTGATGTCTCCCAGTCTCCTAGTCTAATCCCTAGCCACTCATCCCTCATCCCTGCTTTCAAACTTATTTACGGCGCAAAAATCAAAAGCGCCGTCTTTTTTATGAAATCTTCCCATGCAAAAAAGACGTAAAATCATGCATCCTACGTCTTTTTTGATTTTAGTTGATTTGGGGAAACGCTGATTAAATCACAGAATCAGTGTTTCCTTAGATTTTCGCCAGCGCCTGTTCGAGATCTGCGAGAAGGTCATCGATGTTTTCGATACCTACGGAGATGCGGACGGTGCCCGGGGTGATGCCGGCTGCCTGCTGGGCTTCCGGGGAAAGCTGCTGGTGGGTCGTGGAAGCCGGGTGAACGACAAGAGACTTGGAGTCACCGACATTAGCCAGGTTAGAGAAGATCTCAAGATTGTCGATGAATTTTCTCGCTGCATCAAAGCCATCCTTGAGTTCGATGGAGAAGATGGAGCCTGCACCCTTTGGCAGGTATTTCAGCTGCAGCTTGTGGTACGGGGAAGATTCGAGACCCGGATAGTTGACTTTAGCGACCTTCGGGTGCTTTTCGAGGAATTCTGCGACTCTGGTGGCATTGTAGACGTGGCGTTCTACGCGAAGAGACAGGGTTTCGAGGCCCTGAATGAAGAACCAGGAGGAGATTGGGGAAATGCAGGCACCGGTATCACGGAGAACCTTCGCACGGATACGGGTCACGAAGCCTGCGCCCGGTACGTCAGTCGCAAAGTTGATGCCGTGATAGGAAGCATCCGGAGAAGCGAAGTGCGGGTATCTTTCCGGCTGGTTCCAGTTGAACTTGCCATTTTCTACGATCGCGCCGCCCAAGGTCGTACCGTGGCCACCGATGAATTTCGTGGTGGAGTGCACCACGATATCCAGACCATGTTCCAGTGGACGGAAGAGATAAGGCGTCGCGAAGGTATTATCAATGATGACTGGCAGGCCGTGGGCGTGAGCAATGTCGCGGATGGCATCGAAGTCCGGGATATTGATGGCCGGATTCCCCAGCGTTTCGATATAGACTGCCTTGGTCTTTGTGGTGATCGCTGCTTCGATCTCTTCCGGATGATCCGGATTTACGAAATGGGTGGTGATGCCGAGCTGCGGCAGGGTATCGGTGAAGAGCTCATAGGTCCCGCCGTACAGTGTAGAGGCAGAAACGATCTCATCCCCGGCACCGGCAATGTTCAGGATCGCATAGGTGACAGCAGCTGCCCCGGAAGCAACGGCGAGAGCCGCCGTGCCGCCTTCCAAAGCTGCCAGTCTCTTTTCGAGTACATCCTGGGTCGGATTCGTCAGGCGACTATAGATATAACCGGCATCCTTCAGGGCGAAGCGGTCTTCTGCCTGCTGCGCGTCCTTAAATACATAGGAAGTGGTCTGGTAAATCGGAACCGCTCTGGCGCCGGTCACCGGATCCGGTACCTGGCCTGCATGCTGCTGAAGAGTTTCGAAATGATAATGTTTTACGTCTGCCATGATGAATTCCTCCTGTAAAAAAAGGCTGTTGATAGCTCGCGGGAAAGCGTCTCTCTGGACTATCAATCACTATTTCTTCCTTCATAGTAAATGTGGCAATGCATGGGCAATAAAAAAAATCTCGTCCCTATCAAAGGGACGAGATCGTCATTCGTGTTACCACCCAATTTTATGTCCGGATCGCTCCAGAACACCTTATCAGGTACGCCGGCTATTGCCTTGATACCCTATCTCTATAACGGGAGCTCCCGGGCTGCTTCATCATTCAGCATGCCAGGCTCAGAGGCCATCTTCCATGGATTCATCTGTACTCGTTTTCACCTGCCCGAGCTCTCTTTGCCAGCGTCCTTCATGTACTCTTCTCTTCACTGCCTTTATGAAGTTGAAGCTAATATACACCCTCAGAGAATATGTGTCAAGAGTTTTTTATTCAATATGGGGAGAAAGGTGTGGGGCTTGAGATCGGGATCTAAGGATCCAATGGAGCCCGCAGGTCGTGAAGGGAGAATATGTCTCCCATGGCAGCAGAGGGATGCTTCCTACGCTCTGCTGCACTTTATAGCTATGCCGTCCCGCTCCCCGCAGGAGCTTTGGCACGCTGCATCCCGCATCAGCTTTCTTTGACAGCCTGAATAAACGCCGCTATCTTCTCCGGATCCTTCCCCTTCCTGTCTGTATACTCCACCCCCGACGATACGTCGACGACGTCAGGATGGATGAGGGAAATCGCCCTTCCTACATTCTCTGCCGTAAGGCCGCCCGCAAGAAACCATGGCTTCTTGCGTTTCTTTTCCGCGAGCCTCTTCCAGTCGAAGGCCTTCCCGCTGCCAGGCTCTGCCGCGTCAAAAAGATGAGCGCAGATGCGGGGATCCTCTTCTTCCTCTGCTTTGCCATTATACGCACGGATGATGGGAAGCCGGGTCATGGAAAGTACCTCTGCTTCAAGCACGCCGTGCACCTGCATATAGTCGAAACCTGCCTTCTCGATCTCCTCAGCCTGTGCCGACGAAGGAGACACCACGACCGCCACCTTTTTGATGCGCGGATCTGCCGCACGCAGGATGGCCTTTGCCGTCTCAAGAGAAATGTTCCGTTTGCTCTTCTCGAAGAAAAGCACCATCCCCATATATGAGACATCAGGATAGGAAACAAATGCGGCCTCCTTCGGATCTGTGAAGCCACAGATTTTGATCTGAGTCATAGAACCCTCCTTTGATATCATCAGCCCCCCGAGTCATGCATAGGCATGATGCCCGAAGGCTGGCAAAGTGATGCAGTTTCTCATTTTTCTTACTCTCACAGTTTCTCTGCGTTTGACATAACGATGCGAGGAAAACACCGATCCATTGGCAGACTATGATCGTTCCTGATCCACGACCGCCAGTCACTTACCTCGCCACGCCTGTTGTCACATTCACACGGATCGTCTCGAGCGACATGCCTGTCGTATGCTCGATCTCCCGCTGGATCCTGTCACGCATGGTATGGATCACCGATTTGATCTCCTGCGGCGTTCCCGGGCGGACGGAGACGTCAAGTGCCAGAATGAGGCCATTCAGCTGACTCTCACTCTTCTCACTGCTGACGCCTGTGATCCTGACTTTCTTCATCCCCTTCACCGCATAACGGACAAGCGAAGCGATGACGCGGTCAGAGAAGGAGAGCTTGCCATAGTAACTGAAGACCGGACGCACGACAGAGCGTTCATTCTGCTCGCTGAAACGCTTTGGCACTTCCTTTTTCCGATTTCTGAAAAATTTCAGCGGATCGACTAGGTACCCCTTGAAATACGGCTTCAGCTCCATCGTCGGAACGGGAATGACATGCTTCCCTTCCTTATGACGTGCTTCGCTCGCCTTCATCATTTCTTCAGGACGCGCCACATCCTCGATGCGGATATACTTGCAGGGCTCCGGCAGATCCAGTGCCTTCGTGATCGTCACGACCATACGATCTGACGTTCCCAAGATCAGAATGCGGTCCGGATGGATCTTCTGGAGCGTCTTCTTCACATCTTCTCTCTGCTCTTCATCCCAGAAAATCGCGCGGCGCACCGCCTTCAAGCGGCTCTCTTCTCTCTTGGCTGACTTCCCTGCGACAATGCGGTTGTGATAGATCAGGATCCCATCATCAATGATGCAGGAGCATTGATTCTCATAGGCGATCACCAGCGCACGGTCACTCTTACCTGTGCCTGGCGGTCCATAAAAAGCTACAACTTCCATAGTGCTCTCCTTTTCGTTTTTCTTTAGTATAAATGTTCACGGGAAATTTGTCATGAGGAAAATGGGGAAAAGGTTAGAGGTTCAAGGTTCAAGGTTCAGGGTTCGGGGTTCAGGGTTCGGGGTTCGGGGTTCGGGGTTAGCCCACGGAACGGGATGCCTCTTGATTGCGTACAAAAACTCTGTTCGAATGAGAAATTAGAAATGAGAAATGGTGATGCGGCGCATAAAAATCAGAAGCGCCGCGGAGTTTCGATAGCGCTTCGTGCACAACGTCATTTCGACCGTAGCCGAGGGACTTTATTGCAAAACGCTCATCGCCTGATGTGAGGCAGCACCAGGACATCGTTTTCCCTCGGTGGATACACGATGATTCTCGCAGTGCAGTAAAGATCCCTCGGCTGCGCTCGGGATGACGATGCCAGAGAATCCCAGTCACCAGCCACCAGTCACTCCTAATCCCCAATCCTTAGGGAAACACTGATTAAATCGCAGAATCAGATTTCATATGGATTTTTATACATAGCTTCGTCATCATCTTCCTTAAATAGCTCGATATTCGCGTCAGATGATTCCTCGCTCTGTATAAAAATCCAAGAATGAAATTTGACAACGATTGAATCAGTGCTTCCCTAGCTACTCATCCCTAGTCCCCAGTCACCCAAAACAAAAAAGAAGCCTTTCGGCTTCTTTCACTCTTCCCCTACGATCTGAACCTCGGTATGCAGATCCACGCCATAGGCCTCTTTGACCTTCTGCTGCACCTGATGGATGAGAGAGAGCATGTCTTCGCAGGAGGCACGGCCATTATTGATGAGGAAACCGGCGTGTTTCTCGCTGACCTGCGCATCGCCCACCGAAAATCCTTTGAGCCCCAGTTCTTCGAGCATCTGTCCAACAAAATGACCATCGGGGCGCTTGAAGGTGGATCCGGCGCTTCGTTTTTCAAGAGGCTGCTTCGTAGCTCTTCTCTGGTTGAGATCCTTCATCAGCGCTTCGATGTCCTTTTGATTGCCCGGCTTTAACGAAAGCGTGATATCAAGGATGACTTCCCCGTTCTGCATGAAGGGGCTGTGGCGATACCCATAGCCCATATCCTTGATGGAGTGGACAATGATATCCCCCTTCGCATCACAGGTGGTAGCAGAAACGATGATCTTCGCCATTTCTCCGCCATAGGCCCCCGCATTCATATAAGCAGCTCCGCCAATACTGCCGGGAATGCCGCTGGCAAATTCCATTCCAGAGAGGCCATACTCCAATGCTTTCCTTGCAGCAGCTGCCGTAGGCACTCCGCTCGCGACCGTCAGGAGATTCTCCTTTCTTTCCATGCGGTGCAGACGACCGGTGAATACCACCGCCCCTCGGATGCCTTTGTCCCGGACGAGCAGGTTCGCCCCGCCGCCCAGTACGAAAAGCGGCACCGCATGCTTGTGTGCGAGCTTTGTGATGAGGCACACTTCTTCTGTCGTTTCCGGCATCAGAAAACAATCCGCCGGCCCACCGATGCCAAAGGTGGTATGACGCTTCATGGGTTCATTTGTTTTTATCTGATTCTCTCTTAAAATGCCGGAGAAAATGCTTGCATAGTCGTTATTCATATCCGATTCCTTACCCTTATAAAATCATATCTTATTTATTATAAGGATGCGCATGGAGCGCGTCAATGGGAAAATAGGAACCTTGAGTGACTGGAGACGGGTGACTGGTGACTAGTGTCTAATGTCTAGTGTCTAGGGATTAGGGATTAGACTAAAAGACCCAGAGACTGGGAGATATCAGACTCCCGTATCGTCATCGAAAGCACAGCTGAGGGATCTTTCTTGGGAAACACTGATTAAATCGTTATCGGATTTCATTCTTGGATTTTTATACAGAGCGAGGAGACAGAGGGCGCGAATAGCGAGCTATTTAAGGAGGATGTCGACGACGCTATGTATAAAAATCCATATGAAATCTGATTCTCTGATTTAATCAGCGTTTCCCTTGCACTGCGGTCAGTATCACATAGGCATTGGCAGGGAAACGACACCTTGGTACTACGTATTTCTGCTTTCACACATGCATCGTTTATCGGTCTGCAAAAAAGATTTCTCGCTTGCGCTCAAAATGACGATACGAGAAAAGGGTATCCCCAAAAGTTTGAAAGCAGGGATTAGGGATTAGTGGCTAGGGATTAGGAGTTTCAAGTGACTAGTGGCTGGAATGCCAGCTCATGGCATCGCCATTATTTATACTCCGCGGCGCTTAGATCCTTCGACTCAGTTCTCCTGTTTCAGATAAGCCATTTGCTAACATACGACGTTTTTCTCCGCTCAGGATGACGAAATGCGCCGCACCACCATTTCTTATTTCTCATTCAATCGAGGCTTTCAATCACAATCAAGGAGCAGCACGCCCCCACAGCTCTTCTCCCCATCAAAAAACCGCAGCCTAAGCTGCGGTTTTTGGTTCAGGTTGTCAGATGAAATAAATTATTTGTTTTCGATCAGTTTCAGGTCGACAGCAATATTCTTTTCGACGTTTTCGCCCTTAGCGAGCTTCAGAGCAGCATCGACGCCGATCTCGCCCATCTTGTCCGGCTGCTGAGCGATGGTAGCTGCCATGGTGCCGTCTTTGACTGCTTTCACGCCGTCATCCGTGCCGTCAAAGCCGATGATGAAGATCTGCTTGTTGGCAGCTTTGGCAGCGGAGATAGCGCCGAGAGCCATTTCATCGTTCTGTGCGAAGATGGCTTTGACATCCGGGTTTGCCTGGAGAATATTTTCAGAAACGGTCAGGCCCTGGCTGCGATCGAAGTTTGCACTCTGCTTTGCGAGGACTTTCAGTTTCTTGTCAGCGATGTTATGGAAGCCCTGGCCGCGTTCACGGGAAGCGGATGCGCCCGGGATACCTTCGAGTTCAGCGACCGGAGTGCCTTCGCCGAGTTTGGAAACGATGTATTCTGCTGCCATTTCGCCGCCCTTGATGTTGTTGGAAGCGATGTGTACAGCGACTTCGCCCTTGTCAGAAGCACGGTCGATGGTGATGACCGGGATCTTGGCTTTATTGGCTGCAAGGACAGAGTTGGATACTGCTGCGGAGTCTACCGGATTCACGATGAGCACGCTGATGTTGCCCTGGAGCAGGTCAGCGATATCATTAGACTGTTTTGCCGGATCATTCTGTGCATCGACGATCTTGACATTCACGCCAGCCTTTTCAGCAGCTGCTTTGACGCTGTTTGCCATGGTGACGAAGAATGGGTTGTTCTGCGTGGAGACAGAGAAGCCGATGGTGACTTTCTTCGCGCCGGAAGCAGCAGAAGAGTCGGCTTTCTTATCAGAGCCGCCACAACCAGCAGCAGAGATGAGTGCTGCGCCAATGAGAGCTGTTAATGCGATTTTCTTAAACAAAATGTTTTCCTCCTTAGTTCTTCTTGCGATCCATCAGGACGGCAAGCAAAATAACTACGCCTTTGACAACCTGCTGATAGAAGCTGGACACATTCAAAATGTTCAGACCATTATTCAAGGTACCGATGATGAGAGCACCGATGAGCGTGCCGGAAATACGGCCTTTGCCGCCTGCGAGCGAGGTACCGCCCAAGACGACAGCTGCGATAGCATCCAGCTCATAGCCCATGCCGGCTGTCGGCTGCGCGCTGTTCAGGCGGGCAGTCAGGATAGCGCCGGCGATAGCGCAAAGGCATCCAGTCAAAGCATACGCAAAAATCTTGATTCTGTCAATCTTAATCCCGGAAATATAGGAAACTTTTTCATTTCCGCCGACCGCATAGGTCTGACGGCCAAGCGGCGTCTTCTTCAGGATGAAGAAAAGGATCAGGAAGGCGATGAGCATCACGATGGCCGGGACCGGAACTTCCATGATGAAGCCCTGACCGAAGCCTGTGAAGAAAGGATCATCCGAAAGGCCGGAGATCGGGTTGCCATTCGTATAGACGAGCGTCGCGCCGCGATAGATGGTCATTGTAGCGAGCGTTGCAATGAAAGGAGCGACCTTTCCGTAGGAAATGATGACACCATTCACAGCACCGAGCAGGATCCCGATGAAAGCAGAGAAAAGGATCGCGAGCTCCGGATTCGTCCCTTTGGCGATCATGCTCGCCATGAGCGCAGAAGACAGCGCGAGGATCGAACCGACGGAGAGGTCGATGCCGCCGGTCAGGATGACGAAGGTCATACCAAAGGCAATAAGCGCATTGATGGAAATCTGACGAGCCAGATTTTTCAGGTTCGACGGATCGATGAAGCTGTCATTCAAAGCCGCGATAACGATAAAGAGTACAATGAGACCAATGAGCGGCCCCATTTCTCTCACAAGATTTTTAACTTTTTCGGAATTCATGCTTACTCTCCTCCGGTAGCCAATGTCATAATACGTGTCTGTGTCGCATCTTTATGATCGATGATGCCAGCCAGATGTCCTTCGTGGATGACCATGATACGGTCGCTCATGCCGATAACTTCCGGCAGTTCAGAAGAAACCATGATGATCGATACGCCTTGGGCGGTCAGTTCATTCATCAGGTCATAGATATCCTTTTTCGCACCGATATCGATGCCGCGGGTCGGTTCATCCAGGATGAGCAGCTTCGGATGCATGCCCACCCACTTCGCGATGACGACCTTCTGCTGGTTGCCGCCAGAGAGAGCGCTCGCAGGAAGCTCGATGGTCTGTGTCTTTACGCCGAGCTTGTGCGATAACGTATCTGCGAAACCGAATTCTTCCTTGTCATTGATGACGCCGCTCTTGGCGAGGGCATTCACACTGGGGAGTGCAATATTTTTCTTGATCGAAAAATCCAGAATGAGCCCTTCCGTCTTACGGTTCTCTGTAATGAAACCGAAGCCGAGCTTGATGGCATCGAGCGGCTTTTTGATCTTGATCTCCTTGCCGGAAAGGTAGAGCTTGCCTTCCTTGTGCGGATCCACACCGAAGATCGCTCTCATGATCTCTGTACGGCCAGCGCCCATGAGACCGGCTACGCCCAGGATCTCCCCTTTTCTGACAGAGAAGGAGATGTGCTCGAAGACGCCCGGCTGCGAGAAATCTTCGACCTTGAATACTTCATCACCGGGTACATTCGTACGCGCCGGATAGTACTCGCTCATCACGCGGCCGACCATATCGCCTACGATCTGATCCATATTCGTTTCTTCTGTCGGGCGGCTGCTGATGGTCTGCCCGTCGCGCATGACGGTGATGGTATCACAGTTATTGAATACCTCTTCCATACGATGAGAAATATAGATGATGGAGACACCCTTCGCCTTCAGCTTTCTCATGACTTCAAAAAGGCTGTCGGTCTCACGCTCCGTCAAAGCGGCGGTCGGTTCATCCATGATGACCGTCTTGGCATCGAGCATCAGATTTCGTGTGATCTCTGTCATCTGCTGCTGACCGACAGAGCATTCCCCTGCGATCTCATCGAGCGGCAGCGTGATGCCCATTTCGCAGCACTTTTCTTCCGCCATCTGGCGCATCTTTTTGAAGTCAATGAAGCCAAAAGCCGTTTTCGGCTGATTCATCAGGAAAAGATTCTCCAGGATAGACAGATTCGGCCAGATATTCAGCTCCTGATGAATGAAAGCGATCCCGTGCTCTTCCGCATCTTTATTATTGCGGAAAGTCACTTCCTTGCCATCCACCAGAATGGTGCCGGCATCCGCCTTGTGGATGCCCGTCAAAATATTCATTAATGTGGATTTGCCTGCGCCATTCTCCCCCATCAGTGCGTGGACTTCGCCAGGACGGATGTGGAGATTCACTCCGCCTAAGACCTTATTCGTCCCGAAGGCTTTGCAAATCCCGATCATATTGATATCCATGTACTACCTCTCTTAGAAGATGACGCCGGACTCGAGAATGATATTCGAATACGGAGTGATTTCGCCCGTACGGATGACGGCTTTGCAGTCTTTTTCCCATGCTTTCAGCTCTTCATGGCTATCCAGCATGACCCATTCCACAGCATCTTCCGGGAACACTTCATGAAGCGCTTTCCACTGCTCCGGATTTTCCTTTTCCGTCTCCGGTGCGATATAGACCTTCTGGATCTCCATGTATTTCGCCATTTCCTTCACGACTTCGATGAATTTCGGTTCACCAAGACGGAGTGCGAGATCGATCTTCGGCGTACCGGCTGGCACCGGAAGGCCGCAGTCTCCGACACAGATCTTATCTGTATGACCGAGGTCTGCTAAAACCTTAGCAATATTGCTGTTCAAAATCCCTATTTTCTGCATGAGAGCATCTCCTCCACTTCTTTGCGCCATGGCATACCACCCTGTGCGCCGATCTTTCCGACAGATAGTGCTGCCGCCGCATTGGCAAAACGAATGGCTTCTTTGATAGCCAGGCCTTCGCAGCGCGCCGTAGCAAAAGCCCCATTGAAGGTATCGCCTGCCCCGGTCGTATCGACGACCGGCACCGTGAAGCCGGCGACCTTGACGACCTTGCCCGCTTCGCCATAGACCACGCCATCTTTGCCGACGGTCATGATGACCTTGCCGGCTTCGGAAATCAGGATCTCATCCCGATCCATCCCGTCAAACATCAGTGCCGCTTCATGTTCATTCGGCGTGAGATACGTCACTTTCCTGACCCAGTCCTTCGGGATATCCATGTACGGTGCCGGATTCAGCATCACCGGGACGCCCGCTTCAAAGCAGCGGTCGATGATATAGCCGATCGTGTCCATCGGGATCTCATGCTGCAGCATGACGAGATCAGAGGAAGAGATCACATCCCAGTCCTTATCGATCATCTCGCGGCTGACCTTATCATTCGCCCCCTTGATGACGATGATACTGTTATCCCCTTCTGCCAGCGTGATGTGTGCCGTGCCTGTCGTGATGCCGGAGAGCGTCTCCACATAGTCCGTCTTCACGCCGCTCTCTTCCAGCGCCTTTTTCATGAGCGCTCCGTAAGCATCATCCCCTACACAGCCGATCATGTATACGGTAGCCCCGAGGCGCGCCGCTGCGACAGCCTGATTGGCACCCTTGCCTCCAGGAGAAACGATCAGGCGGCTGCCCATCACGGTCTCGCCAGCCTGCGGTCTTCTGTCCGCCTCCACGGTAATGTCCATATTACAGCTGCCTATTACAGAAATATGACCCATAAGCCTCCATCTTCCTTTACCTTTTACAAATACGCCGAAGAAACAGGATAATCTCATAATTCCTAGCGAAATATTCGATTCAATAAAAAAGTATCCACATAACGCTTTTTTCTTTCTACATAACCGTATTATTTTAGCATAAAGCCTTTAAAGAAAAAAGAGAGGGAAAAAAATTTTACAATATGTAAGAGTTTAGTGTTTAGTGACTAGTGACTAGTGACTGGTGACTGGTGACTGGTGACTGGGAAGCGGAAAATGGCAACTGTCATTTTCTCTCATATCGTCATTTCGAGCGAAGCCCTCGAATCTTTCTTGCACACAGGTAAGCAATAAGTACGAGATAGCAGAAAAGCGTAGTACTAAAACTTCGTTTATGAAATGGCACAAACTTGCTGATTTTCGTGCTGCAATAGAGATTTCTCGCTTGCGCTCGAAATGACGATACGGGAGAGACTTTTTCCTCATGTTTGATTCCCCGCGGCGTTTCCATATTTTTATGCGCCGCACCACCACTCCTCACCCCTAACTCCTCACTCCTAACTAGGGAGCGCGAGACTTTCCTTCGCAATCAAGGAGCGCCCCCACGACAAAACCCTCTGCCCAAAAGCTGAGCAGAGGGTCTCCTCTATCCATCCATTACACGATCGGTTCTCCGTGATACAGTTCTCCATCGATATCCGGTTTCACACCATAGCCGATGGCCCATTCACATTTATACTTGAGAGCCTGCGCATGAATGTTCTTCACGCGGTCAATGGTCTTGATGACTTTCGCCGGGACACCGACGACGAGGGAATTCGGCGGGATGACCTGATTTTCCAGAACAAGCGCGCCAGCAGCGATGATGGAACCGCGGCCGATCTTGGCACCAGTCAAAACAGTCGCATGCATGCCGATGAGGACATGATCCTCAATGGTACAGGCATGGATGCAGGCGCAGTGCCCGATAGTGACATAATCGCCAATGATGCAGGGATCGTCATCCGCCACATGCAGGCAGACTAGATCCTGTACATTCGTGCATTCACCGATGGAGATGTAATTCACATCGCCTCTAGCCACGACGCCCGGCCAGACACTCGCATACTTTCCGATCCGGACATCGCCGGAAAGGAATACCTGTGGAGCCACAAACGCATTCGGATCGATCTGCGGAATTTTTCCGTTAAATTCTTCATTGGAAAGAGTATACATATGAAAGACCTCCCATCCTCTACACATAGATTATTTCCTATCTGTATTATACTACGGAAGGCAAGCGTATGGGGATTAAATTTTTCTAAAAAGGAAAAATTTCGGAGTTAGCCATCTAGGCGTGTCGTCCCATTGACTGCCAGCGAAAGAGGTGAGCGGGTTCGGAAGGTTCAATGGGTTCAACGGGTTCAGCAGGGGCGGTGCGGCGCATAAAAATAGGGAAGCGCCGCGGAGTTTTGATAGCGCTTCGCGCGCATCGTCATTTCGAGCGTAGTCCTCGATCTTTATTGCAGAACGCTCATCGCCTGATGTGAGGCAATACCAGGACATCGTTTTTCCTCGGTGCATACACGCTGATTCCCGCAGTACAGTAAAGATTTCTCGCTTCGCTCGAAATGACGATACGAGAGTCTGATGTCTTCTAGTCTCCTAGTCTCTAGTCACCAGTCCCTAGTCACTCGAGACGCCTAATTCCCAGCCACTAATCCCTAGCCACTAGTCTCTAGTTACTTCTTCCCCAAAAACTTTGTGATGGTTTTCACGACAAGGTCTGGCGCAAGCGGCTTGGACAGATGTTCATTCATCCCCGCTTCCCGGGTACGGATCTTATCTTCCGTGAAAGCATTCGCCGTCATCGCGATAATGGGAACCCTCTTCGCATCCTTGCGGGGAAGAGCCCGGATCTCTTTTGCGGCCTCGCAGCCATCCATGACAGGCATCATGACATCCATCAGGATCACATCGAATGCACCTTCGGGTGCCTTTGCAAAAGTCTCGACAGCCTCTTTTCCGTTCCATGCTTTCGTGACGACAGCGCCCTTTTCTGCGACAATAAATTCCGAGATCTCCATATTGAGCTCATTGTCTTCGACAAGAAGAATACGGACACCTTTGATCGACGCCTCGGCTTCTTCGGTCGTGTTCTCGGCTTTGCCGGCTGCCTTGTCGATCAGGAAGGGGAGCTTCACCGTGAACGCCGTCCCTTCTCCCTTTTGGCTGGTAAAGGAAATACTGCCGCCCATGGTTTCCGCAAGTTTCTTTGCGATCGGCATGCCAAGTCCCGTACCGTTGTAGGCCGTCTTGACACTTTCGTCTTCGCGGGTGAAGGGTTCAAAGATCCGTTTCTGGTACTCCTCGCTCATACCGATCCCGGTATCCTTACAAATAAACGTATAGAAAGCGCGGCCATCCTCACTCTCGTCTTCCCGGAGGCTGAGTATGATCTTCCCATGATCTTTATTGTACTTCACAGCGTTACCCATGATATTCATCAAAAGACGCTTCAGGTGACCTGGACTGCCTATGAGATTCCAGTGTGTAACGGAAAGATCCCTCTTGATGACTTCGATACCTCTTTCCTGTGCCAGCTTTTCGATGACAGTAAGGACTTCATTCAAAAGCTCCTGCAGATGGAAGGATTTTTCTTCGAGCACGACTTCACCGGACTCCAGTTTCCCCATATCAAGCACTTCATTGATGAGCTCCAGGAGCAGTTGGGACGCTTTACTGATCTTCTCACGACATTCGACCTGCTTTTTCAAATCATCGGGATAGCGCTCTGCCACCGCCAGCATGCCAATGATGCCATTGATCGGTGTACGGATATCATGGCTCATACGCTGGAGGAATTCTGTCTTCGCGACATTGGCGGCATCTGCCAGGCGAGCCTCTTCCTGAAGGCTCTTGCGGTATGTCTCTTCCCTCTCCTTCTCTTCTTTCTGGTGCAGCATCTGTTCCCGGTAGCGATACATAAAGAAGGCGGACAGAGCAAACAGATACAGGACGAAGATTATGCCCAGATTCTTCGGAAGTGCGGCAAATACTTTGGTATCCGGCATATATACATAGATGTAGTAGTCGCGCTGGCGAAGCATGATGCCATAGGCATATTCTTCACTGATATTCACGAGATGCCGACTGCCCGCATTTTCTTTCAAGGCCTGCACCACGGGGAGATGCTTCGTCTTTTCTCCGATCAGTGCTTTATCATTCGAAGCGATGACCTGTCCGTCATCCGCGACAAGGATGGTGCCATCCGTCAGGGGATTGTACCCTGCAAGCAGACTTTGGATCATGAGCGTGTAAGTTCTGGCATACTGAGCGGGTGTGTATTGGTACACGACGATGATGCCCGGCTTGTCCATGCGTCCGCAGGCAGCCATATCGATAAAGGCCCCATCCGGGAGGCGAAGACGCTGCGAATAGGTTTTTTCCGGATAACGGGCGCAGTCTTTCACGACATCTCTGGATAGGATGCCTGCGAGCGCTTCTTCTGCAGAAGGCATCTTGGTGACAGACTCCTTTGTCTCTCCTTTTTCGTCAAGAATCAGAATGCCGGAAAGCCACAGTCCACGGATATTCTGCTGCAGCAGCGCCTCCTCTGTACTGCGTCCTGTCTCTTTCTCCGCCTTGAGGTTTGTCCCTACCTGACGCACGCTTTCGATGAGCCGCAAAAGCGATTGGGACTCCAATGCTTCATTATAGTGTGTGACGCTTGAGCTCTGTACCTTCACATATTCTGCCGTTTCATAGAGACGCGCTTCCGCCGCCTTCTTTTCTTGGTCGCTGAAATAGAGCGAAGCGCCGAGCATGACCAGCAGCCCGCCAAGGATCCCGACCGACCAGAAACGGATGCCTTTTTCAATGGACGCTTTATCAGTAAGCAAGCTTCTCCACCTCCAGGTATTGTTTCGGATTTTCTAAATACTTTCCGATAATCCTCTCTGACGTCCCATCCTGCCTCATCTCTCGAAGTGTCTTATCAAGCTCCCGGCAAAGACTGCGGCGGTCCTCCTTATCGAAAGCCACGCCGATCCCGACCGTCATGAGCGGCTCAGGAAGGATGCGATACTCCACATCATAGTCCTTCATGTACTGGAGGATGGAAGTCTCGTGCTCTCCGACGGCATCCGCATAGCCTTTGCCAAGAAGTGTGTAGATCAGTGCGCGATCTCTCATGCTGAGAAGATGCTCCAGCTTAGGAATGCGAGGATCATTCCTTCGAAGGAAGATGCCTTCCGGCTTCGTGGTGGACTGTACCGCCAGTGTCTTCCCTGCAAGATCCTGCAAGTGGTAAATGTTACTCTCTGGATTCACTGCGACCACCTGACGGCTCACCATGTACGGACCCGCCCACCGGTAATCGTCCAGACGTCCTTCCATGGAAAAGCAGCCCATGATGCAGTCCAGCTCTCCGCTCTTCAAAAGGTCTTTCTTCTTCTCCCAGTCGATGTTATGCACTTCGACTTGATACCCCATGCGGCCGAAAGCCTCTGTCGCAAGATCCACATCGATCCCCGTCGGCACACCGTCTTCATCAAAATAATTGAAAGGCGGATAACGGTCACTCCCCAGCTTGATCACCGGACGCTTATCCTTCTGCGGCGTCCCCTGAGGCATACCGCAGCCTGCAAGAAAGAAGCCCGTGAGACAGATCCCAAGGATGATACCCATGATACCCTTATGACGCATGATAACCCCCTTAAAGAACGTTAATTTTTTATGATTGTATCAAATCGATAAATAAAAATGCAATAGAGCAATCGGAGAAATGTAATTCTCCAAGTGTATCATCAAGAAAAACGCATCCGCCGCTTCTAAGCGCTTGGCATCTCCGATGAGATCAGAATTTTTTCAGCTGAGAAGCCCGCATCTTTTGAAGCTATGAGCACACCAAAAAACGGTTCGCTTTCGCGAACCGTTGGCAGGGTTTCCCTGATTCTATTTCCCCAGCTCTCCCTTTCGGACACGCCCGAGGTAGATTTTCATCCCGAGAGAAAGCTGGATCAGACCGGCGATGGCGTAGACTTCCCAGATCCCTGCCATCATGGAGATCGCGGAGGAGACGAGCGGCCCCACCATATTGCCAAACTGCTGCGCCGTATTGAAAAGGCCAAAGACGCGGCCACGGAAATCATCCGGCGTGTACATGACCATCGCCGCATTGAGCGAAGGATTGACACCGATCACAAAGCACCCGACGAGGAACTGACAAAGGCCGAAGCCCACGACCGTGTCTGGTATGGACTGCGCCATCGTCAGGCATCCCGCAGCAAGCAGCGTGAGACAGATCGCAAAATAATAGCCTTTGCGCTGGCCGAATTTCCCCCACAGCGTCGTCGTGAGCGCGCCTGCGATGCCGCCGCTGCTCATGATGAAGCCGGAAATGAGCTCCACATTTCCCATGCCATCCAAAAGCTCGGAAACGTAAAGTGCCGTCACCGGCTGGATCATGAGGATCGTCGTCTGCAGACCGAAGGCGATGAAGAGGATCTCCCGAAGGTGCCCATTATGGAAGGCATACGAGAGGTCTTCCCCGATGGTGGTCACCTTTGATTCCACCTTTTTCACCATCCCCAGCTTCGGCTCTCTGACATAGAGGATGACGAGCACGGCAACGAACCAGAGGAACGCCGCAGAAATAAAAAAGGTATTCCGTATACCGATGAGATGCGCCAGCGTCCCTCCCACAAGAGGCCCCGCGATGCCGCCCACGATGAGCGCTGTCTGCCCCATCCCAAGCGTGGCCCCCAGATTCTTCGGATCCGCACTGACGGAGATGATCGCCATCGACGCTGCGACGAAGCCATTCGAGAATCCCATAAAGGCACGAGCCGCTGTCATCTGCCAGGCATTCTGAGACAACCCGCAGAAAAGGTAGGAAAAGCCGAGCAGCACCGCCGCGCGGATCGCCATCTGCTTCTTGCCCCTCGTATCCGCCATCTTTCCCCAGACAGGCCCCATGATGCCCGCCACCAGAAAGCAGCTCGAGAATACGACCCCCGTCCAGATCGCGATACTCTCCTCAGGTACTCCGATATCCAAAAGATAGAGCGGCAGGAAAGGAATGACCATCGTATAGCCGATAGAAACAAGGAACATGCTCGCAATAAGGATCATGATATTTTGTCTGTACTTCGTGGATGGTCACCTTCTTTCTGAAAATAGGGTTAGCCCACGGGGCGTGCCATCCCTTGGATTACGAATGAAAGCTCTGCTCGAGTGAGGAGTGAGGAGTGAGGAGTGAAGGTACGGCGCATAAAATTAAGAAGCGCCGCGGAGTTTTGATAGCGCTTCGCGCGCATCGTCATTTCGAGCGTAGCCCTCGATCTTTATTGCAGAACGCTCATCACCTGATGTGAGGCAGTACCAGCACATCGTTTTTCCTCGGCGCAACACGCTGATTCGCGCAGTACAGTAAAGATCCCTCGGCTGCGCTCGGGATGACGATGCCGACGAATCCCAGTCACTCCTAATCCCCAATCCTAGCTACTCATCTCTGCTTTCAAACTTTTGGGGATACCCTTTTCCCGTATCGTCATTTCGAGCGCAAGCGAGAAATCTTCCTTGCAGACCGATAAACGATGCATGTGTGAAAGCAGAAATACGCAGCACCAAGGCGTCGTTTCCCTGCCAATGCCTATATGATACTGACCGCAGTACAGTAAAGATCGAGGGTTGCGCTCGGGATGACGATGCCGGCGAATCCCAGTCACTCCTAATCCCCAATCCCTAGCTACTCATCTCTGCTTTCAAATTTCAGGGTTCAGGAGGTAGCATTTAAGTCACTAGTCACCAGTCACTAGTCACCAGTCACTTATCCCCCAGCCACTTCAGCGCATCATCGAGCATATTTGTCGTGACGAAATGCCCGAGACGAGGATAGGTGATGCGCGTCACATCACCGCCAGCTGCCTCAAGGGCTTCGAAGAAATGTGCCTGCGCGCGCGGATCAACAGAAATGTCACTTTCCCCATTGGTCATAAAAAGAGGAATGGATCTGATCTCCTCTATATGGGACAGCGGCTGCTCTTTTTCCAGCGCATCGTAAAGCGGCCAGTTTCTCCCTAACGAGATCCCGAAACGCGCCTGCATGAATAAATGTGAGAGGATCCAATCGCCCGAGCCATTGAAGGAAATCACCGATCTCACCAGTTGCGGATAGCGAGCTGCGATCCCCAGGACGGACATGCCGCCCATAGAGTGCCCAGCGATGATCGGCGTGCCATAGCCCTTTTCCCGCACGAAGTCATGGAGCGCCTCGTACTCTCTGACATTCTGCCGGATCGTTTCCCAGAAAATGCTGTAATCTTCGAGCCGATAGTAATCAGAGAGAGCATCGCGCTCCCCATGATGGATCGCATCCGGGACAAAGACAGTATAGCCATGAAGCGCAAAGACAGCCGCTTTCGTGGTCTGGTATTCTCCGCGGCTGCTCCAGCCATGGTAAAGAATGAGCGCCTTTCCCTCGTCTCGGATCGGGTGCACGATGCGGACGGGAATATCCCCCACGTAACTTTTCTCGATATGGAGCTGCAGCATATTTGCCCTCCTTTGGTATGTAATAGGGTGCAACGGGTTCAATGGGTTCTACGGTTTAATGGGTTCTACGGGGAAGGTGCGGCGCATAAAAACAGGGAAGCGCCGCAGAGTATAAATAATGGCGATGCCCAAAGGTGGTATTTAGTCACCAGTCACCAATCACTAGTCACTCCCAATCCCTAATCCCTAGCTACTCATCCCTGCTTTCAGACTTTAGCTCCGGATGCAGACGGTCTGTCCACTTCCAGCGATTGTGCAGCCAGAACCATTCCTCCGGATACTCACGGATCCACGCTTCCAGACGCTCATTGATCTTATCCGTGATATTCTGGATGGCTTCCTTCTTGGAGAGTCCTTCCTCCGGCGTGATCGGATCGCCGATGATGATCTCAAAGCGGAAAGGCCCCGTCTGGTGGATCAGCGCTGTCATGACCGGCAACTTGCAGAGCATAGAAAAATGCGCCGGCCCTGTCGCAGTCAGTGTTTTTTCACCAAAGAAATCAGACAGGATCCCCGTGTCTCCGGGGTCCTGGTCGCACAGAAGTCCCACGAAGTATCCTTCCTTCAGCCGGCGGAGCATATCACGGACGCCCGTCTTATACTCGACAGTCTGCCCCGGCATCGAGCGATATTCACAGAGGAAACGATCAAACTCTTCATTATTCTGCTTCATCGCGACCGAAAGCAGCGGATAACCGTAGAGCGCAAGCGCTGCCCCTTCGACTTCCCAGTTGCCGCAGTGCGTCGCCGCCAGAATGCAGCCTTTCCCTTCCGCCTTGATCGCATCCAGCTTTTCCTTCCCTCGAATGGTCACATACTCGGAAATATTCTCCTTCGTAAGCAGCGGAAAGCGGAACATCGAGACACCCAGCGGCCCGAAACGGACAGCCGAAGCCTTCGCGATGCGCTCTGCTTCCTTCTCGTCCTTAGCAAGGCCCGTGCGGAGAAGATTCGCTACCGCAAGTCGTTTTCTTCTCGCCGGTACCAGCAGCCAGAAAAATTTCCCCAAAGCGTCCCCTGCCTTCACAGCATTCTCTTCCGAAAGCCCACAGCAAAAAGCGCCGAGCGTCTTGAGCAGTCTATAGGTTCCTTTCATAGGATACCCCTTTCATGGATAATCAGTGAAACGTCTTGCCCGCATCCCCGATGGCCGGACTATGCCATTCCGTGTGCAAGACTGCGATAGTGGCTGCGCCATATCATAATATCCGGCGCCGCCACTGATGATCGGTGAGCCATCCCCCATTGCCTGAAAACAGGCCGTTCATACTGAGCAGATCCAGTGGGGCGGGCAGCCTATAAAAAGCGCCCGAGCGATCGATTTCTATCCATTTTACCATATTCATGAACAAAATGCTTTTATTGTTGAAAAGGAAGAGCCTCTCATTATGCCCCTCTCTGCGAAGCATTTCTCAAGCCTGCACATGATTTGCCATTTCCCGCGAAGGGAACCTTCCACCATACCGGCCATAAAAAAAGACTGGCTTTCGCCAGTCTTTTTCGTCCAAAAGCATCCGATTACTTGGAGTACAGTTCGACGATGTTGGTTTCGTTGACTTCGTCCTTGTATGGGAGTTCATCTCTCTGCGGGAAACGAACCAGGGTAGCAGTCCAGTTATCGAAAGATTTTTCGATGTATGGAAGATCGAAGGTCTTAGCTTCCTGGAAGGACTGTTTGAACATTTCGTTGGATCTGTAAGCTTCACGCAGGGAAACGACCTGGCCAGCGCGCAGCGGGTAGGACGGAATGTCTACTCTCTTGCCATCGACATTGATGAGGCCATGGGTAACCATCTGACGAGCCTGACGGATAGAACGTGCAAAGCCAGCACGATATACGACGTTATCGAGTCTGGTTTCCAGCAGGAACAGCAGGTTTTCGCCTACGACGCCGGACATTCTCTTTGCTTTATCATAATAGCGGTAGAACTGCTTTTCAAGCAGGTTGTACATTGCTTTTACTTTCTGTTTTTCTGCGAGCTGGATGCCGTATTCAGACATTTTCTTCTGACGAGCTTCCGCTGGCTGCCGTTTTAACGCTTTCGGATGGCCGTAAACATTTACGCCGAAACGTCTGCTGGTCTTAAAACGGAGATTTCTGTTTGTTGCCATTGTGTAAGTCACCTCTCTATAAAATACCGCTATCCGAATTGAATAGCTTATTTATTATAAAGGGTAATTCGGGCCGTGTCAAATAGAAAATGGTGAATAGATTCAGAATCAGGGGTAGTCCATGGGGCGTGCCGCTCTTTGATTACGTTTGAAAACCTCGATTTAATGAGAAATTAGAAATGAGAAATGCAAAATGGTGGTACGGCGCATAAAAATATGAAAGCGCCGCGAAGTATAAGAAGTATAAATAATGGCGATGCCATGAGCTGGCATTCCAGTCACTAGTCACCAGTCACTTGAGACCTCTAATCCCTAGCTACTAATCCCTAGCTACTAATTTAAGTTTGTCGAACATGACCCGTTTGACCGCGAATGACAAAGATTTCTCGCTTCGCTCGAAATGACGATACAGGAGTCTGATGTCTTCTAGTCTTCTAGTCTTCTAGTCTTCTAGTCTTCTAATCGCCTAGTCACCAGTCACTCCTTCTTCCCCACGACCTTATGCAGCAGAGAGACCACCGTCAGCACCGCAGTGAGCCCGATGATCGTCATCGACCAGGCGACGCCGACCTGCAGATAGCCCTTCAGGGTAAACTCCCACGGAAAATACATGACGGTCAGAATCGCCGTCGCGATGCATCCGATCACAAGGAGCGTACTGTGCGCGCGATAGGTGAAAAGATAGATGATGCCGGCCATATAGCCCCAGAAACCGCCACCGATCATCAGATCGTGATAATAAAAGACAAGCGACAGTGCCGAGCACATGATCGCGTACTTCATACCTTTCATAAAGGGACTCCTTTGTTCATATTTATTATTGGCATATCGCAAAAAGATGCCGGATCGCCCCTTGGACGGCTCGCCCATGGATCTTCTTAGTCTTCTTTAAACAGCTTGCTGTACGCGTTCAACAATGCATTGCCATGGTAAGCCAAAAGTAAATCTGACTAAGGTGTGATCCGTGTTTGCCGGGTCATTTCCCTCCTACTACCTTTTGGAAATCCGCATCCCCGCGGAGCCATTCAAAGTGATCCTGACTGAGCGCCTCAGGGCGGACATGCTCTGGATCGATCGTCATCGCTTTTTGCAGATATGAGAGCGCATTTGCCTTATCCTTTTTATCCGCATAGTTCGTCGCGATCCCATAGAGAGACCACGTATTCTTTGGATCGACAGCCAGCACCTTCCGAAAGTAGGAGATCGATTCATCATAATGCTTGGCAAGCTTCTGCGCCATCGCCATATCATAAAAAGCCTGCGTATAATCAGGATTGATTTTGAGCGCCTTCAAAACCTGTCCGATCCCCTGCTCCGGCGAAACATCGAGTGCCAGTATGAGCCCCTTCAGAGAAAGCGCTTTGTAATTCTCCCGATCGATTTCCAACGCCTTGTCACAAGTGAGAAGTGCCTCCCGATTCTGCCCTTTGGCGTAGAGAGTAGACGCCTCTTGGAAAACCTTTTCTGAAGCCGGCGCGATCTCATGGATCGCCTTCACGGACACAGACTGCGAGGAAGCGGCGGGTGCCGAGGAAGCCGCTGGTTTCATCTCTGCGCCGCAGCCAGAAAGGCCCACGGCCAGAAGCGAAGCGAGCAAGAGCGCGTAAATTTTCATGATGATTCCCCTTTCTGATGGGATTTCTGCTCGTGACATTGTATAATCATTATAGCAGAAGGGATTAGAGATGAGTAGCTTCGAGTAACTGATGACTGTTGACTTGAATGCTACCTTCGGGCATCGCCTCCTATGTATTCGCGGCGAAGCCGCCACCTTCATTTCTAGGGAAACACTGAACCCATTATTTTCAAGGAGGTTTTCTTATGAATCCATACGCATTTATCACAGGTGCCACGAGCGGCATCGGCCTTGCCACTGCCAAAGCGCTGGCAGCCTCTCACTACGACTTGGTACTCGCTGCCAGAAATACAGAAAAACTCGCGAACGTGAAAACGGACATCGAGAAAGAAAGCGGCGTGAAAGTCACGACCTACGCACTGGACGTACAAGACCGCGAGGCCATCAAGGAAGTCACCTCCCAAGTACTCGATACCTTCGGTGCGCCGGATGTGCTCGTGAATGACGCAGGTCTTGCCAGAGGCCTCGAGCCCTATCAGGACACAGCCCCGGAAGATACGATGGAAATGATCGATACAAATATCAAGGGCCTCTTCCTCGTCACCCGCGCCTTCCTTCCTGCAATGGTAAAAGAAAATAAAGGTCACGTCGTAAACCTCGGCTCCACGGCTGGTCTTTATGCCTATGCCGGTGCGGCAGTCTACTGCGCGACAAAGGCCGCTGTCAAAACCTTCAGCGATGGCCTTCGCATCGATGTCATGGCAAGCGATGTAAAAATCACCACCATCCAGCCGGGTCTTGTGGAGACACCATTCAGCGAAGTCCGTTTCCACGGCGATACGAAACGTGCCGCTTCTGTCTATGCAGGCATTGATGCGCTGCAGGCAGAGGACATCGCGGATGTCATCGCCTTCGTTGTCAGCCGTCCGAAGCGAGTCCAGATCAGCGACGTCGTCATCATGGCTGCCCAGCAGGGGACAGGCTTCCTTGTCAGCAAGAAATAGCGACCGGAGATCTGATTTCACTAAAAAAATCCTCACTTCTTTCGAAGTGAGGATTTTCCATTTTCATTTATACATTCGAGCGGAATTTCAGGAAAAAGAGCTGGATAGCAAGCATCATGACCAGCGCCACCACGCCGCCTGCCAGACCATTCCCTGTGAATCCATCTACCAGGTAACCGACGACGCAGCTCGAAGCGACCACCATGACATAGGGAATCTGGGTCGAGACATGGTCGATATGGTGACACTGCGCGCCCGCCGAAGCCAGGATCGTCGTATCGGAGATCGGAGAAATATGATCGCCGCCGACAGAGCCAGCCAGCACCGCAGCGACCGTCATGACCATGAGATTCTGGTCATTATTCACGACAGCCAGCACGATCGGGATCAGGATGCCGAAGGTCCCCCAAGAGGTACCGGTAGCAAAAGCAAGACCGATAGCCACCAGGAAGAAGAGTGCCGGGAGCATGATAGCCACCGATGCATTATCGCTGACCACATTTCCTACATAGCCGCCGATATTCAGGTATTCCTTACCAACGACACCAGAGAGCGTCCATGCGAGCGTCAGGATCATGATGGCCGACGTCATCTGCTTGAAGCCTTCACCAAAGCAGGAACAGAACGTACCAAAGGAAAGCACCTTTCTTGGAATATACAGGACAAAGGTGAATACAAGCGCAATGAAAGAACCGATGACAAGGCCTCGTGCGGACTCACAGTTTGCAAAAGCATCCGCGACGCCTTTGCCTTCCAGAATACCGCCTGTGTAAAGCATACCGAAGATACAGCCGCAAATCAGGACGAAGAGCGGGAGTACAAGGTCGATGATGCGGCCATTTCCCACCGGCGCACTCGATTCGTCATCTGCATACTCTTCCGGAATCACCAGCGTGCCGCCGCTCTTCCTTTCAAAACCAGCCATGCGGGAAAAATCCTTTCCCGACCAGATAAGGACCAGCATGAAAATGACCGTCAGCCATGCATAGAGATTCAGCGGAATGGTCGAAAGGAAAAGAGCGAATCCATCGATCTCACTTCCCTCCGGCAAAGAAGATGTAACTGCCGCCGCCCAGGAAGACACCGGCGCGATGATGCAGACCGGTGCTGCTGTCGCATCGATGATGTAGGCGAGCTTCGCACGGGTGATCTTAAAGCGGTCTGTGACCGGACGCATGACCGTACCGACTGTCAGACAGTTAAAATAGTCATCAATAAAAATCAAAACACCGAGCACCATGGTGACAAAGAGTGCGCTCTTTTTACCCTTGATCGTGCGCGCTGCATAGTCTCCATATGCCTGCGAAGCCCCTGATTTCTGAATGGCTGCTACCATGATACCAAGCAGCACCAGAAAGACCAGGATGTACACATTGCCCCCGACCTTGTCCGACATGATCTTGAACATCGTATCAATAGCCCCAAGTACGCTGAAGCCGGTGAACATGAAGGCACCCATGAAAATGCCAATGGCCAGCGACATGTAGACTTCCTTCGTCGCCAATGCCAGGATAATTGTCACGACTGGTGGCAGCAGTGACCAGATGGTTTCACTCATTCACTCATTCCTCTCTTCTAAAAGCAGCACCTCGCTGCAATGTAATATTTTGTTTATTATACTCTAAATACCCCTATTTGTACACCAAGCTGATCACTCTCCTGCCGTCTTTTCATTTTCAAAAATACCCGGCGCTGCAATAGCAAGGAGAACGAGCAGAATGCCAAAGCCCTGGACAAAATTGAAATGGGTATGAAAGATGAAATAGGACGCAATGACAGAGATCGCCGGTTCGATGGTCGCAGTGACGGAAGCCTGTGAGGCCGGAAGGAACCGAAGGCCTGCATTGTAGCAGGTAAAAGATAGCGCCGTACCAAGGACAACGATCCAGAAAATATCGAAGCGGACTTCCGGAGCAAAGAAGCCGGAGAAGTCCCCCATGGGATTGATGATATAGGAAGCCACGGCTCCAGTGAACATGCCCAGCGCGAGGACGAAGGAATTATCCAGTACACCGATGAAGCGCTTCGGAAATACACAGCAGATCGCAAAGAAGACCGCTGACGCCAGCCCCAGATACACGCAGTCTGCAGGTACCGAGAGACGACTCACATCTCCGCCCGTCACCAGAAGGAGGACTCCGATGATCGCCAGTACGACGGCCGCGAGCTCCCCTGCCAGCGGCAGCCGTCTTTTTTGAAAGGAGACCCAAAGGATCACCATCGCCGGACAGGTATATTGGATGACCGTTGCCGCTGCCGCATTGCCGGCGGCGATCGAAGCAAAGTAGGTATAGTGCATCAGCATCAGACCGACTACACCGTAGAAGATCAGTCCCCACCAGAGAGATGGCTGTTGCCCCAGCTTCCGCCAGCTGTCTTTCAGCTGTCCTTTGGCAATAGTCACAAGCAGCATGATGCCGCTCGCACAAAACATGCGGAAGACCGTAAGATCCATCGAGTCGAGTGTACTTTTTTGGAAAAAATCCTGCGCCGCAAGCCCGCACCCCGCCCACATGGTGCCTGCTGTCATAACGAGAAGAATAGCGATAAGATGCATAGAGGTCACCTGTTATTATAAAAAGGAACAAAATACGCTTTCAGAGTCAGTCCTTGAAGTGAAAAGGAGACTAAGAGACGCGAAAAGTATTGAGCGGGACATTTCCGTAAGCCGCTGCTTTCACCATTGGCCTGATCTCGGGCATGAGTCAGCTTGATTACCGTCACTCGCAATTTCCCGTCACTTTCCTTTATATAACACAAAAACCCGCCATTGGCGGGTTTTTCATGGTGGGACTATTTGGATTCGAACCAAAGACCTCTTCGATGTCAACGAAGCGCTCTAACCAGCTGAGCTATAACCCCATGTCAGATGAATGTATTATACACGATATGAGCGAAACATGCAAGATGCTTTTTTGCAATTTCTTGCATATGGCTAGACAGATGCGGTATCCACGCTGCAACTCGCCATCTTGTTATGGATCGCAGTTTCGGCGATCGACGCCGCCGATCCTATCGGCTTCATTTACAGGATAAGAAGCTCGCCATGCCGTAAGATGACAGGAACATCGTTCCCGGCAGGGTAATGTTATTAAGTTAAGGAAATCGTTAGCTACGTAATGTCTTGCTTCCCCCTTCGGGGGAAGTGCCGAAGGCAATAGGGGCATGCTAGCGGTATAGCGTGCTATGTTGAATAGTCCGATGCTATCGATATTGAAGTGGTAAACTAAAATTGGACACAGAGGGGGTAATCTTTAGACATACAGTGTACACTGCATAGGCAGTGCAAAATAAGCACTGGACAGAGTGTCCCCCTTACTGGACAGGAGGTTTGCCATGAAGTACACGAAAGAACAAAGATTGGACATCGGTCGACGAATTTACTACAGCGAAATAAGTCGGTATGAAGCCGCGGAAGAATATGGCATTAGTGAGCAGACCGCACGGAATTACATGAGAATGTATCGGGATGTCAATCGGCTGCCGCCCAAACACGGTCAGAGATCCATCGGCGCACTCTCTTTCAAGAAAGAGCCGGTAGAGCTGGATGAACTGAAATCTATGACAAAGGAGGAATTGATCCAGGAGCTGATCAAGGCCAGGATCACAGAAGCAAGGTTAAAAAAAGGATACGAGGTGAAGGGAGATGGTACGGTAATTCTATACGCCAGCAAGACTACCAAGTGATTATGGAGCTGTCAGGAGAAATCCCAGTGAAGATCCTATGTAAAGCAATGGGCATCCAGCGGAGCAGTTTCTACGCATGGAAGAAGCATCTCTCCCATCCTTCGGAAAGAGAGAAGAACCTTGCAAGCAATGTCAGGCTGTTTCAAGAATACCACTCGAAGTATCCGTCGCATGGTTACCGCTGGCTGAATGCCAAGATACGCCTAGACAAAAACATTGTCCTGTCTGACCCCTATGCTCATAAGTGTTGCAAGATTGCGGGAATCAAGAGCAAGTCCAAGCATTACCGCTACAAGAAGGCTGGAGATCCGGCACGGATATTCCCAAATCTGCTCCTGTCAGAGATGCAGATTGACGGGCCGATGCAGTGCATCGTGAGCGATATGACAGCGTTTTATGTGAAGGGCGCCTACTACGAACTGACTCTTTACATGGATCTCTGGAACAATGAGATTGTCATCTATTCCCTTTCGGCAAAGCGTGGCGACCGCATGACCTATATCAGTGGGCTGAGAGATCTGATTGCATGGAAGGAGCAACATCCAGAACACCAAATGATCCTGCACACGGACCAGGGATCTGTCTACGCATCTAAGGCCTACAACGACCTGCTGCCCATGTACGGCATTACCCGGTCGATGTCACGTGCCGGAACGCCGACAGATAACGCTGCAATGGAATCTGTCAATGGATGGATTAAGGCCGAGATGTTCATGGACTTGCACGTGACCGGAGAGAAGTCCATCGCGGAAGAGGTGGATGATTACATCCATTTCTTTAACGAATATAGGCCAGCCTATACACTGGGCTACTTGACGCCGAAGCAGTACCGAGAACGCCATATTTCTAAATGCTGAACTTATTCAAGTTGTAGTTGGCATAAAGTGTCTGGCGGTTCCCGAGACGATGTTGGAAGATTTACTGTATCTTGTACAAGTATTCAATTTTTATGCCTAATTTTTTTAGTTTCGTGTCCAATTTTTGTTGACAAGTGCAATATTCAAACACCTTCATGCAATACCGCTACGTAGCCCCCTCACCCCTTCGGGGAGCTCCCCCGATGGGGAGCCAAGAACGTTCTTCCGCTTAACTTAATAGCATCGTTCCCGGCAAGGCGAGCTTACGGTGGACAAGATACGGATCTTCTTCAAATCCATCTATCAGGACTCCAAAAAGCGAACAATGCTTCTCTGCACTCATCCCATGTTATTTGTACGTGGGGATCTCTCAGAAATCAGAACTCATTATACAAGCGAATACCCCGCCTTGCAGAATCCTGTAAGGCGGGGTATTCGTAGAATTGTAGTTTGGTGGGACTATCTGGGTTCGAACCGGAGACCTCTTCGATGTGAGCGAAGCGCTCTGACCAACTGAGCTATAGCCCCATGTGATACTACGTATTATAGCACCACATGAGAGATTTGTTAATAGTCGTTTTACACAGAAGCGAGGAAGATCTTTGGATCACGTTTCATCTGTTACATATGAATGAATCCCAGTACATTGGCAAGGGAGGAGATGAAAATAACAGCCAGACAGATCGGCGCAAGGAAGCGGACGAAAAGACCATAGACACATTCATAGCGGAATTTTGAAGACTGCTTCACTTCGTTCTCGATCCACTTGATGCCGACAGTCACCACGATGAGGACGCAGGTCGCAAAGGCCGAGACCGGCATCATGATGGAATTCGTCAGGAAATCAAAGAAACTGAGAATATCCATACCAAAGATGGTGATGGATGCAAGAGGACCGAATCCGAGCGAAGAGAGAGAGCCCAGCACGATCATCAGAATGAAGACGGCAAAGGTCGAGAAATTACGACTCCAGCCGCATTCATCCTGGAAGGTGGAGACGCTGGTTTCTGCCAGAGAAATCGCTGAGGTAAGAGCAGCAAAGAGGACGAGTGTAAAGAATACGACACCCACGAGGGTACCAAGCCCCATGCTGGCAAAGACTTTCGGGATGGTGATGAACATGAGAGACGGGCCCGCATTCAGCATTGACGGATCGCCGCCGGAGAAGGCAAAGACTGCCGGGATGATCATAAGACTGGCGAGGACAGAAATTCCTGAGTCGAAAGCGATGACCTGAAAGGTCGCATGCTCCAGATCAAATTCCTTCTTCATGTAAGAGCCATATGTATAGAGGATCCCCATCGCGACAGAAAGAGAGTAGAACATCTGCCCCATCGCAGAAACAACCGTCATCCAGGAAAAATGTTCCAGGTTGGGCACCATGAAGTAGGTGACGCCTGCCCATGCACCGGGCAGCGTGACGGAGTAGCCGGCCACCATGATCGCGAGCACAATGAGTACCGGCATCATGATTTTGGATACGCGTTCGACACCATTCTTGACGCCGGCGAGAATGATGGCAAGGACGCCGGCGGTGAAAACGATGAACCAGAATTCAGCCGCCATGCCGTCAGAAACGAAGGCACCGAAAAAGGTATCCGTCGCAAGCAGTTTCGTATCACCGGCGAGGTATTCGAAGAGGTAACGGGTGACCCAGCCGCCGATAACGCTGTAGTACGGCAGGATCAGCATCGGAATGACGGCATTGATCCAGCCCCCTGCGGTAAAGAAGCCGCTCTTCCCGAAATGATGGAAAGCTCCGACCGGACTCTTTCTCGTACCACGTCCGAGCGCGGTCTCAGAAACGATCATCGTATAGCCGAAGGTGACGGCCAGCAGAAGGTAGGTCAGGAGGAAGATGCCTCCGCCATACTCTGCAGCAAGGTACGGGAATCTCCAAATATTCCCGAGGCCGACAGCGCTGCCTGCGACAGCCAGCACATACCCCATTTTGCCGGAAAAGGTACTGCGGCTATTCCCATTTTGATTTGTCATATGATTGCCCTCCTATTGGGTGCTGAGGAAACACTGATGCAATAATTTTTTTGACTGGTGACTCGTGACTTAAGGAAAGAAGAATGCATCCGATTTCCACTTATACGGAATGGAAAACGGCCAGCCGTAAGACTCTATGTCCTGAAAAACGCGGATATGGAATGCCTTATGGCTGACCGTCAATCTATACACCGGTTCAATAGATTCTATGGAACTACGGAACCTGTTGGCTCATTCATCCAAGCTGAGTCATCAAAGGATAATGGACCCCCCATTATTCTCCGAGCGGTACCCACTTGCCACCCTTGACTTCGAGGACTGCGAGGTCCATCTTCGGATCACGGTTTTCATCGAATGCAAATTTGCCGGTAGCGCCTTCGAAGTCGCTGATCTTAGCCAGGGTATCGCGGAATTTCTTGCGATCGGTGGTGGTACCAGACTGTTCAACTGCCTGATGGAGGACATACATCGCATCATATGCCTGAGCGGCGAACTGATCCGGTTCATGTCCGTATTTAGCCACATATGCTTTACGGAAGTTCTGTGCCTTGTCGGTCTTTCTTTCCGGGTTCCAAGGAGTAGCTACGACGGTGCGGTCAGCTGCTTCGCCAGCCTGTTTGATGTATTCCGGGCTGTTGAAGCCGTTGCCTGCAAGAACATACTGGTTCATGCCCATTTCACGCGCTTTCTTCACGATGAGAGCGCCTTCCTGATAGAGACCTGCGACAGCGATGACATCCGGGTTTGCTGCCTGGATCTTGGTCAGCTGAGCGGAGAAGTCGGTATCTTTATCTGCGAAGGTTTCATCTGCAACGACTTCGAGACCGAGCTTCTTGCAGGCATCCAGATAGAACTGGTGTTCACCGACCATCTGGTCATTGTTATTGGAGTACATGATAGCGATCTTCTTGAAGCCCAGTTTTTTCTGTGCTTTTTCTACCACCTGCGGGATGTTCATTTTGCCCGGGATTGCATTACGGAATACATAGTCGCCGATTTCAGTGACTTTCGGGCCGGTGGTACCGGTGCCGAAGACAGCGACTTTGGACTGCTGGGCGATCGGGTCGGCAGCCATCGCTTCACCGGTGGTCATCGGTCCTTCGATAGCGAGGACTTTATCCTGTTCGATACACTTCTTCATAGCGTTGATGGCTTCATTCTTGACGAGCTTGGTATCATACACCTTAAGATCGATCTTGACCTTAGTGTTCGGATCCTTGTTGATTTCCTCGACTGCGAGTTCCGTGCCTTCCTTCATGGCGACACCGTAAGCCGCACCAGGACCGGTATAAGCGGTGATGAAACCGAGTTTTACGGTTTTGCCGGCATCTGCGCTGCCGGAAGCTGCTTTCTTATCTCCGCCGCAGCCTGCGAATGCACCTGCCAGTGCTGCTGCTGCCATGACTGCTGCCATTCCTTTGATCCATTTTTTCTGCATAATTTTCTACCTCTTTCAATAATCAGCTACTCCACCCCAAAAGATCGTATGAAGAAATAAAAAACTCCGCCGGCTTTTCTGCCAGCGGAGGCGCGAACGCGGTACCACTCCGATATTTCACTCTATGCCAAGCCAATGCGGGTAAAAAAAGCCCCTATCCTCTTTCGAAGATAGGGGCGAAGTCTCGCGGTACCACCCTACATTGTACTTAGCAGTCTTATTCGTAACGTGAATGAAACGCCTGTCATTACTCAGTTCACGACAAGGGCTCTCGAGGGATATTATACAAGGCTCTTCGCCGATTCTCACCATCCATCGGCTCTCTTTAGAAGAGATCAAGTACTTTTTGTCTCGTTCATAGCTTTCTTTGGGGGTATTGGATTTTAAATTGTGATTATTTTACTTCCTGCTTCATGAGTTGTCAAGAGGGATTTTGGAAAAAGTTGAAAAAACTGTGCAGGATTATAATACATATGATTCTTCTATCATCTGTGGCAGACATACTGACATGCCATCCCCTCATCTGACGTCTATGCCTTCTGTCCTTTCCTGAATCAAATACTCATCCTTGGCTCTTCATACCAGTATACTATACATACATGTAATGTATATATTACATATACTACAACGAAGCAGCTATACATGTAAAGTTTACAAAAATACATAAATCCATGCATATCAACTATATTTTCTTTGCCTTTTCTCTCCTTTTCCTATATACTACTATAGTAATAGTACACAAAATAGCTGAAAGAAGTCTGCAGGGCTTTCCCTCTGCGAATCTGACTTTCCCCCTTTGGAAAACGAGGTTCAACCCATGAATATGACACACGAAGAACTCTTCGTAAAAATTCTTGACCAGATGCCCTTCGGCGTTTACTGCGTCGATACAGAACGCAAGATCTTCTACTGGAGCAAAGGCGCAGAGCGCATCAGCGGCTACAAAGCGGAAGACATGCTCGGCAAGCACTGCTTCGAGAGCCATCTCGATCATATCGATGAGACCGGCACCCATCTGTGCCATGCCATGTGTCCGCTCGTCGCGACCATTTTCGACGGACTATCCCGTGAAAAAGCCGTCTGGCTGCGGAACAAAGAGGGCGACCGAGTCGCTGTCCTCGTTCACACGGAGCCCCTCTTTCAAAATGGAAAGACGCTGGGCGCTATCGAGTACTTTTATAAGATATAAGTAGAGCGACTGGTGGCTAGGGATTAGGGATTAGGAGTCTCAAGTGCCTAGTGCCTAGTGCCTAGTGACTAGTGACTGGTGACTACATACCATCTGCGGGCTTCGCCCTTTTTATACTTCGCGGCGCTTCATAATTTTTTGCGCCGCACCACCACTCCTCACTCCTCATTCCTCACTCCTAACTAGAGAGTAGAACTTTCACCCGCAATCAAGGGGCAGCACGCCCCAGGGGCTACACCATGACTATTACTACGACAAAGGCGGTGACGAACAATGAATAAAGATGTTTCACTTGACGTAATCAATCATTCTATACAAAACAGCATACTGCACGCTATGCCCGGAGGCATTTTTATTTATCGGGCGGATACCCATGACATTCTGTATGCCAATGATCGTTTTCTTGCCATGCTTGGCTATGACAGCCTGGAAGCGCTAACTCAATCGCGTGGCCATACCTTCGATGACATTCTCTCCGCCGCCGACAAAGAGCGTGTTTTCCTAGAAATCGAACATCAGCTGCGGCAGAGCTTGATCGGATTCGTTGATTTCAAAGCCATCACAAAACAGGGTCCTCTCCGATACATGGAGATTTTTTGCCGTACCACCACACTTCCGGACTATGGACATGTGATTGTGGCCTTCGCCGTCGATGCAGGAGCGAAGTACCTGACCTACTCTATCGACCGGCTGACAGCGCTCCCGGGGCAGCGTCGTTTCCTTGAATATGCAGCCAAATGGTTCAAGCTTGCCAGCATGAATCCGGCATCACCGCCGATTGTGATCCTTTATTTCAATCTCTGCCACTTCAAGTCGTACAATATCCACTTCGGCCTTGATGCAGGTGATGCCCTCCTGCTCCATATGGCGGAGACGCTCAGGGAATGCTTCCCGAATGATTTCATTGCGCGCTTCTCTGATGATCATTTCGTCGTCCTCACCTATGACATAGATCTTCAAAACCGTGTCATCGATGCCCACAAGAAGCTGCTTTCCATGTACATGCGTTCCCCGCTCGAAGTGAAAATCGGGATCTATCAGGTAGAGGATCTCTCGATCACGCCGAGCAAGGCCTGCGATCTTGCGAAGCTCGCCTGTGACAGCATCAAGGATCGCCTTGATGTCTTCCTCTGTGAATATACCGCCAAGGTGCAGCACGCCGTCCTCATTCGTGACTATGTCATCGATCATCTGGATGAGGCCTTTTCCAAAGGCTATATTCAGGTCTACTACCAGCCTGTCATCCGCTCCATCACGAAGACGCTATGCGGTCTCGAAGCGCTGGCCCGCTGGATCGATCCCGTGTACGGATTCCTGAAGCCGAGTGAATTCATCCCGGCTCTTGAAAATACACGCCAGCTCTATCAGCTCGACCTGTACATCTTAGAAGAGGTCTGCAAGCGCCTCCGCGCCTGCCTGGATGACGGCATACCGGTCGTCCCGATTTCCATCAACCTCTCCCGCATGGACTTCCTCACCTGTGACATCTTCACCGAGGTGGAAAGACGAACCCAAAAATACCGGATCCCCCACCACCTTCTCTGCATAGAAATCACGGAGAGCATGTTCGTACAAAACGCACGAGAGATCCGCATCATCCTCGACCACTTCCGCGAGGTGGGCTATCAGGTCTGGATGGATGACTTCGGAAGCGGCTACTCCTCACTGAATGCGCTCAAGGACTATCACTTCGATGAGCTCAAGATCGACATGGACTTTCTGTCGAATTTCACGCAGCGCTCGAAGGATATCATCCAGTCCACCATTCATATGTCAAAAAAGATCGGCATTCGTACGCTGGCAGAGGGCGTGGAAACGGAAGAACAATTCCGCTTTCTCCGAGACATCGGCTGCGAAAAGATCCAGGGCTACTTCTTCGGCAAGCCGCTCCCCTTCGATGAGATGAAAGCCCATATCCTTCTGCAGCATATTGACGTTGAGACAGAAGAGCTCACAGCATATTATGAAAAAGCGGGAGATATGGACTTCACGACGGATGAGTCACTTGCGATCGTAGAGACCATGGAAGATGGCAAGCTCTATTTCCGCTTCGCCTCCCCAGCCTATCAAGACGTACTTGCTTCCGTCGGCGCACCCACTACACGTGACAGTGAAGCCCGCCTCAATATGCCGGAGAGCCCGATCCGTAAAAAAATCGCGCGTCTGCTCTCCCATGTCTACGATTCCGACCAGCCCTACGCCATCACCTATACCATCGATGATCAGTATCTCTGGCTGAAGGTGCAGAAGATCGCCCAGCTCGGAAAACGCTTCCTCATGCGCTGCAAGCTTCTCAATATCACACGCAATGCCATCCAGATCGAGCAGATGAAAGTGAACGGTCTTGAAAAGGATCTCTACGACCTCTACCATGCCATCGTTATCAATGATCTTGACCGCGGCACCTGCCAGCCTGTCGTTTTCTGCCGGGACTATCACAAGTTTCATCCCGGTCACACCTACTGTTACCGCACAGCAATGCGTGCTTTCGGATATCTCTCCATTCAGAAAGAAGACCGCCCTCGCTATGAGCGCTTCATGGATGCGGACACCATCTCCGATCGCCTTTCTGCACATGGCGGCACACTCTCTGAATACTTCCGCACCCTGACGCCGAACGGCTTCGTCTGGTGTCAGCATGTCTTCATCGCTATCCCCGACACCAATTGCCGTATCTTCCTTCACACGGTCAAGCCCGCCGCCCCGAATAACCTCGCCATGGAAAAGGGTCTTGTCAAGCTGTATAACGAGATCAAGAAAGACTGGTGACCTGTAACCGGTGACTGGTGATAGGACCGGCAGCATAAAAGGCTCTCCGTACGAGCATTGCGCGGGAGAGCCTTTTTTCGTGTGCCGATCTGCGCTATAATATAGGATATAAGTTTCAACGTACAGCGGTGTGACCGGAGATCAGAGTAGACCATGTAGGGCACTTTCCTCAAAAAGGATCTTCCCGCCAATGGAAAAACGGGACTGCCATTTCCTCACTCATGACATCTCCGGATCCCCCACACTTTTTTCAGGAGATACCCATGACAGAATCCACACGATGCACCATCATCGTCAATCCGACCTCCGGACGCGAACGAGCCCCGCGCTATATCCCGCTCCTCCATACGACACTGGCAAAGCGCTATGACAATATCACGATCAAGCTGACTGAAAAAGCCGGAGATGCCACGGAATTTGCACGCATCGCCGCAGAAAAAGGACGTGACGTCATCTGCATGGGCGGTGATGGCACGATCAATGAAGTCATCAATGGCATGGTACCCGTAGGAAGTCACTCCGCCTTCGGTTTTATCCCTTTCGGTACAGTCAATGACCTCGCCCGCGCTCTTCACATCCCACGCTCCCCACAGGGAGCCATCCGTATGCTCGAGCATGCAGTCAAGACGAAGATCGATGTCGGCAAGATCAATGACCGCTACTTCATCAACGTTGTCGCCGCCGGTCTCATTTCTGAAGCAGTCAGCGAAGTCTCCATCAAAGAAAAGACCCTCTTCGGATCGCTCGCCTACTTCATGAAAGGCATGCAGGTCTTGAACAAGCAGAGATCCTATCACTTCAAGATCGAAGAGGAAAACGGCACCGTCATACAAGTCTCCTCCCCTTTGATCGCTGCCATGCTGACAGACTCTGCCGGCAGCTTCCGCAACCTCATCCCGCCGGAGGATCGCAATAAAGGCATCATCAAGCTCTGCCTCTTCCACGACTTCGCCTGGCTGAATGCCATCAGGCAGGCACCGAAGCTCCTCGCCGGTTTCCAGATGGGTCCTGACTTCGTCACGGTCGTCGGTATCAAAAAAGCGCACATCTCCATCACGGAAGGCGATACCCTCTCGACCAATGTAGACGGAGATAAGGGACCGAATTTCCCGATCGACCTTGAGATCCTCCCCTCCCGTCTCCCCGTCTTCGTTCCCGAGCACGTGGATGACAATGCGACGCATCTCCCCCACTTCTTCGAACGCGTCGCTCCACACATGCATTTCCCATGGGCAGAAAATGGGGAAGAACCGATCAAGGGGACGACCATTGAAGAAGTCGTACGGGAAGTGCAGGAACGGGAGAAGAGGAAGAAGTGCTAAACGAAGAGACTTGAAGACTTGAAGACTTGAAGACTTCAGACTTCAGACTTCAGACTTCAGACTTCAGACTTCAGACTTCAGACTTCAGACTTCAGACTTCAGACTTCAGACTTCAGACTTCAGACTTCAGACTTCAGAAAACGCGTCCGATGTTTCGCATGTTGCGAAACATCGGACGCGTTTTAGCGTATTGCATATTGCCCAAATGGCTTATTACAAATGGCTTATTATTGAGTACCCGCTTGTACCACGCTCCCTCCGCCCACGGCTTTTTTCGACATTGCTTCTCTTTCCCAGAATTTGTGCCATCCGCATGTCTGACTAGTGAAAGCCAAAGGAAGACGCTTCTATCCATATACCGCCATTGATGAGTTCTCACGCTGGCGTTATATGGAAGCCATTGAAGAGTGCAGCACCTACTCTTCCATGATATTTCCGATGCATCTCGTTCAGGCTTCCCCTATGCCTATGGAATGTGTGCAGACAGATAACGGCACCGAATTCACTAAACGATTCAACAAAGCAAGGCTTGACGAAGACCTTACTCTTTTTGGGCGTACATTAAAGAAGTATGGAAATCTCCCAAAGATACACTCCATGGTTTCATCAAGCACGGTATAACATATGTTTGACAAACCAACAATTGGGAAAAGATACGTGTCAGTTTTATCCCTTAATCAATAAAAAAGGTGTTGCAGCATATGCCGCAACACCTTAAAAAAGCAGTAATTAAAACACTGTCTGATTTGACGTCGTGATCTAATCTATGTTTTTTATGATTTCACTACCTTCTCCGTATTTTCTGCAAGTCCCGGGAAATCCAATGTCGCGAAGAGGTCGCAAAGGGTTTCATTTCTGCGGATCTGCTGGATGCTGCCATCTTCATGGACGAAGATCTCCTGATGACGGAGGCGTCCATTGTAGTTATAGCCCATGCTGTGACCATGAGCGCCGGTATCATGAATGACGATGAGGTCGCCCATTTCGATTTCCGGAAGTGCTCTCTGGATGGCGAATTTATCGCAGTTCTCACAAAGGGAGCCGGTCACGTCATAGACGTGATCCTTCGGTGCATCTGCTTTGCCGAGGACCGTAATGTGGTGGTAGGCGCCATACATCCCCGGACGCATGAGGTCGGCCATGCAGGCATCGGTACCGATGTAGTCTCTGTAGATGTGCTTGTAATGGATGGCTTTCGTGACGAGGAAGCCATACGGGCCGGTCACCATGCGGCCGCATTCAAAGGAGATGCAGGTATCTTCAAAGCCTGCCATTTTTTCTTCGAAGAGCTTCTTCGCACCTTCGCCGAGGCCTTCGAGGTCGACCGGATCCTGTTCCGGACGATAGGGGATGCCAATGCCGCCGCCAAAGTCGATGAAGGAGACGGTGATGCCTTTTTCTCTCTTGATCTCATTCGCAAGATCAAACATCATGCTGATGGTTCCGAGAAGCCCCGGGAGCTGGAGCTCCGCGGAGATGACCATGGTATGGATACCAATGTAGGAGATCCCATGGTCCTTCGCCCAGTCGACACAGGTCATGAGCTGGTCCTTGGTCATGCCATACTTGGCTTCTTCCGGAGTACCGATAATCGCATTGCCGCGTGCAAGCTCCGGCCCCGGATTATAGCGGAAGCAGATCTTTTCCGGGACGATGTGAAGACGTTCCATGTCGCCTAAATTCGATACATCATCCAGATTGATGATGGCGCCAAGGTCATTCGCTTTCAAAAATTCTTCGTCCGGGGTATCATTCGAAGAGAATACGATCTGATCACCGGTGATGCCGACACTCTCAGCAAGCACCAGCTCTGCCATGGAGCTGCAGTCTGCACCGATGCCGAGCTCCTTGAGGCTCTTCATGATCCAGGGGTTTGGCGTCGCTTTCACCGCAAAGTATTCATGAAAATTCGGATTCCAGGAAAAGGCCTTCTGCAGACGCTTCATATTGTCGTGGATGCCTTTTTCATCATAGATGTGAAATGGTGTACCATACTGCTGTGCTACCTGTCGGATCAGCTCATCGCTGAATGGGATCTTTTTATCAGTCATTACATATCCTTCTTTCCTAGTCTTTTGATTTTATCAGAAAATTCGATGTTTAATTATAACACACGAGCATGGGATTGACTATAGAAAATAAGAAGGGGTTCAGGGTGAGCCCATGGAGCGTCAAGCCCCAGAGACAGACCCTGAACCCTAGAGAAAATCGTCTTACCAAGTGACACTACCGATGAACGGTTCTACTTACTTATTATCCGCATTCGCTACAGCTTTCTTGCTGTATTCTTCTGTCCATTTCTTGAAGTTGCCATTGTCCGTATTTTCTTTGATGACTTCGTTCACGACAGCAAGGACATCTTCGTTGCCCTTCTGAATGGCAGCCGCAGAGTTCTTGACAGCATTCGGGAATTTGATATCCGAGAACATCAGGTCATCATTGAAGATGAGATACTGCTGACCGACGATGCCTTCGACAACGAGGCCATCTACCTTACCATGCTTGAGCTCGAGCACGACTTCAGGGACATGCGCAAGACCGACGATCTTGGCATCCTTGATCTTTTCCTTTGCCAGAGCTTCCTGTGTGGTGGACTTCTGGACGCCGATGGTCTTGCCGTAGAGATCTTCTACTTTCTTATATTTATCCGCATCTGCCTTTTTGATGATGACAAGCTGTTCTGTAGGCAGATAGTTGTTCGAGAAATCCATAGATTTCTTACGTTCATCAGTTGGGTTGATACCGGCGATGGCGATATCGACCTTACCGCTGGTCAGCGAGGTCAGAAGCGCCTGGAAATTCATATCCTGCACTTCGAGCTTGACGCCGAGCTTGTCAGCGACTTTCTGTGCAAGCTCCATATCAATGCCGATGACTTTCTTTTCGCCGACGGATGTATCGACGAATTCATATGGCGGGTAGCCAGACGCAGTGCCTACGACGAGCTTGCCTTCTTTCTTGATCTTCTGCATCAGCGGACTTTCTTTCTGCGTCTGTGGCTTGCTCGATGCCGCTTTGTCAGCGCTGCCGCCGCAGCCTGCCAGGGTGAATGCCGCCATAGCTGCCAGACCAAGGGCAGCTGCTTTCCATGCTTTGCTATGTTTCATCATCATGATACGCACCTCTCTAGTGAAATCGTCCCCATCGGACTTGCGGAAACGCTGATTAAATCGCAGAGTCAGATTTCATCAGTGTTTCCTTACGTTTTTGTATGCATAGATAATAGCATGATTATGCATATATGTCAATAATTATTCATTCAATTTTCGCAATTTTTCGAGATCCAATTTCTTTTATTCTTCCCTTTACGGAAAGCTCCGCATGCGTGCAGCAGATAGGCTCTGCGATATCGCGTACTTTTCAGCCTTACTCCTTCCTGCTGATAAAAAGGCGCAGCCTCCTCCATGGAGACTGCGCCTTTTATGCAAAATATGCACGAGCAAAGTCCGATAGCCTTACTTCGCTTTTTCTACTGCGATCTTGCTGTACTGATCGACCCATTTCTCAAACTGGCCGGATTCGGTATCCTTCTTGATGATCTCATTGATGATCTTCATGAGATCGTCATTGCCCTTCTTCATCGCTACAGCAGAGACTTTCTTTGCCCCTTCGAACTGTACATCTGCAAGAGCGAGGTCATCATTGAAAATCAGGTACTGTTTAGCTACGACGCCTTCGAGAACGATCCCATCGAGCTTTTCATTCTTCAGCTGCAGGATCGCATCCGGTACGCTGGAGAGACCGAGGGCTTTCGCACCTTCGACCTTCTGTGCCGTCGCTTCCTGTGTGGTGGACTTTTCTGCGCCGATGGTCTTGCCTTTCAGATCTGCCGCTGTCTTATATACATGCTGATTCTTCTTCAGGACGAGCAGCTTCTGCTCCGTCGGAAGATACTTGTCAGAGAAGGCCATGACTTTCTCGCGTTCCGGAGTCGGGGAGACACCGCCGACAGCGATATCGACCTTGCCTGCCGTGACGGAGGAGAGCAGTGCAGAGAAGCCCATATCCTGGACTTCCATCTTGACACCGAGCTTGTCAGCGAGCTGCTGGCACATTTCGATATCGAGTCCGATGACCTTCTTGTCAGCAGAGCCGGAGTCTACGAATACATATGGCGGGTAGCCGGAAGAGGTGCCGACGATGATCTTGCCTCTCTTCTTGATGGTTTCCATCAGCTGTCCCTGCTGCGCTTCGCCGGAGGCAGCAGATTTCGCTATGCCTTTGTCATCCCCGCAGCCAGCCATCAGAAGTGCGCCGGCAGCAGCCAGACCAAGCAGTGCGAATTTTACAGATTTTTTCATTTGAAAGACCTCGCTTTCCCAAATTGGTAATTCACTCATGCCATACTAGCATGATGATGGAAATCATGTCAATAAGAAAAACGGATGCAGCCGCTAACGTACATCCGTCCTTAGATTTGTAAAATTTTTGAAAACGCTGCATCAATCGCAGAAGCAATATTATAAGCAGGGTTTGAGCTCTCGTGAGAAATTGGCGCTTGCACCGATCCGGAAATACCGATTTCTAGCCCTGCCCTGACTTATTTCTTTGCGTTTTCTACGGCTTTCTTCGTCATTTCATCGACCCATTTATCGATGTTGCCATTATCACGGTTCTCTTTGATGACTTCGTTGACGATCTTGATAAAGTCTTCATTGCCCTTAGGTACGGCGACCGAGGAGCCTTTGCTGTCTATTTTGAAGAATACATTCGTCGGAGCCAGATCAGGATTCGTGATGAGGTACTGTCCGCCGACGATGCTCTGTACCGGGACAGCATCGACTTTGCCCTGCTGGAGTTCCAAAAGCGCATCCGGAACCTTCGTCAAAGATACGACCTGTGCATCTTTGATCTGCTCGTTGGTCAGCTTTTCCTGCAGAGAAGACTTCTGGACGGCGATCTTTTTGCCATTGAAATCAGCCAGCGTCTTGTACTTGCCTGCATCTTCCTTACGGACAAGGAGGGTATGCTTGCCGACGAGGTAGCTGTCGGAGAAATCGACAGTCTTCTCTCGTTCTGCAGTCGGAGTGATGGCGGAAATCGCAATATCGATCTTGCCTGTCGTGATAGAAGCCAGGAGCGACTGGAAAGTCATGTCCTGTACTTCGAGCTTGACGCCGAGCTTCTTCGCAACGGCTTCTGCGATTTTGATATCGATCCCCGTGATGGATTTTTTATCCTTGACTGAAGTATCCAGGAATTCGTAAGGCGGGAAGCCCGGTGCTGTACCTACCACGAGTTTACCGTCTTTCTTGATTTTCTGAAGGAGAGCGCCCTGTCCTGCCGCACTCGATGCTGCAGAAGAAGCGGCTTTGTCTCCGCCGCAGCCGGTAAGGGCAAATACACCGCAGGCTGCCACACCCAGGATGACCAGTTTCAACATTTTATTCATCATCTATACCCTCTTTGCTTTCTTTTCACATGTAGTTGGATTGGATGCAATAAATATACACCTATTTGCATGAAAATGCAATAGTCACGTATAAAAAACAATGGCGATGTGAAATAACGATCATCTCATTTTCGCGTTCCATCTGCCGCGGGGGACTTGCAACTCTCATAGGAGTGACCGGGAAACCTTATCCCAGCTGTCTTTCATGCCATAGTCACCCTATCCGCCCCTGCGGGCACCTTCCCCTAGGGGGGGAAGGCTGCGATACAAGAATACCATCTTCTAAAAAAGGCGGCGAAGCCGCCACCTCAACCTTGAACCCTGAACCCTGAACAATGAAAGCAAAGTAAAAAGGGGCTGTGAAGAAATGAGGATTCATTTCTTTACAGTCCCTTTGTTTACATGAGGGATCGTATACATCATATGTATGTGTCAGGGCAGAGCTCTTGATCGCTAAGAGCATATCCTCTCAAAACGAATGCCCGATGGGCGCTGCTGCCCGCGCAGAAGCGATAAGCCGCATTATCTGTTACTTTCCTCGACGAGCTTCATGATCTCATCTTTCTTCTCTTCGAGGAGCGATCGGTCTCCCATCGTCTCCATATTGAAACGTATAAGAGGCTCCGTATTCGATGGACGGAGATTGAAACGCCAATTTTCAAACTCAAGCCCTACGCCATCCGTAGGATCGATAGCCAAGGCTTTCGGTGCATAGGCTGCCTTGACTGCAGCGAGGGTTTTCTCCACATTTTGGGCTGGCAGATTGATCTCTCCGCTCACGGGGAATTCTTTCTCCATTTCAGCGACCATTTCGCCAAGGTGCCTGCCTGTCTCGCTCATAAGCTCTGTCACGATGAGCCATGGGATCATACCGGAGTCACAGTAAGAGAAGTCACGGAAAAAATGATGGGCACTGTTTTCAGCTCCATAAATGCCATGGACGCGACGCATAGTCTCCTTCATGAAAGCATGTCCCCCCTTCGATTCGACGGGCACACCTCCATAGAGACGGCAGATCTTTTCCGTATTCCAGAAGACGCGCGGATCGTGAATGATGATCTCTCCGGGATGCCTCTTGAGAAAATAGGATGCAAGCAGTCCTACCATGTAGCAGCCTTCTACGAATTTCCCATTTTCATCGATGAAGAAGCAGCGGTCAAAGTCTCCGTCCCAGGCGATCCCGAGATCTGCTTTTTCTTCGAGCACCTTCTCCTTGAGCGGCTTCTGGCACTCTTCCAGCATCGGATTCGGCACACCATGAGGGAAGCTTCCGTCCGGCTCCATATATAATTCTGTAAAAGTAAAGGGCAGGTGTTTCTTTAGTTCCGCGAAGGCGATATTGGCACAGCCATTTCCTGCATCCACCACAATGTGAAGTGGCTTCATCTTCGTGACATCCACAAAGGAGAGGATACAGTCGATGTAGTCCTGGAGAATCTGTCTCGCAAAGATCTTCCCTTTTTTCTCTGCCTCGGGAAAATCACCGGAGAATGCGAGTGCTTCGATGTCTTTCAGTCCCGTATCAGCACTGACAGGGATCCCCCCTTCGCGCACAAGTTTTAAGCCATTGTAATTCGATGGATTATGGCTCGCGGTAATCATGATGCCGCCGGAAAGTCCGTAATGGAACGTAGCGAAGTACATCATTTCCGTCCCGCAAAGGCCGATGTCCATCACATCCGCGCCGCCATCCGTCAGACCTCGCATGACAGCCTTAGCGATGGCAGGAGAGCTCGGACGGATATCATAGCCGACACACATCGCCTGCGGATGGTAGAGTGCTGCATACGCGCGACCTACGCGATATGCCAAGTCTTCGTTCACCTCCGCCCCCACGACACCGCGAATATCATAGGCTTTGAAGCCTTTATGAGAAAGTAGGAGTGGTTGCATGGTATTTCTTCCTTTTTGAAAAACCGAAGGAGACAGGGAGCCGATCATCGTCAGACAGCATCCATCGGCAAATCTGATCCGTCGATTGGATCCCCATGTCCCTAACATCATCAGTCAGTCATCTTCGACACGTCTTTTCCCATCCGAGAGAGCACCTGCACATATCCGTCGGCGCCGAATTTCAAGCAGCGCTTCACGCGGGAAATCGTGGCAGTGCTTGCGCCCGTCGCTTCTTCGATGCGGTCATACTTATCTCCCGCTTCGAGCATACGTGCCACTTCCAGACGCTGCGACATGTCACGCAGTTCATTGATCGTACAAAGGTCTTCAAAAAATTCATAGCACTCCTCTCTCGTCTTCAAAGTCAGAATGCCATCGAAAAGCTGATCCGTCAGCGGATTCACCAGTCTGTGATTCACACTCATTGATATGTCCTCCTGTCATTGGGTAGTTATAGTTACGATACTTTAGTATATTATAGCATTAGAGGCGAAGCGGTGCAAAAGGAAAATGGGTTGGGAGTGGCTTGTGACTAGTGACTGGTGACTAAATACTAGCTTCGGGTCTCGCCATTATTTTATACTTCGCGGCGCTGCTATACTTTTATGCGCCGCACCACCATTTCGCATTTCTCATTTTTAATTTCTCATTCAAGCGATGCTTTCGCACGAAATTAAGGGCAGCACGCCCCACGGGCTCCCCCTTCCCCCCTATTGACTTTCCTTCTCATAAAGAGTACAATTCATTCAATCGGCTTTGTCGATTGAATTACATACGACTTTCATCATGAGTGGCGGAGGGACTGGCCCTTTGAAGCCACGGCAACCATCTTTATGAAACGGTGCCAATTCCAGCGAGTGTATTCTCGAAAGATGATGCGACTGCAAGCTTTCATCTTCCGATGAAAGTTTTTTGTTTTTATGAGGAGACTCCAATGATTGAACTCAAACATATAACGAAAGTATATGGCAATTTCAAAGCACTGGACGACGTCAGCGTCACCATCAGAGATGGTGAGATCTACGGTATCGTCGGGCAGTCCGGTGCAGGGAAATCGACCCTGGTCCGCTGCATCAATATGCTTGAACCACCGACCACAGGCGAAGTCCTGATCAATGGCAAAGACATGATGAAGCTCTCCAAGGCGGAACTGCGCAGCGAGCGCAAAGGCATCGGCATGATCTTCCAGCATTTCAACCTGCTGTCCTCCCGCACAGTGGCAGGAAATATCGCATTCCCTTTGGAGCTTGCCAATGTGCCGAAGGCAGAGCAGAAGAAACGCATCGATGACATCCTCGAGATGGTCGGTCTCACTGAGTACAAAGATAAGTACCCCGCAAAGCTCTCCGGCGGACAGAAGCAGCGTGTCGGCATCGCACGCGCTATCGTGTCCAATCCATCCGTACTTCTCTCCGATGAAGCGACCTCTGCGCTGGATCCGGAAACGGTCAAATCCATCCTGCAGCTGCTGAAAGATATCAATAAGAAGCTCGGCATCACCATCATCATGATCACGCATCAGATGGAAGTCATCAAGGAGATCGCTGAACGTGTCGCCGTCATCGAACATGGCCGCATCATCGAAGAAGGCTCCGTCGTCGATCTTTTCACCAATCCGCAGACTCCGACTCTGAAAAAATTCGTCGGCTCGGTCATGTCTTCGGAAGTACCGGAACAGCTCTCCCACATGGATATCCATGCTGATAAAGAGAACGCGGACGACCAGACCGTCCTCTCCCTCTCCTTCCGCGGCGACGTCGCAAATGAACCGATCATCGCCAACCTCATCAAAAAGTACAATCTGGACGTATCTATCCTGTACGGTTCCATCGACTACATCCAGAATGTATCCTTCGGCCGTCTCATTATCACCATCATTGGCGATGACAGCGATATGCAAGAAGCGCTCAGTCATCTGAAATCGTTACCTATCACAAGCGAGGTGCTCGGATATGTCTCCAGTCATTAGTAATCTTCTTCTGAAAAGTACGGCAGAAACCTTCTACATGCTCGGCGTTTCTGCCCTGATCGCCGCTGTCGTCGGCATTCCTCTGGGGATCCTCCTCGTCGTCACGGAGAAAAACGGCATTCTCGCCTGCCGCCTGCTCAATAAGCCGCTCGCTTTTGTCATCAATATGATCCGCTCCATCCCATTCATCATTCTGATGGTCGCGATCATTCCTCTCACCCGTCTCATCGCCGGCACCTCCATCGGCACCACCGCAGCCATCGTCCCACTGACCATCGCTGCGATCCCCTACACCGCCCGCATGGTCGAGACCTCCATCCGTGAAGTTCCCTTCGGCCTCATCGAAGCAGCTGAATCCATGGGCGCTTCCCCATTCCAGATCATCAAGAAAGTCCTCATCCCGGAAGCCCTGCCTTCCGTCATTGAGAATATCACTGTCGTCATTGTCACCCTCATCGGTTCCTCCGCTATGGCAGGCACCATCGGCGGCGGCGGCTTAGGCGACCTCGCCATCCGCTACGGCTACCAGCGTTTCCAGGCCGACGTCATGGTGGCTACCATCCTCGTCCTTATCGTCGTCGTCCAGCTCATCCAGTTTATCGGAAGCAATCTTGCGAAAAAGGCGAATAAGAAGTAAAAAATGGATAAGCCTGGGGAATGGAGACTGGCTATGTCCGCCTTCTCCTCTGCGTCCTCTATATGCGCCCTGCCCCATGCCTCTTATCAGGTTTTCCACCGGATCTATAGGAAATGCGAATTCTCCCGCTTCCATACATAGACACCGGATTTTATAAAAGAAGGGAAGTATATTTATGTTAAAGAAACTCGTCATCGCTGGACTTTGCGCCCTCTCCGCAGCAGCCATCATCACCGGCTGTGGTTCCAACGCAAAGCCAGCCTCCTCGGCCGCTGCCTCTGTACAGGAAAAGAAAGAGATCACCGTCGGTGCTACGGCTGGTCCGCATGCAGAAGTCGTCGAAGCCGCTGCCAAAGAAGCTGAAAGCAAAGGTCTCAAGGTCAATGTGAAGGAATTCTCCGACTATGTCACTCCGGACCAGGCACTCGCTGACGGCGATCTCGACCTCGTTGTCTACCAGCATGAACCGTTCCTGAAGAACTTCAACAAACAGCACAATACAAACCTCGTCTCTATCGGCAAAGCTATCCTGATGCGCATGGGCGTCTACTCCGATAAGTATAAGGATATCAAGGATCTGCCGGACGGCGCTACCGTCTCCATCCCGAACGACCCGACCAATGAAGGCCGTGGTCTCCAGCTGCTCGAAAAAGCAGGCGTCATCAAGCTGAAGGAAGGCGTCGGCATGAAAGCCACCCCGGCAGATGTCGTAGAAAACCCGAAACACCTGAAATTCCAGGAACTCGAAGCCGCTCAGCTTCCAAGAAGCCTTGCTGATGTCGATGCATCCGTCATCACCATGAACTACGTCATGAGCTCCGGACTTTCCCCGAAAGACCAGGGCATCTTCCTCGAAGACAAGGATACCCCGCTCGCCGTTATGATCATCGCTGCCCGCGAGAAGGACAAGGATCAGCCGGCTTATCAGAAATTCGTCAAGTACTATCAGTCTGAATCCGTCAAGAAATTCATCGCTGAAAAATACAAAGGCACCATCGTTCCTGCTTGGGAATAATGAAATAGAAATAAAAAAGATCGCGCAAGCGGTCTTTTTTTGGTGTGGGGAACCGGTCTATGGATTCAAAAGTGTGAATGTCAATGAAAAAGTGAACCACATGACCGTGAATTTTTGAGCCACTGTGATTGCGAAAAACTGAGCCATGTGGCCGTGAATTTCTGAGCCACTTTGAGCGTAAAAAACTACGACTTCCTTCTGCGCGCATTTTGGAAGCGATACGATTCGCCATTCATGTTAAGGATATGGGAGTGGTAGGTCAGGCGATCTACCAATGCCGCAACCAGTGTGGCATTCTTGAACATCTCAGGCCATTTGGAAAACTCAAGATCGGTCGTAATCATGACGCTTATTCGTTCTGAACGTTCGGCTATGACCTTGAAAAGGGGCTCCGATTCATGAATAACCAGTTTACAATCTCTCATATATAATGCTATTATTCAGGTCTTGATATTTTGAGCGTTATGGATTCACGTCCCTTCTTATAAGTTATTTCATCCCCTTCTATTTTAACTACTTTCCATGAATCATCTAATATTGGAGATGTCGCTTCAATATAAGCTTCATCTAGTTTTCGGACCAATTCTTTAAATTGTTTATCATATTCCTTCTTTCTTCTTTTTCCTTCAATATGTTTTTCTATATGATCTATAGCATCTTCTTCATTTTCATATTTGAATTTGAAGGAGCTAAACCCAAGCATGCGTGAGACCCCCTTTACCGGTGGACGATAGCAAGGATAGTAAACTAGTTTTCCCTTTCTCACATATTTATTAACATAGTATTCATTTCCATCATCATCTGTCTCTATTATTTTTATGTCATTCATCAAGTGAAAATAATCGTATATTTTATATATGACATCGTTATAAAGATCCTCTTCATCATAATATTCACCAGGTCTAAAATAATGCTTCTCGTCTTCATTATCTATGAAGCCAAAATTATAACCAAATATCTTTCTTTCGGTCGGAGGACAAGTTTCGATACAATAATGCCTTAGTATTTTTACATGTATACCCGTGTGCACATGCAAAACAGTTCGATTTTATCGAGTGTTTCAAAAATCTCACTTTATTTTCTTCTTATCTATGACATACGCAAAATAGCCCCTGCAGATACAGGGGCTGTGTCTTTTTTACAACGATTCGTAATACTCACGAATCTTGTTTGCCATCAATTTTCTTCGCTTAACTAGGAAATCGGAGTAATCAGTGATATCCATATTTTCAAATCCATCTGGAACGCAGTTTTGGCGCAAATTATCTTTCAGTACCTCCTTATCGACAATACTTCCATATTGAGGAATTTTGGACTCGCACTGACTCAATATGTTTTTCATATAGATACACGGGGCATCATCACTGATTCGGATATTGATTTCCTGCTGAAGGAATACGTAATTCGCGATCTGGTTGTACATCGATTTAAGCAGACCATGATCCGTCAAATACTTTTTAGGAAACAGATGATGAATATCGCCGCGATTTTCCAACATGCTCTCCACTTCGATGTGTTCTGACAAGAAGCCTTTGTCATGCGATTTTGCTTGTGCTGCTAAGAAAATATTGAAATAGGGGCTGCTTGCTACGGAAGTATCCAATTTCTGTAAGAGCGTAACATTCCAGAAAGCAGCAGAAAGTTCCCCTGCTTCAGTCACATTCAAATATTCTACCGGGTCATCATAAGAGAAGAAACGCTTGATATCATAATCAAACATGGATTCAGGGGAGCTGGAATACCGTCCTGTCAAAATCGAGAGCACCACCCAGTGCCGCACGATTTTTTCGATGATACCATCGGCCACCTTGCGCTCCCGCAGTGCCAAGTAAAGTGCATAACCAAAGTTCAACACATTCTGCGAGCGTATCAAGGAAGGCTTCACAATACCCGCCGAATTTATGATCATAAGGAATCGTTCGTAATTGGTCTGATTGATGGTATGCAATACCGCATCATGCAATTTGGCAAAAGAGTCCTCTTCGATTTCAATTTTAAATTCTCGTGTTTCAAAATCACGGCCAGACAGCAAACTAACCAGATCTGCTAATCTGCCTCTTTTGAATTTGTAGGTGAATGCCACGCGCAAAACATCAGCATAGGATGTTTTATATATAGGATTCACTTTTCCGGCGGCCCATTTGATGGCATCGAATTCTGGCTTAGACGCAAAATCCGTGTCATTTGCTTTGATATCTTTCAAATCTTCTGGGGATTCCAGCAAGTGACAGAAATAATCGATGGTCTTCCTGGTCAGATTTCCTCCGTATGCTTCATTAGAGGAAATCTTTGACATGGCAAAATCGGCTTGTGACAATACGACCCCTTTGGAATTGATTCGAATAAAAATATCTGTGACGCTATCAATATCCAAGTCTGCATTCAAGCTGATAACGCCTAATCTATTATCCTGAATTCCACGAAGTTTAGTAAAAATGTCACTGATTCGAGACATTTGATTATTGTCATTTAGCCCATTCTTTTGGCAATAATCCATGACCTGGGAGAAAAAATTAAAATTCGACTCAAACATTTTCGAGATATCCGGAATCCACTTACTACTCTTTTGATTTGCGGAGTTGGATACTTCAAATGTTTCTTCCAGAGGATTAAATGCGATGACAATCCGTTTCCATTTATAGTGAGAATCAAGAACTTCATTCCCTGCAATAGCCGCTGACAGTGCTGTAATACGCTGCTGCCCGTCAATTAGTACTTTTTTCCCAGAAGAAGTTGTCCCATCTTTCAGTTTAACTTTCGGATTTTGCCATACAATAATGTAGCCAACGGGAAAGCCTTTATATAAGGAGTCTAACAAATCACGAACTTTGGAGGCGTCCCAGACAAATGGGCGCTGCATCTCCGGAATAGCAATTTCTCCAGCCTTTATATCTGACAATATCGTATCCACAGCGAAATTATTGACATCGTATCGAGCCATCATCGCACCCCATTCTGTAAAAAGTTTAAATAATCCTCAGCACTCACTATAATGATCTTTGACAAATATTATAGCATAGAGCACACAAGAACACGAAAAAGAGCCCCTGAAAAACAGGGACTCTCTCTTTTTAAATTTACTTACCTTACGCTCACCGCTTTGCCATCTGTCTCTGATACATAGAGATCAGTGCATCCTGCAGAACCTGAGAAAAGTTTACATGATTGGTCTCTGCGAATGTATTCAGCCAGGCAGGAATCGTCAGATTTTTTCGAACTGCTTTATTTCCATAGCGCTCTTCATAGGCGTTCATGTCCAGAACCAATATATTTACAAATCCATCCGGGCTATCTGGATGAATGGTGCTCCGATCACTCGCTGCCGGAACCGGACGGCCTTCTTCCATTTCATCCAATACCCAGCTGGAAGCGGCATCGGTTGCCATGGCGATTGCATCCTCCAAAGAATCTCCTTCGCTGATGCATCCGGGAAGGTCAGGAACAACTACCGTATAAGCGCCTGGCTTATCTTCACACGGATAGAAGCAAGCAGGATAAAGTAATTTTTTCATAGGAATCGCCCCCTTATCAAATCAATCGGGACGTATCAAGTCCCGCAGCAGTAAAAATCGATTTCACTGTTCTTTTATCTAGGGAAACACTGATTAAATCGTTGTCAGATTTTACTCTTGAATTTTTATACATAGCGAGGAATAACCTGACGCGAATAGCGAGCTATTTAAGGAGGGCTATGACGAAGCTATATATAAAAATTCTTGTAAAATCTGACTCTGCTATTTAATCAGCGTTTCCCTAGATCGCCTCTGTGACAGGGAACGGTAATCTTTCCCGGTCTCCCAGGATGCGTGTATTGATAGTGAGAGCCTCTCACAGCCTTTTGGACCCACCCGTTGTCTTCCAGTATTTTGATGACTTCTCTGAATTTCATTGTTCCGCCCTCCTTTCTTTATTATACGCATTATGCGCATTTTGTAAAGGCCACTTATCATTGTCCAAAATGATTGGCTATCAGACATAAAAAACAGCATAGCCGCAATCACGACTATGCCGTTTTTTCATGAAATAGAAGGTTTAGGGTTCAGAGAAACAGGTTCAACGGGTTCAATAGGTTCTGAGGGTTCAACAGGTGTGGTGCAGCGCATAAAATAGTAGAGCGCCGCTCTTTCCCCGTTGAACCTTCTGAACCCCTGGAACCTGTCGAACCCGCTAAACCAGTCACCAATTAGTACAATGCTTCATTAGCAATGACGAGGCGCTGTACCTGATTCGTTCCTTCATAGATCTGCATGATCTTGGCATCACGCATGTATTTTTCATTCGGATTTTCACGGGAGTACCCATTACCGCCCATGACCTGCACCGCTGTCGTGGTGACTTCCATCGCCGTATCCGAAGCGAAACACTTCGACATAGCGGAGAACATGGACGCCCTCTTATCTCCCTGCATCTTCAGCCAGCAAGCCTTATAGACAAGCGCGCGTGCCGCTTCCGTCTTGGTGACCATATTCGCGATCATTTCCTGTACCATTTCGAAAGAAGCGATCTTCTGGCCGAACTGCTTTCTCTGGTGTGCATAGTGGATGGCATTTTCCAGTGCAGCCTGTGCGATACCGACAGAAATCGCACCGACGACCGGACGGGATGTTTCAAGCGTCTGCATAGCGATGCGGAAGCCCATGCCTTCACGACCGATGCGGGCGCTTGTCGGAACGAAGCAATCATCAAAAATGATTTCCGATGTAGCCGAAGCGCGGATCCCCATCTTGTCCTCTTCCTTGCCGATGGAGACGCCTGGCGTATTTCTATCGACAGTGAAAACGGTGAGGCCACGAATACCGCCCGACTCACGGGTATTGGCAAAGAGTGTGATTTTGTCACAGATCGGCGCATTGGTGATGAAGCACTTCGTACCATTCAGGACATAGCCGCCATCGACCTTTTTGGCCTTACAGGATACCGCACCTGCATCAGAGCCTGCTCCCGGTTCCGTCAGCGCAAAGCAGGCGATCCCACCGTTGTTCAGGCAGTCAAAGTATTCCTTTTTCTGTTCATCGCTGCCGGCGAAAAGGATCGGGAAGGAAGCAAGCGAATTGGCTGCGCAAACAGTCGCAGTACCTGCACAGCCCTTTGCGAGCTCTTCACTGATCATCGCACCCGTCAACAGATCGAGTCCTGCTCCGCCATATTCCTTCGGAACAGCCAGCTGAGTCATACCGGACTGTTTCAAAATCTTCAACAGTTCCGGATCCATGACACCGCTCTTATCGATGTCCAGAGCGCGCGGCGCGATCTCCTTCTGTGCGATTTCCTTCGCCAGATTTACCAGCTCCTGCTGCTTTGCATCTAATGTAAAGTCCATTCTCGTTCCTCCATGAAATCAAAGTGCTTCTTCTGCCAGGGCTTCCCCCTAAAATTTTACTATATTGCTATTATTATAACAGATATGCTGGGCTTTCGGATGGAAAAATATAAAAATACTCGCAGAATCCACGCCTCCATCTTCCCTGAGACCGCCCTGTCTCCCGTACCTTTTTCCGTCAGCTCCTGCACCTAGGCTTTGCCGCCGTCCTGCTTCCCTAATGCTTCGTACACTTCTGCCAATGTCATAATAAGAACCTCCTGTGTTCTTCACTCTTTGGGCTTCTATCCCAATAAAAAAGGCCGTTCTTTAACGCCTGCGGCAGGGCTCCCGTCCCTTTGGACTTAGTGTAAAATTTTACTCGGTAGGGGAATTTTTCCAGAAACAATAAAAGAGGAAAGCCTCCCTTTGAGTGGAAATGTTATAATTTCCGTGCACAAATAAAACAAAGAAAGGGCTTTCCTCATGGATATTATAACAAAAACTGGAGAAATTTGGAGTGAAAATGCAATTGGTGCAGTCATTTCTCTCATTAAGAAATCTGATGACTCTATCGAGGCTGAAAGGAAGCTAACTCATTGGCTCACTGAAATGAACTGTCAGCTTATAGCTATGGCTCTGGCGCGTATTGACACTGAGCTGTATCAGATTTACAAGGTACAGGGGTGGCGTGTGGCACGCCGGGACCCTAGGACGATTTGCTGCCGCTATGGAGAGCTGACCTATACCCGAAGACTTCTGCAGAAAGAAGGGAAGAGCTTCTATCCCCTGGACTGCAAAATGGGCTTTGAGTCCAGAAAGCACTACAGCCTGGGAATGATTGAGCGGATTGTCGAGTCTGTCGCAATTACGACATCCCGCAGTGCCAGTGAACTCCTGCAAAACCTGGCAGGGATTACCATCTCCCATCAGTCCGTTATCTCACTTAAGAATTATGCCGGTAAGAAGGCAAAGGCTTACGAAAAAGCATTCGTAGAAGAGAAGAAGGATAAAAAGCCAGTACAGCCGGAGATTATAGCGATTGAAGGGGATGGAATCATCCTCAAAAACAAGAAGAAAGGCGAGGTCTCGGAGGTGCATCGCCTCCAGGTATACGAAGGAGTCAGGAAAAATGGCAACAGGACAGAACTGGTAGGACTTCGCTGTTTTGCGTCCACCAGCAGGAAAGAACTTTTTGCAATGGCAGCAAGCTATCTGCATGGGCACTATGACCTGTCTAAGACCACGGTGCTATCGAATGGGGATGGAGGGTCCGGGTACCAGTTTCAGGACTTTGAGCAAATGGTAGAAGGCTGCCTGGATCACCAGCACTTCCGTGACTGCTATCATGTACATGAAAAGATCCGGACCCGGCTCAGCTTCTGCAAGAGGGAACTGGTAGACCGTATGATCCGAGAGTTTCACCAGACCGACGATATTATGAAACGGATTCCCGTATGGATGGACACTGCCCGGAGCTGCGCCCGAACAGAGGCGGATTTGGAGGAGGTAAACAAACTGCAAAGCTATCTGGAAAGAAATGCTCCCTATATCCCAAGCCTGAGCCAGCGCGGCATCCATACAGAAATCCACTTGGGTACTGCAGAAACGAATCACCGGTTCTACAGCTATCGCATGAAACGGCAGGGGCGGAGCTGGTCCAGCGAAGGAATGGAGTGCATGGTCTGGGTACTGACCGCCCGGAAGAATAAGACGCTTACGCAAGCCCTCTTGTACCATGCTAATGGGAAGAGCTACAAAAAGATGGATAGAGCCATGCACAAAGCCGTGGTGCAGGCAGAGCGCAGAATGAGAAACTATAGGCCAGGATGCCTGGAAGGGCGTATAGGCATTTATGGAGCTTCTTCTTCCCCCATGGGAAGACTTGCCAGAGCAATACAGAAATACTGATTAAACCGAAGCCACGGAGATAGTAATTATCGACAGTCAAATGAATTACCGAGGAAAACTTGACACTTATCCCTTTGGAAAGGCGTGTTTGTTACCATTTTGAATTATGCTATAATATATAGAAAAGGATGACTAGAACCTTCGCCCTTTATTGGTGGGGGCTGGTCATCCTTTTTTTGATACCGTTATTTGAAAGGCAATAAAAAAGCACTCGCAAGAGCGCTTTAGATTGTTAGATATCCCTCGGCAGGCGTCGCCTCTCCTGCATCTCTTTTGACCGTGAAGGTGCGTGGTTGCAACGGAATTTACCACCTCGAGGGATTTCCATAATCATTATACTTCATTTTTAGTCTCCGACTATGCCTATTCGCCTAAAAAATTCATCTGCTAACGGGTCCCCTTTCTCAAAATTAGCGGGGTCCCAATCTTCTCCATATTCCTTAGCGATAGCTTCGTCTAACTCTTCATCGGTCATTTTTTCTAGATCCTCGTTACTCATTTTTATCGCCTCCTACAATATTTTCGACCGCTTCCGCACCGACGCAGCGTTGGCTGTTGATTTGCCATTCCCTGCCCTCTTGATAATGTGGATTTACGGAAGCGAGCTTCTCCGCGGCGGTCTTCTTTTCAGCAATGAAAAGGAATTGTTTCAGTTTATCTTGTTCGTTCACTGGTCTTCCTGCCTGCATTATACCATTAGTGATTTGACATTGCATTACTTCATCGGAATCCCCCCTCGCATACTGCTTCCAGCTGGCTCCCTTCTGGACTTCCTTTGCCCCATTCACTCCGGCAAGCGTCTTGTCTTTCGGCTCTTCGCTTGTCACTCGCATGGATCCATGAAATATGGGAACCACACGGCACATGCAGTTCGGATGGACTGGCAGCTTCTAATGTCATAATAAGAACCTCCCGTGTTCTTCACTCTTTGGGCTTCTATCCCAATAAAAAAGGCCGTTCTTTAACGCCTGCGGCAGGGCTCCCGTCCCTTTGGAAAAGCAATAAAAAAGCACCTGCATACGCAAGTGCTTTTATTCTGTTTTGTTAATCAAGCCAGGCTTCTGCCATTACCTGCTTTTTATATTCCTCAAACAGTTCCTTTGCTTCTGGCGGCGCATCCGCCTTCAAACCTCCTCTTTGGGCAAAATATGGCTCTAACTTTCTTTCCAACTCTTCCACCGTTTCAGAGAATTTCATTGTTGGCATCGCACTCACCTTCCTTTCAATAATTCATGCGTCCTATATTCCGTAAAGAACTCATCATATCGGCCAAGCTTGTATATTTTAGTAGCATATGAACTTACACTATCCACATCATACCCTTTAGCTATTAGCTTGTCAAATATCCCCGCATACTCAGCACATAGTATATTTATTTGTTGAAATCTGTTATTTTACCATGCTTTGCCATATACTTTTGGGCGTCTTTCCAATGATACAATTCGTGTATTAACGTTGATAGACGATTATTATCGCTACTTAGGTGCTCTTTCACCCACTTTGAATCTAACAAGTGCACATTTATAGCCAGTTGATTCCTTATACAGTCAAACGTTCCTACAGCAGGTCCCATTTCATTATCGCTTGCAATAATAACCTTTGGGAAATCCTTTAGCTCCGTTATCCCCATGAGGTTTATGCTTTCATTTAACTGCTTCTCGACTTCATGCACCATTTTAGGTTTTACAGGAACTCCGTCAGCGAAGGCCAAATCATATTTTGAGTTTAAAATAGGGCGAACCGTTAACATTTGCCCTCTATACATTCCATATTTTTCCAAATCTCCATATTCAGGGATTTTGTACGCTTGTACCGTTTGCGCTATTCGACATTGCATCACTTCATCGGAATCCCCCCCCTCACATACTGCTTCCAGCTGGCTTCCTTCTGGACTTCCTCCGCCCCATTCACGCCGAGAAGTGAACAGCGCTGCATCTCTGTAAGGATCATGATGTAGGCGAGCCCCCCCCGCAAGCGTCTTGTCTTTCGGTTCTTCGCTTGTCACTCGCATGGATCCATGAAATATGGGAACCACCCGGCACATGCAGTTCGGATGGACTGGCAGCTTCTAATGTCATAATAAGAACCTCCCGTGTTCTTCACTCTTTGGGCTTCTATCCCAATAAAAAAGGCCGTTCTTTAACGCCTGCGGCAGGGCTCCCGTCCCTTTGGAAAGGCAATAAAAAAGCACCCTTTCGGATGCTTAATATTCTGTGACGCGACCATTTTCGTCTGGTTCTGGGTCTTTGAAGAACTCTTCATAACTCTTTCTAGCTTCAGGCGGTGCGTCCTTTGCAAGCCTCAGTCCGCCATATTTATCTCGATAATACCATTTAGGATTAGTTAAAAAATACGGCATCTTTCTGTCACCGCACATCTGTCTTTTCTCCATTATTCCACCTCCTCAACCATTCTTCTAAAGCCTTCCCTAACACATTAGGGCTCCCACAACGCATATTTGCATGACATTCAGCAAAAAACTCTCGTGGGTTTTCCTGTCCATAAGCAGAAAGCCAATTTTTGTAGGTTCTGTTTGTAACATTTGAATCAATCGTCCTAGCAATCTTAATGATTTCCTTCTTAATCTTTCCTGTTTCTTTAAGATATGCAGACTTCACATCGTAGTCACTTACACCTGCAATACGGCCATAAACCGCAACCGTTTCAATAGCATGCCCCAGCTCATGGCTCATTGTATAATGCAATGCTTCATTTTCACTAGCTGGCATTTTGAAATTGCTTTTAGCTTGTCTATCTACAGCCTTCTTGATTACTGCCTTGTCTTGGAATGAATTTTCATTTATAGAAATATCAATGCTCTCCCCACCTCGGAAATAATATGAAGTGACTCCATACGCTCCCCTTAAAGGTTCAGCCTTTAAATTCAAACCATGTGCTTTGACATATTCAGCAAATTTAGGGTTGCCCTGCAGCACGTCTACGACTTCTTGCTTCATCGCTACACGAATTCCTCTTGGTATAGCGGAAAAATCACAACTAACTCCAGCAACTTTAAATGCCTTCGTAATCTTGCTCTCTTGAATTATATCATGAGGAATACGACAAGTCATTATTTTGGAAAAGAACCCTTTGATGTACTTTCTCCAATCACCGCCTTTATCTACGTTCTTCGCTCCATTTTCACCTAGTAATGAAGTACGGTGTGACTTGCTAAGGCTCTTGATATATTCCATACCACCATCAAGAATTCGGTCTTTTGGTGTCTCACTCTTCAATCTGCTTGAACCCTTGAACACTGGAACCAATCGGCACATACAATTCGGATGAACTGGCAGGGATGGTACTTTATCTTTCGGGAAAATGCCTTCCCCCATGCTCCACAAATCAGCATGGGCGTACAGGTCGCAAATGTCATCGCATGGATGGCGGCTCGACAGCTTCCACTTGAAGGCGATGCAGTCGGGATCATTGGCATATTTGTACATGACCCCATCCATGTAGGCTCTCGCTTTCTCAGTGCGGGCAATTCGTTCCGCAAAGTATCGGGCTTTCTCTTGGGTGGCCACGTAAATGGCTTTATCTACCATCTCCTCATTGCCCTTTGAAATAGCGTCGATTATGCCATTGTAGGCCGCCTTGAGTCCCTGCGTGGATAATTTATCTATGTTCCTTTGCGCATCGCACAGGGCGCGTTTGAACGCGTTCCTTTGGTAGTCTTTAGACAGAGCAGGCTGCAGAAGGCGGCGAGCGTGCTTTGGTTGTACCGTCAAACCTTGATGACAGGCAAATACTTTTTTCTAACGAAGAAGATGATTAAGCCAGTCATACTGCATCAAAAAATGCCATCCCGTCATGCGCTGCGGAATGGCATTTTCTTGATTTGGTAAAAGTATTGGTAGAAGTGATAAATTTTATGCGAGTTAGGTAGAAAAAGAAAAGCCCGAAGTCATCCATAACTTCGGGCTGAATGTCTGGTGGTCCTTCCCGTCATGGGTACAAACACAATTACCTTCAAAAAGAATTATTTTTCTCTAAATATAAGAATAGCATAAAATCTCCGATTCCCCACTTGCAAAATAAAAAAAGACGTCTTGATTTAACAATGTGCTAATGTGCTAAATCAAGACGTCCTTTTTTTATTGCCATCCTATTTCTTAATCCATGCACACAAAAGCCCGCCAGAAATTGCGATCCAGAGATTCCGCTGGCGGGTCTTTACCCTAATTTTCCTTTTTGCCTCTTGCTCTAACTCGATCAAGGATTGATTTGCTCTCTCTAATGATTTCTGCGTCGCTTCGTTCACTGTCTTGGAGATTACGATTTCCTTCCTCAATCTTCTCAATTCCTCGGCCTGCTTCTTGATTGTCTCTTTCTGCTGATTCAGCAAGGTCGCTTGCTCGGTCAAGACTTTCTGCCGTTCTTGACTGTGAGCTTTCAGCGTTTGTAAGTTCGTTTTTAATTGCGTCAACTCGCTGCTGGATATCTGATACATCCCCTCGGCCCGCGAAATAGATCCAGCCGCTAGCCACAAGGAGCACGCCAGCAAGCAGATACATAATCTTTTTGCAGTCCACATTATGCCCTCCTTTATTTTATCCTTCCCACACTCTTAATCTAAATAAACAGCGTCGATTTCGCCTTTACTTTGTGCAGCTTCGACCTGCGCCTTTGCCGTGCGGTATGCAATATGCAGGAGATTGGAGCGTACGGCGACCGCTGCTACAATAGCGCGCAGGTCCTGAACCGTAACCACCGCATCATCATTGTCTGCCGTGGTCCAGCTGATGCTTGCGCCTTCTCCCTGAAGCGCCAACGCGATTATTGCTGCTGCGATGCGGTCGCGAGCTTTACTGTCGTAATCGTAGAGGTGCCCGCCATACGCAATCGGCTCAACCTCCGCATCATCGCGTTGGCGCTTCAGTTCAAAAATTTTGCGGGTGCGGATATTTTCAATCGGCTCCTCAGCCTCACCGATAGCAACACCTAAACATCCCAAATCAGCATCCGATATGCTGAGTGGGATAAATGTGCCATCCTGTCCCATGGCCTCTGCCAAATCATAGAGGTTGTTATAGATATTGTCCTTGTATGTGTATGTTTTCACTGCTTGCCTCCTTAGTTAAACACAATTTCGACTTTATATTTTTTACCCACATTAGCGGCGGTAAACATGCTTGATATATTTGACGGCACACGTTGCAAAAAGGTATAAAATCCTACTAAGTCACCTTGATATGACATTTTGCCTACTGTCAAATTAACAGTTACACCCGTTTCAAGCGGTGTGATGTTAAGGCTGATATTGCGACTACCGCTCGTAACACCATCCCCCTTAAAGGCTACATCAATCCATCCACCATAATAAGAGAGTATAACAAGAGTAACAGCTCTTCCTTCGTGTGTAACATTGCCTGTAACTTCACCATAGTAACCGCTGTTGGCATTATATCCATATTGACCACTTTTAGTTCCCATAGTCATGATAAAGGCATTATCCCCGGTATCCCCGCCGCTTCCAGCAGATTTTTTGATAAACATCATCCTGTTAAGTCCCATGGTTATCACCTCATGTCAGCTTATTAGCCTGCACGATGCTGGTCAGGCTCCCGTTGCCATCCTTAGTCATAAGGATGTTAAGTAGCAAGCCAGCACTCGTTATTGCTAGGTCGGAAGCAGTACCGATGTATTTAATCGTTCCGCCGTTGGTGATGGACAGCGCATAATCACCACCAGCAGTGATGTATGCCGTAAACACTGTTGACTGATTACTGCCCAACAGTGCTGATAACGTCGCAAGGTTAAGAGTAAACGCTCCTGTTGCATGATAGTATGCTGCTGACGTAGATGGGCTGACGGATGATGTACTGCGGTTAGGCGTAGTATACTGCTCATATCCAAGAGTTGCCAAATTAAACGTCTGCTGCGCTCCCCACACGTTTTGTCCGGATGTTTTAACATAGCCATCCAAAGACTGATGCTGCGTCAGATATCCGCTGTCATTCGATAATTGTGATACCTTAGTCGGTACATCGGATTTCTTGGCAAATTTCCCGTTCAGCTGCGTACATAGCTTTCGAATAGCCCCCAGCAGCGAGTCCTTGTAAGTGCTCATGCTAGCACCTCACTTATATAATCGTTTCATTAACAATAGCGGTAATCTCATCATCAGTCGCCAACGGAAAGTCATTGATTTTCATGTAGGCAGATAAGTCGACCACGCCGGAGAGATTATCCCATGCGTTGCCATTCCAAACTACGTTATCCCCGGCTTTGATTCCGTTAGAAGCATCAGCCGCCACAACGTTGTATACATCGCCTACAGCCTTCCCGTTAACGGGGAGCTCCGCATAGGTGTTCACGCTCCCGCGGTACTTGTAAACGGTTGTGATGTCTGCTTTTTTCGCATAAGTACGATCTATATCGGCGCTCTTTGCGTAGAGAGACAGGTCCAATTGCCCCTGAATAGCGGAAATCGTACCGTCTTCGGAAATAGTCACATTATTGCCCGCCTTGACGCCACCGATGGTGCTTGCTGTCGGTGCTGGAAGGACGTAGTTATTCGCTCCTGCTGCTACGCCTGCGAGCTTTGCTTTTTCTGCGGCAGTATAATCATTGGTAGAAAGGCCTTTCCCAGTTTCCTTCCTGACAAAAAGGCTATTCAGCTTTGCAATCAAAGCGGTCATAGCGGCAGCAAAATTGGATTTTCTCAGAATTTTATCAGTAGTAGCCATATTATTCTCCTTTTAGTAGATTATCAAAAATATCATCAATGACAGCCACGCATTCCGCATCGGTTGCATAATCTGCCACGAAATCGCCAGTATCAGCCGGAGTCAACACACCAGTTAAAACTCCTACGGCAGACAGGACTCCCGTAAGCGTTTCGTTATCACTCATCAGAAAGTCACCTCTTCTGTTAGTTTCAGCATGTGTGGTGGAATCACAGTCGCAACAAATCCATCAGGCCGGCGCAATTCGACATCATAGTAGTATGTGCCATACGCCAGATTATCTGTCTCTCTAGGAACAATGGTGATGCAATTATTAGCAGCCGCTTTTTGGATAACGATTTCCTCATCGTTTGGGGATCTTTTTACTGTAAAAAGCACCTGATCATCCGGAGTGATTTCGTAGTCAGTACCGTCTTGATTTTTAATTTGCAGTCTGAAAGTAGCAGTATCTCCTCTTGTCAGACTAATTCCATTGTTGACCACTTTCAGCACAATATCACCTCATCAGTACCATTCACTTAAATCATATTTCCGCCCATCAATTTCAAAAGAATCAGTATATTGCCAACCAGCAAGGATTCTGCTCGGGAAATAATCATGGAAATCACATGCACCGGCATATTGGGCAATCCATACGGGTACATAATCAGCTAGATCATCAAGATTCAGGCAGTCTGTGATAGTAGACAGACTTGCATAGATTCCGGCAGAATAACCCGCTGCATTGCATTCTGAAATAAAAGCACTGCAGATAGCCGTCACATCATCTCTACCCTGTCCAATGACCTCAGGGGCTTCCGCATCAAACCAAATCCCTAACGGCGGTGTACCGTACCCCAATGCATTCAACGCCTCGATCACTCGATTTGCTTCTTCTCTTGCTCGCTCGGTAGTTTGTGCGTGCGTGTAGCAATAGGCGCCCCACGGCAATCCCCTAGCCTCCGCACCGGCGATATGTTTTCCGTGCAGTTGAGTCAGGCTTCTGCCCTCGGAAATCTTCACAATCGCACCACCGACTCCTGCGGCGATGAGATGAGACCAGTTAATGTGATCATTCCAGTCACTTAAATCAGTTACCAGCATTCGTTATCCTCCTTTTTCCAACGTCCCTTTATCCAATCCCCTACGGTAAACAAAAAGGCTGCCACGTAAATAACAACCCATTCTTTTAATTTCATGTTGGACTCCTCTTTTTAATTACTGCAGCTAAATTATGGACCATAGACACGCCAGCATCGTCCAGGTTTTCCACGATGCTGAGGAGCTCAGTGGATGCCAGGTAGGCAATCACGATCTGTGCAAAATTGACATGACCCACAAGGATATCGGCTAGACCGCCAGCAATCACCAAAAACATATAAGCAAAGATTTTCCCTGCAAACTGCGTCTTCATTTCATGGCTATTGATGATACGAGCCCGATGTGCCGCTGGAATGCCTCGGATGGAATCAACCAGCGAGGGCTTTTCCACGTTGTTCTCAATCAGCCAGTGATAAGACAGGGCGATAAATTTGGCGAACAAGTCAAGAGCCACCAACACGGCGAATGCGGTAAAAAGCATGATGTGCTTCGACATGGCGATGAGTAAGATCCCCATAAGAATTTTGTAGGGCCAGCCATCCGGGATACTGCAAATCGCACGATCGGCGGAATTGTAAATTTGAATGAAGATTTCAGTCATGTTTTATCCTCCGCATCTTTCTTTTCTTCCGTTTCATCTTTGGGTGTCAGCGGCTTCGATCTGATACATTTCGCATTAGTGCAAAGTCCAGTCTTATTATCCATCTTGCGATGGCAAAGGAAACATCTTTCCATTTAAATCGCTCCTCTCTTTTCTGTGTATTCTGCAACCAGTTCTTCTCTTTCAGCTTTGAGGTCATTGTAGTAGTCCTCATCTTCTACGGCTTTTGCTTTCGCCATTTCTGTTTCGATATCGCTGATTTTTGTTGAGTATTCCGCATCAAGAGATGCGAGTGCTGCCTCGCGCTTCTCGTCCTCTGTTGGTTCGGGCCGCGGCACGTACTCCCCGTTCTTGTAAAGCAGATCATGCTGTAAGGCGTTATTATAGGTCAAAGCATCCTGCACTACATGCGTAAAGGTTGGATACTGGTTATTTGCCAGCTCTTCCAGCTCCTCTACCGTCTCCCCATGCACACCGGTGACGTAGGATGTGACACGTTCCCCGCTCTCCTCGTAAATGGAAACATACGTGAGAGCAGGGTTCGTGATAGAAATTGATTCACTCATTTTTACCCTCCTTGAAAGGAAACACTATGAAAAATCCAAACGGTTATGGCTGTGTCAAACATTTAAGCGGATCACGGAGGAATCCGTTCGCCTTTGTTGTAACAGACCACGGAAAACAGATAGTGAAGGGCTACTTTCCTACCAAAATGGACGCACTCGCCTATCAGGTTGAATACTGGAATATGCATGGCCGCACCCGTCTTTCTGAAATCACACTTGAAGAATTGTACGCCGAATGGCTGCCAGCGCACCGCCCCCTACGTTTCTGAAAGCACCGTGCGAAGCTATCAATCAGCCTATGGTCATCTCTATCCCCTCTATGGCATGCCAATCAAGGAAATCAAATACAAGCACATGCAAGCCGCCCTGGACGCCATGGGTGGCTTATCTTATGCAAGCAAAAAGAAAGTACGCAATCTCCTATCACTGCTCTGGGCATATGCAAGGCAGATGGACTACACAAGCAATGACTATACCGGCCTGCTACGTATAGGAAAGAACCGCCCTGTGAACCCACATCACGCTATCAGCCGCCGCAAAGTCAATGCCCTATGGAAGATGACAGACGTTCCCGGCATCGATATCATCCTCATACTGATCTACACCGGCCTGAGAAACGGCGAGCTCCGCGCCCTGCTGAAATCCGATGTAAACCGTCGGCAGAAATACATCCGCATACGGAAATCAAAAACCGCGGCAGGCGTGCGTATCATACCTATCCATAGCCGCATATGGCCTTTTGTAGAAGTGCGCCTATCCTGCAATGGTTCCCATCTGATAACCGACGATAGCGGCATGCCCTATACATATAGCCGTCTAGCCCGCCTTTTCACCCATGTTATGGAATTGGTGCACGGCGAAAAGCATAAGCTCCACGACACCCGCCACACCTGCGCCACGTGGCTTGATGACGCCGAGGTGAATGACAACGCCAAGAAAATGATTCTCGGGCATGCACGCAATGATGTGACGAACGGCGTCTATACCCATAAAAACTTGCGCCAGCTGCGGAAAACCATCGAGAAAATCTGATACCAACCTGTTACTAACGGCTACCTATTGCAACAAAAAAGTATCGCGGATATCGAATGATCCGTGATACTGATTTGTCCCATAGAAAGCCCACGATTTAGCCAGTTTTCGCTCTTTCTGTACAGAGCAATGCGGGGCGGCTGAGATTAGAAAATACGCGACGGAGACTGAAAATATACAGGGTGGAAACTGCGGGACTAGCACCAAAATTGGCTTCCCAGTTGCATTCCCAAAATTTTGCGGAGCCGTCACTTTAGGACAGATTTATGGCGGTAACAGGAGTGACCATTACGGAAACCTCGGGAAAATAACAGCGACAGATTTCACTAAAGACAGCTGGAATAGTATGTACATCGCTATTGGCATATAGACAGGGTGGAATTGGTGGTTCCGGTTTCACATATCCGCTTGCCCTGTCTAGGGTTTTGACAGTTGCGTTTTCGCTCAATAGCGGCGTCTGGGCTTATAACTGGTATACGCAAGATTCGAAGGTAAATATCAGCAATACAGATGCATCAAACCCCAAAGGATTTCCTTACAATTGGTTGGTTATTGGCATTGCTTAACGGCCGATAGCTACCCACTCGAAGTATTGACCTTGCTGCTCTGTACCGATCGCATAGCGAAATTGTGATTCATTTTTCCAGACAATGTGGTGACCGGTTCGGTACGCATACCTATCATTCTTGTTGCGTTCTGGGCTGCCTGTAATCGTAAAGCATGCATTAGGGAATGCAATAGGGTAGCTGACAGTGTAAGCAGGCGTGGCCCCATCGTTCTCCCAGTTCTTTCCATTGTTGTGCATTCCACCCTGTATAATTAGCGGCACCGCGCCGCTAAGCTTCACCCACCATGCATTAGCGTTTGACACATCGCCTGCAATAACCCCAACACCAGGCTCATTGATAGCCCCAATAGCCGTACGCACTTCTGCTGCCGTCGCTTTACCAAGTACGTCGCGCATGAATTTTGACAGACTGGCAAGAGATGCTGCGTTCGCTCCTGTGAAGTAAGGTAATTTATCAACTGATGGACTGAGTCCGCCTAATGCTTTTAGTGCAGTAGTTAAATCAACTTCGATATCAGCATTATCACTTCCATCAAAAGAAGCAGCCTTGCCCGTCAGACAATCTCCAATAACGTTGATGTATCTAGCCGTTTTCAGCTTAGTGGCAGATGCTGCATTTCCCGCAATGCCATTAGCATGGGATTGGGCGCTTTTGTTATGATTTGCAAGCGTATCATCTCCGGCTGCTTTGTTAGCATCAATAGCTTCTTTTAATCGGGCATCGTTAGAGAAGAGCTGACTTGCCATGTCGTTTTCCAGTTTATAATGAACCGGATCAGATGAGATTCGCTGCGGAAATCCGTCGGAATTGAAGTCAAGAGTATCATCGATTCCGTCTGTTGGTCTTGTCACATTCCCCGCCGAAGCGGGAAAATCAGTTTTCCATTTATCAAGATATTTTGCCATGTCTATTCCTCCCATTTAGTAATGGACGAACCATAGGTATATTTCCCATCAAATTGGATTTTTCCATTCCATGAAAAGCCTAGATACACATTGAGTCCCAAATGTGCCGGCTTGTAATAGATGATTGTATTCTGCATCTGTTTCAAATCCTCTGTATTTGTGGATGTAGTGTAGATATTGAAATAGTACTTGTCGTTATGTTCCTCGATGTATCCATATCCGTAGGCATTCACCACTTTCCCCAAAAAAGATACCGTGCTGGTTTGCGTACCTTGCAGCTTAACCAGCACTTTTTTGCGCCGTTGTTCATAAGTATCTTCCGGGCTAGGGTGCAGGTCCAGCACTCGTTCCCACATGGATAGTCCCCAAGTCGCTTTCTCGACGAAAAACTGATTCAGCGCATCGAGAATAGCATTACGGATGTTTTCATGCTCCCATGAACACGCCTCACATACTGCACGGAAATGAGGATCTTTTTTTAGAAAAGGCGGCAAGTACTGCGTGATATCTATTTTGTCAGATGACCTTAGTAGTCTAGTCAACCCTAGTCACCCCCATAGTGCCGGCTCTAGGCAGGTATCCTGATGGAATTCTTACATTACTGATACCACCATTGATTTTTAGTGAGTCATAGTCTGAAATAGCACCACTATTAAGCAGTACCTTGCCGACTTGGGCAATGGATACATAATCACTATCAAATCCACTATCTACCAAGTACGCATCCAGTGTATTTTTCAGCACAGACGCATAATCCTGTAAATATTCCTGATTGACCTTTACGTTAGCCGTCACGTTGATATTGAGATATGCCGGCGCCGTTACGGTCACAGTGGCACCGATGGGCCGTACCGTCTCGATATAATCAGCCACCTTTTTCTGCAGTTCCTGACTGGCTGCATTTTTATTGACGTCGGTAACAAGCACCTTGACCGTGCCATTGCCGTTCCATAGGGGAATGACTTTCACATCCCCCACACCAGCTACGGAGAGAGCCCATTCCTTATAATGCATCACATTTCCCGACGTGGCAGGCGTTCTGACATGTACCAAGTACCGTTTCAAGAGAGATTCGTCTGTTTCCTCTTCAAACCCATCGTGGGTAGCATCCTTATTGATGACTTTCGACACCCCGGGAATACTCATAGGGATCTTGTCGATGGTGTTGGCCCCCACATTACCCGAAGTGCCAGCGATCTGCGCCGTGATTTTTACATCCACGGTCCCGTTATCAGCGATGGTACATGCTGCATCAGTCGTAAAATATACATTATTGTCGGTTGAAAATACGGAGCCCTGCGGGACGATGATACCTTTGGTCCCGGTGATAGTCAGGGCCCCAATGGCTTTAACGGCCGGCTTCCTATCAATGCCGAACTCCGCGGCGCGAAGTGTCAAGTATTCACCCCATGATGTATCCGCAAAGGCAGCCTTATAGAGCTGCTCAATTTCAACTTCGCTCTTCGCAAACTCAAAGCTATTGGACGCCAACACATCATTTTCAAAGGTTCCTTCGATTTTCGACGCTTCAATCCCGCTTTGTCTTTGTAATTCCTGCAGGATTCCGTTCTGATCTCTAGCTACATACATTACGCACTCACCTCCCCATAGACCGTTGTCAGGTCAATCGTTACTGTCGCCTTTCGCCCTTCCTGTGAAAATGAAATATCATTGATGGATAGAATGTAGGGATTTACCATAAGGCATTCCGTAATCATTCGTTTCAGCTCGCTGATTCGTTCCTGTACTCCCATCACCAATCCTATAAATGGCTTGATTTCAATACCGTACTGCCACGAATAAGCAAGGTATGTATAGCGTTCTGTGGCCAATGCTTTATATACCCATATCTTGATAGCCTCGGTGCCTTCTAGCAGGATATGCTTCCCCGATTTGTCATACAGAAAACAATTCTTTTCAAAATCCCATGCGAATTCTTTAAATAACGGTAGATCCTGCGTATCAGAGGAAGCCTGAATCAAAGCCTCGCTGGCACCGACAAAAGGAAACGCTTCACTCATAGTTTCACCCCGCTATCTGCTATCCAATATAGCTGATTTCCTTCTAGATTCTTTGAACCTTCCAAAGGTATCACTAGGACGATAGTTCCCTGCTTTAGCGTATCCGTCCATGTCTCATCGTTATCAATAGGATGATTGTGGCTGGCGTATTCCGCATAACCGCCACCACCGCCACGATAGGACGTCTCGCCTACCATGTGCCTGGTATAACCGGGCATGAGGTATCTGGAGATATAAACATCTTCCTTGTGGAGCTGGATAGTGTTGACATCAATAGCGATATCGGGAGGCGGCGATCGCACGATACCCATCTGAGCCATTTGCACCTGCTCGTCTTTCCCTGCCTGGTGCATCAACCCGATCATGCGATTGGCCGACTGCTCGATAGTTGGAATTTTATCCGCCATTGGCTCCCGCCTCCTCTTTGGTCATAATGTTTTCAAATTCCAGTTCCAGTTTCATGGTGTGCATACCATTCTCAAAGATATGGCTATCACTCTTGATCCAAAACTGGCCTTTGAAATATTGCTCCTGCACGGCAATGGAATAGGGGGCTACCACCCGATAATCGCCCAGCATATCTAAGGTGCCGGTTCTATCAGGGCCTTTTAGCAACGATTCGATTTCCTGCTGCGCATTGGCTTTTGGATTAGTCTTATATACATCCTGTATCAAGCCATATTTTTTGATTTGGTCATCTTCGGATTGATAGCCGGTGGCATTCCCCTCTGCATCAGTGATCACGACCTGATTCACCATGTTTTCAATGCTTTCGGCAAACCGTTCATTCAATACATTGGTATACCCATTGGCTTCGTAGTCCTCGATGAGAGTTCCCTTTTCGACTACATCCAGCTTACTGCCATTCATCAGCAGGGCATATTTCTTCTTGGTTTGCTTCGCCGCCTCGGTATATGCCATGAGAATAATCTGATAGCCAGATTTCCTGACAGCAATGAAAGAAACGGGCGTCCCTGTAGCAAGGATATTGCCCGTTTCGATTCCCAGTTCATTACAAACCGACTCTGTGATACTTTCAGGAGTCATGTCTGTAAATTTACGTGTAGTTTTGCTTTTATTTAGGATGAACAAATTGTCATAGGCAGTGACAGAGACTTTGGACGCCTGCACGTCCCGCTCCAGATGAAATATATGCCCATGGAATCGAAGCGTGCCGTCCTCATCGTACCCATATACCGTATCGCCATTATCCAATGGATGATTAGGTAGGTTAGGATCTCGATAGTCCTGCACTACATCAAATACCAGCCGGCGGGCTGCCTGCAAACGGGACCCGGACCACTCGATGCGACTGATTAGCTGCGTGATGTCATCTACATGCTGAGTCTTTTTCCCATCACTATCAGTCGTTATGTATTCGTGTTTGACAATCATTTGATGATCAACCTGCCAATCTTATCCGCGTTATTGATAGCCAAATCTTTCAGATCATTGCTTTGGGCAATACGACGCCATTTGTTGGCCTGCCCGTAGCATTTCTTGGCCACGTCCACCACATCCTTCGCCTTTTTCAGTTTAGCTGCTAAATCTGCTTTTTTGTCTGGCGATGGTCTGTCTTTCAAGCCCGTGGTCTTATCTACCTGCTTATTGTTGTTGGCAAGTGGCGTATTCAGATCCTTGTACTCGGTGAGAGTCAAAGCGTAGTAAATATCCCGACTTCCATCCTGTTCTTTGTAATCGAATTTCATGATACCGGTCATAAGGTTGACCGGCGAATCAGTGATAATGATTCTGACAGGCTTTCTGCTTTCCTTCCACTTCCTTAGTTTTTCGACGAAAAAAGACGGTTCGAGTGCATCCCCAACTACAAAGGGGTAGTCATGTACCGAAGCTGGAAAAAAACACTGGAAAGAAATCCGTTGCGCCTGAGGCAGCCCAAAGACGAGTGCTTCGCCTACCTGCTCGACGTTGACAACCTTATTCCCCTGCCCGGTAGATACCTCGTATACACGCGGCGTAACAGGCAGCGTGACTTTTTCTGTTTCACAAGAAAGAATGATCTGCCGCTTCGAGCTGCCTCCACCTAAGATTGCGGAGGCGATATTTAACGCGGTACCAAGTGCTCCCCATGCCTTCATTACGCACCTCCGTAGTTTGCATAGCCCTGTTCGAGGGCTCTCATGATGGTATAAGCGATTTTGTCCATATCGGCTTCGTTTCGCACAACGAACGTATTTCCCGTAACCATGACAGTGTTCCCAGATGCGGTCGAATTCTGTACTTCACGAGAAATGATCTGTGCTGTTTTCCCCGCCGGATAGATCCGGCTGCCCTGCGGCAGGTCGATGAGTTCGCCACCGTGTTCATTGATTTGCGCCAAACCGCCAGAGAAATGCATATCCCCTACGGCGTCCATCGGCACGCTGTCACCGACACGCACAGTGCCATCGCTTCCAAAAGAGTAATGACTCATAGCACTGGCAGAAATCTGCGAAATTTTAGAGGAAATCGGTGCCATGACGTTTGCTTTAAACCATGCTGCTGCGCCGCTCCATGCACCCTGCACTGTGCTCCACGCATCCGTAAACGCGGATCCGATGTCAGCTCCCGTAGTCCCTGCGCTGGCGTCAATAGGATCCCAGACGGAAGCGTCATACCAGCCCGCTGCATCGCTCCACTGTCCTTTGATGGACTCGACGGCTTCCTGTCCGTGCGCCTTGAGTCCTTCCCAGACGTTATTCCACAAGTCTCCGATCACCTTCGAGCGTTCTTCCGTTGCCTGCTCCATGGTTTTAGTGATGTCGTCATAGTCCTCGTAGGTCATACCGCGAGACGCATTGTCCCGATACATGGCCGCTTCTTTCATAGACTGCAGACGGCCTGCACCAAAAGTGCCATTAGCAAGACCGTTCCCGATATAGTTGCCGAAAACGCTGCCACCCAGTCCACCAATAATCGAGCCTATCATTGCGCCAGGAACAGCACCTATGCCGCCGAAAGCACCTCCGATGGCCCCGCCGGCCAGCGCACCAGCTTTGGAACCGGCATACATGCCGGCAAGTGAGCCGCCCGCCTTTAGGGCTGCAGCACCACGTTCTTCCGGCGCTGCACGGTAGACCTCGTAAGCAGAAGTGGCAAGAGCAGCGCCCATCATGACGCGTCCGAAGATTTTTCCGTACCGGGCGGCTTTCCCTGCATCCATCTTCCCATCCGCTTTTGTACCGGGGATAGAGCCAGCTCCGCCGACGCCTGTGCCGCCAGAGCTTACCGCACCATTGACGATAACTGTGTTGGCAGACACCACCATGTCATTTAATGCACCGTTCCTGCCACCGGCAATGCCGCCAGTCTTAGGATGCAGCACACTGGAGACAGCATCGACGCCGTTCTTCGTCAACTTTGCGATCTTATAGAGCGCCCCGGCCAGCGCTCCGCCGGCTAGAACGGAGCCTACGCCATCAAGCTGCAGGAACTTGTTCTTCAGATCGACGACGAGCGTCCCGACTATATCAAATACGTCACCAAAATCCAGCCCGTCCTTGATATTTTCATTGAACCGATTTAAGAGCTTCGTACCCTCCTGCGCCAAATCGCGAAGGCCGCTAGATACGTGGCCACTCAGCAGGTTTTTCGTCAGCCCGTCCCATGCGCTGGAAAGATAGGTCAGATCGCCCGCCAAATTGTCCAGGCGAGTCTTTGCCATCTTATCCGCGGCACCGCGTGAACCGTCGATGGCTTTCGTCAGCCGTTCGAACTTGTCATCCGATTCGTTGACGATAGCCAGTAAACCGGACATGGCTTCCTGTCCGGCAAGATCAGAGGCAACTTTGCCCTGCGTGGCTTCGTCGAGGCCTTTGAACCCTTTTCGCAAATCCAGCAGAATCTTCCGGAGCGGTTTCATCTTCCCCGTTGTCGTGTCGATAGCAGAGAACCCGCCGTCGATGTGCTGGCTCAGTGTCGCCATCGCTTCTTTCACGTCTTTTGTCGGCGATACCAGGCGGGTCATCAATGCACGAAGCGACGTGCCGGCCTGCTCCCCTTTGACGCCGCTGTCTGCCATTGCGCCAATAGCGAGCGCCGTGTCCTGAATGTTATAGCCAAGAGCCCCCGCAAGCGGCGCTACATACTTGAATGTGTAACCCATCTTTCCGACATTGGTATTAGAATTGGCAGCCGCTGCAGCGAGCACGTCAGCGAATTCCCCCGCTTCATCAGCCCCCATTTTAAAAGACGTCATAGCGTCCGTTACGATGTCTGATACCGAAGCCAGGTCTTCGCCAGAGGCGGCAGCCAGATTCATGATGCCAGGAAGACCGCCGATCATTTCCTCAGTCTTCCAGCCCGCCATGCCCATATAAGTGAGCGCCTGCGCCGCCTCCGTCGTGGTGAATTTCGTTTTCGCCCCCATCTCCAAAGCGGACGCCGTGAGCTTCTGAAATTCTTCGTCTGTAGCACCGGAAATCGCCTTGACGCCGGACATGGTCTGCTCGAAGTCCATGTAGCTTTTCACAGTATTATAAATACCAAAGCCGACTCCCGCACCGCCAAGCATCTGCAGCGAAGTATTCATAAGCATGCCAGAAGCAAGCCCATCAAGACTGTTTTTCAGCTTGCCGCCCTTCTGCACCAGGTTAATAGCTACCTCTTTCGAGCGGATGCTGTTCATCTGGTTCCTGATCCGGGTAATCGCAGGCGTTGCCTTATCCGTCACGGATACTGCCGCCCGATGATTTCCCTTGATCCCAGAAAGTGCGCTGGCGGTCTTCTTGATTTCAGCCGCAGACTTGACAGCAGATGCCGCCAGTCTGCCATTGGCCGTCGTCAGCCGGTCGACCGCCGACAGCGAACCCACTACAGAAGTTTTAAACCCGGAGACGTTTTTCTTCGCGGTCTTGATGGCAGCCGTCATCTTATCCCGCATCTCGAGCGTAGCGCTCAATACATACTGGCTCATCCTATCACCTGCCTTGTCATGCCTACTGCGACCAGTTTAGCCGCCCTCTCATCCTCTGCCTCCATAGCCGCATGGCAGAAGATCTTCTCGACCGGCGACAGTGAGAAGAAATAAGAGAGAGAATGACCATGGGAAACTAAAAAGGCCGCCGTAGCAGCCTCCCAGTTCCCTTCAATCAGTTTTTTGCGTCGTCGTGAACCTTTCGCACGATGTTTTTGTTATAACCTGCACAATCAAGAATAGCCACGGCGATCCGAGTCATTTCGCCTGCATCAAACAGTTTACGCACAATATCCGTCGGTTCCACGCACCCATAGGCCTCCTGCAGCTTGGCATCCTTCAGATTCGGGGATACTACGCAGTTCAGCACGAGATACGCATCTCCATCCCCCTCCGTAGCTTTGGATTCGAGCACCATCGCTGCCGTCGGTTTCTTTACCGTGATGACGCCGATGGATGTTTCCATGTCATACTTTTCTTTCTTCGCCGCTGCTACGGCTTCTTTCATTTCGATCAGTTCTTCGATACTTACAGCCATTCTCATACCTCGCTATTCTACTGTTTCAATAAATTTCGCATCCTCAGGAGTGAATCCAAAGGGAAATTCCTTCTCGACCACTTCACCCTTCTTGAAATTCATCAGAGCAAGCTCATTAAAGAATACATTATCAATGGACACGCGTTCCTTCTGTCCATCTACGGCATCCGGATCATCCAGCAGACCCACAAGCGTAGCTCTCGGATCATGGCCATTTTTCCACTCCTCCAGATAGGCGTTAATGTTGCGGTTAATGACAGACTTGATTGTCAGCGTACCCGAACCGGTGAGGGATACGATTTTGGAGTCTTTGGAATTGCCGATCAGCACGTCCTCGCGGTCTGCCGTTACCTTACATTCAAAGGATTCAATTTCAAAGAGAAGTTCACCATCCCACCATACTTTTCCGTGGGAACCATTCCAGCGACGACGACCTCTGTATTTCACATCTTCTGCAGCTCTAGTCATTATTCATGCCTCCTACATTACATAATAAATACAATGTTCAGATCTTCCATGGCGTTGACTGGCTTCACACTGCCAGCCAGTACCACATTAGTACCTGTATTGTACTGACGAATCTGCATAGCCGTCATGGTGGATGTATCTTCCCCGTGGAGCTTAGCATAATTCGCCTGATACTGTTCATCGATATCTACCGTGTTATTGCCGTCACGGTCAAGAACATTGCCTTTGATTTCATCGAAGTATACCAGAATAGCGGTGATGAAGAGCATTTTATGGTCATAGCCATTAATGACTTTGCCCACATAGTACTTCTTGAACGTATCACGGATATCATCGGTAATCATATCGAGTGCTTCCATAATCTTGATGTATCGGAAATCTTCGCCTTTATCAGTGGTGAAGGTAGTCAGAGAATTGCATGCTCGGGCAATCTTGACTCCATCCCCATCCTGTTCATCAAAGAGAAGCAGCTGGCCTTTATCAATAAGAGAATCGATATCTTCATACTGTTCTACCTCTTCGATTTCGGTCAGCTTGAAATAGGTAGCAGAACGGTCAAGCGCAAGGCCGGCCAAAATACCGGTGATACGAGCGGTGTACTGGAGAGCAGTGTAGGTGGTATACACCGGATTTCCCTTGGAATCGGTATCAGTCTTTACCTTGATGCCGCCGGTACAGAAATTGATGATGCCTTCATGGTCCGCTGCCTGATTAGCTACCACAGCCTTGAAAGTCTTTCTCTTGTTTCCGCGTTCAGACTTGATCCAAGAAACGATATCCTGCTGCTCCTGTTCAGTACTGTTCGGATAGCAGAGATAATTCCATTTTACGCTTTCCAGTTTTGCAAGGGTACCGGCCAGTGTCTGAGTTGGTTCAGAGATGTCTGCTTTTGGCAGGGTATATACCAAAATGCGAAGCGGTGTCCCCAGCAAGCACTTTTTAATCAGATCTACGTTTTCCGCGGTCAGTCCTTCATCTGGGATGTCAGAAACATCATTGATTTTGTAGTACTTGCTGACATCAGTTTCCTCATTTTTGAGGATCATCGCCACAATGCCTCGAGCGCTGCGCTTGATAGCCGTAGTTCCCTTGGTTTTAAAATCAATCAGTACCTGTGGCAGGCCAAAAACTTCAGCTTCATTTGCCATATTGTTACTCCTTCCTTAAATTGAGCGTCAGCTCTTCCATCAGTTCAAATTCTTTCTGACTCATGTCAGCGTCCGTGAACTGTAACCGGAAAATATAATGCAGCACTTCATCATGGACAGTGGTTTCGGCTTCCGGAATGGTGATGGCTCTATCTTCTACATAAAAGACAGGGCGAATCGCCAAATCGAGAATCTGACCAATATCATAAATCTTCATCCGATCAATCCGTCCGAATAAGTCCTCATCAGGAATATACTGGATGTCAATCTCGATATTGCGGTCATGATATACGCCTTCCCCATCCACCGTTGATGTGTAGGGCTGCATTTCGACATAAAAATAAGGCGCATCCGACTTTTCAACGTTGTCAAAGTGCACCTTACAATCTGGAAATTTGTTTTTTAGTAACGCCGTAAGCGTTTTCTTGAGACTTCTATAGGTAATCATGAGAGCAAATCCTCCATGATGGTTTCTGCATCCGCCTTGAATTGCCTTTCCGTTTCCGCCAATCCTTCATGAAGCATCTTCGCACCGGGAACGAACCGCGTGCGGCCCTTCCTATCCTTCGCCCACCCGCCTCCGCGCTTTCGTATGCGGTGCCCGAATTCTACATGCCCCGCATAATGCGTATTGTTGTAAACTGTAGCAGCCCCCTTGACGGCGCGGCTCCTATGCCAGCCGTTTCGAAGCGTACCGGTATCCACCGGTGTGTTGTCCTTGACACGACCGTTCAGAAGCTCCGCCTGCTGCGCGACGAACTTGTTTCTCTTAGCCAGTGATTGATCCAAAATACTTTGCAACTTGGCATCCAGCTGGTCGAAGCCGGTGATTTCTTCGCCCATCAGGCCTCCTCCCCTTCCCGTTCTGCGTTAATTTCCTTGTGAGTAGGATAGTTCAAAGCCTTACCGGCACGAAGCAGAAACTGCTGCTCCGCTACCGTCTGAATGGCCAGAATGTCATTAGGCCGTATATCATACTGGGGGTCACAATCAATGCGGAGCTTTTGTGTCAACACATCGCCCCGATCGGACTGTTTCCCGGTCAAGCTGATTTCGTAGATGCCAAAATGACAGGGAATCTCGTGATAGATTTCATCAATCCTATAGTCGTCAGCTCCCTCTGCATCCAAAGAAGCGACTTGTCTGGACACAGTCATGCGGTCATTGTACATAAACTGTTTCAGCAACCGCTTCATTCTTACGAATTCCATGGCTGCCTACCTCCCACCTTGCGGAAACGGTTCAGCTTTGGTTTCAAGCTCTCAAAGTCTGCTTCATGGGGATTCCCAGTAGAAGATACATCAGATACCGCAAAGGTAAATTCCGTATCATTCTGCTTCAAAGATTTCAGCGGTGCTTTTTCTCCTGAAGTCTCCGCATCCATCCACTTAGTAATAAGCTCCACCGCCGTATAAATCAGGCTATCAGGGAAATCCTCTCGGTGGCAGTAATCCATCACATCCACTACAAACTTCTCCACGTACATTCGGAGCTTTGTATCGTTGATGATAGGCGATTCCTCTACCATACCGTTATAATCCCCTTTGACCTCCATGATTTTGTCATAAATGGCCGCATCGGCTTCCTCTTGAGAAATATATTTCATCGCATCACCTACATTCTAGGGTATCAAAAAAGCACCTGCAACTCGCAAGTGCTTTTGCTTACCAATCTATATCTGGCAAAATATCTTTAAAAGGCCTGCCCATAATCTTAAAGTTTGCCAATGCCTCATCAATAGAAGAATATCGGTAGTCATCATCAGTATCTGCACGTCCACAAGTATATTCGGTAGGATCATTGTAAACTCCTGTTTTGGAGTCAAACACTTCACCAATGAAATACCAATGTCCTTTATAAGAAAATGTTAAATCCTGTGCAGCATCTAAATACTCAATAAGCTCTCTGCGTGTCAATGATCTCACCTCAGATTCCTACCAACTTCTTTTCTATCAACTCGCAAGTGCTTTTGGTTTAAAATATCACTGTATCCCAAATTTCCTTGTCAAATTGAGGAATTGCTTGCTTCGTTTTTATCGCACGCCAAAGTTTCTTCGCTGCTAATTTATACTCACTTGCAACAGGGTGTACAGGATCCAATAACGTAACACGCTCAAGAGAATGCTGTCCGAATACTTTTAAGTATTCCGTCTTTGCACGAGTTAAATCCGCCATTGCTATATCAAGATTCGTCCCGAATGCGTCTGCAGGCATATTAATCCCCCCATTTATGCCATTAATATCAGACCAGCATGTTCGCCAGCACTTTTCAACAAGTGTTTTTTAGGGTTACATCGCATCCCAATCCAAATCTGGTAAAAGACTTCTGAATGGCTGTCCATCAAGGAATGTAGCATTCATAAAGGCCTCAAAATCAGGAAAATCCCAACATTCCTCATCTTTCAATGTATCATATACGCAAATATAGTATCTTAAATCACCCGGATCGTGCTCAACAGAATATCTAATTCCTTTATACCAAAATGAATTATTATACAGTGTCCAATTTTCCATCCCATCACGTAGTTGCTTTTCGCTTAACTGCAGCTTCAATCTCATTTTTCATCCACTCTCTTTCCCTATCGCCAAGCTCTTTCCCTTTATCAGGGCTTCCCGCCCATTTACCGGAAGGTTTCTTCTTCCATTGCCAAATATGCATATGCTCTCCGACTTCGCCAAAGGGATGTTTTTTGGAATTTCCATGTGGCCCGCAATGAATCTGTACTGCCATAAAACCATTGCTATCATAAAAATCAAAATCGTATTGTAAGTCATTTCTGTTAGATTGGTGCATTACTACGCTATTAGGTAATCCTCTACTTGGAGTCTGCTGATGAGCACTTTGTGCATATTTGGTAGCAATAATCGTCCCATCTTTTCGAGTAGGCCATTTACCCTCGCCTGTTGGTACAAGCCTTGGTTCTATATAAGTATTATACCACGACTCATAGGTCATATTCTTTGGAACATGAATGGTTTTCTTTTCGTAATTCCTAGCTGTTCGAGTTCCATCTTCGTTATAGACGTCTCGCAAACTACCAGCGATAGTGCTACGACAATTCGGATGCAACGGTGGTGCATTTTCACCAGGGCGGTATTCATCAATGGAATAGACGTGACCGTCATGTGACCGGCATATAGCAGAAGTACGCCTGTCTAATGTAGCAATGAAACGGTAGTATTTCATGCCGGACTCTTTGATACTGTCAGCGGCTGCACGATTCTGAACATAGTTCATTTCCGTCCGTACTAGCCTTCTCGCATTGGAGAGACCGGCATGCATTTTGTCTTCTACCATTTTTGCCATCTGAGGGACGGACAGCCCGCGGTGCAGCCCATTCGACACGACTGTGCGAAGGGCCGTGCCGAGCTGCTGGTCATTCTTCCAGATACGCTGACTATAGGACTTTCCGCTCCACGGAGCAGCGGCGATTTTTTGTGCCGTATCGTCATCAATAGCGACATTCGCCTTCATGATTCCCGTCCGTTCTGCCACGTCATAAATGCCGTGGTAGAAACGATCCTTATAGGCATCCATCAGAAAGTCCGTCATGCGGTCTTCTGTCTTGCGTCCCAGCCGGTCAAGAGCCTTCAGCGTTTCTGCATAGAGCTTATCCAGACGCGAAATGCGGCTTCGCATAGCGAGGGTGTTCAGTTCCTCCGACAGAACGCTGCCGTTCTCGATCCCCTGCAGGTATTCTTCCATGCTCATCCGCCAGACGCGATATTCATCGCCCGTCAACAGTCTGTGCGCTTCTGCCATAGATAGTTTGTTATCTTTCGCGAAGCACCCATACAGAGCAGCGATGTCCCTTTGGATGTCAGCCAGAGCCTGCTCATAATACGCCGCCAGATCGCGCTCTACGGTAGTCTGGCAACGATTGTGCCAGGCTTCTTCATAGGCTGCGGCCCTGGCGGCCCAGTATGCTTCATTCTCTGACTGCTTATCCATCATTAGCCAACCTTATGCTTCAGGGCTACCATGCGGATAGCTTTGGATTCATATACACGATTCCAATTGGTGGCATCCGCCAGTTCTGCGCGAGTTGGGGATTCCGGATTGGTCCTCCTCTTGTTGGTCCATGCTACTCCCCGTGGATGCATGATAAAGCAACGGCGGTTATAGAGCATGTCTACGCCAGCGCCGTCATCCGGGTCACGTTTGGTTTCGGTCTGCACGAAACGAACCGGAGAACCTTCGCCGTAAGCAATAGCACCGGTACCAAAGAAATAGGTGGTGTATACGCCAGCAGATACTGGGCATCCATCATCTACAATGACACGGCGGCCCTGGTATGTATCAAATTCCACATTGGTAGAATCTCTTTCGGTAGCAATGAGGTTCTTTTTCTTCAGGTATGCTTTGGTAGCAGAATGCATCACCACAGCGGAAAGCTGATCCTGTGCATCGCCCATGAGCTGGAGGGTATCGATGACTGCAGAGGCAGAAATGTTGGCAGCTTCCCCTTCCAGTGCAGAAATATCCAGAATATGGTCTTTCATGGAAGTAGAAGCGAATACGCCAGCAAGGATATTGATGAGTTCCTTCTGGTACTGTCTAGCCCAATAGCCTGCTACCAGATCGCCAATAGCGGCCATCGGGTCCTTACCAGCCAGTGCGGCAGACAGATTGGAAGCACTCCATTTCTGTCTGCGCATGATGGTAGTGGATACATCTTTCTTGGATGTGATTTTCTGTGCTTCGATAGTCTGCCCTTCTACGATGTTGTCAGCGTCTCCCTGCAGATCTTCGAAGAATGGCATGTTGTGAGTACGTGCTGCTTCGCTCGCCAGGGCATCGAATGCCGGGCTTCTAGTAATAATACCGGAATTGAAAAATGCAGATTTCTCCATGGTTTTCTGCACTACGTATGGATTAAACAGTTCCGGGACGATGATATCGGAAATAGTAGTTCCTGCCATTTGTATTGTCTCCTTTTAGATTAAATGGTTACTCCGGCGGCCTGTGCAAAGGCTTTGGCCTGTTCCGGATTTTCTCTGAGCAATCTTCCCTGTTCAGTGAGGTTAAACGTATCTTTTGCGAATGGATTGGTGCTGGGGTTTCCGTTTCCGCCTTTGGGATCATACTTCGGGTTAGGGCCGGCCTGCTTAAACAAAAATGCTTTGTTCTTCTGCAGTTCCTTCAGCTGTTCGTCCAATCCGGTGATTTTTCCATCGTCACCAAGGATGAGTTTGGTCTTGTCGAACAAGCTGGAAACAATGTCCACATCCTGCGCTTTGTCCACAATAGCCAGTTTGATAGCGTCATTGATACGGAGTTCTTTCATTTTCGCATCAGCTTCCTCTTGGGCCTTCTTGTTGGCATCCTGCAGGGATTTAATCTGGTTCTTCAATGCGTCCAGATCACCTGTAGACTTTTTGAGGGTTTCCAATTGTTTGTCACGGTCCGCTACAGTAGCGATTAAGGTCTTCTTTTCCTCGTTGACCTCATTGAAACGAGATTTTGGTACATACGCACCATCTAAGAAAGCAGTCAGCGCTTTTTTCGCTGCTTCCTTTTTATCGGCTGCGATGCCCAATTCAGCAAATAATTCTTCCTGATTCATAAAATCCTCCTCCGGTTTTTACCGTGGTTCACCTGCCACGTTAGGAAATAAAAACTAGTCATCTTTCTTGCCATCTAAATCCCCTCCATAGGGATCAGCCTGCGCATCCTGCTCTTTGCGTTCCTTTTCGATCTGTTTTGCTTCTGCTTCTGGATCATCCACGAATGGATGGCGGGATAAGATCGTCTTATTGGACACAATGCCCACGGAATTGCTGCACATGGTCACAAGGTCAGAGTCATTTTTAATGGACGTTCTCGTCCATGTCTGTACGATGCCTGCTGTGTCCCTCCCATAATGCTGCAGTATCGCATGAAGCAATTCGTCGAATCCCATACGGAATTGGACTTCCATCTGCCCCGCCTTGAGCTCCAGCAGGGAATAAACGAATTTCATGGCTTCGCCGGAAGTCTTATCCAGTCCCTGCTGCTCCGGATCTACCCCCTGTCCCATGGTAAAGATCGCCTTTCGGGTGATTTCCAGCATTTTATCCCTGGCTTCTACCGGAATATCAATATTTAGAGTGGACACCCCAGACGAATCCCCTGTGCCTGCAGATTCCACGGAAATGGTTTTGTAGTATTTCAGGTTCTTCAGGAATTCGTTTAGGTCTTCCCCGCCGTAATTGGTCAAAATAAAAATGACCTCTTGAATATCCTCTAGGTCATTCATGAAACCGCTTAACGTTTTGTCATAAGCGTCTATCAGCTTTTTGATTTTATTGAGATCACTGGTAGCTCGTTGATTGTTGCGGAATGGGATAAACGGCACCCGGCCGAAGTTATGGATAAACTGGTTATCCGCTTCAGACAATCCCGCATTGTAAAAATCAGCAAAGCAGCTATAAGGGGATAGCCTATCCATCGTTTCATCCGATTCCGGGATTCGATAAGCCTCACATTCCCGGTCATTCCAATACTCATAAACCTTGTAGGCATCACCGTTATCATCGTACTCACGATACACGCGGAGCACTGCCAGCAGATCATGGGACAATTTGGGCGACCAAATCGGGATAATCTCCTCACTGGGTACTACGGCATACTGGAACTTCTTATTCTCATCAATCCAGTAGTGCAGCCATCCGACCCCTGCATTGGATGCATTGGTGGCCAGCTCTTGGATTTTGCTTGCATAACCGCCTCCCAGTGTATCAGTAATCACCTTATTGACGTCATCGCTATGTGTATCAAACAAAGGCGGGGCAGTAAAAAGATAAGACACCTTCTGATCCACCAGCAGGCTGTAAAAGCTCATGGGGATTCGATTGTCTGCCGTGCGCATGGGGTTCTCGATATCACCCTTTGCCTCTTTCTCCTGCCTGCTGGGGGCGAATAGGATATCATTCAGGTTGTTGTAATACCGGTCAGCCGTCAGGGCCTGCTTTAAAAATTCGCCGTGACCGGTGACATATTTCTGTATCATTTTTCTAGCTACGGTTAAATCCACGTTCTCACCTCCTTAAAATCTTCACTCTTGCCCTAGCCATTTCATTCTGGCAGGCGTATCTCGTGGCATCGATGGCGTGGTTGTCTGCGTCAGGGTAGGCAGAAATAAACTGCCCCTGACGATTTCTCTCGTATTCGTAGCAGGTAAATTCCCTGTATGTGTTCGGGCACCTGCGCTTATCGATGTATATCTTCCGCCTTCCCTGCAGCCATTTGATGCCGTAAGCTACACTGTCAGGCCCTTTGCGGCATCCGATAATATTGACGCCCATGTCACGTATTTCAGCAATACTCTTCGGCTCTGCAGAATCGGCGATGATCGGTGCCGTGAGGTGCTTGGCACGCAGGATTTGCGCTACAGCGCGGTTCGTGAGTTTCTGCTGGTATACCTCGTCAAAGATATACAGCTCCTCCTTCTTAGCATCATAGTGCATCTGAACGAAAGCCAGAGGATCTACCGCGAAACCGAAGTCCAGCCCGCAATGCAGCCTGTCGAATTGTGCAATCATCTCATCGCTCATGTGCAGATCCTCCACATTCTCGAAGACGGCACCGCCGGTCCCGGTGACTTTTCCCAGATACTCATGCTCGTAGCTCTTGAGATTCTTCCCCTTCAGCTTGTCCGCTTCCAGCAGGAACTGGCTGCCTAGCCATTCCTTCGGGACCTGCAAATAGGTGGAATGGTGTATCAGCCTATCCGCATCGTCATAGAGCTGCTCTTCGTTCACCCAGTTGTTTCTCGACTTTGGCGGGTTGAAAGAACAGAACTCCCAGTATTTATCACCGCCGCGAAGCAAAGACTGGTTCAGATTCCGGATCTCTTCCATACCGGCGAACTGGTCGAATTCTTCAAACCACACCACGCCGATATAGCCGAATGGCGGCTTGATGGACTTGAGCTTCATGGGATCATCATCGCCCATGAAATAAATCTTCTGCCCCGTATGCTTCAGGGTGATTTCCGGCGGGGAAATCTTTGCGGAAAACAAACCATTAAGGCCCATAGCATCGATTCCCCATAACACCTGCGGATAAACCGATGTCTTGATGGTGTTCCCGACTTTTCGGAGTACGACCGCATGGCACTTGGGGTTCTGCAATAGCAGGATAGGCAGCATGACACTCACAAAAGAGGACTTCGTACTGCCACGGCCGCCTTTCATCCAATAATGGGTATGACGGTGATGAATGATGTCTTGGAAGACGGCATCAAAAGCAGGCCCAACATGGTCCGCTACGTTAATCTCCATCGTCCCCGCCTCTTTCAAACTTGAATGTAATGTGCGCCTCACCGTCAACATCTTCCGGCCTGTCCAGTCCGTAGCGCTTCGCCAGCTGCACCGCCGCTTTGATACGGTCATTGGCTCCGATCTGCTTTTCTATGGTTTTTGCTTCGCTGCAGCCGTCGCCAGTCCCTTCCACGACAACGACCTCCTCTTTGATTTCGCCGCGCATGGAAGACGTCAGGAACTCCATCACTTCTTTCGCCTTGGCAATGCGGTTCTCCTCTATTTCCTTGAGACGTTTCTCCAAAAACGCTTTCACATAAGGCAGATCTAAGGTTTTGGATGCAATGAATCGGGCGTTCTTTTTTGAATACCCGGCTTTAATGGCCGCCTCTGTCTGATTGCCGGTCTCTATAAAATAATCTACCAGTCGTTTTTGCTTTTCCGTTAGTACCACTTCAGCCATTACATCCTTCACCACCTCTGTTTCTGCCAAATAAAAAGCACTCACTATCAAAATGAGTGCCTAAACCTGATCAATTTTGCTGTGTATATTTGACGACTTGCGTTATAACATTATCTGTATGTCCCAATTTCCTATGATTTTTGATTTGCTGATGCTTTTCTAATTTTACATCAAGCAAGTCTTGCGGGCCTAATCGAATTTGACCGGCTGCAATTTTCGCAAGGAAATCTTTGTCCGCCACAGTTGCTGTAAAAGAGGTATCTCCATCATTAAACTTCCATTTATGAGAACCATCAAAAACGGCAGCTTCTACGGTTACAGATATGACATAACAGGAACATTTTTCCTCAATCACATCTTCCGGGACTGTTTTGACATATTCTGATTCTTCTTTATTGATACTCATAACGGGACGAGCCATTTCATGAATATCTCGAACCTCAAAATGATCAACACCTGCTTGCTCCAAAGGTTTAACAAGGCCGGGCAACGCCTCTCTAACATTTTTGTCTACAAACAAATTATATACTGGTTTGTAAACAATAAATGGAGCACCTTTATCTGGATGCACTTCAACTTGCCCATTCTCTTTTTCCACAGTCTTAATAATTCTTCGGGTACGTAACTTCTTAATTAGCCAGAAGAGCCCGCCACCTACTGCGCCTGCAACTTCGATACCGTTATTAGTTAAATCAAGGAATTGGGCAATTTGGTCAATGCTGTAGCCAGCAACAAACAAAGACTTGATTTGTTCCGGCAAGGTCTGAATCAAAGCCAAGACAATTTCAAACGATCCTTTTTGAAAATCTGCCTTTACCCTGACATCTATAGAAGAATTATCATTATTCAATAGTCGATTGGCTTGATTGACCAATGAACTCATTGAAATCAGAACTTCGCCTAGTGTCTTAGCATCCATAGAGCCATTATCAACACTAGGTCCACAATAAGCAATGCAAATCTTCGTGCTCTTTTCCATACGGATACTCCAAAACATTTTCATACCCCTACAAGAAACAGACAACCATCACTAGCAGCCTGTTTCTTTTGTCGCGCAATTTTCACAATACTATTATATCACTTTCAAAGTGCTGATTTGTGCTGGCCTTTTAATCGGCTCGCACTTTCTCCAACTCCTCTACCGTGCGACGAGCAAGGTCTCGAGTATAGCTCTTCCCATAATGCAGCCGTTCCGCCACGATACCCCACGGCACGCGATAGAGATAGTGTTCCTGCACCGCCGCCTTCCCCGGACCATCAGGTACCTTCTCCATGAGCTGATACAATTCCGCCCGATGCCGCATAACGCGTTCTAGCTGACGGGCAATCTGTTCATTGATTCGCTCCCGTTCCTTCTCGATATTAAGCAGCACATCGGTCAGATCACCCTGCTTCCCGCCAGATACTTTGTCTTTATCGTATCGGATCGCCTTTACACCGGCGTTGTCCGCTATGATCATGTCCTTCTGCCTGCGGGACGTCTCCAGCAGCCCAATCTCCCTATACACCTGTCGAAGCAAATCCAATACTCTCACTACTGATGCCCTCCTATGTCGATGTCTATAGAACGCCAAAATGAAGCAGCGGTAAAGCCGCTACTTCATCCTGTACTCAATCCATTCCCGATACAGCTCACAGATCGTCCCGCAGCCACCACGTGGCTCTGTTGCCTTTTGTGGTGGCTGTTACTGCCGCTGGCTGCGCAGCTTCTCGAAGAAATCTCTAACCTCTTCCTCCGTCATCCTTGTTTCTCCTTCTTCTCACGCCGGTGCGCCTCCTGCCAATACCGCTTCTGACAGTCTACGCTGCAGTACTTCTGCTTTGCGGTGTTCGGTTGAAACAAGTGACCACACTCCACACAGAGCCTTGGCTTGTATATCTTCCCACAAAGAGACTGCCTTTTCTTCCGTTTTCGCTCGAGCGCGTGTTTCTTCTTCTCTGCCGTGTCGCTTGCCTCGGAGTACTTCAAGAGGATGACCGCGCCTGGATAGTCGTCTGCCTCCCACCCGCGGTCAGAAAGCTGACGCGCCTTCGTCCAGAAGGCAGCGCTTGCCATCCACTCCAGATCGAAGTGCTCTCGCTCGCTGGGCATGATCCCGACATGTCCCCGTGCGTCGCTCTCGATCACCATGAAAAGGTAACCTTTTGTAAGCATGCCAGGCCTCAGGGTATCCTTCGCCAGCAGGAGCTCGGTCACTCTGGCTCCCTTTCGGAAATAGAGGATCATACTTTGGTCGCCTCTTTTCTTCCTGATGCTAGTGAGCTTGGGTGCTTAAACCGCACACCGGCTTCCTCAAATAAACACTGCCTCAGCTCCGCCGGCGTTACGAACCCTTTCTCTACTGTGTCGTAAAGTTCGAGACACATCTCAGCAAAGCGCTCTTCTCTGCCGTCTTTCTTCATAAGCTCGCCGAAGTGGTCGTGAATGACCATGACCGGGATCGCGATCAGTTCCTCGAATAGCCTTGATACAGCCTCATTTTTGGCATGTGTCGCTAATTTTTCTGCTTCCTGTTGGACTGCCTGCGAGCACAAGTCTTTTAGATACTCCGGCTTGACCGTGAGTGTAGCGTTTTTGTTTTTTTGCCGCTCGATCTTCCTGCGTACTTGTCTGCTGAGCAGGGATCCGGTTGTGTCGATCATGATTATCTCCTCCTAACGCCATCCGTTTGCATTATCCATCTGGAAGACGTGCACCTGCAGCCCCGCGGGACGGGTTGTGTCTGCATAAACTTTTTTGCACTGAGTCAGAACTACTTGCTTATCGTCCTCATATGCGATGCCGTTCAGTCCGTCGAGTACGACTTTCAAGATGTTGTCAATGTCAGGCTTCCCCGGCGGAAGTTTCCCCGCCATCGCCTCTGCTTTCTTTGCCCGCGGCCATGACTTCGGGATCGAAAAGACCGCCTCGATCACGACCATCACAGCCCCCTCGAAGCAGGGACCGTGCTGTGCTTCATAAGCCTCCGCGATCTGCCGTTCATAAGACTTTGTTTTTCCCGGCGTGTAGACAGTCCCGCTTCGCGAAGAGAAGCGCGGTCTCGCTTTGCCCTGCACCTTCCCCGGCACGAAGAAATATACCATACTCATCGCTTCCTCCTGAGTAACCATTCGACGGTGAGAAGGATGGAAGCAGTTGCCACCAGCGAGCCCGTCGGCACACCAATGAAGAACCACACCGTACTGTTCATGAGATCCTCCCTTCTTTCTTTAGTCTTTCCGCTCCCCGCGCTGCCATGGCGTCCACCTCTGTCTTTAAGATCACCAGGTCACGCATCACTCCCCGCTGGTCGTCCTGCAGGTCAGCGACGGCCAGCCAAAGATCCCCGATCTTCCCGAAAAGGAAAGCAATCGTCGCCAGCAGCCCCATCCCGACGATGCAGACGAAGAGCAGGACTTCCCACTCAGTCATGAGACCCCTCCATGTATCTATTCAGCACCTCTCTCATACGGATGACGCAGTGAGGGCATTCATCAAAGAAGAGCCACTTATTCATTTTCTTACACATCATCTCGAGCATCTGCTCCAATTCATTTTTTGAATAGCTGAACACTGTCAGCTTTACAGCTTTCACTCGATCCGTACTGGACAAGTCCGCGTAGATATGCAGATGTCCATCTAAGTCCTTGTCGATATAGATTTCTTTCGGGTCCGTGACAATAGCCCCGTCTTCTGTCTGAATAATAATCATGATTTCTCCACTGTATAACCGTGAAACTCCATCCAATACTGATTCACTTCTCGCATTTTCATCAAAGCCTCTGCCTCGCTCTTGCACGGGAAGTCTTTGTTCGTCCATTTATCCTCCTTCTCAATGTAGCGATGCATCTGCAGCAATACTTTTTTCTTCGGCGTCCGCCCCGTCCGGTCCGTATAGCTCCGGATCGTCAGCTCGATGCGGTCAGCGCCCTTCACAAGATGGCTTCGCATGACTTACCTCCCTCCTAAAATACAGATCTGTATTTTTCTGACTTTTTCTGACTGCTTACAAAATCAGCTGATTTGCTATCATAAAAAGATATGTCTAAATCCAGTCAACTCTTTTTACGGTGAGTGAAGGGGTGGAAGGGGTGGGTGTGTATGTTAAGGAACACCCACCCTTACACCCCCATTCACCGCGTGAAATGAAACTAGACCATTCTATCTATATTTCTATATAGAGTTGGACTAGTTTATGAACCACTTTAATGCCTTTCGTCTAGTCTTCGGATTCGAGCATTTTTCCCTGTCGTAATCTCATATACTTGAATCGGCTCGTTTGCTTGCTTCATGTATCGTTTAACCGTTGACACAGACACTTGCATCTCGTCCGCCAGATTGTTCTGATTCACTACATCCCCATTCGCTAAATGATGCTCCAGCGTTCGGATGAATTCTTCGTAGCGATCATTTTTGTTCTGCGTCTGGGTGATGTTCCCCTTGACGCGGTTCCCTTCAATGCTGCCCTCGGTGCGCTTCGGATCGATATCAGGGGCGAGCGTGTGGAGCGGATACTGGAAGAGGATGGCTTTCGGCTTCGGCGTCTTGAATTCGCGAAGAATGCAGGTACAGCAGTAAGCGACATCGCACCCATACTGTTCCTTTTCCTCCTCTTTCAGCTCAATCGCCGTCAGGTCGATGATGGCATCTGCATCGCGGGAGAAGACTCCCGAACCGCTGCCGCGGTCGGTCGCTCGCTTGGCACCCTGCGCGCCCTTAGAGTGATGATGGCAGTAGATGACAGAGCATCCCAGCTCTCGGCAGATGTAGTCGAACTGATTCCCGAAGTACGCCATATCGCTGGCGGCATTTTCGTCACCCGTGATGACCTTGTAAATAGGGTCGACGATGATCGCCTCGAGATGCATATCCTTACACCGCCGGACGATGATCTTTGCCAGCTTATCCATCGGGAGCGCCTTGCCCCTGAGATCCCACACGATGAGATTGCTGGAGCTGGGGTGCATCGGCATGCCCTTTGCCCGATAGATGTGCTCCAGTCGATCGATGAAAGACTTCTCGTCGATTTCCAGATTGATATAGAGGACTTTCCCCTTCCGGCATCTCCATCCCAGAAACTCACCGCCGGACGCAATGGCAAGTGCCAGTTGCATCAGCCAGAAAGACTTCCCCGCCTTCGAGGGGCCGGTCAGTATAGCCTTGTGCCCCAGACGGAGGATGCCGTCGATCAAGACCGGATTCAGAGGCGGCGGGTCATCGATGACCGTATTGAGCGGCAGGAAAGGCGGCAGGTCATCCTGCTGCTCCTCCGTCCATGCGAGCCATGCCAGATAGTCCTTCTGCCCCTGATGGACGCCGATCAGGAACTGCTTCTTGCCATTCCGCGTGACGCCCGGCATGCGGGACAGGCGAGACGGGTTCTTGTTCTGCTCGTCGACCTTGAAGCCGTTCTTATTGCAGATGTCGTAAATATGGGCGACGCGTTCATAGTATTCCTTCTGTGTCGCGGCGTCGACATGGACGATGGCATGCACCGACTTCCTGCCGGAGTAGACGATGGCAGCGCATGGCAGCTGCATCTGGCGGATGAGCGCCAGCTGCTGGCCGAGAGGCAGCGTGTCCGACTCCACCAGCGCATAGCGGAAATCTGTCACATTCGCATTCTTAGCCCCTTCTCCGTCCAGCGGATTGATACGGATCCATGCCCCTGCCGCCTCATTCTGCAGGCTGCCGATGGCACTGGACATCTTCCGAGAATGCTGCAGCGCCTCGACGATCTCTCCGCACGTCCGCTTACACTGGCCATTATCGACAGGCTTCCATTTCCCGTCCTTAGCCAGGAAGGAATTCACTGCCAGCCCGACATACTCATCCGGCTTGAAGAGCGCCTGCAGATAGGAGATGAGGTCCCCTTTCTGGTCCCATTCCCCATCACTTGGCTCGCAGAAATCTTCCGGCTCGACCGTCGATGGATCGATCAGAAAATCGGAATCCGTGAAGGTGAACCCCGTCACGGTGTGAACCGGCCCTTCATGACGTCCGGAGGGCTTCCACCCGCCTTCCTTCGCCCACTGGGTGATGACGGCGCCGGTGACTGGTTGCTCGCGGTCTTCATGGAAAGACTGCCACTTCTTGACGCATTCCCCTTCATGGAACTTCCCGCCCCTGCGGCTCCACGCTTCCCAGACAGACAGGGGATAGCCCTCCTCCTGGAGAGCCATACCCACTTGGATCCATCGTTCATAGCTGTAGTCTGGGTCGATGAAGGCTAAGAGCGGCACTAGATCGATTTTGCTCATAACCGTTTACCGTTCGGGCTTGTAGTACTTCTTGATGACATTGCGCGTGGTCTGCTTGCCGTTCCACTCGGACGTTTCATTATCGACCTCGAAGTCCCCTTCCTGCCCTACGGCGGTCGCCCAGAGCGGGTCATCTGCACCGCCGATGCCGTTCTCTTTGAGCGCATCACCAAGACCGATGGCATCGAAGAAGCAGGCAAATTTCCACTTCTGATTGCTCTTGTAGACCAAGTAATCTGTAAGGCGTGTCTTTGTTCCGTCTTCGTGATGGATGTCCATCAGGATGGTCTTCATCAGTGTGTTATCCTTCTTCGTGAAGCCGGTCTGGCAGTCATAGACCACGAAGTGATAACGGCCTTTCGGGATGGGGTCAAAGAGACCTCCCTTCTCCTCGAAATCATCGTCCGTAAAATTAGAAAACCCGGTAACCACCATTGCCTTTTCCTTCTCGGTATCCGGTGTAGCATTTCCAAACTGTCCAAAATTCGGCATAGTATGTTCCTCCTAAAATGTAAAATTTGTAACTTAATGTGTGAAAATTGAGGAAAAATCCCTCAAAATCATGATTACAAACAGAAATCGTGGTTATAGACTAAAACGGAGTGCGGATGTTGTTCAGCACATAGTATTTGAATCCCGCCCATGTATCGGGCTTGATGAGTGCTTCTACATAGTCCGCCGGGATCTTCGCCAGATTCTCGGCCTTCGCTGCGGGTTCATTGGGGTCTACTTCGCGGATCGCCTTCAGCAGCTCCCCCTCCGTGATCGGCGAAGGGTCCGCTTCCGATACGCCGAGCGCCATCAGACGCGCGAGCTCGTCATACACATTCGTGGGCGGGGCTGGCTTCGTTTCTGCGGGCTCCTCGGCCGCTTTAGGGGTGATTCCCTTCTGCACCTTCTTCTTCGCCTGATACGCCTTTTCCATGGTGGTTTTCGGCGGCGTGACAGGACGGGCGGGGATGATAGACTGGATTTCCTTGAAGTCGAAGTCCAGAATATCTGCGAGCCCGAAGCGGTTCTTAGCGTCTGCGAACGGCGTGTGCGTCGCGCGCATTCTCCGCTGGCCGCCTGCCGCCTTGCCTTTGCCGTCTGCGCCCTGCCGGATGATGACTTTGTAGTCCGCGAAGAGCAAGAGATCCGCCCACTCTTTGAGAAGAGCCCCCAGTGAATTGTTCTTGCTCCCGGGGAGCTTCATTTCCCAGTGGTCATAGCTCCCGGTATCATCCGGGCGGGTGACCGTCCGCTGCATCGCGTGTGCCAGGAATACGACATTGAAGCCCATATTCACCAGCACCTCCGCATTGACCAAGAGCTTTGAGAATTCTTCGGCAAGGATCACATAGCCCTTGCCGTAGCCGAATTCTTCGATACTCTTCTTGCTGCCGTTTGCCTTGCAGATGTAGGCACTCGCCAGTTTTGCCGCCATATCCGCCGTATCGATGACGATCGTCGAATAGGGAAGCGACGGGTCGCGCTGGATCTGATCCAGCGTGCCCATGAGAGCGGGCCAGTCCTGGATAGAGTCGATGCGATCGACATCCATCCGGCGGCTGCCGCGGTCCAGGTCGAGGAAAAGCGGCGCGGGGAAATGGCTGGCGAAAGTCGTCTTCCCGATGCCCTCCACGCCGTATACCACGACCTTGACGGCACTCTGCTGGATACCCTTGTTGATGGTAAGCATATATACCTCCTATGATGTATTTCTAAAAGTGAGATACCTCACTTAATAGACAGATTCTGCTTTTCTTCCAAAGAAGCGCCGGGGACGGCCTTCCCTGCTTTCAGAAGCTCTTTGATAGCCAGCTTGTCCGGCTTGGTCGTGATGACCTGCTTCATGAAGCACATGGGGATCATATTCTCATCCGGGATGGATACCGTCACGGACTTTCTCCAGCGGATCTGTGCACTAGGCACATCCGCCTTCTTGCCCGCTTCCAGATGCACAGCCAGATAGGCTTTAAGACTCTCCAGCTTCTTCTGTGCCGACACGGCTCTCGCCGTCAGCTTGTCTACTTCTTCTTTGTACTGCTCGATATCCGACTGGAGATTCTTGATATACCGGCAGATGTTATCCACCTTGGACCATTTCTCCATCTCGAGATCATCCAGTGCTTTTGCATCCAATACTTCCCCGGTGCTGCCGTCTACAGCAGTGCCTTCCGGGGTGACAAAGATATTTGCCAGCCTTTCGTCGATTTCATATAACGTCGCCATTTCTCCTCCTGTTTTTATGGTATGAATCCACCACATTGATAAATTCCCAATAAACATCCCTTGGCATTTTTGTGGGCAGCATCTGCGCCGGAAGGTCCAGCAGATCCTCTGCCACATCCACCAGCTCTGCGAGCGTATCCAGCTCTTCCTCTGAGCAGCCCTCGAGGAACGGCCAGTCCTTCTCGCAAAGATCGATCATCATGTCCCATTCGAAAGAAGACATCATGTCGATCATCTGCTGCTTGTCACCCATCTGCTGCTCGATGGTGCTAAACAGCATCTGCAGATGCTTCACCAGCGCCGCTGCGTCTCTCAGAGGGTGCCGCCTCATCCTGTAGCCGATTTTTTCGTGGATCATGCGGCATCGCTCACAGCAGGTGCCCGGTCTCTTGCTATTGTGTGAGTTGTAGTAAGTCTTACCGCAGATCCGGCACTGATGCGGATACATCCGCTTCGGCTTCGTTTTCAATCGGCTCGCCTCCCAACCAGTCATCCCATGCGTCATCCGCGTGCTCCATCTCGTATTCTTCCCGTTCAAGGTGGCGGCGGGCGGCTTCTTCATCGAAGTACCCAATGCCGCACACCATGTGATTTTCAAGCTCTGCCATGATTCCTCCATTTCTGCTATAATAGAGGCAGGAATGTCACTCAAAACCTTCCTGCTCGAGCCTTAGCAGTAGCCGCTGCCAAGGCTCTTTTTCTTTACTCTTTCACCTGCAGCTCGATGACCTGCATCTCGCCATTGCCGTCTTTCAGATCCTCGGTGTTTGCGAAGATCCCGGTGACGACCAGATGCGGGACAGGTTCTTCTTCGTTGATGGCGCTCTTGTACCCGAAGAAATAATCGTCGCCATCCTCATTGAACACGTGGACAGGCTGATCCTCCATGAGGAGCTCGAGCGCCTGCTCCAGTGTGACTTCTGCTTCCATCTCCAGTATGACTTTTGCTTCCATTTAGTCGCTCCCTCCATCCACGAACGGTCGGTACTTCGACCGTTTCCTAGCCTTCTTTTCTTCGGCGGCGTTCTGTTTCTTCCACATCAACGCCATGTGCTTATGCTCTCGGCAGCAGTACTTCGCCGTTGCCGACTGCGTGCCGAATGCTTTGCCGCACCACTTGCAGCATCTCTCAAAGTAGCCACCGCCGAAGCCTCTGCCCGCCGGAGCTTTCGCAGCCCTTGCAGCCTTCGGCTTATTCCGCTTCCAAAATGCCTTTTCGCATTTGGCGCTGCAGAACCGGAAGCGCCTGTCATTCTTGCTCATGACGCGGACCCAGTGTCCGCATTGCTCACATTGGAACTCGCGGAGCGGAATGCCTTCTTCCGCTTCTTCTTTAGCGTGGTCCTTATCGCGGCGCCCTTCGTAGTAAGAGCGCCTCTCACACTCCGCGGAGCAGAAGCGTTTCCGCGCTGCGGCATCCGCAGGGAGCGGCTTCCCGCAGCCCTCGCAGCATCTCATTGAGCCACCGCCATCAGCAGCGCCCATGCAAAGATGCTCACCACCGTCAGCGGACCGACTGCTACTTCTGCCCAAAACTCCATGCGAGTGCTAGCAGGGTCGTATTTTTTTGTGACTGGCTGCATGGCAGCCGCCATTTCACGTTCGCGAGCCTCCATCATCTGATGGACGACCTGAATTGCCTCTGCACTACTCATATTTGTTCTCCTCCCTGACCTCGGTCACCACTCTGGATGCCGCCATGTATCCGGCGGCTTTGCCCTCGTAGAGCCGAGACATCATGTCCTTCGAACACGACCTGGCACTTTCTGCCATATTCATATTGCGGGTTTCCTCGTAGCACAAGAAATGTGCCATGCTTTCGAGCAGCGCCTTCGACTCCACCATCTGCATGGCGACGGCGAGGGCGTCAGCCTTCCCCGTCAGGTAATCCTCGACGCAGGTGTCTTTGCACGCGACAAGCTCGACGCCCGCATCCGCGCGGAGCGCGCCCAACTGTGCGAGGATCACTTCTCTCATTGCTTTTTCTCTCATTTCGTTCCTCCTAGGCAGTCTCATCGCCATGATCGGCTTCCTCTTTCTTCTTTTTTGCTAACCATTCCTGAAACGCCTGAATGTTTTTCGGGTCCTGATAAAACCGTGCGCATTCCCGGGCCACTCTTGAAATGTACGGGCCTTCCGGATGTTCGCTGTCCAACATGTTTATCACCTCTCATTTCTACCTAAGCTCGGGGATCTGTCGCAGAATGTCCCAAAGCGCCGTGTGCGGGGCGTCCATAGAGATGTCCGCATAGCGAACTCCCCAATGGCGAGCTCCATATTTGAACATTGCCTCGACCGTGCAGTCGCTGCCGTCCTCGATGATTTTCAGCGAAAGGAGCGGCACGCCAGCTTTCTGCAGCGCCTGACAGAGCAGGGCGACCGCCTCTGCGCGGGCTTTCTTCTCTTTGGCGATTCTCTCGCTCCATTCTTCGTCTGTCATGGTTCCTCCTCCATCCTCTTTTCGATTTCTTTCATGGCCCATATGGCGCCCTCGGCGCGGCCTTTCATGAACCAAGTGTCTCTGGGATTACAGTACTCGCGGCATTTTTCTTTAGCGTCGTCAACGTAGTCATAGACACACTTCATGTCATCCGCCCCGAAGCAGCCATGGTCCTCGATCGCGTGGCGAATGTTCCCCGCGATGTCGATGATCGCGGACTCCTGCCCGCTAATCTCCGTGGATTCTCCTACACCCGCCTCGACGAATCTCTTGTGAAGCTCGTCCAGTTTCGCACGCATGATGCGAAGTACCTGGTTTGGATCTTTCAATACTTTCATGATTTGTCCTCCTTTTAAGATGGTTAAGCATACTTAACTATCTAGGTAAAAAAATTTCTTCTACAGTAGAATCTAGCGCGTTCGCCAAGCTGAGCATAGTGCTAATCTTCAAATTTGTAACCGCGCCACGTTCGATGTTCGCAATCGTTACTCTGGAAATTCCGGATTTCTCCGCTAATTCTTCCTGCGTCAACCCTTTGTCTTTTCGAACTTCCGAAAGATTATTATTAACCATCGCATGCCTCCTTTCTGTTAAGTCAACTTAACTTTCTGGGATTATGATACATCTTAACCGATCCTTTGTCAAGTACACTTTACATTTTTTGCTATCTCATGTAAAATACAATTAACAAAGGAGGCTTGATAAAAATGTCACTATCTGAATTTCTGCGAAATTACCGTGCCGAGCACGAACTTTCTATGGATGAGCTTGCAAAAAGATGTGGATTAAGTAAGCCATATATATCCATGCTCGAAAAAAATCGTAATTCTAAAAACGGGAAATCCATCACGCCATCTATTAGGACGTATGAGAAGATTGCGCATGGCGTTGGTTTAACCGTTGACTCTCTAATGAAGCTGATAAATGGGAATGAACGCGTGGCTCTTATGAGCAGCGACATTTCTTCTCTCAAAAACATTGTCCCCATTGAAAGATGCATGGTCCCCATCATTGGGCAGATCGCCGCCGGAAAGCCGATTCTGGCGGATGAGCATATAGAAGCCTTTCTACCATGTGATACTGGCGTACACGCAGACTTCGGGCTTGTGGTAAGCGGGGACAGCATGATAGGTGCCGACATCCATGACGGTGACGTGGTATTCATCCGCAGCCAGCCGGTCGTAGATGACGGCCAGATCGCCGCCGTCCGTATCGACGACGACGCCACCCTGAAGCGCTTCTACAAAAATCCAGACGGCTGCACCCTCGTGTCCATGAATCCGCAATATCCGCCGATGATCTTTAACTCTGACAACTGCGATTCGATTCAGATCATCGGACTGGCAGTGGCGAAGTATTCAGTGATCAAACAGTAAGTTTATATTCAAAATTGACATTAAGATCATTTTCGTGTAGTATATACACAGATATGAGCCGTGGCGTATTGCACAAAGCGGACCGAAAAAGGATCTTAATGTTCATGCATTAAGATCCTTTTTCTTTTTGGAGGTATTTATGAATATCCCTGCAACAACGATTCAGGAGCAACTTTCTATTTTAAAAAACAGAAATGTAAGGCTTGATGAAAACTCTGCCGGTATATTGCTTCAATATGGATATTACAATTTAATCAATGGATATAAAGACGCATTCATTGATAAAAAACGATCGAATTTGCGTCATTCTGATTTTTATACAGAAGGAACTACTCTTGAGCAAATTGTCACACTGTACCTCTTTGATGCCAATTTGAGGCGTAATGTTTTGAACTGTGTCACTATTATAGAAACTCAAATGAAATCACTGATTTCCCCTCATTTCTCCTCTCGTTTTGGTACCAATCACTGGAATTATTTGCGTCCCAATTCTTTTACACGGAGCCCCAAAGAAAGGCAACATGTAAATTCTCTTCTCTACAAGTTGAACAAATGTATCAAGACATTTTCGACAAGAAAACCCCATCCTGCTATTTGTCATTTCATAAAAAAGTATAATCAGGTTCCCTTATGGGTTTTGAACACGGTGATTTCGTTCGGTACGATGGCCAACTTCTATGATTTGCTGCCCGACGACATGAAGAAGGACATCGCTCATACAGTAAATCCAAAACTGGCCCCCAAAACACTTAGTTCCATACTCTATTATTTAACAGATATCCGAAATAAATGTGCTCATAATAACCGATTATACACGCACAAGATTGACCAGCGTTCTACGCGTGTTGCTACAATTCCCCAACTGGATATTCACAAACAGCTTAATCTCCCTATATCAGGCCCCGGTGCTATTTACACTTATGGCCAGGATGATATTCTAGCTGCACTAATTTGTATCGCGGTCTTCTTCGGCCAAAATCATGTGTACCAAGTGAATTACGAGGGGATTGATAGTTCCTTGGGCTTCTTGTCAGAGAATATTTCTCCTTCCGTGGAAAGCTTTGTCCGTGATGTTACTGGTTTGAAACATAAATATATAACTAAATTAGAAGATATTTCGATATAGTTTTAGCAGTTACGAAGTATTCAGTGATTAAGCAGTGACAGGTCCCGCATATTCACAAATTTTACATTTGATATTTTGCAACAAGCGTTTATAATGGAGATGGAAAAGTGCTGGTACTTCTACGGGAGCCAGTGCAAAAGCCTTCTCTTTTTTATCAGAGAAGGCTTTTATGTTCTTATAAGTATATCACCACAGAAAGCTATATCTGACATAAACGATTATCATAAAATAACTTACATGTGTAATTTATACAAAGAAGAGATTGATGCTACTGAACTAAAAAAATTCCTTGTTAGTTTTTTGACCAATCACCCCAATTTATTCGTAAGCGATGGAAAGGATTTTGTTATGAAAACGAATTTCAAGCGTTTAATACGTATTTATGATTGGCTTATTTATGGCCCAAAAAAATAGGAAACCCGTAGATCAGTCCTGCCCAATGGTAAGACCTATACCAAGTTTCCTTTTGTGACTCTATTATACACATTTTGTTTATTCATTGCAAGATTAATATTCTGCATTTAATTCCCCATTTTGTATAAATTTAAGAAGCCGTATCCATACGTCAATATGGATACGGCTGGTGCTGCAGAGTATTACCAGTACTCTGTCAGCGGTTGTAATTCCCAGTTCCATGCGGTCATTACTGTATTAGTATACCATGCCATGACCTCTATTTCTTTAGTTGGAATCTAAATTGTTCTAAGATTCCGCAATAGTCCTATATCTTATGGGATCGACTATCGCGAAATATTCGCTAATCGAGCAATAAAAAAAGACCATTTCCGTGAGGGCACGAAAATGGTTCAAACGTGATTATCAAAAACAAAGGAGCAATCGTATTATGGGTAAAAACGGCAAAAAATAAAGGCCCGGAGTGCAGCCCCGTTCAGAACGGGGCCTATCCTGAGTCTCTTACCCATAGTTATTACACCAGAAAGGAATACGAAAAATGGAAAAACAAACGGCCGTAATATATGCCAGGTACTCTTCTGATCGGCAGCGTGAGGAGTCAATCGAAGGCCAGATCCGTGAATGCAAAGCCTTTGCTACCGCAAACGGCTACCGGATCATCGGGACCTACATTGATAGAGCCATGTCTGCTCGGACTGACCAGCGCCCCGACTTCCAGCGGATGATCCATGACTCTGACCGGCATCTGTTCCAGTTTGTTATAGTGTATGCCCTGGACCGGTTCTCCAGATCACGCTACGATTCCGCAATCTATAAGAATCGCTTGAAGAAAAACGGTGTCCGGGTCCTGTCTGCGAAAGAAAATATCAGAGATGATCCGACAGGAGTGATCCTGGAATCCCTGCTGGAAGGATACGCTGAATACTACTCGCTGGAGCTTGCCCAAAAAGTCCGCCGCGGAATGGCCGATAATCTGTTGGAAAAGAAATGGGTGGGCACCGTTATTCCCTTCGGGTACAAAAAGGGAATAGATTCCAGGCTATATGTCGATGAATCAAAAAGACAGGCGGTCATAGATATTTTCCAGATGTATTCTGACCGGTATCGTCTTGTTGATATTATCGCCTATCTGAATGCCCATCATTGCACCAACGCCCAGGGGCGCCCGTTCAGTCGTAACAGTCTGAACAACATCCTGGTAAATTCAATTTATACCGGCACGTTCCGGTGGGCAGGAACGGTCTATCCGGGCTATGCCCCGCGGATCATCTCCGACGAGCTTTTCAATAAAGTCCAGAAAATAAAAGAAGGGAGGAAACGGAATATGGTAAAGAGTACATCCCCCGACTACGAGCTGACAGGGAAACTCTTCTGCGGACGCTGCGGCCGTCCGATGGTCGGTATCTCCGGAACCGGCAAGAGCGGAAACACATATTTCTACTATAAATGCTCAGGGAAAACACACGGCCGGAAAGACTGCGACGCCAAAGCTATCCGGCGGGACGCCGTTGAGTCTGCTGTCTACAATGCGACCGTGGCTATGCTCAAACAGCCCCATGCAATTAAAATCATCACAGCTCAGGCCATTTTGGCCCAGGAGCGCGACCAAGGCAATTCCGAAGTAGATAGGCTAAAACATGAAAAGGCGGCTCTGGATGCCAAAATCCGCAATATTTCGAAAGCCGTGGCTGCGGGGCTGACTGCTGACGAAATCATTTCACAAGCCAATGAATATTCCAATCGGAGCAAGGATCTTGAGGCACTGATCCGGGTCGAAGAGTTAAAAGAAAAGGCCTTTACTCTCACGCCGGAAGCCGTGACATTCTTCCTAGAAAAGCTGCTAGAGAAGGCCGAAACCGGAAACGCCACCCTTTCTACCTTCTGGGACTTCATTCGCTGCATAAAAATAAACGGCTGCATAGCTGAAATTCATTTCAACTACACAGCCGTTCCCGCTACGCTCGACAATCCTATCAGAGTTAAGATTGAAACTAATGAAGAATGTTCGAACGATGATGTTCTGGTGGATCATCAGGGGTTCGAACCCCGGACACCCTGATTAAGAGTCAGGTGCTCTGCCAGCTGAGCTAATGATCCGTTTCAACGAGATTTATTATACTCGTTTTTCTTGCTTTTGTCAAGCTCTTTTTTCAAATCCTTGATTTGTTTTTGTTTCAAGAGGTCTTGTCTCAAGCGATGTTAAGAGTATATCATGTAACTTCATTTTTTTCAAGAGGTAAAATAAAGTTTTTTTGAAAAAGAACAGCTGCCTTTCAGTAGTGGATCCCATACTTATGCTTCAGCTCATCAATATCCTTTCTCATATCACGGTCACATTCTTCCAGTGCCATTTTCAGGTTTGGAAGCTTCTGTCTCACCATGAAAGACTTCTTCGCGCTGGACATTTTATAAATGCGAGCAAGCTCTTTCTTGTAGGATGCCATGAATTCCGCCAGCTCTTCAGGGGAAAGCTCCTGTTCTTCATTCAGATCGACTTCTTTCTGATCCATTCTATGTTCTCCTTCCCTGGGAAACGCTGATTCAATCGCAGAGTCCGATTTGGCATGTATTTTCATGCCATGCTTCGTCATAAGCCGCCTTACATAGCTCGCTATTCGCGGCGGCTTATTCCTCGCTTTGCATGAAAATACAAGAGCCAAGTCGGGCAACGATTGAATCAGTGTTTCCCTTCTTTTCTTTTATTGTACCATGAAACCAGTCTCTCTGCCTGTAAGAAATAGCGGCCATTTCTTTTTTTGAAAATAATTCTTAAAATTGTTGGTTTGTCAAACATATGTTACACCGTGCTTGATGAAATCATGGAGTGTATCTTTGGGAGATTTCCATCCAAGCGGTCGCATTGGGAAGCAGTTATAATCTCGATAATTATATCTTTTGAGTTGTCTTCTGAAATCTTCAAAAGAGAAGAAACAATGCGTGGCATAAAAGCGTTCGTTATCCTTGCGATGACTGCGTTCTACTTTCCCATTGTGCCTTGGGGTATAGGGACGAATCTTTTTGTGCTTGATGCCTAATTCCTTTAATTTACGTTCAAAAAGAGTAAGGTCTTCGTCAAGCCTTGCTTTGGTGAATCGTTTAGTGAATTCGGTGCCGTTATCTGTCTGCACACATTCAATAGGCATCGGGAAAGCCTGAACGAGATGCACCAGAAATATCATGGAAGAGTAGGTGCTGTGCTCTTCAAAGGCTTCCACATAACGCCAGCGTGAGAACTCGTCAATGGCTGTATATTGATAGAATCGTTTTCCTTTGGCTTCACCAGTCAGACATGCGGACGGCACAAACTTTACGTCAATCTGGATTCGCTGCCCTGGATACAGCATCTGTTCATAGGGTTTGGGCACATATTTTGGGTTAGGTGGTTTCACCGGAGTCACCCCTATGCGTTTCAATGTACGGTAAAGTCCGGTAACTGAACGACTGTATCCACGCTGACGCAGCTTTACCCAGAAAACCACCAGACCGGCTTCTGGATTTCGACGCCTCATATCCTGAATGAGCTTTAATTCCGCAGCTGTATGTGCTTTGGGATGGTGTTTTGGCCTGCGGGATTTATTACGTAGGGACTCCAATGAGCCGTCATAACGTCGAAGCCAGCGATATACGTATTGGCGATATGTATTGTATTTGATGGCAGTTTTAGTAACGCCATGCTTCAATGCATATTCGACCATAGATCTGCGATATTTCATAAGTTGTGTTATACTGTTCATGCGAGATACTCCTTTGATAAAAGTTTCTTTTGACGAATTAACTATATCACAAGGATATCTCGCTTTTCATGTTTTCAATGTGTAACACATGTATTGTAATCCTACACTTTTTTTGAAAATAATTCTTAAAATACAGTGGAAATATAAAGTACCATTCAGTATAATAAAGGAAGGCAATCATATAGTTTTTATTCACCGATCAGCTTATATATTGTATACACTATATCAATGTTGCATTGAAAGGAAGGTATCGTTATGCCGCTCGTAGGAACTACTGAAATGTTTAAAAAGGCATATCAGGGGCATTATGCCATTGGTGCATTCAATGTGAATAACATGGAAATCATCCAAGGGATCATGGAAGCTGCCAAGGAAGAGGAGTCTCCGGTCATTCTTCAGGCTTCGGAAGGTGCCCGCAATTATGCCGGTCAGGAATATATCGTCGGCCTGGTCAAGACTGCCCTTCAGGATTATCCGGAGATCCCGACCGCACTCCATCTGGACCACGGCTCTTCTTATGAGATCTGTAAGGCCTGCATTGACGGTGGCTTTACTTCCGTCATGTATGATGGCTCGAAGCACTCCTTCGAGGAAAATGTCAAAGTCACAAAGCAGATCGTCGAATATGCACATGACAAAGGTGTCGTGGTCGAAGCCGAGCTTGGACGTCTGGCCGGCGTAGAAGATCTGGTCAGCGTCGATGCGAAGGATGCGATCTTTACGGATCCGGAAGAAGCGGCTGAGTTCGTAGAGCTTACCGGCTGCGACTCTCTCGCTATTGCGATCGGCACCAGCCACGGAGCTTACAAATTCAAAGGCGACCCCTATCTTGACTATGAACGTCTGGAAAAGGTCGGCAAGCTCCTGCCGGACTACCCGATCGTCCTCCATGGCGCTTCTACCGTCATTCCGGAATTTGTGGAAAAGTGCAATGCCTATGGCGGCAAAGTCCTCGGCGCGAAAGGTGTCCCGGAAGACATGCTCCGCAAGGCTGCCACGATGGCTGTCTGCAAGATCAATATCGACACCGATATCCGTCTGGCTATGACAAGTGCCATCCGTGAAGCGCTCTGCAAGGATCCGTCGAATTTCGACCCGAGAGGCTATCTGAAGCCGGCCAGAGAGGCTGTGAAGCAGATGGTCATGCACAAGATCGAAGCTGTCGTCGGCTCCGCGCATACCATCTGATCAGCCAATCAAAAAGCAGCCCCCAAGGGCTGCTTTTTGATTGCTTCTATTTCACTGGTTGATCAGATTTTTTGCCGTCTTTTTCAGCTTCGAAAGCGCTTTCCCTTCGATCTGACGGATGCGTTCGCGGGTCACATCGAAGTATTTTCCCACTTCTTCGAGAGTCCTTGTCTTGCCGTCTTTCAGCCCGAAGCGCAGCTCGAGCACCTGTCGTTCTCTTTCCGTCAGTCCGGTCAGGAGTTCTTCGATCTGCTCGCGGAGAAGGATGCTGCCGGCGGCATCATCCGGCGCGATGGCTTCATGGTCTTCGATGAAATCTCCCAGATGGGAATCTTCCTTTTCACCGATCGGCGTTTCCAAAGAAATCGGGTCCTGCGCGATCTTTTTGACCTCGCGTATCTTGGCGAGTGATACGCCCATGGCTTTGGCAAGCTCTTCATTGGTTGCCTCACGCCCATTCTCCTGTAGCAGCTGGCGGGAAATGCGATTCAGCTTATTGATCGTCTCTACCATATGTACCGGCACACGAATGGTGCGTGCCTGGTCCGCAATGGCGCGTGTGATAGCCTGCCGGATCCACCAGGTAGCATAGGTGGAGAATTTATAGCCCTTGGTATAGTCGAATTTATCGACCGCCTTTAGGAGTCCCAGATTTCCTTCCTGAATGAGATCCAGAAACTGAAGTCCGCGGCCCAGATATTTCTTTGCGATGGAGACCACGAGGCGGAGGTTCCGATCAGCCAGCTCTTTCTTCGCTTCCCGCGCCGCTTCCTTTTCTTCGGGAAGCGCATCCGCACGCATACCCGCCTCGACCGTCTTGGCAAGCACGATCTCTTCTTCACTGGTCAAAAGGGGCAGCGCACCGATTTCCTTCAGATACATTTTCACGGGATCATCGATCGAGATGGCATTATCCAGATCAGGCACCGGCGTGTCTTCTTCGGCTTCCGCCTCGGCCTCTTCTTCTTTGACAAGCTCAGCCGACTCCTCTTCCTCGATGAAGTCGAAGGAATCATCCACTTCTTCATTAAAGTCGACTTCCAGCTGGTGGATATGAAGTGCTTCATAAAGAGCAGACAGATCTTCTTCTCCCAGATTGTGCGTGGAAATGAATTCCATGATATCCTTATTCGCTACCAGCCCGTCATGGGATTTTTTCTTCAGCTCCTGAATCCATTTTTCAAGTTGAGTCATTCGTTCAGCCATTTTTATATCCCCCGATACTGGTAATCCATTCCGGCGATCATGTCCATCTCTGCTTCGGAAATGTGGTATATGCAAAACAAACAATATGCGTAAAGACTAGTGACTGGTGACTAGGGACTAGGGATTAGGGATTAGATTTCAGGTATCTGACTTCTACCGCCCGACTTCTGATGTCTGATATCTGACCGCAGTAATCGGTCACCACTCATGCCCTTCCCAGTGCCATGATCTCTTTGCTGAGGCGGATACAGATCATCTGCTCTTTTCTGGCCTCTTCCGGATCTGAAGTCATGAGAGACTGGACTTTTTCTGTATGAAGACGATACTCCTTCTGGAGATACATCTTCATCAAAGGCCATATATATTCCTCCTGAGGGACAGAGCCGGGCGGATCCCCCTCCATCGCAAGCTCTGCCAGGAGCGGTATATCCTCGCGAAGGAGCTTCCCCTCCACCGCCTGTTCCGTGATCTCTCCCTCCATCGATTTCATCGCATCAAAGAGTCTCTGACGGAAAGGCGAGGTGAAAGGATAATTTTTGAGTAACTCCCAGCCCTCAGGAAGCATATGAAAGCGGAGGCAGTACTTGAGAAGCCCTTCTTCCAGGAGCTTCTGCTTCTTTGCCTGCGGCCCATTGTCTGTCGTCGGTGCTTCCAGCGCTGTTTTCTGGGAAATATATAGGGTCGAATGATTCTTTTTCGCAAAGGAGAGCGCTTCACTTCGGATCATTCCTTCATCCATGTGGAGCGTCATCGCCATCTTGCGGATGAACGAATTGAACTGAAACGTATCCTGCTGCGCGAGAAGTACAGCGAACATCTCATCAAGAATGTGATGCTGCCCGTCAAGTGTCGACGCATCATACTGCCGCTGCAGCGCGCCAAAGAGATAGTCCAATGCAGGCTGCGCTTGCGCTACCGCTTCTAAATAAGCCTCCCCGCCATGAAGATTGACAAATTCATCCGGATCCTTGCCCTCCCCCACGAGTGCCACACGCAGCTTCAGTCCCACAGCGCCGGCGATCTCCAATGCCCGCCGCGTCGCATTCTGACCAGCAGCATCCATATCATAAGAGAAAACGATCTCGTCGGCATATTTTTTGAGAAGCCTTGCCTGCTCTACGGTGAAGGCAGTCCCGAGGGAAGCCACTACATTCGTGACACCATGGGCATGCAGGGAAATCGCATCCATGTAGCCCTCGACCATGATCGCCTGCCGCTTTTTGCGGATTTCCGGCAGTGCCTGATAGATAGCAAAAAGGAGACGGCGCTTATTGAAAATGGGGCTTTCCGGCGAATTCAGATACTTCGGCTTACTGTCATCCATGACACGACCGCCGAATGCCACCACGCGCCCCTTCAGATCCAGAATGGGAAACATGCAGCGATTGCGGAACATATCAAAATAGTTTCCATTCTTGTACCCGCAAAGCCCACAGACTGTGAGTATCTTCGGATCTATCTGCTTTTTCGTCGTGAAGTCATGGTATAGACGATGCCAATCCGCCGGTGCAAAGCCCAGCTTGAATCTTTCTATGGTTTCCATCGAAAGGTGGCGCTTCTCGAAGTACGCCATTCCCGCCTGTCCCATCTGCGTCCGTGTGAGGCAATTGTGGAAATAAGAGCCTGCAAGCTCCGTGACCTCCACCATTTTCTTCATCATGGCTGCCTTTTGCCGTTCTTCCGGAGAGATCTCCTCCGTCGGCATATCGATATGGGCATAGTCAGCTACTCTCTCCACAGCCTCCATGAAAGTGATCCCTTCCATCTTCTGCAGGAAATGGAAGACGTCCCCGCTCTCGTGACAGCCAAAGCAATAATAAAATCCTTTTTCCGGAGACACTGAAAAAGAAGGAGTTTTCTCCGGTCCATGAAAAGGACAGGAGGCGAAATAGTATCTTCCTTTTTTCTTTAGATCGACATACGAGCCGATGATGTCATTGATATTGACACTGTCCTTCAGCCGCTGCAGAAAATCATTGCTCAGCCTCACCACAACTCCTCCTTTCTGTAAATTCATTCATCGTTATTGCGTATCCTATCCGTTTCGCAAGAAGCGCACAGGCAGCATGCAAAATGCCTGAAAGTTTTATCTGTTTATAAGCTCCGCGGCACCTCTTTTTGTGCCGTACCGTTGCGGCTCGCCTGTCAGCCAAAGACAGCCGAGAAAGCAGAGGATCCGCTTTGCAGGTAAGAAAAGCACCGACTACTGCAGAAAACACAAAGGTACTACAAGCATCGGTGCCATAGGGACAAAATGATGAGCAGATACGCCAGCTCACACTTTCACATCTTTAGTTAATTCCTGCCAGCGTGCAAGAAGGATCTGCATATAGAGCCTTGATTTCAAGCCAAAGGAAGCGAGCGCATAGCCATCAGATACCTCGACCAGGAGCGTCTTACCTTCATCCGTGATACCAAAGTCCAGCGCATAGCCGGCAGGGGCGGAATGATACGCAGCAACGGCTGCTTTGAGGACGCTGGGATCAGGGAAAATATCCCAGCGTCCTTTATATGGACAAAGACCTACGATCTCTCCCTGAAGTACCCAGAGACGCCATTCGGAGATGAAATTCACACGGCTGCTGCACCAGACATCGATATCTTCCAGTCCCCCGCCCAGCTTGATGAGGTCTTCCGACTTATCGAGCACAGTGCCATGGAATCGCTTCACATCCTCCACCGGTTTGACGAAGACATGCCAGTCTTCCGCATGGCTGGTGATGGTGAAGAGCGTCGATTTCCAGATCTTTCGTCCGACGAAGGGCATCAGCTCATCCGGATAATCCAGTGGCAGCAGCTTCACGCCGAATCTTTCGAGTGCCACCTTCACATCAGAAAATGTTCCCACCACAGGATCCTTCGGATCATTATCGGTCAGAGAATACACCACTTTATAGGGCTTCACAGGGATATCCAGTTCATTTGCTCCCGCATAGGCTGCATAGCAGCTGCGGTCATATAATTCTCCAGTATGTCTGATACGGATATAAGCCTTCATGTACTCCCCTCCTTCTCTCTCTTTTCAGGCAGAAATAGAAACTATTCCTACTACTACAAATTCAATCATACCATGAATGTATTCTTTTTGCCAGTAGGGAACAATGATTTGCATGCCAATCCCCCATCGGCCATTCTCTCGGGCTGAGCCATCGCCGAAAGCGGCTTCTGCGGAGATCCTGCAGTTGGAGGGCTTTGGGAAGGAGCAGCAAGAGGGATAAGTTAGCAACCCCCATTTCAAATGGGGGTTTATTTGGAACCCCTCCGGGGTTTTGTACTGACACCTGCCTATGGCAGGTCTAGCAAATCGTCTTTGTACTTACAGCCGCCTATGGCGGCTCTTTCGCTTATTCGTCTTACTTACTTCTCGAACTTATCGCTTTCTTCTTGCTCTGAAATGTAACGCTTGATAACTTCTTCGTTGATATTCCCGACGGTTTCTACATAATAGCCTCGTGCCCAGAGATGCCGTTCTCCCCATCTGGCTTTTATCCCGGGATGCCGGTCGTATATCATTAACGCACTTTTCCCTTTGATATAGGCTACTACGTCTGATATATTCAACTTCGGCGGTATCCCGAGATACAGATGCACATGATCCACGCATGCAGCTCCCTTGATCAGTTCCACTTTCTTCATCTCGCACAATTTTCGGATGATTTCAACCAAATCTTTCCTCATTTGCCCGTAGAATACTTTCTTGCGATATTTTGGGATGAATACGATATGATATGTGCAATTCCATTTGGTATGAGCTATACTATTGTTGTCCATTTGGACTCCTCCTTTGTTAGCTAAAGTGGTTTGCTAGACCCTCTTTATTCTAACACTGGAGGATTTTTTATACTCTAGGCAAAGCTACGGCTCCACCGGGTCCCCCATCTCAGATGGGGGCTTAATATACGAATACAGTTATGATGAAACGATGTATAAAAGTCCTATGGGACTTGGTTCTTAGGCGGCAAGAAACGATTTCACGCCGCTAAAAAAGCCCCCGCCGAAGCGGGAGCCTTTTTTCACCAGAAGTAAATGAGTGCAACGAGTGCGACAAGGAAACGATAAATGGCAAAGCCGGTCAGTGTCGAAGTATTCAGGAATTTCAGGAACCAAAGAATGGATGCATACGCTACAAAGAAAGCGGTCACAAATCCGACGGCCAGAATGCCGAAGTCACCCATTTCAAGGTACTTGATCGTTTTCAGAAGATCATAGATGCAGGCAAGGAACATCAGAGGAACCGCCATGATGAAGGTGAAGTCTGCTGCCGCTTTTCTGGAGATCCCCAAGAGCAGGCTGCCGGCGATGGTGCTGCCGCTTCGAGAAAACCCCGGCCAAAGAGAGAGGCATTGGAAGAGTCCGATCTTCAGCGCCTGCTTCCATGTGATGTGATCTACATCTGTCACAGAGAAATGCTTATGCATTTTTTCAGCCGCGATCATGAAGATACCGCCCAGCACCAAACCGATGATGACTGTCATAGGACCAAAGAGCGTATTCTTGATAAATCCATGAAAAACAAGCCCCAGAAGGCAGGCCGGAAACATGGCGATGGCCAGATTCAGAAGAGAAGGCCCCTTTGTGCGAAACCAGTGATGGGTATTCAGGATAAAGGTAAATTTTTCTCTGTACACCACGAGAACGGAAAGGATCGCACCGAGCTGGATGAAGACATCGAAGAGATCGGCAAGCGTCCCCTCGAAGCCCAGCATATGCCCGACGATGATCATATGGCCTGTCGATGAAACTGGAATATACTCTGTCAGCCCTTCCACTACGCCGACAATAAATGCGCAAAAATAATCGTACACGATAACACCTCAGATTGCTTGACTACTAAAAATGAGTGCCTGGGGACAGGTCACTTTCTCCGCTGTGGATTCCCGGCGCAGACGATGCCATCCACTTTTTTATTCTTGAAATAGAGGATGAGTACCTCCTTCTGCCCTTGGGAGAAGTACACATAGGCCGTGCGCGGGCTGCCTGTAGAGGTATCCATCTCCAGCTTTTGCGGCGCGCCATAGAGCATTTCCGCGGTCGACTGATCATCGCCCATGGCAAGGCCTCGAGGAGTCAGCATCCGATCATCTGTCAGGAAGAACGCCATGATCCAGTGTTCCTTCTTTGTCATGCGGACGCCATAGCCCTCGTAGTACCAGATTTCCTCTCCGGGATTCATCATCTTCCGTTCCCACTCCATAAAAGAGTAGTCTTTGAAGCGCTGCCCCAAGGAAAGGCCCGCCAAAGAGAAGTCCCCTTTCGGCAAAAAATCATGCCTTTCTTGCGTTTCTGTCTTCTTCTTTTCAGACAAGTAAGACACATGCAATGATTTTACCACGTTCTTATGAATGGTGAAAGAAATTTCTTGATCCCCGGCTTCATAAGTCAGAAGGAAATCCCGCTTTTCCCCATCCCAAAGAAGGCGAAGAGGGCGACCATAGGCACGCAGGACAGCTTCACGTGAGCTTCCCGCGTGAATGCCGCGCAGCGTTTCCAGATCCTTTCTCTCACTTCGATACTCGGCAAGGCCTGTGGGCGGTGCCTTTTTCCCCATGACCTTCCAGGCGCTCTCTTCGGTGACAGCATGGTTCACCCGCGCCGTGAAGTCCTTCCATGTATAGGTATCACTCACACTGCCGCGCGAGATGCCATCCGGCACGCCCATCTTTTGGATGAGAGAAGAAGCGCGATCTCCCAATGCCATACCGTGCAGTATAAAATCATCCCTTGTAAGCGGAGAGGCATCGATGGGAAGAAGCAAGACCTCGGCTGTCTCCTCCTTCGCTGCTTTCCCATGAGACTCCGCTATGGTCTTCTCCGCCGGAACCTCGGCCGATGAAGGAAGAGCCGTTTCACGCATGTTCTGCTCTGCCGCTTCGCATCCTGCAAAGCCGAGAACTCCGAGCAGGAGTGTCAGTAGATATATGCGTAGCTTCATCATTTTCTCCTTTTATCGAAAAGCCATGATCCATGACCGGTCATTCATGGCTGAAACTGCCAACAATCATATTATGCTAGCCCCGCCTCTCATCTGTCAAGCAAAAGAGAGCCTCCACGACGTGGAAGGCCCTCTTTTCAAATGAAGGAAACACCGATTCAATCGTTGTCAGATTTTACTCTTGAATTTTTATGCATAGCGAGGAATCACCTGACGCGAATAGCGAGCTATTTATTGAATCGGCGTTTCCTTGTATTTACGCCTTTTTATATTTCTTTACAAAGCGGGCCATGCGTTTAAGCGCTTCGGCGATATTCTCACGGCTGGCTGCGTAGGAAATGCGAATGTGATTCTTCCCCTGCGGTCCAAAGCAGGTGCCGGGTACGACACCGACTTTTTCTTCCGTAAGAAGCCTGTCGCAGAATTCTTCCTCATCCATCCCTGTACAGCTGATATCCGGGAAAATATAGAAGGCACCCTTCGGTTTGAAGACTGTCAGACCCATATCCACCAGCCCCTGATAGATCATTTCACGGCGGGCCGCATATTCTTCATACATAGCTTTTACATCATCATCGCAGTTTCTGAGTGCTTCGATCGCGCCATACTGGCTGGTCGTGGAAGCGCAGAGGATCTCATACTGATGTACCTTGTAGATCTCCTCGAGTGCTTCCCGCGGAGCACAAACGTAGCCGATACGAAGGCCCGTCATCGCATAAGACTTGGAGAAACCATTCAAGACGATCGTGCGTTCCTGCATGTCAGGCAGCGAAGCGAAGCAGGTATGCTGCCCCTCATACGTCAGATCGCAGTAGATTTCATCCGCGATGACGATGAGATCATGTGCTTTGGCAAAAGCAGCGACCTTTTCCAAAGACGCTCTGTCCATGATCGTTCCGGTCGGATTATTCGGATATCCGATCAGGATGGCCTTCGTCTTTGGCGTGACTTTCTTTTCGAGTTCTTCTACCGTGAGGCGGAATTCATCCTTCGCATAGGTCGGTACCAGGACCGGTACGCCGTGCGCAATAGAAACGCAGGCCGGATACGCCAGGTAGGCAGGATCAGGGATCAGCACTTCGTCTCCCGGATTCAGGAAAGTCGTCATGACAAGGCCGATGGCTTCTGAAACACCGACAGTCACCATAATCTCATCCTTCGGATCATAGGTCAGCCCATAACGCTTTGCAAAAAGCTTGGCGATCTCTTCACGGAGCTCAAGAAGTCCCCAGTTCGACGTATAAGATGTTTCTTTTCTCTTCAGGCTTTCAATGCAGGCATGGATGACCTTATCAGGAGCCGCATAATCCGGCTCACCGACACCCAGAGAGAGCACATCTTTCATAGAACTGGCCAGATCGAAAAATTTACGGATACCGGAAAATGGTACCGCTTTCACATCGCTGGCAAATTTATTGTCCCAATTCATTGGTTATCGTCCTTTCGATTCTTTTGTTTGTTGGTTGTTTGATTCTATGCGTGGAAATAGGTTGAACAGTTTCAACAGGTTTAGAAAGTTCAACGAGGGTATCCGAAGGACTGGGGCTAGGGAAACACTGATTAAATCGCAGAATCAGTGTTTCCCTAGCAGTTTTCCCGTTTCGGAGGTCCAAACATCGCCCGCCTGACCGCGAATGGGAAAGATTTCTCGCTATCGCTCGAAATGACGACACGAGAGTCTGACGTTCTCTAGTCTCCAGTCACTAGTCACCAGTCATTCCTCCGCCTCTGCCACTGCTTTTCCGAGCTCTTCGCAATTTTTGAGTGCTGTCTCATCCGGGTAGCCATACGCAAGGAGCGGATGCGCCGGGAATCTGGCTCCGGCAAAGTGCAGCTCATTGTACCAGGAATTCAGCCATGCGCCGCGGCTCCAGCCACACGAGCCGAAGATGCCCATGATCTTTCCCTTGAGGTAGGGCTTCAGCTTATCACAGAAGGGCTTCATCTGTGCCTCTTCGATAACCTCCACCCCCCAGGCCGAACAGCCCAAAATGATCCGATGGCAGGTGTTGCCGATCTCCACCGGATCCACATCAGATACCGGCGCCAGCAGCACATCAGCTCCTGCCTTTTTAGCACCGACTGCGACAGCCTCTGCCATAGCTTCCGTATTCCCTGTCGCAGAATAAAAAATGATCGCTACTTTCTGTCTCATCTTGACCTCCTCACCGGGGAATGACTGCATCCATCATCCCCACGTCTCATGAGATTATGCGAAAATGTAAGGAAACGCTGATCCAAATAGAAATATGAAGGGAGAGCCTGTCGCCATTCGCAAGAATCTCTCATTGCCCTTCTTCTACAAAAAAAGAGCGCCCCTTGGAACGCCCTTTTTTATATAGTCATTACGCTTTAGCAACGGTTTCGCCAAGAGCTTTGCAAGCTGCCAGTGCATCGTCGTCCGGATAGCTGTAAGCTTTGACCGGTTCAGCAGCGAGTTCGATGCCTTCATCGGTAAAACGCTGTTTCCAGGTTTCGATCCAGTCGCCCTGATTCCAAGCGTAGGAACCGAAAATGCCGACAACTTTACCTTTCAGCTGTGGAAGCAGTTCTGCGAAGAATGGTTCGAATTCATATTCTTCCAGTTCTTCATTACCCATAGCCGGGCAGCCAAGGATGATGTGATCGAAAGCTGCTACATCGGAAGCCGTGGTGTCAGAAACGAAAGAAAGGGTCGTTTCTGCGCCAGCTGCCTTGGCACCTTCTTCTACAGCCTGAGCCATAGCTTCTGTGTTGCCGGAACCGGACCAGTATACGATTGCTACTTTTGCCATTTGGAATTCCTCCTATTACATACCAGTACATCTGAGAAATCTGATGCCGCAATGACATCCATGTTTCCCTGAATTTACTACACTTACATATTAAATGTTTGAGGTCACCTTGTCAATGGTGATGTTGGCGGCAGGGATGCTCCGGAGAATCAACGCTTCCATTCACTCCCACTCTGTCAAGGATGTCCCTCGTTTTGCCAGATCGAGCAGTTTCACCTTTTCAGGGAGTTTTCTCTTCTGCACCATTATCTTTACCGCCGCGGTAAGATCTTTCTGATCCGCATCTGTATTGATGATACCGAGCGTTGTGAAATAACCATCACAGGCAAGGACGATCTGATACGCCTCATGGTATGTGACATCTTTTTCCTTCGTCGTGATGACGACAGAGCCCTCATAGCGAAGATGCTTCTTATCCTTGCTTTTTACCAGAGGTGCTTCGCCTTCAAAAGATGCTCCGGACTCTATCAGCCTTTCATTGAGATCGGCCGCGATGAGATCCAGCTGTGCTTCCGCCGGATCATCCTTATGACTCACCGCTCCGATGCCGAGAAGATAAGACACACCGAGCTTATGCGACATCGCCCAGCCATAGCTGAAATCCGGAGGATCCGCATAGGTCATCGTGTAATATACACTGTCTGTCATCCCGCGCCGCAAAAAGAATCGCTCTGTCCCACCTGCAGACAGGAAGGGCAGTGCATCCTGCGCCCCTTTTTCAAAGGTCACATTCTTTGGCACCGTCATCCGCCCGATGCCTTTGAGATCCAGCTTCTCCGCTGCCAGCGAGGAGATCGGCAGCAGGGCAGCCACGAGAAGCCCGGCGCAAACGCGTTTCCACATCTTCATATCAGCCGTTCTTCTTAGCGAGCTTTGCCCAAGTATCACGCAGACCTACGATGCGGTTGCAGACCAGATGATCCTCGCTGCTGTCCTTGTCGATGATGAAGTAGCCTTTTCGGAGGAACTGGAAGCGATCTCCGACCTTGTACTTTTTGATTTCCGGCTCTGCCTTGCTGTGCTTGATTTCCAGCGAGTGGGTATTCACCTTCTCCATGAAATCGCGGCCATCATCCGTATCATCCGGCGGGATCAGGTAGTCATAGAGGCGAGATTCCACATCGACCGCTGTATCAGCGGCGACCCAGTGGAGGGTCCCCTTCACCTTGCGATCCGCTCCCGGCGTACCGCTTCTTGTGTCAAAGTCGACTGTGCAGTGGATCTCCTCGATATCGCCATGGGCATCCTTGACGACATCCTCACACTTCACGATATAAGCCCCCTTCAGGCGGACTTCCTTGCCTGGTGTCATACGGAAGAATTTCTTCACCGGTGTTTCCATAAAGTCTTCCCGTTCGATATAGAGAGTTCTGCCAAACGGTACCTGACGTTCTCCGGCTGAAGCATCCTCCGGATTGTTCTCCATCGTCATCTCTTCGATCTGTCCTTCCGGATAGTTGGTGAGGACAACCTTCACCGGATCGACGACCACCATGAGGCGAGGAGCTTTCGCCTTCAGGTCTTCACGAATGCAGTATTCCAGCTGCGCGATATCGACAAGATTGTCCGCTTTGGCGACCCCTACCAGCTCACAGAAATGACGCAGCGACTCCGGCGTGTAACCTCGGCGGCGGATCCCGCTGATGGTCGGCATACGCGGATCATCCCATCCGGAAACGAGGCCGGCTTCTACCATCTTGCGGAGCTTTCTCTTGCTCGTGATCATCGTCGTCACGTTGAGGCGGGCAAATTCGATCTGGCGCGGCTTTTCCGGCCCGTCGAATGCCTGCAGGCACCAGTTGTAAAGCGGACGGCGTTCTTCAAACTCCAGCGTACAGATGGAGTGTGTGATCCCTTCGATGGCATCAGAGAGCGGATGTGCAAAGTCATAGAGCGGATAAATGCACCAGGTATCTCCCGTTCTATGATGGGTCGCATGCAGCACACGATAAATGACCGGATCTCTCATGACCATATTCGGCGAAGCCATATCGATCTTGGCGCGAAGCACCTTTTCCCCATCCTTGTACTTGCCTTCCTTCATTTCCTGGAAAAGCTTCAGGTTCTCTTCGACGCTTCTGTTTCTATACGGACTTTCCTTGCCCGGATGCTTCAGATCGCCACGGGTATCATGGATTTCCTCACTCGTCTGGTCATCGACATACGCAAGGCCCATGCGGATCAGCTTGCAGGCGAATTCATACAGCTGCGGAAAATAGTCAGATGCATAATGGACAGGTTCCTTCCAATGGAAGCCGAGCCACTTCACATCCTCCAGAATGGAATTCACATACTCGACCTCTTCCTTTGCCGGGTTCGTATCATCGAAGCGGACATTCGTCTCCCCATGATACTTCTGTCCAATGCCAAAATTGAGACAGATGCTCTTCACATGCCCGATGTGAAGGTATCCATTCGGTTCCGGCGGAAAACGCGTCAGCACCCGATCATTCGCATAGACATGATTTTCAATATCTTTATTGATTTCTGCTTCGATAAAATTCGCAGCTTTTCTTTCTTCTTCCATTCTTCTCCTCCGTTCTGTCATTATACCTTCAAGGTATTTTCACTTTATTTTAGCACAATCCAAGAGAGATAGGAAAGATGAAAATGGGAATTTTGTTGAGACGGCAGGAGGACTTGACCAGTTCTCTAAGCTCTGCGGTCTGAGCAGCTTCCACAGACGTGGTGCGATGCGAAAAAAACAGTAAAACGCAGTCATTTTTATCCCACACTGTAAGCCTCTTGGCATCTGACCGACAACAGGGAAAGCCAAGTATGATAAAATATAAGAGCAGCAGGCATGAATCTCTGCTTAGCCCGCTGAACCTTTTGAATCCGCTGATCCCATTTCTAAAGGAGCCCCCATGACAGACACGGAATACATGCAGATCGCACTTGACGAAGCACAAAAAGCCTATCACGAAGGAGAGATCCCCATCGGTGCCGTCCTCGTCTATAAAGACATCATACTCGCTGCTGACCACAACCGCTGCGAAGCCGCCTTCGACCCCACCAGCCACGCAGAAGTCAACGTCATCCGCGCCGCCTCCCATTTTCTTTCCAAATGGCGTTTGACGGACACGCGGCTTTATGTTACCATAGAGCCATGCCCAATGTGCGCAGGCGCCATTATGAATGCCCGCATCCCGCATCTGATCTACGGTGCAGCCAATCCCCTCTATGGCGGTATTGACTCGTGCTTCCACATCGGAGAGGGTATGGCAAATCACACCTTGGACATCACTTCCGGGATTCTGAAAGAGAAGTGTCAGACACTCATGGACGATTTCTTCACCCATCGCCGGAAGTAATTTCATCATGGAGCAGTATCGAAGTGGTCATAACGAGGCGGACTCGAAATCCGTTAGCCTTTCGAGGCCCGTGGGTTCGAATCCCACCTGCTCCGCCAAGCAAAACGCTCTTTGCCTTTTTCGGGCAAAGAGCGTTTTGCTTGGAAGGATCTCCTCTCCGGTGGTTTCCCCGCATACGCCCCGTCGCCATGCCTCTTCTGCTCCGGCGGGCGATATCCTCCGGCAGGTACACCATATCCGCTTACTCCATCGTATCGCAGCATCAGCTGATGATCGCGTTCTCCGGTCCCATAAAAAGTTCTCAGCCGTCTCCTTTCCAACATGGTTCATGACACATGATCTCCCACGTAAAAAGGAGCTGTGAAGAAATGAAGATTCATTTCTTCATAGCTCCTTCTTTTGTGTCCTTTTCACTCCTGGTAGTAAAAAACAAGAGGAAAAGGGCATACTTCCCCCTTTCCCCCCAAAAATTGGCTTTTTAAAATTAAGCTGCCATATCCATATGTGCCTGTTGCTTCCTATGGTATTTGTACAGGTTGAAGCCAATAGAAACCAAAAACACTTCCATTTTCACTGAATCCATACCTCTTCGGACAATCCGGTCATATTCCCGGTCGTTCTTCATCACTCCGAAAGTACCTTCTGCCTGGATCGCACGGTTCCTCCTTAGCAGAAATCCACGGGTATCTGTCAATCGTCCAATGACTTCAACATGGACCTTTGTAAGTTCACGATTCAGGCTGATCCGTCTGTTATGAGGTGTTTTCTTGCAACGTTCTGCATAAGGACAGCCACTGCAGTCCTCACATTCATAGATTTCTTCCTGACGGCCATATTGGTTGCCTCGAATGTTTTTCCTGTAGACGAATTTGAACTTCTTTCCATTGGGACAGAGCAGCGCTCCATCCACCGTCGTCTTGAAATTGACTGCACGGAATGGGTCCTCGCGATACTTCTTGTTCGTCGTTTCTTTGAAGAACATGGGAAATTTCATACAGGCTTCCATCCCATGTTTGCTGCAGTACAGATAGTTATTAAATGAACCATACCCTGCGTCAGCTACTGGATATTTTGGATATATCTCATGGTGCTCATAAAACTTTTCCAGAAGGGGAACGAAGCAGTCCATATCTGACCTGTACTGGTTTACGTCAAGGACTGCTATGTATTCATCGGCTATGCCAACTTGGACGTTATATGCCGGCAGCAGCTGGTCGTTCCCCATGTAGTCTCTCTTGATCCGCATGAACGTAGCTGAATGATCCGTTTTAGAATAGCTGTTACGATTCTCTCCACAGATACTCAACTTTTCCCCATATTCCTTGATTTTATGCAGATACATTTTTAGCTTTTCGTAATTCCGCTGTTCCGGACTCTTATGGTGCCCTTTGCCATGGACAAATTTTTCCTCGTCCAGGCTCCAGATTTCATGAAGTTTGCTCAGGATGAGCTCCAGATATTCAGGAGCATATTCTGAATTGATCTCGACTTTCAGACCACTACAGCCCAACATTCCATTGATTTCTTCCAGGAGTGCTGAAATTTTGGTATACAGACGGAATCTCGACTTCTCCGTACCTTTTTTCCAGACCCAGGAGTACTTGTTGGCATTGGCTTCGAATTTGGAGCCATCGATATAAAGGTGGTCCAGGTCCACATGTTCTTTGGTGATGATTTCCTGGGTGATTTCATAAAAGAGCGATTCAGCTTGATTCATCAGGACAGTATTGATGAAATATCCGAAAGTCCGATAGGACGGGCGTTTACCGTCCATAAGGTATTTATAGCGGATATTGACTTTGCAATTGTCTTCCAGCTTTCTGAGAGAGATGCATCCTTCATCCATAAACCCGAACAGAACCGTTTTCAACATATTGACGGGATTATATCTGATTCTTCCCAACTTATGAGCAGGGAGTTTGCTCAGATATTTGCGTAAATCGATTTCCTCCATAAATCTGTCAAACGTGAAAACCGGATCTGTGATATCTAGGCACTCAGAAAAAAATGCTGGTAAAATTCCCTGTTTGGGAGTACTATAATACACAGTTAGGTTTTTCATTGCAGTTAAATTCTAACACAAAAAAGGACTTTTGATTCGCAAAAATCGAAAGTCCTTTTTTGTGTTCATGGAGCTATTATTTCACAGCTCCTTTTCTTATTCATGGATCAATTCATACCATGCATCTGCCATGCGACCATACTCTTCCATGGAGAAGGTCTCTCCGCGGCGAGAGCCGTCGATATCCGCTTTTTCGAGGATCGCCTTCACCATATCAGCAGAGATGCCGCCTGCCTTCATGGCATTGGTGAAGACTTTGCGGCGCTGGCCGAAGCCCATCTTAACGAGGCTGAAGAAGAGCTTTCTATCCTTCACCTCGACTGCCGGTCTCTCGCGGCGGCGGATTTTGAGCACCGTCGACGTGACCTGCGGGCGCGGAATGAAGGCGGTCGGCGGGATGTCGATGACACGCTCTGCCGTGCAGTCAAACTGTACCGCAAGTGTCAAAGCGCCATAATCCTTCGATCCGGGCGCAGCCAGGATGCGGTCTGCCACTTCCTTCTGCATCATGAATACGAAGAGAGAAATGGGAAGTCCTGACTGAATGAGCGTCAGAAGGATCGGCGTGGTCACATAATACGGCAGGTTCGCCGCACAGTGCCAGTCCTTTTCTCCCAGAATGGTCTTGAGGTCGGCTTTCAGCACGTCCTCATAGATGATATGAATATTTTTATAATGTTCCAGTGTATGGTCGAGGACGCGCTTCAAGCTCTGATCCAGCTCGAAGGCTGTCACATCCGCGCCGGTCTCCGCGAGTGCCTGCGTCAGAGTGCCGATACCGGCCCCGATCTCCATGACGGGCGTCCCATCGCTGAGTTCAGCAGCCTCTGCGATGGCAGCAACGACATCGGGTCGGATGAGAAAGTTCTGCCCCAGGCGATGCTTCGCGTGGATGCCGAAACGGTTCATCACATACTGGACGACTTTACGATCTGCTAAATTGGCGTCTAACATGTCGGCTCCTTCTGGCATGCTTCCAATGCCTTTTCCCACTCGCTACGAGTAATGCCGAAATGATTCAGCCGTTTCAAAAACTGTTTCCCATTCCCATAGCCGATACCAAGGAGCGCACCGACTCTGGCTCTTTTTTCAGAAGAATCCGGCCTGCCTGTAAGACCTGCCGCAAAAATATCTCCCATGGAAAACTCCTCCGAGTCTTCCTGATATTGGACACGGAGACAAGACAGCGCCTTTCGGATGGACTCGGGCGAAGCGTCTTCTATCCCGACATCATTTTCTGTGGAAGCTTCTGACTTCGGCACGAAGGCGTGAAGCGCCTTCGGGAAAAGACGGGTCAGTCGCTGACGGATGCGTTCTCCCGGACCATCGGGATCCGTCAGGATGATGATGCCCCGCTTTTCATAAGCGAGGCGGATCTGTTCTAATGTTTCGCGACGGATGCCGAAGCCTTCCGTGGCGATCATATCAGCTTCTACGGCATGGCTCACACGAGCGATATCCGATTTACCTTCTACGACAATGACTTGACGGATCATATCAGTCTCTAGCTACGTAGCCGATGCCACGAACGGTATGGATGTATTTCTTGCCGACTTTTTCATCGATCTTGCTGCGCAGATAGCGGACATAAACGTCCACGATATTCGTCTTTCCTGCATAGCCATAGCCCCAGACCTTTTCCAGAATCTCTTCTCTTTTCAGCACGCGGTTTTTATTCTTGGCCAGGAAAAGGAGCAGATCGAATTCTTTCTTTGTGAGATCGACAACTTCATCACTGGCACGTACTTCATGACGTTCCGGATAGATGGAGAGATCACCGATCGTGAAGGCCGGGTCCACGATAATTTTCGGTTCTTCGTGGCGGCGCAGCGCAGAATGGATGCGAGCGATCAGTTCCTTGGTAGCATATGGCTTTGTCATATAATCATCGGCACCGGCATTCAGAGCTTCGACCTTCGCATCGACAGATGTATCGGAAGACAGGTAGATGATCGGCAGAGAGCTGATCTCTCTCACCTTTCCCAGAATCTCATGGCCACCTTTCAGTGGTTCATCCGGATCCAGAAGGATCAGGTCCACCTGACGCTGACCTGCCAGATCAACAGCCGCCTCTCCCGTATTATCAATGAGGCAGCTGAAGCCTTCCTCTTCCAGCTTGAGCTGCATAAAACGGCTGACACTCGGATCATGTTCGATGATTAATACACAGTTTCTCATTATGAAGTTCCTCCCATAGCAAGTAAAAAGAAAAAGGAAATCCAATCGCACAGCTTTGTTATTATTTTTAGTGGGGTATTGTTATTATTATTGAACCCGCAGCTATGCAAAAGTAAATAGTCATTAGAAGTTATTTTCCTTATATGAGTATAATACCATAGCTTTCTAGGATTTCAAGTCCTTTCTTTCAAAAAAACGATAAAATTATTAGTTTTTAAGTACTTTTGAAATTTTCAATTCCATGATATTATTCCATTTTATTTGAGAATAGATCCTAACTATAGCATATTTTACTTGGTTTTTACTGATATTTATGAATTTTCCTGATTCTCATTTACCGCATTAGTCCTCTATGAGGAAATCGAATTTTCTATACGTTTACCCATACCCCCTATATGTATAAATTTTTTCTATTATTAGTTGGGTTTTAGCTCAATATGAAAATATCCGGTATTTTATGAGACTCTATTTCACAGAAAAAAGTTTTTCAAAAGGTTGCCATTCCGTTTGGGCATACTTTACGGCTGTTGTATAATAAAAAGAATATAAAGGTGTGAGGGTTCGGGGCTAGCCCACGAGGCGTGCTCCCCTTTGCTTGTTTGAGAAAAAGGTTCAACAGGTTCAATGGGTTCAACGGACGATGTGGCGGCTTCGCCGAGATCCTTCGACTCAGATCTCATCAGTTCTGGCTGAGGCTATCCGAATAAACGTCGTTTCCCTCCGCTCAGGATGACGAAAACGGAGCGATGCCCGAAAGTCGTATTCAAGGCACCAGTCACTAGTCACTCATCCCTAATCCCCAGCTACTAGTCACCAGCTACTAGTCACCAGCTACTAGTCACCAGCTACTCATAAAAAAAGGAGCAAGTTTCATGCATCAATATGTCACTTTCATCGGTGGATTTCCGATCCGTTTTTATGGGATCTTTTTTTCTCTGGGCATCATCTTCGGCTGCATCATGGCCTACTACCTTTTGAAGAAGGACGGCCGCGGCTGGCATGAACATGTCTTTGATCTCGGCATCACCATCGCCTTTGTCGGCATCATTGGCGGACGTCTCTGGGATGTCTTCTTCTTTGACTGGGACTATTACCATGATCATCTGCTTGAGATCCCCTACGTGTGGCAGGGCGGCATGGCCATCCAGGGAGGCGTCATCTTTGCCTGCGTGGCTGCCTATTTCTATCTCAGAAAGCACAAGATACCAGTCCTGCCCTTTGCGGATACCGTGACGCCCGCCATCATTTTCGGACAGGCCATCGGACGTATCGCAAACTTCATGAATGGTGATGCCTTCGGTCATCCGACGGGCGCTAATTTCGGGATTCTGTATCCTGATACCACACTTGCCTACCGCACCTACGGCGCACAGCCTCTCTGGCCTGCCGAGGTCTGGGAGTGTCAGGGCGATCTCATCATTCTGGGACTGCTCCTGTGGTATGCCTGCTTCAAGCATGCCCGCGGTACGACCTTCTGTCTCTACATCATGCTCTACTCACTGCTTCGCTTCTTTTTGGAATTCTTCCGCGGTGACTATGGCAGTCTGGCCTTCGGTCTCAAGAGCGCGCAGCTTACAAGTCTGACGTCCTTCACCTGCGCTCTTCTCGTCTTTATTTTCTTCTCTGTCAAATATCGTGCTGATACGAAAGTGGAAGAAAGCCCCGGAAATCCCACTTGAAGACGAAAAGGCTAAAAAGGCTTTCTACGCCTTTTTAGCCTTTTCGTTTCCAAGTCCTTGGCTCTCCTTTCTGCCCAGCATACCAAAAGTCGATGTGAAATAACGATCATCTCATTTTCGCGTTCCATCTGCCGCGGGGGACTTGCAGCTCTCATAGGAGTGACGGGGAAACCTTATCTCGGCTGTCTTTCATACCATGTCTGCCCTATCCGCCCCTTTCGGGCACCTTCCCCTAGAGGGGAAGGCTGCGATACGAGAATACCATCTTCTAAAAAAAGGCGGCGAAGCCGCCACGAGAGCCCTGAACCTTGAATCCTGAGCCAAATGAAAGCAAAGTAAAAAGGGGCAGTGAAGAAATGAGGATTCATTTCTTCACTGCCCCTTTTGGCATGCACTATTTCACGAAGCTGCTCTCTTACAGCAGACCGCCGTAATTTTCAAGCATCTGACGTACCTTTGCCTTTTCTGCTTCAGTCGGTTCGACCATCGGCAGACGGAAATGTCCGCCAGGCTGGCCGACCAGATTCGTAGCCGTTTTGACAGGAGTCGGGCTTGCCGTGAAGAACATGCCTTTGTTGATCTCATACATCTTGAGGTGCAGCTCTCTGGCTTTTTCAAGATCGCCTTTTTCGAAAGCATCCACCATAGCGAGCATGTCATCCCCGATGACATGTGCGGAAACGGAAATGATACCTACGCCGCCGGCAAGAAGAACAGGCAATGTGAATGCATCATCACCGCTGTAGATCATGAAGTCTTCCGGAAGAAGCGCTTTTTCCTTGGTGACCTGATCCCAGCTTCCGGTTGCATCTTTGATGCCGACGACATTCGGGCATTCATCCACGATTCTCTTGATGGTTTCCGGCTGGATAGACACGCCAGTTCTGCCCGGTACGTTGTAAAGAACGAGCGGCAGATCTACGCCTTTAGCGACAGCCGTGAAGTGCTGGTACATCCCTTCCTGGTTCGGTTTGACATAGAAAGGAACGATCATCAGCGCGCAGTCAATGCCCGTTTCCTTGGCTTTGTTGCCGAATGCAATGGTATCTGCAGTGCTGATGGTACCGATATTGCCCATGACAGGCACTTTCTTGCCTTTCGCACGTTTTCCGACAGCATCTACGATAAGGGTATACAGTTTCAGCTTTTCTTCTGCAGTCATGGTAGCACCTTCGCCGGTGGTCCCACCGACAAGGAGGCCCTCAGAGCCATGAGCGACAAGATGCTTTGCGAGTGCGACAGCACTTTCGTAGTCGACAGCACCGTCTTCTGTGAATGGAGTGATCATAGCCGTAATGACGCGGCCAAACTGAGCAGTTGCCATAGTTATATCTCCTTTGGATCTTTATCTTTGAACTAGGGATTAGTGGCTAGGGATTAGGGATTAGAAGTGACTGGTGACTAGTGACTTCAATGCCACTTTCGGGCATCGCCCCATATATATTCGCGGCGAAGCCGCCACCTTCATTCCTCATTCGAGCAAAGCTTTCATTCACAATCAAGGGACAGAACGTCCCCGGGGCTAACCCTGAACCCATCAACCATTTTTATAACATATCATGCGCTATCATATATTCTGCGATCTGCAGGGTATTGAGCGCTGCGCCTTTTCTGATCTGATCGCCGGACACCCAGAGGTTGATGCCATTCGGATTCACGAGATCCTTGCGGATACGACCGACAGCTACATCTGTTTTATCAGAGGTATCAAGAGGCATCGGGTAGATCATATTCTTTACGTCATCGACCAGTTCAGCGCCCTCGAAGTCTTCGATCGCTTTCTTCACCTGTTCGACGGTGAGCGGCTCTTCGGTTTCTACATAGATAGACTCCGCATGGCTTCTTGCGACCGGCACACGAACAGCGGTCGGGGTGATGCCGATCTCCGCATCATGCATGATCTTATGAGTTTCATTCACCATCTTCATTTCTTCCTTGGTGTAGTCATTATCAAGGAAGATATCGATCTGCGGGATCAGATTGTATGCGATCTGGTAATGTTTCGGAAGGCTGGCCGACGGAAGGATCTTCGGTTCATAATTCTCGCCTTTAGCAAAAGCGGCAGCTTCTTCATAGAGCTCATCGATGCCTTCTTTGCCCGCACCGGATACCGCCTGATAGGTGCTGACGACGATGCGTTTGATGCGGGAAAGGTCATAAATCGGCTTCAGTGCCATCAGCATGATGATGGTGGAGCAGTTCGGATTTGCGATGATGCCTTTGTGCTTTGCAATATCCTCCGGATTGATCTCCGGAATGACGAGCGGTACTTCCGGATCCATGCGGAAGGTGGAGGAGTTGTCAATGACTACAGCACCGCGTTTGGCTGCTTCCGGTGCCAGCGTCTTGCTGATGCTGCCGCCTGCAAAAAGAGCCACATCAATGTTTTCAAAAGATTCGGGCTTGGCTTCCTCTACCGTATATTCCTTGCCGCAGACCATGAGCTTCTTGCCTGCACTGCGTTTGGAGGCCAGAAGCTTCAGGGAAGCGAACTGGAAATTTCTTTCTTCAAACAGACGGATAAATTCCTGTCCGACGGCACCAGTAGCACCAAGGACGGCGACGCGCGGGAGTTTACTCATAGTCAAGCACCTCATTCCAAATAATTTTCAAGTCCATAAACAAAGCCTTTGACCGTCATGCACTTTTTGCAGGCAAGCATGACGCCAGGCATAAAGGATTTGCGATCCAGAGAATCATGACGCAGTGTCAGGATCTCCCCATAACCGCCAAAGAGGACTTCCTGATGTGCCACATAGCCGGGGAGGCGGACAGAGTGAATGGTGATTCCTTCGTATTTGCCGCCGCGAACGCCAGACAGGCTTTCCTTTGTTTCATCCGCTTCCGGTTCCATGGTGCGGGCAGCTGCCATTTTTTCGGCAGTCAGCTTCGCTGTGCCGGAAGGAGCATCATATTTATGATTGTGATGGAGCTCGATGATTTCTGCATTCGGCATGTATTTGGAAATCTCAGCCGATACCTTCATCAGAAGGACAGCGCCCAGAGAGAAATTCGGCGCAACAAGTCCATTGGCGCCTGTCTTTTGGGCAATGCCAGCGAGTTCCTCTCTCTGCTTCGCCGTGAGACCGGTCGTTCCGATGACAATATTGACCCCATTTTCAAGGACATACTTTGCATTTTCATAAATGACCTTCGGGCTGGTGAAATCAACGATCACATCCGGCTTGCCCTTGGCAAATGCTTCTTCCAGCGTCTTGTCAATGGTCATCCCATTGTGTCCGATACCGATCACTTCTCCCAGATCTTTGCCAGCTGCACCGATATCGACGCCGCCGCAAAGCTCCAGACCATCTTCTGCAAGGACTGAGCGGACGACCTCGCTGCCCATGCGTCCTGCAGCCCCATTCACTAATACACGAATCATTCTGACTCCTCCTTTATCGCAAGTGAGGACACAGTCCCCCACCGCTTTTGAATAAACTTAAGTCAATGGTAGTATAAAAATGAAAATGCGTCAATAGGTGAATTTCGATAGTTACATCATTTGATGAGATCTGAGTATCTTGGAAAGAAGGACCGTGAATCAGAGACCATGTGCAGCGGATTCGAAGGCTTCAAAGGTCCGCTGGACCTTTTGGCAGCTTCGCTGCGCTCATCAAAAGGAGCGCTTGCTTCCTTGCCGCGTCTTTCCTAGTGAGCTTCATAAGCCCATAGCCACTGTTTCGCTCCTGATTTTTCAAAATAAAAAAAGCCGTACTCTTTCGAGTACAGCTCTTTATGTTTAGATTATTCACCTACAGGATAAACGCTGACCTGTCTCTTATCTCTGCCGAGACGTTCGAAAGCAACTCTGCCTTCTGCGACTGCAAAGAGCGTATCGTCCTTGCCAATCTTAACGTTCAGACCCGGATGGAGATGGGTGCCTCTCTGGCGAACGATGATGTTGCCAGGTTTAGCGATCTGACCTGCGTGCATTTTGGTTCCCAGACGCTGCGCATTGGAGTCGCGGCCGTTCTTTGTGCTGGAAACACCTTTTTTATGAGCGAATAACTGAAGATCAAACAGTAACATGTAATTCACCCCTTTGCCGTTATAATTTTAAGTTTATCAGGATACTGCTCCTGAATGGCTTCCAAACCATGAACCATGGTTTCTATCAGAATCTGGCTCTTTTCATTCGCATGCGACTGAAGATCCACATTCATGAAGCCGGATTTCGAATCAAAAGTCCCATCCATCTGCAGAATATCCTGCAATCCGGCAGCAATCGTCAGTGTGATCGCTGACACCGCTGCACAGATGAGATCGTACTCATTATCTTCCCTCGCTCCATCGGCATGGCCGGTAATGGTAAATCCCTGATAGAGCCCTTCGACTAAATGTAGTCTTGCGGTAATCATTAGCCTTCGATCTTTTCGATCTGAACCTTGGTGAAAGGCTGACGATGACCCTGGCGACGACGGTAGTTGGACTTAGCTTTGTATTTGAAAATACGAATCTTAGCGCCTTTACCCTGTTCCAGAACCTTGCCAGTAACCTTTGCGCCTGCAACGGTTGGCTGACCGATCTTTACGCTGTCGCCGGATACGAGAAGAACTTCATCAAAAGCTACTTCTGCGCCTGCTTCAACGTCCAGTTTTTCAATGGTAATGACTTTGCCTTCTTCAACGCAGTACTGTTTACCACCGGTTTTGATAATTGCGTACATGTGTGCACCTCCTCTTTACTATACTCGCCGAATATGGCAGCTTACGAAAGCATTTACGGAGCCGTCTCCGTGCGGTTGCGTCATGGCACCTTGTACAATGACTTAATTATTTTAGCAGAAATAAAAATAGATGTCAAATATTTTTTTGACATCTATTTGGGAAATTGGGGTCAGGGTTAGCCCGTGGGGCGTGCTGCCCTGTGATTGTTTGCGAAAGAGGTTCAGCAGGTTCTATAGGTTCAGCGGGGTAGTCCATGGGGCTAATCCCGAGCCCTTTTCTACACCGTCTCATAAATCTTCCTCACCAGCTTCTTGGTGATCGTCCCGAAGAAATCCTGGTCGGCAAAGCGAATAAAACGGATCGGCTTATTGGCTCCTTTGATGAAAAGCCGGTCTGTCGTCTTGAAAGGACAGGATTCGCTGCCATCGAGCGAAATACAGAGATTCTTCTCCCGCGGCGGAGCAGTGACTTCTACAGTATCACTGCATTTCAAGACGATGGCGAAGCGCTGCAGCGTATGCGCGCAGATAGGGATCACGATCATACGGTCATCGCCAGGCCCCATGACCGGACCGCCGCAGGAAAGAGCGTAACCGGTAGACCCGGTCGGCGAAGAAACGATGAGTCCGTCAGAAGCATATTCCTGGATCAGATGCCCGTTGACGGAAAGATTCAGCCGTGCCAGCTGCCCGATCTCGTTATGCCCGATGACGACATCATTCAGCACGCTGGTCAGCCATTCCTGACTGCCATCCTCATGCTTCAGGATAGAGTCTAAAAACAGGCGCGACTCTTCGGTATAATGCCGCGCAAGGATCTGGTCCAGACGCAGCGCAGCATCTTCGACGGTGATGCTGTTCAGAAATCCCAGCTCACCCAAGTGGATCCCTGCCATCAGGATGGGATAGTCCCGAAACGTACGCGCCGCTCCCAGGAAGGAGCCGTCGCCACCGATGGAGAGCAGGCAGTCACAATTTCCCAGCTCATCGATGCTGCCATAAGAAGCCCCCTTGATACCGCCCGCTTCCAGTCCTTCTTTCATAGAAAGCGGCAGCAGTGCGCTCGACTTTCTTTCTTCTATCATCCCAAGAAGCTCGGGCAGAAAGGTAAAGAGCTTCTCTTTTCCCAAATTCGGAAAAATGGCAAATCGCAATGAAATCACCGCCTCGTCTATGATCATTATAATGTATGGTTCTACACCTATTTTTTCAAAGTCTCATGTGCCTCTTCGACCACCTGACGGATCCGTTCTTCACTGATTGCTTCCTGTGGCTTTTTCCACTTCAGATAGGCTAGAAACTCAATATTCCCTGAGCCGCCTTTGATGGGCGAAAACGTCAGATCCCAGCAGTGGAATCCTTCTTTTTCGAAAGCAGTGAGAGTATCCGAAATGACCTCTTCATGGATGTCTTTTTCTCTCACGATGCCGCCTTTTCCCACCTTGTCCCTGCCGGCTTCAAACTGCGGCTTGATCAGGATCGCCATCGCACCATCCTCCTTCAAGATGGATCTTACCGCCGGAATGATCTTCAGAACGGATATGAAAGATACATCTGTCGAAACGAGATCGACCTTTTCTCCCAGCATCTCTTCTGTCACGACTTTGATGTTCGTCTTTTCCATATTGACGACCTGCGGATGAGAGCGGAGCTTCCAGTCGAGCTGATTGGTCCCGACATCGATAGCAAAGACCTTCGCCGCACCATTCTGCAGTGCACAGTCGGTGAAGCCGCCGGTAGAGGCACCGATGTCCGCCATGACCTTTCCCTTCATGTCGATGCCGAATGTCTTGATCGCTTTCTCCAGCTTGTAGCCGCCGCGACCCACATACGGCATTACATGTCCTTTGATCCGGAGCTTTGCATCCACAGGAATCTTCGTCCCCGCTTTATCGACAGGCACATCATTGACAAGGATGATGCCTGCCATGATATGCCGTTTCGCATTCTCCCGGCTGTCGAAAAAGCCCTGCTCTACGAGCATGACATCCAGCCGTTCTTTCTTGACCTTCTGATTTCCCATATATTTCCTCTACTTCGTGCGTACCAGCAGCATGTCCACAAGTTCTGTGAGAAGGCTTGTATCCCGATCGACCCTTCCCAGTATCTCTTTGGCATGCCTTGCTTCTTCTTCTGCGAGTGCCTTTGTCCGCTCCTTGCCAAGAAGGCTTACGTAGGTGGACTTATGATCTGCTGCATCCTGATGCGGCATTTTCCCCATCTCATCCAGATGCCCATTCACATCAAGAAGGTCATCCGTCATCTGGAAAAGCAGTCCCACATGGACAGCAAATGCATGCAGAAGGTTCTTTTCTTCTTCACTGCTCTCTGTCATTGCCAGTGCCATATCCACCGGTGCCGTCAAAAGGCATCCTGTCTTGCAATGGTCCATGAGCTGTAATTCCGGAAGAGTCAGCGTCCGGCCTTCGCTCTCGATATCATGCGCCTGTCCGCCCACCATGCCTTCGGGGCCAGCAGCCTTGGCCAGGATGGAGATCAATTCACAGCGGAGCGCAGGCGCGATTTGCTGCTCGCCTGCCAAAAGCTCAAAGGCAAAGGTCAGAAGCCCATCCCCTGCCATGGTCGCCATGCCTGCCCCAAAGACCTTGTGATTCGTGGGGCGGCCGCGGCGGTAGTCATCATTATCCATGGCCGGAAGGTCGTCATGGATGAGGGAATACGTATGCACGCATTCCAGCGCACAGGCAATATCCAGATACAGTCGCGCATCTTTTCCCCAAAGTTCCAGGATCAGAAGAAACAGAAAGGGACGGATACGCTTCCCCCCAGCCGAAAGGCTGTAGTTCATGGCATCAAACAATTTTTGATGAGCGCTCAGGTCAGAGACCAGCAGCGTCTCAAGTCTTTCGTTGATTTCCTTCTGTTTTGCGAGCAAAACATCTTTCAGCATGGGTGGCTCCTTTCTGGATCATTGCATATGTGCTTTTTTAAATTCATAAATGGTGGCAGCTTCCCCGCAAATATCACGGATGATGCCCGAAAGTGACCTTTCAGTCACCCGTCACGCCCAAGCGATCTTCCATATACGCGCCAAACGCATTGCCCGTCGCATTGTCACTGCTATAGCGTGGATCGGCGAAGAGCGGCGTGAGACCGACAGCTTGGCAAATCTCTTCGACCCTTGCCCGAAGATAGCGGTTTGCCATGACCCCGCCTACTGCGATGAAGGGATGGCCCTTTTCGAAAGGATAGCCGCTGAGCTCCTTTTCGAGAGCACGCCCTATGTGGATGAGGACTCCTTTGGCGATGTCTTCCTTTCGATAAGCGAGCGACGCTATATCACGCTGGACGCGTGTTTCGGGACCGGAAAAGCTGAACGCCCCTTTCACGGACGAGCGGGGGATCCGATACGTATCATTTCCCTGTTCTGCCAGCGCTTCCAGCCATTTCCCGCAGGGGAATGGAAGTCCCAAAGCCACGCCCACGCGGTCAATGAACTGTCCTGCCGTAATGTCTTTGGACGTCAGGAGCTCATGGATCTCCATACCCTCTTCCTGCCATTGACAGGAGAGCACATCCTGTGTGCCGCCGGACATATGCATCATATAAAATGGCTTCCCCCAAAGAGCAGGCGCCTCTCGGATCGCTGCCATCGCATGATTTTCCTGATGGCTAAATACATAAAGAGGTATGTGATGCGAAGAGGACAGCGCCTCAGCCATACCCCGACCAACAAGAAAGGCGGGCATGTATGAATCTGCCCGCCTCCGTGGAAATCCTGAAACGCCTATGCCCTTCAGATCCTGCAGCAAAGGAGAAAGCCTTCGAAGCAGGACGGGAAGATTCTTCACATGCTGGAAAACCATCTCTGACTGAGACAGTCCCCGCCGCCCTTCCTTCACTGAAAGGACGATCCGTTCTTCCCCCATCAGCCCCTTGGAAGAATCATAAACCGCTGCCGATGTCGTATAGCAGCTGGTATCTATTCCAAGAAACCTCATGATTATTCACCTTGTAATGCCTTATCCAGAAGTCCATTGATGAATCGATAGGACCCTTCACCGCCATATGTCTTGGCAAGCTCTATCGCTTCATTGATAATGACCTTCTTATCCGGGCGGTCTTCCCCGGAATGATAAAACTCAGCGACAGCCAGACGGAGAATATTCTTATCCACCACATTGAGCTGCGTGAGCGACCAGTTCTTTTTCAAATATGCCTTGATTTTATCATCGACATCTTCATGAGCTGCCGCTTCGATCAAAGCATCTGCAAAAGCCTTGTCCTTCTCTTCCAAATGAAGCGTCTCTTCCTCGATCGGCTCTGACTCCGGATTGAGCTCTCTGGAGTACAGCACCTTGAGTGCATATTCTCTTGCGCTTGTTCTACTCATGTCAGCCTCTCTCTATGCTATGAAATTTCCTGTCTTACATACATGGTTTCCCATGGCACGCAGGCCAGGCGGATCCATCAGATCCTGCCGGAAGCAGTTTCCCTAAAGAAACTTTGGCGGCAGGATCTGATAACACCCGTTCACTCTACCATTTCAGTAATCGTCACATCAATGCTTTCGATGTCCTCTCTTCTAAGCGAAGAGAAGACATTCTTCACCACCATCTGGATATAGCGGGCAGTCTCCTGTACCTGACAGCCTTTATGCAGTGCGACAGAGATCGCCACCTTCACACGTCCATCCTTCAGATTTCGTATCCAAAGCCCGCGATGAGCCTTGAAGCCAAAAGCCTGACTAATCCCCTGCATCAGGTACTGAAAGCCATCCGCGGTGAAATGAGATACCTCAGGCATGGCAAGCAGAGCCTCTTCAATTTTCTGATATACGACTTCTTCCGATTGTTTCTTCTCTGCTTCTTCACCGGACATCTCTATTTCTCCTCACCGAAAACGATGCGTTCCACATTGACATTGACTGCATTCACTCTAAGGCCCGTAGAATCTCCGACGCTTTCCTTGACTGCTTCCTGCAGCTGTAAAGCGATAGCCGGCAGGCGTTCGCCATGCCAGGCTGCCACGTAGAGATCAATGACGATACCATTCTCCCGGATGGAGACACGCACGCCTTCTGCTTCCGCATCACTGATGACAGCAGAGATCCCATGAGAAAACCGATCATCCATCCCGTAGATCCCCTTCACATGGAGCGCTGCTTCTCGGGCAATGACTGCAATGACCTGGTCCGATACACGAACGGTTCCCAGGTCATTTTTTACTTCTGCAGTTTCCATATAGAAATTACTTTACGCGTTCGATGTAAGCGCCGGTACGGGTATCAATGCGGAGCATTTCACCTTCATTGATGAAGAGCGGTACAGAGACGACATAGCCGGTTTCCATCTTAGCCGGTTTGGAACCGCCGGTCGCTGTATCACCGCGGATGCCCGGTTCGGTCTCTACGACTTTCAGCTCTACAGAGTTCGGGATATCGACGCCGATGATGGTGCCGTTGAAGAATACGACATTGCATTCCATTTCTTCCTTCAGGAAGTTGATCTTGTCGCCGAGCTGTTCTTTGTTCAGCATGATCTGTTCATAGGTTTCCGTATCCATGAAGCAGTAGGAACCATCAGCTTCATACAGGTACTGCATCGGTTTACGTTCTACAGTAGCCGGCTGCAGTTTGATGCCTGCATTGAATTTACGTTCTACGACAGAGCCGCTCTGCAGGTTTTTCAGCTTAGCACGTACAAAAGCTGCCCCTTTGCCTGGCTTTACGTGAAGGAATTCAATACACTGCCATACCTGTCCATCCAATTCTACGGTAATGCCTGGGCGTAAATCGTTACTAGAAATCATTTAGTTTTTCCTCCTGCTACACTCTTAAAAATTTCTTTGGGAATTTAGTCAAGATGGAGATTCCATCCTTTTCTATTACAACCGTATCTTCGATACGGACTCCACCAACACCTGGGATATAAACCCCCGGCTCCACAGTTTCTGTCATACCTACGCAAAGGACGGTATGATCTCTTGGCGACAGCGTGGGTGTTTCATGGATCTCCAGTCCTACACTGTGTCCCAGCGCATGACCGAACCACTTATCCAGATCCTTCTCTTTCAGATATTTTCGGGACTCCTGATCCACATCTGCTGCTGCAAGGCCAGCCCTCAGTATCTTTTCGATATGCTCATTGCATCCCAGCACCGCATCATAGATGTAGCGCTGCCGCTCTGAGATCTCCCCGACAGCCACCGTCCTCGTGATATCCGAGTGGTAGCCATGGTAGATCGCGCCGAAATCAAAGGTGACGAGATCACCTTCTTCGATCACCTTATCTGTCGCTGTCCCGTGAGGATAGGCAGACCGCCAGCCGGATGCCACGATCGTATCGAAAGATTTCCCTTCCGATCCGGCCTCCAGCATCGCACACTCCAGGATCGTCCGAAGCTCTGCCTCTGTCACGCCCGCCTTGATATAAGGCACGGTCTTCTCAAAGCCCAGATCGGAAATCCGGCATGCTTCTTCGATGAGGCGGATCTCTTCCGCGCTTTTGATCTGGCGCAGCGTATCAGGCACTACGAAGACGAAATCCGTTTCCGGCAGTACCTCATCGAAAGAAAGATACATCTTATACGTCATGCCCGCTTCGATCCCGAAACGAGTGACGTGATGCTTTGCAGAAAGCTCTCCCACCGTCTTCGCCAGTTTTCCGGCATAGTCGATGATGGTAAAGCCCTTCGCTTCTTCCTTCGCCTGCTCTGTATAACGGCTGTCTGTCAATAAATAGCAGTCATCAGCCGTTAAAAAGAGATAGCTGTCAGATCCGGTAAAGCCAGAGATGTATCGGCAGTTTTCATCCTTCTCTATGAAAGCTGCATCTACACCGCTTTCTTTCAGAAAATCTGAAATCATTGCTCTTTCTATCAACATATATCACCGCTTTCTATCATCTAAATATATTACCGTATTTACCCTCTTTTGTCCATGAAAAAATTAAGAAGGTCAGAGATCTCTGCCAATCGGGCAGGGTGCTCTCTGAAATGCAGGACCCGCTGCACTCTCAGGCCCTTTCGAACCTGTGCCGCAGCAAAATGAAAAGCCGCCCGATAGGTACCGGGCGGTGATGAGATCGTTGTTTGATCCTCTCTTGCACGTTCATGCAGCAAGCGGATAGGGAGACAGCGATCCACGTAGTGAGTATACCGACGAAGTGTTTCATGAACATGCTTACAGCGTCAGACTCCTCGATGGGATCGGCATTCCCCTAGTTCCCATTTCTGAGCTGATTCAGCTTATCCTGCACAGACTTTGGAAGCGCGCGGCCGATCTCGCTTCGAAGATTTTGATTGTTATGATGAGAAATGAAAGTGGTCTGCACTTTCTTGTCTTCATTCACTGCACGGATGAGATCATCGACAGCCACACGATATGCCCCATTCCCAAGGACCTGACTCTGTTCCGGTCCATCCGAAGTGACGACGTAGATCGAGCGGTACTCCTCCCTGCGGTCATAGGACTCTTTTTCGATATAGCTGTCAGCCGTCATGCGGCTCGGTGTGAAAACAATGGTGAAATTTTTCCCCATCTTTTCGATCCTGGCCTTATTCGAGCTGCCCTGTCCATCGAAGACGACGATCATCTCCAGATTGTTGTGCGCCCCGTAGTCTTCCAGAAGATCGATCAGCTTTTTGCGGCTTGACTCGAGGTCCTCCCGGTCAAAGACCTTCGGAAGCCAGAAGATCACGTTGTAGCCATCGACCAAGTATAAATCTTTCATAATACGGCTCCTTGCTATTCAGTAACGGATGACCAAAGATCGGATGAAGCGGATGACGGGCGGCGGGCCCCCTCTCACGCCGGAGATCTGTCACTCACCTCTCTGCTTCGCCGCCTCATAAATAAGGAGCGCAGCTGCCACCGAGACATTGAGCGAAGAGACCTTACCTTTCATCGGGATACGGACACAGAAGTCACAGAGTTTTCTGGTGAGAGGCGAGACGCCCTTCCCTTCCGCGCCCATGACGATGACCAAAGGCCCCTTGAGATCGGCATCATAATAGAGGCTTTCCCCATCCATATCTGCGCCCACGACCCAGAAGCCTTTTTCTTTCAGCCCCTCCAGCGTCTGACGGATGTTTCCCGTCTGGCACACCGGAAGATAGGCAAAGGCTCCGGCCGCTGTCTTCATGGCCGCCGCCGTGACGGGCGGGCTCTTGTGCTTCGGAAGGAGGACAGCCGCCGCTCCCGCGCACTCTGCCGTGCGGACAATGGCGCCCAGATTTCTCACATCCTCCAATCCGTCCAACAGGATGAGGATGGGCTCTTTTCCCTCCCAGTCCGAGAGCACTTCGTCAAGTTCTGCATATTCATACGGTTTGAGGAGAGCGGCTGCTCCCTGATGCACGACACCGCCAGCCATGGCATCCAGCTTATCTTCTGCGATCTCAAGCACAGGAAGTCCTTTGCTTATAGCTTCTTCTGCGATCCGGGCGAGCCTTTCATCTTTCCGGCCTTCCTTGATGAAGACTTTGCGCACCCGATCAGCCCGCAGGAATTCAGTGACGCTGTTTCTGCCGAAGGTCATGAGCGAGTCATCCTGCACGGGACGAACCCCATCACTGCTTCTCCGCTTCGGCGGTCTTTTCTCCCTGTGCCTGGCAGAAGGAAACCGGCCTTCCGCCGGTTTTTCCCCCCTCTGTTTTCTATTGCTTTGCTTTTTAGTCTGCATGTTGGAATTCTCCTGCCACATACTTCAAGCTTTTTTGGAGGATGAACCGCAGGCGTTCCTCCTCTCCCGCAAGCTTCAGATAGCCAAGAAGAGCTTCAAAAGCAGTGGCTTCACGGTACTCTTCGACAGTCGCACTCTTCGGTACCGTACTCGATGTATTTCTTCCTCGCTTGCACACCTTGAGCTCTCTGTCATTCAAAACTTCGCGAATCTCAAAAAGGATACGGCTCTGCCAGCGTGCCGATACGATTTCCGAAGTCAGCGTCGAAAGGATCTGCACCTGGTAGATCCCGGTATGGATGAGTGCATCCCGGATGAAGAGGGACCAGACAACATCTCCCATATAGGCGAGCGTCAATGCATCCATAGAGAAAGCATCCTGCTCCGTGAGGGGCGCAGCCTGCTTTCCCATCTTTTGCACCATCTGTTTTTTCAGAAATAAAACTCTCTTAAACTCCACGTTTCTTCCACCTTGCTCCTGTCGGGGTATCTTCGATCACGATACCGATGTCCCCCAGCTTATCACGAATCTCATCAGCCAGCTGATACTGCTTTGCTTTGCGGGCAGACTGGCGGACCGCAAGGATCACATCCATAAGGTCGTTGTAGTCCTTGTCATCATAGGCCTCCTGCTTCTTCCATTCCTTTTCAAGAATGCCGAGGATGTCTAAAATGGTCTTGAAGGTCTTGCCTGCCTTTTCAAAAGCCGCCTTGTCGAATGCGATACCGCCATGGACTTCATTGTAGTATACATTGATCGCTTTGGCGATCTCAAACATAGCACCTGTGGCAAGGCCGGTATTAAAGTCGTCGTCCATCGCTTCATGGAAGACTGCCATCGCATGATCAGAAGCATCGGCAAGTACTTTGGAGGCTTCCGTGACTGCACTCCCCTCAGCAGAAGAGAGCTCTTTCACGCGAGCAATGACGTCTTTCAGTTTTTCCATATTCTTTTCCGCTTCTTCCAGACGGTCATCAGAGAAGTCGAGCGGGCTTCTGTAATGGGTGGAAAGCAGGAAATAGCGGAGCGCATCGCCGGAGTATTTTTCCAGCACATCTTTGACAAGGAAGAAATTATTAAGCGATTTGCTCATCTTTTCCGAATTGATGGTGATGAATCCATTATGCAGCCAGTAGTCTACGAAGTGGCAGCCGGTGCAGCCTTCGGACTGTGCGATTTCATTTTCATGATGCGGGAAGATCAGATCGCTGCCGCCGCCATGGAAGTCGAGTGTATTGCCCAGATAGTGGGTGGACATGGCCGAGCATTCGATGTGCCAGCCCGGGCGTCCCTTACCCCACGGGCTTTCCCAGAATGGTTCGCCGGGCTTTGCCGCTTTCCAAAGTGCAAAGTCTCCCGGATTTCTCTTTTCATCATTGACTTCGATGCGGGCGCCAGCCAGCATATCTTCGATCTTGCGTCCGGAAAGCTTGCCGTAGTCTTTGAATGTAGAAATGTCATAGTAAACATCGCCGCCAAGGACATAGGCATGCCCCTTCTCGATCAGTGTCTTCACCATATCGATGATGTCCTTCATATGATCGGACACTCTCGGATAAATATCGGCACGGCGGACATGGAGCTTATCCATGACTTCAAAGTACGCATCAATGTAACGATCGGAGATCGTTTTCCAGTCGCTGCCTTCCGCATTGGCTTTATTGATGATCTTATCATCAACGTCCGTGAAATTCTGTACAAAGGTCACTTTATAACCGATGAATTCCAAATAGCGACGGATGATATCCCAAGTAACAGCCGGACGAGCATTGCCGATATGTGGATGGTTGTAGGGAGTGACGCCGCAGACGTAGATCTTCGCTTCTCCTTCTTTGATCGGATGGAATACTTCTTTTTCTTTTGTCAGTGTGTTATATACCTTGATCTCTTCCATAAAAGCCTCCTGTTTAATTATATATGGTATATTGTATTTTTTGAATCGCTGCATAACATGAGGAAGCCGGTCATGCCATCTTCTGATTTTCACGTATAGAAATCATGGCTTCCTCCTATGGCGCCTGAAACAGCTCGATGTTTTTGGCAAACAAAAACCACCGCCTCACAGAGACGGTGGCCCGCTATTCCACTCTGTCGGCCGAAGCCGCGCAAAATGTTTTTATCGCAAACACATTACGGAAAAGGATACTTGCGAAAACACTGGTCGATCGCAGGAACAGTATTCCCCTGCTTTCCCCTTTTCAGCTCCCAAATGCATTTCCTTACGAATCACCTGGATAGTTTCACCGGTCCTATCCTCTCTGAAAAGCTTTTCGAAAGTACTTCTTCTGTTCATCGCCTGCATATGATATTGACAAATGAAGCATCCACAGCTGACCTGGCTTTTGACCCCACACTCGCCTGCTGGAGCTTTAGCTACCCGGCGCTCGCCTCTCACAACTCACTCTCTCGGTTTTCCCGGCAGGACTTACTTCTAAACCGCACCATGCTCAGCAGCCCTTTTGACTGCGTTACGTGGATCGTTTTGGCTGCGACTGCCATCGACTTTCAGCCACAGACCTGTGATGCTTATTGATTATTATAGATGGAATAGGGATATTCTGTCAAGGGGATTTCGTGACTAGTAACTAGTGACTGGTAGCTAGGGATTAGGGATTAGGAGAAAGCGGTGATTGAAATAGCGCATTTGGCACACTGACCGTTCTGCAAGGAAGATCTCTCGGCTACGCTCGAGATGACGACGGCGCGAAACGCTATCAAAATTCTGCGGCGCTTCATTATTATTTGCGCCGCACCACCATTCCGCATTTCTCATTTCTCATTCAAGCAGAACCAAAGGACGCACTTCCTCGGGGCTAACCCTGTATGTAACTTAGTTATTTTCTACTCCAAGCTCATGCTCTACAACGGAGGCAATGTCATCAATGATCCGTTCAAGCTGATTGATCTCCTTGCCCTCCCCCATGACACGGATGAGCGGCTCCGTGCCGGATGCACGGACGAGGATGCGGCCATCGCTGCCGAGTTCTTCTTCAGCAGCACGGATGGAGTCACGGATGAGTTCATTGTCTTCCCAGCCATTCTTGCTGTAGACCTCGACATTTTTGAGGATCTGTGGGTACGTGACCATGAGGTGATTGAGTTCGGACATGGTCTTTCCGGATTCACGCAGGACCTTCAGCGTCTGCACCGCAGTGATGAGGCCGTCGCCTGTCGTATTGAATTCTGGGAAAATGATATGGCCGGACTGTTCACCGCCGATGGAGTAGTCATGCTTCAGCATTTCCTCAAGAACATAGCGGTCGCCCACCTGTGTGGATACCGTCTGACAACCGTTTTCCTTCAGGGCTTTGCCAAAGCCAAGATTGCTCATGACAGTGCCGACGACCATATTCTCATGAAGACGTTCTTCTTTCTTCATCTGGAGGGCATTGATGAGCATCAGATGGTCACCGTCCATGACCTGTCCTTTTTCATCGACAAAGAGACAGCGGTCTGCATCGCCGTCATTGGCGATGCCGCAGTCTGCGCCAAGCTCCAGGACCTTCTTCTGCAGTGTCTCGATATGCGTGGAGCCGCAGCCGTTATTGATATTCACACCATTTGGTTCATGGAAGATCGCAGTGACTTCTGCCCCAAGCTCTTCCAGCATCGCCGGCAGGAAATCACTCGCTGCGCCATTCGCAGAGTCTGTCACGATCTTAAGACCTTTGAAATCGCCCTGTACAGTCGAAAGGACATGTGCTCTGTACTTATCAGCCAGCTCGGGGCGGTGCGAGATCACGCCGATCTTATCCCCTGTCGGACGCGGGATTTCTTCATCATGACGAAGGATATTTTCGATATCTTCCTCAGTCTCATCTGGCAGCTTATAGCCATTTTTATCAAAGAACTTGATTCCATTATCTGGGAATGGATTGTGTGAAGCAGAGATCATGACGCCGGCATCATAGCCTTCCGTGCGGGTGAGGTAGGCAATGCCCGGTGTCGGAATGACGCCTGCAAGATCGACATCAACGCCAGATGCACAAAGACCGGCAGAAAGAGCCGCTGTCAGCATGGAGCCGGAAATGCGGGTATCCATACCGATCAGGAAGCGATGCTTACCGCTGGCCTTGCAGAAGTACGCGCCTGCCGCGCGTCCGAGCTGGTACGCCAGCTCCGGCATCAATGTGGAATTTACGAGTCCACGCACACCATCGGTACCAAACAATGTAACCATTTTATTTCCTCCCAATAATTTCTTGATAACTTTCGTATTCTACCGCGAAGGGACCATTTCGTCAACAGGGCGGGAAATGGACGCCGGGAAAATGCGGATCGAATTCCAGGATCCGGTAGGACCGGTGTCTCTTTAATCCTTATCTATTTCTATCGTGACCGTCGTCTGTGAAACGGTGATACTGCCGCCTGCGGGCTTCGGGATGGTCACGGTCTTCCGGATCGTATCGCTGGCCCCTGTGACGTCGATAGGATCAAGACTCAGTACACTGTTTTTTTCGAAGTAGCTGATCGGCGCAGTCAGTGTAGCGACGGGCGGATCGACGGTGATCTTACCCACCTTGTATCCTTTGGCCGGTTCACCTGTCGTTTCCGCCTTCATCGGCAGATTGCCGATCCTTGTTTCCTCTTTCATCTTTACATTGATGCGGACCTGGCTCGGCATCACATCAAGACCGGTGACGGTATTGCCATCTGCATCAAGTACATTCACACTGTCAAATTCCACAAAGTTCTTGTCCTTGCCGGATACATTGACAGAGACCACGGCGCGATCCGCCTCTGCGATCTTGGAAGAGCTTCCCGCGATCGTGATCGTGTCCGGTGTCGCTTTGCGGCTTTCGACTGAGAAATTCGCATCCGGTGTACCGAAGACTTCGATCACGGCAGGGAGTGTCTTCACGGCATAGGTGTCGATATTGAGGTCAAAATACTCCGGCGTGACCGAGATGACGGATTCATCCCCCGGTACGGAGATATGGATCTTCGTATTCGGGAAATCGCCATCGGTAAGACCAGAAAGGTCGACATAGGCTTTGATGTTATCTGAACGCATATAGACCATATCGCTCCTCGGCATGCGGATCTTTGCCTTGACTTTGTGAGGCACATTGGTCGCCACCAGCGAGCGATCCAGATTTCTGACTTCCACTGGGACCGTGTAGGTATTCTCCACCATCGGATTCTGTTCATTCATCACGTACACCCAAAGGGCGCAGGCTGCGATCAGACAGAAGATTTTGGGTAGCCACCACTCATGTTTGGCAAATCTCATTTTAGGGGGCTCCATTTCTGTAATACATCACTGACATTCTTCGGCTTGCCTTGCATCAGGTAGTTGCGAAGTATATTTCTAAGGCTCTCTGCATCCTGACCACGATAAATATGACCACCATAGGTGTAGGATACGATGCCCGTCTCTTCGCTGACGACCACCACGACACAGTCTGCCTGTTCGCTCATACCGATAGCCGCTCTATGGCGGGTACCCAGTTCGGAAGAAAGGCTGTGATCCCGCGTCAGCGGGAGCAGACAGCCTGCCGCCATGACACGGTTCTCACGGATGATGACCGCACCATCGTGCAGCGGAGTATTCACGATGAAAATATTCCCCAAAAGCTCCTTGGACACCAGCCCCTCGATGCGAATGCCCGTATCGATGCGATCATCAAGACCGACGCTTCGCTCAAAAACGATAAGGGCGCCAATCTTATTCGCGGACATGACCATGGCCGCATCGACGACATCATCGATCACGTGATCCCACTCGATCTCATTCATCATGCGGGAGGAAACATAGAATTTCCCGCGGCCGATCTGCTCCAGCGCCCGGCGCAGCTCCGGCTGAAAAACGACCGGAAGAGCGACGATGAGGACAGTCATCAGTTTATCCAGGATCCAGCTGACTACATGCAGCTGCAGCCATCCCGCCAGCACGGTAAAAAGCCCGAGAAATACCAGCCCTTTCAGAAGAGCTGTCGCTCGGGTATCCCGGATCAGGATGTAAATACGGTATAAGAAAAAAGCGACTACCAGGATGTCCAGCACATCCCAAAGCCGCATGGTCATAAAGAGTCCCTGTATCTGACTTGACATAGTAGTACCTCATAAAAATAAGCAGAGCGATATCGCCTTCGGGCAAGCCGGCCTTTGAAAACAATTCTGGTCTCATTTTATCATGAATCACTGCACGTGAAAAGAGGAATCCGACGTCCGGACTCCTCTTGCCGACACGCTCCACATCGCTGTCTTTCGGAGAGAACGCAGGCTGTCTATCACCAGGGAAACGCTGATTCAATCGCAGAGTCAGATTTTACAAGAATTTTTATACATAGCTTCGTCATAACCTTCCTTAAATAGCTCGCTATTCGCGTCAGGTGATTCCTCGCCATGCATAAAAATCCAAGAGTAAAATCAGACAACGATTGAACCAGTGTTTCCCTAGCAGCCAAGATGTTTCGCTTTTTCGTCGAGCTTTGCTTGGATGCGCTTACCGGTCTCTGTCATGGCAAGACCAGCGCGGCTGGTTTCCTTAAGCTCGACAGGAAGCCTGCGCCCCACATCCGCCATGGCAGAAATGACTTCATCTGCAGGAATGGCACTTCGGACCCCATTCATGACCATTTCCACCGCAACCAGAGCGTGGACAGCATGGAACGCATTCCGCTTCACGCAGGGGACTTCGACAAGTCCGCCGACAGGGTCACAGACAAGGCCCAGAATATTTTTCAGCGCAAGCGCGAAGGCATCCGCCATCTGTGCATTCGTCCCGCCCAAAAGGTCTACAGCCGCCGCTGCCGCCATCGCAGTCGCAGTGCCGCATTCCGCCTGGCAGCCCCCGACCGCCCCTGCGATCGATGCCTTCTCTGCCACGACCTTACCGATCGCGCCTGCTGTAAAAAGTGCTCGCGTCATGTCATTCATGGTGGCATTCACTTCTTCCGAGACCGCAGCCAGTACCGCAGGCAGAATGCCGCAGGAGCCAGCCGTAGGGCATGCCACGATGCGATACATCTTGGCATTCGCTTCCGCTGTCGCAACGGCATATGCCGCCGCGCGCTGACAGACCGGAGAGAGGAAGCGCATCTTGCCTTGGAAAAGGCGATTGGCATCGCCTCCGACGAGGCCGCTCGAAGACTTCGCCGTATCGGACAGCCCCTCCTGGATCGACTGCCGGAAAATAGGGATCATATTTTTCATACGTTCCCAGACGTCCTCAAAAGACTTTCCACTCTCCTCTGCCTCTTGGCGGCAGGCAAGCTCCCCCGGAGCACAGTGCGCCGCATCGGCAGCAGCAAAAAATTCAGATAATGTATGGTAAGTAAGCATGTTTATCTCCTTGGAATAGGTAGTTGTTGGTTCAAAAGGTTCTGAAGGGAGGGCAGGTTTAGGGTTCAGGGTTCAGGTTGATGGGTTCAGGGTTGTGGTGGCAGCTTCGCTGCAAAATATATATTTGCGGCGAAGCCGCCACCTTCATTCCTAATTTCTCATTTAAGCAAAGCTTTCAAACGGAATCACGAAGCGGCACTCCCCACGGGCTAACCCCGAAGTTTGAACGCGGGAATAATTGGCTAGGGATTAGGGATTAGGGATTGGGGATTAGGAGTAACTAATGACTTAAATACCATCTTCGGACATCCCATCTATACGCCGCGGCGCATCCATATTTTTATGCGCCGCACCACCACGCCTCACTCCTCACTCCTAACTCCTAACTAGAAAACGCAAATCTTTCAAACGAAATCAAAGGACGGTACACCCCCACGGGCTAGCCCTAAATAATATCCATTGCCATTGCGTACACGATGTTGGCATTCGAGGCAGCGATCTCGTCAGCAAGCTTCTGCGAGACGCACTGGTCCGTATGGATGATCATGACTGCTTCATCCCCTTTTCCCTTGCGGAAAAGACGCATATTGGAAATATTGATCTCTTCGGCAGCGAGCGCGCGGCAGACCTCAGCCACGATCCCCGGTACATCGTGATGACGTGTAAGGAAGGTGTACTCTTCTCCCGTGATCTCGACAGGATACCCATCGATTTCTGTGATCAGCACACGACCTCCACCCAGCGATCGGCCCACGACCGTCACATGCGCGCCATTTTTGCCGTAGGCTTCGATCTTGGCCACATTCGGATGTCCCATGTCATCTTCGGAAAGGGCAAAGGAGATCGGGATCTCCTTCTCTTCTGCAATGTGCAGTGCATCACGGATGGAGCCGCTGTCCGGCGCATAGCCCATCAGCCCAGCTGCCAGCGCACGATCGGTCCCATGACCTTTCCCTGTTTTTGCAAAAGAACCATAGAGTGTGATCTTCGCTTCTTTCAGAGGTTCTCCCAGAATGCGGCCTGCGACCTGCCCGATGCGTGCCGCTCCTGCGGTATGTGAGCTGGATGGCCCGATCATGACGGGACCGATGATATCGAAAATTCCCATTTCTCATTCTCCTTATCCTATAACGGTAAAGTCAGTCCGGGAAGTACAGGTGACTTTAGGAAACGCTGATTCAATCGCAGAGTCAGCTTCTACAAGAATTTTTATGCATAGCTTCGTCATAGCCTTCCTTAAATAGCTCGCTATTCGCGTCAGGTTATTCCTTACTATGCATAAAAATTCAAGAGTAAAATCTGACAACGATTGAATCAGTGTTTCCTTGATTCCATAATAAAAATCTGCCCCAAAGGGCAGATCTCCTTCAAGCACAATCGCCCCACGGGTGAAATCCGGCATTGAATCAATGATACATGTGGTTGTCTAGTTTTCAAAAGGCATGGCCCGATCGCCAGCCGCATCACATCCAGTGGCTGAGGTCGAAGTCTTCGCCAATGGTCTCACGGATGCAGATCTTGGCGATGTACATGCCCATGAGTGTCAGTGACGAACGGCGAAGGAGGCTCGTATCCCAGGCATCCTGCAGCTTGACCAGATCCGGAGAAATGCGGCCAAGGATATAGCTCATTTCCTTCCTGTCATACGGCGCCGGACGAGACTCTGTCAGTGCCTGCAGGGTACTTCTCATGACGGCATCCTCGATGCCAAGATCATCCAAAAGTGATGTCAGCATGGCTTCGTCGACAGCCGCCAGCTTGTAGTAGGAATTATACAAGCTATTGACAATGACACCGGCCGGCCAGGAAGGACGCACCGCTTCCAGCTCACTCTTCATGCAGCCGCGGAAGGCAAAGACGAAGGGATATGAATCATGCAGCACCTGTCCGAAAGGATCCTCTTTATTCTCAAGAGAAATGCAGTGCAGGTACTCGAGCTGCTGATAGCCGCTGTATTCGTTCGGAAGCTCGCCCACAAAAGGCGTGATGTACTTTTCTGTATATTTTTTGAGGTGTAGGGCATCCACGTTATCCGTATTTCTGGAGTAGTGGAAAATGAGCAGCAAAGACAGCGCGTGGAATCCGGTCTCCTCCATGCGCGGCATAGCTTTCAGGGCATCGTAGGCAAGGATGGTCTTTGTATCCGACCTGTTTCCATGCGCCACATCCGAGAAAGCATCCGAAACCATGGCGAGCACGACCGGTGTCGGCATCATGACATAGGTGCGCTGGGCATTCTGCATCGCTTCCTGCACCATGATATGTGTCAGCGTATCCACCAGCTCCCGGTCGTTCATGGCGAGCTTCTCGATGAGATGATGTGTCACTTTGCGTGTATCCTGCTCTACTGTCCGCGATACAGCACCGTAACGGTTCAGGAAATGGCGGACAAAATACTCCTCGAGCGTATCCACCTTGGGGTGGTCCTCCAGGATCTTGGGCGTAGGCTCCGGCGGAAAGGGACTCTTTTTCGCAGAAGCCACCGCTTCAAAGGGCGCTGTATTTTCAAAATCCTTTTTGGCAAAGACGCGCGTCTTTTCTTCCTCGGCATCGTCCTTTTCGATGATCGGAAGGATCTCTGTCGCATCATCGACGGCAGGCTTTCCGGCGATCGGAGAAGCGGCTGCTTTTTCTTTAGAAATCGTAGGAATTTCCATGGTCTTATCCAGATCGGCCATGATGGGTTCTGCATTTTTCTTCCTTCCGGGCAATCCGAATATCATGAGACAGGTGACCGCAAAGAACAGAAGAACGACCCCGGCAAGGACCAGGTAGGGAATGATAAACATCGATGCTCCTTATATACTCTCTTTACTTTATAAAATCAAATCAGTTACATGGTATCATATTTTCCTTTTGACTTCAATCATATACGATGGGAGGTTCACCCGTGAAGATGCGCCCTTGACGTGCGAAGTGGTTCTGCAGCTTCTTGCGAATAGCCTTCCTCAAACAGCTCGATGCTCACGTTTTTTCCACACTCTTTGGCATCTCTTGAAAGAGGGATAAAATGGCTGCGTGATCGGATCAGCCTTTGCCGAGCTTCACCGCCTTTGGTGTTCGAAGCTCTTCGAAAGCATTCCACGGCTTATCGTAGGTGACCAGACACTCCGTCACAGAGTCGTAAGCCGCTTTGGCAAGAAATGACCCCAGTTCGGAAAACGGACCTGCATCCGTATAGCGTTCTGCTCCGATCTCCGTCACAAGTGTGATGCCGTCCGTTCCTGTTCCTGTAGCCGGACGCCCGTTATTCACATCCGCGATGCCCAGATCTGAAAGCGCTGCGCTCTTTCCTTCTGTCAGCGTGATGAAGCTTCTCGCCATGATGCCTTCAGGAAGACTTCCATGGATGAGGACCATCATATTGATGGTGCCGACAGGCGCAAAGTGACCATCCCTCTCCCGATACAGCGGCTTTGACGATGCGCGGCAGGCTGTCTTTTCCACGCCTCCCGTGGTCACGATCTCTACCATAAGATCTCCGGATGTGAAAACCTTGTGCGAGTACTGATACACCTTCGCCGCAGTCAGAAGCGCACTGGAGGTTTCCGGATCGGCCCCCTCCTTTTCAATACAGCGTTTCAGGTATGCGGCTACCGATCCGCCGGGAAAATCGGACTCTTCCCCATAAAAGGTTCTGAGCCTTTGATTCATCACAGCTCTCACACGGCGCAGACCGCCGCCATAGATCGCAGTCGATAGTGAGAGATGCTCTTTGTCAAAGGAGATCAAAAGGCTGTCCTCGCTGACACGAAGACGGGCTCCCGGCACAGCGAGAGAATGGATAGTGGGATACATGGACGTCGACCTCTTTTCAATGAATGAATGGGCAGAAACACGGATGACGCTCTTCCCGATGTCGTCCGTATTTCTACGCTTCATTATATCACGAGCGATCAGCAGCCAGAGCGCTCCCCCGCATTGCCCCTTATTTCCTTATGGACAAACCCACACGCCTTTGCTATGATAAGAGCAAAATATTTCTGTTTTAAAAAGGAGTTGGTACGGCTATGCCCTATGACGAGCGGACACTTTGTGAATTAAGCGAATCTGCAGAAATCACCCCTATAGGAATCCAGCTGGAAGTGAATGCGGAAATTTTCAATACGCTTCACAACCTGCTTTGCACCATGCGAGAGGACAAAGACATCTCCCCTTCTGATGAAGCACGCCTCTACAAACTTTGGCGGCAGACCATCCATGAAATGTCACTGATCGAGCTTCGGAAAGGCCGCGGCCTCCCTATGTCCGAGCAGATCTCGATGCTGCGCGAAGCCTATGACATAGAGACTAAGTACATGGCGGACCAGATCTTCCGTCCTGTTTCCAGCGTACAACTGACAAAAAAACTCATCGAGAAGGAAAGCAGCTTTGATGAAGAAGAGATGAATGCCTTCTTCCGAAAGACCATCTGGCCATCTATCCGTCTGGGAAAGAAAGGCGGGCAGAAGCATCCCACCGCCTTCATCATCGCAGGACAGCCAGGCTCGGGCAAGACGCGCATGTCTTCCATGATCATCGAAGAGTATGATGGAAATATCGTACAGTCCATGAGTGATAATTTCCGCGGTTTCCACTCTCGTTATAAAGCTCTCATGAAGAAGTACGGGCAATATTGTGCCTATTTCTCCATGGCTCAGGGGCAGTACCTCTCAGACCTTGCCATGAAGCAGGCCGCCGTAGAACGTTACCACATCCTTCAGGAAGGATCCCTAGAAGATGTCTCCCACACAAAAGAATACATCCGTTATCTGAAAGAGCGCGGCTATACCATCTGCGTGCTCCTCAGGGCCTGCCCCAAAAAGGAAAGCTGGAAGGCCATCCACCAGCTCTTCCTGCAGCAGCGTCTGAAAGCACCCGGACTCTCCCGTCTCATCACGAAAGAACAGCATGACAAGGCATGCCTTTCCTTCCTTTCTGCCACCAATGACCTCATTGCACAGAACTTGATGGATCGGCTCATCATCAAAAGCCCCAAAGGGCTTCTCTATGACAGTGACGATATGCCCACAGAACGAGTCAGTGAGCTTCTTGCGAAGCGAATGACAAAATAAAAAGAGGCCGAAAGGTCTCTTTTTTTACGCGCCGCAGCAAGAAATGTCACCCGTGAATGAAACGCCCCTCTCCCACTTCCCGCCTCTCCACGGCATCTGTTTCCCTGTATAACTCAAAACTCCTATGACTCCCAAATCTCACCTTGCCCAGATCGCCGCCTCGCTTCATCTGGATGCCTGCGGCGCATGCTCTGCCTCCTTAGACAGCACACTGAAAGAGCAGCTTCAAAATGCCGGCCCTATCCCCTTTGCGCCCTCCTCGTTTGCAGAAAGACTGGATCCTTCCGCGCTCCTTAGAGATGCACGCTCCTTCTTTGTGATTCTATTTCCATACAAACCTGCCAGAGAAGAAGAAGGAAATATCGCACTCTACGCAAGGCCCATGGACTATCATAAAGTCATCCACCACTATCTTCAGAAAATCATAGAGACGGCTCGCCCGTCTTACCCGGGCGAGCAATTTCTTCCCCTCGTGGATACCTCTCCCATGGTCGACCGCTGGCTCGCCTATGCCGCCGGACTTGGGTTCTTCGGAAGAAATCACTGCCTGATCCATCCGACATACGGCTCCTTCGTCACCATCGGATCCATCCTGACCACACTGTCACTTACACCTGATGAGCCGCTCACGCTGGATTGCGGCAGCTGCCGCGAATGCCTCATCCGTTGTCCCGGGCGTGCCATCGGAGAGAAGAGGCTCGACCCTTTCCGATGCAAGTCTTACCTCACGCAAAAGAAGGAAGAGCTCTCTCCGGAAGAGATGCAGATCCTGCAGCGGACACCCTACATTTTTGGCTGCGATGAATGCCAGCGCTTTTGCCCATTCAATCAAAAAGCCCTCCCCTCTCCGCTTCCGGAGATCCATGAGCATCGGATCTCTACACTGACAAAGGAAGAAATGGACAGCTATTCCAACCGCGCCTTCGACAAAGCCTTTTGCTCCTACGCCTTCGCCTGGCGCGGGAAAAAAGTACTGCTCAGGAATTGGAACATCGTAAACGAAAAAGGGAAAGAGGATATAAACAGCAGCCGGTAAGAGAAGCTCAGCCTTTGCCGCGTAATGGTATCTCATTGCAAAAACGTATATAAAACGTATATAATAAGATGATTGGCTATTATCTCTCATTCAGTTTCCAAGGAGGTATCATGGAAGCGCTCAACGCTATTGTTTCAGAAATCAATGGATTTCTCTGGTCCTCGGTGATCATCATTCTTCTGGTGGGTGCCGGGTTCTACTTTACCGTCCGCACACGCGGCGTACAGATCCGCTATTTTACAAAAATGTTTTCTCTCATCACAGAGAGTGCCGGCAAAAAAACCGCCGACAATGAGATCTCCCCGTTTCAGGCCTTCTGTGTCAGCACGGCATCCCGTGTCGGCGTCGGCAATATTGCCGGCATCGCCATCGCTATCACAGCGGGCGGTCCGGGTGCGATTTTCTGGATGTGGTTCATCGCCATCATCGGCTCAGCGACAGGCTTCGTAGAAAGTACGCTCGGACAGATCTATAAAGTCCCGCGCGAAGACGGCAACGGATTCCGCGGCGGCCCGGCTTACTACCTGAAAAATGGTCTCGGGCATGGTCTGTGGGCAGCGATTTTTGCCATTCTGATCTCTGTCACCTATGGCATGATCTACAACTCCGTCCAGTCGAATACCATCGCACTCGCACTTTCCTCCTCTCTAGGACTTGACCGCATGCTCATCGGCGGTGTCGTCACCGTCCTCGCTATGGCTGTCATCTGCGGCGGCATGGGCCGTATCGCCCGCGTCACGGAATGGATGGTCCCGATCATGGCCGGCATTTACATCCTGATCACGCTTGGCATCATGCTTTTCAACATCACAGAAATGCCCCGCGTCTTTGGCATCATTCTCCGCGATGCTTTTGACTTCCAGGCAGTCTTTGGCGGCGGCATGGGCGCTGCCGTCCTGACAGGCTTCAAGCGCGGCCTCTTCTCGAACGAGGCCGGCGAAGGCTCTGTACCGAATGCAGCAGCCACCGCAGACGCCAGTCACCCGGCTGTGCAGGGTCTCATCCAGTCCTTCGGCGTCTATGTCGATACGCTCTTCATTTGCTCTGCTTCCGCATTCATCGTCCTCCTGACAGGCGACTATACTTCGACCGGTCTCACCGGCATCGAGCTCATCCAGTGGGATCTTGCCCAGTACTTTGGCCCGATGGCTCCAAAAGCCGTCTCCATCCTGATCTTCCTCTTCGCCTTCACCTCCCTCATCGGTAACTACTACTATGGGGAGATCAATATCGGCCACCTGACCAAAAAGAAATGGCCGCTCAATCTTTTCCGCGTCTGCATCGCTGTCATGATCTTCTGGGGCTCTCAGGCTGACCTCCCGCTCGTCTGGAATCTCGCCGACCTCTTCATGGCTTTCATGATACTGACAAACGTCACTGCCATCCTCCTTCTCTTCCCGCAGGCCAATGCGTGCCTCAAAGATTATGAACGTCAGCTCAAGGAAGGCATTCAGACACCGTTCTTCCATAAAAATGTCCTCCCCAGCCAAAAAGGCATCTACTGGTGGGATAAGGAAAACAACTATAAAGAATAATCTGTATTTGAAAAACCGCGCTGCCCTTTGATATGATCCCCCTAAAGCAGACAAGGTAAATAACCAAACTGCTTTAGGGGGATTTTTTTAATGGCCAAAAGGAAACATTCAGCAGATTGGATGCTTGCCAGAGTGAGAGAATATCTTTCCGGCAAAGGATCTTACCGACAAATCGCCAGAGCGAATGGGATATCCGAGCGGAGTCTTCGTGGCTGGGTAAGGAAATACGAGAAACAGGGCGAGGCCTCTTTCATGGATAGAGCTGGGAACGCAAGCTACAGCAAGGAATTCAAGGCAAGCTGCGTCCTTGCCGTGCTACGTGGCGAGGGCAGCATTGACAACATCGTAGCAAAATACAACATTTCAAGCCGTTCCGTTCTCCGGCACTGGATGAAGCAGTATAATGACCATATAGAACTTAAGGACTACGATCCAAAACGGGAGGTCTATATGGCAGGAGCAAGAAAGAAAACATCGCTTTCGGAGCGCAAGGAGATTGTGGAGTATTGTCTATCGCATGGCAAGAACTACAAGGACACCGCTGCGCACTATGACGTTTCCTACAGTCAGGTATACGATTGGGTGAGGAAATACGTCGCTGACGGGGAAGCTGGCCTTACCGACCGGCGCGGACATCATAAAACCGACGAAGAAGTTGACGAGATGGAACGTCTCCGGCGTGAGAACCGGCGCTTGAAACGGCAGCTTGAGGAACAGGAGAGGTTGGTCTATTTCTTAAAAAAATTGAAAGCCCTGGAAGGGAGGTGAAACTTGGCAGGCTGCGCCATGCCATAACCTATGAAGCAATCCAGCAGTGCCACGCAGAAAAGGGCTGGGGCATTTGCTGGCTGTGTGGTCAGGTAGGTATTACGAGAGCATCCTATTATCAATGGCTGAAGCGAGATGTCCCAAAAGCGGAAAAAGAAAACGAGATCATCGCCCAACTGATCCAAGAGTATGATGAACGATTCCACCACATCCTGGGCTATCGGCGCATGACTGATTGGATCAATCGCCTGAACCACACGCATTACAGCAGGAACCGCATTCATCGACTCATGAAGGAGCTCAATATCCATTCCGTGATCCGGTGCAAGAAGGCAAAATACAGAAGGACCACACCAGAAGCCACATCAGAGAACATCCTTCACAGGGGTTTTCAGGCAGAACGACCGAACCAGAAGTGGGCAACGGACGTGACAGAATTCAAATGGTACGAAGGATCAGTCGTCAAAAAGCTCTATTTGAGCGCCATCCTCGATCTCTATGACCGGTCGATTGTCGCCTACGTCATAAGCGGACGCAATGACAATAAGCTGGTGTTTGACACATTTGAGCAGGCGATTCGCAAAAATCCGGAAGCACACCCGTTGTTCCACAGTGACCGGGGGTTCCAGTATACCAGTAAAGCATTCCAGTTCAAGCTCTCGAAGCAGAGGATGGAGCAATCCATGTCCCGTGTTGGGCATTGCATCGACAATTGCCCAGTGGAAGGTTTCTGGGGAATTGTGAAGACAGAGATGTATTCCCTGAATAAGTTCAGCAGCGGCGGCGAGCTGCGTTCGGCCATCGACCAATACGTCCATTTTTACAATTACGAACGTTTTCAGGAACGATTTGGAGTAAGGACGCCAATGGAAGTTCGCATGGCAGCTCTGCACGCGAAGAACCCGGAACAGTTCCCGATTGCCGAGAACAAACGGATTCAGAAATACAAAGCAAAATTCGCGGCATAACAAAATGCCGCAAATCCCATGCTGATGCTAAAACACCAACATGGAATTTACGGCAGTAATTTTTTTTAGATATTTGCCATGTCTACCTTGACAGGGGCTGATCACTTCGGGAGCGCGGTTTTTTTATCTTACGGATCACTTCTTCTATCAAGCCCCCTACAGAGGCTTCGGCTGTTTCATGAATCGCCACGGGTTCTTTGCATCCAGAAGCTATCATGGAGCACTGATGCCAAAAAGCTGCAAAGATGGCTCCTCTTTTACCCAAACAGGAGCCTCAACGGACACCGGTTCCAAGCATTTATCGGCTGACGATCCACACAAAAAAGACTGCAAATACTCGCAGTCTTTTTTGTATACCCTTTATGCTTTTGATCTCTTCTCTTCGCGCGAAGACGCATTTCTTGCGCTTCCGGTATGTTCATGCCATGTGACCCACAGAGATGTTGCTACGCACACAGAGGAGTAGGCCCCAGAGATGAAGCCGATCAGCATGACCAGTGCAAAGTTTCTCGTGGTATCGCCGCCGAAAAAGTAGAGCGAAGCCACGCAGAAGAGCGTCGTAGTCAGTGTATAGAGGGAACGACGGATGGTCTGATGAATGGAATCATTGGCCAGTTTCGCAAAGCTGTCCGTCCGGCGATGGGTATGAATGGCTTCACGAATACGGTCGAAGATGACGACAGATTCATTCATGGAGTAACCAAGAACCGTCAGGATCGCCGCAAGGAAGGATGCATCGACTTCCAGATGGAAGAATGCAAAGACACCGAGCACCATCAGGATATCATGGCAGATCGCTACGATCGCAGACAGTGCGATACGGTGCTCAAAGCGGATAGACATATAGAGGATCATCGCGCCGAAGGACAGGATGACATTGAGAAGTGTATTCTTCGTGACCTCAGAACCGATCACGGCACCGACAGTCTCGATGCGCTTCACTTCGGCTTCGCCGACTTTATCCTTCACATGAGAAACGACCGTCTGTGCTTCTTCCGCAGAGAGGTTTCTGGTACGGATGATGACGTCATCGCCGGACTCTCCCTGCATATTGCTGCCGGAAAGCTGAATGGTCGCTGTTTCAAGACCATCCGCGCGAAGTCCGTCACGCACCTCTTCTACCGTGACATTCTTGGGAAATGCCAGCTCCAAAATGGTGCCGCCGGTAAAATCAATCCCCCAGTTGAAACGGAAGAGGATGATGGACACAATGGAAAGAATGATCAGAAGTCCGGAAAAGCCGAACCAGAGCTTTCGTTTGCCGATAAAATCAAAGCTGTTGAACATTATCTATCGTACCCCCTTTTTCCGCCAAACCACCAGGGGTTATGGATCCAGTTCGCATCGATAAGGAACATGAGCAGTGTACGGCTGACGGTGATCGCCGTGAACATGGATACAGCGACACCAAGACCGAGCGAGAAGGCGAACCCCTTCACCGTCGCACTGCCCAGGAAGAAGAGGATGCAGGAGGTGATGATGACTGTCATATTCGCATCAAAGATGGTGACAAATGCACGTTTGAAGCCGGACTGGACAGCCAGCCTAAGCATCTTGCCGGATGCGATCTCTTCTTTGAATCGTTCAAAGATGAGGACATTCGCATCGACCGCCATACCGATGGACAGAATGACGCCCGCCACACTTGGAAGTGTCAGTGTCGCATGCAGCATATTCAGGATGCCCAGAAGGATGAGGACATACACAAGAAGCGCCACATCCGCGACAAAGCCGGCCATACGGTACACGGCCAGCATGAAAATAACGACCAGAGAGAGACCGATGGTGAAAGCCACGACGGACTTATCCTTCGAGTCCTGTCCAAGAGACGGACCGACGGTACGGACTTCCATGACGGAAACCTTGACCGGAAGCGCACCGCTTCGGAGAAGGATCGCAAGATCCTTCGCTTCTTCGAGCGTTCTCTGCCCCGTGATGACAGCCGAGCCGCCGGTGATGGCTTCATTGACGACCGGATTCGTCAGGAGCTCTCCATCAAGATAGATCCCGATGTGACGGCCGATATTTGCTGCGGTGAGAGCGCCGAATTTCTTTCCACCCTCATCGGAAAATTCCAGAGCAACGAGCGGCTGCTTGTTCTGCCCCATCTGTTCTTTTGCATTTTTCAGGTCTTCCCCCGTCAGCTTGACATTGCCTTCCTCATCCTTGAACTGGAGGACAGCGGTCTTGCCAATGGTTTCGATGGCCTTCTGCGGATCCTTTTCACCCGGCAGCTCGATGATGATACGGTTCGCCCCTTCACGCTGGATGATCGGTTCCGTCAGACCCATTTCATTGACACGCTTCTGCATGATATTGATGACCTGCGTGATCGCCTCATTGGTGACCTTATTTTCTTCGGTATCCTCAGCCTGCATAACGATATGTGTGCCGCCCTGCAAGTCAAGGCCCTGACGGATATGCCCGGCCAGCCAGCCTACGCTCGCAAGGAAAATTCCGATAATGGCCGCGATAACGACCCAGAATCGGATGAGCGCGCCGCTTCTGACGCTGCTGTTCCTTTTCTTTTCCAAAACTTCAACCTCTTTTCGTGATGATACTTCGTTTCTCTGTAATGATACCGGCCATGCACTGATCGAAGGGCTCTTCAGGGAGGAAATCTACGACCTGGAAATCCCACAATGTCATGATCCTTTTTTCATAGGAGATCTTTGCCAGATACCTGTCATAGTATCCGGCTCCCATCCCCAGGCGCGCGCCGCTTTCTGTCCCCGCAGTCCCCGGTACGAGGACTAGATCAAGCATGTCCGGCGCTATGGCTTCATAGCCCTTGGGCAGATCCCGCAGGCCATACGGCCCTTGGATGAAATGCTCCATATCCATGAGCCGTCCCGCCTCCATCTGCTTCCCCGGCAGACATACAGGGATGTAGATCTCTTTCCCATCAGAAAGAGCGCGGCGGATGAAAAGATCGAGATCGGCTTCTCCCTTCATAGAAAGATAAGCCATGATGCGATGGGCTTTCTGATACACAGCTGACTCGCAGATCCGATCCGCCAGAGCGAGGCGCATAGCTTCCATGTCAGTAGCAGAAAGAGCCCGCCGTAAGGCGAGCATCTTCTGGCGGATTTCCTTCTTCCGTGTCACGGAAGGAGTATCCGTCTCTATCATTTCTTTTCCTCTTTTTTGTCTTTAGAAGCGTCTTTATCTTCGACCTCGACGACTTCCTCGACCACTTCCGTGCCGGCATCTTTCGGATCATCCACTTCGACGACCTCTTCCACCACTTCGGTTTCCGGTTCGTCTTTGTGCTTGGTCTGATTCATGACCTGTTCCTCCGAAGCAGCGCCCAGGGCTGCCGCACCGGCTTTCTTGGCGGTCTCTTCGTCGATGAGCTTCACATCACCGTGCTGAATAGCGGTCTTTTCTACTTTGATGATGACCTTCGGTGCGATCTCCAGCTCTACGTATTTGTCACGCAGTACTTTGATCGTCCCGTGAATGCCTCCAGCCGTTACTACATGATCCCCTTTTCTCAGGGACATCAGGAAACGACCTCTTTCCACCTTCAGCTTCTGCTGCGGGCGATACATGAAGAAATACATAATACCGACCAGCACCAGAAATGGCCATGCCAGACTGACGAAATTCATTACCTGTTCCATTTGATTCACCTCCGTCAAATCATATAGTATTTATTTTACCATACTTTGATGATCGTTGTCTGTAGTTATTTTCTAATTATATGTCAAAATGTTGTAAAGGGAGCTGAGATCACCGATGATAGCCCGCCATGAAGCTCTCTCTGAACTCCGTGAAGTTTCCATCTATGATCGCCTGTCGCATATCACGCATAAACTGGAGCAGGAAGAAAAGATTGTGTATCGTCACGAGGCGGAAGGCGAGAAGCTCTTCCGACTTGTAGAGATGACGGATGTATGCACGGCTGTAGTGCTGACAGGTGTAACACCCGCAGCCCTCCTCGAGCGGTGCCCAGTCCTTCTCATACTTCTTGTTCTTCATATTCATGCGGCCGGAATGCACCATGGCCATGCCATTTCTGGCAACACGCGTCGGGAATACGCAGTCAAACATATCGATGCCGCGAGCCACGCCTTCGACGAGGCAGTCCGGCGTGCCGACACCCATGAGGTATCTGGCTTTATTCACAGGCAGGAACTGGGTGGTGTACTCCAGAATGTCATACATGAGGTCATGCGGCTCACCGACCGAAAGTCCGCCGATCGCCATGCCGTCAAAGGGCATAGAGGAAATCTCGAGTGCGCTCCGCTTCCGAAGATCCTTGTACATACCGCCCTGCACGATACCGAACATGCCGCGATCCGTGCGGGTATGCGCTTTGATGCAGCGCTCTGCCCAGCGCGTCGTGCGCGCCGTGGAATGGTCGGCGTACTCATAGTCTGCCGGATAGGGGATGCATTCATCGAAAGCCATGGCGATATCGCTCCCCAGATCCTCCTGCGCATGAATGGAAACCTCCGGAGAGAGGAACTGCTTCGATCCATCAAGGAAGGAGCGAAAATGCACGCCCTCCTCTGTGATCTTGCGCATAGCTCCCAGAGAGAAGACCTGAAAGCCGCCGCTGTCCGTCAGTATTCCCTTCGGCCAGTTCATGAAACGATGCAGCTCGCCAGCCTCTTTGATCAGCTCCGTGCCGGGACGCAGGAACAGGTGGTAGGTATTCGAGAGGATGATCTGCGCGCCCATGTCTTCGAGTTCTTCGGGTGTGACAGTCTTGACTGTCGCCTGTGTGCCGACCGGCATAAACATCGGCGTTTTGAACGTGCCATGAGGCGTGTGCAGGAGCCCTGCCCGCGCACCGGTCTTCTTGTCTTCGGCAACCAGTTCGTAGTTAATAACCATAGTTTGTAGATCCTTATGATGTCTAAAAGATAGTTGATTAAATTCAGCGTTTCCTTAACGCAAAAACATGGCATCACCGAAGGAGAAAAATCTGTATTTCTGCTTCACGGCTTCTTCATACGCGGCAAGAATGTGCTCACGGCCGGCGAAGGAGGCCATCATCATGACGAGGGTGGATTCTGGAAGGTGGAAATTCGTAACGATGGCATCGACCATGTGCCACTGATAGCCCGGATAGATATAGAGCTGCGTCCAGCCGCTGCCGCTCTCAAGGATACCGCTCTGACCAGCGGACTCCAATGTACGGACAGAGGTCGTGCCGACTGCGATGACACGACGGCCTTCGGCTCTCGCAGCATTTACTTCTTTCGCAGTTTCTTCACTGACCGTGTACCACTCCTTGTGCATTTCATGGTCTTCGATATTTTCTTCAGAAACCGGGCGGAAGGTACCGATACCGACATGAAGGGTGACGAAGAGGAGCTTCGCGCCCTTCTTCTTCATTTCTTCCATAAGCTCCGGGGTAAAATGAAGGCCTGCCGTCGGAGCAGCCGCTGAACCCTTATACTTCGCATACACAGTCTGGTACTCATCATTGTTGCCAAGTTTTTTGTGAATATACGGCGGGGTCGGCATCTCACCGATCTGATCGAGAAGGCTGTCGAAATTGCCGTCATAGTGGAATTCGACCAGACGTCCGCCGAATTCCGTCTTATCCAGCACTTTGCAGTAACAGTTCTCTGCGAATTCGATCTCTACGCCGGGCAGTGCCTTACGGCCCGGGTTCACGAGGACTTCCCATGTATCATTGCCCTTCGGCGTGAGGAGCAGCATCTCCACCTTGCCGCCGGTATCCCTCTTCTTGCCATAGAGGCGCGCCGGAATGACTTTCGTGTTATTGAAGACGAAAACATCGCCTTCGCGGATCTCGTTCAGGATATCACGGAAATGGTGATGCTCCCACTCCCCCGTCTTCTTGTCAACCATCATCAGGCGGCAGGAGTCACGCGGCTCTGCCGGTTCCTGAGCGATCAATTCCTTCGGTAAATCGTAATTGAATTCTTCCAGTTTCATGAATATATCTCCTTTGTAAATGGGTTTAAGGGTTCAGGGTTCAGGTTGATGGGTTCAAGGTTGTGGTGACAGCTTCGCTGCAAAATATATTCGCGGCGGAGCTGCTACCTTCATTTCTCATTTTTCCCCCTGAACCACGAAGTTTAAAAGCAGGAATGAGTGGCTAGGGATTAGGGATTAGGGATTAGAAGCAAGCGGTAATCGAAATAGCGCAAATAGTGCGCTGACCGTTCTGCAAGAGAGATCTCTCGGCTACGCTCGAGATGACGACGGCGCGAAGCGCTATCAAAACTTTGCGGCGCTTCCTTATTTTTTGCGCCGCACCACCATTTCGCATTTCTCATTTCTAATTTCTCATTCAAACGAGGCTTTCAAATAGAATCAAAGGACGCCCCGCCCCACGGGCTAACCCTGAACCTTGAACCCTTTCATTGATACCACTTTTCCACTTTTGTCCCCTGATAGTAATGCGCGAGGATCTCTTTATAATAATTTTTCCCATCGCCGTGCTTTTCCGCCATGGCCTCCGCGCCCCACTGAGAGAGGCCGAGACCATGACCATAACCATAACCGGTGATGATGAGCTGATCTCCTTTGAAAAGGATATCAAACATCGCACTCCTAAGGCCAAAGATCTTTCTCATCGTCACTCCCGAGAGGCTCACCCAGCCGTTGCTGCCGCGGCAGATGAGTTTCTTCACACGGCCTGCCGGCGTGCGGTCTCCCGCGTAATGGACTTTGCCAAACTGCAGATTTGACAGCTTGATATTCTGTATCTTTCCGACGCCATAGCCGGACGCGCTCAGTTTTTTCGAAAACGCATCCCGCGTCAGCGTGACTGTCCACGGTTTCTTTGTCTGGAGGGAGAGCTCCTCGGGGACGCCCTGCAGGTAAGGCTTTGAAATCCCCCAGACATTTTCGCCATACTCCGTATAGCCACCGCCATCCGCATGGAAGAGCGCATCGATCGCTTTCCCGTCAAAGGTGATGACCTCGCCGCGGGTCTCTCTGACAGCTTCGTCGGTCGCCTTCGTCTCCACGCCGGCGCCTTTGTAGACCTGGCTCTCCACATCATCGGTCACATCATAGCCCGATGCGCGATAGCCGTTCCTGTGATAGAGGGCATAGGTCCTCGCGGCGACAGCCTGCGCTTTCAGTGCATCGATCCTCCATGTAGGAATGCTTTCGCTCGGAACGACGCCGCGAAGATATTCCTCCATCGGCACCACATTCACCATCACCACGCCCTCATTCCATGGGGAGGGGATGAGCTTCATCTTTCCCCGATAGCGATTTCCTTTCACCGCAAAGGACGGCTCGGTCTGGACAGGCTCGAGATAGACCGCGGTGCCGAGCTTTTTTCCATTGATGGAGATCATCTGCCCAGCGCGTGAGATGGAGAACTCTTCCCCTTTCCGATAGGTGCTCACCGTTTTCCCATCGACCATACCCCGGCACGCTTCAAGCCCGGTAAGAGAGAGGCGCATGCCGGAAGTGAGCCCCACTTCGATCCATGGCTCATCCATCTGAGAGATGGGTGACGCTTCCTTATTCTCCTTCTTTTTATTCTCTTTCTTATTCTTTTTATCTTTTTTCTTTTTCGCTTTTTCTTTCTTAGACTGCTTCTCTGGAGCCGCTTTCATCTGCTGGGCTGATGGACTTGCCAGCGTTTCCTTCAGCCGGATCGGAATGGTCTCTGCAGATATGACTGCCCCCAGGGAAAGAGAGAAACAAGCAGCGAGACAAGCGGATATGATCTTTTTCTTCATATACATGCTCCATGATAAAGGGGAAACGAGCTGATTGATTCAGTGGGTTATCCCCCATGAAATCAAACAACAAAGTATGCGCGTATCCAGCGTCTCCCATCAATATACCTTCTCCACTTTCGTCCCGGTGAAATAATGCATAAGGATGGTCTTGTAGTAATCTTTGGCCCCGCCGTGCTTTTCTGCCATGGCTTCTGCCCCCCCATTGCGAAAGGCCAAGACCATGACCATAGCCATAGCCGGTGATAACGAGCTGATTTCCGCTGACAGACAGATCAAAAAGTGTACTGTTCAGGTCATAGATCTGCTGCAGACGGTCCCCCGAAACCACTCGATTTCCCTTCGAACCGACAAGGGTCACAGACTTTACGCGTCCGGAAATCCCGCGGTCACTCGCCTTATGCGCCTCTCCAATATGCAGGGCTGAAAGCTTGATCCCCTTCAGTTTACCGACATCCGCCATCTTCATGAAGGAAGAAAGAGAAATCGTCTTCTTCCATGGGGTGGCGTACTTGTCTTCCGGCACGCCTTTGAGATATGGCACTGCCGATCCCCATACATTTTCACAGTTTTCCGTATAGCCGCCGCCGCTCGCATGGAAGACCGCATCGATCGGCGAGCCGCCGTAGGTGACGACTTCTCCCGCTGTCTCCATGACGGCGCGGTTCGTCGCCTCTGTCTCTGCGGATACGCCGCGATACACCTGCGTACGTGTGTCGTCTGTCACATCGTAGCCGGCTGAGCGATAGCCATTCCTATGAAACATGGCATACGTTCTGGCCGCCACAGCCTGTGCCTTGATGGCATCCATCTGCCAGGAAGGGACGATCTCACAGGGCACGACACCCTTGAGGTAGTCCTCCATAGAGACCTGATTCACCAGTGTTACGCCGGAAGGAGAGGCGATGGCCTTGATCACGCCGCGATATTGATTTCCCTTCACGGCAAAGGCAGCTCCGCTGCCGCTGGATCTGAAATAGATCTTGGCTCCCGCGCTTTTTCCATTGACAGAAAGACCATTCCCGCTTTTAGAGATCGTAAGCCGCGTCCCCGCCGGATAAGAGCCGAGGCTGCTCCCCGCTTCCACATGAAACGCAGAAAGTCCGGTCAAAGAAAGCTCGCTTCCCGACTGAAGCCCGACCTCGATCATCTGTCCTGCCTCAGTCCTTTTTCTATGGGACTCCGCAGATGGCTGCGTCTTCTTCTGCCTCGTGGTCTTACGGGTGATCACCCGTGGCGATCTATGGATAGTCACTGTAGATTTTCCCGGGACCGGCTGCGTCGCTGCCATGGATGCCGACCCCAAGGGGAGCAGCAGAGACAATGACAGCAGAATGACCATATATTTTTTCATAAACAGATACCTTCTTATAGGAGATTTAGGGAAATGTGGCCGCGGTATGTCCCGCATCACTTTTCCCCTTTCGCAGGAAAGGCCGCTCCGATGTGCTCATAGGCTGCCTCAGTGGCAAGACGGCCGCGAGGGGTACGAGAGAGGAAGCCGATCTGCATGAGATAAGGCTCGCAGACATCTTCAATGGTCGCGCGCTCTTCGCTGACAGCGGCAGAAATGGTGTCGATCCCGACAGGACCGCCATTGAATTTATAAATGATCGCCTTCAGGATCTGATTATCCAGATCATCAAGTCCGATCTCATCGACATGAAGCGCAGCCAGCGCCTCTGCGGCAATATCCGCCGTGATCGCGCTCCCCTTCACCTGCGCAAAGTCTCTGATACGCTTCAAAAGGCGGTTCGCGATACGCGGTGTCCCGCGCGAGCGACGAGCGATCTCCTCTGCCCCGCTGTCCTCGATCTCGATCTGCAGGATGTGTGCGGCACGGGTAATGATCTTTTTCAACTCCTGCGGTTCATAGAACTGCATATGGTTCGTGATGAGGAATCGGTCACGCAGCGGCGCGGAGAGAGAGCCTGCCCGCGTTGTCGCACCGATCAGCGTGAAATGAGCAAGATCGATGCGGATGGAGCTGGCGCCAGTCCCCTTCCCCATGACAATATCCAGAGAAAAGTCTTCCATCGCAGAGTATAGGATTTCTTCGACATTCCGATTCAGTCGATGGATCTCATCGATGAAAAGTACATCGTGGTCCTGCAATGTCGTCAGGATGGAAGCCAGCTCCCCCGGACGCCCGATGGCCGGACCGCTCGTCACTTTAAACTGCGAACCCAGCTCATTGGCGATGATCTTCGCCATGGTGGTCTTGCCGAGTCCCGGCGGTCCATAGAGCAGCACATGATCCAGCGGCTCTTTGCGCGACTTCGCTGCCTCGATGTACACCTTGAGATTCTTCTTGAAGGCTTCCTGTCCGATATAATCGTCCAGATGCTGCGGACGAAGCGTCGTCTGCCACTCGTCTTTTGCGCTTTCTTCGGTGGAAACGATGCGCCCCTTGCTGCCGAGCACCTCTTCCTCTTCACCGCCAAGGCTTTTGATGTATTTGTTCTTCATGAAGACTCCTTTGAAAAAGGTTCAGAAAATCGATTCCATAGATTTCAATAAGTTTGAAAGTGGCCTCGAGTGACTAGTGACTGGTGACTTAAATGCCATCTTCTGGCATCGCCGTATTTATGCTTTGCGGCGCTTCCTTATTTTTTCGCGCCGCACCATCATTTCGCATTTCTCATTTCTAATTTCTCATTCAAGCGAAGCTTTCACTCCCAATCAAAGGACGGCACACCCAAGGGGCTACCCCTATCCTCTGCTCTTCCCAAACTCCCGCAATGCCGCTCCGACGAGCTGAGAAACATTGTCATACTCGCCTGCGAGCCTCTTAAGGACAGGCGCGATCTCTTCCGCCTCATAGCCGAGCGCCATGAGTGCACGCGCTGCTTCTCCGCTCACTCCTTCATCCGGCTCTGCCGCAGAGACCGCAGGCATCTCCATTTCGCCCAAAGCAAAGACACCGACCTTATCCTTGAGCTCGACAAGAAGACGCTCTGCCGTCTTCTTGCCTATACCGGGGAGCTTTGTCAGCTGGGAGACATTCTGTGCCTTCACCGCACCAACAAAAGCAGCCGGCGTCATGGCAGAGAGGATGCCCATCGCGACCTTGGGCCCGATCTTGGAGATAGAGATCAAAAGCAGAAAGAGCTCCTGTTCTTCCTGTCCAAGAAAGCCATAGAGCAGGATCGCATCCTCACGGACTGCCATGTACGTGAAGAGCTTCGCCTCCTCCCCGGTCATGAGCTGCTGACGGGTCTTATCGGAGATGAAGATCCGATACCCGATGCCGCCTGTTTCCAGAAAACAGAAATCTTTGAAAAGGGCCGTCACACGGCCTTTGATATATCCGATCATGAGAAACTATTCCTTTACCTATGAAAGAGACCATCAGCTTGAATGGGTCCGCCGGATTCTGCGGGGAAAACGCCGCAAAGGATAACTGGATAATGCCTGAAGGTGACCTTTCAGTCCAGCGATATTTCCTATCCCCCCGGCGTCCAATTCTTATGCTCCAGGCGATAGATCGCGGTCAGCGCGATCGCAAGTGCATCTGCGGCATCGTCCGGATCGATCTTTTTCGTGATGTGCATCATGCGCTTCACCATTTCTATGACCTGCTTCTTGTCAGCGCGGCCATAGCCTGTCAGCTGCTGCTTCACCTGCAGCGGCGTCACCGGGATGATAGGGACGTTCTGGCGATAGCCTGCGAGCAGGATCACGCCGCGCGCCTGCGCCACCTTGATGCCTGTCGTAATATTCGTATTGAAATAAAGTGTCTCTACCCCCATGAACGCAGGCCGGTATGTCGCGATGAGCTCAGCGATGCCTTCATAAACGATGTTCAACCGCTCGAGGTCACTCTGGTCTTTGTACGTCTCAATGACGCCGTAGTTGACCGGAGTGATGGTGGTGCCATTCTTCTCAACCACACCGAAGCCGCAGCGCCCGGTACCGGGGTCAATGCCTAAGACGCGCATAATTCTCTCCTTTGCATGCAATCGGTTGTATTATACCATATTTCGCAAAGACACGCAGACGGCAGCGGCGCTCTCCATGAAAAAAGGAGCTGTGAAGAAATGAATCCTCATTTCTTCACAGTTCCTTTTTACTTTGCTTTCATTTGGTTCAGGGTTCAGGGTTCAGGTGGCGGCTTCGCCGCCTTTTTTAGAAGATGGTATTCTCGTATCGCAGCCTTCCCCTCTAGGGGAAGGTGCCCCGCAGGGGCGGATAGGGTGACTATGGTATGAAAGACAGCCGAGATAAGGTTTCCCGGTCACTCCTATGAGAGCTGCAAGTCCCCCGCGGCAGATTGAACGCGAAAATGAGATGATCGTTATTTCACATCGCCTTTTCTAAGGAAACACAGATCATTTCGCCAGCTTTTCTCCCGCTGCGATAATATTTTCGATCACCATGGTCGTAGTGACGCTGCCGACACCGCCCGGAACCGGTGTGATGGCTCCGGCTTTTGCCGCAACAGCTTCATAATCCACATCCCCCACAGTCTTTCCATCCACGCGGTTGATCCCCACATCGATGACTGTCGCACCTTCCTTCACCATGTCAGCGGTCACATAGTTTGCATGACCGACGGCTGCGACTAGGATATCTGCCTCGCTTGTAATAGAGGCGATGTCCTTCGTATGCGAGTGACAGATGGTAACGGTCGCATTCTTCGAAAGGAGCATCAGAGAGACCGGCTTTCCGATGACATTGCTGCGTCCGATGATGACGGCTTTCTTCCCATCGATCGGGATCTTGTAGTGATCCAGAATCGCCATGACAGCGCGCGGCGTACAGGCGAAGAGGCCTGCCTTCCCCGCCGTCAGACGGCCCGCATTCGTCTCAGTGAGGCCGTCGACATCCTTATCCGGATTCATAAGAGCGATCATTTTCTCTGCACTGATGCCTTTCGGAAGCGGCATCATCATGAGGATGCCAGTGATCTCCTGATCCGCACTGAGATCTGTCACAAGAGAGCCCAGCTCTTCTTCTGTCACATCATCGGAGGCGCGGAAGATCTCTGCATCAATGCCATAGCCCTTGGCGACCTTCTGCATAAAAGATGCGTACATGGCAGACGGCTTGGAGGATCCGGCCAGAATGATGGCGAGCTTGGGTTCATAGTGCTTCTCACGCAGTTTTGCAAGGCGCAGGGCGAGCTCTTCTTTCAGAGCAGCCGCCGTTTCTTTCCCGTCTAAGATCATTGCCATCAGAAGAGCCCCGTGATATTTCCTTCCTCATCCACATCGATCTTCTCCGCAGCCGGACGGCGAGGAAGCCCCGGCATGGTCATGACCTTGCCGGTAAGGATGACAACAAAGCCGGCGCCTGCAGCAATGCGCGCTTCTCTGACATGGAGCGTGAAGCCCTCCGGCGCCCCGAGCTTGGTCGGGTCGTCGCTGAAGGAGGCCGGCGTCTTGGCAATGCAGACCGGGACATGGGCAAATCCCATCTCTTCGATGTGCTTCAGTTCCTTGGCAGCCGCCGGATCGTAAGCAACATCCGCTGCGCCGTAGATCTCTTTCGCAATGGTTTCGATCTTGTCTTTCAGGCTGCCTTCCAGATCATAGAGGGTGTGATAGTGGGAGCCCTGATCAATAGCAGAGAGGACTTTGGTAGCCAGATCCAGACCGCCTTTGCCGCCTTCGGCAAATACATTGGACTCTGCCACTGCGACGCCGACTTCCGCGCAGGCATCTTCGATGACCTTCTTCTCTTCTGCGGTGTCAGCGGGGAACATGTTCAGCGCAACAACGATCGGCAGACCAAATTTCTTCATGTTAGAAATATGGCGCATGAGGTTCGGAAGGCCTCTCTTGACCGCTTCCGGATCAGATTCTGTGAGTTCATTCTTCGCTTTTCCACCATTCATCTTAAGCGCACGGATGGTCGCAACAAGGACCGCCGCATCCGGCTTCAGACCGGCGAAACGGCACTTGATGTCAAGGAACTTTTCAGCGCCGAGATCGGCACCGAAGCCTGCTTCCGTGATGACATAGTCTGCGAGATGCAGTGCCGTCTTCGTCGCAAGGACAGAGTTGCAGCCATGCGCGATATTCGCAAATGGACCGCCGTGAATGAAGGCCGGGACGTGCTCGAGCGTCTGCACAAGATTTGGCTTCAGTGCATCCTTCATAAGAGCTGCCATCGCACCTTCCGCATGAATGTCGCCCGCAGTGACCGGGGCATTGTCATAGGTGTAGCCGACAATGATCTTGGCAAAGCGTTCCTTCATGTCGCTGATAGAACGAGCCAGACAGAGGATCGCCATGACTTCCGATGCGACGGTGATATCGAAACCGCTTTCTCTCGGTACGCCATTCGGATGACCGCCAAGACCGACGACGATGTGACGGAGCACGCGGTCATTCATATCCATGACACGGTTCCATACGACGCGGCGCGGATCGATGCCGAGTACGTTTCCCTGCTGGATGTGGTTGTCCACCATGGCAGCAAGAAGATTGTGTGCAGCGGTGATCGCATGGAGATCGCCCGTGAAATGAAGATTGATATCTTCCATCGGGACGACCTGCGAATAGCCGCCGCCTGCTGCGCCGCCCTTGATGCCCATACAAGGACCAAGGGATGGTTCACGAAGGCAGATCATCGTCTTCTTGCCGAGCTGAGAAAGAGCCTGCCCGAGACCGACGGTGGTCGTGGTCTTGCCTTCACCGGCCGGTGTCGGAGAGATCGCCGTCACAAGGATGAGCTTGCCATTCGGTTTCTTTTCCAGCTCTCTGGTGAATTTCAGAGAGACCTTCGCTTTGTAATGGCCGTAGTTTTCCAGTTCCGTTGCCGGGATGCCGATGCTTTCACCGATTTCAGTGATCGGCTTCATTTCAGCTTTCTGTGCAATTTCGATATCGCTTAACATGTGGATCTCCTTTCAAAAAACGACATGCTCTCACAATGGCTTTCCATTTCATTATAGCATAGGTGGGTGGGGCGTGTGCCGGGGGATGGCAGCACTGATTTTTTCTAAACAAAAACCGTCTGAGCAGAAGTTCTGCCCAGACGGTCGGCGTTTCAGATAGTACAGTACCCGTGGTCATTTCCACTTTACTCCGTCAGCCCTGTCCCATCTCCATGTTGTAACCCTAGCCTACCATGGCTTTCTAGCTATGTCAATGGTACATTTTAGGGAAACACGGATGTAAAAAGGCGTTCCTCACAAAGATATTGAGTCACCAGTCAATAGTATAGCGATTTGTTAACTTCTGGACTTAGTGAGAAGTGAAAAGTGCTGGAAGTAACACACCATTCATATAGTGCCCCAATCCCCCTTCATTATATAAAACTCCGCGGCGCTTCCTCATTTTATGCGCCGTACCTTCACTCCTCACTCCTCATTCCTAACTCCTCACTTAATTTGGAAGTTTCCTTAAATGCCAGTGATTTAGAAAACGCAATACGAGTCAGTAGATCCCTCATTCACTGCAATGCACCCACACGGTATCTCCTTTCTTCACATAGATGCCTGCGCCGGGGCTCTGCTTATCCACGAAGCCGCTTCCTTCCAGCGCAAAGCCAAGACCTGCTTTGGTGAGCCATTCCCCTGTGTCTCGCATAGACCAGCCATAAAAACTGGGCAGAGGGAATTCCGTCTCTGCTTCGGAGGGCAGCTTCGGCTTATTCGTCTCAATGGATGGGGTGACAGGTTTAGCATGGTTCTCACTGTCTTCGATCGTCGGGACAGCCAGGTAGCGCATGATCTGTGTCATGGCTTCTTTGAAAACCGGAGCCGCGACTTGCCCGCCATAGTACGTACCCGTCGGCGTATCCAAGACAACGAGACAGATGGCCCTCGGATCCTCCGTCGGGCCGAAGCCGCAGAAGGAGGCGATGTACTGGTTCTTGAGATAGCCGCCGTGCTCTGCATCGATCTTTTGCGCGGTGCCTGTCTTGCCTGCCATATGATAGCCCGGTACCTGGGCATTGCTGCCGCCGCCCTCGGAGACCTCCTTCTCCATCATGTCCTTCACTTCAGCGGCGACCGCTTCCGTGATCGGCTGTCCGATCACTTCCTTTTCCGTGACTTGATAGTCACTGCCGTCGGCATTTTTGATCGAAGCGATGATATGGGGCTTCACCATCTTTCCGCCATTGGCAAGGGCGCTGTAGGCCTGCACCATCTGAAGCGGCGTGACTGCGATGCCCTGCCCGATGGACATGGTCGCAACGTCAATGGGCCGCATGTTTTTCGGCTCAAAGAGAAGTCCCACGCCTTCTCCCGGGAGCTCGATACCCGTCGACCGTCCAAATCCGAATCGCTTCGCATAGTCGGTCATCGTCTCACCGCCGGTCAAAAGACCGACATGTGCAAAGCCCGTATTGATCGACCACTTGATGATATCGACGAGACGCACGTCACCGTAAGATTCTTCATTCCAGTTCTTGATGGGATGACCGGATGCCCAGACCACACCCGGGTCATGCCAGACGCGCTTCGTATCGTAGGTCCCGGCCGAGAGTGCCGTCGCCGCGATGATCGGCTTGAAGGTAGAGCCCGGTTCATAAATATCGACAACGGCACGGTTCTTGAACTGCCGCTCATCCGCTTTTTCGAAATGATTCGGATCATAGGATGGCTGATTTCCCAATGCCAGGATCTCTCCTGTCTTCGGATCCATGACGATGATGATGCCGCCTGTCGCATGGGTCGTCTTCATCGCACGGTCAAGCGCACGCTCCGCATAAAACTGAATATTCTGATCAATGGTCAGGTACACAGAGCGTTCCTTCTCCGCCTTGAATGGAGTAAGTACTGACTTCAGGATCGGATTTCCCCTGGCATCCGTCAAGATCTGCTGCTTATTCGAGCCGCCGCGGATGAGACTGTCAAGCGACATCTCAAGACCGTCGAGCCCCTTGTCATCCATCCCGACAAAGCCGAGAACATTCGCCGCCATGGAGCCATTCGGATAGAAACGACGGCTTTCATCCACGAAACTGAGGCCTTCCCATTTCCTTTCCCTGATGAGATCCTTTACCCTGTCCGAGTCTTCCGGATCCATCGTGCGCTCCAGCCATACGAAGCTCGTATCTCGCGAGAGTCGTTCCTCGATGTCTTTCTCTTTTTTGTGCAGAATCGGCGCCAGCGCCTTCGCCGCTTCTTTGGGAGAGACATTTAGCATTCCCGGATCGCCATAAAGAGACTTCACCATGATGGAAAAAGCCATTTCCTTCCCATTCCTGTCATAGATCGTACCGCGCGGTGAGTAGAGCGTCTGGCTCCCCTCCGTCTGATTCATCGCCATCTCTTCATAGCGGCTGCCTTCGATGACCTGCACCCAGAAAAGACGCAGCACAAGAAGAGCCACCAAAACACTGATGGCTTTCGAGATGTTGGCGCTTCTCATGCGCATTTTATTTCTGGGCTGTCCCTGATCCATACGAGCTCCTTTCGTGAAATGGGGTGAATGGGGTCAATGGGTTCTACGGGTTCAAGAGGTTCAAAGGGGTTGGTGCGGCGCATAAAAATCAGAAGCGCCGCGGAGTATAAATAGGGCGATGCCCGAAAAGTTCCTGAAGAGCAGGTTTCCCGTTTGGGCTTTCCTATCACCGACCGATGAACCGCGAATGACAAAGATTTCTCGGCAACGCTTTCAATGACGATGCGAGAGAGTCTGATATCTACCCGTCTCCCAATCCCTAGCCTCTAGTCACTAGTCACCAGTCCCTTCTAATCCCTATGTCTTTTCGCAAATCGCAGTGCCGCCTCGTGAAGCGCTTCTTCCGTATTATCCAGATCGCCATTCTGCACGCGGAAAAGCAGATTATTCATGCCCTCTGCGACATGCGGAGCAAGAATAGCGGGTACATCCTTCGGATAGTGCAGCTCCTTGCTGGTAACAGGCATACGCCGCGAGAGCTCTGCCATATAGTGGCCGAATGCTTCGTGACCTTCTGTCGCGGAAAGAGGCCGTCCGCAGCCAATGATGTCCGCCTTGCAAAGGTCTTTGAGATGGAGAAAGCTCTCCGCCATCGCTTCAGAAGAAGAGAATACATGGTCTCTTGCGAGCTGGCGTACCCATTTCTCTGCATCCGCTTCCGGTGAATTAGCGAAAAAATGAAAACGCATATGATTCTCCACCAGCCAGACCACCTCTTCCGTGAAAGCAGGAGACCAGCGATAGCGCGTAAGGATATCCCTTGCCATCTCAGCCCCCTTCTTATCATGGCCATAGTCCGTGAGCCGGCCTTTACGTATCGCGCGGATCCCCGGCATCCCCTTGGCTACATCATGAAGCAGCGCTGCCCAGCGTAAAAGCGGCTCCGGGCTCACCGCCTCAAGCACTGCAAGCGTATGATACCATGCATCATACTTATGAAATTCCTTTTGCTGCGGCAGCCCCACCAGATGAGAAAGCTCGGGCAGGATGGGGACTTGCGTATATGCTCCCTTTTCCTTGATGCGGCAGGAGCAGCGAGCGAGGCCGCTTCGTACCAGAAGATCCATGCCGCGCGCAGCATGCTTCGAAACGAGCAGCCGGTCCATCTCCTGGCGTACACGCTCAAGCGACAGCCCCGAGACCCGCGGAAAAGCACTCTCCATCCCCTCTACCAGCGAGCTGTCCGCCATAAAGTCGAGCTGAGCCACAAACCGGCAGGCGCGAAACAGACGCAGCGCATCCTCTGAGAAACGCTCTCCTGCATCCCCTACCGTCCGAAGACGTTTCCTCGCGATATCGGAAAGACCGCCAAACGTATCATGAAGCCGCCCTCTGCGATCCATCGCCATGGCATTCACCGTGAAATCACGGCGCATCAGATCCTCTTTCAGCGTCCCTGCAAAGGATACCTCGCTCGGCCGATGGGCATCACTTCCATACCTCTCGCTGCGGAATGTCGTCACTTCGTAATTTTCACCGCCCAGGACAATGATGACCGTCCCGAACCGGCGTCCGCCGCCATCGATCGCTTTCCAACCACGCAAAGCAGCGATAGAGAGCATTTCCTCCGGACGCGCCGACGTGGTGATGTCCCAATCATGCGGCACCTTTCCCATCGCAAGATCACGGACGCACCCGCCCACGATATAGCCCTCTTTCCCCGCTTCTTCCAGCGCTTCCAGGATCTGCCTCGCTCCCTCATCTATAGCTCGCCCCCGCTCATCACAAGAGCAGGAAGCGAAAGAGTTCTTCGTAAAGCAGGAAGAAATCCGATGCAAGAGTCCCACGTGTTTCACCTTCTCTTTCGTATCATTGATTGTATTATATACTCTATCAGAAAGAAGGGAAAGGGAGCAAGCCCCGCTCAAGGCGTTGCGCCCTTGTTCTTCCCGAGTCAAGGACGCACGCTCCCTCAGTCAGAAGAGGCCGAAGAAAATCCACGGGAATCTCTCTCTTTTCTCCCATCAGCCCCAGTCAAAAAAGGATGCCTTTCGGCATCCTTTTATTCATCCCTGTTGGGGTGTTTCTTTTTATACATCCGATGCGACACGCAGCCGCCGATCAGCAGAAGGAACAGCAGGATAAAACGCGTACTGTGTTCCTGAAAATAAATGAGATCATGTCCCAAAACCACCTCGATCACGACCGAGGGGATCTTTCCGATGAGCGTCGCCTTGAAATGCTCCTTCGATGACAGCTTCGACACCACCGCGACCGCCGTGAAGAGAATATTCGGCGAATAGGGGATCGCCCTCGTAAGTATCATATGCTTCACGCTGCTATACTTATCGAGCTTCTCAAGCATATGCCGCTTCTCGATGAAGCTTCTCGCTTCCTGCCTGAAGAAGATACGCCCGATATGAAAACTCAGCTCGATTCCCAAGACTTCCCCCAGCCAGGAGATCACCAGTCCCGGAATCAGACCAAAAAGAGCTCCGTTCACTGTAAGAAAGGGGATCGTCGGGATCCCGAAGACATTACAGAAAATCAAAAGCCCAATACTCACCGCAAAGGCTCCATAGCCAAAAGAGGAGATATAATCACCTAAGCCATCAATATCCCCCGCCAGTGTCAGCTGAATCGTCTGGTCATAAAATTCCGGGTAGTACGTCTTCATCACGAATACAGAGACCGCGGCCGCAATGACCAGGATCAGTACCCCGATGAATTTCTTATATTCATCTACCATGCTCTACCCTTTGGCCACCCATAGTTTCAGAGGCATCACGGCAGGGCAGCGTTGCAGCGATACATATAGTAAGATCTCTAAAAATAATTTTTACAATTTGTCGTATACATTATAATACATCGCACGGAAATATGCCAATGTAGATCGCAAACTATAATGAGCCCAATGTCAAGACCGCTGAAAAAATTTTTAAGCGTGTTTTTGAATAAAGGTATAAATGGTGTTGTTTCTGGGCTTGATTGATTTACCTCATACTCATATCCGGATGGTCTTTCAGGAAGGTGTCAAACATGGGCTGCAAGCCTTCCATAGTGGCTCCGGAGGCTGCACCGGACAGGATGCTGTTCAAAGAGTCTTTCCCCTTGGCAATGGTTTCATAGACTTCTGCGCCATAGAGTGCTTTTAGCTGTTTATCTCTGGCATTGGAAGCCTTCTTTGCATAATCAATGGCGTTTGCTAGTATGTCAGCAACTCCACCATTAGCAGAGACGGTGATCCCACTCTTCTTGTATTCGTGCTTTTCATCACTGCGATATACATTGTCTTTGCTTGTGATGGTGACATTGTCACCGGTCAAAATTTTATGGATACAACCCCAGTTCCTTTAGCTCTTGAATTCTAGGTTGTGCTTTTTCCTGCAACTTAATGTAGGCCTTTTGTTCTTCTGGTGTTAATTCAGCTGCGGAATAAGTCTGGGTGAATTGATTTTCATACTTTTCGTAGTTTTCAAGAGCTTCATCCAAATCTTTGCTACTTTTTGGGGAAATATTTTTATTACGCAACAAAGTAATATGAAATGGATCCGCATTTATAATCCAAAAACCATTTCGTCCAAGGACATATAATACCTTGTATTGATAAAACCACCCCATCTGTATTTCATAATCGTATACATCATCTTCTAAAGGCGTTGCGATAAAATCAGATCTAGTATCCGACTGTAATTCTGGTTGAATATCTGATAAAAACCATTTATGGGTATTTCTTGGCTCGTATTCATAGAGTATTCCTGTTCGAAGATGTGTTCCAAATGCAGCTATTGTATTATCATTACTTCCCATTGGATATTTAAAATCTATAAGTACCCTAGCTGTACCAAAGATGGCATGATATCCCAAAACAACCATAAGTAGCCATATAATTATCTTTTTCTGTGTCAATTTCTTCATTGTTTTGACTCCTTCTTATATATGACCTTTTATGGAAGCAGTCCAATTAAATGGTTGTAACGCCCCAATTTTTTGGTATATTACTGCACCATTATTCATGACGAGCTTAATATGTTCATTTTGGTAGTTTGACCTAGTGAGTTCATGCCAATCAAAATTATAGGTATCACCGACTTCTCCCATATAAGAAACATGACCACTTTTATCTTTCTCTATGCTAATTGCCAACTTTACTTTGCCATAGGCAAGTTGTTGATCTTTGCTTGATTGTTTTCTTCCTATCCCTCCATTAAAATCCATAGAAGAATAAAAATATTTTTTCTCACCGGGTTTTATGTTTCTCGCTAATTCTTTTACTTTAGTCGCTAATATTTCGGAGTTTTCCAAATCTTTTGACACATCAGAGCCATAGCCAAAGGACAATGGTTCTCCAGTTCCAGCTAAGCTATATTTTAAGAATTGGGAGGCAATCGGTGTATGCAATGTCCGTTCCGAAGCTTCTGCACCAATAAATCCTACTGTTTTCAGCCCACTATAATTCATCATAGAAACTTCCGGCGATTTTAGCGCTAATTTCGTAAGAAAGTTCTCTCTTGAATCTGCCAAGTCAGCAGCCAAGTTTCTTTCTAGATCCATCTTAGCCTCATACCAATCTGAATGATTGCATTCTTCTGATAATGAATGATTTTTCTTGGCAGTCACATTAATACCAGGTAGTTCATAGATGTTCCCTAGTGTATCTGACTTGGATTGATTAAAGTCATGTGTTTTCCTGATTATATTCAAATCCTCCTGATGTGCTTCCAGAAATTCTTTAAAATACACATCCATAATGCGTGCTATATTCTCATCATCAATGCCATGTTCCTTTAAGCAATCTACCACGGCATTTTCGGATTCTTTATTACCATATTCCCAATATTTTGATTGGTCTGCTTCCGGATCCAATGAGCGGACTTTGACTAAGATATCCAGTAGCAGTCCTTCAATTTCCTTGTCAGTCATTTGTTGTCCGCTCTTTTTGCATAGAAAATTTTTTACATCGTCTTCTGTAAGTCTTTCGTAGGCTAATTTATTCCACTTAGTTGCAGTCAAAGCAATATTAATTGCATCAGATACATCTTTACCACTAAGTTTTCCTATAGCAGCTCCTACTCCAGCGCTGATCCATTGTACGGTATCCGGGTGTTTCTGTACCCAGTCTTGACCTTTTGTTTTGGTTAAGTATCCCATCACATACTCATTCACACTGCCAGATAAGGCACCGGAAGCCGCACTGCCTCCTGCCATGTCCCCCATTAGGGCGCCAAAGGCTCCATGAAGCAGCATCTTCTCCGTAGAACCATCTTCCCATCCTTTGCTTTCGGCATATTTATGGATTGCCTGATTGCCGTACTTTTCCAGCATGCCTATCAGTTCCTGCTTTTCTTCTACTTTGGTTTTATCAAAGATGTCTTCCAGTTGATTCAATGCATTCTTGGTATCTCGATTCAGAGTGGATACATCTTGTTTCTGGTGTTCTTTATCTGTAATCGTAATAGTTCCATCTGCTACAGCCGACTTGGTCGTACTATCTGCTTTTCCTTTGACGGTAGGTGTCATGGATGGGGTCAGCCCTTTCTGGTTCAGCTGCGTATTAGTATCTTTTGGCGTATAGGAAATCCCTGCTCCGCCTGCTTTATAGTCTGCTTTGTTGTCTATGTCTTCCCATGTTAAGGTTCCGGTGGTGAGGGTATTCTTCTCTTTGGCTGCGTCACTGTCTATAAGGCCGCCTTTGAGATGGGTGTTATCTTTCACGGTAATGTCATAGCCTTCTTTTCCTGCACGGATACCTGACTAGTCTTTAGCACTTTCGTAGTTGCTCTTGGTATTGCCTCGACTAGCTCCACCGCTAAGGCTTGTTTTTCCTTCTTTTACACCATAATTCATAGACACGCCGGCTGAGGTGTTCTTTTCTTCGTAGGTATTTCTTTCTTGCTTGGTTTCGATGGAGAGATTACCACCCACATTGCCGATGACTCTATCTCCCGCCATAGTGCTTCCTGTGATAGTGGTGTCTTTTCCGCTGGTAACGGTCAGATCTTTATTGGCATAGATGTCACTCTTTTCATATGTCGTGGCATCATTGTAAAATTAAAAAATAAGCTAAAGTCATAATGCACATGATGACTCCAAAAGCACCACAAAAACACCTCTTTTTCCTCCAAAGCATATATTCCGCTGCAAATATGTGATCATAATTTTTCTTCGCCCCATACTCTGCTTCATTTATAAGGCTTGTAAAGTATAAATATCCTGATATTGGAAATGTTAAGCAAGCATAACAAAACAGTAACAATAAATAGTGTCTGGTCATGGCAGCAAACTCTAAACAATATACTAAATAAGCAAATAAAGATAAACCCAATGTCATACCAAAAGTACCCATTATAAAATAAGCCTTGTTCTTTGTACATGTAAAATTTTGCTTTTTTAATTTTTGCAAGCCATATATTATAGAATACATTATGCCACCTAAGTATAATATTGTTTGCAACAACTCCTTCATATTACCTTCCATTTCTTCCCCTCTCTTACTTATCAGCATCTTTGGTCAATATCCGATCCTTTAATTTTAACGTTGCGAAATCCAGAAATGGAGCACTAACAAACCCGATATAAGGGTTATATAAGCCGATAATTACGCCTGTACCAGTTTTCCATCCATCTATAAGAGTAGCAACAAATAAATCTTTTCCGCTATAGTCCTTATAATCACTTGCAAAATCAAGAGTCCCTGAAATCCCAATTCCAACTGCATTGTATTTCCCTAGAGCTTTTACCAGACCATTGCTGCCATATTTTTCACTCAACGCCCATGGCAGACCGGCTTCTTCTCCAATAATAGCTGTTGCAATAGAACTCTTCCAATCAAATGTACTGCCAGGTACTACATCGGGATTCTCTACAACGTACAGACCTTTAATTCCACGTAAATCCCAATAATCACCTACGCCTTGTTCTTTCAACCAGTTATCTTCTTGTTCATCATTTATTTCTAGCCATTTGGCTTTTACCTGTTTCTTCTCCTCTTCTGTTGTCGCTGCATCCCATTCTTTTGCATACTCAGCCATCTGCTCATGATTCAGCCAATTAAACTTTGTCCCATTCCATGCCACAGCAGAACCATTTTCTCCATCACCACCAAGCAGCTTTCCTGCACAATATCCGAAAATACTAGACACTTCTTCTCGCATATCCGGATGGTCTTTCAGGAAATTGTCCAGCAATGGCTGCAAACTTTCCATACCACCTTCTGCCATTACACCAGACAGTACATTGTTCCCGCCTAGTTTGGCTGTGATACCACCGAAAATCCCATGGAGCAAGGTCCTTCTTGAATCATTCTTAGACCAACCTTTTTCTTTGGCGATGTCTCCGATCTTCTCTGCTCCCAGTTTGGCAAATTCGTTAGCCAGTGCCTGTCGTTCTTGTACCTTTCTAAATGTAAAAGGACATAACAATGGACTCAGAATGATATTGGTTTTGCACGCTGCGGTATACTTTTTGTTTTGTATGATGAGGATCTCCTATTTGTGCTCAATTATGCTCCAAATCTACGCTAAAAAAAGCCAAGGGGCTGGCCAGGATCTCTGGGTCCATTATTAAATGGTTTCTATTTTATTCCAATGATGCTCACAAGAACAATACCTATCATAAGTAATTCTATGTAAATAAAGATTGTCTTTTTCTTTTTCCAAGTAGAAAACTCTGCTGATAATTTTTGTTTCTCCACCAGTAGCTTATACTCATTTTCATTTAAAAGACTTTTAAAATAGCAGTATCCTGAAAGTGGGAATATTAAAGACATAAAGCATAATAAACGTAAAATGCATTGTTCGGGTAAATAAGAGTGATGAATACAGTATATGTAATAGATAAACATTAATAGAAAAAGCACAGATATAGCGCCCAATAGACCAATCAGAAATAACATTTTGTTCTTGAGACATTGGAAACTTTCCCTTTTAAATGTTCGAATAGCATCTGTAATAAAATAGATGATCCCTAAAAAAAATATTCCCCATTGTAAAAAACTTCCATAATTATTTTCCATTATCGACTTTCTCCGAAGTGCTAATATGCTTAGTTAAATGCTTCTCCTTTAGATCTGTAGCTAATTTGTCTAAATATGGCGACGCAACAAATCCCATGTAAGGGTTCCAGAGACCTATACCTACTCCAAGTCCGGCTTTAGCTGAATCAATTAATATCGCTTTTATAAATTGATCACCGCTATAATCCTTATAGTCCCCAACCAAGTCCAATGTGCCGGATATACCTACTCCTACTACATTATATTTTCCAAGCGCCCTGATAAATCCTTGACTGCCATATTTTTCGTTTAAAACCCAGGGTAATCCGGCCTCTTCGCCAATAATAGTTGTAGCGACTGAACCTTTCCAGTCAAAGGTGCTGCCTGGCGCAGTTAATGGATCTGCTCTAACCAATGTCCCTTTTTCACCAGACAAATCTGTAAAATCGCCATTTCCTTGAGCATTTAACCAATTATCTCCTTGCAGTGCATTGATATGAAGCCACTTTTCTATAACTGCTTCTTGTTCTTTTTCTGTCTTAGTCTGCTTCATTTCTTCGGCATATTCATCCATTTGGTCATGGGTAAGCCAGTTGAACTTCGTCCCATTCCAGGCCGTAGCAGCGCCCACATCTCCATCTCCACCAAAGAGTTTTCCTGCACAATATCCGAAAATGCTAGACACTTCTTCTCGCATGTTTGGGTGGTCTTTCAAGAAGTTATCCAGCAATGGCTGCAAACTTTCCATACCGCCTTCTGCCATGATACCAGACAGTACATTATTCCCGCCTAGTTTGGCTGTGATACCACCTAAAAGCCCATGAAGTAATGTTCTTCTGCTATCATTCTTGTCCCAGCCTTTTTCTTTGGCAATATCACCAATCTTTTCGGCTCCCAGTTTGGCAAATTCGTTAGCCAGTGCTTGTCGTTCTTGTACCTTCTCTTTGTCAAAAATTTTTTCCAACTGGTTCAAGGTGTTCTTTGTATCTCGATTAAGGTCAGAAATATCCTGTTTCTGGTGTTCTTTATCAGTGATGGTAATCGCCCCTTCTGAAACAGCAGATTTTGTTATGCTTTCTGCTTTGCCCTTGACCGGTTGTGATTTAACCGGACTAGTACCACCGGTCAAACCGCCGACCTTCTTATCACCGACAGTTTCTTTCGGAGACCAGCTGGCACCATAGTTTCTGCCGCTCGCGGTTGCTTTATAGTCTGCCTTGTTCTCTATATCTTCCCATACTAATGTACCTGTGGTAAGGGTGTTTTTGTCTTGGCTTGCATGGCTATCTATCAAGCCACCCTTGAGATGGGTAGTATCTTTGACAGAGACCTCATAGCCTTAGCTGCCGGCAGTGATGCCAGCTTGGTTTGTCACGCTTTCATAGGTGGAATCTATGTTGCTCTTGGACGTACCAACAGCCAAGCCACCTTTTAGACTGGATTTCATTTTGTTATTATCGATTGTCTTCTTCATACTGCCAATGCTCAATCCCATGCCTTTGTTTTCATTATGAGATGTATAGCTGTCCTTATCCTGTACATTTTCAATGGCCAGATTTCCGCCCGCCTTAATGAAGGATGAATATTCCATACAATAGGAAATGCAATAGAAGTATAACATGCATTGCGATTGATGATACTTTTTGCAATATAATTTGTTTTCCCTTGGGGACAGGTTTATCATTGAGCCTATATTCACAAACAAGGTTCCATTGAAAGTAAGCAAAATATGCTATTCCCCCAATCATCATAGCGGCAATTCGGAAAAAGATAGGTGAACAGCTGAATAAAGGGAAACGCCAACTATCAAAAACATTCGTTGCTGAAAAGAGTAAATTCATCCCCACGTCAACTATTATCATCAAGCAAGCAATTATCCAAATCAGTAAGCGGTATGATGGAATTGATTTCTTGCATATTAAGAAAAAGCTATAGAAAACAAAAAAGAACGAGAGCAATAGGATGACCACTAAATTATAAAACGAATGCCAATTTAAAATCTCTATGGTTCTCATAATAGCTATTTCCTTCCCTCGTTATTTTCTTTTTCATTGTTTTCTTCTTTATTACGCTCATTTTGCAATTCATTTTCCACTTTCTCTTGCGTTGAATTTCCCGCTAACCCACCTATAATTCCGCTTCCCAACAATCGGTATTTTGGCGCTAATCCCATATATTTTCCGCTCAAGTTCAAGGTGCTCCCGACAATATATGCCGTCTCTGCACCAACCACCCATGCATATGCGGCATCCCCCGGATAGTCACTCTCTATAATATGAAGCCCATCTATAACATAATCGACACCATTAATGGCATACTTTATATATTTTGAATCTGAAGCATCCTTTATTGAATCTGCTGTAGCTCTTACCAATGGCAAATCATAAAAATTATCATGATTTTGTCGTTCTTGTAAATCACTTGCCCAAAATTCGTAACTGTCCATAAATTTTTCAGTACTATCAGTAGTAAAGCCATGCTCAATAAGATATTGGCGTACCGTTTCTTTAGCAAATTCATTTCCAACTTCTAGGGAGTCTAAATCTGAACCGAATGGATCAGCCTGATCTGCTATATCCATCAAAGCATTGCTTAGCTGGTGCCATTCCTGATCAGTAAGAGTTTGACCATCATCTTTTTTCAGCGTCCGCTTCAGTAGCGGTTCTGTTGTCAAATCGAATCCCAAATAATTCCACTTTGCTGCATTTAAAGAGACCATAGTACTCGTCAATACATCTTTCGATAAATTTCCAATTGCCGCGCCTACGCCAGCACTAAGCCACTGTACTGTATCTGGATGTTTTTGTACCCATTCTTTGCCTTTGGTTTTGGTCAGATACCCCATCACATATTCATTTACGCTGCCAGATAATGCACCGGAAGCCGCACTGCCACCTGCCATGTCTCCCATGAGCGCCCCGAAAGCGCCGTGGAGGAGCATCTTTTCCGTAGATCCATCTTTCCAGCCTTTGCTTTCGGCGTATGTATGGATTGCCTGATTGCCGTACTTTTCCAGCATGCCGACGAGCTCTTGCTTTTCTTCTACTTTGGTCTTATCAAAGATTTCTTGCAGCTGATTCAGGCTGTTTTTTGTATCTCTGTTCAGCTTCAAAATATCCTGCTTCTGGTGCTCCCTGTCTATGATAGTAATCGTCCCTTCCGACACTGCAGACTTAGTCGTGCTGTCAGCGCTTCCTCTGATGGCAGGGGAAATCGATGGCGTGAGGCCCCTCTCATTCAACCTGGTGCCTTCGTCCTTCGAAGCGTAGGAAATCCCCAGACCGCCCGCTTTGTAGTCTGCACTGTTTTTCATATCTTCCCATGCCAGTGTACCTGTGGTGAGGCGGTTCTTATCCGCATTTGCTACGCTATCGATCAGTCCGCCTTTGAGGCGGGTATTTTCTTTGACCGTTATCTCGTATCCATCATTTCCGGCATGGATGCCGCTTTGCGAAGTAACGCTATCAAAATCGCTTCGCATGCTGCCGCGAGAGGCGTTGCCGGTCAAGTTGACCTTGCCCGGAAGTGTGCTGACATGCATGCCAGCCGAAGCATTCTCCGATGTATAGTGATGAGAGGCCTGCTGGCTCGTGATATTCATATTTCCACCGATATTCATCGTGACCTTACCTCCGCTCAGGGTACTGCCTATCAGGTTCGTGTCTTTCCCGCTGTGGGAAGTGAGCTCATTTCTGGCTTGGATAGTACTTTCTTTATAAGAAACTGACGTATCATTCTCTTTGCCTTTTCCTGCATAGAGGCTACCTTCTACAGTAATCGGGGCATGTGCAGAAATAGAAACGCCGAGACTGCCTCCTTTGCTGGACTCGGTCATGTTCTGCTGCTGCGTTTCTTCTGCTGAAGTAATAGTCAGGTTTTGGCCTACATGCCATGTGACATTCTCACCTTCTACAGCGGAACCTTTGATTTCCATGTCAGATTTAGCCTGTATCGAGACATTTTCTCCAGCACTCAGGGTGCTTCCCTGTGCTTCTGTTCTTACGCTATGGTTTTCCGACTGGCTGGATGTACTTCCGATGCCGACAGATACGGCCAAGTGTACTTTGCCACTTGAAAGATCTTTCAGCGCGGAGTTCTCACCTTTTAGGTCAGACTTTACTGTATCATAGGCTTCATAGCCATAAAGTGCTTTGAGACGGTTATCCGAAACAGCCGTTGCTTTTGCTAGCGGTGCTTCTACCTTCTGAAGAGCCTTTATCGTATCACCGCCTACAGAGACAGTGAGCCCGCTCTTTCTATACTCGTGCTTTTCATCGCTGTGATACACATTGTCCTTGCTGGAAATCTGTACATTCTCGCCTGTGATAGAAATATTCTTCCCCGCGAGTACGGCTGACGCGCCGACTTCCGTCTTGTTGCCCGATTCGATCGACACATTGCCGCTTACACTTCCCACGGTGGATGCTTTCTGAAGAAGGTCAGCATCGCTATACTGATCTTTCCGCTTCTCCGTCCCGATGGTAAATCCGAGTCCGCCACCCGAGAGCGGGCCGCTCTTCTTGACGCGTTTCTCATAGTCGTGCTGCTCTACTTCTTCTGCACTGGTGATAGTCGTATTTTTACCAGAAGTGATAGACACGTCGTTCGTACCTACCACATTGGATGCGGTGATAGTGGTGTTTCCAATAGAAGTAATGCTTATTTTGTCTCCAGAAAGCATACTGCCAATTGCCGTCTTGCTTTCGTCATGGCTTTTTATGGCTGTTGTCTTATGAGAGAGGAAGCCACTTTCTTTGTACTTTAAGCCGTAGTCATCCATAGCTTTATTATATCCGTTTTCGATGATTACATCATCAGCAGCTTTCATGGAAACCTGCCCATTTTCACTAGCTACGGTGGTACTTCTCGCTTTGATATCATTGCCTGAAATGAGCGAGATATCTTTCCCGGCGGTCAAAGTATTCGCTGTTTCTGTCTTGCGATAGGTGCGGATATAGTTGTCATTATTCTCAGTCATATCTTTCTTGGCTTCCAGACTATCCGTATCCATAGTGAGATTGTGCCCAGCAGAGAAGATCATAGAGCCATTTTTACCTAAAGCGGCTAGCGTAGCACCAGTCATGGTGATGTCTTGTCCTGATTGCATCAGAAGTAAGCCTTCTTTCCCTTTGACGGCGATGCCGGCGGTGGTGTCCAGGATGGCCTGGTTCATGCCATGCTGGATGGTGTTTTTCATGGTAATGTTTCTGCCTGCATCTAGGGAGATTCTATCTTCTCCCTCTATGATACCACTATGTACAATATCCTGGCTAGCTTTGAGGGAAATGTCATTGCCGAAGATGGTGCCTTTGTTCACGATGTTCTTGGACTTAGTGATGATGGTATTTCCTTTGAGTGTGCCTTGGTTCGTCAAAGTACCCTTGGTATCTGTAATCAAGGTATTGGCACTGATGAGGCTGCCGTCTTCGGTGAGGGCTTTTGCCGTGCTGGCTTTGAGATACACATGAGGATAAAGAACCGTGTATGTCTTGCCATTCACGGTGACGGTGGTGGTCTCAAGCCAGACGATGTCGCTGGTGAGAGCGGCTATCTGTTCTTTGGTGAGGGCGATGCCTGGTTTCAGGTTATATTCTTTCGCATAGGCGATCCCTGCATCCATTAGAGCCTTGTATTCCTCTTCATCATTGGTATAGCCATTGAGATGACGCATGCCAGTGAGCTGGGTCACTTGGTTCCGGATGAGTTCTTGTTCATAGAATCCGTCACCGAGCCGTTTATTGACTTTGTCGTTATCCCAAAGAAGCTGGTTGTACATGTAATCAGACGAAAGGAACTTCTTTTTGTTGGTGAAGGCGGGATCGGTCTCGATGAGATACTTTGCCTTCTCTTCTGGATGGAGCTTGCAGAGAGAGCTATCTGGGATAAAAGACAGCGTGCCACCTGTTTCTTTTCCGGCTGTACTGCCTGGATTGGTTTCTTTCCCGGTAGCAAATGGATTCAAATGTTGCTGGACGTTGTCACGCATGGCCTGGGTAATGTCTTCTTTATTTGGGTTCTTTCCTGTGTTTCCTTCATAGGATCCAACATCAAGAGAGGTGGGGTTGTCCAGCTCTTTCTGTGGCGTCATGAAAATTTGGTCCCGATAGTGCCGTCTCCATGCTTTATGGGGTCTATGTTTTCTTTTGGTGTAGCTTTCTTGTGTGGTACCGAAGGTGATTTTCTGCACTTGATTCTTTTCGGCAATGTTGTCCAATGTGCCACTGTTTGCCGTGAGGGTACTCCCAGCGGTGATACGGCTGTTTTCATTGGTCACGTTGCCAGAGAGGATCATATCTTTCCCACTGGAAATGTTGCCCGCTTTCGTTTCCTGCACTTGTTTTTCTGACGTGTGGGTGGTGGTGCGAATGATGGTGTAGTATTTGATGGCTTTACTTTCGATAGCACCGATGGAATCATTGTAAGCCTTGGCTTCTTCGTTGTAGGCTTTTATCTTTTCATTGAGTTGATTCAATATTTCTTTATACTGCTTGTCCCAATCGGCTTGCTTCGGATCATCATAGCCGGGGCGTGGAGTATCCATGGATTTGACACCCAGTTCTTTGAAAATGGGATCATTGTAGTCATAGTTTGGTGCTTCTTGGCCTACTAATTCGTCGGGGACCGGTGTTTCGCCGTCTTTCCGTTCTTCCTCGGTGATTTGTTCTATCTTGTCATAACCGGCTTCTTCGTAGAGTGTTTTCGGGGTGATACCTTTGTTATGGTACGCCCCATAGCCGCTATCCAGAGCAGAAAATTCATCTCTGGTGAAAGATTGCCCTCTTTCTGGATGTCCATTTTCATCGATACGGATAAGGTCAGGATTAGTGACTTCGCTTGTCCATACTCGTTTAGCAGAGAAGGCTTCGTTTTCATTGGTGATGGTAGGAGCTGTGAGGGACATATTTCCCTGTGCTTTGATGTCAGCTCCGTGGTTAGTGATGTCTTTGGCTTCGGAAATAGCCATGTCGCCACCGGCATAGAGCAGAGAAGAGGCACTATTCAGCAAGGTATCCCCTGTAATGATCATGTCATTCCGTGCAGCGATAGTGGCAGACTTCACCTGTGCCATATCTGCTAAAATAGCATCGACAGACGCTTTGGAAGCAGCATAGGCCGCTTGCTTATTTTCTATTTCTTTGAAATAGTTTTCTTTTTCACTATCGCTCTTGAAAGCGGTCACGTCGATGGCAAAGGCGCCATCCAGATCTTGTTCTTTCTGCTTTAAATCTTTCATGGCAGCAGCCAGTTTTTCTTCCAGTACTTTGTCTTTTCTATTTTCCAGCGTCTTAGCATGAAGGGTAATGTCTTCACCATAGATGCGACCGGTAGCTATATTCTGTAATATATCTGTGGTGATTGTATTTGCTTGGTCAGCACTCACTAAACCACGGTTTGTCAGAGTCGTGGACGTGATAGAAACACTGCCACCGTTGATCTCACCACTTTCTTTATTGGAAATATCTTTGGCACTGAGTGTAAGTGTCCCTTTGGATTCCAGTTTCTTGCTGTTAGTCAGGTTACCTTTGGCGGAAATGGTCAGATTTCCATCTGCCTGGGTGATACCGTAGTTTTCTTTAGCACTGTCATTGGTGATGTCATGATCTGTGGTGATAGTCAGATTATTACCTGCTGCCAGTTTCCCATCCAGCTGAATATCTTTCGTTGTGATAGTTTCATTCTGCCCAGCCGTGATGGTTCCTTGGGCATTATGAATCAGATCAGATGAAATAGAAATATTCTCATTAGCAGCGATTTGACCTTGTTCATTTTCCAGTTTGTCTGATACAGAAATGGTATTGCTCCCATAAGCAGTTAGTTTCCCTTGAGAGTTATTTAGTGTTTTTCCTTGGATAGACAAGGTACTGCCAGAAGCGATATTACCATTCAGGTTGTCCGTATGACTGGCTTGGATAGTCACATTTCCATTGGCAAGGATTTCACTATTGGAATTGTCCAGCGCATTTTCTTCTTCACTGGTTGTGGTAATGGACAAGTCTTTTTCAGAAGCAATGGTCTTGTGATTGGTGACTTGGTTGGCAGTGATTGCCATATTTCCAACGCTTCCCATGATTTTATCATTGACAACCTGCCCGTCAGCGCGTAACGTCATATTTCCGGAAGCTGCCATAGTGCCAGTATTCTGTATATCTTTCGCATGGATGGTCATATCTTCCGTGCTGTGGGTGGTGCCGGCATGGTATAAGTTTCCTTGGTTATCCAGCACCATATGCTGGCTTTCGATGGCACCTTTAATGTCTATAGGAAGGCCTTTTTCATTGCCAATAAGGAAGATACGTCCAGCATACATGCCGCCTAGGTCTTTCACATCAATGGCAATCTCCGGTTTCTTTCCTTTTCCTTCGATAGCAGTGACTTTCCCTGTATTGGCATCAATCACATTGGCACCGGTGGTGACATGTACGGTATTCCCAAAGATAGCCGCTTCGATTTCTGCGGCTCTGGTATAAAGTTCCAATGTGTCTGCTTTTTTACCATTGAGCCCATTTCCGGTGATAAGAATGGTAGCGTCATTATCTATGCGGAAATCTTTCAGTCGTTCCTTGTTGTCATACTCCGGTTTGCCCGTGGTCAAAATGGCACGAGCTGTATTGATGAATCCGCCACCATTGACGGTAATACCATTCGGATTGGCAATGATCACATCAGCTTTATGGCCTGCTACTTCCAGAAATCCATTCATCGTCGTAGGATTTCCGCTGGTCACTTGGTTCACAATGATTTTCGCCGGACCTTGTGCCATATTGGCATTGCCTTGCACGTAACCGGCCAGTTCCGTTTTGGATAGGGTATAGGAGTTATTCAGAATGGCCCCTTTAGTAGGTATATTGAATCGTTCATAGTCATTCCGAGAGACGCCACCAGCGGTGGGGGCAGAAATATTGACCAAGGGGATCCCATTGGCTGTTTCCTGCACTAATGGACACCGATTTCCCGGTGCTGTTGTATCAGGAAGAATGGGGGCTTCTGCCCATGCGATGGTATCACCGAAAAAGACACCGCTCAGTAAGACACAGAGTATCTTCCTTCCTAGGGATTTCATGGCTTTTGTTTTGATAGACATGGATGATATGGATTTCATGGTATGATGCTTCCTTTATATCTGTAGGCAGTTAGCAGTTGGAGGTTAGCCGTCATTGATATACTGCTTGGTACCAATTGCCTACCACTAACTCATTCTTGCTCACTAATACTAAAATTTCCAGCTTACAGTAAATCCGGGAACCCATTTCCTGGTGTGATAGCCTTCGGGTTTGTACAAGCTGTGGCTGATCAAGGCATCGGAGGAAAGCCCTGAGGAAAAGTTTCCACGAAGGCCCAATGTCATACCTGCTATGGTACGGCCCACCAGGACATCGGTAGAGACACCATAGACGCTGCCTACATCCAGTCCCAGGTAGATATCGCTATGAAGGGTGGGAATCGAAGAAGATAGTTCATTTCTCAGGTACCATCCATTTTCTCCCATCAAGGTATATTCTCCATCAAAGCCTCTGACGGTATATCTATTTCCTATACTCAGGGCATCTACGCCGTATAGCCGATTTCCCTTGGTATTCCACTGGCCATGAAGGGAGCTGGAAAAGGATGCTGGACGATGCCCCATTGTAAACGGCTGCTGCCAGTCGATGTCAAAGAGCCACATCTGGTACCTTGTCTTGGGAGAATCGGGATAGGTATTTTCTTTTTGGGCACCCATCCAGCCGGTTCCTTGTTTATGCCCCAGTCGTACATAGAGTGTATTTCTTCCCATATATATGCGATCAGATAATCCAACCTCTAAAGCAGTGGTATCCATGGCTTGTACGGGGATTTCCATGTCGTTAATAAAGTAATGGGAGTCTCTCTTGATCATAGAAATATCCAGTGTTTTTCTTTCTGATTGGGAACGAGAAATCATATGGTCATAGGTGAAGCGGGTGGTCTGCGTCTTTCCGCTGCTGATAAAGTCATAAGGGATACCGGCAACGGTTTGATGATAGCGGCTGCGATTGTGGCTGATAGTCAGACGGTTTTTCCCTTTCGGAATCGTATAGGAAAAGCTCTGATACCGACTCCCCTTTTCAGAGCCTCTCCGACTTCCATCCAATACAGCAGATAGTTGTAAGGTATCATTGGCATGAAATACATCATCAAAAACAATGCCTGCATTCCATTGGTATTTCCCTGTTTCTTTCATGCCGGAGTCATCTAACGATAGCATCCCATGGACTTGCTTTCCCTGTTGCACGGTGAGTTCTAGGTCCGAATAGCCGGCCTTAGCCGTAGGAAGTATTTTCATGGACACCTCTTGGGACGATACTCGTTTCATATTTTCCAGGCCTTCCTCCAGCATGCGAAGGTTCAAGAGGTCTCCGTCCCGGATGGGGAATGCGTTCAGCCAGGGAAGTTTCTTACTGCCCTGGCTGTAGATGACCTGATGCAGTCTACCGGGCAAACATAATAAATGAAGAGTGCCTGCAGAAATATTCTGCTCAGGAATCACGATCTGGGTGGTCACATAGCCTTTATCTTGCAGCTTTTGATTGAGTATTCTCACTAGTTTCTCTATGTCGTTCATGCTCAATTTCTGCTTTTCGTAGGCATGCACTTTGTCGTTCAAGAAATCCAGTTCTTCCGGTAGACCTTCTAGATGAATTTCGTCCACATAAAAAGCAGCCATCGAGGGAGAGATGTCCTGTGTCTCTTTCTCGATGGCTGCTTTTTCTACTTTTATGCGGGGCAGAACGGCTCTGTCTTTTTTCCATTGTTCCAATTGCCGAGCTTGGTTCAGCTGTTCCTGCTGTATAAAAGGCTCAGATGCCTTTATGGCAGAAACCGGCAGCGTATAAAGTATAGATAGTGATAAAGTGGCTATAAGAATCGGTGCACTTCTTTTCATGTTCTCATATCCTCCTCAAAATGATAGATCTTCATTACTTTCTTTAGAGAATATGTTACAGCTTTTGCTAAAGCTTAGCAAGTAGGGAAAACGGAAAATAACCGGAATAAAAACAAACAATAATAGTAGGTTCAAACTAACAGTATCGATAAAATCTGATTTTTCCATAGATATTTTATACTATTACAACACATAGCCAATCAGAAATATCATACAGCAGCTGATGCTAAAGAGCTATTTCTATAACATAATCCAATAGATACCAAAAGCCCCAGTTATATAGAGCCAATAAATATCTATTTTCGAGACATTTCAAAAATGCTTGCCAATGTAGATTTCAAACTATGGAAGTCAAAGTGTGAAAGATAAAAATCTTCCCTGCTGATCGGGGCGCCTCCGCTTCAGCCAACGCCCCACTTTCGCAAAGCGGCAGGTCGTAGCGAAACACGTCCAGCCGCATTCCTCTTTTTCACACTTTCTCCTCTTCCCTTCGTATTGTATAATATAGGTATCAATAGATGGAAGGTCTAGCGATTTTACTCATCATTCCTTTGCCTGTCAGATTTCCCCAAGGAGGTCTTTTATGAAAGGATATATCGAAGTCTATACCGGTGATGGAAAAGGGAAAACCACCGCTGCCATCGGACTTGCCGTCCGTGCCGTCGGCGCCGGAAAGAAAGTCTGTTTTATTCAGTTTATGAAGTCACTCGCCTATTCCGAGCAGAAGATCCTGCAGGGACTTCCGGGCCTGACGCTCATTACTTTGGGTAAACCATATTTCATTGCCAAAGAAGGTATGCTCTCAGAAGAAGAGATCAAAGCCTGGGGCTCCGCATTGCGCGTCTACCCCGCAGGGCATCCGCCGAAAGAATATCGCGACATGGTCCTCAAGGGGATCGAGGATGCGGTCAAAGCAGTCTCCAAAGACTATGATCTCGTTGTTTTAGACGAATACAACATGGCTTATTGGTATGACCTTGCGACCGAAGAGGACACAAAGCGCATCCTCGCCGCCAGAAGCCCGGACTGTGAACTCGTCTTCACGGGAAGAAATGCGCCAAAAATCATTCTTGACGCCGCCGACCTCATCACAGAAATGAAAAAGATCCGGCATTACTACGACAAGGGCGTGGAATGTCGAAAGGGAATAGAGAATTGAGTTAGGGAAACGCCCCTTGAGCTCGATTGATTTACAATACAAAACGAAAGGATACCACCTATGCTTACCATTCATGGCAAAAGTATTTCCGGCATGGTCACGATCGGCCCGCTGCGTATCTTCCGACACCAGCCGATGGATTTCGCCCGCATAGAGATCGAAAAGCCGGAGACCGAAGTCGCACGCTTTGACTCCGCGCGCAATGCAGCCGCTGTCAAGATGAAGGAATTCTACCAGGAAGCTATCTCTCATGTCGGTCTGGATAACGCTTCCATCTTCAAAGTCTATCAGCAGATGATGACAGACTCTGAATTCGTTGACGCTGTCAAGTCTATCATCCGGAAGCAGAGCGTCAATGCAGAGTACGCCATCCAGCAGGCGGAGCAGAACTTCACCCGTATCTATGAAGCAGATCCGGACGACTATGTCCATGGCCAGATCGCTGACCTTGCGGAAGTCGCACGCATCCTGCTTCGCACACTCCATCAGAAGCAGGCACTCTTCTCTTCGGATGAGCCATGCATCCTCTATGCGGATGACCTCACACCAAGCGAGACCATTCAGATGGACACGACAAAGATCTTAGGCTTCGTGACGAAGGAAGGCACTCCGACTTCACATACCGCGATCCTCGCCCGTGCGCTCGGCGTCCCTGCGATCGTTGCGACCGGGACGGATGTCGATGCCACCCACGATGGGAAAACCGCTGTCATCGATGGCTTCTCCGGCGTTGTCTATCTCGAACCGACACCGGCTATCCTCTCCGGTATGAAAGAGAAACAGAGCCAGAGCATCCACCTGAAAGAGCTCCTGCAGCAGCTGAAGGGCCTTCCGAGCGAAACGATCGATGGTCACCGCATCGAGGTCGCAGCAAACGTTTCCTCTGCCTCCGACCTTTCTGCCGTCCTCAAGAATGACGCGGAAGGCATCGGTCTCTTCCGCAGCGAATTCATCTACATGGGCCGTGAAACGCTGCCATCAGAGGAAGAGCAGTTTAATATTTATAAACTCGCCATCGAGACCATGGCCGGCAAGCGTGTCATCATCCGTACCCTCGACATCGGCGCAGACAAAGAAGCCTCCGCTTTCCATCTGCCGAAAGAGGATAATCCGGCGCTCGGTCTGCGCGCGATCCGCATCTCCCTGAAGCGTCCTGAGATCTTCAAAGTCCAGCTCCGTGCCATTCTCCGTGCGAGCGCCTATGGCAAAGCGGCCATCATGTTCCCGCTCATTACTTCCGTCTGGGAAGTGTGGAAGGCGAAGGAGATCCTGACGGAAGTCCAGATGGAGCTCGATAAGAAAGGCATCGCTTACGATAAGCAGATGGAGATCGGCATCATGATCGAGACACCGGCTGCTGCACTCATCAGCGACAAGCTCGCGAAAGAAGTCGACTTTTTCTCCATCGGTACGAATGACCTCTCGCAGTACACCTTGGTCGTCGACCGCACCAGCCGCAACCTGACCGATTTCTTCAATCCGCATCATCCTGCCGTCCTGAAGCTCATCCAGATGACGGTAGAAAATGCACACAAAGCCGGCATCTGGGTCGGCATGTGCGGTGAGCTCGGCAGTGATCTCTCCATCACGGAGACCTTCCTTAAAATGGGTGTCGATGAATTCTCCGTCGCCCCCTACTCCGTACTTCCGCTCCGTCAGCAGATCCGCGGGATCGACTTGAGAAAATAGCAGGCACCGGGAACATACGGATCCGATTGGGCTCTGCTATTGGCTCAGTTCCTAGAGACGCAGAGGGCATGGCGCGGCGAAAAAACGCACCGCGAAGATCTCCAATGATCACTTCCGTTCCCTCAACACTTTTTCTCCGTATGCCGCATCAAAAAAGACACACGCGCCAAAATGATATAATCCCCCTAAAGCAGACAAGGTAAATAACCAAACTGCTTTAGGGGGATTTTTTTATGGCCAAATGGTCTGATTTTCGGTATTTGTTTTTCCAAACTTGCTGGCGGCGAACAGCATTTCATGCTGTTTGCGGACGGCAAGTCCACAAGGGATAGACGCACAAGCGTCGCAAGGGGGTGTAGCCACCTTGACGGAACGAAGTGACGAAACATGCTCGATCGAGCAGTTTTCTTCTGCTGACCGGGAATGAAGCTCCGCAGGACGCACTACTCTCGACAGAGAGTATAGAAGTGCGCCCTTTAGTTCCTAAAGGGATTTTATCAGTTCGACAAACTTAAATTTTCAAATTAGTCTTTGCAAATAACCTTTGAACCTTCACCATCAATTACAATTCCCTGACGGTTGTTAATTGGGCATAGATTCAAATCCGAAAACTCAGTCATTATTTTCTCGGTAACTTTTTTAAATGGTGCTGTAAGATAATGCGGAAGAACATAGAAATCAATCAAATCAAGCCCTGCATCATCTTCTTGTGAGTAGTCCTCCGGCTTTTCATCCATTTGTTCAATATATTGGATGGTAGGAGCGCATATAATCGCACCTGCCGATTCACCGATCATCAGTTTCCCCTTTGATAATTCTTTCTTCAACAGCTCATCCGTTCCCGTTTTACGGAGCTGGTCCATAAGGAAGAAAGAATTTCCACCAGTAAAATATATCACGTCCGCATCTTCAAAAACAGATTGTATCGTTGAATAAGCCTCCGTTGAAATATCAATTTCAGTTACGGCTGCTCCCAGTTTATTAAATAGCTTTCGAGCCGAGCCGACATAACCGGTGTAGCCTTCACGAAGCGATGCTGTTGGAATAAATGCGACTTTTTTGTTATCAATTTCTTCTTTTATCAAACTTCCTACACTTGAAAAGTGCGAACATAAAAACAGCTTCATCCATATTCTCCTTTATAAACTTGACAGGGGCTGATCAAAAAGCGAGTGTGTCTTTTTTGATGTATGGAAAATGCTGCGCGGGGAAAGCGCCTGCTGCTTACTTCCCCATCCGTTTCCTGATGTACTCCATCACATAGTACATCGCTTTCTCTGCGGCAGCATAGCGGACACTCTTCCGGGAGCCCAGGAAATGCTCTTCATATACCTCTGTACCATATGCGCCGGAGACGGCGAGGAAGACGGTGCCGGAAGGCTCGCCGCGTTCCCCTCTTCCGGGACCTGCGTAGCCTGTCGTCGAGACTGCAATGTCTGATGCATACAGACGGCGGCTGCCCTCTGCCATCTCTTTTGCCGTTTCTCCGCTGACTGCCGTATAGCGGGAAAGTGTCTCCGAAGAGACCCCCAGCACATTTTCTTTGGCCTCATTCCAGTATGTGACCGCACTTCCTTTGAAATAAGCAGAGCTGCCCGGAAGATCCGTCATCAGCTTTCCGATGAGACCGCCAGTGCAGGACTCGGCAGCGCTTATGGAAAGATGCGTCTTCTCCAGAAGAGCCACGAGGTCTTCCCGCACATGCTGCTCGATGTGATAGTCAGCTACGGGGAGTCGCTTCCTGAGCTCTGTCACCAGCGGCGACATCAGCGCATAGGCCGCCTCTGCCGTTTCCGCTTTCGCCGTCACACGAAGGGCGATATACCCCGGTCGTGCAAGAAGGGCGATGGTGGGATTTTCCTGCGCCAGGATGAGGTCCATGATGGTCTCTTCGATCTCCGCCTCCGTCCTGTCGGGGATCGGCAGGATCATGGAGCGGATCGTCCCCATCTCTCCCAACCGTTTTTTGAGCGAGGGGAGCATGTGTTTTTCTGCCATCCGCTTCATCTCAAAAGGAGGTCCGGGAAGGTGTACCAGAAATTTTCCGTGATGCGAAAGGAGGCAGCCACTGGCAGAGCCGGCTTCATTCCTGAGGAGCTCCGCGCCTTCAGCAAACCACGCCTGGCGCGATAAAGAGGGCAGATAGGGGCGTCCCTTTTCTTTGTAGTACGCGGCAAGACGCACTGCCTCTTCCGGAAAGAGAACATAGGGAAGTCCCAGTACCTCGGCTCCGATCTTTTTCGTGATGTCTCCCTGCGTTGAGCCAAGGCCGCCCGAGGTGATGACAAGATCTGCTCGGGAGAGTGCAGTAGCAAAGGCCGCTCTCATCCGCTCCGGATTATCCCCCACCGTCGTCATAAAGGCAACAGTGAATCCATGTTCATTCATGAGCTCCGCCAGATAACGACTGTTTTCGTTATCAATCTCCCCTAGCAGGAGCTCGGTGCCAGTGGTAATGATTTCAGTGATCATGCATGTTCTCCTTGATGGGCTGCAGGAAGAAAAGGGATCGGGATAAAAGCGACCGGCGGATGGTGACTGGTGGCTTGCATGCTGCTTTCGGGCATCGCCCTGCCTAACTATAGGCGGCGAAGCCGCCACGAGAGCCTTGAACCCATCCACCTGAACCTTGAATCTTTTACTCCTTCACTTCTGCGATCAGATCATACGCATATCCGTCGATGATATGGACATTCACGAAATCGCCCGGCTTGAGATCTCCCGGGTTGTCGATATACACATTCCCATCGACTTCAGGCGCCTGATAGGACGTACGGCCTTTGGCCTGTCTATGTCCCTCGCCATCCTCGATGATTTCCTCGACGAGGACTTCCGCGTCGGTATCAATGAGGCGTTCATTGTTTTCTTCCGAAATTCCGGCCTGGATCGCCATCAGCTGATGATAACGGTCTTCCTTCACCTCTTCATCGATCTGGTCCGTCATGCGCGCCGCAGGCGTACCATCCTGCGGGGAGAATGTAAAGGCCCCCATATCGTCGAATTTGATCTCTCGAATGAAGTCACAGAGCTCCTGAAAATCAGCCTCTGTCTCTCCCGGGAATCCGACCATGAGCGTCGTGCGGATGGTCATGCGCGGTCTGGCAGCGCGGAGCTTCCGAAGAAGAGCATAGATGCTCTCCGAGGAATCGCGGCGGTGCATACGAGTGAGCACGGCATTGCTGATATGCTGCAGCGGGATATCCACGTACTTGCAGATCTTATCTTCGTGCAGGATGACGTCCAGGAGTTCATCATCAAAGTAGGTCGGATAGAGATAGAAAAGACGGATCCACTTCACACCCTCGATCTTGACGAGCTCACGAAGGAGGCTTGCGAGATTCGTCCCGAGGTCGCGTCCGTAGCAGGAAAGATCCTGCGCAATGAGGTTGAATTCACGCACCCCTTCAGCCGCCAGACGTCTCACTTCATGGACGATGGAAGAAATAGGGCGGCTTCTCATCGGCCCGCGTACATAGGGGATGTAGCAGAACGTGCAGCCATTGCTGCAGCCTTCAGCGATCTTCACATAGGCGGTATATTTCGGCGTCAGCGATGCACGCGGGATCAGCTCTTCATTCGCGCAGGGAATGGTGCCGAATTTAAACACCTTTTCTCCGCCATTGGCATAGGATTCATTCACGGCATCCAGAATATCCTGCCAGGAGTCTGTACCGATGAAAATATCGACTTCCGGGATCTCCTTCGCAAGCGCTTCCTTGTACTGCTGTGAGAGGCAGCCGGCAGCCACAAGACGTTCACAGACACCTGTTTTCTTGTATTCCGCTGTTTCCAGAATCGTCTGGATCGACTCTTCCTTGGCCGGATCGATGAATGTGCAGGTATTGATAATGATGACATGCGCTTCTGCCAGATCTTCGGTCAGTTCATAGCCGGCTTTCTCCATGATGCCCACCATCATTTCCGTATCGACCAAGTTCTTCGAGCAGCCCAGGCTGATAAATCCTAATTTCTTCGTCACTTCTTTGTTCCTCCAAATCGTACTTTTTCTCCCCATAGATTCAGCAGATCCTTTCTGCCTTCATCCAGATATCTTTTTTGTAATTCCCAAAAAACGAGTTCATTGCCGGCTGCATCGGGCTCTGCCGCATCATCATTCACATAGATGAAGTAGTTCCCGTTCTTTTCCATGATGCTTTTATATTTCGCCGAGTCCAGAAGCCAGTCTATCAGGCGCTCGCCCCGCTCAGGATGTGCGCTTTCTGCCAGAAGCCCTGTCCCATAGAGGTACCAGGGCGCGCCATCCTCCGGATAAATGATCATGACCGGCATTTTCTCCCGCTTCGTGCGAAGGACTTCATTCAGCCCGGAGATCCCGATGTCGCACTTTCCCATCGCCGCCATACGGGACGGCGTAGAGAGATACTTCCCATATTGTACGAGATGCTGCTGCGCCCTGCCCAAGAGTTCCATCGCATAGTCTGGCCCGAAGTGCTCGATGAGACACATCAGGAGATCCTTCGACATGTCGGCTGCGATGAAGTCCGTCATCGAAAGCTGTGCCTCTTCCCGCGTGAAGACCTCTGCCCACGTATAGGAAAATGGCTTCTGCTTCTTAAGAAAATCCGGATTCACCGCAAACACGATGGGATCCACCCAAAGACCTGTCCAATACGCCTCTTCATCCTTGAAAAGATTCAGCGCGGTATCCGTGCGCGAGGATGAATAGGCTGCGAGCTCTCCGTTCTCTTTCATCCGCATCAGGATATCCTGACTGGTGATCACCACATCCGCTGCCTTTTCCTCAGCGGAGGTCTTCTTTAATAGATCTGCGCCAGATACATAGGAGATCTCTACAGCAAGCCCCTGTTCTTTATAAAAAGCGTCTTTCACCGGATCAAGCACATCCGGTGAAAGATCCGTCAGCACGACGACCTTGCTCACAGGATGCTGTTCCTGGCGCCGCTCTGCTTCCAGATTCTTCGCATAGCAAAGAATCCCCCAAAAAGCACCGCCTGCCAGCAGGAGAAACAGTAAGACGGAGCATAGACGTTTCAAGATGGATCACCTCATTTCGATACAGGCTCTATCAGAGAAGCGGAGGAAACGTGCAGCTGGTCCCCGATCCGCAGTCACAAATATGGCGCTCTTTTCAGAAAACGCCATACTTGTGAAGACCGATTCTCTAGTCCGAAGGCTCTTCCTTCTTCCCGCCTGCAAGAATATCAGAAAGCTGCTCCTTATCGATCAGAATGTCTCTTGGCTTTGCCCCTTCCGCAGGGCCTACGATACCGAGGCGCTCCATGGTATCCATGAGACGGCCGGCCCGGGTATACCCGATGCGGAATCGGCGCTGGAGAGCGGAGACAGAAGCACGCTTCGTATCGAGCACCCATTCCGAAGCCTCCGGCATGAGATCATCCTGCTCTTCGACCATTTCGTCCTCTTTCTCTGTTTTTTCCGGGATAGAAAGATCGATCGGCTCATAGATGACATGGCTTTCCTGACGGATGCATTCCGCCCTGACATAGTTCACCACATCCTCGACCTCTTCGTCCGAGATGAATGCCCCCTGGACACGGACAGTACTGAGCGCTCCCGCCTGCTTGAAGAGCATATCGCCCTTGCCAAGCAGCGATTCTGCACCGCCCTCATCGAGAATGATGCGGGAATTGAGACCCGACTCGACCATGAATGCGATACGGCTCGGAATGTTTGATTTGATCACGCCGGTGATGACATCGGCTGACGGTCTCTGCGTCGCAAGGATCAGATGGATGCCTGCGGCACGCGCCTTCTGCGTCAGACGCTGGATCAGGACTTCGACTTCTTTTGCCGCGACGTTCATGAGGTCGGCAAATTCATCGACGATCAGTAAAATATAGGGCATCTTTTTGTCAGGATACAGCTTATTATACCCTTCGATATTTCGCACCTTCGCCCCGGCAAAGAGCTGGTAACGGGCCTCCATTTCACGGACAGCCCAATTCAATGTGCCCTGCGCCTTCTTCATATCCGTCACGACTTCTGTGCGCAGATGCGGGATGCCATTATAGACAGACAGCTCGACCACCTTTGGGTCGATGAGCATGAGCTTCACCTCATCCGGGCGGCTATGATAAATGATGCTCGTGATGATGGAATTGATGCACACGCTCTTGCCGCTGCCGGTCGAACCTGCGATCAGAAGATGCGGTGCTTTCGCCAGATCGGTCACGACCGTCTTCCCGGTGATGTCCTTGCCCAAGGCCACAAGGATGTGGCCCTTGCCATGCTGAAAGGCATCGCTGGCAAGCACATCATGAAGCGGCACAGAGGCCGCCTTCGTATTCGGGATCTCGATGCCGACCGCAGATTTTCCGGGGATCGGGGCTTCGATGCGGATATGTGTCGCCTCAAGCGCCATGGCGAGCTCATTCGAAAGTCCTTCGATCTTGCTCACACGGACGCCCATTTCCGGCTTGAGCTCGAAACGCGTCACCGTCGGCCCCACGCTGTAGTGAACGACCTTCGCCCGGACTCCGAAGCTGGCAAGCGTCGACTCGATGAGTGCCGCCTTCTGTCCTGCATCGGCCTCTCCCTGTCCCGCATTCGTCCCCGCATGAAGAAGCGAGAGCGGAGGGAACTGATACACCGGCCCCGTTTCCGCAGCTGGTGCGGGATGAGCTGGGTCTGCTGAGACGGGCGCTGGCGGTATCGGGTGAATGTCCTCCTCCGGCTTCTCTTCCCCGGCCAACTCTTCAGCTGGTTCTTCCAGCGGTTCTTCTGCCACTTCATCCTCCGCTTCCGGAAGCGGCGATATCGGCAGCTCTTCCATGTCCTTGACCGGCTCCTCTGGCGTCCACGGCTCTTCCTGTGCTTCTTTATCTGCTTCTGGGGCAGGTTCTTCTATAGGCTCTTCTACGAAAATCGGCGGCTCTTCCGCATCCGGCATCTGCGCAGGGACCGCCATATCTTCTGCCGGCAGTTCCTCATCCGGCGATTCTGCCGCATTTTCTTCATTCTTCTTGTAAATGAACTCCGTCGGCTTATCGTCGAGTACTTCCAGCCTGGCAGCACTTCTCGCAGCATCCAGCGCCGCTTTCTTTTCCCTGAGCCGTGTGGCTGCGGCTTCGATCTTCTCGCCTGTTTTCTTTCCGAGTACCTGCGCCTTCGAGCCCACTTTTTGCGCGCCACGCGAAAGCGACCAGTGCGTCAGCATAAGCACATCGATCACGATGGCCCCGAGGAGCACCAGCGTCGTCCCCCAGTATCCCATCGCATCATGGAAAAAGACGCAGAATCCCGCCCCGACGATCCCGCCATAGGTGAGGATCGACTGGATATCCATTTCTCTTCCAAAAGGAACCAGAAAATGATGCACCGCCATGAAGAGGAGCAGCACCAGCAGGATGACCAGCGCAACGCGCCTGTCCCAGGAAATTCCTTTCGATGTCACGGCATAGCGCCCACCGAAAAACATCATCAAAAGGGCGCAGAAAGGCGCGCCGAATCCGAAGAGGAAATGGCTGCCTTTATTCGTAATATCTCCGAAAAAACCGGTACTGTCGCTAAAAAGACTAAAGAGAATGAAAAGGCCGAAGAGGAAGAGGATCACACCTGTGATCTCATAGCTCTTCTCCTCGCTCTTCTGCACTCTCGTCGTCCGTCTCCGGCTTGCTGTCTTCTTTTTCATGGATAAATGGTTATATCTCCTTTATTAGGTTCAGGGTTAGCCTGTGGGGCGTGCTGCCCTTTGCTTGCATGTGAAAGAGGTTCAGCGGGTTCTGTAGATTCAGAGGGTTCAGCGGGGGTGGTATTTAGTCACCAGTCACTTTAGATTTCTAATCCCTAGCCACTAGCCACTAGTCACTAGCCACTAGTCACTAGTCTACCAGTCACTTACTTCCCTTTCTTCTCGCCCACCAGGCGCGCACCATGTCACCCTCCTGCCCGAGCGGGCGGGGCTTGTAGTACTGGTGTCCTACGAGCTCATCGGGAAGGTACTGCTGCTCTACCCATCCGCCGAAATCGTGAGGATATTTATATCCGATGCCAAGCCCCATCTTCTTCGCTCCGCTGTAGTGCGAGTCCATGAGATGCGCGGGGATGGACCAGTCCTTCCTTGTCTTTTCCTCCCCTTCGGCGGCAAAAATGCCGGAGCAGGCACTATTGCTCTTAGGAGCCAGACAAATATAGAGCACGGCTTCCGCAAGGATGATCTGCGACTCAGGAAAACCGACCATTTCTGCTGCCTGCGCCGCTGATACCGCCACCTGCAGCGCTCGCGGATCTGCCAGACCCACATCTTCCGCTGCGCAGATCATGATGCGCCTTGAAATGAAGGACGTCTTCTCTCCTCCGTCGATCATACGCGCCAGATAGTGCAGCGCTGCATCAGGATCGCTTCCTCGCATGCTCTTAATGAAAGCGGAAACAATATTGTAATGGTAGTCCCCCTGCTTATCATAGCTGGAGATCTGAACACCTGCCACCTCGCCGATCTCCTTCTCTGTCAGAGTGCCTCCATCCGTCAGCATGGATGTCGACTGCTCCAAGAGATTCAGCGCGACGCGCGTATCCCCGGAGGCGTAGGCGGCAATGAGAGCAAGCGCCTCCGGTTTTGCCGTATAGCGATGAATCGCCAGCCCATACTTTTCATCATCGAGCGCACGATGAAGCACCGAGACGATCGCTTCATCAGTAAGTCGCTTCAGATGGATCAGCCGCAGACGGGAGAGCAGCGGCCCGTTGATCTCAAAATAGGGATTCTCCGTCGTCGCACCGATGAGGATGAATGTCCCATCCTCCACATAGGGCAGAAGCACATCCTGCTGCCCCTTATTGAAACGGTGGATTTCATCAATGAAAACGATCGTCCGCCGCTGGTAGTACGAGAGCTCTTCTTTCGCTTTGGAAACAACATCCCGGATCTCTTTGATCCCGCTCGAGGTCGCATTCACCTTGATGAAGCAGCTCTTTGTCATTTCCGCAATGACCGATGCGATCGTCGTCTTCCCACATCCCGGCGGGCCAAAAAGAAGGAGAGATGGGATCGTATCCCGCTCTATCATGCGATAAAGGAAAGACTGCCGTCCAACGGCAGCATCCTGTCCGACGATGTCTTCAAGCCGCCTGGGGCGCATGCGATCCGCCAAGGGGGCATACCGCTTCCCCGCCTCCGGGGACATGTCGAATAAAGAGTCCATATGTATCACATCTTTCAGAATTGAGAGCAGTGAAGCAGCGAAAAGCAGTCAATGCTACCGGTCATCCGTCACTGCTTTCTTGCCAAATCGTATAATACCTTCGCCACCTGATCCGCACTGCCGCTCGGAGCGACGCTGCAGGCATCTGCCATCTTCTTCCGAACGAGCGGGTCACGAAGGATAGCGCGCACCGAGTCTGCAAGTTCTCCCCGCTTCACCCATTCCGCGCAGCCAAGGTTCTTCATATGCATGGCATTCGCACGCTCCTGTCCGGGCAGCGTATTGACCAGCACCATAGGCAGATGCATCACCATCGCCTCTGTACACGTAAGTGCGCCCGGCTTTGTCACAAGGATCTCACTCCTTGCCATCATCTCTGCCACTTTATTTGTATAGCTGTGAAGCTCCACGGGATGCTTTAGCTTCTCGGCAAGAGCAGCCACTTTTTCGTAGAGACTGATATTCTTCCCGGTCACGACGATGAATTTTGAGATCTCTTCCACTTCATCGAGACGAGCGATATTATCCACGACATTGCCGAGCCCGAGACCGCCGCCCATGACGAGTACCGTCCCCTTTTCAAAGGCCTCTCTCTCCTTCGCTTTCTCGTAAAAAGCACGGCGCACCGGGATACCTGTCACACGGATGCGGCTGCCATCGATATCATACGTCTCCAGCAGGTCCTTCAGATCCGGCGTCGCGACACAATACCCGTCAAGATAGCGGTCGATCCAGAGCTGGTGGATATCGAAATCCGTGATCACGCCGAGCAGCGGGATCGAGATCGAGCCCTCCGCCTTCAAAAGGTCTGCTGCCCCTGCCGGGAAAGGATGCGTGAAGATCATCGCATCCGGCTTCGTGGCCATGATGAGATTCTTCATTCTGCGTTTGAAGGAAAGAGACAGCATCTTCTGCGAGAACTGCCCGAAGCGGCTCATCTGCGAATCACTGTAGAGATGGTCATACATCTCCGGAAAGACGTCGATCATTTTGAGATAGCCATCCTTGATGATGTGATCGATGGAGAAAAGATTGCTCGATACGAAGTCAAGGACCTGCACCGAGTCCGATGGATGCGTGCGCTGGATCGCTTCCGCGATGGCACGCGCCGCCTGGCTGTGCCCCGTCCCTATGCTGGCTGTCATGATGTAAAACTTACGAGCGATCTCCATTTCGTCTCTCCCTTTCGTTACTTTTCCACCTTCGATTATAACATAAAAGCGCAAATCAGCGGAGCCGTCACGCATAAGGAAAACCGCTTTCTGACACGCAAAAAGCAATGTGAAATAACGATCATCTCATTTTCGCGTTCCGTCTGCCGCGGGGGACTTGCAGCTCTCATAGGAGTGACCGGGAAACCTTATCCCAGCTGTCTTTCATGCCATAGTCACCCTATCCGCCCCTTTCGGGCACCTTCCCCTAGAGGGGAAGGCTGCGATACGAGAATACCATCATCTAAAAAAGGCGGCGAAGCCGCCACCTCACCCCTGAACCTTGAACCCTGAACCCTGAACCCTGAACCTTGAACCTTGAACCCTAAACCAAATGAAAGCAACGTAAAAAGGAGCTGTGAAGAAATGAGGATTCATTTCTTCACAGCCCCTTCCCGCTATACATATTTCTTGAGCACAGACAAGAGAATGTCTATATGGATCGGTTTTGCCACATGATCATTCATGCCGGCATCCTTTGCCGCCTGCCTGTCTTCTGCGAAAGCATTCGCCGTCATGGCAATGATGGGGATCTGCGATTTCTTCGGATCCTGCAGCTTTCGGATCCGTCTCGTCGCCTCATAGCCATTCATGTGCGGCATCTGGATATCCATAAGAATGAGATCGTAGTATCCGTCTGCTGCCTCGATGAGACGGTCGCAGCAGACCTGTCCGTCTTCTGCACGCTCCACCAAGATCCCCTTCTCTTCCAGAAGCTCGCAGGCGATCTCCGCATTGAGATCATTATCCTCAGCAAGGAGAATGCGTTTCCCAGCCAATGATGCCCCCTGGTCTGACGCCGCCTCTGTTTCTTCCCTTTTGACTTCCGATTCATCGGTCAGATGCAGGGGGAGATCCACGCGGAAGCATGTCCCGCAGCCCTTATGACTCTCGACATGGATCTCGCCTCCCATAAGCTCGATCATGGACTTGACGATGGAAAGTCCCAGTCCGGTCCCGATGACTTGATTCTCTGTAGAAGAGCGCTCTCGAGAAAACTCCTCGAAAATATGAGGCAGGTAATCCTGGCTCATACCGATCCCCGTATCTTGGCAGGTAAAAATATAGCGCGCCCTTTCCGCTTCACTTGGAGTCACTTCGCAAAGCTTGATATGGATCGCCTGCCCTGCCGGCGTATACTTGATGGCATTGCTTACGATGTTTAAGAAGATTTCCTGCACCCTTGTTTTATCGCAAAGGACATAGCGATGCTGGATCTCTACCTCTGATGAAAAATGCAGCTGCTTTTCTTTGATATCCGCCTCAAAGACCGTCTCCACGGACTGCCACATATCCATCAGGTCTTCCGGGGAAAGATTCAGCCGAGCCGTCCCGCTTTCGATACGTGCCATTTCCAGCACCTGATCGATGATCGTCGTCAATAGCGCACTCGACACCTGCATTTTCTTCAGATATTCCCTCGCCTTTTCCGGACGATCCAGATGCTTTTCCAAAAGGCTGGCAAATCCGGCGATGGCATTCATCGGCGTCCGTATGTCGTGGCTCATGTTGAACAAAAAACGAGTTTTTGCCTCATTCGCACTTTTTTCCCGATACGCTGAGCGCTGCAGTTCGGCCGCATGCTCTGTTTCCTGACGTCTTCTCCTCAGAAATTGATAAAAAATCGTAACGATCAAGATGGCGAGAAGCCCTGAGATCCCACCGTCAGCGATCCAGTAGGCGGGCGGAATCCATCCATTCACAGGCATAATGTCAAAATACCATATCGCATTCGGGATCTTGCAAGTCACTGTCAGGCGATCTTTCGGCATACCCGATTGTCCGCTGGCGATTGTCACGGGCTGTCCGTCTTTGTTGTTGTGCGTCCAGATCTCATACAGGAAGGAAGACCTCGATAGTTGGTCCAATCCCGTTTCATTCAAAAATTTCTGCCAGTCAATGACAATGACGACGAATCCCCAAAACGAATGGTGTCCCCTGCCATCCGGGAGGTACACCGGTGTAAAGAGCAGCGCTCCCTGCCCACCCTGCTTCAGCGTATAGGGGCCTCCCAGCGTATACTTCCCGGTCTCCTTTGCCCGAAGTGCATCATAATATCTTTCATGCTGTGTCAAAAGATTCAGCGACAGCGCCTTCTCGTTCCCCTGCATAGGGTAGATATCGTTGACTACCCCATTCGGCGCCAGCTCATAAGCCTTGACCACACCGTCTTCATTGGGAAATGCCTTTGCCGTTTCAGAGAATGCATCCTGATCCGGCTCACCCCCGGCGAGGATCCGATTGGCCATGAAATCGGAGATCTGCACATACTTCTCAAGCTGCATCTCCACACGGCTTGCTGTGATTTTCGCTGTATACATCGCCATATCTTTCTGTTCTTTTTCCATATAACGGAGTATCAGCGAGCCTGCCGCAAAGCAAAAAAGAAAAGAAATCACACCCATGAGCACGCAATAGATTTTGATCCGTGCTTCCGTTTTATGCTTTCCTTTATGCTTTTCCTCATGGTTTTTCTTCATCATTTGACCGTTCCTTTGTAAGATTCTTAACTTCCGTCCTCGATCGCATCAACTTTCTTTTAATTTTACACTTTCAACCGATGACTTTCAATATCATCGGGCGCACCGTCTTGAGGAAAAGCAGCCCGCATATCATCCTTTTTCATTTTTGGATATAACCAACGTCACATATTTTGCAAATCAAAAGGCGATGTGAAATAACGATCATCTCATTTTCGCGTTCCATCTGCCGCAGGGGACTTGCAGCTCTCATAGGAGTGACCGGGAAACCTTATCCCAGCTGTCTTTCATGACATAGTCACCCTATCCGCCCCTGCGGGCACCTTCCCCTAGAGGGGAAGGCTGCGATACGAGAATATCATCTTCTAAAAAAGGCGGCGAAGCTGCCACCTGAACCTTGAACCCTGAACCTTGAACCCTGAACCTTGAACCTTGAACCTTGAACCTTGAACCCTGAACCTTGAACCTTGAACCTTGAACCTTGAACCAAATGAAAGCAAAGTAAAAAGGAGCTGTGAAGAAATGAGGATTCATTTCTTCACAGCTCCTTTTTCTGTACCATCTTATTTCTTAGCTGCTTTCTTAGCTCTGGTCTTTTTAGCCGGTTTTACATTGACTTTTTCTTTCAGCTGTTTGGAAACGCGGAAAGCCGGAGTCTTGGAAGCCGGGATCTTGATGACTTCCTGTGTGGACGGATTATGACCTTCACGAGCTTTACGTTCACGGACTTCGAAAGTACCAAAGCCGATCAGCTGGACCTTTTCACCTTTGGCAAGAGCACCGGATACGACATCGATGACAGCCTTGACTGCTTTTTCGGCATCTTTCTTGGTCATTTCTGCTTCCTGAGCGACAGCAGTGATGAGTTCTGTTTTGTTCATAACTAAACATCCTCCTTTAATAATGATGGCTTTTGCCAACAAAGAAGAGTGGTGCACAGGGCACACCGCTTCTCAGCTCCAATGGGCTAGGGGAGCGCTGATGTATCCGTCTTTCGGCAGAAATCCTGCCACAAGACCTGAGCCTCCTCGGGCGAGATGTCCATCAGGCTCTTCCCTCTCTGGAAAAGGCCCTTTTCAAAGGCTCTCAGCTGATCCATGACATATCTGGCGTAGCGATGGAGAGCCAGTTCAGGTTCTACCCCTTCTGCATGTATTACACGGTCTAACGCAAAAAGGAAACGCCCCACCGAAAGCTCTTTATCAACAGCTCCCTTCCCGTCTATGGCTACCTTGATCTCTTCAGCACAAGACGCAGAAAGTGCGCCATCCTCGAGGGCTTCTGTCAGTCCATGGGAACCAACTTTCCTTTGAATTATACATGCTAAAAGCAGACTTGGCAAGTCTTTTGAGACGCCGGAAAGCAGATATTTTCGGTTTTTTTCCAATCTTTTCCGTGTTTCCCAATCTCCAAGGAGCTTTTTCGTCTCCTCCACCGTGATTTTCTCGAAAACGAAGGGGTGCCGGCGGATCATTTTCTCATTGATGCCGTCCACGACATCCTGCATGGTGAAGAAGCCTTCCTTCTCCGCGAGGCGCGCATGAAAGACGATCTGCAGCAGCACATCGCCCAGCTCCTCTTTCAGGTTCACCATATCATCCTTGTCGATCGCATCGATCACTTCATAGACCTCCTGCAGGAAATAGGTTCGAAGCGATCTATGATCCTGCGCGCGATCCCAGGGACAGCCGCCGGGTGCCAGCAGCATATCCATCGTCTCCTCGAGCGGAGACAGTGTGAACGGCGCAGGTCCCTTCCCTCTCGCTTTGCGGCTGTCGAAAAGGAAGAGGAATGGCTCCTTCCCAAGGTCATGCCGGAATTCATCCATGGTAAGCCTATGAATACGGCCTTCCGAAGAAAGGAGGATGAGTGCGCTCTCCTTCTCATACAGCATAGAAAGCCTCGATGACAGAATGGCCTTCTCCTCTTCTGTCACATCCTTTAAGATGAGAAGATGCGGCAGCGTAAGAGAGATCGATGCGGCCTCTTCCCCGCCTGCTATGGTGAACGCTTCATCCTCATGAAGCAACCCCTTCCTAGAAAGGAACGTGAGTATTTGTTGTATAGTCATTGGCATCACCTCGCTTGTATCTTTGCTGTCATTATAGCATAAAATGACCGGCTCTATTTCGATGGATCAGGAAAGAGGCTTCACAGGGATCCCGTCACTTTTTCCGGTCAAGCGCCCTTCGTCCAAAATAAAAATCCGTCCGTGACAGATCGTCATAGACGGATTTTTATGGATTAAGCGTTTTTAGCTGCTTCGCAGATCTGGGTGAAGCCAGCCGGATCGCTGATAGCGAGTTCGGAGAGCATCTTACGGTTCACTTCGATACCAGCACGGGTCAGGCCAGCGATGAGCTTGCTGTAGGTCAGGCCGTTCTGACGAGCTGCTGCATTGATACGAACGATCCAGAGCTTACGGAATTCTCTCTTCTTGGATCTACGGTCTCTTCTAGCATAGTAGAGAGCCTTCATGACCAGTTCGTTTGCTTTTCTGAACTGGGTGTGACGAGCACCTCTGTAGCCCTTAGCCAGTTTCAGAATCTTCTTATGTCTTGCATGAGCGGTAACGCCGCTTTTTACTCTTGCCATTCTCTTATATCCTCCTTATTAGCCGTTTGGAAGCAATCTTGCTACACGTTTGTAATCAGACTTGGAAACCAGTGCTGCTTTTCTGAAGTTTCTCTTTCTCTTCGGGGACTTCTTTTCGAGAATGTGGCTCTTGAATGCTTTGTTTCTCTTGAACTGACCGGATCCGGTTTCAGTAAAACGTTTTGCCGCAGCGCGACGGGTTTTCATTTTCGGCATTTTGTACTCTCCTTTGTTATGCTTTTGGGGCAACGATCATTGTCATGTTGCGCCCTTCTAATTTCGGTGGCTTTTCGCGAACAACGGTATCACCCAGTTCTTTAGCGAAACGGTCGAGAACATCCTGTCCAAGTTCTGGATGGGTCATTTCTCTGCCACGGAACATGATGGTCACTTTGACTTTGTTTCCATCACCTAAGAAACGCTGCGCATTCTTCAGTTTGACAAAGAAATCATGGTCTTCGATATTTGGACGAAGCTTGACTTCTTTGATCTGGAATACCTTCTGTTTCTTCTTGGCTTCTTTATCACGTTTCTGCTGTTCATATCTGTATTTGCCATAGTTCATGATACGGCATACGGGTGGACGGCCATTGGGCGCCACCTCGACGAGATCAAGTCCTTTTTCTTCCGCCATGCGAATCGCTTCATGGAGCGTCATGATCCCCAATTGTTCATTTGCATCGCTGACAACACGCACCTCTCTGGCGCGGATCTGTTCATTGATGCGAAGTTCCTTACCTATTCTTTTCACCTCCGAAATAGAAATCATTGCAAGTGTAAAGGCGGACAGCATCTGCCGTCCGCCTTGAGTTCATACGTAAACCTTAGTAGCCTGCGCCATGTAAGGTGAGAAGCGGATGACTTCTGCTTGCAATCAATTACAAGGGATATGATACTACAGAAATCGATCCAAGTCAAGAGGAAAAATGCAGAAGAGGAAGAGGGCATGCGGGATCAAAGCCTCTCAGGTGCTTATCACACGCACCCCTCTTTGCCCCATAGCCCCAGCAGAAACTGCCGTGCTTCTTTCGCTGTGAAATCCACGGCCCTCTCTATGGAGCTGCCCGGATCCATTATTTTTTCTTCTTCTCGTCCTTCTTCCGTCCCTTCTCTTTCTTTTCTTTTTCTTTCTTCGGCTTCTTGACCTTATGGTGTACGTCTTTTCCCGCCTTTTCGCCTTTGACATCACCCGCAGCCTCGATGGCCTTTCTGTCTTCTTCGGCTTCTTCGGCGGCAAGACGACCAGACTCTGCATCTGCTGCTTCCTGCTTGGCCGTCATCGCTTCCGCGTGCTCCCGATCCACGTCGCCTTCGCTCATTCTGGGCAGGACGACAGTGACGGTCGTGCCTTCCCCTTCGATGCTTTCGATAGAGAGCATGCCTTTGTGCTTTTCTACGATATGCTTGCAGATAGCAAGTCCCAGTCCGCTGCCGCCGGTCGCTTTGTTCCGGCTCTCTTCGGCGCGGTAGAAGCGCTCAAAGACGCGTCCCTGCTTATCCTTCGGGATACCGATGCCTGTATCCGATACCGTAAGGATCATCTTGTCTTCCCCCTCCGGTGAAAGGCGTGCGTATACATCCCCGCCTTCATGGTTGTATTTCACCGCATTATCCAGGAGATTCATGATAAGCTCAGAGAGAAGCGCTGCATTGCCATAGGTATAAAGCGGGTCTGTATCCACGTGCACCTTGACATGCTTGGCATCTGCCTGTGGAGAAATGAGATCAGCTGCATACCGCACCAAGCTGTCTACAGAGACGGTCTTCCATGTGATGGTGGTCTCTGTCTCCTCGATCTTGGAAAGATGCATGATGGTATCGATCAGTGTCAACATTCGCTGGGATTCATTCACGATGCGGCTGCCGAAGAGCCGCACTTCCTCGGGCTTCTGGTACATGCCATTGGCAATCATTTCTGCGAACCCGCTGATAGAGGTCAGCGGTGTCTTCAGCTCATGCGAAACATTGGCAGAGAATTCGCGGCGCATTTTTTCAGCCATATAAGAAGCCGTCATATCACGAAGTACGATGAGAAGACCGGATTCTCCGTCGGTGAGTACGATCCGATTCATGACCATACGGAAGGGCTTGTCAAAAAGGTACATGGTGTACTCCTGCTTCCCCTCGCTGTGGTAGGCTTTGCCGATGACGCGAAGCCAGTCCTCATCATGATAAAGGCTCGCTATACGGCGGAAGCGCTTGTTTTCGTTCGGATGGAAAATATCTTCGATCGTCTTATTGTAATCGATGATCTCCCGGCTGCCATTCAGAAGGATGATGCCGTCTGTGATGGTATCGACCACGATGCGGATCGTATTTCTTTCCTCTTCGATATCCTCCATATAGTTTTCGATATCATTGTGCTGCTCTTCGACCTTACGGATGAGAGGACGCAGTTCCTTATATTCCGGCGGCAGCTCGTCCACCTTTTCCCCCTTCATGATACGCTGCACGAGATCGCCCAAGAGATGGAAGGGTTTCAAAATGCTTTCTGTCTCCCGTTCCGCAGCAGCCAGACAGCCCACGGTGAAGACCAGGAGGAAGATGAAGATCTCCGGCAAGTAGGAGGAGTAGCCTTTGTAATTCACCATGCGTCCGCTTGAAAGTCTGAGCACTGTACCGTCATCTGCTTTGACGGCATAATAGCTCTTCGGCTTGTCAAAGGAGTCCTTATGCACTTCGTGGCCGCTCCCCGTCGCAAATGCCGCCTTCACTTCGCCGCTTGCCTTGTAATCCTCCTCCTTTTGGTCACTGTCATAGATGACAGTGCCATCGGTATCGAGCCAGACGATGTGAATGGCACGCTCATTGTCTTTGAAGACCCAGTCCAGATACTCGATGCTGCTCTCTTCCTTGTCCTTGGAGATCGCACCGGAAAGCACATGCGCCGTGCGCCCGAGCTCCGCACTGATCTGCTCCTGCATGCCCTGGTAATATAAGATGGCCGAGAGTATGAATGTCACGACCACGGATATAATGCCCATAAAGAGCAAACTTTTATAAATTCTTCCTCTCATGTGTTTCTCCTACGTGAGTTGTATTAGTAGAAATATAAAATAGAGCAGCATAGCCGCCTATGCATGACTCCATAGGTAATAGGTTATAAATCAGGGATTAGGGGATTAGGGATTAGGGATTAGGGGCCTTGAGTGACTTGTGACTGGTGACTAGTGACTGGAATGCCAGCTCATGGCATCGCCATGATTTATACTTCGCGGCGCTTCCATATTTTTATGCGCCGCACCACCATTTCGCATTTCTCATTTCTAATTTCTCATTCAATCGAGGCTTTCATCCGCAATCCAAGGGCGCTCCGCCCCAAGGGCTAACCCCAAGCCTCTTCCCTATTTTCTATCCCCCAGCCTGTAGCCCACGCCACGGACCGTGCGAATGAGAGAGCCTTCCTCCCCAAGCTTCTGACGAAGGCTCATGATGTGCATATCGATGGTACGGCTCTCCATTTCAAAAGGACAATCCCATACCGATTGCATGATCTGATCGCGGGACAGGACGATGCCCTTGTTCAGCAGGAGATAACAGAGTAGGTCGAATTCTTTGAGAGTCAGCTGGACCTCTTTTCCGCCTGCTGTGACGACGTGCTGCTCCTGATCCACGACGATATGACCGTAAGAGAGCAGCTTCTTATTCGGCTCCGTCGATTTTTTGGCTCGGCGAAGGACCGAACGAATCCGCGAGAGCAGCTCCATGATGCCGAAAGGCTTCGTCACATAGTCATCCGCTCCACAGTCAAGCCCTTTTACGATATCGAACTCACTTGTTTTCGCCGTCATCATGATGATCGGGACCGTCTGCATGGCTCCGCTCCCCGGCGCTCTCATTTTCTTCAGAATGGTCAGCCCATCCTCGCCCGGAAGCATGATATCAAGGAGCAGCATATCAGGTATATTTTTCTGCAGCGCATCATACAGCGCATTGGCATCACCAAAGCCTTCGACCTTGTACCCCTGCCCCCGGAGTGCATAACTCACCAACTCGCGAATACTTTCATCATCTTCTACACAGTAAATTAAAGGCATGATTTGTCTCCTGTTTCATGATCGAAAACATTCAATTTTAGCAATAGGCATCAATGAGAAATTAGAAATGCGAAATGAGAAATGGTAGTACGGCGCACAAATTATATAGCGCCGAAACGAATGGAGGAAACACCGATTAAATCGTTGTCTGATTTGGCTCTTGTATTTTCATACAAAGCAAGGAATAGGGGGCGCGAATAGCGAGCTATTTAAGGAGGGTTATGACGAATCATTGCATGAAAATACATACCAAATCAGATTCTGCGATTTAATCAGCGTTTCCTTAATTATCTTACCCCATGCGGCGCCCTATTATTTTTTTGCGCCGCTCCTTCATTTCTCATTTCTCATTTCTAATTATTATGCTATCCAAAAGCCGGCACGCCAGAGACCTTGATCGTCTCTGACCCGCCGGTGAAGTATTCCTTATTATTTTATCATATGAAATCAACCAAAGTTACCGGAAATGTAACGAATCGTTCGTTCTTTCTGCGGATTCTCGAAAATCTGTCTGGTTTCGCCGTATTCGACCATTTCACCAAGATAGAAGAAGGCTGTTTTGTCAGCGATACGCTGTGCCTGCTGCATGTTATGGGTGACCATGATGACCGTGTAGCGTTCCTTGAGCTTGACAGCGAGTTCTTCGATATGCGCTGTAGAGATCGGATCGAGGGCAGAGGTCGCTTCATCCATCAAGAGAACATCCGGCTCTACGGCAAGGGCTCTGGCGATGCAAAGACGCTGCTGCTGACCGCCGGAGAGCCCGAGGGCAGACTTATGCAGGCGATCTTTCAGTTCGTCCCAGATGGCAGCCTGACGCAGGCTGCTTTCTACGATCTCATCCAGATCTGCTTTCTTGGTGATGCCTTTCAGGCGTGGACCATAAGCGACATTATCATAGACGCTCTTCGGGAATGGATTCGGCTGCTGAAAAACCATGCCGACATGACGGCGAAGAACGATCGGATCGATATCTTTGTACGCATCAACACCAGCCAGAAGAATCTCCCCTTCTACGCGACAGGATGGGATGAGGTCATTCATGCGGTTCAGCGAGCGCAGGAACGTCGATTTCCCGCAGCCGGACGGCCCGATGAGTGCGGTGATCTGATTCTTTTCAATGCGAAGATTGATGCCCTTCAGTGCCTGAAAAGAGCCGTAGTACAGATCGACATTTTTGCAGTCGAAGCTGATATTGTTATAGACCGAGATGGCTGTTGAGCCAGCAGGAGCCGGGACAGCGACTGAGTTTCCATTATAATACATTATGCATGTTCTCCTTCTGTTTTCTTGGTAATGTAGTGACTGATGAGGCGGGCGCCTATGCTGAATGAGAGCACCATGAGCATCAAAACAGCAGAAGCTGCAGCTGCCGTATCAGCGGCAGATCCGCCGACGCCCTCGGTGCGGGACGCCCAGACCTGCAGGGACAACGTCTCACCCGGGCGGAATGGATTCAGCGGGCAAACAGGCGAGGTGATATCCCACACCTGCCAGCTGATATCCGTACTCATGCCTGCGGTATAAAGGAGCGCAGCAGCTTCGCCGAAGCCTCGGCCGGCTGCAAGGATAATGCCGGTCACGATCGGTCCGATGGCCGCCGGCAGCATGACCTTCCAGATGGTCTCGAAGTGGGTCGCCCCCAGTGCAAGGCTGCCTTCTTTGAAGCCATGCGGCAGTGCTTTCAGTGCATCGTAGGTGGTCGCAGTGATAAGCGGCAGAGACAGGACGGACACCGCCAAAGCGCCTGCGAAGAGGTTCCACTGGGATCCGACCATGATGATAAAGACCAGGTAGCCAAAAAGGCCAACCACGATCGAAGGGAGAGAGGATAATGTCTCGATGGCGATGCGAAGAGCATGGAGGATGCGGCCTTCCGGTGCATATTCCGCCATGTACACACCGGCAAAGATACCGATCGGTACAGAAATCACAAGAGAGAGGAAAACGAGATAAACGGTGTTGAAAAACTGATTTCCAATGCCGTTTGCATCAAAAGAGAAAATCTCAGGACGGAAGGCTTTGATGCCGCCCCAGACTACATACATCGTGAAGGCAATGAGAAGCAGGACGAAGGCACCGGACACCACATAGAAGACAGCCGTCGCGAGATGATCGGACATATGCGTCCTCTTCAGTGAGCCGCTCACATGGCGAAGCTCATCCGCCGAAAGGGAAGAATTCGAATTCATCAGATTTTCTCCTTTCTGGCAGCGATCAGATGAATGATCAGAATGAAAAGAAGGGAAACGACAAAGAGCAGGAGTGCCATGGACCACAGGGCTGCATTGAACTCGCCGCCGTCCATAGCGCCGCCCATATCGGAGGCGATCGCAGACGTCAGATTGTTCGTCGGGTCAAGCAGGCTCTTCGGGAATGCGCGCATCTTCCCGATGACCATGGAAACAGCGAGTGCTTCGCCAAAAGCTCTGGCCAAGCCGAGTACGATAGCAGTCAGGATGCCCGACATCGCAGCGGGGAGAAGCACTTTATAAATCATCTGCCAGCGGGTAGAGCCAAGACCATAGGCACCTTCGATATACTTCTGATTCACGCTGCGGATGGCATCTGCGGAGACGGAAGTGATCGTCGGATAGATCATGACGGAAAGCACGATCGCTGCCGCCAGCACCGACTGCCCGTGAGAGCGGTCAAATACCTTCTGGATGAGCGGTACCAAAACGACCAGCCCGACCCAGCCGTAAACAACAGACGGAATCCCGACGAAGATCTCTACCGCAGGACGAATGATCTTTTCTCCGATCTTAGGAGAAATCTGTGTCATGAAGATCGCCGTGGAAAGGCTAAAAGGGATGGCAATGACCAGTGCGACCGCGCAGGTCAGGATAGAGCCCCAGATGTAGATCGCCGCACCGATCTGTCCACCGCCGACTTCGGTATCCGTCGGTTTCCAAACCGGAGAGAAGAGAAACTCACTCATAGAGTGATGAAACTGTGTAAACGAAAGCATGCCTTTCGCCAAGAGGAAGCAACCGATGGCGATCGTCAGGACGACCAGGAATCCGCCGCAGAGAGTCGAGAGGCTTTTGCCAAAATATTCTCTTCGAAACATATGCTGGTTCGTACTACTGCCCTCCATATTGACTCCTTTTTCAAAAATCGGGACCATGGATCATTCTCCTTGATAGAAACGGGAAAGGGACTGCTCAAAGCAGCCACTTTCCCCGTCTTCTGTAAGCGTTATTGCAAAATCGCATTTAATTTGTTTGGACAAAGGGCTGAGCTTAGCAGTCAGGCATTGCAGGTGACTGGTGACTAGTGACTAGTGACTGGTAGCTAGGGATTAGTAGCTAGGAATTAGGTTTGCGATACGAGAAAACCGCTAGTTTCAAACCTCCGCGGCGCTTCCATATTTTTATGCGCCGCACCAGCACTCCTCACTCCTCACTCCTCACTCCTAACTGGCGAGCAAAGCTTTCATCCACAATCAGTGGACAAGCCGCCCCACGGGCTACCCCCCCCATTTATTTCTTCATCTTAGAGGAAACTCCGTAGCCCTGTTTTTCGATCTCTACGCCATATTCATCAGAGAGAATGTAGTCGAGGAAGGCTTTGACCGCGCCGGTCGGTTCGCCCTTGGTGTACATATGTTCATAGCCCCAGACTTTGTAAGTGCCATTGTAGGTGTTTTCCAGAGTCGGTGCCACGCCGTCGATCGCAAGAGCTGCTACGTCTTTGTTATTGACAAGGTATGGAAGAGCGACATAGCCGATAGCCCCCTTGGTCTGTGCGACGCTCTGGATCAGTGTACCGCTGTCATCGGTTTCCAGAGATTTGTTGGATGCTTCTTCCTGACCAGCCAGTGCCAGTTCCGTGAAGAGAGCACGGGTGCCGGAGGTGGTCGGACGGGTGACAAGGACGATCGGTTCATCCGGGCCGCCTACCTCTTTCCAGTTGGTGACTTTGGCTGTGAAGACATCCTGCAGCTGCTGGGAGGTCAGGCTCTTCACTTTGTCAGCGATATCTTTATTGATGATGGCAGCAACAGTCATGGTGCAGACCTTATGGTCTACGAGGCCTTTGGCTTTTTCAGCCGGCAGCTTCTTTTCAGCCGGTACATCGGAATTGCCGATGTTGACAGAGCCTTCAGCGACCTGCTTCAGACCCGTACCGGAGCCGCCTGCATTCAGAGTCAGAGATACTTCCGGATTCTTGCTCTTGAACTTAGCAGCTGCATCCTTTACAAGCGGAAGCAGTGCGGAAGAACCGGAAGAAGTGACCTGTCCTGTGACCTTCGCACCGGAAGCAGCACCGCTCTTTGCCGGCTCACTGTTTCCGCCGCAGCCTGCTGCTGCGATCAAAGCGGTAGAAGCCAGTGCCAGTGCCATCATTTTTTTGAGTTTCATTTTGTGTCCTCCTTAGAGACATACCTTTTATTTTTGTTTTCTCTTGCGTTGATAGTTGTAGTCTAAAGGATGGATGTAAAAAGGAAAGGATGAGTGGTGTACAAGTCTAGTTTAGATTGTAAATGGAATGTAAATCCCAAGTTCAACGGGTTCAACGGAGAAGGTGGCGGCTTTCGCCGCATATTTATATGAGGCGATGCCCGAAGGCCGGACGTTTGCATCCCTGTCCACTCTTGCTGAAAACTTTTTTAAAAATCAAAAAACTGTTCAGCATAGTGAAAAGTTTTTCCATTTTGGGAAATTTGTTCACTATACTGAACAGTTTGATCCATCGATCTATTTCTCATCCAATGATTGCATGAGAAGAAAATCTTTGAGTTTCACATGACGCACGGTACTGGTCGAATAATCAAAATCATCATTTGTGATGAGGATTTTTTCTCGCGCATTATCAAGTCCCGCAAACGCCCCCATCTCTCTGTCATACGCTTTCTCTTCCGCCACCGTGTATGCCACCTGGATGAGATACTCCCTCTGCCCTTTGTCTGCGATGAAGTCGATTTCCTGTCCCCTGTTATTATATACATACACTTCATAACCCATATAGATAAGCTCGTTATACACCACATTCTCCAGATTATGCGTCACATCATAGCGTCCAAACGGCTGATGAATCGTATTGAAGGCCACATCTTCATCATATAACTTTTCAAAAAAGTCCAGTTTCTTCTTTGCTTTCAGAGAATACTGTGAGACTTGGCGAATCGCATATGCCTCCTCCAGATACCCCAAGTACTTCATGACCGTGTTGACAGAAATCTGTACTTTCTGACTGCGCAGATATTTTGAAATCGAATTGGCACTGAAGATACGCCCATTCGAAACCATGATGTACTCGACCAACCGCCGGAACACTTCCGCCTTGCGGATTTGATATCGATTCATAATATCATTCAAGACAATCGTCCGGTGCAGATCCTCCAAGTATCGCAGCATGGCTTCTTTCTCCCGAAATTCCAGACGCTTCGGAAATCCTCCATAAATAAGGTACTCACTGATCGGCGCCTCTTCTCCGAGTTCTTTGGCATACGCTGCTATCTCTTTGTACACGAAGGGCCGTATGCAGAACGCCACATATCGCCCCGACAATTCCTTGGTGAATTCTTTCGACAACAATTTGGAATTACTGCCCGTAACAAAGAGCGAAATTTCCTCCAGACGCAGCGTGCGACAGGCTAGATTCCAATCCTTGACCAACTGCACCTCATCCAGAAACACATAGCACTTGCCCTCCTTTCGTCGGACCAGCACATAGGAAATCAAGCTGTCTGCATCAGGAATCTCCCGCAGCAGCCGCGTGTTTTCGAAATTTAGAGAAAGAACCTGCCGTCCCGCTTGCTCCAGCTCCTCTTTGATCTGACTCAATATGACCGATTTCCCGGAGCGGCGAATCCCTGTGATGATCTTGATCAGATCACTGTCATAGAATGGACGGATCTGGGAAATGTAATGTTCTCGTAGTATCATCTGTCTCACCTCTTTTGGTTCATTATACTGAAAAGTTTTCCAAAAATCAAAAAACTGTTCAGTATAGTGAAAGGTTTTTCCATTTTTGGAAATTTGTTCACTATACTGAACAGTTTGAACATGGAGCGGAAAGGATGCACACCTATGCTGCATCCTTAAGGAAACACAGATGAAGCCGCACAATCCGGTGCCATCCGTATTTTCTTACTTCGTTTGTGTTGTCCCCATATAAATGTATTTTCCCCCATGCTCAGCCTTCACTTCCTCGTACCTTTTCTGTGCTTCCTCATAGGTGCTGTAGGTGCCTAATACGTTTGCCGCAGGCTTTTCATATTCGCTCGGTGCCTGCGCTAAAGCATTGTTATTAAAGGCCCAATTTCTACCGATCTGATTCACAAAAGCTCGATTTTCAAGTACGTAGTACTTCTCCGTCAATGGATCATAGCGATAGGAAAGAACGGTTTCCTTGCTATAAGGGTTATTCCCCTCGGCATGCAACTCAGCGGATTTCAGATCTTCCGTCGTCCAATACAATCCGCCACCTTCAGTTCCCAACTTTCCTTGATTTTCGCCATTATAAAATGTCCACATGGTCGCACCCAATTCCGTGGCCAGCTTCCCGATCGTGCTGTCCGTCTTGTCTTCATCCGTGAGCCAACCAGACTGAATCATCCCACGCTTATAACTCATTCCCGATGTCGTATTTCCTGAGTTATAAGCATCCTTGCTTTGCACTTCACGAAGACGCTTCAAGATCTCATCCCAATTCAGGTTCACTCCCTGTTTCTTTGCCGTCTCCATAAGGCTCGATGCATTTCCGAACACATTCTTGATCGAGTCTGCGACTCCTGTCTGGGAGTAGATCCCCCATCCGATACCGATGATGATCGCGAGCATCAGCGCATACTCGACAAGATCCTGCCCCTTCTGCGAATTTTTGTAAAATGTGAACACGGTTTTCATCCTCCTTTATTGTCTATATTTTAGCAAAAAGAGGATAAGAAAATCAATGCGCCCCTAGTTGCTCTCACGATCAAAAACCGCCCTGCTTTGGCAGAGCGGTTTTTTCAAGCGCTATGTATTTATCTTATTCGATAACCATGAGGAGGTCGCCGGATTCGATGCGCTGACCAGCCTTGACATGGATCTCACTCACGATACCATCCATCGGCGCGGTGATGGTGGTTTCCATCTTCATCGCTTCGGTGACGATGACGGGGTCGCCCTTCTTGACAGAGGAGCCTTTTTCGACGAGGAGTTTTACCACGGAGCCGGAGAGTGTCGCACCGACTTCGCCCGGTACGTCCTTGTCCGCTTTTCTAGAGGTATTCGCAGACTCTGCCACATGAGCGTCGTGGATCTTGATCTCGCGCGGCATGCCGTTCAGCTCGAACTGAAGCTCTCTGTTGCCTTCCAAGTCTGGTTTTGTGACATTATCAAGGCGAACAAGGAGCATCTTGCCTTCATCGATGTTGATGCGGATTTCTTCACCGACTTTCATGCCGAAGAAATAGGTCGGCGTATCAAGGAGAGAGAGGTCGCCATACTTATGATAGCGATCCATGTAGTCGGAGAAGACTTTCGGATAGATGCAGTAGGAGGAAACATCTTCTTCGCGGGTCGGGATGTGCTTCTCTTTCATTTCCATCTTGACTTCTTCAAAGTCGACATTCTCCGGCTGGCTTTCGAGGTGCGGCTTCTGTCCGCGCAGGATGATCTGCTGGAGTTTTTCCGGGAAGCCGCCATACGGGATGCCGAGCTTGCCGTCGAAGAAGTCGACAACGGACTGCGGGAAGTCGAGGGTATCTCCCTTTTCATAGATATCCTTCTCGGTCAGATGGTTCTGTACCATGAAGAGGGTCATATCGCCGACGACCTTGGAGGACGGAGTGACCTTGATGATATCGCCGAACATCATATTGACCTTCGCATACATGCGGCAGACTTCCGGCCACTGGGCTCCGAGACCGACAGCCGTTGCCTGCTGGCGCAGGTTCGAGTACTGTCCGCCAGGCATTTCATGCTGGTAAAGGGTCGTATTCGGATTCGTCATCTTGGAGTCGACACCTGCATAGTACGGACGGACACCCTGCCAGTAGCGGTCGATGGTCTCAAGCGCATCGATATCCAGCTGCGGCTGGCGCGGGTTATTCTGCAGTGCGTAGTACATGGAGGTCATGGACGGCTGGCTGGTACCGCCAGAGAGTGCGCCGGTCGCAACGTCTAAGATATCGACGCCTGCATCGACGGCTTTGGCATAGGAGTACAGGGTGCATCCGCCGCCTTCATGGCTATGGAGATGGATCGGGAGATCGACAGCATCTTTCAGCGCAGAGATCAGGGCATAGGCAGCTTCCGGCTTGAGGAGACCTGCCATATCTTTGATGGCGATGATATTCGCACCGGCATCCTGCATCTGTTTCGCAAGGTCGGTGTAGTATTTCAGGGAGTACTTCTGGCGGTTCGGATCCATGATATCGCCGGTGTAGCAGAAGCAGGCTTCAGCGAGCTTTTCTTTCTTGCGGACTTCGTCGATGGTGACGGTCATATGGCTGAGCTGGTTCAGGCAGTCGAAGATACGGAAGACGTCGACACCATTGTCAGCCGCCTGATCGATGAAGTGACGGATCACATTTTCCGGATAGTTGGTATAGCCGACGGTATTCGCACCGCGGGTCAGCATCTGGAAGAGGATGTTCGGTGCGGCTTTTCTCATCTGGCGAAGGCGTTCCCACGGGCTTTCATCAAGGAAACGATAAGCCACGTCGAAGGTCGCGCCGCCCCAGTTCTCGAAGGAGAAGAGCTGCGGGACATGGACCGCCGTATAATGGATGGCATTCATGATGTCATGGGTCCTGACGCGGGTCGCGAGCAGAGACTGGTGCGCATCACGGTACGTGGTATCCATGAACATGACTTCCTTCTGGTCCATGACCCACTTGGAGAATTTCTCCGGTCCCATTTCATCGAGCAGCTGACGGGTACCCTTCGGTGCTTCGATCTTGTCTGCATCGAGCAGCGGAAGCGGATTGAAATCCGGCTTTTCCTGATGGCCGGCGCCGGCATAGCCATTGACGGTGATGTCTCCGATGTAGGAGAGCAGCTTCGTGCCGCGGTCGGAAATCATATCCGGTTCCTGCAGGAGCCACGGGTTTCTGTCGATGTAGTTGACATCGCAGAGCCCTTCCTGGAAATCACGGGTACGAAGCATGTTCTGCAGGAAATAGATATTCGTCTTCACACCGGAAATGCGGAATTCTTCCATGCAGCGGAGCATCTTGTGGATGGTGTCCTTCGGATGAAGGGCATGCGCGGTGACTTTGACGAGGAGAGAATCATAGTACGGGGTGATGACGGCACCGGTGTAAGCCGTGCCGGCATCGAGACGGATGCCAGGTCCGCCGCCGGAACGATAGGCGATGATCTTACCGGTATCCGGCATGAAATTGTTCTGCGGATCTTCCGTGGTGATACGGCACTGGATCGCAACGCCTTTGTACCAGATCTCATCCTGCTGGCCAATGGCGATCTCCGGCCCGTCAAGAGCATAGCCCTCAGCGATGAGGATCTGGCTCTTTACGATATCCACATTGGTGATCATTTCCGTGACGGTGTGTTCGACCTGGACACGCGGATTGACTTCGATGAAATAGAAGTGCTCTTCATCCTGATCGACCAGGAATTCGACCGTGCCGGCATTCACATAGTGGACATTCTTCATCAATTTGACAGCTGCATCGCAGATGTTCTTTCTGAGTGCCTTCGGAAGAGACCACGCCGGCGCCATTTCGATGACCTTCTGGTGACGGCGCTGGATGGAGCAGTCACGTTCGAAGAGATGCACCACATTGCCGTGCTCATCCCCCATGACCTGTACTTCGATATGCTTCGGGTTCATGATGCAGCGTTCGACATAGACCTCATCATCACCGAAAGCCATCTTCGCTTCGGAACGCGCACGGTTGTACGCTTCTTCCAGATCTTCCATGCGGTCGACATTTCTCATGCCGCGTCCGCCGCCGCCGTTGACAGCCTTGATCATGACCGGGAATCCGTAGGTTTCTGCGAAAGCCTTCACTTCATCAAAGCTGTGAACCGCGCCCTTGGTCCCCGGGATCATCGGGATCTGCGCTTTTTCTGCCTGAATGCGGGCATTCACCTTGTCACCGAACATGATGAGATGTTCGACCTTCGGACCGATGAAAATGATGCCTTCTTCTTCGCAGCGCTGAGCGAGCTTCGCATTTTCAGCAAGGAAGCCGTAGCCCGGATGAATGGCATCGACGTCATGCTCCTTACAGATACGGATGATATCTTCGATGTCAAGGTATGCGTCGATCGGCTTATCCCCTTCACCGACCAAGTAGGCTTCGTCCGCACGGTTTCTGTGCAGGGACAGGATATCTTCTTTCGAATAGATAGCTACGGTGCGGATGCCCATTTCACTGCAGGCTCGGAATACGCGGATCGCGATCTCGCCGCGGTTGGCTACCAGTACTTTATGGATTCGTCTCATGAGATTCTCCCTCTCAATAAAATAGAATAAACGCGATGATCGCGTCATTCTGATGCGCTTTTAGCGTTTGATAGTACTATTTTAACCAGTGAAAGGTGCAAAATCAATAGCCTGTATGAATTGGTATCAATCATGGTTTTAATAAATGATATGAATAGATAGGTATTGATACAATATTCATTATGTATCATGCTTATCATAATCGCAGATTTATTGTTTAGGGTTTAGGGGTTCAGGGTTCAGGTTGATGGGTTCAGGGTTGTGGTGGCAGCTTCGCTGCAAAATATATATTTGCGGCGAAGCCGCCACCACCATTTCTAATTTCTCATTTCTCAATCAAACGAGGTTTTCAAATGGAATCAAAGGGCGACCCGCCCCCATGACTACCCCCCCGAACCCTGAACCCTGAACCCCGAACCCATTATCTTCCACAATATTTTCTGAAATCACAGAACCGGCACGCCGTCGGAAGCTCGTTCTTTTTCATTTCACAGCGACGCGCAAAATCACGCGCCAGGATCCGCCTCGACGTCTTGTCGAATTCCTCCATCCGTTTCTCCACGCGTTCTTTGCTCATAGGAAAAACAACGCATGGATCCTTACCATCACTGGTGAAGTACAGGACGAGCTTTTCCACGGAGCGGCCGAGTTTCGTTTCGACGAGGTAGGCATATACCTCGAGCTGGCTCAGGTATTTCTCCATCAGGGGACTGTCCATCGGCGGTTTCTTTCCTGTCTTGAAGTCTATGACCCGTACCTGATCCCCATTTCCCGAGAGAAGATCGATGGTGCCGTTCAGAATGTAGTCATCTTTGACCAGCTCAAGAGGGCATTCGGCAGCAAGCGCATCCTCCCAGTTCCCTTTACGGAAATCCACATATCCACGAATCTCTGAAAAGGCCTGCTTCAGTTTTGCCTCAGGGAGCCAGCTATTTTCTTTATCAGACAGGGAAATGTAATTCGCCATCATCCAGCCGTAGATCACAGAGGGCGTTACGCGATCGGCCTCTCCGCGAAGGGCAGCGCGGTGGATATCCTCGATCGTTTCATGGACAAGCTCGCCGTACATGGCATGGCTCCCCTGCGTGCCTGCGAAACGGTAGACGCGATGCCAGAGATACTTCATCGGACATTCTTCATAAAGGGCGATCTGCGACGTGAAGGCGAAACGCGGCTTACATACATTCCGCCCCACCGGACGGCATCGAAGATGCTGGTAGTCTGCAGTCTCCGCATCGTACTCAGGAAGCTGCTCCATGACAGGACGGAAAACCTCGGATATCTCATTTTTCCCCAGTGGAGACGCGAGGACGAGGAGTGTCTCTGCACGCGAAAAAGCCGTGTAGTATTTCCGCCAGAAGTCGAAGTCCTTCGTATCGTTCAGCGGCTCGCAGGGCTTTCTCCCTGCGGCCGTCTCCACCACACGGGTGATCAGGTCGCTTTCTGCCTGCCAGCGTGGATAGTCCTCGAGCGATGGCACGATCACGACCGGATACTCCAGCCCCTTTGACTGGTGGATGTTCAGAAAAGACACCGAACCGGAAGGCGCATAGCGCTCCTCATCTTCGTACTCATTGACGCCATTTTCAAACCAAAGCCGAAGATAGCGGGAGAAGAAGAGCTGCACATCCGCTATCGTTTCCTCGCCATGCCCATGATTTTCCGGCAGGAAGAATCCGAAGCGCTGGATGAGGCGCGTAATGGCAGAGAGATTTCTTGCCTCATTCGACTCACCCTTCACAGCGCCATCCAAGAGCCCTGAAAAAGGCTCGAATGCAAATATTTGATAAACCAGGTGCAAAAAGGAGAAAGGAAGCTTCTTTTCATAAGAAATGAAGCTTTTCGTCCGGTCGATCCAGTCTTTCAGTGCCTTATGCTCCGGCCGCGCAAGCATCATGTTCGCGACACCCATGCAGGCCATGTACAGCTCGAGAATCCCCTTCGTCTCCTGCATCTCCGTCTCATTTTCCATCGCATCTGTGAACTCAGGAAACAGCAGGAGAAGCGCGCCGATCAGCCACTTCACTTCTTTTCGTTCAAAGAACCTGCCCGCCCTCGGTGCATAAGATGAGATGCCCCTTCGCGAAAGCTGGCTCTGCAGCACGAGGGAATTCGGATTCTTCACCGAGGAGCAGAGCACCGCCACCTGATTGTAGTCGGAGATCTGCCCCCGCTTCTTTAGTCCTTCGATGAAATCAGCGACCCTCGTATAGCACTCCGTCCGGCTTCTTCCCGTGATGCGAAGGACCGGCGTCCCCTTCTCCGCAGAAGCAGCCTTGATCTCCCCTTTCAGATAGCGATAGAAGCGCCCATCGGGCCCCCGCCACTTCGTCTGCCGTTTCATCCATGCGATGCAGAAGCCGACAATTCCCGGATGCGAACGATAATTCGTATCCAGCTTGCATGTATGGCATGTCTCATAGGTCTTCGAAAATCCCAGAATATTTCCGATGGACGCCCCGCGGAAGCGATAAATGCTCTGGTCATCATCCCCCACCACGAAGATCTGCTGCGAAGAGCCTCCCAGAAGACGGATGAGCTGCTCTTGGATGAAATTCGTATCCTGATACTCATCAATCATGATGTACCGGATCCGTTTCTGCAGCTGGTCAATGATCTCCGGATAGGAAGAAAGAAGCGCATATGTCTCCTTCTGCAGGCGGGAGAAATCAATGAAATGCCTTTCCTCTTCGAGGCGCGTGTACTTCATCATCATCCGTGCGAGCACTTCTATGCGTCCGCCCAGTTGATTCCCGCATGTCCGCCGCATCTCTTCCGGCAAGAGCAGCTCCTCGGAGAGACCATTCACATAGCGGCAGATCGTCTGGCACTGGCGCCATGGAGAAATACCGATCAGCTTCCCCTGCTTCAGATAGGAATCCTGTACCACACGGCGGAAATCCGGGATCGCCGCAAATTCCGAAAGATGCTCATACACCAGGTACTGCTGCTCAAACTGGTCCACTGCCAGATAATTCTTCGGAAGATGGGTATACTCCTGAAACTCTTTCAGGATCTTTCGGCAAATGTGATGGAAGGTACCGATGTACATCTCATGCAGATTCACCTCGATGCCCGCCTTCGACAGCACATCCGTGAGACGCGTCGTCAGCTCCTTCGATGCTTTCTGTGTGTACGTGACCAGCATGATCTCTTCCGGCTTCACCCTCTTCTCGCGGATGAGGTAAAGTACGCGCTGAATGATGGTATAGGTCTTTCCCGTCCCTGGTCCCGCAATCAAAAGCGTGGGACCTTCGGAGTGGATAGCAGCTTTTTGTGATTCATTCATAGAGAGGGCTCCTTTGGGAAATAGTGACTGGGGACTAGGGACTAGGGACAACAGGTATAATGGGTTTTAAGGGTTCAGGGTTCAGGGTTCTAAGGGGATAGTGCGGCACATTTCGTCATCCTGAGCGGAGAAAAACGTCGTGTGTTAAGGAAACGCTGTTTCAATCGCAGAATCAGATTTCATATGGATTTTTATACATAGTGTCGTCGACATTCTCCTTACATAGCTCGGTATTCGCGCCCCCTGTCTCCTCGCTCTGTATAAAAATCCAAGAATGAAATCTGATAACGATTTGATCAGTGTTTCCTTAAAAATGGCTTATCTGAAACAGGAGAACTGAGTCGAAGGATCTAAGCGCCGCGGAGTATACTTAGCCTTCCCCTCTAGGGGAAGGTGCCCCGAAGGGGCGGATAGGGTGACTATGGTATGAAAGATCAATGATCGGATATCTAATAGTTCCTAATCCCTAGCTACCAGTCACTAGTCACTCATTCTTGCTCTCAAACTTCAAGGTTAGCCCAAGGGGCGTGCTGTACCTTGATCGGGGATGAAAGAGGGTGGCGGGTTCTAAAGGTTCTCAGGGGATAGTGCGGCGCATTGAACCTCTTGAACCCATCTCCCTTGTCACCCTTCACTTTCACTACGTCCCACCACCGTGAGGATTCCCAGCACGGGCAGGCAGAGGACATAGGCGAAGGAATAGCGGAAAACGGAGGAGGCCGGCGTGGAGAGGAGGAGAGTGGCTGTATTCACTAGAAGCGGCAAAAGCGCCCAGAGATATTCCTTTTTCCCCTGTCTGATCCAGACGAGCCCCAGAAAGAGCGCGACCCAGAGCGAAAGCCCTGTCCCGATGAAATGGCTTCCCTCATACGAGACATTCGCAAGCCCCGCCTTGAGCCAAAGCGGCAAAGGGAAATCCCCTGTCGCCATGCGGTCATTGTCTGCCGGCTTCATGTCTTTCGTATTCTCATCCGAAAGCGCCCAGCCGAAGCGCGACTGCACGTCATACTCGAAGGGATCCAGATTCCAAAGGGCATATGTCTCCGTCAGCCAGCCTTCGACATAAATCCGCGGATTTCTCAAACCGGTATCCACCCATGCCGACAGGAATTCTTTTTTCTGCCCATTCAGCCAGTTTCTATGGAAATGGTCATGCCACTTTACAAAGTCCACGGTATAGGGTGAGTATTCTTTCTTCCACTCTTCTTCGGTGAGAAGATTTTCCATCAGCGTTTTCGTTTCCTCGCTTCGCTCACCGCCAAGTACCATCGTCCGCCCCAGCTGCTGGAGCGGGATCGCCATAGACTCCTGAAAGAGCGGCTCCCAGTGATGGGTGCGCTGGATGACCTGGGCGGGGACGATGGCGATCAACGCAAAAATCATAAAAAAGAAGAGGATCTCCTTCCGCTTCTCCAGAAAAAAGAGAGCAAGGGATACCAACAGCGCGACAAGGAGGCCATTGCTGCGAAGCAGCATCGCAAGAAGCGCCGCAGCAAGGATCCAAAGAGACGCCCTCCCCCAGGGCTCCCCTTCCGCGCGCCGAAGGAAGAGCCATACGAAAAAGAGCAGCCCCAGCGAGAAAAGGCCATCGCGCACTGCCGCGATACTATAATTTCCCACCATCGGAAAAAAGAGAAAGTACCCGTACAGCCCCCATCCGGCAAGATCATGCACACGTCCCTTCACCCAGAAGGCAAAGGCGGTAAGCCCATAGGAGATCAAAAGAAGCTGCAGCAGAGAAAAGAAGAAGATGACCGGCTCCCGACTCCCCAGCACCGCCTTTCCCCAGCCCGCACCATAGCCGTATATCACCGAATACAGCCAGGGAAACTGCACGCTTGCATAGAGAGGATTCTCCATCATGAAGACCGTATCATTCATTCCCGGCGCCGGATAAAACGAGAGAAGGAAGGGCAGCTGCCAAAGCACCATCAGAAGGAATGCAGGAAGAAACCATGTCCGATCTGCTGCTATTCTCCTCGAACAAGAAAAGCCGGAAAGCCGATCGACCACTTTGGGCAGTAAAAGAGAAAAGAACGCCGTCCCCAGAAGAAGGATCGGCACGTCCCAAAAGTCCAGCAGCGCGCGCCCTGCCTCTTTGAGCTCTCCTGCCCGATCCAGACAGTCTATCTTCACCGTGTACCAGAGCGCAGCCGCCAAGAAGAAAGAAAAGCATATATATAGGTAAGAAAAGCGTGTCCGAAACAGTTTCATAAAAAGCTCCTAGATTGTAAACGTGTTCGCTCCGCGGAGCCTCTCCCCATGCATCAAGAAAGAAAGTGTGGCTCGAATGAGGAATGAGTGTCTAGGGATTAGTGGTTAGAAGTCTCAAGTCACTAGTGACTGGTGACTAGTGACTTGAATGTCAGCTCATGGCATCGCCATTATTTATACTCTGCAGCGCTTCTATATTCTTATGCGCCGCACCATCATTTCGCATTTCTCATTTCTAATTTCTCATTCAAGCGAGATTTTCAAATGTAATCAAAGGAACGGCACGCCCCAAGGGCTAACCCTGAACCCGCAGCCATTCCTCTTTTCCCTCATTATATCACGCGACCATTCCGCCTATGCTACAATATGGCGAATCTCATGATTTCTTATACATAAAGAAGACCCTTTATGAATAGAGAAGAACGAGTCAGAGCCGCCCTTGCCGGCAAAGAAGTCGACCGCGTACCGGTCGCTGCCTGGATGCACCTCTCCGCATTCGACCAGGATCCGATCTCCCTTGCCGAGGCAGAAGTCGATCTCACAGAAAAATATGACTTCGACTATATCAAGATGATGACGAAGCTATGTATAAAAATCCATATGGAATCTGATTCTGCGATTGAATCAGCGTTTCCTTAACACACGACGTTTTTCTCCGCTCAGGATGACGAAATGTGCCGCACCCCCCGCTGAACCCTCTGAACCTTGAACCTCACCTAAAAACCGCTGTCCGAAACCATTCGGACAGCGGTTTTTTCTATTCGTGATTCAATTTCCCTTTCAGGTCATGGTCAGTCATCGCGCAGACGCAGGAATCAGACCAGACATTCTCTGCTGTCTCGATCATGTCGATGATCGTATAGATCGGAAGGATGAGCCCCATGATGCCGATCGGTGCGCCGATACCGCTCATGAGGGAAAGCGTCAGGAAGTAGCATCCCATCGGTACGCCTGCATTGCCGACAGCTGCGAGTACTGCGACGATGAGCCATGTGAGCATGGTCGTCATCGAAAGCTCGATCCCCGCATTCTGCATGACGAAGAGCGAAGTGATCAGTATGAAGGCTGCGCATCCGTTCATGTTGATGGTCGTGCAGATCGGAAGTACAAAGCGGGAAACAGCTGGATCCGCTTTGAGATTCTTCTCCGCCGAGGCAAGCGTCACCGGCAGTGTGCCCGCAGAGCTCTTGGTGAAGAGAGCGACTGCAATGGCAGGAGACATTTTCTTGAAAACATCGATCGGATTCAGTCCACGAGCCAGAAGGAAGAGCGGCAGGACAAGGAAGAACTGGATACCGTTACTTGCCATGATGACGAGCGTGTATTTCCCGAGCGCCCCTACGATGACCCCTGCTTCGATCTGGGCGGAGAGCTGCCCTGCAAAAGCCAGAATGCCGACAGGAAGAATGGCGAGAAGCGCTTTGATCAGCGTAAAGAGAAGCTCCTGAAAACCAAGGATGCCCTTCAGGAGGACTTCGCGATTCTCCGTCTTCGGCATGAAGGCAAGCCCGAGGCCAAAGGAAGCTGCGATCAGCATGACAGCAAGTACATTGCCGGACAGGAATGGCTGCAGAATGTTATTCGGAATGACATTCAAGATATGGTCATAGTATGTGACCGTTCCCAGCTTCTGCGGCACGCTCGAAGCTCCTGCACTCGCCAGATCCGTCGGCAGATTTCCCGGTGTCACCCAGAGATACATCGCAAGCCCGATACCTGCCGCAAAGACGGTAGTGAGAAGCGTGTAGACGACCGCGTGTGCAAAAATGCGACCGGTTTCCTTCTTGCCGCCGAGTGCAGCCAGTGTCGTGATGACAGCGAGCGCGATCGTCGGTACCGCGATGAACTGGAACAAACGGGTGAATACCGTCGCGATAAAATTAAAGAGCTCATTCAAAGGCTTGATCCCGAGCCAGCCCAGAGCGGCGCCCACGACCAATGCCAGGATCCAGAGAATAAACTGCCGTCCCTGCTTTTTTGTCTGGTGCTCTTTCAGCACGCTCTGTGCTAAGTTTTTGACATCCTCATTTTTATTCATATCATTTCCTCCTATCATTTCCTACTATTCCTACTATGGCGATCAATAAAAAGAGTTCAGCAGCAGATTCTATGGATGCAGCAAGGCTCGCGAAACATTGCCGCATCGGGCAAGATCTTCATTTCAAACAATAAAAAAAGCCCTTCCTCCCCCATGGGACGAAAGACTCGTGATTCTCACCCAATTTCACCGTTGCGTCACCGCATCGGCCTCTTTAAGTCCAAACAGACTCTGATCCTGTAACGGGAATCCCCGGGAGAGCCTACTTCTTTTCGGTCTCCTGGCTCTGAAACGCACTTCAGCAAAGTTTCTCTGCCCGCTTGCACTGTCCGGACTCGCTAAGAGAAGAAATCCCTGCGTACTCTTTTTCTTCATCGCTTATTGGACATACTATAGCATAGATAAAGGAATGTGTCAAACCTCTGTAAGAAAAATAAGAGAATACAGTGCCCCGGTCTCTATGTCCCCTAACAGGGCAATGCTATTAAGTTAAGCGGCAGAACATTCTTGGCTCCCCATCGGGGGAGCTGCCCGGAGGGCTGAGGGGGCAGCACTACGGTATATTGGGCATTGTTCGATAGCCACTGGCATGCCCCATCTCACTGCGCTCGAAATGGCGTCTCACTGGATTTTAGCGTCGCTTCGCTCCTAAAAATCCAGTTCGCTTGCACATATTGCCTTCGGCACTTCCCCCAAAGGGGGAAGCAAGACGTTACGTAGTTAACGATTTCCTTAACTTAATAGCATTACCCAAAGGGGAAGGCTACGATACGAGAATGCCGCTTTTCTCGCATCGTCAGAGCGAATACAGGATACGTGGAGAAAAACAATATCGACGAAACAAAGCCTTCCCCGCGTGGGGAAGGTGGCGAGCGAAGCGAGCCGGATAGGGTTCTAGCGGTATGAAAAAGAGCGGGAAAGATCGTCTCAAGTCGACGATATACGAAAGCCCCCTATCCACCGCTGACGCGGTCCCCCTTCCCCAATGGGGAAGGCTATTAAGTTAAGCGGCAGAACGTTCTTGGCTCCCCATCGGGGGAGCTGCCCGGAGGGCTGAGGGGGCAGCACTACGGTATACCCAACATTGTTCGATGGCCGCTGGCATGCCCCATCTCGCTGCGCTCGAAATGGCGTCTCACTGGATTTTAGCGTCGCTTCGCTCCTAAAAATCCAGTTCGCTTGCACATATTGCCTTCGGCACTTCCCCCAAAGGGAAAGTCATTACGACGCTAACAATTTCCTTAACTTAATAGCATTACTCGGCAGATGCGCTCTTTTTTCGATCTGCCATTTTATACTCTTCCCAACTTTCCTCCACTTGTGGTAAGATATGAAAAATAATTTCTTTATTTTTTAGAAAGGAGACGTTCCCTCATGGGTATGCTCAAAGAATTCAAAGACTTTGCTCTCCGCGGCAATGTAGTAGACATGGCAGTCGGTGTAGTCATCGGCGCTGCATTCGGAAAGATCGTTTCTTCTCTGGTCAGCCATGTCATCATGCCTCCTCTGGGCTACCTTCTGGGTGGTATCGATTTCTCCAACCTTTTCATCCCTCTGAGCGATACCCCGGTCTCCACGCTCGCCGAAGCAAAAGAGCTCGGCGTCCCAGTCATCGCATACGGAGAATTCCTGAATGCAGTCATTGATTTCCTGATCATTGCTTTCGTCCTCTTTATCGCCATCAAGCAGATCAACCACTTCTTCCCGAAAGCTCCGCCAAAGGAAATTAGAAAGTGCCCCTACTGCAAAGAAGCGATCGCAGATGATGCGACCCGCTGCCCGCACTGCACAGCACAGCTCTGAGACGCCTCTTTCGCCAGCAAAGGCGGTGTGACAAAAACCTGTATGTTTTGTCACACCGCCTTTTTACATTCGCTTTCCCCATGAGACGCCTAAAGCCTCCCCGAAGGGAGGCTTTTTAGAGGTGTTTGGAGTTGTTGAGAAAGATTTGTAACAATGAGTGGAATCATCACGGCCAATGGTGATTTCCTTTTGTTTACGATTCTATATTACCTCACATCGTCTTTATTGTCAAGTATTGTTTATTGTTTTCATGAACAATAATTAACAATCATCCTTCATAAACTTCAAATTCATCCTTTCCGGCGCCGCAGACCGGGCATACATAGTCTGCCGGCAAATCTTCAAACTTGGTTCCCGGGGCGATGCCATTGTCCGGATCACCTTTGGCTTCATCGTAAATCCATCCGCATACAGTGCATACATACTTTTTCATAGTCGTTCCCTCCTTTGGGAAAACTCACAGGGAGGCCGCATGTCGGCTTCCCTGTAGAAAGGAAATGTCGGTGCGACCGCAGCTTGTGATCTTACAAGAGTGAAATCCTAGGGAAACGCTGATTCTGACAACGATTTACTCAGTGTTTCCCTCGAGCGATCGGATCCGTATTTCCCTTCTTTCTACATTTACATCTCTCTATATAGTATTATATCACAATATTTAAATAGTTCAATATCGAATGATACGTTTTTTCACTCGCCCAAAATCATCTGCTCATCCCCCATTGACCAAAAGGTCCCGACCTTATATAATAGGTATCGCAAGCCATGCGAGCGTGGCGGAATTGGTAGACGCACAGGATTTAGGATCCTGCGCCTTGTGCATGGGGGTTCGAGTCCCTTCGCTCGCACCAAAAAAAGCACTGTGGATCTCACAGTGCTTTTTTATTGGCAGTCACCTTTTTCACTAAAGCCGATCTCTCAGAAATTTACCATCTTCCCATAGTAAGCACATTCGAGGATCTTTGCCATAGCCTCCGCATCTGCCTCACGCGGGTTCTCCGGAGTGCAGGCATCGAGGACGGCATTCTTAGCGATGGCATCCTTCTTGGCAAGGTACAGCTCCTCTGGCACCCCATAGTCTTTGAGTGTCAGCGGGATGTCCATCTTCTGATTCAGTTTCTGGATAGCTTCCTCATAGGAAATGACAAGCTGTGCATCTGTGCGTCCCGGAAGGCCGGCCACGCGAGCGAGATCGGCATAGCGCGAAAGACAGGCTTTCTTGTTGAACTGGATGACATACGGCATCAAGATGGCATTCGCACAACCATGCGGGACATGGAAGACGGCACCGATCTTATGCGCCAGAGAATGTGTGATCCCCAGAAGTCCGTTTGAGAAGGCCATGCCGGCAAGGCACTGCGCGATATGCATTTTGCCTCTGGCTTCCTTGTCTCCATGATACGACTCTACGATGTTGTCAAAAATATCGGAGACAGCTTGCTTGGAGAGCGGTTCCGTGAAGCCATTCGCAAACTTTGACACATAGGCCTCAGTCGCATGTGTCAGCGCATCCATGCCTGTATGCGCGGTGAGCTTCTTCGGCATGGTGAACGGGATGTCGAGGTCGAGGATGGCAAGATCCGGCGTCAGGTTGAAATCAGCGAGCGGATACTTGATGCCTGTCGAGTAGTCGGTGATGACAGAGAAAGCCGTGACTTCTGTCGCAGTCCCCGATGTGGATGGGATAGCGACGAAGATCGCCTTCTGACGAAGCGGCGGCAAAGAGAATGGCTTTTTGATCTCATCGAATGTCAGATTCGGATATTCATAGAAGACCCACATGGCCTTGGCTGCATCGATCGGTGAACCTCCGCCGATCGCCACGATCACGTCCGGTTGGAATTCTTCCATCAGCTTCGCACCCTTCTGCACTTCTTCGATGGATGGATCCGGTGTGATGCCTTCGAGCGTATAGGTGGCAAGTCCTGCGTCCTTCAGCACCTTTTCAGTCTTCTGAAGGAAACCGCCTGCCCGCATGGAATGACCACCGGTGCAAATGAAAGCTTTCTTGTGACCCTTCAGCAAAGACAGCTCATCAATGGCTCCATGACCACAATAAATATCTCTAGGTAATGTGAAACGGAACATAGTGACTCCTCCTTTTGGCATAGAATCATACGAAAGAATGTGTGATCAGGATTTCTTGATCGAAGAAATCCTGATCTGTCCTTCTTCTTATAGTATACACCTTTTTATGCAAACCGGAACATGTATGCTTATTCTATATGAAAAAGTCATTGGAAATGAGTTAAAATCATAAATATGGAGGCCTATCTCCCTCTGTATGTGGACTGCTTCCTTATGAGCACGCCGATGCCCAGCTCCCTAGCCACAGCCTTTTTTATCGGGTATAATATAAGGGAAACGCTGATTAAATAGCAGAGCCGGATTTCATATGGATTTTTATACATAGCTTCGTCATCATCTTCCTTAAATAGCTCGCTATTCGCGTCAGATGATTCCTTGCTCTGTATAAAAATCCAAGAATGAAATCAGACAACGATTGAATCAGTGTTTCCCTAAGAAACGCCGATTCGATCGCTCATCAGATGGGATCCGTGTTTCCTACGAAAAGTGAAAGGAATCAAAACCTCTTATGGAAGATACAAAGAATAAAGTTTTTGTCCACGATCATGGCGATGGACATGTCCACACCCATGTGATCGGGCAAACCCATGACGGACATCATCCCAATCACAGCCATACGCATGACCCGCAAAAAATCAAAGCAATCATGAATCGGATATCCAGATCCATCGGCCATATGGAGTCGATCAAGAAGATGCTCGAGAACCAACGGGACTGCGCCGATGTCCTGATCCAGCTCGCCGCAGTGCGTGCGGAGATCAATAATACCGGCAAGCTCCTCCTGAAGGAGCATATGGAGCACTGCATCGTGGAAGCGGTGCAGGAGAATGACCAAGAGGCCATCACGCGCATGAATCAGGCGATCGATATGTTCATGAAATAATATATGGAGCACAAAAAGGGGCTGTGAAATAACGATCATCTCATTTTCGCGTTCAATCTGCCGCGGGGAACTTGCAGCTCTCATAGGAGTGACCGGGAAACCTTATCCCAGCTGTCTTTCATGCCATAGTCACCCTATCCGCCCCTGCGGGGCACCTTCCCCTAGAGGGGAAGGCTGCGATACGAGAATACCATCTTCTAAAAAAAGGCGGCGAAGCCGCCACGAGAGCCCTGAACCTTGAACCCTGAACCAAATGAAAGCAAAGTAAAAAGGGGCTGTGAAGAAATGAGAATTCATTTCTCCACAGCCCCTTTTTTATTATTCCGCATCTTCCGGCAGTTCTGCGTTGGTGTACACTTCCTGTACATCATCGAGTTCTTCCAGTTCATCGGTGAGGTGCTGCATGGTCTGAGCAGCATCGCCTTCGAGCTTGACATAGTTGTCTGGAACCATAGCCAGTTCGGAAGCTTCCGCTTCGATGCCTTCTTTTTCGAGGGCTTCGGAGACGGTGAGGAAGTTTTCCGGAGAGGTCGTGATTTCATAGCTGTCTTCGCCGGTAGTGACATCGTCAGCGCCCGCATCGAGAGCGATCATCATGACGGTGTCTTCATCGGCTGCGTCTTTGGCTACAATGATAGAGCCTTTTTTCTTGAACATCCAGCCTACGCATCCCGGTGTGCCTACAGAGCCGCCGTGATGGGTGAATGCATGACGGATATCTGCGGCTGCACGGTTTCTGTTATCGGTATTGCATTCGACGATGACAGCTGCACCTCCCGGGCCGTAGCCTTCGTAGGTGACTTCATCGAAGCCTGCACCGCTGGCAGCACCGACGCCTTTAGCAATGGCACGCTGGATATTTTCCTTCGGTACATTGTTCTGTTTAGCCTTGGTGAGGGCCAGCTTCAGACGCATGTTGCCGACGGGATCACCGCCGCCCATGCGGGCTGCGATGGTAATTTCCTTGGAGATTTTAGTGGTGATCCTTGCGCGAATGGCATCAGTCTTGCCTTTCTTGCGCTTAATATTTTCCCACTTAGAATGTCCGGACATAGTACGTTATTCCTCCTTTTGATTCCACCATGGTTCGCCCAGAAGGCGGTCGAGGATGATGGCTACGGCGCTGCGCACGCACAGATGGTTGTACGTACCCGCCCCGTAGATGGGTTCCACGATGTAGTCGAACTGTTTCATCATTTCCTTGGTCATGCCAAAGCCTGTACCAAAGAGAATGAAGATCGGCGTATCTTCTTCGTGGATCTTCCTGCGCATTTCTGTGTAGGAAACAGTATTTGGATAGACCCGGGCGTCCGTGGTCACGATGGCCGGTTTTTGGCCTGTCTCTTTTTCGATCCAGGCGATGGCATCCTCCAGGGTCGGGACCAGTTCCGTTTCCTCGAAGGCTTCCTTCCGGTTGATATTGTAATGCACGCCGCCGCCGGTTTTCCAGTGGTTCATGATGCGGCTCGCCATTTCACGCTGTGCGTCGACAGGATGCACGATGAAGTAGCGCTTCACATCATAGGTTTTTGCCGTTCTGGCTATGTCATGGAGGTCATAGTTGGTCAGAGCTGTAGTGACGACTTCCATGTGCTTATTATAAATGGGATAGTGGATGAGCCCGATATACACAGGTGCCATTACTTCTCCTCCTCTTCTATTTCTCGCATGAGCTTCTGATCGGTCTTGGTCAGTGTGAGCTTCTCTAAGAGATCCGGGCGGCACTTCAAGGTGCGCCTCAGTGCTTCTTTTCTGCGCCATTTCGCAATGTTTGCATGATGGCCGGAGAGCAGCACATCCGGCACTTTCCAGCCGTTGTAATCAGCCGGCTTGGTGTACTGCGGATACTCGAGGATCGGCTCATAGAAAGAATCGCTCTGTGCGCTTCCCGCATCGCCTAAGACGCCGGGCACCATGCGGGCCACGGCATCTGCGATGACCATCGCACCGAGTTCGCCGCCCGTCAGGACATAGTCGCCGATGGAGATAAGCTCATCCGCAAGATGCTCTTCGACGCGGTGATCGACGCCTTCGTAGTGCCCGCAGATGAGCACCAGATGGTCATAGTCGCGATACAGCTGTTTTGCTTTGTCCTGCGTGAAGGGCATGCCGGCCGGCGACAGGAAGATCACACGGTCACGCGGCCCTTTTTCCGGCAGCACATGACGGGCGGCATCAAAAAGAGGCTGGCACATCATCAGCATCCCAGCCCCACCTCCACAGATCGTGTCATCGACTTGTCCATGCCGGCTCTTGGTGAAATCTCTGGGATTCGTCACTGCCATCTCCATGAGGCCGCCTTCCAGAGCACGTTTGATCATGCTCTGATGGAAGAAGGCTTCTATGAATTCCGGAAATAGCGATAAGATATCGATTTTCATGGACTTACTCCCATTCCAAAAGCTTGACTGTCATGGTGCCGCCTGCAGGGTCTACATGAAGGATACAGGGCGGGATCGCAGGGATCAGGGTCTCCTTTCCCTCTTCGGAAATGACGCTGTACACGTTATTTGCCTTGGTCTCGATAATCTCCTTCAGGATACCGACAGGCTCACCCTCTTCAGTCACGACCTTAAGTCCTAAAAGCTCGTGGTAGTAGTAGGTGCCGTCTGTCCGCTTTGGCAGCGCCGAGGCAGGCACTTCGACTTCCATGCCACGCATGAGCTCGGTCTGGTTTCTGTCTTCTACGCCTTCCACATGGAGAATATAGATATTCTTGTGCGGACGGCAGGACATGAGCCGATATTTTTCCCCCCCGATCCAGAGATACTCCAGCGAGCGGATCACTTCCGGCCGATCGATATCGGGGAACATACGCAAATCACCCCGCACACCATGCGGGGCTACGATTCGGCCGATGAGTACCTTGACATCGGATTTCATATCATTCACGGAAAGCAATAATCTTACCGTCTTCAACCAGGATTTCCCCGCCTACGATGTTGTTCATATCGTCACCGACATGAATGGTCACGAGACGGTTGATCGGTGCGCGGTTGAGTTCTGCACCGATAGCCAGCTTTTCCAGGTGTTCTTTATCGTTCGTCAGCTTTTCCTTCACCTGCTGCATCTGCGCCTTCTGGGCTTCGAAGGAAGCACGGAGCTGGGAAGCTGCTTGGATATTGACTTTAGCCTGTTCAGCAATGCGGCCGTTTGCCTGAAATTCAAGCTGAGCCATGTCATGTTCGACACGCGACAGGTTCGTATTGATTTCATTCAGCAAAGTGGTCTTCAGTGCCTCTGTCAGCTTGGACTTCACAGCGACAGGGACAAGGATCTGCATTTCATCCATAGGGCACCCCTTAGATAATATCGACAGCGACCTTGCGATTTTCACGCAGGGCCCCTGCTTTGACTACGGTGCGGATGGCATTCGCAATCCGGCCTTTTCTACCGATCACTTTGCCCATGTCTTCAGGAGCGACGTGGACCTGGTAGATTTCCAGGCTGCCTTTCTGAAGAATGGTGACGGTGACGGCATCAGGATTTTTGACAAGAGCCTTAACCAGTGTTTCCACCAATTCCTTCATCTTGCGTCCTCCTTATTTCTTTGCTTCTGCAAACTTAGCGAGGATGCCGTTCTTTCTCAGAATGGAACGAACAGTGTCGGTCGGCTGTGCGCCTTTTCCAAGCCAGGACAGAACCTTTTCTTCATCGATCTTTACCGGAGCGTCCAGTTTAGCCGGGTCGTACCAGCCGATGGTATCGGTCGGTGCGCCGTTTCTAGCTGCTTTGGAGTCGATAACGATAATGCGGTAGAATGGATTCTTCTTAGCGCCCATACGGGTCAGACGAATTTTTAACATTGATATTTCACCTCCTTGAAATGATCTCGATTATTTACGGAACATCCCTGAGAGACCGCCAAGGCCGCCCAGTTTGGATGGATTTAACTTTTTCGGGTTCATACCCTTCATTTTCTTCATGGTCTTCTGCATATCAGCGAACTGCTTCATCATGCGGTTCACATCCTGGATCTTGACGCCGGCGCCTTGCGCGATACGCTTGCGGCGGCTGCCATTCAGGATCTTCACATTCGCACGCTCTTGCGGAGTCATGGAGAGGATGATGGCTTCGATGTGCTTCACTTCTTTGCCATCAAGGTCGATGTCCTTCAGCTGGTCTTTGAATTTGCCCATGCCCGGAAGCATCCCGAGGATGCTCTGGAAGGATCCCAGCTTTCTCACCTGTTTCAGCTGGTTCAGGAAATCGTCAAGGGTGAATTCCCCTTTACGCACCTTCGCCGCTGCGTCTTTCATGGATTCTTCATCCATATTTCTCTGGGCTGTCTCAATCAGCGTAGCGAGGTCGCCCAGGTCGAGGATACGGCCGGCCATACGGTCCGGATAGAAATCCTCAAGGCCGCCGTCGAGTTTTTCGGACACACCGATCATCTTGATCGGCTTGCCGGTGACGGTCTTGATAGAGAGCGCTGCACCGCCTCTGGCGTCGCCATCCATCTTCGTCAGGATGGTGCCGTCGATGCCCAGATTTTCATCGAAGGCTTTGGCAGTATTCACGGCGTCCTGACCGGTCATGGAGTCAAGGACGAGAAGGATCTCATGCGGATGGACCTCTGCTTTGATGTTGCGAAGCTCGGCCATCAGCTTTTCATCGATCGTGAGTCGGCCTGCGGTATCGAGGATGACGACATCACGGTTGTATGCCTTGGCCGTATCGATCGCGTACTGCGCGATGTGGACCGGATCCACATTCGGCGGCATGCGGTAGACCGGGACATCCGTCTGCTCGCCCAAGACTTCGAGCTGCTTAATTGCTGCCGGACGATAGACATCGCAGGCTGCCATCATCGGACGGTGGCCTTTTTTCTTGAACATCAGAGCCAGCTTGCCGGCAGTCGTCGTCTTGCCGGCGCCCTGCAGGCCGACCAGCATGATGATCGTCATACCGGAGGAAGACAGAGTGATCTTGCTCTGTGTCCCGCCCAAAAGCTCTGTCAGCTCGTCTTTGACGATCTTGATGACCGTCTGGTCAGGCTTCAGGCTGCCGAAGACTTCTTCCCCCATCGCCTTTTCACGGACGTGAGCGATGAAATCTTTCGCCACCTTGAAATTGACATCGGCTTCCAAAAGCGCGCGGCGGACCTCACGAAGCGCCCCATCAATGTCACTTTCGGAAAGCTTGCCCTTCCCGCGGAGATCCTTGAACGCAGACTGCAGCTTGTCTCCTAAATTTTCAAATGGCATCCGGTCACCTTCATTCTGTCATCACTTTCAAAAGACTCTCTGCCTCTCCCCGCTCTGCCTGGGGAATGAAATGCAGCAGCCGTAAGGCAGCCTTCTCTCTCTTCTTGCGAAGGGAGCAGGTGTGAAGCGCCGCCTCATAGGAAAGCAGCTGCTCTTCTCCATGACGCATCGCATCATGGACCGCCTGACGGGAAATATGGAAATAGTCAGCAATCTCAGCGAGCGTGAGATTTTCATTATAGTATAAGTCGAGGCAATCCTTCTGCCTCTTCGTCAGGAGCTCTCCGTAACAATCAAGGAGCTCTCCCTTCTCTACGATGTTTTCAATAGACATAGTTCATCACCACAACGGATGTTATTATACAGGAGAAAAATGCTCTTGTCAAGGGGTTTTGCTTGACAAGGCTTTTTGAGGTTCGTGGTTCAGGGTTCAGGGTTGTGGTGGCGGCTTCGCCGCAAAAAAGAAAGCCAACCCCGCCTCGCTGCGCTCGGCAGCCCCTTCCAAGGGAAGGGGCTAGCGTGGACACTCCCTCCTTCCTATGGAAGGAGGTGCCCCGAAGGGGCGGAGGTTGGATGGGGAAAGCGGGATGAAAAAGAGCGGGGGAGATCGTCTCAAGCAGGCAATTTACGAAAGTACCCGAGCGCCGCTGACGCGGTCCCCCTTCCCCCATGGGGAGGCTGCGATACGAGAATACCGCTTCCCCCATAACGTCAAAGCGAATACACGCATATTCTGATGTCTCCTAGTCTAATCTCTAGTCACTCATCTCTGCTTTCAAACTTCGGGGTTCACCCATTCCATGACAAAAGCGGCACTGCATGACTCGCAGTGCCGCTTGTATTTATAAAAACGCTGATTAAATCCGTGTTTCCTTATTTCTCCATTTTCACGCCGGCCTTCTTCAATGCTTTGAATGTATAGTCGAGAATGTTGTACAGTGTCTCGCCGTCTTCTGCGGTGAGCTTCTTCGGATCGATCCGTTTCATATCCTTGTAGTAGAAGGCGAGCTTCTCACCGATGGCTTCAATGACTTCGGCTTGGTTCTCCTTTGTTGTATCCTTCTCTTCGACGGCACCCGCCTGGACTTTGAAGAGTTCTTCCTGAAGGCGCGCATTCTCGTCTTCCAACGACTCGATGGTGAGCTTCAGTCCTTCATTGTCATCGCGTTCCTGCGACAGGTTCATCTGCAGACTTTCCACAGTGCCTTTCAGCACCAGGATCAGCTGCCGTGCCACTTCCATGGCTTCCAAAGTATTTGCGTTCTGCATGCGTATCGCCTCCCGAGAAAAAGGGTCCATCCGGTGCAGCAGGGTCAAAAGAGCCGACGTCTGAAAACAGATTGTTTCAGAACGACGGGAAAGCCCGACGAACCTCTTACGCCGCTGTCCATGATGGCTCAGACTTCATTTCCTTTATTCTACCACAACTCTGTCTGTCTACTGTAAACTTTTCACAAATTTTTGGACATGTTCTCGATAGGCAGGGCCGTTGGCCGCCATTTCCATCGTGTGACCGGCGCCTTGGAAAAGATAGAGCTCCTTTCTGGGACTGCCGGCTTCAGAGAAGAGGTCTTCTGCTGCGCCGTAGGGGATGAGCGTGTCGGATTTCCCGTGGAGGATGAGAAGCGGTGAACGCGCCTTTGCGGACTGCGTCAGGGGATCGAGGTCACGGAGAAGTTTCCTGTCATGCACGAAGAGCGCCGCCTGAAAGAATGGATTCAAGACATCCATGCCGAGCACCAAACGATCATCGCCTGTGTAGCGCATGATCTTTTCACGGCCGAGCTCCATCAAGCTCGCGTACGAGCTGTCTGCGACATAGAACTTCATTGCCGAGCCCTCTTTGCTGCCGCTGTAGAGGAGCGCCATCGCTGCACCCAGAGAGATCCCATGGATGCCGATCTGCATCGAGGGGTCTTTCGCTTTCAGGAAATCGACCCACGCATTCAGGTCTTCGATATCATGCACGCCCCAGTCAGGATACTCGCCTCCGCTCTCGCCATGTCCGCGCAGATCGACCATCAGGACGGAGTAGCCCATCTCACGGTAGATATCCGCATATGGCACGCACATGGAACGGTTCTGGTACAGACCGTGCAGCAGGATGACGGCGCGGTGGTTTCGATTTCCACTTTCGATGTACGAGCCTTTGAGTCGTGTACCGTCCTCTGATGGCACCGTCACCGACTGCCAGCCGTAACGATTCTCCATCGCATGAATCTGCGAAAGATCCCGCCGGTGATTCTCGATCCCCAGGATCTGATCCCAAGGCGCATGAAAAAGCTCTTCATACGCCATATTTCCAGCAAATCCTCCCGCCAAAAGCAGCAAAAGCAGTGCTGTATAAAGCAAGCCTTTGAAAAGACTAAAAAGACAACCCATACCTATCCCTCGATCAAGCAGCGCCCGTCAACCATCACACATCAGCACGGGAAAAAGATCTCGTGCCATCTCTCTAAGAAGCAACACCCTTCATGCCCCTTTCCCGTCTATGGAACAGCTATAAGTATAGCACACTCTCCAAGAGGGTGTGCTGTCTTCCGCGGCCTATCCCCCTAACGGGCGGTTTCTCATTCGTCCCGGATCCTTCCCTTAGCCACATTCGGTGCAAGGATTCTCTCCTTTGCATAACTCCAAAGAACGCGGGAGCCCTTCGGCGTCAACTCATTTCTTTTATAGATCTTGGAAAGCGATACACCGAACTGCTGCCATGCTTTTCCATCCGTGTAGTCATTCAGCATCATCGGCTGGATATTATCCATCGTGTGAGCAAAGCGCGCCTCTGCCGTCTCACCAGCCTCAAACTCCTGCCAAAGATCATAGAGCTTTCTGCCCTTCTCCTTCGGCAGCATCCCAAAGATACGCGCCGCCCCTTTCTCTTCCTTTGCGTGCTGCTCTTCCTTCGACACGCCGCTGTAGGCATACGTATCCCCCGCATCGATCTCCACGAGGTCATGAATGAGCAGCATCGTCACCGTCTTCAAGACGTCGATGGGCTCATTGCTATACTCAGAAAGAAGCACCGTCATCAGCGCCATGTGCCAGGCGTGCTCCGCATCGTTCTCCCAGCGCACCGCACCTGTCACATACGTCTTCCTCTCGATCAGCTTCTCCTTGTCGATCTCACGGAAGAAATCGAAAAGCGCGTCTAATTCTTTCATTTTTTCATCCATAGCTCGTCCTCTTTGGTATAATGGAATGTGTTAAATGATAGTTTAATGTTTTTTGGGGGTAGCCCTAGAAATCAGGGGTGAGTGACTGGTGACTAAAAATTAGCAGCTAGGGATTAGTGGCTAGGGATTAGGTTTTCGATACGAGAAAACCGCTAATTTTAAATCTCCGCGGCGCTTAGGGAAACACTGATTAAATCGTTGTCTGACTTGGCTCTTGTACTTTCATGCAAGGTGAGGAATAAGCCGCCGCGAATAGCGAGCTATTTAAGGAGAATGTCGACGACACTATGTATAAAAATCCATATGAAATCTGATTCTGCGATTGAAACAGCGTTTCCTTAACACACGACGTTTTTCTCCGCTCAGGATGACGAAATGCGCCGCACCGCCCTCGCACTACCTATAGAACCTGCTGAACCTTTTTCGCACGTAATCAAGGGGCACCACGCCCCACGGGCTAACCCTGAACCCTGAACCCTCCCCCCATTATACCAAAAGGAGTCTCCCTTGCGTCCCAGTCTATATACCTTTCTCCGCTTTACGGCCACCGGGCTTGCTATCTTCGCCCTCATCTACGGGCTGCACCTTGCCGTGACAGGCGAAGTCTTCCCGCCATGGAACGACGTGTCCATCTTCTTCACCTGCGTGACACTGTCCCTCCTCTTCACCTTCTACCGCCCCGCATTCCAGCAGCTGCCGCTCCTTTTCTTCGCCCTTTCCGCGATCTCCGTCCGCTTTCTGACAGGTCTCCTCACCCCTTCATGGGATCTCTACGGCTGCCTCTCCTTCTCAGTCGCCACATGGGGCATCCTCGCACTTCTTTCGCCGCCTGCACGCTTTGCGAGAGAGAGAGCCTGCTATGTCTTCCTCGCCGGCTTTCTCATGACGCTCCCCGCCCTCGTGACATGGAGCTGCTACTTCCTGACAGGCAGCTTTCCGCAGCCCGAAACACTTCTCGCACTTCTGCAGACCAATGTCAGTGAAGCCGCCGGATACCTCTCCGGACACCTCTCCCTTCCCTTTTTGCTATGCCTTCCGCTCTACTTTGGCGCGCTCTTCCTGATCTCCGAAAAAAGCAGCACAGGTGAGCTCTTCTCCCGCCCTTCTCTCCTTCCGCGACTTGCCCTCCTCCTCGTCGCCCCCGTCAACCTTGCCCTTTCCTACAGCAATCCCATCACCACGCCATGGATCGGCATCAAGGACTACATGAAAGCCTACGCCGACTTTGAGCAGAAATCCAAAGAACGCACAAGCCGTCTCACGAACCTCACCATTTCCTCAGCTCCCGGCCTCTACGTCCTTGCCATCGGCGAATCTGAGAACAGTGAGCACATGAATGTCTATGGCTACCCGCGCCCGACCACCCCCTGGCTTTCCTCTCGCAGAAACGACCCGCACTTTCTTTTCTTTGATGACGCCTACAGCTGCTACGTGCAGACCGTCCCTGCACTCTCCTATGCTCTGACCGCGAAGAACCAGTACAACGACATTTCCCTCGCAGACGCTCCCTCCCTCATCGAAACCGCCAAAGCCGCCGGATTCCATACCGTATGGATCAGCAACCAGGTCCGCTTCAGCGCCTGGGATACCCCGACCACCATCATCGCCTCCGAAGCCGACGAGCAGCACTGGCGAAACAGTCACCTCGGCACCACCGCCGACCTTGACGTCTACGACGATGCCCTCGCCGAAGAGCTCACAAGCATGAAGAGCAGCGAGAAGACTCTCGTCATCCTTCATTATATGGGAAGCCACATGCCCTACGCCTACCACCATCCCAAAAGCTACGAGAAGATCCGCAGCGACGACCCCTATCGCGACCAATATGACGATACCATCCTCTTCCACGACTACGTGATGGAAAAGCTGTATGAGACACTCTCTGCCCGCCCCGACTTCCAGACCCTCCTCTACTTTTCCGACCACGGCGAAGGCATCGACCTGCACCTCGACCACAATCCCGCCACCTACGTCCCCGCCATGACCTACATTCCCTTCTACATGGCCTTCTCCGACACCTACCTCTCCTCTCACCAGAAGCTCATAGGAAATCTTGCCGCCCGCCAAAAGAGCCGCTGGACCAATGACCTCGTCTTCGACACCCAGCTCGCCCTGATGGGCATCCGTCTCCCCGATCTCTACGAGCCGGAGAATGACATCACCTCCGATCACTATGACGATACACCGGATCGGTTTAAGACCCTCTTTGGGACAAGAGCGATCACGGCCAAGTAAAAGAAGGCGATGTGAAATAACGATCATCTCATTTTCGCGTTCCATCTGCCGCGGGGGACTTGCATCTCTCATAGGAGTGACCGGGAAAACCTTATCCCAGCTGTCTTTCATGCCATAGTCACCCTATCCGCCCCTGCGGGGCACCTTCCCCTAGAGGGGAAGGCTATTAAGTTAAGCGGCAGAACGTTCTTGGCTCCCCATCGGGGGAGCTGCCCGAAGGGCTTGTACAAGCGAACTGGATTTTTAGGAGTGAAGCGACGCAAAAATCCAGTGAGACGCCATTTCGAACGAAGTGAGATGAGGGGACTACGTAGCGGTATTGCATGAAAGTGTTGGAATATCGATAGCATCGGACTATTCAACATAGCACGCTATACCGCTTTTCTCCCTCCTTCCTTTGGAAGGAGGGGCCCCGAAGGGGCGGAGGTTGGCTGCGTAAAGCGGTATTTTCACACACGGGGATGCCAACCCCGCCTCGCTTCGCTCGTCTGCCCCTTCCAGAGGAAGGGGCGAGGATGATTCTTGATCGGGCATCGCCCCATATATAATTGCGGCGAAGCCGCCCCCTCAACCCTGAACCTTGAACCTTGAACCAAATGAAAGCAAAGTAAAAAGGGGCTGTGAAGAAATGGGAATTCATTTCTTCACAGCCCCTTTTTACTTACTCAAAATTCCGAATGCGTGCCCCGCACGACCTCGATGCCATTCTCCAGGAAGATACCTGCAAGTGCTTCGATCTCCCGGCACAGCTCCTGATCTCCCCCATCATGACAGCAGCAGATCCCGAGGTGGACCGCATCCGGATGCAGCTTTACGATCCTCTCCACCTTTTCTTGGAGCCCCTTGTCATTTTCCATGGTATGCCCGCAGCCGCTGCACCGCATGAAAGCCTCGATCTCCAGCGGCTCCTTCCCGTAGCGCACAAAGGCCCTCGTCCGCTGGTTGAACGCCTGAAAGCAAGCCGCCCCCGTGCAGACACGGCTTGCCTTAAGACATGTTAAAATCACGATTCGTTTCATCATCGGTCTCCTTCCAATGGCGCGGAATGTACATGATATTCATGCGACCCGTTTGTTCATCATAATGGATCTCACTATCGACATCATAGAGCGCTTTGATGAAATCCACCGTCAAGAGCTCATGAGGCGTACCAACGCCCACCACTTTCCCCTGCCGTATCGCGATCAGACGATCACAGTACATCGCTGCTATGTTCAGATCATGCACCGCTGCAACCACCGTATGTCCCAGCCCCTTGACGATGTCCATGATCCCCAGCTGGTACTTGATATCGAGATGATTCGTCGGTTCATCGAGGACCAGACATTCCGTCTGCTGCGTGAGCGCCCGTGCAAGGATGACGCGCTGCTGCTCACCCCCGGAGAGCGTCGAAAAATTACGTGCTTCAAAGCCTGAGAGCCCGACGATAGAGAGCGATTCATGGGCGAGGCGATAGTCCTCCGCATTGTCCCTGTCCATCATCTTCTTGTGCGGCGAGCGCCCCATCAGCACCACATCAAGCACGGAAAAATCAAAATTATAATAATTGTGCTGTGCCACCACCGCCAGCTTCAGTGCCGACTCACGATATGACATCTCATCTAAGAGCTTTCCGTCAAAGCGAATCGTCCCCTCCGTCGGCTTCTGTACACGATACACGCATTTCAGAAAAGTGCTCTTTCCGCTGCCATTAGGCCCTATGATCCCCAGAAACTCCTTTGGATGAAGGGTAAGGTCGATCCCCTTCAGGATCTCTTTCTTCCCGATGAAATACTTCACCGCTTCTGCCAGGATCTCCATCAGTCGCTCCCTCCGAATCCATATGTTTTCTTAATCATCAGATAAATGAAGCTTGGCGCACCGATCATGGAAATCAGAATACCGATCGGAAGCTCCGTATGCGGGATAATCACGCGGCAAAGACCATCCGCCACGACAAGGAAGATCGCTCCCACAAGCGCTGCGACAGGAAGCAGTCTCTTGTGATCTGGTCCCGTGAACATGCGGATGACATGCGGGACAATCAGACCGACAAAGCCGATCATCCCAGCCGAGTACACCGCAAAACCTACGATAAGAGAAGAAATCAGAAGATACCACTGCCGGTACGCGTGAAGATCTGTCCCCATCGTGATCGCTGACTCATCGCCAAGAAGCATCAGATTCAGCACACGGCTCTGCGTCCAGAAAAAAAGGATCGAAGCCATGATGATCGGCGCGATCACCGCGAGCTCTCCCCACTGCGCCCCTGCAAGACTTCCCATCATCCAGTACGCGATCGTCTGCATTCCCTCCTTATTATTGGCAAAGTACACAATAAAGCTGGAAAACGCCCCGCACACCGCCGATAATGCCATACCGGCCAAAAGCAGCTTCATCGAGTTCGACCGGCCGCCTAGATTAGAAATAAAGAGTACCGCCAGCGAAATCACAAAAGCTCCGATAAAAGCAGCGATACCGACAAAATTCGGTCCCAGCGCTGCCCCGACTCCCAGAAGGATCGCGGAGGTCGCGCCAAGTGACGCGCCCGAAGAGATCCCCAGAATGTACGGATCCGCCAAAGGATTCTTCACGATCGCCTGCATGATGACCCCGCAGGACGCAAGCCCTGCTCCGACAAGTGCTGCCAAGACGAGCCGCGGCAGGCGAAGAAGCCATACGATGTCATGGACCGGCCCCTGTCCCGTCGCCTCGATCGGCCGTCCGCTCGTGAACTGATCCAGCACCGCCGCGTAGATCTCTTCCAGCGGCAGCTTCACCGTCCCGATGCTGAGCGCCCAGAAAAGCGAGAGCACCAGAAGCACGGCCAAGAGCAGCAGGAACGCGGCAAAGCCGATTTCTTTCAAACCATTTTTCATATCTTATTCCTCCGGGTAGAGCCCTTTTCCAATAATCTGTATCCCATCATACGTCCGCACGCCTGCGCTGTAGATGGCGTAAAGAGGAAGCGGATAAATGCGCTTCTCCTTCACACAGGTGAGCCCCTGCAGCGCCTGATCCTGATACAGCCGTTCTACGATCTGATCCATCTGATCATACGCATTCTCGCAGACCACCATGAAAAGCGCCTCGGGATCCATCTCGATCAGCTGCTCCTTGCTGATCGTACGCATACCGACACCAAGAAGCTCCCCGCCCATAGACGTAAGGATATTTCCTGCAAGCGAGCGTTCTCCGTAGACCGTGATATCCTTTCCGAGATACTCAATGATAAGCCCCCGCGGATGATGTCCCATTTTTTGCGCCTTCTCTTCCGCACGCTCGATCTCATCCTGCATCTTAGAGACCAGCACTCGAGCCTTCTCCTCCCGGTTAAAAATCTTCCCGAGATTCAAGATATCCTGATACTCATAGTCGATCGTATGTACTTGAATCTTTGACGAAGACCCGGGAGCTATGTATGTCCCGACACCACGACCTTCCCAGAAATCCGTCCCACGGAGCGTCTTCTTATCGAAAGACGATGCCCAGCCCACGATGAGATCCGGATCCTGCAGCATCACCGTCTCCATGTCCAGTTTTTCCATACTCGTATACGGGATCTTCGCATACGCCTCGCGATACTCCGGACGAAGATAACTCCCATCCGGCAGCCCCATCGCTGCCACGATCCGATCCCCTACGCCAAGAGCCATCAGATTTTCGATCGAGTTTTGCCAGATGCACACCACCCGCTTCGGCGGCTTTGGGAACGTCTCTTCCCGCATCTCTCCGTGACTGTTTAACGTTTCAACGGTGACAGGGTAATGAGCCGAATCCTCCACCACCGCTTCCGTCCGCGGCGCCCCCTCCTTCACCATCGGGCTACAGCCCGAGAGAAGGCAACAGGAAAGAAGCGCCGCCGCTATCCATATCTTTTTCATTCTTCCATTTCCTTGATCCGTTCCTTCACAGCGCGGTCGATCAGGACACATACGCCATAAAACCTTTCATGTATATCACCATTCGAAAACCGAAGCACCTTGCATCCATCCTTTTCCAACTTCTCGCTGCGCCATGCATCATAGCTCTTCCCATAGTCAGAGTAATGCTGTGCCCCATCCAGCTCGACGATCAGCCGCGCCCTATGGCAGTAGAAATCACAGATAAAAGCCCCCATCACCCGTTGCCGCCGGAACTTCACCGGATACATGCGTAGGAAATGATACCAAAGATGAAACTCCTCCTTCGTCATGTGACGACGCAAGGAAGACGCTCGTCCCTTCATCGTCCGGTTCAAAGGTGGTTTCTGCATTATGTGCTCCTTTCAGATCATAGAACCTTCGCCATTGCATGACATTGTTCAGGCCTTCGGGCCATCGCCCCCCTTGGGGGAGATGCCGAAGGCAGAGGGGGTGTATTTCCTCGGCCGTTAGGCCGGTTTTAAGGTTCTCTAAATGATTACGGTATACCGCTGGCATTTAGAAAACCATACAACCTCGCTTCGCTCGTGGAAATGCACCCCCTTTGGTGCCTTCGGCACCACCTTTCCCCCGCCCGGAGGGGGCACTGGTCCGATGGACCTATCATTGTCTGATAAAGCTATATTCAAAAATACTTCCCAGGAAAATCTGCATCATGTGCTCCTTTCAGATCATAGAACCTTCGCCATTGCATGACATTGTTCGGCCCTTCGGGCCATCGCCCCCTTTGGGGGAGATGCCGAAGGCAGAGGGGGTGTATTTCCTCGGCCGTTAGGCCGGTTTTACGGTTCTCTAAATGATTACGGTATACCGCTGGCATTTAGAAAACCATACAACCTCGCTTCGCTCGTGGAAATGCACCCCCTTTGGTGCCTTCGGCACCACCTTTCCCCCGGAGGGGGCACTGGTCCGATGGACCTATCATTGTCTGATAAAGCTATATTCAAAAATACTTCCTAGGAAAATAGGTCGGGTTCTTGTACTCCCCGATCCATGCATCATACGTTTCCCCATCGATACCGAGATTTCTCTGGCACCAGGCTTTCCAATTTTCACCATACTTCTTATCTTTCAAGATGGCGTCCATCGTCCAGTCGGAATGCTTGGCAAGGATCCATGTCACTTTCACATAATGCATGGGGTAGCCCTGTCTCATGTAGCGCATCCCGACCTTCTTCGGAATGCCCCACCAACGTTCGAGATTCACGGCTTTGAGCTCGAGGTCTTTCTGGTAGGCCTTTTCTCCCACCGCACCGATCAGTACTTCCACGCGCTGCCACGGTTCATCTTTCTTCATTGCGAGGATATCTTTCACCGGTTTTCCGGAAATATAGGAGAGCTTCGCCGCGCGTTCCAGATCGCGGAAGCTCGTCCCGCTATCGATCAAGCTCTTCGTCTCTTCCGGAGTGACGAAATATTTCTGGGAGAGGACAGTCTGCATCTCTTCCATGGTCAGTTGAGGACGGCGCGGCGGCCGTTTCTGCTGTTGCTCCTGCTCCTGCTTTGTCCCATCCGCCGCATAGACAGGATTGACAATACCAAGCGGCACAGTCAGAAGGAGAGCAGAGAGCGCGAGAATTTGGATCTTTTTCATTTGGTTTTCTCCTGTAGATATGGTGAAAGTGCGCCTGCGAAAGCAGGCGCACTTTTCGCGCATACAGAGTGATGTGGTTTGGTATTAGAAGGTGTACTTTGCGCCGACCAGTACGCTGCGTCCCGGCATTGCCGAGGAGCCGATGCCGTTCCAAGAGTTGTATGATGTTTCGTATCCTTCATTGGTCAAGTTATTGATCAGGAGGTATACATTCATGTTTTTGGTCAGCTGATAGTTTACATTCCAATCCAGTACAAGGAATCGTCTATTGGTAAAAGCGTGTTCACTGCAGCCCGTATACCAGTTTGTCAGTAAGCCAGTGTACAGTTTGCCATTTTCATAAGAGAGGTTCAAAGAATAATGGTTCTGTGGACGAAGGCTGTTGATGGCAGTATTGATATCGCTTTCATTTGCATATCCCCAGCTGTCATCAAGAATCCAGCCCGGTTTCGCTTTCCATTTGTCCTTCATATGGGAATAAGAAGCAGACAATGTCAAGTGATCGTTAAACTGATGATCTACCGTGAAATTGAACGACTGCTTATCTTCCTTGGCATTTACCGCTGTATTTTCCGGTTCCTGCTTCGCTTCATTCCAAATCGGAAGGGTAGCAATGGCATTCGTCATCTTGGTGATATCGTAATGAACAGCCAGCGTCGTCTTATCAGAGAGCTCTTTACGTACGCCGAATGTCCATGCATTGCCTTCTTCATCTTTCAATGGTGTTTTAAATACGCCGTCAACCGCGGAATAATCCCCTTCACGAAGCGGACGGAATACCTTCGTCCATCCCGCATACATGCTGGTGGAGTCATTAAACATATATTCCGTATTGATGGTGTAGTTCAGATCATGGGTATCGCCTTTCCCCTGTGTGTTGCCTGTAGAGTGTTCAAAGGAACTATACTTGGCGTAACGAATAGCCGGTGTAAAATCCCATTTATCTGTCAGATGGATTTTGTCCTGAACATATGCCTGCAACGTTTTTCGCTGAACATAAGAACTTTCTTCAACACCATTTTTAATGCTTCTGGAGTAATTTCTTGCCTTATCGTAAGTTACGCTGGCGATCACGTCGTGAATACCAAGTGATTTAGCCAGCTGCAGCTGGATCCCCTTATTCTGTTCATCATGCCAGCTCGTTGGCTCAGGAGCTTTACCACCTGTCAATTCCAGCCAGCGGTCAAAGGCTTTCTGATCTCCGCTTCCCGGGAATGGAGCCAAATATTCTGCAATCCACTTGTTCAGCTGCTCATTAGTTGTCCCTGTCGGGAACATCTTATCATATGCTTTGCTTTCATCCGGGAGGAAGATCCACTTATATTTATCTCGGTGCATATAACGATGTCTCTGTGAATACAAACGAACAAAGCTGTCCATTCCATTATCTTTATTGAATGTATAGGTTACATCGACATCATTGTTATTAAATTTACTGAAGGAATTATACAAAGCTCCGTCTAGCGCATATAAATTGTGATAACCTGGATTCTTCTTATCCCCGCTTAATTTCGTGGAGACTTTGGTTTTTTGACCATTTTCGTCTAGGATATAATAAAAATCCTTCCCATCCTTTTTCTTGCCACCGTATTCATATTGGGTGCCATCTGACTTCTTCTCGGTTGTGTATTTATATGCTATCAACTTATTATCTTTATCCAGCTCGCCTACAGCCGCATTAAAAATGATTCGATTCCAGTCATTCTGGTTCCAGTATCTCATACTTGGTGTAGCGATCGGGTAACCGTCTTTCCCATCCTTGTGGTTATAAGCAATTTTCAAGGAATGATTAGCATCGAAATCTTTATCGATTCGAATGTTAACGCCGTCCTCTTTCCAGCGAGAGCCACCCAAGGTCCCTGTTTCTCCAGTGAAACCGTCTTTGTACTTGGTATCACCAGACATGTTTCGGTTGGCAGAAATGAAGTAGTGCAGAGACTTATCATCGCCTTTTGTTCCCGAAACGCTGACTGCATAATTGTGCTGATGCCAAGAACCAGTAGACACATCAACTGTAGCAGTAGAATCATCACCACCTTTTCTAGTGATGATGTTAATGACACCACCGGTCGCATCTGCGCCATATACGGATGCACCAGGTCCTTTAATCACTTCAATTTTATCTACATTTTCCATATTGGTGACCTGATTCAGGTTCACCCCTGTGGATTTTGTCCCCTTCTTGCTATTTCCACCAACACGGGTACTTGCCGCATTATCTACACGACGACCATCAACACAAACAATAACGCGGGTATCCCCGTTAATGGATACGCCATTGTTATAGAATTCGTATCCATATTCCCCGCCGCGATACCCTGGGTTCTGGAACGTAACGCCAGGAATACGCTTAATCGCTTCCGTCAGATCCGTATAGTGACGCTTCTCGATCTCTTCTCTCGTGATGACCTTCACATCACCGCCGGTACGATAGTACGACTGCTCGGTAATGGTATCACCGAATTTATTCTTTGTCTTATCTGCCTCGACGACAACGGCATCGAGCGTATACATATTTAAATTTTCATCGAATGCAGCATGAATCAGAGTACCCCCCCCCGATTGTCAACATCGATGCTGCCATTAAGGTAAGTAATGCTTTTCTTTTCATCATCAATTTCCCTCTCGCTGCTTACCAGCGTTTTCCTGTAATGTAGGTGAATGTATAATCCTCAGTCGCGACCCAATCCTTCCAGGTATCTTCAAAATGCCCCAGATTGAAAGTCACAGTTCTTGTGCCACCGGCTGAAATCTTGACCAGCGGCATTTTGGTCGGCATAGCGACGTACTGATACTTGCTGCCATCCGCGCGCGTGAAGGTGATCTCGGTCACGAACTGATTGATCTTCGTAATGCTGAGATCCTTTCTCTTATTCGTGAATGTCCCACGCAGGCAGAGGTCGCCCTTGTCGATCCACGCCTTCTCTGCTCGCCATTCCAATATCATCGTATCCGATGACTGTGTCGCCGCCGATGCGTGTGCAAACGGCAGGAAACAAAGCCCGAGCAGAAACAGACAGGCTAAAAATAATTTCTTCATCTCTCCCTCCTTTCTCAAGACTTCAAAGAAACAGACATTTATTCCACTCCCCCACCCGTCTGTCCGTGTTTCGACGGCAGGAGCGATAGAATACGCGTTGAAGCGGCTAACCACAAGCTCATCATTTTGAAAATGATTATAATGATGATTTAAATATTACATGATTAGAACTCATTTTTCAAGTATTTTTTTAATTTATACGTTATGTATAGAAATATATGCTTTATCATCTATAATATTTTTGATAGATAACGTCAGCATTCTATCATTTCCAGCCAAGCCTACGACTTTGTGCGCGCCAGATCGCTCCATCGGACCATTTCCCTTTCCTCTTGACAATCCCCCCCTGATAGAGTATTCTTTCTCTGACAGAACAAGGGAGACGATGGTCAAGTCGCAGAGTCTGATGAGATCAATGCTTCCCCTGTGAGATCCGTCCATGCTCTATGGATATCCCGAAGGGAGTCTGAAAGAAATCAGGACGGCAGCATGAATCCTCGGCCATTCGAGCAGTATCAGCTGAGCTGTATCGAGGAAAGGCCATCGGGCGCTCTATGATCTCACCGTCTGTCAAACTTTAATATCGCTTGGATTTTTATAACCGAGACGAATGCAGAGATTTCAAATCAGAATGCATCCCTCTGGGATGTATTTTTAATTTGCCTTCCTGCCAAGTGGGTATTGCTGGCAAGGGCTGGTTTCTGAAACCGCATTCATTTAGGGTGCGGTTTTTTTGATGGAAAGATCCGCACTCACCCAAGCATTTGACGGGAAGCCCTGCTTCCGGGAAGGAATCTACTATGAAAGTCATCCACACCACCAAAGAGCTGAAAGAGTACGTCCACCAGTGCAAGAAGGATGGGAAATCCATCGGTCTGGTGACCACTATGGGAGCGCTTCATGAAGGACATGCGTCCCTGATTCAGGCCGCTCGCAAGGAAAATGATTTTGTCATCACTTCTGTCTTTGTGAATCCGACCCAGTTCGGACCGAACGAAGACTACGAAGCATATCCGAGAACGCTCGAAGCCGATGCGAAGGTCGCAGAAGCCGCCGGCGCAGATCTTCTCTTCGCTCCGTCTCCCGCTGAAATGTATCCGCATAAGGATATGACATGGGTGGAAGTCACTGGCCCGATCACGAAGGTCCTCTGCGGACGCACACGCCCGATCCATTTCCGCGGCGTAGCGACTGTCTGCACGAAATTCTTCAATCTGACGGAATGTGATCGTGCGTACTATGGTCTGAAAGATGCGCAGCAGACGCAGGTGCTCCAGCGCATGGTCGAGGACCTCTTCATGAATGTGGAGCTCCGCCTGATGCCGATCGTCCGTGAAGCAGACGGCCTTGCGAAGTCTTCCAGAAATGTCTATCTTTCCAAGGAAGAGCGCACCGCGGCTCTTGTCCTCTCGAGAAGCCTTTCCCATGCAAAGGAAGCCTTCGAAGCCGGTGAAAGAAGCAAAGTGAAGCTGATCGACCAGGTGACGAAGGAAATCGAATCCGAACCTATGAGCGATATCGACTATGTTGAAATGTATGGCATGCCGGGCCTTCCGGAGGTCGGAGAAACGATCGAAGGTCAGGTCCTCCTCGCTCTCGCTGTCCGTTTCGGCAAGACAAGACTCATTGATAATGTGATCCTGGGATAATTCGCTTTTGGGTTTGAGGTTGGCAGTTGGTGATCGGCAGCGGGCGGACGGGATATCGATTTCCTCATATCACTTGCATACCGCACCGCCAGATCCGCTCTTCGGGCATCTTCCCCATGCGGGTAATGCTATTAAGTTAAGGAAATCGTTAACTACGTAACGTCTTGCTTCCCCCTTCGGGGGAAGTGCCGAAGGCAATAGGGGCATGCTAGCGGTATAGCGTGCTATGTTGAATAGTCCGATACTATCGATATTTCAACACTTTCATGCAATACCGCTACGTAGCCCCCTCTCCCCATCGGGGAGCTCCCCCGATGGGAAGCCAAGAACGTTCTGCCGCTTAACTTAATAGCATTACCATGCGGAGTGGGATTTGCGCTCATTTGCGCGCTGAACATGCCCTCCTTTTGATCTGTTCTCCAGATCTTGCACTGCCCATCACCCATTGAACCCCCAGACCCCTGAACCCTTTTGGAAAAGGAGCCGTACTAATGCTTTCTCTCATCGTTCGTTTTTGCACGAAATACATGTCCATCGGCGTCGTGCTGATCGGCATTTTCAGTATTTTCTGGCCGGAAGTGATGAAGCCATTCGCCCCGAAGATCCCGACGCTGCTCGGTATCATCATGTTCGGCATGGGCATGAGCCTCACCCCCGGGGATTTCAAGAATGTATTCAAGCAGCCGAAGAATGTAGCGATCGGCACGGTGCTGCAGTTCGTCATCATGCCGGCGGCTGCTTTCGCACTGATTCATCTATTCGCCCTTCCGCCGGAAATCGCGATCGGCGTCGTCCTGGTCGGCTGCTGCCCCGGCGGCACGGCTTCGAATGTCATTTCCTACATCGCCAAAGCCGACGTCGCTCTGTCTGTATCCATGACGATGGTGAATACCATCCTTGCGCCATTTGTCACGCCATTCCTGGTGTGGCTCATTGCCGGTGCCTGGGTCAATATCGATTTCATGTCCATGATGATGTCCATCGTGAAGATGGTGCTCCTGCCGCTGCTCATCGGTGTCGGCATCAACTATTTCTTCCCGCGTCAGGTGAAGAAGGTGAATACGATCATGCCGATGTTCTCCGCACTGGTCGTCATCATCACGGTCGGCTGCGTGGTCTCCCTCTCCGGCCGCACCATCCTTGACAACGGCCTTGTGATCCTCGCCGTCGTCATTCTGCATAACCTTTGCGGCATGCTGCTCGGCCATTTCTGCGCTTGCCATTTCGGTCTCAATAAGGCGCAGACCCGCGCCATGACGATCGAAGTCGGTATGCAGAATTCCGGTCTGGCTTCCACGCTGGCTCTCATGTACTTCACAGCGGCCGGCGGCATCGCGGGCGCCATTTTCTCCGTCTGGCACAATGTGTCCGGCTCCCTCTTCGCCTCCTACTGTGTAGGCAAGGATGAAGAAGCAGAGAAGGAAAGCAAACTGTCTTCTGCTGTTGAATTGAAATAGTTTCCCGCACGCAAAAAGAGATTCCGATTTTTCGGAATCTCTTTTTGCGTGCGGGATCATATTTCTGCTTTACTTCTTATTCTGAAAACAAATCATTGTCCTTCAATCGAATAAGCAAATCCCCCAACAAATTTCCCGCTAAGTCAGGATGTAAACCATAGTGAGAATTCATTTCACTCACAATCTCAGCATTTCCAAATCCTTTCTTTAGCAAGTTCAGGATATAAGCCGTTTCTTTATTTACAACATAGACATCTTCTCCACCATTTTTAAAAATCGCCAATTTCGTACCACTCATTTCTACAATTTCATAATCAACCAGTAATCTGCTTTTCGTCATTCTTTTTCACCTGCTCTTCAAATAAACGGTAATATCTCCCTTTCTTTTTCATAAGTTCTTCATGAGAGCCATTTTCTTGCACGCTTCCTTCGTCAAGCACATAAATCTTGTCCGCTTTTCTAACAGAAGACAGCCGGTGCGAAATAATAATAACTACTTTGGTCTTTGATAATTCTCGTAACGTCTGTTGTACTATTTTCTCCGTTTCTGTATCCAACGCTGAGGTAGCCTCATCAAAAATATAAATGCTCCCATTCTTCAACAAGGCCCTGGCTAAATTGATACGCTGCCGTTCACCACCAGACACCGTTGTTTCTAAGTTCCAAGCCTTCTCTTTTTGTTCAAATCTTTTTTGCATTTCCTGAATGCCCGTTCGAGCAATCACTTTAGAAACATCTTCATCACTCACACTTTCAGGCGCTTCATATAAAATATTTTCACGTAAGGTTCTATGAAATAGCGGCGCGTCTTGTGGGATATACGAAATTAGAGATTTCATCGACTGTCCGTTGATCTGGTTTACATCATTTCCATTCCATAGAATTTTCCCTTCCTCCACTTGATAAAGTCCAAGCAAAAGCTTGATAATAGTTGACTTTCCTGCTCCACTTTTCCCTACAATAGCGGTGATTTCCCCTGGTTTAAATGACATGGAAACTCCTTGGAGTATACGCTGATTGTTATAGCTGAATTTTACATTTTGCAGCTCAATTTTTCCTCTACTCTCCATCTGCCCCTTTTCATCAGCAGATGTCTTTCTCTCGGGAATATGTCGTTTCAACTCATCGACTCGCTCCATGGCACCTTCCCCAATTTTGAACAAAGGTATTAAGGGAACTGCCCCTACAAAAGCACTGCTCAATTTTTTATAAAACAGCAGGAATGCAGTGATTTCCCCTATCGTCATCTTTCCGTAATACATCGATACTCCGCCTAGAACAATAATAATCATATAGCTGGCATCCTCTGACATACGCGTGAGCAATGAACGAATATAATTGATTTCGTCCCGTTTGTTCCAGGTACCATAATACTGTTTCAAGCATTCCTGAAAGCGCTGACATTCTTCTTTTTCCTTTCCAGCTGCTTTAATAAGCAAAATATTTTTCAAAACATCCTGTAGCTCACTCGAGGCAATAGCTCTTGCTTCATTATGCTCCTTATATAATTCTTTTAAGGGAAAATAAAAATTACTGAACAAATCCAGACATTTCAGCAGAACCGTACCAATTCCAAGCCATACATTTAAATAAAACATACAGGATAAAATAACAAATGATTCTGCAATGGCTAAAAGTCCTTCCACTAAATGATGAGGCATCATTCCTTCTAAGTTGAAAACATCATCAGTTTGCCTTGCCATAAGGTAGCCAACAGAAAACTGGTTAAAAAATGCCAAAGGTGCTGATAAAATAGTCTGAAAAATTGAAAGTTGTATATTTTCCATTCCAGAGAGCATAGAGAATAAGCCGATCCGCATCTTCTCGTAACTTACTGCATATTTCAGAATAAAAATAGCAAGCCATAAAAGTCCAAGCTGCCAAATTTCTGTTTTGACTTCATTTGACAAGAGCGCGTCCATTATATGTCCAGCCAGCACGGGTTCCACTATATCTAAACCCATGTATATAATGCCTAATAGAGCCAAATAGAAAAAGAGTCGATAGGGATGCCTCAAATGCTGAACTATTTTCCTTATATTTCGGAATTTGGATTCCATGGTCCCTCCACCATTCGTTTTAAAATATGTGCCCTATAGCAATCTCTATTTGAAGGTTTTCCCGAATTTCCATTCTCATACTTCAATTTAGGGTTACAAGATGAGCAGAATTTACGATAACAGCAGCGATCACAAACCGTTTCAATATCTATATTTTTCCCTCTCTCTTCAAACATTTTTTCCCAGCAACGTTCAAACCCAAGTTTTAAGACATTGTACTTATTCCCATCGCATAATTCACAGAGATACATGTTACCATATGGATCTATCGAAAACGAATTTAATCCCGCTGCACATTTCTTTCCTAAAAGGCAACTACCATTTTGAATTTTATCTGATAACATCTGAATATCGCCAAACTTAAACTGACAATCAATTACATCAATTAAAGGGAGTTGATAGCGTTTGCTGGCTCTACTGCCGTCATTATAATTGATGATATTGTAATAAAAGAAGTAAGAAATCTTATATTTTTGAAAAAATATATACATCTGGTCAAGCTCGTGCTGATTTATAGTATTAGCTATCACTTTTACTTTGATCCGAATATGTTGCTTTATTAAAGTATGAATACTTTGCATAACTTTTGAAAAAGCATTAGCGCTTCGGGTAAAGCGATAATAAGAGTTTTCAGAAAATCCATATAAAGTTAGACTAATGCACATTGGTGGATGATCTTTGAGAAAGTCTATCATTTCACTGCACAACATACTTATATTTGACAAAATCGTTATTTTAAAATTCTTCTCATAAGCATATAAATAGATTCTCCAAAAATCAGATCTAGCAAGTACTTCTCCACCCGTAAAAGTGATGGTTAAGATACCTTGTATCTTTAACATGTCTATGATTTTAAACCAGTCTTTTGTATTTAGTTCTTGCTTTGGTGATATGCCTTTTTCTGGCGTTTGATAACAATGCACACATCGAAAATTACATTGATACGTCAATTTCAAGATCGCATGTATTGGTTTTCTTTCATCCCGCATTTTTTCCATCAGTACCGACATATGCATTTTAAACTCTCCTTTAATGTAAATGTAAAGAAGCATCGATTAAATCGTTATTCGATTTTACTCTTGTATTTTCATACAACACTTGTGAAACCGAATCCGCGATTTAATCAACGTTTCCACAGAAATCTACTGCGTAAAACATTCATTACCTGACTAAGATCTGATTAATTCGGCCAGGGGTTATCATCACCACCATTACAGGAGCAATGATGCTCTACAACTTTAAGTAAAGAAATTTTCTCAAATACAATTTCAAAAGTTACATGTTTTGATTTCATAAGAATTCCTCCCTAAAATACAAGCACCATACAACACGCAGTAAATTCTATTCCATGATTATAAAAGGAATATTAGAATAAATCAAGCGTGATTTTAATTTTTATTTCTATTTAAACAAATTTCCCATTAAAAAATCCCCTAAAGCAGCTTGGTTATTTACCTTGTCTGCTTTAGAGGTATCATATCATTTCTGAATCTCTTTTTGCTTGGCGATGAAACAGCGCATTCGCCCCTTGCTGCCCCGCATGGGCTTCCCCGTCTACCCGATCCGCAGCACGCGTCTCCCCTCTTCCCATCTGCTCAGGTGGCGGAGGAAGAAGCGGGCGATGATGCCGGTGATGAAGACGGAAATCAGCGTGCCCTCACGGACCCCTTCGACAGAGCCGAGCTCCAGATAGGAGAGGCAGATGGCGAGTGTCACGAGGATCCCATCGTTTGCGATCTTGACCTTACCGAAGTCTAGGTGATAGGTGTCTGAAATGGTATAGACGAGTCCCTCCCCCGGAAGCTTCAGGACGTCCGCGATGCCCTGAAGTGCCACCCCCAGAGAAACCATGGACGCGCCGAGTAAGAGAATGATGAGCTTTTGCCAGTAAACGTCCGGCGTGATGTTTCCGAAAGCCTGCATACAGAGGTCGATGAAGGCCGCAAAAATCATCGTCATGGGCGCCTGCAGCAGCTGCACCTTCGGGAATTTCTTTTTCAATATCAGCATCTGTCCCAGAAGGAAGACCATATTGACCACAAAGGTCGTCTCCCCGAACGTGAAGGGAAATGTCTCGCTCATGACATAGGGCAAACTGGAGATCGGAGAAGTCCCGAGAAAGCTTTTCACCACCAGCACGATGCCGGCGGATTGGATCCATAAAGCCACTAAAAAAAGCAGCCAACGGCTGACAACAGACATGCTATTCCTCCTTTATAGTAAGTCTATTGTACGGCGAAGACTGCTCGGGTGTCAAATGATTCAGGGTGCAGGTTGATGGGTTCAAGGTTCAGGGTTAGCCCGCAGGGCGGGTCGCCCTTTGATTCCGTTTGAAAGCCTCGCATGAATAAGAAATTAGAAATGCGAAATGGTGGTGCGGTGCGAAAGATAATGAAGCGCCGCAGAATTTTGATAGCGCTTCGCGCCGTCGTCATCGAAAGCGTTGCCGAGAGATCTCTCCTGCAGAACGGTCAGCTTGCTAATTGCGCTGTTTCAACTACCGCTTGCTTCTAATCCCTAGCCAACAGTCACTCCTAATCCCTAATCCCTAGCCACTCATCCCTGCTTTCAAACTTGTGGTGGCGGCTTCGCCGCGAGTATATATAGGGCGATGCCCGAAAGTTTCTTGGCTGGCAGGTTTCCCTTTTAGATTTTTCAAACATCGACCGCCTGACCGCAAACGAAAAAGATTCCTCCACTTCGGTCGGAATGACGATACGAGATTACCGCTCCTCTAAAACTCCGCGACGCTTAGATCCTTCATTCCTAATTCGAGCAAAGATTTCATTCCCCATCAAGGGCAATGTTATTAAGTTAAGGAAATCGTTAGCTACGTAACGTCTTGCTTCCCCCTTCGGGGGAAGTGCCGAAGGCAATATGTGCAAGCGAACTGGATTTTTAGGAGCGTAGCGACGCTAAAATCCAGTGAGACGCCATTTCGAGCGCAGCGAGATGGGGCATGCTAGCGGTATAGCGTGCTATGTTGAATAGTCCAATGCTATCGATATTCCAACACTTTCATGCAATACCGCTACGTAGCCCCCTCACCCCTTCGGGGAGCTCCCCCGATGGGGAACCAAGAACGTTCTGCCGCTTAACTTAATAGCATTCCCCATCAAGGGGCAGCACGCCCTCGGGACTAACCCTGAACCTCCAAATTATATCTCATCCTCGTCCTGAATATGCAGCTTCTTTCTCCAGTATCTCGAGTAGATCGCGCCGAGCGGATTGTGCGCAAGAAGTCTGTCTTTCACGACAAGAGATGTGACGGGGCCTACTGCATTCGAGGTGAAGATCGTGTCATGTCCCACGCAAAGGCCGCAGATGATATTGAGATCCACGCCTTTTTCTGCCAGAAACCTTGCCTGATACTTCGGATTGCACATCGCTTCATGCTCCGCTTCCGGATGCACCTGCTTTAAGCCGAAGTTTTTCTTCGCAAAGGAACAGTTCTTGCAGCAGAGGGAGTAGACCTCGAAGCCCTGCTGTCGGAAGTATTTCACGATGTACCTGGCTTCTTCATGAAGACCGATGCAGAAGGCCAGTCCGAGCTTCTTGTAGCCCATCCGTTTGGCAAATTCAGCGGTCTCCTGCAGACGGCAGATGTCGCTGTAGTATGTCCCTTCGACATAGGCCGCCGCCTCCATGATTTTCCGCTCTTCTTCGGTATAGGCCTTACGGATCTCCTCTTCTTTCACACCCGTACAATTCGCCCCACGGGTATAGCAGGCATGATGCGGGCAGTTTGCACAATCAGCTTTCATGATGGTTCCTCCTTTTATTTTTACACCTGTCTTTATTATAGCGCAAAAAAGAAAGTTAGGGATTGGGGAGTGAATGGTAACTGGTGACTAGGGACTAGGGGGGATGGAACGTCATTCACCATTCTCGCCCCTTCCTTTGGAAGGGGCAGTCGAGCGCAGCGAGACGGGGTTGGTCGCGCGCTTGTTGAAAATACGGTTTCTCCGTGTCGTCATCCCAAGAAAACAACACCTGTGTGCTACCTCTTTCTACTTTCGCGCGTCCTTTATCGGTCTGCAAGGAGGATTTCTCGACTTCGCTCGAAATGACGATGCACATGAAACGGCTTCCACCATTGTTCTTTCTCTTTCTTTCCGATACAATAAAGAAAATCGTTTTCCACTTGTCGTAAAAGGAGACCGCCTATGACTTCTTTCCTGCTCTTGACGGCCATTGTGATCTTTGCCTGTGTGTTTTTGAACCGTGTCTCGGACAAGCTCGGCATCCCTGTGCTTCTCGCCTTTATCCTGCTCGGTATGTTTTTCGGCTCGGATGGTCCCGTCAATATTGCTTTTGAAAACTACAACTTTGCTGAAGAGATCTGCTCGACCGCACTCATCTTTATCATGTTCTACGGGGGCTTCGGGACGAACTGGTCCATGGCAAAGCCTGTCGCCGCCCCTGCGATCGTGCTTTCGAGTGCGGGCGTCGTCGTGACAGCCCTTTTGACAGGCGGATTCATCCACTTCATCCTAGGCGAACCATGGCTCCTGAGCTTCCTCATGGGGTCGGTCATCGCCTCGACTGACGCTGCATCCGTCTTCTCCATCCTCCGTGCGAAAAGGCTGAATCTCAAGTATCACACCGCCTCGCTCCTGGAAGTAGAGAGCGGCAGTAACGATCCCGCCGCTTACATGATGACGATCATCTGCATTTCTCTCATGCATGGTTCCGCTGACCTTTGGGGGACGCTTACGCTTCTCGCAGCGCAGATCGTTTTCGGGCTTGCCTTCGGCTTCGGCATCGCAGCCATCTCGAAGTGGGCGCTGAAAAAGACCGACTATCTCGCAGGCGGCTTCGACATGGTACTCTTGACTGCCATCGCTATCTTCGCCTATGCCGCTCCGGCAATGCTGGATGGAAATGGCTACCTCTCCGCCTATATTGCCGGCATCATTTTAGGAAACAGTGATTTCCCCGGAAAGCGCTCGATCGTTCATTTCTTCAATGGCGCAACGAATCTTCTCTCCATGATGATCTTCTTCCTGCTGGGGCTTCTCTCCACGCCATCGAAGCTCCCTGAGATCGCATGGCCCGCTTTCCTCATCGCGCTCTTCCTGACCTTCGTGGCAAGGCCTCTCGGCGTCTTCGCTCTCCTTGCCCCTTTCAAAACGCCCGCTGCCGCAAGCGCTCTGATCTCCTTCGCAGGCCTTCGTGGCGCCTCTGCCATCGTCTTTGCCATCGTTGCTTATACGCAGGCGCCGGTGAATGACATCGTCTTCCATGTCACCTTCTTCATCGTTCTTCTTTCCATCCTCTTTCAGGGCGCGCTTCTGCCTTTCGCAGCGAAGAAGCTCTCTATGATCGATCATGAGAGTGATGTCATGAAATCCTTCACCGACTACACGGAAGAGATGCCGGTACAATTCATCCAGTTCACCCTGCCCGCGGGGCATGCGTGGTGCGGGCAGGCGCTCTCGGAGATCGCATTCCCTCCTGAAACGCTCGCCATCCTTCTTTCCCGCGGCGCCGAGAAAATCATCCCGAATGGCGACACGAGGCTCTCTGCCGGAGATACGCTCGTCCTTTCCGCTTTGAGCGTCGCTCCTGTCACAGGTCTTGCCCTCTCAGAGATCCATGTCACGAAGAAGAGCCGCTATTACCAGAAGAGTCTCTCCTCTCTCCACCTCCCCCACGGTCATCTTGTCGTCCTCATCCTAAGACAGGGAGAAGTCATCATCCCGAAAGGAGATACCGTACTCGAAGCGGGAGACGTGATGGTCATGAATGGAAAAAATTAGGGACTAGGGATTAGGAAATCCTCACCAACTGAGCAGACCCCTGGAGAGTAATGCAATTAAGTTAAGCGGCAGAACATTCTTGGCTCCCCATCGGGGGAGCTGCCCAAAGGGCTGAGGGGGCCACGTAGCGGTATTGCATGAAAGTGTTGGAATATCGATAGCGTCGGACTATTCAACATAGCACGCTATACCGCTGGCATGCCCCTATTGCCTTCGGCACTTCCCCCGAAGGGGGAAGCAAGACATTACGTAGCTAACAATTTCCTTAACTTAATAGCATTGCCCGAAGGGGGAAGCAAGTCATTACGGTGCTAACAATTTCCTTAACTTAATAGCATTACCCTGGAGAGGGGTCGCGCCAAAGGCGCCGGATAGAGTGCCCCGCAGGGGCACAACTCTACGTAGCTGTCAGCGTCCCATCTGCGTGAATCGTTTTTCGGCTATCCCCAAGCAACCCACTGGCGTTAGGTTTCACCGGTTCAACATGTTCTACAGGTTCAGCGGGGAAGGTGCAGCGCATTTCGTCATCCTGAGCGGTGAAAAACGTCGTGTGTTAGGAAATGGCTTATCTTAAATATGAGAACTGAGTCGAAGGATCTAAGCGCCGCAGAGTTTTAGATAGCGCTTCGCGCCGTCGTCATTTCGAGCGTAGCCGAGAAATCTCTATGGCAGAGCGCTCATTGCCTGATGTGAGACAGCACCAAGACAACGTTTTTCCTCGGCGCATGCACGCTGATTCCCGCAGGGCAGTAGAGATCCCTCGGCTGCGCTCGGGATGACGATGCCGGAGAATCCCAGTCACCAGTCACTCCTAATCCCTAATCCCTAGCCACTCCTCCCTGCTTCAAATTTCGAAGGAAAGAAATCCTCGCAAGCTGAGCAGCCCCTGGAGAGGGGTCGCGCCAAAGGCGCCAGATAGAGTGCCCTACAGGGCACAACTCTACGTAGCTGTCAGCGTCCCATCTGCGTGAATCGTTTTTCAGTGATCCTCAAGAGGCCTACTGGCCGTTCTGCAAAAATCTGCCTCTTCGAGGCAGTCTATCCCTGGCCTTCGGCCTGCCCCTTCTCCAAGGGGCGACGCATTTTACGTGATTCCAATAATCCGTAGTGCTTTCATTGTATGATGCGCCGCACCACCATTCTTCATTTCTCATTTTCCTCCTTCTCCTCCAAATAAAAAACGAACCCTTGCGGGTTCGTTTTTTTATTCAGCGATTACTGCTGGCTTTTCTTTACATTGGCACTCTTATATCTAGCCTGACGGGAAAGAACCATCTTTCTCATACGGATGTTTTCCGGAGTGACTTCGACGAGTTCATCATCATTGATCCATTCGAGCGCCCCTTCCAGCGTGAACTTGCGGCATGGCGGCAGCTTGATGGCATCATCAGAGCCGGAGGCACGGGTGTTGGTCAGATGTTTCTTTTTGCATGGGTTGACATCCATATCCTGATCACGGGTATTTTCACCGATGATCATGCCTTCATAGACTTCGACGCCCGGTTCCAGGAAAAGCTCACCACGGTCGAGGACAGAGTTCAGGCCGTATGCGGTGGTGGTGCCAGATTCGAAAGCCACGAGGGAGCCTCTGGTTCTGCCCGGGATATCACCCTTGTATGGCGCATAGCCCTGGAAGACATGGTAGAGGATACCTGTGCCGCGGGTGGTGGTCAGGAGTTCATTACGGAAGCCGATGAGGCCGCGGGCCGGGATGGAGAATTCCATCTTCATATAGCCTGCGAGTTCTTCCATGGAGATCATTTCTGCTTTTCTCGGTCCAAGACCTTCCATGACAGCGCCCATGAATTCCTGCGGTACTTCGATGGTCAGACGTTCGAGCGGTTCGCACTTCTGTCCGTTGATTTCCTTGAAAATAACCTGCGGCTTGGAGACTTCGAGTTCGAAGCCTTCACGGCGCATGGTCTCGATCAGGACGGAGAGGTGGAGCTCGCCGCGGCCGGAAACCTTGAATGCATCAGATGTTTCCGTGTCTTCTACACGAAGAGCCACGTTCGTTTCGATTTCCTTGTAGAGACGGGCACGGATATGGCGGGAAGTGACGAAGTCACCCTCACGGCCGGCAAATGGGCTCTTATTGACATGGAATACCATGGACAGGGTCGGTTCGTCGATGTGGATCGCCGGCAGTGCTTCCGGGTTCGTCGCATCAGCGACCGTTTCACCGATATTGATATCTTTGAAGCCAGCCATAGCGATGATGTCGCCGACCTTCGCTTCATCGACAGGTGTACGTTTCATGCCCTGCCAGTGGAAGAGCTGAGCGATATGGTCGCTTCTGATCTTTTCGCCATCGGTGATAGCGACAGGCATCCCCTGCTTCGCGGTACCGCGGGTCACACGGCCGATAGCGACCTTACCGAGGTAGTCATCCGCTTCGAGCGTGGTGACCATGACCTGCAGGCCGGCATCCGGTTCGCCTTCCGGGCATGGGATATACTTCAGGATCGCATCAAAGAGCGGGTCAAGGTTCTTGCCTTCATCATTCATGTGGAGCTTGGCGATGCCGCTTCTTGCCGATGCATAGAGCAGCGGGAAATCGAGCTGGTCATCGTCCGCATCGAGTTCCATGAAGAGCTCGAGGATCTCGCCTTCGACATCGGAAATACGCTGATCCGGACGGTCGATCTTATTGATGACGACGATCGGCTTCAGCTTGTGTTCCAGCGCTTTTCTCAGGACGTACTTCGTCTGCGGCATCGGGCCTTCATGAGCATCGACGAGGAGCAGTACACCATCTACCATGTTCAGGATACGTTCAACTTCGCCGCCGAAGTCCGCATGCCCTGGGGTGTCGACGATATTGATCTTCACACCGTCATGCATGACAGAGGTATTTTTCGCCAGGATCGTGATGCCGCGTTCACGTTCCAGTGGATTCGAGTCCATGACGCGTTCTGCGACCTTCTGGTTATCTCTGAAAATGTGGCTCTGCTTCAGCATGGCATCGACCAGAGTCGTCTTACCATGGTCGACGTGAGCGATGATGGCAATGTTGCGGATATCTTCTCTTTTCATTTCTTTCCTTTTCCCCCTCGGGCAACCTATTGCGCCTAGGCGCACTTTTTTTTGATGATGACTTCACGCTATGGTGAAGCCGTCAAGTTATCATATATTCGGAAATACAATTTATTATACCACGTATACGCAAGAGTAGGAAAATAATTTTTTCGTGAAGGCTGAACCATTCGCCTGAAGCGCCGTATGCACGCTCTCCGATACGTTGTTTTCTATTGCCCGTTTTCATCCCATCAACGGTGTCATGGCCGACGAAAAGCGCACTTCATTTCAGTCAGGATGACGATATGGGAATATCATTTCTTCACTGCACCGTCATCCCGAGCGGACAGTTCATACCAGAGGAAAGAGCGGAGATCGAAGGGGCGGATGCCATCCGTATTTTTCGAAAGGCGCCTCTCCTCTAGGTTTCCTATTCCATTTTCGCGGCAAGCTCGTCCCATTTCTCATAGAGAGCTTCGAGCTTTTTCTGTGTTTCGTCGTACTCGGCGGCGAGATCTGCATAGTTGTCCGGATCCATGCTCATCTGCGCGGTGTACATCTTGACCGTCGCTTCGAGGCGGCCGATCTCCATTTCCACATGGTTGAGTTTTTCCCTTTCTACGGCCGAGACTTCCTGCTTCTTCTGGTGTTCCTTCTCAGGCGCAGTCTTATCTTCCTCCGGCTCTTCTTCTACAGTCTCTTCCCCGCTGCGGTCTTTTTCAAAGGCTTCGAGGTCGAGCTTTTTCTCTTTATAGTAGCTGTAGTTCCCGAGGTACTCGGTGAGCTTTCCATGTTCCATTTCTACGATGCGGGTCGTGATCTTATCCAAGAAATAGCGGTCATGCGAGACGACGAGTGAGGTGCCGCCGAAGGCCTGGATGGCCTGCTCCATGATCTCCCTCGTAGGGATATCGAGATGGTTCGTCGGTTCGTCGAGGATGAGGAAATTCGGTTTCTCGAGAAAGAGGCACAGGAGCGAGAGACGTGCCTTCTCTCCGCCGGAGAGCATGGCGACCTGCTTGAATACGTCATCGCCGCGGAACAGGAACATACCGAGGATATTTCTGGCTTCCTTCTCTCCGAAATTGAAGGTGTCACGCACTTCGTCAAGGACGGAAAGCTCGGGATGGAGTCGCTCCTGCTCCTGCGAGTAGTAGCCCATCTTCACATTATTGCCGAGCTGGATGATGCCGCTGTCTGCCGTCTTTTCTCCCGTGATGAGCTTCAGAAGCGTGGTCTTGCCCGCGCCATTCGGGCCGATGAGGCCGAGTACTTCCCCTTTTTTGATGTGAAGGTTCAGATCCTGAAAGATCAGATGATCCTTGTAGGAGGCTTTCGCACGCACGATGTCGAGTACCTTCTCCGCACATTCCTGCGGCGGATCAAAGTGGAAACGGAGCGTCGCCTGATGAACAGGCTTATCGAGACGCTCGAGGCGGTTCAGCTGTGACTGGCGGCCGCGCGCCTGCTTCGCCTTGATGCCTGCCTTGTAGCGTCGGATATACTCTTCCGTTTCCTTGATGTGCTCCTGCTGCTTGTCGTAAGCCTTCTGGTAGGCTTTGTCCTGGTTCGTCTTTGTCTCCAGATAGCGCGAGTAGCCTCCGCGGAAGCTTCGGATATGATGGTTCTCCAGATCGATGATCCCCGTCGCCGCTGCATCCAGGAAATAGCGGTCATGGGAGATCATGAGGATCCCGCCTTTGTACGAGCGCAGGTAGTCTTCGAGCCACTCGAGCATGCCCATGTCGAGGTGGTTCGTCGGTTCGTCCAGGAGAAGGAAATCCGGATGGCGCACGAAGGCGGCGGCAAGGTTGATACGAACCTTCTGCCCGCCGGAGAAGGCGTGGATGTCTCTGTCCCAATCCTCCTCTCTGAAGCCGAGCCCGGTCAGGATCTTTTTCGTCATCGACTCATAATCATAACCGCCTAAGAATTCAAATCGCTCTTCCGCCTTGCCATACTGCTCAATGAGCTTCTCATCGTCCTTGTGCTGCTCGAGCTCTTTCGTCAGCGCTTCGATGCGATCTTTATAAAAGAGGACATCCCGCCACGCCTCCTCCATTTCCTCGCGGATGGTATGGGAGGTGTAATTGAAATCCTGACGGAGGTAGCCGATGATGGCACCGTCGCTCGCCTTGACGGAGCCTTTATCGTATTCCTCGTCACCGCGAATGCATTTCAGGAGCGTCGTCTTGCCCGCGCCATTCGCACCGACCAGACCGATGCGTTCCCCGCTTCGGATGTCAAAGGACACATTTTCAAAGACAGTCTTGATGCCGAAGGATTTCGACAGACCGTTGATACGTAGAATTGCCATAGTAATACTCCGTGGCCGGCATGTAGCATGTCGGTCTATAAAAATAGTTTATAGGTTCAGGGTTCAGGGTTAGCCCGTAGAACGTGCTAACCCTCGATTGCGTATGAAAGAGGGGGCGCGGGTTCTACGGGTTCAAAGGGGTTGGTGCGGCGCATTTCGTCATCCTGAGCGGAGAAAAACGTCGTGTGCTAGGAAATGGCTTATCTGAAATAGGAGAACTGAGTCGAAGGATCTAAGCGCCGCGGAGATTTGAAATTAGCGGTTTTCTCGTATCGAAAACCTAATCCCTAGCCACTAATTCCTAGTCACCAGTCACTCATCCCTGCTTTCAAACTTTTTTGGGGTATCCCTTCACCATATCATCATCGAAAGCGCAACCGAGGGATCTTTCTTGCACTGCAGTCAGTATCACATAAGCACATACAGGGAAACGACGCCTTGGTGCTACGTATTTCTGCGTTCACACATTCTTCGTTTATCGGTCTGCAAGGAAGATTTCTCGCTTCGCTCGAAATGACGATATGGGAGTCTGATGTCTCCTAGTCTCCTAGTTACCAGCCCCCTTTATTCGATGACATCCGCCCTGATAAGTATAATGATTTCCGACTCCTCCAGACTTTTCCCATGACTTTGGAAGAGTTTTCCCAGAAGCGGGATGTCTCCTAAAATAGGTACTTTGCGGAAGGTCTTCCCTTCCTCTTTATCGATGAGACCGCCGATAGCCAGGAGCTGCCCGGATGCCAGACGCACCATCGTATTCGCCGAGCGCGTGATGATGCGGTACGCTTTCATCTCAGGGACAAGGTAGGGCGTCGAGACTTCTGCTTCCACATCAGCGGTGATCTCATTGTCCGCACTGATAATGGGGGTATATGTGAGCTTGATGCCTGCGTCCTTGTACTCTGTCGTCGTGGTCTTCACGCCATTTTCCATATGCTCTACGATGACCGGGATGCGGCTCCCGATCAGGATGTCGGCTTTCCTCCCATTCATCGTGACGACGTGCGGCTTTGCCAGTACTTTTGCCTTGCCTTTAGTGACCAGTGCATTGAGATTTGCCTGAAAGAAGAAGGTGTAGGGATGCCCGCCCGGCGCACGTCCATAGGAGATCCCGGCATAGCCATCAGGGATCGTGACGTCCCAGCCGCTTTTTTCAATGTTTCGGATCTTGGGATTTCCATCACTGTCGTACTTGATATTTCCATCTTCCCCCAGTACATAGTGCTGCTCCGTCCAGCTGTCACGGTCATAGTCCGCGCTGCCGGTGAGGCTTTTGAAATTCCAGTCCAGCCCCAGCTCTTTGGCCGAGCTTTTATTGACTGCGATGACTTCCGCCTCCACCTTCACCTGCTTTTCGGGGATATCCATACCGCGAAGGAGCGCATCCACCTGCATCAGCTCGGCCGGCGTCCCACTCACAAGCACGGTATTGGCCGACTGGTTATAAGACACCTTGCCTTTGGATACCATGTCCGTCAGGCTTTCGGCAACTTCCTTGGCATTCGCATAGGAAAGGCGGTATGACTTCGCAAAGATGCCGGACTCTTTCTCCGTTACGGAGGAAAAAATAATAAGCGTACTTCCCTCTTTCCGCCCGGCAAGTCCACAGGCCGCCATGATGGATGTCATCGCTTCTTCCGGCGTCACATCATCCAGACTGGCCGTGACCCGCTCCTTCACGTGAGAAGAGAAAATGACATTCTCTCCCGTCATCTCCGCGAGTCCCCGCAGTACCTCTGCCACAGGAGCGTCGCTCACATGCAGGCTGACCTTCTTCTCCTCCGGGGCTGGCGCCATCTGTACAATGGCCTCACCCGACTTTTTCTCCGGCATCCGGAGATCGCGGGAGGAAAGCTCTTCGGCCATCGTCTCATGTGCGCTGGTATCCAGATCCAGCGCCCGGACAGAAATACCGCTGCAAAGCAAAAATGCACAGCAAAAAACAGCCCCCGCCGTTCTTATCAGCGGGTGCTGAGTGTGAAAACGCCAGAAGCACCGGCGAGTGTGACCGTCTTTCCCTGTATGCTGGAAACATTCCATAGTCCTGCCTGCTCTCCTTCTTTGACCGTGTACGTCACCCCATGGACCTCTATGACCGCTCGCTTCTCACTGCCAAATGACATGACACCCATGAGACGCGGCACATCAGATGCGTACGCCCTTTTCTCTTTTGCCGATCCGGCAGAGAAATTCGCCGTGCGAGGCGCAGAAGAAGGCAAAGAGACGCCTGCCGTTTCCACAGGCATCGTCTTTTCCGTCATCGCCTCCATATGGAAGGGGTCAGCAAGCGGCTTTCCCCTGATATAGGATGATGCATCATAGACGCGGCGGCTCTCTTCCTGCGGAAGCATCGAAGAGGAAGAAGCCCCTTCCGATGCAGTCACGGGAGGCATCGCCTTGGTTTTTTCAGGAAACAGCTTCGACGCTGTCCCCATGCCCAGCGATCCCCAGAGGATCAGAAGAGCCACAAGGGCAAGCCCCAGCGGCAGTGCCCATTTTTTATCCATGGAGCACCTCCGAAAAAAGTGACCGATACAGGCTCACCCGCCGTAAGGGAAATACGGATCCGATCATTGTCCGAGCGAATCAGCATTTCCTAGAATCTAAAATCCTTCGGCATCAGCATGAACTGGGTTTCCCTTTCGATATCATCGTAGCGGATCCAGGCATAGAAGGAATGCATGTCGCGGTAGTAGGTCCAGTAGCGATGGTTCAGACGGCCATACTTGGTATCGACCGTCCATGCCAGACTGAAAGCATCATTCTTCGTCGGCTGCACGCGCACGCCAAAGTCGAGCGGCTTATCACTGGTGTACGAGTCGTAGCGATACGGCGTAAAGCCATTGATTTCACGATCCGTATAATAGATCCAGCCCTGCACGCTGCGGTAGCCGCCGGAAAGCCCCATGCTGTAATAGGTGTTTTTTCGGATGTTCCCGCCGTTATAGCTGTAGTAGTCTCTCATATAGCCGGCGCGCCATGAAAAACGCATGAATTTCCCGAGCTTCCATGGATCACTGGAAATATAAGCATCGTAGCTCTTATGCTGTCCTTTGCGCCCGTCTTCTTCCCAGTAACCGATTTCCCCCTTCGCGCCCACGTAGAAGCGTGAGCCACCGAGGTAAAAATGCTTCGAGTCAAATTCCAGCGACGGCCGTTTCTTGACCCAGATACCGCCATCATCATTCGTGCTGCTTTCCTCTTCGGCATAGTGGAAATTCAAGCCGCCTACCGGCGTCTGATAGCGCACACCTACATCCGGTTTGTATCCTGCCTTCGTGTACCAGCGGTTTTCCATATACGCCGTCAGATTCATATCCGCATCGAGCGGGATCTCGATCCGGTTATGCAGTCCGAAACCATTGTCACTGTCAAACATCGGACGCGGAATCAGTGTGAACGGGCTAACCCGCTTCTTCTGAAGGGAACCCTTGTACGTCGAAAGCGTCACAAGGACCGTATTCTTCGCCATGAGCTTTACATTATGCGCGATATACTTATCCCCCGGATAAATATCGATGGAGTCAGCCTCAATGCGATAGTCCGGCACCTTCGCCACCGCATGCTTCGTCGTGAAGTAGCCATGCTCGATCACTATGTGATTGGCATTCTTGTCATATGTACCGCTTTCGCCCTGAAAATAGTACGTCCCGCTGTCCCAGCCGGACACCTTTTCGAAATGTCCGACAGCGGCCTTCGCGTCATAGTCAGCGCGCGCCGCCTTGAGATCTGTCGTCGGATTCTTCCAGACAAGCTCCCCCGGGACGACATACTTTTGAGAGATCGTATTTCCATAGACATACTCGGTCTGGTAGGTATCCATCATGTGCTTGATCTCTACGCGCCCGAAAGCTGCCACCTCTCCCGTGGTATCATTGTAGCGCATTTTATCAGCCACGACCGTAGCCGGATGCTCTTTGGAAATCCCGGTATCCGCCGTTTCCTTATTCTTTTTCCTGTCTTTATCCTTTTTGGCCGTTTCCCGTGTCTCCTCCCCGTCATAGGAAGGCCGCAGTACACCCTCGCTGACGGAATACTCCACATGGGTGGTATCCTCTGGCGGCAGCTTTGGGGAAACAGGTGCCGCCGCCGCTTCAGCAGCCAGCGAAGGCAGCAGAAGGGCAGAAAGAAGCACCGCCTTTTTCCAGTTATGATTATTCATTTCTCATGATCACGACAGAAGCTGCCTCATTATCGGTCTTGGCGGAGTCTGCCGTTTCCTTTACTGTAGAATCCTTTTCACGGGCTGCTTCCAGTTCCGCTTTGGCACTGTCACTGATTTCTGCCTTTGGCGCAGGAGCTGCGGTCTCCGGCGCAGCCGTCGCCGTCACCTGATTATCCTCTGCCGCAGTTGCAGTGGCCGCAGAAGCTGTGCGCACGACATGCTTTCTAAGGACGATGTGCGGCGCGCCTTCACGGAGTACCAGCCCCTTCGTCGTGACAGGCTGCGCCGTCTGGATATAGAGCTCGCTGCCAGCGGGGAGCACAGCATCCTTACCTTTGACAAAAAGCCCGCCCACAAGACCGATCGGCCCCAGAGCCAGCGCGCCGATGGTAGAGGCGCCGACAGCCGCTGCTTCCATCTTCAGCTTTTCCTTGGCTTCCGGTCCCAGCACAGTCGGGATCGCTTCGTCATCCACAGAGAATACCTGATCGAAGGAGACATCGACCTTGCCGCTGCGGCCAAAGCTTTTCGGGCGGCTGACTTCCGTTACCACGCCACTGCCCTGTGTGCCGCGAGGCAGCACCAGCACATCACCGACCAGAACATCTTCCTGTACCGTGAAGGAGACCGGATCTCCGACCTGGCTCGTCTTGCTGCCCACATCATCATTCAGTGCCACTTTGAAGACCGTATCCGCCGGCAGCTGGACCGTCTTCATTTCATAGTGCTGGTCTCCATAGACTGCCTGCTCCAGGCTCTGCATACGTTCATCCAAAGCCCCCTTCTTCGCTTCGCCCAGCACCGCTTTTTCCAGATTATCCATGCGGACCGTCAGATTATCCGTGCTGATCTCATCCGTCAGATAGTATTCCATCGCATTCATACGGTTCGAAATCGCCGGAGTGCGATCGTTGTCATTTCTCACCACATCCGCATACAGATTGTCGATACGATGATCAAGTCCGCTGGCCGATGTATTCCCCACGCCGTAGATCACATTATCCGCCTGATCCGCACGGCCGATGAGAGACCCGCTCTGCACCGAACCATAGAGGACTTCATCTACACGGTCGATCTTTTCCGCCAGCGTTGCCACATCCTCTGCCATGACAGGCATCGCCATCAATGCAGCCAATCCTGCTGCCAGTAATGCTTTTCTCATATATTCCTCCGAAAATAATCAAATAGTAAAAGTTCATGGTTCAGGTGACCGCTTCTTCTTATGAAGACAGGGCTATGTCCGAAGGACTATGGAAAAACGGATCCTCCCATCCAAAAGCCGCTTGGTCTCCCTGTCTTTTCCAGCGCCCATCACACCCGAACATCGATCACTGCCGACACGCCAACGCCCTGAACACGGGAGAACGAGGTCGGATTCACACTATCCATCGGGATGAGCCCCTTGATACGGAACAGCTTGTCATTCCAGCTGATCTCCAGCTGCCCGACCGCCTTCACCTTCTCTACCTGATCGGCATCGCCGATGACCTGCGCGGCCCCGATATATCCTTTATTTCCAATGCTGACGATCGGCACCACCTTTGTGGCGTAATTCGTGCCGGCGCCTTCTTTCATCATGACCGAATTGATCGCGCTATTGATAGAAGCGCCATATTTATCGACCAGTATCGCAATACCGCCGACCTTGACCACACCGCCAAGGACACTGCCCAGATTGAAAGCCGATACCTGCGTCAATGCGCCTGCACCGATCATCGCCGCCGCCAGTGCACAGACCGCCAGTCTTTTCATTTTCATCATCATGCCCTCCTTATAGGAAATCAGTTTCACTACAGAAGTTGAACTGCGAGTACCAGACACTCTCTCAAAATCTTCTCTGACATAGCGTCTCGGATACCACAAAGCCATACTCTCTCAGCCTACAGTTATTTATTATTATACCGTCTTAGAGCGGGTTTGTGCAATAAAAAAGCGCGATTTCAGTCATCGCGTTTTCTTGAATATTGAACCGCATACCTTCCGCCAATCGCAGTAAGATAATGTATTCAGATGATCTACGTCCAGACACGTACTATCGATCAGATATCGCTACGGATGTCTGATCAAGGGGATACACTTTTTCATTCGTCCATTCAATGTAGATGTCCCGGCACAATCCACCTTGCTTCCCAAGTCTGGGATCCCTGCATGATATCCTGCCACACAAAAGGCACCTATCAGTTGCAGCCAGCCTATATGACCATTTTCAAAAAAACTTCGCGCATGTGCAAATCACTTTTGCCCACGCCTCCGTCTTCTGCCATTATTGATAAAAGCAATACCTACGGCGACTTCCTCGTCGTTTCCTTTTTCCAGCGGACGGTAAACTCAAAGAGCCCCGTGCGTGTATTCTTCTTCCGACTCTTCAGCTCCGTGAGGCCGCCCCACGCTCGCGTGAGATGGCCTGTGAAATTCGAAAGATCGGTCGTCTTCTGTGAAGTCCCTTTCAAAAGGACATCCTCTCCCTCTGCGGAGATCTCCGATAGCACGACACCTTGCGGCATACCATCAGCAAGCAATACCAGACGCTGCTCCCAGTGCGGATCTTTGGCCTCCTCTTCCTTTAGCATCGCAAGCAGAGCTTCTTCCTCCTCACTCGCCTTTTTCATCTCCGCCCTCTTCACTTTCATTGGAAACAGCGCCTCATTCTCCGCCAGCTGCGCCTTATCCTCCCGATAAGCCGAAAGAAAGGATGCACAGGAAAAGAGGAAAAAGGCTACGCCGAGCGCACATGCTCCCTGCGCGATGCGAAGCTTTCGATTCTCCTCCGTCAGAAAAGGACGCTCTCCCATGAGAAGAGGCAATGCCGTCCCCGCATGACTTACAGCAAGCACCACACGCATAGCATCATCCCAGTATCCGCCTTCCTCCAGATGCTCCGTTTCGAGCGTGACTGCCTTGCTCCCCTCGTCCTCTGTCCCTTCTGCCGCAAGAAGAGTCAGCTCCTTTTCCAGGTAAGAAAGCCATGCTGTCCGCTCCTTAGTCCCACAGCTCTCCAGCGGAACCAGAAAACATGGAAGAGAAGACATCCCATACAGATCCATCTGCCGCTCTATGAACAGCGAAGCCTTGCCCTCATCTGCCAGATGCAGGATGCGGCTCTCCCAGAGATCCCCGCTGCGGAAAAGAAGCATCGCCGAACGGCGGCGCATATATAGAATAAAGTGCGCTCCCTCTTGCAAAGGAATATCCGTCACAGGAAAGGCACGGGTGATGGTAAGCCCCGCCTCATGCGCTCCTATCTCCCAAGCCCCGAGATCCACGCGCGGCAATGCATGCAAGAGTGCTTCCCAGCCCTCTTCATCATGAGAGAGCACACGATGCCCCATGGCGATCGCTTCCTCGGTATGAAAGACGCGATCTGCCTCCCACTCCATCGATTCAGCAAATTCCTCCTCCGTCATCTGCGGATATCTTTTCCTGCTCCATCGAAGCGACTCTGCATTCACCAAAAGCCAGAGCTTCTTCCCTCGAAGTCCGGCAGCCTTCAGTGAGAGGAAACACTCTTTCAAATTTGGCGTATCACCATCGTAGTCCGCCTGCCACTGTCCCAGTCGCTTTCCTTCTACCGTCTCCACAGCGCAGAGCTTCCCCGCCAAAGGAAATACGACCGTCCGCACCCGCTTCTTCTGCCACGCCACGACACGCTCTCGGATCCGGTTCATCAGCTCCATAAAGAGTCTCCTTCCTGAATGACGAAATCATTATATAGCTATACTCTAGCAGGTTCATAGAAATGCAGCAATGGGAAATATGAATTCCCCATCCATACGCCCAATCCACGGAAGACAGGTTTCCCATTTTCATTCACACGCATACACCGTTTCACGGTGAGCGAAAAAGATGTCTCGCTATCGCTCGAAATGACACACGGAAGGGGATCACCCCGCATCGTCTTTCATACAGCTCCCTACGTATGCAACTTTCGCCAGACGCGTTCCCCCCTGTTGCGAGGGACTTGCGTCTCTTCGAGGCACTCTATCCTGCGCCTTTGGCGCGCCCCTTCTCTAAGGGGCTACTCATATCGTTGTTATGACTGGCAACCCGTGACTTGAATACCACTTTCGGGCATCGCCCAATAAAAAAAGGCGGCGCTCAGGTGCTTTCGCAAGCAGCACAAATGCGCCTCTCTTTCCCCTATGCGACCTTCTGTCTTTCATACCATAGTCACCCTATCCGCCCCTGCGGGGCACCTTCCCCTCGAGGGGAAGGCTGCGATACGAGATTACCATCCTCTAAAAAAGGCGGCGAAGCCGCCCTTGTGAATCTATCCGCTCCCCAAGTACCGTCATCCCGAGCGCAGCCGAGGGATCTTTATTGCACTGCCGCCATATGCACACATGCGCCCTCACTCAAACGACACCTTGGTGCCTCCTTTTTCGCCTTTCCCTCGCTCACGGTTTACCGGTCTGCAAAAAAGATCCCTCCACTTCGGTCGGGATGACGTTTAAGGGAAACGGATAGTCTCACATAGTTTTTCATACCGCTGCGTAGAGTTGTGCCTCTTCGAGGCACTCTATCCTGCGCCTTTGGCGCGCCCCTTCTCTAAGGGGCTACTCATATCGTTGTTATGACTGGTAACCCGTGACTTGAATACCACTTTCGGGCATCGCCCAATAAAAAAAGGCGGCGCTCGGGTGCTTTCGTATGCAGATTTGCAGATGTGCTTTCATATTAATCAGCGGCTTGTTCCTCCCGGCGATTCCAGCCAACCAAGAATGTAAGACAAAGTAAAAAGGACCAACCATTCACATGATTGATCCTTTTTAGTTAATCAGCAGCTTCCTATCCTCCCGGGCCGCTTCCAGCCAAGTACTTTCGGCGTTTGTGAGCTTAACTACCGTGTTCGGCATGGGTACGGGTGTATCCTCATAGCTATCGCCACTGAATCGTTGAGAGTGTCTGTTCTCTCAAAACTATATAGAAGAAAAGTTTTCCGAAGGGCTTCCGCCACTTGGTCGCGCTTGTGAAATTCAAGTTAAGACCTCGACCTATTAGTACTGCGTCGCTCCAACCCTTACGGGCCTTCCACTCACAGCCTATCAACCTCATCGTCTTTAAGGGGTCTTACTCATTGCTGATGAGAAGTCTCATCTCGGGACGGGCTTCACGCTTAGATGCTTTCAGCGTTTATCCTTTCCGGATGCGGCTTTCCAGCCGTGCCACTGGCGTGACAACTGGTACACCGTTGATCCGTCCACTCCGGTCCTCTCGTACTAGGAGCAGCCTCCCTCAAACTTCTTGCGCCCGCGATGGATATGAACCAAACTGTCTCACGACGTTTTGAACCCAGCTCGCGTACCACTTTAATGGGCGAACAGCCCAACCCTTGGAACCTACTCCAGCTCCAGGATGTGATGAGCCGACATCGAGGTGCCAAACCTCCCCGTCGATATGAACTCTTGGGAGAGATTAGCCTGTTATCCCCAGGGTAGCTTTTATCCGTTGAGCGATGGCCTTTCCACACAGTACCACCGGATCACTAAGCCCGACTTTCGTCTCTGCTCGACTTGTCTGTCTCGCAGTCAAGCTCCCTTCTGCCTTTGCACTCTTCGGTCGGTTTCTGTCCGACCTGAGGGAACCTTTGGGCGCCTCCGTTACTCTTTCGGAGGCGACCGCCCCAGTCAAACCGCCTACCTGAGATGGTCCACGAGGTTGTTAGCCTCCGTGTTAGAATCTCAGCAATACAAGGGTGGTATCCCAACATCGACTCAGTATAAGCCAAAGCCCATACTTCAAAGTCTCCCACCTATCCTGTGCATGCATCACCGAGATTCAATCTCAAGCTGCAGTGAAGCTCCATGGGGTCTTTCTGTCCAGTCGCGGGTAACCTGCATCTTCACAGGTATTTCAATTTCACCGGGCCCCTCGTTGAGACAGTGCCCAAATCATTACGCCTTTCATGCGGGTCGGAACTTACCCGACAAGGAATTTCGCTACCTTAGGACCGTTATAGTTACGGCCGCCGTTCACTGGGGCTTCAGTTCAATGCTTCGATTGCTCTGACATCTCTCCTTAACCTTCCAGCACCGGGCAGGCGTCAGCACCTATACTTCAGCTTTCGCTTTCGCAGGCACCTGTGTTTTTGGTAAACAGTTGCTTGGGCCTCTTTTCTGCCACCTTGTTCTGTTCCAGGGGTTTCTCCCTTTCGCTTACTTAAGGTCATCCTTCTCCCTAAGTTACGGATGCAATTTGCCGAGTTCCTTAACGAGGGTTTTCCCGCGCACCTTAGGATTCTCTCCCCGCCTACCTGTGTCGGTTTACGGTACGGGCGGATACTTTCTCACTAGAAGTTTTTCTTGGCAGTGTAGGATCTATGAGTTCGTCATACTTTCGTATAACTCCCCATCGTGTCTCTGCTTTTAGAATCAGGGATTTGCCTCCGATTCAACATACGCACTTGGACGCGCTCTTCCAGTCGCGCGATCATATGCCTTTCTGCGTCGCTCCATCGCTCAAACGATTGTATCCGGTACAGGAATTTCAACCTGTTGTCCATCGCCTATGCGTCTCCGCCTCGGCTTAGGTCCCGACTTACCCTGAGACGACGATCGTTGCTCAGGAACCCTCGGGCTTTCGGTGGAAAGGATTCTCACCTTTCTTTTCGATACTCATACCGGC